>WGOC01000023.1 GCA_016124235.1 bacterium | reverse complement strand
TCAACGGCTTGCCGCTGCTCAACAGGAGTTCCACGGCATCACGCTTGAAGGTCGCGTCATACCGTTTGATCGGTTTTCTCATACGCTGGTATCTCATTTACCAGCTCGCCCTTTTCTGTCCACTCAATCAGGGGAACCTCAACCAGACGGCCACACAACGGTCGGTTTCCATTTATCTTTTTTGCGTCTTTCTGACAGCAGGCTGCTGTACTAAGGACGACTGGATCAATTGCGCTGTTGCCGGATAACGTGCGGAGAAAAACCAAGAGGCGTACACGGGTTTCAGGTCGTCCGGCAACCTTTCCGGGCCACGTCTCCCGGTGATGTTGAAGTGTGCCGCTCCCTGCATTGGCTCATCTCAAATTCGCAAGAATCTGCCCAGATGCGCCGCATTCTACCAATTGCGCACAAACGTCCGACACTTTCGTAGTACTCTCGCACTTATCTTCTATACGCCGAGAAGGACAGTGAAATCATGCGAGCGTGGTTTTCCAATATAAGTATTGGTCAGGACCATTAGTTTTGCTTGGCCTCGTGCTTGGTCTCAAACACTTGGCCGCTGCCGAACTGCGATCTCCTAGCATCACCCGACCGCCCGACATTTACAAAGCCCTGGTCGGCGGCCGAACAATTATCAATGATTACATCACCACGCACCATCAGGTGGCGCCGGGGTTGCCTCCTCGATCCATTCCCAAGCGTCCCATTCAACAGCCAATCCCGGACGCCATCCGTGTCATCTTCCCCGACCAATCGCTTTCGAGTATTAACGGTGGCCAGATTGCGGCCGTAAACAGTCACATTCCGAAGGGATTCCGTGCGCCCATTCTTGAATACGCCGGGACTTCGACCACAGCCTTCGGTCAGCCTGAAACCTTGAACGAGAAGCAGCGGTCGGCGGCGGCATACGTCGATCAGCATCTCGCCAACGCCGGTTTGATTCGCACGCTCGAAGAAGTAATCCGCATACTGGGGCCGGATCGTTTTGCGAAACAACCCGAGGCGGGCTTGTCCGAACTGCGGACCATTGGCTTTCCCGAGGATCTGCTCGCGGCATTTACGCCTGCTGGCAGAAATAACAGTCCGACAACTCCGGCGGAACTCATCGCCAGTGTTGCTTCCAACCTGCTGCGTGACTCCGGCGCGGCGCGCGTTTCGACGGGGCCGCCGCCGTTTGAATTTTACGTTCCTGACGAATGGACGGGTTTCGAGGTCGCTGTGGAAACCGGTTCGAAGGAGGTGCAACTGCTGCGTATGCAAGCGGGAGGCGGCTACCGAAACGGCGTGGTGCCCGGAGATTCCATCGACGTCATCCGGCAGGTCGTCGAAGCCATGCCCGCGTGCGACTTCCTGGTTACGGCTCCCGAAGCAATGCTCGAACCGGTAACCAGTTGGGCGATGGCCATGCTACCCTTCAGCCGCCCGCACCAGTTGACCCTGCTTGCTGAACCAGGTGCCGTTGAGGCATGGGCGCAAGACAATGGGAAACCGGGCACCATTGCATTGGCGGACGATCAGCGGGAACGGGCCACGATCACACCGCGATACGCTTCGCGGGGAGAACTCAATTCGACTCCCCTGGTTGGTGAGTCGTTCGTGATGGATATGCTCGCCCGGTCGGGTCGTCGCGTGGTTCAGTTTCCTCTACTCTTCCAGGGGGGTAATCTGATTGGCGTGCGTGATCCGAAAACCGAACGGCGCATTCTCATAACGAGTGAAACGGCGATCTATCGCAACACGATGCTGGGACTTTCGCCGGGCGAGGTTGAGAAGGTATTCCGCCGGGGATTCGGGGTGGATGAATGCATGGTCGTGCCCGCGGTTTCCTATCATCTGGACTTCGACGCCACATTCCGAGAGATCGATGGAGAACTGGTGGTGTTCGTCAATGATATGGATGCGGCGGTGCGAGGCATCCTTGGTCTGGCGATCGCTACTTTCGAACAACATGGCCTGTTGGATCGGGCAGAAGCAGTCGGGCTCCGTTATGATCTCAACCGCGGCGCCGGAAGGACGGCGTATCGTACGCTCTCTCAGTTGAGCGGTCGGGATGCCGACGGACTCTATCGCTCAGACCGTGCCATCCTTTTCAAAACAAGCGTGATCGATTCCGCCAGTGGCAACTATCAGGTTTTCCTTCAGGCATTGGATCTGTTGCAGAGTCGGTTTGACTTCGAGAATGATCCCACCATCGACGTCGGCCGCCGGAACTATCTCGCGACGCTCCGGGGTGTCTCGCGCGCTCTCACCGCCCAGGAAAAAGTGTTCGCTTCGCGCGGCTGGAAAGTAGTGAGGGTTCCCAGCCTTCCCAACTTCCCCCGGGGGATCAACTACCTGAACGGGGTCCAACATCCGGACGGCTATCTGATGCCCGCGTACGGGGGATTCTACACCCCTCTGGACCAAGAGGCCGCCCGGATCTTCAAAGACGCCATTGGCCACGGCGCTGAAGTCAGGCCTATTCAGTGCGCCGAACTCCAGCGTCGAGAGGGCGCAGTCCATTGTGCGGTCGTAGCCTACACAAACTAAACCTCGGCGCGGCCGCTGCGGCAGGCGCTCGGAGGCGCTACCCCGCCTTCTCGTTACCACCGAATCGGTCGTGTGTCGCTGGGTGGATTTGGCGTAGGCCCTATATTGCCGATTACCCGAATGGCGCGAACAATCGCCAAGGCAAACCAACGGCAAAGGCGATTACGGATTGAACCGTCGATTTCCACTAATGGCAGACTACCGGCTAAGCCGCCGAGGCGCGGAGAAAATTGTGGAGGCGGAATTTGTCGGCGGGACACCGACAACGGCACGCGAGACGCGTGCGCTCCCCGGCGAGGAAGTTGTCGGCGGGACGCCGGCAGCACGTTGCCAAGAACCATCAAAGCAGAATCGCTTGAAGCAGCTTGTGGAGAAATCTTTTGCTCCGTCAGAGGGCCATCGCGCGCTGGATCACTTCCTCGCGCAAGGTGCGGCGCATGAGGTGGGACGAAAGGAAAAGCAGTGCGGTGGTCGTCACAAAGATAATCGGGAGCAGACTGATTTGCGGCGCGACAATGACACACAGAAAGCTGGCGCCGATCACCGCCACGGCACCGGGAAGTTCCCACTCCCAAGCCACCGCGAGTCCCAGCAGCCAGGTTGCGATCACGACGGGCACAACCGGCCCGCCAATACCAACGGTGTGAAAGGCGTTTAACGCCGACGCCCACGAAATCAATGCAACAAGACTGAAGGCGCGGGCGGTCCCGCGGGTCAGTCGCGTGACCTTGAGCAGAGCGGTATCGGGCAGTTCATTCATCGGTTTGATCGCCGGCGATTCCGGTGTCCCCTAACGCGGGTGCCTTAATCAACCAGCGGGTGTAATCAATCACACGTCCACGAGGGGCGCCCACGCGAAGTCTTAACTATCTCGATTGAAGGGCTTTAGGCAGGGGTGATGATGATGAAACTCGTGCCTGACGAACTCCGGGCGATGGTGAACATGACGAAGCGCAGGAGGAACAAGGTCTTTACACGAATGGCGCGAATGACCGCCAAGGGAAACCAACGGCGGAGGCGATTACGGATTGAACCCCCGAGGCGCGGAGTCGCCGAGAAAATTGTGGAGGTGGAAGTTGTCGGCGAGACACCGGCAACCGTACGCGAGACACATGCGCTCCTTGGTTAGGAAATTGCCGGCCGGACGCCGGCAGCACCTGGCCTGGACCATCAAAGCAGATTCGTTTTAAGCAGCTGGTGCAGGAAATGGCGGCTTGATGACGCACCTTGGAACGGGTAAGGAGCAACGGCATGGGTATCTTTGGAGAAATCCTGGGTAGTTCTTTCTGGTGGGTTGCGACACCGGCTGGACTCGTGCTGCTGGCGCTCTATGCCTTGGTGAAGGAGACCCAGCGCAAAGGAAGGCGTCCGTTCAGCGACAATCCGCTCCGGCCGCCCGGAGAATATCTGCGGATCAGGATCGAGGCGTTGAACGAGAAAATGCTGATCCGGCTCATGGCCACGGTGCTGGTAATCATTCCCGTGAGTGTATCGGCGGAGTCGATCTCCCGCGGTGGAAATGTGCCGGCGGCGATCGCAATCGTCGCAACGGGATTGGCAATCGCCCTGGGGTTGTTGCTGTGGACATGGCGAGCCGTCATGGAATGGCGGGCGTACTCGCTCGGGTTTGAGGGGGAGCGCGCGGTGGGAGAGGAGTTGAACCGATTGATGCTCGATGGTTGCCACGTGGTTCACGATCTGCAAATGGAACGGCGCGGAAACATCGACCATGTGGTGGTGGCACCACACGCGGTTTACGCGGTGGAAACGAAAACGTGGCGGAAATTGGGGCGTGACAAGGTCAAGGACGATCACGTGCTGAAGTTCACGGGAGAAGCGCTGGAACTGCCCAATGGCACCGATCGAAAGGCGCTGGCACAGGCCAGAAAGAATGCACGAGCGCTGGAGCGAAAATTAACGAGTGAATTTGGCAAGGAAGTGGCGGTGAAGCCGGTGCTGGCGATTCCTGGTTGGATGATCGAGCGGACTGCGCGGGGGGACGTGATCGTGGTGAATAACAAGTTGACCCAACTGCGGGATGCTATCGTCGATCCGAGGGCAGTGAGAATGGATGACGAGTTGCGGGATCTGATCATCCGAAAGCTCGACAACTGGAGTCGCGACTCCATGGACCTTATCAGGTAAATGCCGCCGACCGGCATTCGTGAATTTCGCTTCAATTAAAACCGCACAAAGTGGCAAGCTCCGGGTTGGAGTATTTAATTATGAAGGAAATCTGTTTTTCATTGGCTGGTGCCGTGGCTTTGTTGCTGACGGTTGGATGTGCATCCGCGCCGAAGGGCGCTGAAAAGGGACCGGATGGAACCATCGCCTACACCATTGAAATTGAAGCGAGTGAACCGGGTGCCCGCATCGAGGTCGATGGTGATTATGTTGGGAAAGCACCCACGTCAGTGAAGGTTTTTGGCGATCGGGACGGAACCTTTCACAACTTTGGAAACCAGGAATACGTGATCAAGGCGTATCCGGTGAAGCCGGGCCAGCAGGTGCAGACCAAGGTGTTCCACACCGGGCGCTGGTTTGACACGGAGGACAAGATCCCCAAGCGGCTCTTTTTCGATTTCAATCTCACGAACAACGGCCGGTTCACCATTGATCTGCCGAAATCATCGCAATCCAACCCGCAACCCGATTCCAAACCATGAAGAAACCATTTATTACCCTAGCACTCATCATCGCCTTTGGCGTGGGCATGCTTGTCACCCGGCTGATCGCCGCCGAGTCGCCGGGACACGCGCCGGGTCGATATGAGTACGTCACCATTCGCTGGGGCGGCCGCGACAACACGCATATCATCCGGCCGGGCGGTAAGGTGGAATTTGTGCGCGACGAACTGCGACGAGTGGAACGCCCCGATCGATCGGACGATCGTGCGCTTTACATGAACGTGATCATGAACGGGCTGGTGAAGGAAGGATGGGAGTTCGCCGGGATGACCAGTGACGAAATCGTGATGAAGCGCGGGATCTAACAGCATGCCCGGGACAGGAGAGACGGGCAAACGGCCCATGAAGTGCGTGTAGAAACGACAGTTTTAAGCGGGGGAAGCTTGCTGTTGTGGGGTTGGTGAAGCATTATTCAGTTATGAAAATTGCGGGCACAGTGGACCGGATCAGGAAGGGCGGGAGGATCGTTTATGATGACGGCCGGCCTGGTCACTTGGGTGTGTGTGCCACGGTGATTGACGTGGATGGGAATGGAATGACGGTGCAGTTCGAGGATCGCGCCGACACGAGTTACATCAAGTTCTCGGACAAGGGTTGGATGAATCACATCGAGCCGGCGGATTGAGCTGGTCGAAGTTGGCAGATGGGAGATCGGAGATGGGTGGCAGCAACAGGAGGTGGAAAACGTTTGGGATTTTGGAATGAGCCCTGGAGGACAGTGGTGTTCCGCCTGCTCGTTCCCGAATGAGAATGGAAAACATCGAGGAAAACCAAACAACTCCCGGCTCCACCACCAGCGACGACGACGTGCCGCCCGAATGGACCACGTGGTGTCGCCGCGGAAATCATTCGCCGACCACCAAGAAGAAGGCGCTGATGCGTTGCCTGCAGGGCGGACAGGTCAGAGGCTATTTCAGTGACCTGCCGCTGCGGCCGGATCTGGATCACGGGCACTCCATGTATCCGTCGGTGGAACATCTGGTCGACCCGACGAACCACGACGAGACGGTGGTGGAGGCGAGGATCATCAACTACATGAAATCACACCTGAGCGAGCAGGAGTTCTGGCAGGTGGTGGAACACCTGTTTGCGGTGGGCGTGAAAAAGGGACGGATCAAGCTACCGTACGGCAAACGCCTGCCGAAAAACTGGAGCCCCGCCAGACACTACAAAAAAGACGGCGCACTAAACTGAGCACGACGTCGAGGCCAGCACAACACCCTCAAAGCAGGATCGTTTGAGGCAACGTGTGACTGCCATCAGGAACTAAGAGCCTTGCGAATTCGTGCCAACGCGCGGGCGGGCTTTTTCAGGTCGTGTTCCCAGATGCGGATGACGCGCCAACCGAGCGTTCGGAGTTCGCGGTTCACGCGCCGATCACGGGCCACGTTGGCAGCCAGTTTCTTCTGCCAGAAGACGCGGTTGTTGGCCGGCAAGTTTGAATGCTTCGGGCAGCAGTGCCAGAAACAGCCATCAACGAAGATGGCGATGCGTTGCTTACGAAAAACAAAATCAGGTTTGCCGAAGATCGGTGGATGGCGGCGCCAGCCGAAGAGTCTGTTTGCACGAAGCAGATTTGCCAGGGCGACTTCGGTGTCCTTGTTCCCGCAGCCCCGAATGCGGGGCATTACCTCGGAACGCTTTTGCACTATGAAGACGTCGGGCAGCACGCCACTCGAATCAAGCTGCTTGGAATCAGTCCAGCCAAGGCCGTGAACAAAAATTTCATTCGCGAACTGAAGCAATCGTCCGGGAGAATGTAATCGTCTCGTCATATTCCTCGGCGTCAAAAATCCCACCATCAATGTTGAACTGTTTCGGCCTACCTTCGATCACGAGCATGGCTTCGGCTTGGCCCTGTCTGTCCCAAATAAGGAAGAGGCACGCGTTGTTGGCAGCGTCCTGCGCGTCTTCCATGCCCCTGATAACGACGGTCACCCACCGCCAATCATCGCAAGCGTCAACCCCGGAATGATGTTTGCAGATGACGGTGTAGTAGCCCGAATCGCGCTTTCGTTTGGCTGGCATAATTCGGCAGATACACCTGGCCAGATTTCGCCAACTCGGCAAGCCTCAATCTTCGCTTACGCCTTGCGTCGGGATGCGTGTATCGCGAGAAGCTGCTCATCGGGTTGAAAATCTGGCGGCAACATCAGCTTCTGGCCGTCAAAGCTCAACAGCCAATCCACGGTCTGTTTTGAGTCGGTGGTTGTTTCGCGAAGTAGGGATGAGAGCCGAATCACAAAGTCCTGCTCAACCCACATTAACCCTCGGTCAAATGCCCGGTCGTGCAGCGCGTTCAGGCATAATCCGTTTCGGGCGTTGAGGCGGTTTGACGCGTCCTCAGCCCAAGGAATAATGTGACTTGCGACGAGCAATGGGCGGCTGGCAAGGCCAGTTACGCAACACTTGAATGCGTATGCAGAAAGCACTCGCTGGCGAAAGAATGCCTGGTTGACGCGAAGTTTGACCAAGGCTTCCCGCTCTACACCGGGCGGTGGTAAATCTGATTCGTTTATTTCGGCAACATCCTCGATTCGCTTGCCATGTCGTTCTGCAATCAAACGGGCGCTTTCGAAAGCCAACGATTCAGGACATTCAGCGAACTCTCGCCACACTTGTTCTTCGCCTTTTGCACCGTGTTCTAGGCCGTGAACGTCTCGGGCGCGATGAACTGGATCAAGCCGCGAGAAATTAGCCAATTTGCGAGAGACAGAACCGATCTTCCGTCCGAGGAGTGCCGCCAGTTCGATAATCTCCGGGTTACGCATGTGAATCGTTCCGAATGGGATTCGATTGTAGAGATGGAACGCTATGATGTGCTCTTCTCGCGTCCAATTTTCTCCATCGCGTTCGGTCGGAATTGGAAGTCCATCCGCTCCATTTTGGCAATTTGGACATTTGCGCTCGAAAGCATCCGTGCTGTTGCTCCCATAGACGTGAAGACAACGGTGGCATTTCAGTATCCAGACACGCGAGTTGTGATCAGTGCCACGCTCGCTGGTCAATCGAAGCAGTTGTTGACCGTTATGATTTATGTCCCCGGGCTTCTTCACACCGCAGACAGTAGCAGTCGCTCAGTTTCGTTGAAAGCGAACTTAAGTTGCTTTGGAGACTGGTGCTAGCTCGGCGGTTGGCAGTGGTCCGGCGTCATGAGGCGGCGTTTGATTTCGCATATTTCTCACTTTGCCAGACTGAGTCGGACAAATATGGGGTGAGGGGTAGAAATCTTAAAATGCATTATTTAGGTGCTGCGGAGTGATGGCCAACCTTGGGAGCGCATAGGCTTCGGGGAACTTCCTCGCCAGATTTACACTGCCGAAACTTTATTGGGCTAGCGCGGCATTCGTCGAAACGCTTGCGACCGCGTCTGGGCTCAGGTCAAGGCTTCGAAGAAATTTGCTCCCGTAATGCCGAAATGGCTGTAAAATAATTTTTCAGTTTAGGGACCCCTACCCCAGCGGTTGTCCTGCCCCTCCCGGTAGGATGTGGGGGTCATGAGAAACACAATATTTAAAAAGAAGGCAGGAGTTGGGAGCCAGACGTCAGAATTGATGAGTGTTCAGTTTTCAGTGGGAAGACTGACGCGAATCGTGTCAATGCGGATTGCGGATTGCGGAAGCGGCCGGCAATGAGAAGGCGCGCACGGAGGTGTTTCCACACGGGCATTGTGTCCCACCGTTGAAATCGAGGACGAGGACGACGAATAGGACGAACGGTGGGTCGAGCAAGGGGGTGAATAGGCAACGATGGACGCGGCCGCCATTTGAGCAGATGGACGCGCGTTGGGACTGGTGTTAAATAGGTGGCTGTGAACAAACAGCCCATCGATCAGCGGGTTCGGATCGGCCATGTGCATTTGAAGGTCGCCGACCTGGAGCGCGCGCTCGGATTTTACCGCGATGTGCTGGGATTCGAATTGCAACAGCGTTTCGGCAGGCAAGCCGCCTTTGTGTCCGCCGGTGGTTACCATCATCACATCGGGCTGAACACTTGGGAGAGCCAAGGTGGATCGCCACCGCCGCCGGGCTCAACCGGTTTGTATCACGTGGCGATTCTTTATCCATCCCGGGCGGCATTGGCGGACGCGCTGCGGCGCGTGCTGGCGGCGGGCATCGAACTGGACGGCGCGGCGGATCACGGCGTGAGTGAAGCCCTTTACCTGCGCGATCCCGATGACAACGGGGTGGAGCTTTATTGGGATCGCCCGGAGTCCGAATGGCCGCGTACGGAGAACGGTGAGCTGGCCATGTTCACCCGTACGCTGGATCTGGACAGGATGCTGCGGCAAGGAACGGCAGACTGAACCATTGGCGGGAACACTTGGCGTTAAAGGCGGTCAATGCGGGTCTGTAAGCCGTGAGTTCATCCAGAGCTGGAAGGAATGGTGACTAGATACATTGATCGTGCGGATTGACTTCGGTTACAAGCGGTAATGATGTGGCCGTTTATTCGCTGGTCCACTTCCAGGTTCAATTGTGCTTTTCCAAGAAGTCATCAACGACGGGTAGAAGTTCGTACTTAAAGTTGGTGCATCCCTTTTCGCAGAGCCAATTGACCAACGCTGGGGCGCCATACGCGATTCGATTGAACGAAACAAAAATGAGGTCAATCTGGGCATCGTCCTGTGTGACCACACCCATCTGTGATGTGAATGGTTCGGCGGAGGCCAGACCCAAACCATCCACCTCCTCAAGTTGCCCCATGCGATGTGCCATCTCTTGTTCGAGTTGGTCATATCGTGAATTGGTGGCACCCTGATCAGCCACCGCCTCCAAGTACAAATTGTAGATATTGGTATCCAGTTCTCCGGAGGAATCCGCCAAAACAGCCTGCATTCGTTTTTGCTGCGATTGCTTTCGCAGTTCATTGATTTGCTTCTGCAAACTGTCAATCTCACTTTGTTTTCCTTCCTTTATTGCGAGCTTGAGCTGTTGGTAGAGAGCGGTTGTCTCAACGCTTTCGTCATCATCGGAAAAGCGACTGCGTTGCAATCGCAGATATGTCATTCGCGCACGTTGATGCTCAGCCCGTTCGTTTGTGGAACGCTGATCGTGAGGCAACCAAGGTGGGACCAATCTCTTTTGTGGCAGGGTACTGAGATACGAATTCATTTCATCGGCTATGGCCTCTGCTGTGGCAGGATCCGGTGCAACCATCGACAGCGAAAAGCGGGTCCAATAATTTGTCCGATCGACGAAGACGTCCTTTGTTTGATCCATGAGGAAGTGTTTCCATTGACCTTGTGCATCGGTTTGAGCGTTGGGCAGAAACAGAAAGAGTGATTCGCCAAAGGTCTTTAACCGCGCAACTTGCGGTAGTTCATTCGTCAGAATCCGGAAGACATTAAATGAATCTGCAGCGGACTCAAAAGTTGCGACAATGGTGGCTTGATTTGCGGAATTGAAGCCGCTCGCTTCCAAGCCCTGCCATTCCCGGATCTGATCGCAATCCACCAAGTGACTCGGCTCCATTTTCGACGCCACCAAATCCGTCAATGCGTTTTGCTGACCAACGACAAAAGCCCCGGTGAAGACCAGTGCCAGCGCGAGACTTCCAACATGGACGAACAAAAGACCAACCGTAGCTAGCCAGCCCGGCGGGCGGGCATTCAAAATCTCAAAAATGCTCAACACCTGCTGCGCCAGCGCCTTGTTCGTGCGCATTTGAGGACTTGATTTCTTGGCCTCTTCGATGAGCGCCAGCGCCGTTTCCGGCGGAATTGTTTGGTCGTCAGCGGAAGCCTGAGTTGCTCCTTCACTTCGCAGTTTGCGGGCAATCTTGGCGGTACGAGTTGCCGCCGGAATGCTGAGGAACATGGGAATACTCAGATACGTCAGTATCTTGTTGTCGAGATACATGCCACCGGCCAGGAGAGCGATTGCGGCGGTGATCCTGAATCCTGAATCCAGAATCGGATGTCGCGAAAACAACAACGTGTGAAAAACCCACCCGCCATCAAATGGCAGGACTGGGAGCAGGTTAAATCCATTCAGGATCAAGGCGATGATGGCAATCTTGGTCAAGATGGCTTGGTGAAGCAGCAGCCCGAGGGTGCCAATAATGATTCCCAACAGAATCCCCGGCACGGGGCCCATCAATGATACCACGACCTTTTTCCAACCCGGGACATTGTAATGCCGCCCCGATACCGCCGCGCCGAAGAACGGGATGAAGAACATTCGGAGGTTTCGATACTTGAACAACTTCATCGCGAGGTAGTGACCCAGTTCATGCACGAAGAGCACTCCCACCAGAATCACGAGATAGTCTCCCGCCCATTGTTTGGAACCCGTTCCCATGAAGAGAAGCAGCGAGACAACGAGGATTGCGATCATGCTGCCCCAGCTGCCCTTCGCGTTCTGCAACTTGTTCAACTCCATCATGACGCCGGTGTGTTCCGACGCCGTGCTCGATGCCGATTTTGCGTCCTCCAGACCTTTGAGCTCACCCGTCACTTCCTCGGGAGTCATCCACTCGTAAAGCCCGCGGTTCATTCCTTCCTCGCGCGACGCAGTTTCATACCGATTCCAAAGCTGATCCAGTGCGTCGTCGGTCGTGATTGGATTTGCCGGATTCTCGAATTGGAATTGCTCGAGTTTTTGCAGGTGTGATTCGACGAGTTGTTCCAAGGGCGCACCGACCAGGCGATTGGTCAGAACGCGCAGCCGTGATTTGAACTTCTCCGGCTGGTCGGAAGTGCAAAAGAAAGTCCCGTCCCGCAGTTCACTGAGTAGAACCACCAGCTTGTTTTCCTTGGGCGGATGTACGTTGACGACCAAACTATCGATGAGCCGAATCGTAGCTCCCGAGGGATGCCGCAGGACAATGAAACACATGCGGGAGTCGCCGTGCATCGACGCGTACATGAAGTAATGCGGGGAGAGGAACCCCAGACGTTGGGCTCCTTCCAACATCGGATGCAGGCTGCACCGTGCTTCTGAGGGAAAGTCAGTTTCCGCAACGCTCAACTCCCTCACCGACTCAAAGTATGGGAGTGGAGATGTGAACGTCATCCTTATGTTGAGCGCTTTGGCGATCCACGGGAAAATCACCTTCCATGAGCGGGCAATATTCCAGTATTCGCCGAAGGTCACCTTACGGCTGTCCAGCCGGTAGTAACGCTTTGCTTGTTTGGGTTGAATTACTGGCTCCGTGATTTCCTCTGATGCCTCACCGTCCATGTTGTTGCTCCCGTGATCGAATTTTATGCCGGTTTCTGCCTGAACAATTTGTCGCCCTCTTGGAAAATCCGCCACATTGATAGTTTCACCTCATGGCAAACTCAAGCGGTAAGACGCCGAACCGACGTGGAAATTCTGTTCTGTTTCACAGAAATGGGCGCTGTGATGTACTATTTGCGGCGCTTTAATCTGAACTGTTGCCCAGTTTCCAGATAAATGCTGGGTCCGGTGGACTGGCCATGTTCACCGTCGCGTTGGACTTGGGCAGGCTTCTGCGGGAAGGAACGGCAGACTGAACCATTGGCGGGAATACTTTGCGCTACCAGTGGTGGAGGTGTGTTTGCGCTGCCCGATGAGGGAACGCATTATTCAGTGGCACACAGCGGTGGATGTAGCGGCGGTTGGGTCACTGTGAAATCGCGAATGCACTGGTCAAGTCTGGCCGAAAAGGGTTACGTTGGTCGGCAAGGTATCATGATTACTCAGCGTTTATTTCTCGCGCTCGTCGCAGTGGCATTTGCGTATGTACCGATCGCAAACGCAAGCGACCCGGGCTGGAACCGCTATTTCAGTCTGCATCCTCAATCAGGCATCAGCGCCGGATTCACGCAGTTTGAGCCCTGTTCAGATCGACCGGGGTATTTGTTATCCTACGGCACCTACTCGTCCGCAATTGTGTCGAAGGTTTCAATGCGGCTGGGTGCAGACGGCGCGCTTCTATGGTCAGCCTACTTGCATCCGAATAGTGATCCTGCTGTGGCGTACATGACCTCCGCTCACGGAGGCGAGGACGTGCTTGCTGGCTATGCTGAACAGTCGGGCACGCTTTATCTGAGTGAGAACGTCGGACAAACACTGAAGAGCAAATGGGGATGTTCACTGCCCGTCACCGATCCGACGAAAGTCAGCTTTCATCATTTCGCTGACGATTCAAGTGCGGTAATTGAAGACCTGGGCACGTCGATTTCGGTCCTTCTTCTAAACGCGGCCGGCGACAAATTGATCGATCGCGTTTTGCAACCATCCGGCCTTGGCAATTCGGTCAAGTGGATTGCCATGTGGCAAAATACCAATGCGTCGGAGTACGTGGTCTGCTACATGGACTACGTACAAAAATCGCCGGGTACCAGCCCGATTGATCCTCCGGTTTACTCAAAGCGCATCTACTATTCACGTCTGGATCTGAACGGAAACCATCTGGGCACGACCAAGACCTCATTCGATACGACGAGCTTGGGAGATCCAAGCTGGACGCTGGGTTCCAATGGCGATGTGTTGCTGCAGTTTTACGAGTTCAGTTTTGATCAAGTGACGTATGCGCCCATACCAAAGTCGCGCCTGATCTGTTTGCAGAGCGATGGAACAAGATCGTGGAGCGCGGCCATCGACAATGCCTACCTCGACTCAGTGAACTTTGCCGGTGGAGACTATTTTCTGGGCGGACACAAGGAAGTGCAGGGCGTCCAAACTCCGGTCCTGCTCCGCGTCAGTGGCACCGACGGAACCCTGCAAGCGCAAACAACTCTGGAAAGCACAGGCGGCGCTGTCGTCAAACCGATTGGGATTTATCAAGATCGAGTCTATGCCGAGTTTTGGGTGTCGTTGGGTCACCTGCTTTGCAGCTTTGATGGAAATCTGGGAAATGCCGTAGCGCTCCGGCTCAACAGCAGTTCCACTCCGAAATTCATTCGTATCGAACCTACCGAGAACAAGCTTCTCTACTACGACGCCGAAGGAGTCACGGCCGTTGACCCGAGTCTGACGGTGCTCGACGAGTGTGGAAATCTGGGAGCAGCTGCGGTCTCAGCTGCGCCGGTTGACCTGGCGATCAGCGGCTTCGTGCCGACCGTCGCCACAGCCAGCACCACTGTTTCGGAACGTCAGCGAACCATCTCACCAGCCACTCTTCCTTTGTTTGTGCCGGATCTCTGGCTGCACAACATTTGCGGTCCCGATGTGTTGAAGCCGGTAGAATTGACATTGGAATGGTCGGCGTTGGCGAACAGCTACCGGCTGCGATTTGAAACGGACACGCAGACCATGTATTCCCTCGAGTATTCCGACGATTTGAACCAGGGCTTCAATGCTACCGAAAGCTGGAATGGGTCGGGCTGGAGCATTTTTTACCCGCTGAATAACCTGCTAGGTGAGCACCGCTTTTACCGGCTGCAGGCATTTCGGCCGTAACAGATTTGGTGGCCTTGTGCGAAACTTTCACTCCGCGGCAAACCGGGCGTCGGAGTAGAATTCCAAGAACCCGCATTTCTGGCAGCGGAAAGCACCGATCGGTAAACCATTTGTCAGCGGCGCCTTGGTTCGGGTCCAGAATGATTTCTTCGGTTGGCCGGCATGCCAGCCGCCCACGAGGATCCCATCAGGCCGCGCGCGTAACGCCTACGCTCATGCATCGGCCCTGCGGGCCTCGCACCGGGCCGCCCCGTCGCAGGTCGACGGTGACGTTCTCAGCGGCCCTTTCACTGCCGCGCGCGCGATATTACCCGTCGGTCCACTCGAACTCATTCGTTCCAGTCCACCCGTTCTGGTGGTCGATGGCTTTCACTGCGCGGCAGGCTGACAATATCAGTAATTGGCCACGGTCGTCGCTCCCGCTCCTCGGTGGATTGGGAAAGCGTGCTGCCAGCAGCTTGCTGGCAGGAATTCGTTTCGGTCGCCCGGCCACCGCGAGCGGCTGACTCTCCCGCTACACTGCGTTGCGCCGGAGCCGCAGCCCATCGCTGACGCCGGCCTGTTGAGATTCATCCCGCCGCGTGCCTGAGGGCTTCGCTTCCGGCAGCGAGCCCGGCACCCACCGGCAACAACGTGCTGCCAGCGTCCCGCTGGCAGTTGGGAGGATCGTCCGCCAGACTGCCAGGGCTGACTGACGTCACCGTGTCTGACTGTCGGCCGGGGAAGCGCGCCGTTGCGCGCCCCTGACTCTGGCGTTTCAGTTGGCTTTGGTTCGCTGCACTGCATTGCGCCGGCGTCGACCTCCCGGTGGTCAGCCGACCGCACGAGCTGCATTCCGTTCCGACTCACCGTCGCCGCCTGAGCCCGCCGAGACAGGACGGAATGGTAGGGCGGTGTTGCGTCACCGCCCAAACTTTTTTCCACGGCGGAGACGCAGCTCCGCCCTACCAGATTTTCGATCGCGACCCAGCAGATTCAAACTTTGCTCCGCTGTCGGCGCGCAAGCACGTGGCATGGGTGGATGCGATTTGTTCCCGCCACCACAAGAGCTGTTATACCGCGTGCCGCCCCATTGCCCGCTCCCGCTGACGCAGGACCCCGGGCAACAGGTCCCCGCCGGCTCTTCCCTTCCCAGCCTGCCCCTTCGCCGGCCCGGTTCACTTGATATAACAGCGTCTTGTGGCCGGGGAACGCTCCGGGACCTGTCACCGTCACTGCTCAGGCGTTGCACCGGACCTCGCGCCCGTCCGGTCTGGCAGTGATCGCGTGCCAGTCCCTCCGGCATCCTTCATTCCACTGCTCGCGCAAGTCTTCCACACAGCTCCGCCACCTTCGTTAGTTTCCGGGGTCGCGGGATTATCCAATCGTCCTCGTCGTCGATCTCGTCCTCCAAGATAGGACAGGCGTCCCGCCTGTCACCCGCCGTCAGGCGGTATGCGCAGGGCGACGTTCGCCCTCAGGTCCGTTTTTGTGCTGGACGTTCCAATCACCCGCCCTCACGCGCCCGCTCAATGGCCTCGGGGGCAAAGGCGGTTCCCTCTGAAGATTACTCCCACCAGCCGCCACTCGGCCGCGGGCTCATCCATTCGTGCAGGGCGAGTGTCCGGACCGATCAGCACAGCACAAAAAAAAAGACCATGAAGACTACCTCATCATCCTCCACCAGCGCACCCACCACCACAGCGTCCAGCCGGAGCGGCCGCACTTCGCGTCCGCAGCAGTCCCCGAGGCAGGGGCTCCCGAGCCGTCCCGATCATCAGCTCCAGCAGCAGACTGAGGCGGCGTTGCCGCCGATCGATCTGGGCAAGCGCCGCTTGCATCGCGGGTTTGGCACCCAGCAGGTGTTGGCCTTGTTA
>WGOC01000038.1 GCA_016124235.1 bacterium | reverse complement strand
TGCAGACCGGACACGGGCTGGATTTGGTGACACGTGAGAAGGTCATGACAGGTTGAGAAACTCCTCCAGGCTGCGGATCACATGGACCGTGTGCCCGAGTGATTCGGCGTGATGCTTGAGGGCGGCCTGCGCCGGCGAGAGCTTGCCGGTGCGCGACTTGCATTCGACGAGCAGCGCGCGCCCCCGATCGGCCAGGATCACAAAGTCCGGTTCGCCCTCGGTGCGATGCGTGCGGGCGGCCATGCTCCCGTGCAACGGAATCCAACCCCTCCGCCGGCACTCGTCAAACACGGCGTCATGCAGATCCGATTCCCGCGAAACGCCATCCCGCGTTCCGGCCTCCGCACTCCACGCTTCGAAAAGGTGCGGGTTCAGCCGAACAAAACTGGGACTGCGATTACTGAAGTTCACGGCGTTTGATTCGCAGTGTTGAGCAAGCTTGTGGTTGGGGTGGAACAGGCAACCCTGCCTGTCCCGGCGGGCAACCTGCCCGGTGGCTTCCGGAGAAGGCGTCGCACCGCGGCACTTGCCGCGCAAAACCAGAACACCAACGGTGTTCCATCCATCAGCCCGGGGTTGGTCGTCAGATCTACCCCGGGTAACCCGTCATCAAAATCCAAACCCTGAAGGGGTTTCATCACCTCCGCGATTGAATCCCATCCCATCGGCGCTAACTTCCCCGTGTGGAATCCCGGAAACGAAAGCGTTGGTTGATCGCCCTGACGGTCGGCGTGTTTGCATTCGGAATCTGGTTCTTCTTTTTGCGCAATACCGAGCCGAGCTACGAAGGCAAACGCCTGAGCGAGTGGCTCGTTCAGTATGGCCAGCCCAGTTGGGGCGACTCGGAGAAGGCAAAAGAAGCCATCCAAGCCATCGGCACCAATGGACTGCCAATCCTCGTGAGCTGGATCGCCTACGATCCGGGAAGTTGGCGCCGTAAGTTGTGGATGACGACCTACGCTCCTGGAACCCAGCGCCCCCGGCTCTGGACCGTGGCGAACAAATACCAGGGGTTGATCCAGCGCAGCCCGACACTGCGCCAGCTTGTATTCGGTGGTGTGGAGCGCGCCTTCGCCTCCCAGCAGGCCTTCGAAGCACTCGGCCCCATGGCAGCCCCGGCCATACCCTGGCTGCATGAGCTCGCCAGCCGGTCTGGGAATTCCGACGCGAGCAGGCGGGCAGTTAATGCCCTCGTGTACATCGGTCCAACCGCCATTCCCGCCCTGACCAATCTCGTGGCCACCACGGGCCTCGCCGGGGACATACTCCACCGTAACTCGCTCGAACATTTCGGCGCCCAAGCCGCTGAGTTTGCTCCGTTTCTCATCGAGCAGGTAAGGCACGGTGAGTTGCGCTTGGCTAGCGTGAGCGCCGACTCCCTGGGTGCCCTTCGGCTCGATCCCGTCCAGGCGATCCCCGCACTCATCGAGGCCACGTCGAGCCCAGACACGAAGGTCCGCCGAGCGGCTGTCCACGCGCTGAGCGAGTTTGAGGCGGAGGCAATTTCTGCCATCCCGGCGCTTCAGCGCCTCCGTTCCGATTCCAATGTGACCGTGCGCGCTGACGCGGCCAGAGCCATCGAGAAGATCAAAGGCAAACCTCCCGAATAGCATCTCGTCCCTCCGCGTCTCCGCGGTAATAGAATTCCGATCAGCGTTCATCAGCGTTCATCAGCGGTTGAAAAGTGTGCTGCCAGCAGCTTGCTTGCAGATCCCAGGTTCTGATTCGTGTCCCTTGGTGTTCATTCGTGGTTAAAGCGCCGCCTCCAATGCCGCGTTGCGGCCCCAGCCATTTTTCGCCAACGCATCGATCGTCGCCGACGCCTCGGTGAAGCTCACATCCGTGTCGTAGCCGTGCTTGCGCAGCACCTTGGCCTGCTTGAACGAGCACAGCCTGCCCTCCCAACGCCGGAAGATCTCCGCGATCAACTGCTTGCCCTGGCTGAAGGAAATCCCATCGGGATTGATCCCCTGCTTGGCGAGCAACGACCGTTGCTTCTCGGTCAGCTGCCGGGACTGATCCCAACCCCGCGGTTTCACCGGATCGAGTTCCAGCACATCAAACGGATCGACCGACTGTGTGGTGAACCGCGCCGTGGCCACCAATCGTGCGCGACGCGCGGCCTCTGCGATGCGCGCCTGTTCCCGCTGTTGACGGACCTCCTCCTCGGCTTCGTCGAGTGCCTCGGTCATGTTCACCGGGCCACGGCTCTTCTGAACATGCGACAGCGCGAGCTCGAGTGCCGCGTCACTGACCTTGCCACCGAGGATGTCGGCGCTGGTTACCAGCTTGTGCTTGCCGGCGTTGCCCACGAAATCCACGACCAAGCAGGAAGGCTTGGCGCTGGCGGCGATCGCCGCCTTGCGTTGTTCGGCCGTTTCCGGTCCGTCCACCACGCCGGGCAACGGCCGGGTGGAACGCCCGACCATTTGTGAATAGAGCGACCGGCTCTTGGTTGGCCGGCCCATGATCACGACCTCGACGCCGGGATCATCAAACCCCTCGGTGAGCACGCCGCAGTTGCAGACCACCTGCACCTTGCCGGCGGCGAAATCAGAAAGCACACGCCGCCGTTCCTCGCGATCCGTCTTGCCGCAGACCCACGAGGCCATGCCCTCGCGGTGACGATTGAAGATCTCGGCCGTCGTTTCGGCTGCCTTCACACTGGCGGTGAACAACAGCGCGCGGCGCTGACCAATGATCGCCAGTGACGCCGACGCCATTTGGTGCAGGTTCTTTTCAGCTTCGAGCACGGCAGCCAGGTCACCGCCATTGAGATCGCCGGCCGTGGTCCGGATGCCCGAGTAATCCAGGCCGTCGACGTGCACCATCTGCTGCTCGATCGGTACGAGCCAGCCGTCATGGATCGCATCGAGCACCTCGTAATCGAAGGCCACCGACTGAAACACCTGCCCAAGCGCCTCTTCATCCGCGCGATCGGGTGTGGCCGTCACCCCGAGGACCTTCAACGCCGGGTTCGTCCGGTAATAATCGATCACGCGCCGGTACGAGGGACTGGTGGCGTGATGGGCCTCATCGATGATGAGCACGCCGAACCGGGCGGGATCGAACTTCGTCATGCGCCCGCCGCCGTCGCCGCCGGAGCATTGCGTTTGGATGGTGGAAACCACCACGCGGGCCGCCCCGAACAAACTGTCCTCGGCCCGGTATTCACCCATCTCAACGTCGGCGTGGAGACCAGTGACGCGCTGGATCTTGTCGCGTGCCTGGAAGATGAGTTCCTCGCGATGCGCCAGCACGAGAGCCCGTCGGGGAAACACGCGGCGAATGACGTCGGCAAAGAGCACCGTCTTGCCGCCACCCGTTGGCAGGACCACGAGCGTCGAGTCATGCTCCCGCCATTCGGCAAAGATCGCGTCCGACGCTTCTGATTGATAAGGACGAAGATTCATCTCGAGTTCAGTTGGTAGGGCGCTGTTGCGTCGGCGCCCAAATTAAGTCCGTGTTGATCTGTGGTTTAAGAAGTTGGGGCGGCACTCGCGACTAACGGACATCCTCCAGTCCGCACTGACTGCAGCTCTTGGTGAAGCGCCGGTAGATCCAGCGGTGATTCCGGCACTGAGCCGGTTTGGATTTCCATTTGCGGTCCGGCTTCACCTGCAGGTCGGCCAGCGTCCCGGCGGCCAGCCCGCCGGCCACTTTGATTTTCCGCGTCACCCACGGCGCACGCCTCGTCAATTGTTCCTTGGCTTGGTACATAACATTTCGGCTCCGTGTTTCATCC
The DNA here is from genome assembly GCA_016124235.1 of bacterium. GTDB lineage: Bacteria > Verrucomicrobiota > Verrucomicrobiia > Limisphaerales > RI-55 > RI-55. Next base: position 27,875 of record WGOC01000038.1, on the reverse strand, counting down.
GTGTGAATCCGTGGCTGGACTCTCCGTTCGCGCGCGCTCCCGCGCCCTTTCCCGAAACGCCTTGTCCTCGCGTGGGACGCACATCTTCCAGCGAAACTCGGAGATGATCCCGCGCCCATGGCAGAGAGTGCATTGCTCAGGCACCTGACCCTGGCAGGCCGTGCACACCGCAAACGGCTTGGCCGTCTTGACATCGGTCCACGCCTGATCCAGCTGGGAGAGCGCCGATGAAAAGCTGACCTCGGCAAACAGAATGTCCCGTTTGTCCTGGGCGGCACGGAGGGCGCCCCGCACACGACTGAGTATGGTCAGCAGCTCCTGCACTTCACCGGACCGCTGCCAGAGCGGAATCAACTGCGTCGGAATCGGCCACCCCGTCGCATCCACCACCTGGGTTGGAGGCGGTGGCGGAAGGTGGGGCGGTTCACTCCGTGACCGCCTTTCAGAATCCTGCCCCCTCTCCGCCGCCGGGGGAGAGGGTTGGGGAGAGGTGGCTTCCGTCGCCTGCCGTTGCATCGGCGGCGGTGGCAATTTGTAAACCTTGCCGTCTTTTCCGATGCGGGTCGCGGGGCTCAGGTTGTCGGAATCGACAACCTGTACTTTCCTGATTTCCGCCACCAGCTCGCGGCCGACCAAACACAACTCACTGATCGCCACGTCGCTCAGCATCGGAAATTCCCGCAGCGCCAGAGTCACCGCATGCCGTTTGTCCGCGTTCGTCCGTCGCAGGCCGTGCTGCGCGTTGCATCCGAGTGCGAACCTCAGTGCGTCGGCCTTGCCGCCCGGTCGCACGTCGCACTCGATTTCGGTCACGCCGATTTGCATCGCGGCGTGGATGCGGTGAAACCCGTCGGCCGCCAGGTGGTGGGCACCATCGTGAAACACCACCACCGGCGGAAACTTCGCGCCCTCGGTCAACGCCTCCGCGTAATCCGCCACCGTCGCTTCATTCAGACCCGCCCGCACCTGCGTGCCCGCGGTCATGTTGATCTCCGTCAATTTCAATTTCCTGATCATCTGCATACTCCTTCGTGTTTTTTCGTCTCTGTTCATCTGTTTTTGAAAAGGTGGGGCGGGCACTCCGTGCGCGCCTTTCCCTTGTTTCTAATTCGCGATCATTCGCGATGATTCGTGTAAGCGTTTCCGTTCTCTGCTTTCTGCTTTCAGTTTTGGTCCAGCCTTGCCACTCACATCGGGATCGCATCGGCGAACGCTGCCTTGAGCCGGCCCCACTCGTGTGGTTTGAGATCCGTGTTCGTCTTGTTGGGGAAGAGCCGGGCGATCGTGTCGAACCACGTCTTCTCGATCACCTCCGGCGGTTTGCCGGCCTCGACCGAGTTCAATTCCGCCCAGGCCTCCTCCATCGTTGCCGGTGGCGTGGTCGGAACCGTCGGCGGCGGTGAGGTAGGGCGTGCAGTCCCTTGCGCGCCGCTCGGGACCGGCGTCCCGCCGGACACACTTTGATTTCCGCTTTCTGCTTTCTGGTTTCCGCTTTGGGCCGTGCTCCCTGCGAGCGCCGAAAACTTCCGGCCGTACTTCGCGAGCACCGCGCGGCGGTCCGCGGCCACGGGTGTCTTCAAGCCACCACCGAGCGGGTTGAGCCATTGACTCTTGAAATAGGTCCCGCCCTTGTCACTGATCTCCGGACCGCCGACGATATCGAACTCGATGTCCCGCAGCGGGCCGTCGTCGACCGAGGTGTCCATCAGCCAGAACGGATCCACACCATCCCAGCCGAACACCGATCGGAGCGTGTCCGTCGTGCGGGTCTGGATCGTCCCGTCCGCCTTCACCAGCACCATGGTGTGCTTGAAGGTGAACCCCGTCTCGACCATCACGCACGGCACCGCCGCGCAAAGCGAACCCGTGGCGGCCTCGTAAATCACCAGCTGCGCATTGAGCCGGCACACATATTTTCCTTCCTGTGGTACTTCCATTGTCAGTCCTTTCTTTCGTTTGTTGTTGTTGATTGTCATTCCCGGGGAGCGCACGCGTCCCGCGTGCTGCGTTCGGTGTCACGCCGAATGCGTCCCCTAAAATCCGTGTCCATCTGTGTTTCCAAGTTCTCCCATCTCCTAACTCCTTACTCCTAACTCCTAACTTCTCACTCATCACTGATCACCGGGCGCTCCGTCGCCCCGGCACCGGCGGCAACGTCGGACTCGCCGGTGGCGTTGCCTGCTGAGTGAACGCCTGCACGGGCGAAGCGCCGTCGGAGTCCTCATCCGAATACATGCCCAGAATGGCCGCCCAAGAATAACGCCGCAGATACGTCAACGTGCTCCCCGCGGTCTGAACGCGGGACTTGCCCTTTTCATCCACGAGCGGAATCACGATGCGCTCGGCGATGAACTCACCCGATTCATGCGTGAGGATCGATTCCACGCCGATGTAGTCGGCGCCATTTCGCGCCTTCTCCCTCTCCGCCTCGATCGGGGAGAGGGCCGGGGTGAGGTGTCGGATTCCATCCCGGCCTTCGGCGTTGCCAGCACTGATCGGAAACTGCACGAGACTCAACTTGTGTTTGGCCAGGATCGGTCGACTCGCCTGAATCACCGATCCGAGCGATGCGTACTTGGTTTTAAGAAATGGATTGGCCGCGTCGAAAATCGCGACCGGCATTTCCGCCTGTGCCTGCGCGAGCGCCGTCGCCAGGTGTGTGATGCTTTCTGATTTGTTCATGGTATTATCGTTTCAAAATCGTTCTCGTCGTCGTTGTCGTCCTCGTCCTCGCCACTGATCACTGGCCTCTGATTACTGAACACTCGTCATTCCCCACTTCGCATTCCGCACTCGGCTGACTCGCCCACGCATCGGGATTGATTTCAATCCGTGGGTTCAGTGTGGGACAGGCATCCTGCCTGTCATCCGATTGAGTGGCCGCGCTCCGGCTCCGTGTTTCATCCGTGTCCATCCGTGGCTGAAATTTCGTGTCCATTCGTGTTCCTTCGTGGTACCTCATTTCGCATTCGCTAGATGCAGCCGCAGATCCGTGCGATCTCGATTTCGATTTCCACATCACGCCGGTTGTAGGCCAGGGCACCTTCGCGATCCGCGCGCCACAGCAGCGGAAAGTCACCACCCCGACCCAGCTTGGGTGGCAGCCCGAACACGCGGGCCACGTCATCCACGCCGTTGCCGTCGTAGGCGCGGCCGAAGGAAAGGATCTCCAACGTATCGAAAATGGAGTCGTGCCATTTCGGGCGCCCCTTCCAGAACGAGAGCAACATCGTCGGCACCGGGAGACCGAGCACCCGGGCGCGATTCACCAGCAGCGGCAGATCAAAGCCCTTGATGTTATGACCGCCGACCGCAACGCCGTCGGTGAGTGCGTCACCCAGCAGCGTGAGAAAGTTGCCGATCAGTTCCTTTTCCGAGTCCGCGGTGAACGACATGATCTCCGTGTCGTCCCCGGCGCCGATCAACACCACCTCGGCCGTCTTCCAGTTCAGCGCGGCATCGGCCAGGTAATCGGCGCGTTTCCTTTCGATCGCCGCGGCGATCTTGACGGGGTCCTTCAAGTTGGCGGGTGCCGTGAACTCCGGTGCGAGCGCCAGCAGCTTCGCTTCGTCCTGCGCCACCGTTTCAATGTCGAAAATAATATGTTTCATCGTTCTGTTCGTTTTTGGTTTTTGTTCCTTCAAAAAATCTCCAGATCACTGCCCACTGATTACTGGTCACTGATCACTTCCGCCTTCTGGTCGTCCGCCTCTTGGCCTTCCGCTTTTTGCCGGTCCGCCGTTTGGCTTGTGGAATGATCACCAGGCTGGCCACGCGAAGCTTCTCCAGTTGCGCCGCCACTTCGCTCCAGCGAAACGACACCGTGTGACCAATCTTGTAGTACGGCACCAACCGGCGCTGCATCCAGCTGTCGATGGTGCGCACCGTCTTGCCCAGGCGCCGCGCCACGATCCGCTTGCTGATGAACTTCTCGATGATCACCTCGTTGAGCTCGGGCAACGGCCGCGCCGGTCCCGGTTTCACTGCGCCATTCAGCGGCGTGTGGTCATTCATGTTCCCGTTCGTTCTCGTCGTCGTTGTCGTCGTCGTCCTCGACTCATCACCCGTCGCTTCAGTCCTCATTCCTCGGTCCCCGGCCTGCAGATTTCCGGTCTCTGTTTTCTGCTTTCCGCTTTTGGTCCTCACGTCCCGACCTCCCACGTATGAATGCCGAGTGCGGCGGCGATCGCCGCCTTCAGTTCGGGGCGCGGCATGGCCCGGCCCGTTTCGATCTTGGTCATCAGCGATTCGGTGCAACCCACCGTGTGCGCCAGATCCAGCTGGGTCAGTCCCAGCCGCCGGCGCGCCTCCCGCATCGCTTCCCCGTGTGTTTTTCGTTTCGTCTTCATCAGGTTCGCTTTCTGAACAGTTGAACGTGTTCAGTTTTCACGACCTCCAAAATGCAAAAGCGCCTGTAAACACAGGCGCTTTTCCACTTTTGAACTGTTCAGTTTTTGTTCAGTCGGAGCCCCAGTCGTCGGTCTCGTCGCCTGTCTCGGCGTTATCCCCGTCGTCTGCCATGGTGGCGCTCACCGGGGTGTGTTTCCATGTCTGGTCGCCTTTTACGGTCCGGTCCATTTCGAGGATGGGGCTCGCATAGGCCCGGAGCTGCTGGATCGGCAAGCCAAAGCGGCTTTCCAGTTCGCCCACGCGCGTGGAGATCTGGCCCAGGGAACACCCGCAGCGCTCGGCGGTCGCCCGTTGTGTCAGCCCATCGAGCACCACGGCCGCGAACACTTCGTGCAGGGGCGCCTTTTCGCCGCTTCGTTGGCCCCGCAATTTTTGCAGGAGACCAAAGATCCGCTGCGCCTCGGTCGGCTTCATCGTCTCCGGTTCGGCCGGCAGGTACTGCGAGAACAACTCACCCGCCGACTGCGGTGAGTACAGCGAACCGCTCGGCAGCAACGTCAGCGTATCGTCCAGCGGGCAGAACCCGGCCTGCGCGTTGGCCAGCAGCTCCAGGCTGAGGACATCGACGTGTCGGCACGTCGGTGCCAGCAGGATGAAGGGCCGCCGCAACCGCGCCATCAGCTCGGTGATGACCTGACGGAAGTGATGCCGCTCGGCCTGCATCGTGAGGACGATCGGCAGCCCGCTGGCGCCGAATGTTGCGATCTGCCGCGTGCTGCGGACCTTCAGGTCAATTTCCTTCGGCTCGCAATCGAAGGCCCGGGCAATCGCCCGCCCCAGCCGCGACCAGTTGAGTTCGAGGACCATAATGTCCTCCGGTTGCAACACCAGGTTATCACAGTTCCACGACTCACAACGGCACACGCCGACGATGTCACCTTCCTCATGGATGATCACCTCATGCGCGCACCCGCATTCGTGGGGACACGGCACCGCGCTGGCCGGTTCGTCCCTTGGCCGCAGGAAGGCGTTGACCATCGGTTCGTAATGCTCTCCGGCCAATCGTCGCCAGACTGCGGGTACCGCCGTGATCTGGCCCGGGGCCAGGGCGTCCAGTGAATGCCACAGGCTACGCATGGGAACGCCCTCCCGTGATCACTGGGTTACCAATTTTGAGGGTCCAACCCGCTTTGCGGGGTTCGTCCACTTCGCGTTCAGCTGTTGCACTGCGAAAGCCGCGTTCGCTCAACCAGCGTTGCAGCGGTGCGGAGTCCGCGTGGCGACGTACTTTCAACACGTTCGGCGGCCGGATCTCCACCGACCGCGATCGCTTGGCGTTGGCGAAGTACACGTCGAGAACCGCCTTCACCAACTGGCCGGTGGGCGGGATCGGTTCCCGGTCCGGTTTGCGTTGGGCGGCGGCGGCGAAGATGTCCGTCGCCTTGCGCACCACGAACTCCCGATGGTTCGTGTCCCACGCCATTTCATATTGGCGGAGCACGATCCGTTTGATCCCGGGCATCCCGGTGCAATCCAGCGCGTCGGTGCCGTCCGAGCGCAAGGGCTCCAATGTGTAGGCCTTGCGTTCGGAGAAATGCTGGTCCTCGCCGAACAACCGCCGGCCGAACGTCACGCGGTAGAGTTCCCGTTCGCCCTTGGTGCGGGCGTGGATCCGGATCTCATCCCGGTCGGGCACGTACACCACCACGTCATCCTTGGTCGGCCGGAAGTGCAGCACCTTCACTTCGCGACCCTTCAACATCGGCATGCGCGAGAAGGTGTCGCCGTGCCGGATCACGAACCACACTTCGCCCTCCATCGGGTAGGCCACCACGTGGGTGGTTTCGTGACCGCGCTGGTGCCCGGCAAACCAGCGGTCCAGGTCCGCTGTCAGCCGTCGCATCAGCTCGGCATCCGGGATCGTGAATGGGTCGCTGCGATCCACCGGTGTTTTGCTCCCGAAATACTCGAACGACGACAACCGGTGCAGGCGCGCCTCGTTATGGCTGCGGGCCACGATCCGGGGATCAGCCAGCCACACCTGCAGCGCGATGTCTGCGTGGGTGGACTCCTCGTCAAACACGAGCGCCAGTTGGGCGCGGCGGGCCGCGGCCTCGAGTTGTTCCTGGCCCTCGGGCGTGGCCAGTTCCTCGATCTCGAACATCGCCTCGATCAAACTGTCGGGCAGACCGTCCGGTGTGAGGGCGAGCCGGGCTAGGGCCCGGTAATAATCGTCATCGTCGCTGTCCCCACTGGGCAGCGCCACGTTCCGGGCCGCCAGTTCCTTGGCGAACCGGTTGAGAAACCGGTCCAGCAACGGCCGGCCGATCTGTTTCAGGAACGTGAGTTTGGTGAATCGTTTGAACTTCATGACAGCTTCCTCTTTCTCTTCTTTCGTTTGGTTTATGGTTTTCCTCAATCCGCCAGCAGCATCGCGCCCGCACTGAAAACTGAACACGGGTCACTGATCACTGCTCCGCATCGAGTGCGGTGGTTCCTTGTTGGATTGATTCGGTTGTTTTTGTCCTCTTTGAGTTTCATATCGCCCCCCATCCTACCAAGGGGGGTAGGTCAACCGCTGGGCGACCCCTCCGCCAATTTTTAAAAATTTTTCACCGGCAAATCGGCACCGCGGGAGCCGAATTCCGCGTGCATTGACGCGATCTTGGATCATCCCAATTAGCACAAACGGGGCTTACGAGAGGCGCGTTTCCAATGTCCATTCCAAGCTGTTGATGCGTGCGGCGCGACGCATCTTCAAATCAGCTGCCTTCGGACGCGGACTTCTAATGTGTCCGCAATGTGGCGTCAGATTTCAGGAGGTTGGAACTGGCGCTTGGGGGATTATTCCTGGGACGGGGCCACTAACTTAAGAGCCCCAGAACCGCAGAAATTATCGAGCCCGCAGATCCAGCGACGGAGATCCCTTGAAGTAGTGCGTTAACAACCGACTTTTTTCCGGAACTCGTGGCCTCCTGCTGTGCCTTTTCCAACAGCTCTAAATCTTCAGTCACCTGCTGAGAGGTCGTGCGAATCAATTCCCTCAATTCGTCCAATTTCGCCTGCAGCTCAGGCGAGTTGCTGATGTTTGCGTTCTGTTGGATATGGTTCCCAGTTGCCGACTGCTGAATCACGTTTTCGGCATGGTGGACGATTTGAATCGAGGCACTTGAAACCGTATCCGATCGATCTTTTGGCAACGCCTCCAAAACGTCGGTCAGACGGTATCCGAGATCGCGCACCAATGGCTCAATAACATTCTCGTTCAAGGCATACAAATGGTCGTTGATGCTTGAGCTGGAAAGTCTGAATGTAGAAAGGCAAAAGCTCTCCCACTGGATTGTTCCTGTGTAAAAAGCATGCAGCATTCGATACATGACGGCAATTCGGCGGTCTTCATCGTCTGTCGGCAATTTGAACTTTCGCATACCCCTCTGATTGCCTGGAAACCATTTCTCTAGTTCCGCGCCAGGCACATCCATTATTTGCCTGTGGATATCCGAGAATGTTCGGTCTTTTTCGCAAAACTCGAAAAGATGGTGTAGTCGGTCGTCAAAAGTTAGGTAGTTGGCTCGCATCAAGTCTGCGGTGTAATCGTTGAATTTTTGGATGCTTTTTTGAACATCTGAAACGGTGAGAGTAGCGTCTTTGTCCGGAGCCATTTTTAGTTTGTGAATTGAGCGTGGCGACTTGAGCGGATCTGATCCATGAGTTTTATCCCAACCGTAAGGTTTTGGGCAACCTCGATTGTCTTGACGCTTGTTGCTCGCGGCGACGCGGCGATGCAAGTGCAGTCGGTCGGTTGTGCGCGGGCAGTAAGGCTGCCGAAGGTGTGCAGTGATAGTTTTCGAGCGTTCTTCCGGTTATTCAGGGCTCGCAACTTATGATTAGCACAGGTGATTGAAAGTTGTCCGATGTCCCACCTGTGCGGTCTATTTTTCAATTTGTTCCAAAACTCCAAACGACCCGCACAGAAGCCCCTTCGTTATCATAGCCTTTGTCCTTTGAGATGACGTGGAAGTAACCAGCGGGATCAAGATGACGCGCGGCACCAACGCTCGCGGCCAGGACCAAATCCAAAGCCTCCTTCCCATTGCGGCGCTGTTCCACCAGATCCACCTTTCCGGGATATTTCAGCAACTCGCGAACGAACGCCACCGGCAGACTTTTGTGCCGAGCGCCGAGGACAAACGTCACCTTCACCGGGCGATTCGCAATTCGGTCCAGCTCCGTCTCTTGGACATTTTCAAAATCCACAAATATATAATTGATCCGGCTCATTCGCTATTTAAGTGATGCGTTTTGGTCCATCCCATCACTTTGGCATGTACCGCGAATCATCATGAGGCGCTGGGACGTATGTCTTACGATTGGGAACCACGTCAGCCCTGGCCGCTTGGACGGCTCTCTGAATCGCCGCGTGGAACATCTGCGGCGCGGCTAAATAACGAAGAGGAAAGCGCAACCCACCGACGCTCGTTACCATCACCGTGCCATACTTAAGAATTCGTCCCAGCAACGGTTCGGCGAGTACGATGGCATCCACATTTTCCAACGGGAGTTCACCGGTCGTTTTAACGAGGAGCCCCGTCCGGAAGATCAACCTCCGGTCGGTCAATGTGATGTTCGACTTCCAATAGGCCACGAGAGTAACAGAAGTAACCAACACACTGATCAGCAAGAATGGCAGTGCTGGAGCCAATGCCGCGATTTCACGAATCGATCCGGCCGGATGGGGATCCATCGGGCTCAATGCGCCCATCAGCACGTGAAACACGATCATCACGGGAATGAACACCATGCCGCTAACTAGAACCGCCAGCAGCGGCACAACGAAAATTCCCCAATGCAATCGCTGTTGTACAATGATCGTTTCCGTTGACGCCTCTTTCATAAACGCTTTCCCGATCTCATGACCTTCAATCATTCCGCGGATGGCGGTGCCACTGCAGACTTCTGTACGCAAATCGTCTCATTTTGAATCACGTGCTTCCCCTTTAGGGAGCCTGAAACACACCTCCTTGCCTTCTAGCACCAAGTGTTCCCCCGCATTTTCATTACCTCTTGTCTTCGGGGCTTCGCCGCACTATTTAAGACGCCGGTAATCCTGGGAAGTTGGACCTGCCTTTTGTGCGTCATTCGCTGCCAGCGATATTTTGGTTTTGCTTGTGAACGACTTGGCGCACTGACGAAGGGGCTGGTTGTCAGGATGCATGAACAAAAATGATTACCGGCGAAATTCGCAGCCAAATCGACCGTATCTGGGACGCCTTCTGGTCCGGCGGCATCTCCAATCCCCTCGAAGTCATCGAGCAGATCACCTACCTGCTCTTTCTGAAGCGCCTCGACGAACTCCATACCCTCGAAGAGAACAAGGCCAACCGCCTCAAAAAGCCGATCGAGCACAAAGTGTTTCCGGACGGCAACGACGACCACCCCCGCAATCCGCGTCCGTACGAAGACCTACGGTGGTCACGGTTCAAGCATCTTGGCGACCCGAAGGAAATGTTCGAAATCATCGGCGAACACGCCTTTCCGTTCCTGCGCAAAATGGGCGGCGACGATTCCACCTACGCGCATCACATGAAGGACGCGCGCTTCACCATTCCCACGCCCGCGCTGCTCGCCAAGGTTGTGGACATGATCGACGGCGTGCCGATGGAGGACCGCGACACCAAGGGCGACCTCTACGAGTACATGCTCGGGAAGATCGCCAGCGCCGGACAGAACGGCCAGTTCCGCACCCCGCGCCACATCATCCAGCTCATGGTCGAACTCATCGCGCCCACGGCCAAGGATGTCATTTGCGATCCCGCGTGCGGCACAGGCGGTTTCCTCGTGGCGGCGGGTGAATACCTCCGCGACCATCACCCGGAAATCCTCCGCGACGCCAAGCTCAAGAAGCATTTCCACGAACAGGCGTTCCACGGCTTCGACTTCGACAATACCATGCTCCGCATCGGCAGCATGAACATGCTCCTGCACGGCGTGGAAAATCCCGACATCCGCTACCGCGACTCCCTCGCGCAGGACCACGCGGGCGAGGAGGAAAAATACACCCTCGTCCTCGCCAATCCGCCCTTCGCCGGGTCGCTCGACTACGAGAACTGCGCCAAGGACCTCCAGCAAATCGTCAAGACCAAGAAGACCGAGCTGCTCTTCCTCGCCCTTTTCCTGCGCCTGCTCAAGCCCGGCGGACGCGCCGCCGTCATCGTGCCCGACGGCGTGCTCTTCGGCTCGTCCAACGCGCACAAGACCCTGCGCAAGATCCTCGTTGAGGACCAGAAACTCGACGCCGTGATCTCGCTGCCCGGCGGCGTGTTCAAACCCTACGCAGGCGTTCAAACTGCCATTCTCCTTTTCACCAAGACCAACTCCGGCGGCACGGACCGCGTCTGGTTTTACAAGGTGGAAGCCGATGGCATGTCGCTCGACGACAAACGCACCGAACTGCTGCCGCCGGAAAAGCTCGGCCCGGTGCCGCAAATCAAGCTTACCGCCGACGAACACGCGAAGAACAACCTGCCCGACATCCTCACCCGCTGGCGCTCACTAAAAACTGAAAACTCCAAACTGAACACTGGAGAGGCCGCCCGGCCTCGAACAGCGCAAAGCTTTTGCGTGCACAAGGCCGACATTGCCGCGCAGGGTTATGATTTATCGCTGAACCGTTACAAGGAAGTGGTGCATGAAGAAATCGCGCACCGCCCGCCGGGCGACATTCTGAAAAGCCTCGCCGAACTGGAGGCCGAGATCCAACAGGGCATGAAGGAACTGGAGGGCATGCTGAAGTGAAGTTGGCCGACACGAAATGGTCAGTCGTCCCGCTCGGATCGGTTGTCGAGGAATTCAAAGGCGGCGCGTCGCTCACCGCCGATGATTTCACTGATTCGGGGTTTCCAGTTTTGCACAAGGGAACGATTCAATTAGGCGGCAGGCTGGATTTTGAGCGAGACGGGAAGGTTCACACTTCTGAGGAATTCGTGGCCGCCCATCCGAACGCAGTTGTTGATGATCGCTTTGTGGTGGCGACGCTTCGGAATCTTGTCCGAACCGGGGAAACACTCGGGTTCGTTGCACCCGTTCCAGCCGGACGCTCATATTTGTTGGCTCAGGGAGCTTATGGTCTTCGGCTGAATCCTACGAAACTCCATCCCCGTTACTTGGCGCATCTCTCGAACGACTGGATCTTCCATAAAGAGATTTTGCGGCGAATGGTCGGCACAACACAGGTTCACATTAGGAATGGAGACTTTCTCGCTGTTGAAATCCCCCTGCCGCCGCTGGCGGAGCAGCGGCGGATAGCGGAGGTGCTGGACCGGGCGGAGGCGTTGCGGGCCAAGCGCCGCGCCGCCCTCGCCCAACTCGACTCCCTCACCCAATCCCTCTTCCTCGACCTCTTCGGCGACCCACGCACAAATGTGAAGGGTTGGCCAAAATCTCCAATCGGCTCAGTCATCTCTGACATGCGACGCGGCGCGGCCTTAGAGCCGGATGATTTTGTCGAAAGCGGTTTTCCCATCTTGCACAAAGGTGCAATCAAGCCGAACGGAGGAATCACTCTCGATTCCAAGAAAAAGACATTTGCTCCGTTAGAATATGCAAAAGCCAACCCGCGATCACAGGTCAATCGTGAGTTCACAGCTGTTACTCTCCGTGACCTTGTGCCAACAGGGCCAAGCATTGGATTGGCAGTTGATCTACGGCACGGACCATTTGATGAATACTTGCTTGCGCAAGGTGCTTACGGGTTTCGACTCGATCCGAACAGGTTGAATCCCGAATTCTTCGTTGCCCTATCCAACAACCCCAATTTCAGGCACGTCTTTCGGCAGAATGCCGTTGGTAGCACTCAAATCCACATCAGAACGCCTATCTATCTTGCCATCCAAATCCCTCTTCCCCCGATTGAGTTGCAGCGGCAATTCGCCCGACAGGTTTCAGTTGCCGAGAAACTAAAATCGACTTCGTGCCGCTCGCTGGCGGAGCTGGACGCGCTCTTCGCCACCCTCCAGCACCGCGCCTTCAAAGGAGAGTTATGAAAATGAACCCAAGCTTTTATCTGTCCGAGGGCGAATTCCAGACCCTGGTAGGGAGCGGGAATTGGAAGATCAACGAAATACCGCTTCCAATTGCGGTTCAGATTCGCAGCCACTTTGGCATCGATACCAGCTACTGCGTTCTCGCCAGCGGTATTGCGACCATCCTACCACCCGGTCCCCACGACGAGCCCGTGGGAGGCATCGATTGGATTCGCAACGAAGACAATCCACAGCCGGGCGAACCACCGTTCAACGTTTACCATTCCATGATTGCCCAGAAGACAAACCAAGGTTATCCGGTGTTCCATCTGGGGAAGAAGGATACCGTCGCGCCCCATTGGGCAGAGCTGGAGGACTTGAAGGTGTATTTCGAAAACTGGAAATGAAACTGAGCTTCGACTCTGTGTCCGCAGCGAAGGCGCTGAAGACGGCGCAGCGCGCGTCGCTGGCGGAGCTGGACGCGCTCTTCGCCACCCTCCAGCACCGCGCCTTCCGGGGTGAATTATGAATGTGTGGCAATGAAACTCTCGTGTTCCCATAATTCGCACGGATTCCAAGCTCTGTTGGAAAGGCTTCCTAAGTCAAAACGCGTAACCATTGTCACATACTCGTTGGATGAAGATGCTCAAAGTCCCTTGCTGGACGGCTTGCGTAAGCTGCGGGAAGACTGCCATCTGACGATAATTACAAGTATTCCGAAAAGGTTTGAGGGCTACTTTGGCAACAACCCACGAGAACAGGCAAAGAAGGTCATTGAGGCCTATTTGGAGAACCTTATGCCGGGGAATTTTTCATGCACATCTGAGGTTTACTTCTCGTTCCAAAACCACGCGAAAATTGTCGTCGTGGATGACGTGGCATACGTGGGGTCAGCTAACTTTACGAAGGCATCAGCAAGCAATTTTGAAGCGGGCGTGATTATTTCCGGCAAAGATGAACTCGAAGAACTGGGTAGGTTTGTAGAGGTGATTCGCAAGGGGTCACTTCCTTTACTCAAGGCCGGCAATGTCAAAGCGGGAAGGACCGTTTTCAAACTGACGCTATTGACTACTGAGATTGTTCGATCAGTGCGGGAAGAAAACGGATTCATCTTATGTGATGATGGCCACTGGATTGAAGATGAGGATCTGAAGCCGAAAGAAAGCGTCCAGATCTCAGAGAAACTTCTACGTTTCTTGGGCGAATGCCGAACCGCAGCCGAAGAATTGCTGAAGCTTTGCGGAGGCGCGAAACAAGTTCTCAACGATGGCATATTGAAGGAGGTGATTGAATTTGTCCGCTATTTCGAGGAGGGCGACTATCACGACTCACTTCCCAAGCCATTCGACGAGGCAGGCGAGTCAAACCGCTTAGTCGAAAAGCTGCTTAACCAATGCTCCAATGACGGCAATGTGGATGATGTGATGGGGCACCCAGAGTATAACGAACAACTTGAAGCGGCTCGAAGTGCCAGCGAACACGAACTAGATGCCGCAGTAGCTGAAGCTGTGAACGATCTCGTGGAGCACATTGAAATCACGACCAGCAAACTGCGGAGTTCCTTCGGACAAGAGGATGTGTCACCACGAATCGACAATACCGGAGGCAAATATGGCCGCTAAAACAATGGACGCGCGCTTCGCCACCCACCAACACCGCGCCGTCCGAGGGGAGTTATGAATCCAACCTTTCAACTCGTGGACCAGGGTTGGGACAAGCTCCTCACCAGCGCTTCGGCGGCCGACCGGTCGGCCCTTCGCATCATCTGCCCGTTCATCAAGCTTAGGGCGGTTCGGCGCCTGCTCACCGGCACGACCCCGGACGTCATTCAAGTCATCACCCGCTTCCATCTGGGCGACCTTTGCGATGGGGTAAGCGACACGGCCGCGCTGCGGGTACTGCTGGACGAGGGGGCGCAGGTCCGGGGAGTGAAAGGGTTGCACGCGAAGCTTTACCTCTTCGGTGACCAGCGGGCCATTGTGACCTCGGCCAATCTGACCGAAGCCGCTCTGCTCAAGAACCACGAGTTCGGATTCGTGACGAGCGAGCCCGCGATCATCAGCCGCTGCCGCGACTACTTCGATGCGCTCTGGGCCAAGTCAGGAAATGATCTCGCCCCGCCAACGCTCGACACGTGGGAGAAGCAGATTGAGGCGGTACGGACGTCCGGAGCCCGTTCAGGCGGAACCTCCGGTCTGACGGATCAAGGGGAGGATGTCGGCATCACCCCTGGAATCTCGGTGGCGGCGACGCCCGTGTATGAGGCACCACAGGCGTTCGTGAAGTTCTTTGGCGAAGGGCATAACCGCGCCAGGGACGATTTGCGCGTCTTAGACGAAGTGAAGCGTTCCGGATGCCATTGGGCGTGCAGTTACCCGGCGAAGAAGCGGCCGCGCGGTGTGCAGGACGGCGCCTTGATGTTCGTGGGGCGCCTCATGAGAGATCCGCGCGACACGATCATCTACGGGCGGGCCATTGCGATGAGGCATCAGCCAGGGCGGGATGAAGCCACGCCGGAGGACATCAAGGCACGAAGCTGGAAGGCACAATGGTCGATGTATGTCCGTGTGCATCACGCGGAGTTCGTTGCGGGCACCCTGGCCAACGGTGTCCGACTGTCCGAATTGATGGGAGCCCTCAAGAGCGACTCCTTCGCCTCGACGCAACGCAATGCCAAGAAGGGCAGTGGCAACACTGAACCCCGCCACGCCCTCCGACAACAGGCGCAGGTGGAGTTAAGCAATCAGGGCTTCGTGTGGCTGAACGAGAGACTGGAGGCGGCGTTTCAATCGCACGGTAAACTCACGCCGGTTGAGCTGGCCTCGCTGGATTGGCCAGCCGGTTCGGGTACCCCGCCCCCGGCGTGTCTTGAGGAGTTTCGCAAGTGGCTCGTGAACCAAGACGGCAAGGCCGATGGGACGGCCCAAGGCTATGCGCGGTTCCTGACCCGATGCGCCGAACACTATGGGGAGACGATCAACGCGCAAACAATGACGTCCGACGCCCACGCAGACGAACTGGTGAAGCGAGTCAGTCGTGTGGTGTCAGCGCGAGGCCGTTTGGCTGAAGGGACATTCAACAGCCATGACGTGACGGATAATCTTACCCCAGCAATCCGGGCCTACGTGCGCTTTGTTCAGGCAGCAACACCATGAGCGACTTCACCTTCCTCCAATCCGAATGGCCCGTCTTGCATGACGCGGCCAGCAAGGCCGACGCGCTCTTCGCCTTCCTCCAGCACCGAGCCTTCAAAGGAGAGTTATGAGCGCACCAATCACACCGCTTTCCACCAAGGGGCGTAGATTGCTTGCAGCTATCGTCAACTATACAGAAACCCACGCTGTCGATTATCTGCGTCCAGCCACGTATCCGAAATATGACGACATGTATCGCGCCATCGTGCCAAACGCTCCCGCTAGAATGCTGTATGTCGGGCACAACTTGCGCGAGAAGGGTTTGGATGACCTCGGCGAGTGGACCATCGAGAACACAAGCCTGCCCAAAATCACGGGTCTGATTGTGGACGCCGGCACGAAAAGGCCGGGAAAAGGATTTTTCCCGGCATTCAACAAGACTGACGTGAAGGATGATGGTTGGTGGCACGAAGAGGTTCGTAAATCTCTTGCATTTGACTGGTCACCCTACATCGGCACGCAGCAGGCAACTTCTCCGATCGTTGTAGCAGACGACCTCGATGACGATGAACTGGCTCCCCGCGTCAAAGGCGAAATTTCGCGAATAGTTCGGGACACGAAAATCGTCCGGGAGATCAAAGCCCTGCACAACCACACGTGCCAGCTCTGTGGGCTGCGGCTGGAGTTGTCACCGGGCACCTTCTATTCCGAAGGACACCACCTTATGCCGTTGGGAAAGCCGCACAACGGCCCTGACAAGAAATCGAACATCGTCTGCGTCTGCCCAACGTGTCATGTGAAACTGGATTATAGGACGGTAAAGATTCAGACAAAGCAGTTGCGTGTGTTGTCCGGTCACAAAATCGCGCAACGATTTATTAACCATCACAACCGGCATTGTAACTAAATCATGGGCCGAATCTGCAAATAACCTGGTACACGCGGCCTATTGTAAAGGCGTATGAATCGCAAACAGCCTGAAGCAAAAATAAAGTCGAACCCCACTGGCATTAAACCGGTTCGGTCTGCGCTCCCCGAAAGCTTCAGTGATTGGACGGAAACTAATCGTATCCTTTTGGCTGATGTCGAGCAGGCCGCGAGAAACGCGGATAAAACTGGCGATGCTTTTGACACACGATCGTACGTTCGAGCTGTGTTTGCAGCCATTGAAGGTGACTTATTCGGTATGAAGCGAGTCATCATTGAACGATGGAAAGAGACGCAGCATCCGTTCAAGGGGGACGACCTTGAGCAATTACTGGAGCGACCAGTGATTTTGGCAAACACCCCTCAGAAATCGGGATTTCTTCCGTTTCACAAGAATCTTAAGTTCGTATTTAAATGTTTTGCCGAGGTGCATGGCTCTAACTTTCAGCTCAAATTCAATCATGCCGATTGGCAGGCCCTGCTGGATGCAGTGGAAGTCAGAAATCGCCTTGCCCACCCAAAACGCTTGGAAGACCTGACGGTCACAGAAAAGGAGCAAGTGTGGATATTGCAAGGCGCTCGATGGTATTTCTTTCATCGAAATCGGCTTTTTGACCTGGCTCTTGAAGTCCTTGGTGTTGAATTGGCGAGAATTCCAAAACCTAAACTGTTTGTCCCAATTCGCCGGATTGCGATTCTGTGTAGTGGCCAATAGGAAACGTAATGAGATCTGAATCCATCGGAAGTCGGCGACACCGGTTTGATTCAGCCTCTCTCGCCGGATACCCATGAAGCAGGTCAACTTTGACGAATCGGGAAACACCGGGCAAAACCTGCTCGACGATGGCGATCCGGTATTTGTATTGGCGTCGTGTTCCCTCACCGCAAGCCAAACGCAGGAGGCGTTCGCGCACTTCCTGAGCTTCCAAGGCCCGGAACTGAAATTCGCTCGCCTACGCAAGTCGGCCTCGGGTCAACGCAGCATTTTGGATTTTCTCAATTCGCCAGCCGTCACATCTGCCACGGCGGCGGCGGTCCTGATTCACAAGCCCTATATGGTCGTCACCAAATACTGCGATCTCGTGCTTGAGCCTTCGATGCGACAGACCGGCATCGATTTCTACGCACGCGGCCGGAATATCGCGACGGGCAATTTACTGACCACCGTAATGCCCACGTATCTGAATCCAAGATCGTGGTCGAACTTTCTTTCAATGTTTGTCCGGGTCATTCGCGAACGCACTGCCAACGTATTCAGGGATTGGCAAACGTCCGCCGAAATTATCCATGCACATCTCGCGCATAATCAGCCACAGATGGCAGACTTCATTGCGCCGATATTGGCGATGCGCCATGCAGACGAATTCTTCGCGATGCTGTCCGACGACGAACTTGATCCGCTGCTCACGTCGTATCATTTCATGGCGAACCACTGGGGGAGTACCATTGGCGACCGCTTTGAAATCATTGCCGACGAGTCCAAGGTGCTGGCGAAAGAGAAGGAGCGCTTGTTGAAGCTGTCGGATCCCAATCTCAAGGAAACCAGAGTCGGTTACGACCGTCGAACGATAGAATATCCTTTAAAAGTTGCGGACATTATGGCCGTCGATTCAAAGGCGCACAGACAGGTTCAGTGTGCCGACATTCTGGCCGGTGCGATCGCCTGCGCTTGCAAAGTGAGGGTAAAAGGCCCACTCGTGGAAGGGACGTTTGCGCATGACGTTCTGCGCGTATGTTTCGACAAGGGTTTGGTTGTCGATGGCCTCTGGCCCAGCCAATTGATCGATCCAAGTGCTTTAGGGACGGACACCGAGCCCGGAAAGGGCGATATTGACGCCGCAACCTACAATGCGATGATTCTCCAAGGACACCCGGTGACGAGGAACAGGGAAACGTGAAAAGCTACCGCATATCCGTTTTTCCTAAGTCGACTGGAGATTGGTTATGGAGTGTTCCCAATTTGGGAACACGTTATTGACAAGTTATCCACAAAAGGGAACTGTATGCGTGTCATCGCCCGAAAGACCTTGAAAGACTACTGGGAGGCAGAGCCCAGAGCAGAGCAGGATCTAAAAGCCTGGTTTGCAGAAGCCGAAGAGGCCGACTGGAAAACCCCGGCAGACATAAAGGCTAAATATGGCACTGCCAGCATTCTCAAGGACGGGCGGGTTGTATTTAACATTTGTGGCAACCACTACCGATTGGTGGTTTGGGTCAATTACAGTTTCCACACGATTTACATCCGCTTCGTTGGCACGCATCTGGAGTACGATCGGATTGACGCACAAACGATCTAATGAAACCGAAAGTCATCAAAACACCAGCCGACCACAAAGCGGCCCTCGCGCGTATTGAGCAGTTGTTCAATGCCAAACCGGGCACGCCGGAAGGCGATGAATTCGAATTGCTTTCCGTCTTGGTTGAGCAGTACGAAAAGGCGGCTTTTCCGATTGAACCTCCCACACCATTGGCCGCCATTAAGTTTCGGATGGAGCAGCAGGGACTCAAGAATAAGGATTTAATTCCGTATCTCGGCAGCGCCAGCAAGGTTTCCGAAGTGCTTTCCGGCCAGCGTAGCCTGAGCCTGAGCATGATCCGCAATCTGGTAGCTGGGTTGGGCATTCCCGCTGACGTCTTGATCGCGGCGAAATGTGATCGTTTACCGCCTGAAGTTCCGGTCGATAAATTTCCACTCAAGGTGATGTATGAACGAGGCTGGTTCAATTGGTTCTCCGGCAGTTGGGAAGAAGCCAAAGCCCAGGCCGAGGATTTGTTGATTCGATTCTTCAACAACAATATGGATCTGCAGGAAATACCGGCGTTGCACCGGCAAAATGTGCGTTCCGGTTCGAAGGAAGATTTGTTTGCCCTGCACGCGTGGAAGACCCGGGTCATTCGTTTGGCAACTGCCAAACAACTCAAAGTGGCGTTCGATGCCAATGCGATCAACGAGCAGTTTGTAAGCAATCTACGAGCGCTTAGTCTCCATGCCGATGGCCCCAAGCTGGCGATGTCGTTGCTCGAGCAATATGGCATTCCTGTGGTGGTTGAGGCGCACCTCAAAGGCACTCATCTCGATGGGGCGGCCATGCGGATGGCCGGAGGGGTGCCAGTGATCGGGCTCACGCTTAGACACGACCGTCTGGATAATTTCTGGTTCTGCCTTTTCCACGAACTGGCGCACGTCACCAAACATCTCTGCGCAGACGATGTGGATGCATTTTTTGACAATTTGGATGCAAATGCGAACGGCGCGGAAGCGGAAGCGGATAGATTCGCGCTGGATGGTCTGATCGCGCCGAGGGATTGGGCAAAGATCAAGAAAACGTCGAACTTAACAGCCAAACGAATCACCGCGGAAGCACGGCGATTGGTTGTTCACCCAGCGGTCATCGCCGGTCGAATTCGGCGGGAACGCCACGATTACTCGAAATTCAGCCAGTTGGTCGGGCACGGAACTGTGCGGAAACTCTTTCCAGAATGGTCTAACTAAATTGGCGTGAGCGAGTCCAACTTCACTTTTCTGAAAGTCGAATGGCCCGACTTGCACGATGCGGCCGGTAAGGCGGAGTCCCTTGCGTGCTCGGATGCGCGCACCTCCTGCTTCCATGGCCGGCGTTCGTTGGAACTGATGGTCCATTGGCTCTACAAGCACGATGCTTCACTCAAACTCCCGTATCAGGACAACCTGAGTGCGCTCATTCACGAGCCGACGTTCAAGGCGCTCACAGGTCCGGCAGTCTTTGCCAAGGCGCGGTTAATCAAAGACCTCGGCAATCTCGCAGTTCACAGTCACAAGCCGATCCGCCAATTCGACGCGATGAGCGCGGTGCGCGAGTTGTTCCATATTTGCTACTGGCTAGCGCACACTTACGCGCGCGGCGCGAAACCAGCACCGGGGTTGGCCTTCGACGCCAACGCGCTGCCCAAAACGGCGCCGTTGCCCGCACAGACCATCGAACAACTGCAACGGCTGGAGACCCAGTTGCGGGAACGGGACGAAAAGCTGTCCAGCTTGTTGTCCGACAAGAGCACGCTGGACGAGCAATTGAAACAATTGCGCGCCGAAGTTGCGGCGGCCAAGAAAGCGAACACGGCGGAAGCGGACACTCATGATTATTCCGAAGCCGAGACGCGCGATTACTTTATCGATTTGCTGTTGAAGGAGGCTGGCTGGCCGCTGGATCAAGCGCGCGATCGGGAGTTCGAAGTGACCGGGATGCCCAACAACCATGGCAAGGGCTTTGTGGATTATGTGCTATGGGGCGATGATGGTATCCCCCTCGGTCTGGTCGAAGCTAAGCGCACGAAACGAGACCCGCGGGTGGGCCAGCGGCAGGCGGAACTTTATGCCGATTGTCTGGAAAAGCAGTTTGGCCGGCGGCCCATCATCTTCTATTCAAACGGATATGAGCATTGGTTGTGGGACGACACGCGGCATCCGCCACGTCCGGTGCAGGGCTTTTATAAGAAATCAGAACTCGAGCTCGTCATTCAAAGACGCACCACGCGGCAGAAACTGGCCGAGGCAAAGATCAATGAAGCGATCGTCGAACGCTACTATCAAACCCGCGCCATCCGGCGGATCGGCGAAGCCTTTGAGAATGATCGAGATCGAAAGGCTTTGGTCGTCATGGCAACGGGTGCAGGAAAGACGCGCACGGTTATTGCGCTGTGTGATCTGCTGATGCGCTGCAACTGGGCGAAGCGGGTTTTGTTTCTCGCCGATCGTGTGGCTTTGGTGAAGCAGGCCGTCAACGCATTCAAGAAGCACCTTGCCGATTCTTCGCCGGTGAATCTCGTGACGGAGAAAGCGGCAGAAGGCCGTGTGTTCGTATCCACGTACGGGACGATGATGGGCCTGATCGACGAGTCCAAGGACGGGCAAAAGCGTTTTGGCGTCGGTCATTTTGATTTGGTAATTATTGATGAAGCACATCGCTCTGTTTACCAGAAGTATCGTGCGATCTTCGATTACTTCGATTCGTTGCTGGTTGGTTTGACGGCGACGCCACGGGACGAAATCGACCGGGATACGTATGGTTTGTTCGATTTGGAAAAGGGTGTGCCGACGGATGCCTATGATTTGAACGACGCGGTCAACGATAAGTTCCTTGTGCCGTCGCAACCGATCTCGGTGCCGCTCAAGTTTCAACGCGGCGGCATCAAGTATGATGACTTGTCTGATGAAGAGAAGGAGCAGTGGGACGCGTTGGAATGGGATGATGATGGGAACGTGCCGACGAGTGTCGATGCCGAAGCCGTCAACAAGTGGCTATTCAACGAGGATACAGTCGACAAGGTGCTGGCACACCTGATGACGCGCGGGTTGAAGGTGGCCGGTGGCGACCGAATCGGGAAGACCATCATCTTCGCAAAGAACCAGGACCACGCGGATTACATCCAGGAGCGATTTGACATCAATTATCCGAGCCTGGCGGGCAAGTTCGCCCGCACCATCACGTTCAAAACGGAATATGCGCAAAGTTTGATTGATGATTTCTCCATCAAGGACAAAGCGCCGCACATCGCCATTTCCGTGGACATGCTGGATACGGGTATTGATGTGCCGGAAGTCGTGAATCTCGTGTTCTTCAAACTCGTCCGGTCGAAGACAAAGTTCTGGCAGATGGTCGGGCGCGGCACGCGTTTGTGTCCCGATCTCTTTGGCCCTGGGAAGGACAAGGAGTTCTTCTATATTTTCGACTACTGCCAGAACCTGGAGTTCTTCGGCCAGAACCCCGACACGAAAGAAGGCGCGGTCGGAGAATCGCTCGGCAAACGGTTGTTCAAGACTCGGCTGGAATTGATCAGTGCGCTGGACCACAGCATGGCGATCCTTGGGAAGGAAGGATCTGATCCGGTATTCGAGCTGCGTCGTGATGTTGCCGGCTTATTATATTGCGAAGTCGCGGCCATGAACCCGGACAACTTTGTCGTCCGCGCGAAACGACGAGTGGTCGAGAAATATGCCAGACCCGAGGCATGGAATGATCTTGGTCCAGCATCGTTCGCCGAGCTGGCCAACGAAGTCGCCGGCCTGCCATCCGAACTCGATCCCGAGGAGGAGGAAGCCAAACGGTTTGATCTGTTGATGCTCAACCTCCAACTGGCCGTTTTGCACGTCGAGCCATCGTTCAAAAGGTTGAGTGATCAGGTGAGGGCGATTGCCGGTTTGCTCGAGGAGAAATCGAGCATTCCGATGGTTCAAAATCAAATGCCATTGATTCAGGACATTCAAACCGATGAGTGGTGGCAGGACGTCACGGTGCCAATGCTCGAAACCGTTCGCCGTCGGCTGAGGGCGCTCGTCAAGTTGATCGACCGGAAACAGCGCAAACCCATTTACACTGATTTCGAAGACGAGCTGGGGAGCGAAACATCGGTCGAACTCCCCGGCTTTACTGTCGCCGATAACTTCGAGCGTTTCCGGGCCAAGACCCGCCAATTCTTGCGCGAGCACGAAAGCGACCTGGTCATTCACAAGTTACGGATGAACGAACCACTGACACAGACGGACCTCCGGGAACTGGAACGAATGCTCGCAGAAAGCGGGCTGGGCGTTCCGGAGCATTTGCAGCGGGCCAAAACGGAAAGCAACGGCCTCGGTCTGTTCGTGCGCTCGCTGATCGGGCTGGATCGGGAAGCGGCGAAACAAGCGTTGGCGGGATTTATGTCCGACAAGACCCTGACCGCGAACCAGATCGAATTCGTGAACCTCATCGTGGAACACTTGACTGACGATGGGGCCATGAAACCGGAATTGCTTTACGAATCCCCGTTCACCGACTTGAACCCGCAAGGACCCGAAGGTGTGTTCGATTCTTCCCAAGTCGACGGTTTGGTAGCGCTCCTATCCCAAATCCGGTCGCGAGCTGTGGCTTGATCTCTCAGTGCGTGCCCGCGCTTGATTCGAGGCGGCATTGATGTTCTAGCCACGGCGGCCACGGCACGAGCAATATTTGAGAATCCCATTGCCGTAGTTCAGCAGATCCCTGCATTGGATGCCGTCCAAACGCTCGTTGTGCCCGAGCCCGATCAAGTCCTTCCACACGCTGCTTCAAACGAATCTGCTCTGAGCGTAACGGAACCCTTCCGTCTCTAATCCTTCGGCGCCTTCTTGCGACTCACCCCAAAGTCCATCTGCGTTGATCACCGGTTAAATAACCATCTCCCAGCCCGTCGATGGACCGATCAATTCTATCAATGGCTCAAACGTGAAGAACACTCCGACGGTCGAGGTCGAACCGGGCAGTTATGAAAACCAAAACCATACTCGCAATCGGCGCCCTGGCATTGGCCACAACTCTCGCCACCCCGGCCCGGGCGGATGTTCATTTCAGCTTCAGCTTCGGCATCCCGTTGCCGCCTCCCATCGTGATCCAGGCACCCCGACCGCCGTTCATTCCCGCACCCGTGATGGTTGCTCCGCGACCGGTGGTCGTGGCGCCGACACCTGTTTGCGCGCGCCCTGTCGCGGTGGTCCGTCCGCCGGTCATCGTCCACGGTCGCGGACACATTGAAGGCCGTCACGATCGCGACGATGACCGCCGGGATCGTTGGGAACGTCGCGGCAATGAGCGCGACAACGGTCGTGGGCATGACGATCATCGTGATCGCCGCGACCGGCGTTGACCTTTTCGGCGTGACCCCTTGGGAACCGAGACGCTCGGGTCACGTCCGTGCCACACCAAACCCTGTGGATTCCTCCCGCGAGTCCACAGGGTTTTTAATTCCCTATAGTGTCATGGGAAGCCGAACTTCAGCCTCGTACGTGGAATCACTGCTAGCTGTGCTCCACCCGGTCGGGTAACTCGTTGATGTCATCGGGTCGGCGCGGGAAATGTTCGGCCAACAACTCACCGGCACGCTGGATTCCCTCCAAAACGCCCTCGGTGAACCGCGTCGCGCGGAAATGTTCGGTCATGACCCGGGCGAGTTCCTGCCAGAAGCCATCCCCACAACGGGCATGGACGGCGGTATCACCGATCACGGCGAAGGCCCGTTGACCTGGCGCCAGGAAGATGAGCACGCCATTGCGTTCACCCGTCTTTTCCATGCCAAGGCGTCTGAATTGTCGTTTCGCCGCCGCCACGGGATCATCGACGGCGTGGTCGCTGACGAACACCCGCAGCTCTCCCGATGTCTTTCGTTCGGCCGCCTGAATCGCGGCAACGATCTCCTCCTCACGGAGTTGTTTGATGAATGTCTTCGCGCGCATAATTCACCAGCTCCCCCCGGCGCCACCTCCGCCGAAACCGCCGCCGCCAGCGGAAAAACCACCACCACCTCCGCCGCCAGACCAGCCACCTCCGCCCCCACCGGACCAGCCGCCGCCGGTCCAACCTCCACCACCACCCCCGAGGTACCAACCCCTTCCCGAGCGTCTTGACCTCGAAACGATAAAGAGGATGAGTACCACGAACAGGACGATGAAAACAATGCCGACGAATCCTCCTCCCTGCTGGTTCCGGCCATCGGCGGCCGTGGTGCCGTTGCCCTTGTACTCACCTTTTGCGGCGGCGATGATCGACTGCACCCCGGCCGTCAATCCGCCGTCGAAATCCCCGGTCTTGAATTTCGGTGCTATTACGTCGGCGATGATCCGCTTGCACACGGCATCGGGGAGGACGCCTTCGAGCCCGTAGCCCACTTGCAGAAACATCTTGTGATCCTGGATGAAGACAAAGAGCACCGCGCCGTTCTTTTTGTCTGCTTGGCCCACTTTCCAGGCCTGGGCAACGCGCACGGTGTAATCCTCCACTGACGAACTTGACTGCATTTTGGGATAGACGGCGACGACAATCTGGTCGGAACTCTCCCGTTCAAAAGCTTCGAGGACCTGATTGAGTTGGGCGGCCCGGCTGGTGGAAACGACCTGCGCGTAGTCATTGAAGTATTGCGTCGGCACCGGTGGAATCAACTCCGCCGCCACCAGGCGAAAACCCAGAACCAGACCGAGTATGATCAGGGCGCGTCGCATGCGATCACGGTTTGTTGGTCGACCCTTTTCCGAAATCAAACTGCACCTTGGGCGGCGTGTCGGCACCGGCCGTGGCGTTGAAGTACGGTTTGACGTTGAACCCAAAGGCGCCTGCGTAGAATACGGCCGGGAACGATTTAACCGCCGTGTCATAGGACTGCACCGCCTCATTGAATCTCCCGCGCTCGACGCTGATCCGATTCTCCGTTCCCTCAAGCTGCGCCTGCAGATCCCGGAAGTTCGAGGTTGCTTTCAGTTCAGGATATCGTTCGGCAACCACCAGCAGCCGCGAGAGCGCCGTGCCAAGCTGGGACTGTGCCCGGTCAAATGCGGCAAGCTGAGCGGGATCAGACGGCGCGGTGCCCGGAGTGATCTTGACCTGGCCGACGGACGCGCGGGCCTCGGTGATTTCGGTCAACGTGGACTTTTCAAAATTGGCCGCACCCGAAACGGTGGAAACCAGGTTGGGGATCAGGTCCGCCCGGCGTTGGTAGACATTGTGGACCTGTGCCCATTGGGCGTCCACACCCTGGGAGAGTTTAACCAGGTGGTTGTAACTGCCGCCGGCGATCCCGACAATGATCAAGCCCACGATCCCAAGAACTGCAATGATGGCGCAACCGATGCCAAGTTTTTTCATAGCGCTGCCAGAATAGACGGAAGAACCCCGACAGCCACTACAAAGTCGCGTCACCTTTCGAAGCACTGCCTTCAGATTACCCAGAGCGAGGAGAGGTATCCTGCCAGTTTCCTCTTGGCGTCCCTTCGCGCAATTCGCGTCCAGTGCCGACCTGTGATTCGTACAGTAAAAATCCGGCGGCCACGCCTATGCACGCATGACCGCCGGATCAGTTGTCTCAAAACGAAGACCAGTAACCAGCCGGTCTCCCTTCTAACCCAATTTTCCTTCCAACCAAATATCGAACACCAATTCAGACGCATTCGTTTCAGATTTATTCCCGCATCCAACGTCACCCACCAGCCATTGTTCTCTTCGGTGATCCGTTCGCCCCCACTGATTGAAAATCCACCGGCAGCACTTTTGGCTTTTCCAACCCGTCAGGGTTTGTGCCCGTCCGGAAGGACGCCTCCCAATCATCCAACGACGGAACCGTCACCTCCGCATTCCGGGCATACGCATGATGCACCGCCTTGGAATTGTGACCCAGCGCCTGCTGCGCGAACCGTTCGGGATACCCGCACTTCAACGCCCGCTCCGCCCACGCGTAGCGATACGAGTGCAACGACACACCCTTGATTCCCAACCCGTCACAACGCTGTTTGAATTCCGTGGCCCGATCACCCGGTCGCACTGTTCGTAGATACGGAAACAACGGACCCTTCTCCGGCCGTCGTCGCAGGATCTCGGCAACGTCCTTACCAAACCGGATCAATGCCGGCTTGATCGTCGTGGTCCCACGCGATTTCAGTTTCTTGCGCGAATAACAGATCGTCTGGTTCCGCCAATCGATGTCCTCCGCCAACAGAAACGCCGCATCACTCTGCGAAGCCCCCGTGTGCCACAACAGTTCGTAAAAGTCACGGCGTTCGAAATAGTGGGGCCGATCGCTGTTTCGTGAACCCTTGTTGCGCTCCGCTGCGGCGGCCTCGGCCTCAATGATCGCCTGGTGTTCCTCGATCGTGATCGCCCGCTTGCCTTTGTACTGCGGCTTCGGCCATTGCAACCGCGCGATCACCGGCTTGAGCAACCAATCCATCCCGAGCGCGTGATTGTGAATCCGCCGCAGATACACATTGGTCGACACCTTCCCGTCCGCCAGCACCTGGTGGAAATGTTCCGGCCGAGTTTCAGCGACGGGCCGATGCCGGATGCAATCGAAGTTCCGATCCTTGACCGCGACCTCCCATCGCCGTCGTGTCTCATCCGATTTCTGGGCCACGATACTTTCCATGACCTCCTGCCACGTCCGCGTCACCAGTTTCGGATCGGCGCCATTCATGTACACCCGTGCCAGCCCGAGGTTCATGGCGGGTTGCAACTCCGCCTGATTCATCGCCTGCACCTTGCGCTCGGCCTCGTGTTTGTCCCGTGTCTTGAGACTGACGGAATTTCCGGTGTGATTATCGAAGGCGTAGAAGGTTCCCCAGGTGCGTTTGAACTTCCGATAGCGTAATTGCGGCATGCTCGTATCCATGAATGGGAGGATACGGAGCCTGATTTGCACTCGCATCCGGGCACCCGGCGGATAGTGGCCGTGTTAGTGCCGGATAGTTGACGAGTTCTGGAATCGTTGAAGAAATCGTTGAAGGTCACCCCTGTCACCACTCCAAACCTACTCTAAATCAACGAGTTAGGCTTGGAGGCGAGGGTCGGAATCGGGCGATTCACGTCCTGTTTCGGGTTCAAAAATATGCAGGTTCTCCAACAAAATCAAGTAACTCGGCCACTTCAAGTGCATAGCGTTTCTAACCCTCCTACTGAAACATTCACTGAAGGTT
>WGOC01000035.1 GCA_016124235.1 bacterium | reverse complement strand
TGCAGACCGGACACGGGCTGGATTTGGTGACACGTGAGAAGGTCATGACAGGTTGAGAAACTCCTCCAGGCTGCGGATCACATGGACCGTGTGCCCGAGTGATTCGGCGTGATGCTTGAGGGCGGCCTGCGCCGGCGAGAGTTTGCCGGTGCGCGACTTGCACTCGACGAGCAACGCGCGCCCGCGATCGGCCAGGATCACGAAGTCCGGTTCACCGGCGGTGCGATGCGTGCGGGCGGCCATGCTCCCGTGCAACGGAATCCAACCCCGCCGCCGGCACTCGTCGAACACCGCGTCATGCAAATCCGATTCACGGGCAACACCACTCGGCATTCCGGGCTCCGCACTCCGCGCTTCGAAAAGGTGCGGGTTCAACCGAACAAAACTGGGACTGCGATTACTGAAGTTCACGGCGTTCGATTCGCAGTGTTGAGCGACCTTGTCGTCTGGGTGGAACAGGCAACCCTGCCTGTCCCGACGGTTTCCGGAGAAGGCGTCCCTTCGCAGCACTCGCCGCGCAAAACCAGAACACCAACGGTGTTCCATCAATCAGCCCGGGGTTGGTCGGCAGAGCTACCCCGGGTAACCCGTCATCAAAATCCAAACCCTGAAAGGGTTTCAGCACCTCCCCGATTGAATTGATTCGCCAATGCGCTAACTTCCCCGTGTGGAATCCCGGAAACGCAAACGCCTGCTTGTCAGTATAGTTGCCATCGGCGCAATTGCGTTGGGAACGTGGTTCTTCCTTTTGCGTAACACCGAGCCCACCTACGCCGGCAAACCGCTGAGTAAGTGGATTGAGATCAACGGCAAACCCGACCGAGTTTTGGCCACCGAATTGCAACTGTCCGAATACCAAATGGCCCGGAAGGCGATTCACACCATCGGTACGAACGCCTTGCCTTATCTCCTCAAATCGATTGCTGCCGAGCCTGGTCCAATTCGGTACCGCCTGATGATGGACTCTGCCACTCTTCCTTCGTGGCTTAAGAGTAACGTACGTTTCAGTGAATGGCTCGTGAACCCCATGATGGAGTCCTTTCGAGCAAGACTCGCATTTCAAATTCTCGGTGCCGATGCAGCTCCAGCTATACCGCAGCTGCAAAAATTGGCGACGAGCGCGAAGTTTAAAGCGACAAGAAGAAACGCGATTGAAGCCCTCGTCGCCATTGGTCCCGAAGCCGTAGCTGCCCTCACCAACCTCGTTTTCACATCCGATCACGGTGTCGTCATTTTGGGACACTGCGCCGCCGGCGACTTCGGTACGAATACCGTTGCGTTCCTGCCAACGCTCATAGCGTGCGTCGAAGGCGACGACTTGAGCACCGCCCGTACGGCCGCCGCCGCTCTTGGTAAACAGCGACTGGCACCGAATCGAGCGATTCCTGCCCTCGTTGCGGCGACCACCAATGTCGATGGTCAGCTTCGTGTCGAGGCCGCCAAAGCACTGGGTCGATATGAAGGGCAAGCGACCAATGCAGAGTCCGCGCTCCAACGACTGTTCCAAGATCCAGATACCGCAGTGCGAAACGCTGCAACAAATGCAATTGTCCGCATTTCCCGGGCTGTAGATCATCATTGACCGGCGCACTCTACCCCTCCGCGTCTCAGCGGTGATATAATTCAAATCAGCGTTCATCAGCGGTTGTTAATTGCCCGGCCGAGCTTCGGCCCCAACCATTTTTCGCCAGCGCATCGATCGTCGCCGAGGCCTCGGCGAAGCTCACATCCGTGCCGTAGCCGTGTTTGCGCAGCACCTTGGCCTGCTTGAACGAACACAGCTTGCCCTCCCAACGCCGGAAGATCTCCGCGATCAACTGCTTGCCCTGGCTGAACGAAATCCCGTCCGGATTGATTCCCTGTTTGGCGAGCAACGACCGTTGCTTGTCAGTCAATTGCCGGGACTGATCCCAACCCCGCGGCTTCACCGGATCGAGTTCCAGCACGTCAAACGGATCGACTGACTGCGTGGTGAACCGCGCCGTGGCCACCAACCGGGCGCGACGGGCGGCCTCGGCGATACGGGCCTGTTCGCGTTGCTGGCGGACCTCCTCCTCGGCTTCGTCGAGCGCCTCGGTCATGTTCACCGGGCCACGGCTCTTCTGAACATGCGTCAACGCCAGTTCGAGTGCCGCGTCACTGACCTTGCCACCGAGGATGTCGGCACTGGTCACCAGCTTGTGCTTGCCGGCGTGCTGCTGTTGAAGGACCTGCTTTCGCACCTCTATGTGCTGGTGCCGGTGCTCGACAACGAAAAGCATTATTGGGTCGGTGACGACGAAGTGGAAAAGCTGCTTCGTCGTGGTGCCGGCTGGCTGGCCGCTCATCCGCAAAGCGAGATGATCACGCGCCGTTACCTCAAGCACCGCCGCAATCTCGTGGACGACGCGCTCACCCGTTTGATCGACGAAAGCGATCCCGATCCCGACAGTGCGACGGAAAAGCGTAATGCGGAAGAGGCGGCCCTGGAAAACAGGGTAGGACAGGCTTCCAGCCTGTCATTGGCAAACAGCAGCGAGCCATCAGAAACTGTCCCTGAAAGCGAAGGCAAAATACCACGCGGCTCCGTTGATTCGGCCGATCGAGTTCCAACACCGGTCGCACCGGAAGACAGGCAGGATGCCTGTCCTACTCTTAACGAACAGCGACTCGGTGCCGTGCTGGCCGTGTTGAAAGGCAGCGGCGCCAAACGCATTTTGGATCTCGGTTGCGGCGAGGGCCGACTGTTACAACGGTTGCTCAAGGAAAAGCAGTTCGCGGAAATCGTCGGCATGGACGTCTCGCATCGCGCGCTCGAGATCTCCGCCGAACGATTGCACTACGACCGCCTGCCGCCGATGCAGAAGGCGCGTCTTAAGTTGCTGCACGGTTCGCTGATCTACCGCGATCAACGGCTGTCCGGTTTCGACGCGGCCGCCGTGGTGGAAGTGATCGAACATCTCGACCAGCCGCGGTTGTCGGCGTTCGAACGGGTTTTGTTCGAATGCGCCCGGCCGGGCACAGTCGTGATCACGACGCCGAACCGCGAATATAATGTGAAATGGGAAACGCTGCCGGCTGGCAAATTCCGTCATCGCGATCATCGCTTTGAATGGACGCGCGCGGAGTTTCGCATGTGGGCCAATGCGGTGGCGGAACGCTTTGGATACAAGGTTCGCTTTCTACCCGTCGGCCCGGAAGATTCGGCGGTCGGTTCGCCTACGCAAATGGGGGTGTTTGAATCTCAAAAGTAGTCACATGGAACTCGTCATATTTATGGGAATCCAAGCGACCGGGAAGTCCACCTTCTATCGGGAGCGCTTTTTCACCTCGCACGTTCGTGTGAACCTCGACATGTTGCGGACCCGTCATCGCGAGGCACTGATAGTCGACGCCTGCATCGCCGGTAAGACGCCTTTCGTTGTGGACAACACCAATCTTCGGCGAGGCGACCGCCAACGCTACTTTGCACCCGCCAGAGAGGCGGGATTCAAGGTCATTGGGTATTTCTTTCAATCGCGTGTCGTCGATGCGCTCGCGCGCAATGCGAATCGGGACAGAAAAGCCCGGGTTCCCGATTTGGCAATAAGAAGTGCGACAGCACAATTGGAGCTTCCGGCTCCGACCGAAGGTTTCGATAAGCTTTATTTTGTCCAAATTGGGCAAACCAACCAATTTGAAGTGGAGGAATGGAAGAATGAAATTTGACGATTTGGATGCGAAAATGCGGCGCTTTGAAACAGCGCACGATCATTGCGTATTGCCCGGCTTGTTCATTGTTGCTCGCGTCGACGGCCGTGGTTTCACGCGCCTGACCAAGGAGGCGCATAAATTTGAAGCGCCCTACGACGAGCGGTTCAGAGATTGTATGTTAAGCACTGTTGAGCATCTTATGAATTGCGGATTTCGTGCGATCTACGGGTACACTCAAAGTGATGAGATATCGATTCTCCTTCATCGTGATGACACGCTTTTTGATCGCAAGCTTCGTAAGTTGAACTCCGTTCTAGCTGCAGAATCGAGCGCCGCCTTTTCAATCAGTCTGGGCGCAATTGCCACGTTCGATTGCCGCATTGCACAGCTACCCTCCGACCAGCTCGTATTGGATTATTTCCGGTGGCGGCAGGAAGACGCGACACGCAATGCCCTCAATGCTCATTGCTATTGGCTTCTTCGAAAGCAAGGCAAGGGCGTGGCCGAGGCAACTCGCTTTCTAATTGGTCAGACCACAGCCAACAAGAACGAGCTGCTGTTCCAACACGGAATTAATTTCAACCGGCTTCCCAACTGGCAAAAACGCGGTGCCGGCGTTTACTGGGAGAAATATGAAAAGGTTGGTGTTAACCCAAAAACGGGGGCCTCAACGAGAGCTTCGCGAAGGAGACTTCGGGTGGATTTGGATTTGCCGATGAAAAAGGATTACGACGCATTCATTGATGAGCGAATTGTCGAAGCATCTTCATCAGACAAGTAACTTCGATGACCGTTAGCATTCCTGAACTTTCCTTAGTTGTGCTGATCGGTGTGTCCGGTTCGGGCAAGAGCACGTTTGCCCGGAAGCATTTCAAGGCGATGGAGATTCTGTCATCGGATTTTTGCCGTGGTCTGGTCTCGGACGATGAGAACAGCCAGGCCGCTACAAATGACGCATTTGAAGTTCTGCACTTCATCGCCCGCAAACGGCTCGCGGCCGGCAAATTGACGGTGGTGGATGCGACCAATGTGCAACCGGAGTCGCGGAAGCAACTCGTGGCCATCGCGCGCGAATTTCACTGTCTGCCCGTCGCAATCGTGCTTGATCTGCCGGAACGCGTGGCACACGAGCGCAACAAGACGCGGTCGGACCGCGATTTCGGACCGCATGTGATCCGCCAGCAGGCGCAGCAGTTGCATCGGTCGTTGCGCGGATTGCAGCGCGAGGGTTTTCGTCACGTTCATGTCTTGAAATCGATCGAAGAAATCGACGCGGCCGTGATCGAGCGGCAGCCGTTGTGGAACAATTTGAAACACGAACATGGCCCGTTCGACATCATCGGCGACGTCCACGGTTGTTTCGATGAATTGATCGCGCTGCTGGAAAGGCTGGGATATGAAGTAGCAGCCGACGTGAGTCGGCTCAGTCCAACGATAGCGATCGGCGTATCAGGAGCGGACTTACGTCCGCTGCTACGTCACCCCGAGGGCCGCAGGCTGGTCTTTCTCGGTGACCTTGTGGATCGCGGACCAAAGATTCCATCGGTGCTCAAGCTGGTGATGAACGCGGTGGCGGACGGTGTCGCATTGTGCGTGTCCGGAAATCACGACCTGAAATTGATGCGCAAGTTGCGTGGTCGCGATGTGCAGATCACGCACGGTCTGGCGGATTCGTTGGACCAACTCGCCGGCGAATCGAATGAATTCCGCAAGAGCGTTGCGGAGTTTATCGATGATCTCGTGAGTCATTACACGCTCGATGATGGCAATTTGGTGGTCGCGCATGCCGGCTTGAAGGAATCAATGCAGGGTCGCGGTTCGGGTGCGGTGCGGGAGTTCGCATTGTACGGCGAAACGACTGGCGAGACGGACGAGTTTGGTTTGCCGATCCGTTACAATTGGGCGGCCGAGTATCGCGGATCAGCGATGGTCGTTTATGGGCACACTCCCATTCCTGAACCCGAGTGGCTGAACCGCACGATCAACATCGACACGGGTTGCGTCTTCGGCGGCAAGCTGACCGCGCTGCGTTATCCGGAACGGGAGGTTGTGTCAGTTTCAGCGCGGCAAGTTTACGCGGCCCCGGCAAGGCCTTTCCCTGTAGCAGCCGAGGTTACGAGGCTCAATCTCGAATCGTCGGCTGACGGAAATCAGAGCCTCGTCACGTCGGCTACTACCAATTTGACAGCTCAACAACAGCACGACGATCTGCTCGATCTCGCCGACGTCACCGGCAAACGCATTGTCAGCACGCGGTTGCACGGCAACGTCACGATTCGCGAAGAGAACGCCATCGCAGCCCTCGAAGTAATGAGTCGGTTCGCGGTGAATCCCAAGTGGCTGATTTACCTGCCGCCGACCATGTCACCTTGCGCGACCAGCCATCTCCCTGATTTGCTCGAACATCCGGCCGAAGCGTTCGCGTATTATCGTCATGCCGGCGTGCCACGTGTGATCTGCGAGGAAAAGCATATGGGCTCGCGCGCGGTGGTGATTGTCTGTCGTGACGAAGATGCCGCGCGGAAGGCGTTCGGAGTCATCGGCGAAGGCATCGGTGTTTGCTACACGCGCACGGGCCGAAGGTTCTTTGACGACGTGGAGTTGGAAAGAGCGTTTCTCGAAAGCGTTCGTGATGCGGCCACGCACGCCGGTTTCTGGGAGGAATTTCAAACCAACTGGTTATGTCTCGATTGCGAATTGATGCCGTGGTCGGCCAAGGCACAAGAACTGTTGAAACAACAATATGCCGCCGTCGGGTGTGCGGCGCGAGCAACTCTCGCCGAGGAGGTGGCGGTGCTCGAAAAATCGGCTAACGCCGGGCTGGATGTCAGCGACCTGCGCACTCGAACGAACGATCGGCGGCAGATGGTTGACGATTATATCACGGCCTATTGCCGGTATTGCTGGCCGGTTGCGGACCTGAACGACCTGAAACTCGCGCCGTTTCATTTGCTCGCGACCGAGGGCAAAGTTTACACGGGCAAACCGCACGACTGGCATATCCAGACGTTGTCGCGGCTGGCCACAGTAGGACGGGCTTCCAGCCTGACTTCCACGAACGTTAGTGAGCAGGCAGCGAAGTCATCCGAGAAAATCGCACCTGTGGATGACCAACCGATTTCGACCGGCCGAGGCGGTTGTGACATGCGAGCGGCCGGAGACAGGCAGGATGCCTGTCCTACTCTTGGCGACTACGCGGCCGATTTGAAAAGACATAATCAAACGAGTAGCGAACTCATTATCGCCACGCCTTGGCGAGTCGTGGACGTGACCGATCCCGAGAGTGAAGCGGCCGGCATCCGCTGGTGGGAGGAACTGACCGCGCGCGGTGGCGAGGGAATGGTTGTGAAGCCGTTGGACTTCGTGGTCAAAGGTCAACGCGGATTGATCCAGCCGGCGGTGAAGTGTCGCGGACGCGAATACCTGCGGATCATCTACGGTCCGGAGTACACGGCCAGCGAGAATCTCGAACGACTGCGCGCCCGCGGACTGAATCGCAAACGATCGCTGGCCCTTCGTGAATTTGCGCTCGGCGTGGAATCACTTGAGCGATTCGTGCGCAAGGAGCCGTTGCGTCGGGTGCACGAGGCGGTGTTTGGTGTTTTGGCTTTGGAAAGCGAACCGGTCGATCCGCGGTTGTGACCGGCCTCAGGGTGGTAGTGATGACCAATGACGAGCAGAGAACAGGTGCTTGGACAGGATTTTCATGAATTAGCGCGGATTCGCGGAATTCGCGTAGAAAGGAAATGCAATGATCACGATTGACGGATCACAAGGTGAAGGCGGCGGCCAAGTGCTGCGTACGGCGTTGGCGTTGGCGCTGGTGACAGGTCAGCCGTTTCGCATTGAAAACATCCGCGCGAAGCGACGCAAATCAGGTTTGCTGCGCCAGCATCTCACCGCGGTTGAGGCAGTGACAAAAATTGGCAACGCGCAAACCGACGGTGCGGAAATGGGCTCGCTCAAGCTGACGTTCAAACCGGGAACCGTTTCGCCAGGAACCTATTCGTTTGCGGTGGGCACGGCGGGCAGTGCGACGTTGGTGCTCCAAACCATCTTGCCGGCGCTCATGCTGGGCACGGAACCGTCGACGTTGTTTTTGGAAGGCGGTACGCACAATCCCATGGCACCGCCGTTTGACTTTCTGGCGAAGTCATTTCTGCCGCTCCTGCATCGAATGGGTCCGAAAGTGGAAGCCGTGTTGGAGCGGCCGGGATTTTATTCCGCTGGCGGTGGTCGGTTTCGCGTGACCATTCAGCCGGTCGAAAAGTTGCGACCGATCGAACTCATGGATCGCGGTGCGATCAGGGCAAAGCGCGGTCGCATTTTACTTGCGCATCTGCCGGACGAGATTGGTGCGCGGCAGGCGCGAATGCTCCGCAACAAATTGAACTGGCCCGAGGACGCAATCGAACTGACGCGATTCAAGAGCAGCGCGGGGCCGGGCAACGCGGTCATGGCCGAAGTCGAAAGCGAACACGTGACCGAAGTGTTCACGGGCTTCGGCGAACGCGACATTCCGTCCGGCAAGGTGGTCGGCGGCGTGGTCGATCAAGTCCGGGAATACCTGACGAGTGACGCACCGGTCGGCGAATACCTGGCGGATCAGTTGATGATTCCGTTGGCGGTGGCCGGCGGCGGAAGGTTTCGCGCGGTGAAGGCGTCGCTGCACGCGCGGACGAATGCTGAGGTGATCGGGCGTTTCTTGGATTACCACATTATCTTCCGCCAAGAATCCCAATCCGGTGTGATCGTCGAATTCCAAAAGCGTGGCTGAACACGGTCTGCTCAATATTCTTGCGTTTGGCGGTTGAAGGAAAATGGGCCGGCGTTTGATGCCGGCCCATCTTTGACTGTTATGCTTTCGACGTATTCCAGTTAAGCCTTCTCAAACTTCAACCCGGCGCCGTTGGCGCTGACGTCGACGCGGTCGCCCGGTTTGAATTCGCCGTCCAACAGCTTCATCGCCAGCGGATCGAGCAACTCGGACTGGATCGCGCGCTTGAGCGGGCGGGCGCCGAATTGCGGATCGTAGCCTTCGCGCGCGAGCAGCTTCTTCGCGCTGTCGTCGAGCGTGAGATGGATCTGCTGCTGTTCGAGCCGCTTCTCCAGGCGATTGAGCTGGATGTCCACGATCGCGGTGATCTGTTTCTCGTCGAGGCTGTGGAAGATGATGATGTCGTCCACGCGATTGAGAAACTCCGGACGAAAGCTGCGTTTCAATTCGTTCGTTACGCGGTCTTCCATCGTCTTGCGACCTTCGTCCGTTTGGCGTCCGGACGTGTAGAATTCGTGAATGATCGGCGAGCCAATGTTGCTGGTCATGATGATGACCGTGTTTTTGAAATCGACCGTGCGGCCCTGCCCGTCCGTCAAGCGGCCGTCATCGAGCACCTGGAGCAAGACGTTGAAGACGTCATGATGCGCCTTCTCGATTTCATCGAACAGGATGACACAGTAAGGCCGACGTCGAACGGCTTCGCTGAGCTGGCCGCCTTCCTCGTAGCCGACGTAGCCCGGAGGCGCACCGATCAAGCGGGCGACCGTGTGCTTCTCCATGTATTCGCTCATGTCGATGCGGGTCATCGCCTGATCATCGTCAAAGAGAAACTCCGCCAACGCGCGCGCCAGCTCGGTTTTGCCGACACCGGTCGGGCCCATGAAAATGAACGAACCGACGGGACGATTCGGATCCTGCAAACCGGAGCGCGCCCGGCGAACCGCGTTGGCCACAGCGACGATCGCTTCGCTCTGGCCGATGACTCGCTTTTGGAGGCGCTCCTCCATTTTGACGAGCTTCTGGCGTTCGCCCTCGAGCATGCGAGTGACCGGAATACCGGTCCACGAAGCGACCACGCGCGCGATGTCATCGTCGGTCACTTCCTCGGTAAGGAGCCGGTTGCTCCCTTGGAGTTCGTGCAACGCTTTTTCCGCGCCGGCGAGTTTCTTTTGGAGATCGGGCAGCGTGCCGTGCTTGATCTTGGCCGCGGTGTTGAGATCGCCAGTGCGCTCGGCTTTTTCCAAATCGAGTTTCGCTTGCTCGATCTGGCCGTTGATGATGCTGGCCGCGTTGATCGCCGCTTTCTCATTTTGCCACTGCGTCTTGAGCAAGGTGGATTGCTCCTTGAGGTTGGCGAGATCCTTTTCGAGTTTGGCCAGGCGTTCCTTCGAGGCGTCGTCCTTTTCCTTTTTCAACGCGGTTTGCTCGATCTCAAGTTGCATGATCTGGCGCTCGAGCTTGTCGAGTTCGACCGGCATGGAATCGAGTTCCATGCGGAGACGTGAAGCGGCTTCGTCAACCAGATCGACGGCCTTGTCCGGAAGAAACCGATCGGTGATGTACCGATGGGAAAGCGTGGCTGCAGCGACGAGCGCGGAATCCTGAATACGAATGCCGTGATGGACTTCGTAGCGTTCCTTCAAACCACGAAGGATCGCGATCGTCGCCTCGACCGTGGGCTCCTGAACGTAAACCGGTTGAAAGCGCCGTTCGAGCGCCGGGTCCTTTTCGATGTGTTTGCGATACTCGTCGAGCGTGGTGGCGCCGATGGCGCGTAGTTCGCCGCGCGCGAGTTGGGGCTTGAGCAAATTGGCGGCATCGGTCGCGCCTTCGGCCTTGCCGGCGCCGACCAGCGTGTGCAGCTCGTCGATGAACAGAATGATACGGCCCTCGGCGGAGGTGACTTCCTTGATGAACGCCTTAAGCCGGTCTTCGAATTCGCCGCGATACTTCGCGCCGGCGACCATCGCCCCGAGATCCATCGCGATCAGCTTCTTGTCCTTCAGCGATTCGGGAACGTCGCCGCTGACGATGCGTCGGGCAAGGCCTTCCACAATGGCTGTCTTGCCGACGCCGGGTTCGCCGATGAGAACGGGATTGTTTTTGGTGCGGCGCGTGAGCACCTGCATTATGCGGCGAATTTCGTCATCGCGTCCGATCACCGGATCAATTTTCCCCTGGCGCGCGGCGGCGGTGAGATCGCGACCATATTTTTCCAATGCTTGAAATTTGTCCTCGGGATTCTGATCGGTCACCCGCTGGTTGCCACGCAATTCGGCCAGCGCCTTGAGCACTTGATCCTCGGTTAGGCCGTTGTCCTTGAACAATTTTTTCAACTGCGTGCCGCCGTCGCGAACAAGTCCAAGGAGGAGATGTTCGGTGCTGATGTATTCGTCGTGAAGTTTGCCGGCGGCGGTGACGGCGGTATCAAGCGCGCGCTTGAGCTCGTTGCCCAGGTAAACATCCATGCTGCTGACACCGCTGACTTTCGGGCGGGCGGCGAGGAGTTTTTCCAGCGCCTGACTGAGTTGGGCGGGCGCGACGCCAAGTTTCTGGACCAACGGCAAAACCAAGCCATCGGTCTGGCGGATCAAAGCGAGCATCAAGTGTTCGCCGTCCAGCGCCTGATGGCTGTATTCCCGGGCGACGCTCTGCGCTTCCTGCAGGGCGGCTTGAGCTTTGGTGGTGAATTTATCAAACTGCATGGTTCATCTCATAGAATAAGCCCTGCCAATAATTGAGACCACGTTAACGAGAAATCCACGTGGGAATTGCCGTATTTTGGGCCGCAATTGAGAGGATTTCGGATTTCAACGAAGCACAGTTCGAGAATCAGTGTGACTGGAAGGCACACTTCGCGGTCGAATTGGCACGCCCTGGCTACCCGTGTACAACAAAACAGGCGCGACCAGAGAGCCGCGCCTGTTCGGGTAGAGTGAGTTGATTCGGCTATTTCTTCTGATCGCCGGTGGTCGAACTGGAGCCGAGATCCAGGTTGGTCGGCGCGGAGGCGTTGAGCTTCTTGAGGATCGCGTCAGTGATCTCGTTCTCGCCGTTATGGTAGAGGATGATCTTGGTCTCGTTCCGATCATCCGCGTCCTTGTTAATCACGAGATAGTAGCCCTCGGCCTTGGCCTTGGCTTCGATTTCGGCGCTGATTTCCTCGAGCACGCGTGAACGCATCCGGACTTGTTGTTCGCGGAGAATCGCTTCGGCCTGTTGCCGGAATTTTGCGATGTCCTGCTCGAGCTGTTTGACTTCGCCGAGTTTCTGTTCGGCTTCGGCTTTCCGACGATCGCGCTCTTCCTTGGACGCGGCGAGATCGGTCGCGCTGGCGTTCGCCTTATTATAGGCGTCCTCGGCCGCCTTCTTCTTGTTGGTCATGTCCTCGAATTCCTTGTCGAGCTCACCGGCGCGTTCCTTGATCTTGGCGTCGGCGAGCTTGCGCTTGTAGTAGCCGTCAAAGACTTCGCGGAGGTTGACAACGGCGATCTTCCCTTGCGCGCGCGCGGTCGTGGGGGCGGCAAACATTCCGGCGCAAAGCGCGAGAGCGAGCAATGAGTAAATGGGTGCTTTCATACTGAACGAATGGATGGGGTTAAAAGTCGCGCTGGTAGCCGGCGCGGAACTGGAATTTGCCGGAGCTGTGGTTGCGTTGGTCACTCGTGATGGGAATGCCATAGTCAAACACCAGCGGGCCGATGGGTAGGTTGAGGCGGATACCGAATCCGAAGTTGTCGTTGTACGGGCCCGTGTCCAAAATGAAGTTTCCATTCCGGTCGTAAACCTTGGAGTCAAAGCTGTAGGCGTTCTGATAAACCATGCCGATGTCGTAAAACACGGCGAAGCGGACGCGATCGATCACCGGCAGGCTGTATTCGACCGAGCCGAACCACGAGGTTTCACCGCCGAGCGGTTCACCGGTGATGTCCTTCGGACCGACATCGCGGTAATCGAATCCGCGCATGTTGAATGCGCCACCGAGGAATGACCGCTCAAACAACGGCACGTTACTCGAGCGTCCGTAGTTGTCTATGACACCGATGCGGCCCTGCACTTCGATGATGTGGCCTTCGGCAAAACCGGGGAAGTAATGGGCATGCTTCAGTTCAAGGTGATAGAAATCCGCGTCACCACCAAACGGTCCGCCAGCAACGCCGGTTTCAAACTTGGTGCGAAAACCGTGATTGGCCAGGAGGCCGCCGCGACGACGGTCATAGTCAAAATTCAATCCGAGCTCGGAAATCAGCCTTTCACCTTCTTCGTCCTTGATGGCCGGCGACGCACTGGGATCGACATCCAGGATGCCGCCGTAGTCGATACGATAATTCAGTGTGCCGCGCAGGAACTCCGAGCCCAGCGGTCGCGTGAAGGCGGTGTTGGCACCCGAGTGGCGCTCGTTGTAAAGCGTGGACTGGTAGTTGAGTTCGCGGTGATACAAATCCTGCGTGTAAATCAACTTGCGACCAAACAACCACGGCTCCTGAAAAGTCAGCGAGTAATCCTGCTTTTGCGTGCCGAGCTGGACCCGCAAGACCGCCTTCTGGCCGCCGCCGGTAAAGTACGGAGGATTGAACAGATCGAAGTTGCT
Source organism: bacterium (assembly GCA_016124235.1). GTDB lineage: Bacteria > Verrucomicrobiota > Verrucomicrobiia > Limisphaerales > RI-55 > RI-55. The sequence continues at coordinate 29,428 of WGOC01000035.1, read as the reverse complement.
CTGGCTGATTTCGGCAAAGCCAACGAGGCTTTCCACGGTGCTGAGTCCCGCACCGACCTGCACATTGCCGGTGCTCTTCTCGTCGACGTTGATGACCAGATTCTCACGATTTGGTACGTCCGTCTTCTCGTGGTCCCAACTGATTTTCTCAAAATAGTTCAGGAGCCCGATACGGTTCGTGCTGTATTTGACCAGTACCTTATTGAAGGGCTCGCCGGGATTGACGAGCAATTCCCGCCGGATCACGCGATCCTTGGTTTTGGTATTGCCGCGGATGTCGATGCGTTCGATGAAGACCTGGTCGCCTTCGGTGACGTCGTAGACCAGGTCCATGTTGCCGGTTTCGACGTTCGGGCTTTTCTCGGGAACCGCCCGCGCATTGATGTGCCCCAGTGTGCCGTAGGCGTCTTCGACTTTGTCGATGTCATCGTAGAGGCCTTTGGGCGTGAACACCGCCCCGGTGCCCATCGTGAGGTCCTTTTCAAGCTTGTTCGTGTTGACGAGCGTGATGCCCTTGAAGCCCACCGAGCCGACGTGGTATTGGCGCCCCTCGAAGACCTGGAACCGGATAAGCATGCGATTCGGTTCCGGGTAATCAAACTTCACTTCCTTAATCTCGAAATCGAGATACCCGTGGGCACGGTAATAGTCCGCTAGCTTTTCCTTGTCTTCGTCAAATTGGTCTTCCTTGAAAGTGCCGCTGCCAGTCAACCAGGAGAACATCCACCAGCGCCGCGTTTTGATGACTTTACGGAGCTTGCTTTGTTTGAAGGCCGTCGCGCCTTCGAAGATCACATCCCGGATTTTGATCCGCGGGGCCTCTTCAATTTTGAAAGTCACCGTCGCGCGACCGGCTTGTTCATCGATGCTGGGGATCGGTTTGTCGACCTTGGTGCCGGGATAGCCGGCCTTTTGGTAAAGCTTCTTGATCGCTTCGGCGTCCTGAAATAATTGCAGGTCGCTCAGCGGACGGCCCACTTTGGAGCCGATTGTTTTGAGCAGCTTGCTGTCTTTGTATTTGGAGTTTCCCTCGAACCGGATGTCCGTGAGCAACGGGTTCCCCTGGACGACGTAGATGAGGTGATACCCTTTGGCGGGATCGTAATCCTGCAGAACCTGGATCGCGTAGAAATAGCCGGTCGCATACAGGTTCCGAACGTCGTCATCAATGGCGTTGCGATTGTACTTGGTGCCGGCGGTGACGCGAATGTTCGACAGGATGAGGGCGTCACTGACGGCGGGCGGGCCGACGTGACGGATAGATACCTTGTAAACGTCCGACCCATCCTGGGCGCGGGCCGCTGGTGCGAGCAGCACACAAATCGCCCCGATAAGCAGGGCAGCTCTCGTCAGATAGTTCATGCATTAATCGCCCGGCGGCACGTCTTCAACGCTGACCTTCGAAAGGCTTTCGTAACGGGTGAAGCCTTTCAGGAAGACCAGTTCAACGTCACCAGTCGGGCCGTTACGCTGCTTGGCAATCAGCAGATTGACCCGCTGCGAATCATTGGGGTCATCGATATCGGCATCTTCCCGGTCGTCACCCTCATTCTTGTTGGGCTTGTAGAGCAGACCCACCAAGTCGGCATCCTGTTCAATCGAGCCGGATTCCCGTAGGTCGGAAAGCATCGGGGTGGCTTTGGGCCGCTTTTCTACGTCACGATTGAGCTGGGCGAGGACGATGACCGGAACTTTCAGTTCCTTCGCCAGGGCCTTGATGCCACTCGATATTTCAGCGATTTCCTGCTGCCGGTTGTCCGCGGAACGGCGCGAAGTAGAATGAAGCAGCTGGAGGTAGTCAATGACGAAAAGCCTGATGCCATGCTGGTTGTACATGCGGCGGGCCTTGGCCCGCAATTGCAGGATCGACAACCCGGCCGAGTCGTCAATGTGCAGGGGTGCCTTACCCATCCGGCTGGCGGCGTTGGTGAGCTTGGGGAAATCCCGTTCCGCGAGGAAGCCTTCACGGATACTGCGCAGATTGACGCGTGCCCGGGAACACAGCATGCGAAGCACGAGTGATTCGGCGGACATTTCCAGACTGAACACCCCGACGGGGACGTTTTGTTCCAGCGCCGCGTGCTCGGCGATGTTCATCGCCAGTGAGGTTTTGCCCATGGAAGGACGGGCAGCGATGACGATCATTTCGCCCTCGTGCAAGCCGGTGGTCATCTTGTCGAGATCCGGGAATCCCGTACTGACGCCGGTGATGTTCCCCTCGCGCTTGTAATAATCTTCGATCGTATTGATGGCCTTGTGGACGAGTTCCTTCATCGCCATCGAAGAACCTTCCACCCGCTCTTCGCTCAAGCGGAGGATCTTGGTCTCCACTTCGTCGAGTAGCCGATCCACCTCACCTTCGAACTCGTAGGAATTGGAAACCACTTCAGACGACACGCGAATGATGCGCCGGAGAATGTGCTTATCGAGGACGATCGTGAGGTAGTATTTCAGATTTGCCGCTGAAGGGACCGCGTCGGCGAGCGACATGAGGTAGGCAATCCCACCGACGGCATCGAGCTGCTTGTTGTCCTTGAGGTATTGCTGAAGCGTGATGAGATCGATCGCGTCGCCCTTGGTGCTCATGGCCACCAGCGCATCGTAAATGACCTGGTGTTTGAGATCGTAAAACACTTCGGAGCCGCTTTTGCATTTCTCAATGCACTCGCCCAGGCAGAGCGGCGGGTCCAGCAGGATGCAACCCAACACCCCTTGCTCGGCCTCCTTGGAATGAGGCGGCAACCGATCCGGCACCAGGGCCGCCGCCACATCGGTCAACGCCTTGCGACGCCGCGCCTTCTTCAAATCGGCGGGCGCGGACGACCCACCGGAGGATTCAGGGATGACGGAATCAATCATTCGTTGTTGCTAGCTGGCTTTGCGGAATGTCTCAAAACTCAATTACCCAAAATTGCCGGCAGGCTATTGGGGAGCTTATTCACAAGTTATTTACTTACCGAAACCATCTGGAATCACGGACATTCGAAATTCAACTTCAAAACAGATTGAACTGCGGTAATAGTATTTCCAATCACGTTACTCGTAGTTGTTGTATGGGCAAAAAACGCGACGCTAAGCGCAATCTGTATTACGTATATCCGGTTAGCGGAAAGGCGCTCAAGAAGCGCTACTACCGGTTGATTGCGGCGGGTATCGGCACGGGAGTGTTCATTGGCGGTTTGTTGGGGTTGATCCTGTGGCTGGCCAACCGGCACTAGACAAAAGTAACGCGGTCAACTGGTTTAATGTTCATCTGCGCAAATTGCCGAAAGCAGAAACGCGACGATGAGCGATGCTCTCCTGGCCTTTTGGCACTTGTTGGCATTTCTATCATCACGCGCTTCATGTGGTGGCCTTTGAAAGTCTGTAATGATTGCCACAGGCAAGTTCGTTTATTTGGGTTACTCGGTCTCATTCTTGCCGTGGCTATCGGTACTGTCATCGGCATGGCGAATCGGTAGTGGGATACAAACATTGAGCCAACTCCCCCCGGCTTGAGCTGCTCCAACGCAGATCGAACTCACCATCTAATCCGATCGGTCAGGAACAATTGCTCCGGCTTTTCTTCGCTGGGATCGTAGTAAGTTGCCTCCGTATTCTGCGGCCAGAAACCGCGAGGCGGTGCGTACTTCAGAGGGAATTGCTTCGGAATCTCCTGCCGCGCGATGACATCCACCAGGAACGGCCGGCCCCAGGCTGCTCCGGCACCTTTCAGTAATTGTGAGAGTAGATGCTGGTCGAGTGCCTTCGGGCTCAAATACAAGGCATTGATCGGTTTGTCGTAGTCGTAGATCTGGTAAAAATCATCACCGGGATTTCGCGTCCACAGCACGCACTGCCGATCGCCGTACCAGGCAACCGCCCACGGGATGTCGCTCATCATTTGCTCGTTCTCCCGCAGCCACCCGGACGTGATTTGAATGACCGGCGGGAAATACGGGGGATAGGCCACGGAGTAGGTTCGAGAAAGCAGCATGAAAATCAACGGCAGACTGATCAACGCACCGAACATGGTGGTGAGGATGACGCGGAATCCGAATTCGGGAACATTCCATTGCTCCAGCAGCGTGAAGAAGAAGCTGACGCCAAAAATGATGACGGCGGGCGCGAGCAACACGAGCAGGTTTTCCGTGTTGATGACCGGCGAATCCTCACTTAATTGCGTCCGGCCCAACGCTTGCACGACAATAAAAAGTGCCAGGACCATCAACAGAAAACCCCGGAAACGATTCAACGTTGAACTGCGAAACACGACCATCAGCCCGACAAAAAAGAACGCCGTCATCCACGTGCCGCCCAGCGTCGGCAGTTCCTTTTGCAGGATGTCCGGCAGATTGTTTTTGAACTTGCGGATGTAGTCCTGGAATACGAACGACCGGGTATCAACTTCCAACGACCGAGGGATTTCGTCGGCCGGGAATTTGTCGGTCGATTCAAAGACGGCATAGCTCGCGGTGCCGAATGGTTCGCCCGAAACCCGCAGGTTCCTTTGAATCCACGGAGTGATCACGATGGTGAAGACGATGAGCGTCGTCAGGACGGTCGCAAATCGACGAGTGCCGCTGTAGAGCATGAGGAAGACGACGACGGGAATGATCACGAATCCGAAAGCATATCGGGTGAGAAATCCGAGTCCCACCAAAAGCCCGATTGCGGCGGCGACCAGCGTCTGGCGTGCATTGGACCAATCGCCGGATTGTATCCCGCGTTCGAAAGCCGCGAGCGTCCAGAGCAAGGCGAGGAAAATGACGAGCAGGAGCATGGTAGATTGCCCGGAGGAACTGATTTTCCAGAACAATCCCGACGCGACAAACAACAGCATCGCGGTCCACGCGACGACGGGATCGAACAGCTTGCGGGCGAGCAAAAAGACCAACAACGCCGCCAGACCAAGGAGCAGTTGATTGAAAATCGCGATCACCATGTCCGGCCCCGATCGTTCAAAATTACGGCCGATGGTGTAGTCAGGGTTGACCGCGCGCAGATAGAGCGAGAGCAAGTACGGATACAGCGGCGGATTGGCCAGGTCCGGATGATTGTTCCGGAGTTTGGCTTGGTCCATTAGTTGTTGCGGAGCGACGGCGACCTTCGCGGATTCCTGTTCCTTGATCCGCTCCGCCTGCTTGCTTTTCACCAGATGAATGCTCAGCGGCGAAATGTTGTACGTGGTGTATCCCCGACCGGCGGCCAGATTGCGCGCCAGTTGCGCGGCATCCATCCCTTCCGCGGTGGATAGGTTTTTAAACGCCCTAAGATCGTAGGTCACCGCGACTGCGGCGATCAACAAAGCCACGGCGGCAACCTGCACAATGCGACCGAAGGCGCCTTGCTCGAGCCGATGAATAAACTCCTGCGGGAGAAACATGTATTATGAACTTTCCTCTTCGTCGTCGTCCGACGATTTACGAAACAGATCTTCCAAATGGTAAGTATGGAGTTTGCGATGGAGCGTGCGGCGCGACATCCCCAATTTCCGGGCCGCCCGTGTGCGGTTGCCATCACATTCCTCCAAAGCCCGAACGATTAATTGGCGTTCGGCTTCCTTGATCGAGAATTTCGGCGGCGGCGTTCCGTGTTCATCGAGGGCCGGCGGAACGACCGGTTCCTGCTCGCGGACGTTCTCCGGCAGGTCCCTGAGTCCGACGCGTTCGCCGCGGGAAAGCACCACCGCACTTTCGATGGCCCACCGCAATTCGCGAACGTTGCCGGGCCAAGGACATCTTTGGAGGGCCTGCATGGCTTCAGGCGTGAAGCCGTTGATCTGTTTGCCGTTTTCGCGGGCCGATTCCTTCAAAAAATTCTGTGCGAGCAACGGTACGTCACCAGCCCGATCGCGCAGCGGCGGCAAGTCCAACGTCACCACCCGGAGCCGGTAATAGAGATCCTCCCGGAACTGGCCATCCTTGACCATCTGATCAAGCCTTCGATTGGTGGCGGAAATCAAACGCACGTCCGCAGTGAGAGTCTTGTTCGACCCCAATCGTTCAAAGGTCCGTTCGCCGAGAAACCGCAGCAGCTTCACCTGCGTGGTCAGATCGATCTCGCCAATTTCATCGAGAAAGAGCGTACCGCCCTGGGCTTGTTCCACCCGGCCGACTCTGCGTTCATGGGCGCCGGTGAAGGCACCCTTTTCATGGCCGAACAACTCGCTTTCCAACAGACTGGCGGGAAACCCGGCACAATGGACCGTCACCATGGGATGGCCGGCGCGCGGGCTGAGTTGATGGATCGCCTTGGCAATCAATTCCTTGCCGGTACCGCTTTCACCCAGAATCAGCACGGAGGCGCGTGTGGGCGCGACTTGCTTGACGCGGTCAAAGACCTCGATCATCGCCGGCGATTCGCCGACGATATTTTCCACGCCGAATCGTTCATCCAGCTGCTGTTTGAGCGCGGTATTCTCCGTTTCGAGCTTTTGCGAGCGCAACGCCCGGGCAATCCGCATTTCCAGCTCGTCAATCTGCATCCGGCCCTTGGAAATGTAGTCGTCGGCGCCGCGTTTCATCGCTTCGACGGCCAAATCCTCCGAACCATAGGCGGTCATCAAGATGCAAATCGGTGGCCGCGAAAGGGATTTGGCCCGTGCGATCAGCTTCATGCCGTCTTCTTTGGGCAGGCGAAAATCCGTGAGCATCACGGCAAAATGTTCGCGCTCAAGCAGGCTCATTGCGGAGTCGGCATCTTCAGCGACATAGACGTCGTAATGATCATCCAATGCGGCCCGCAAGCCGTCACGGGTCGGCTTTTCATCATCTACAATGAGGAGGGTCGGCTTGATCATCGGCGACGGCGAGAGGATTAATCGGGAACGCCCCACGACGCAACCTCTCTCCCTGCCGAATCATCATGAGAATTCAAAGCTCCGCGTATTCTTGAATGCTTGATCGCCAGACGGTTGCGTTAACATGCTTGTGTGATACACCCCGTGAACGGCAGATTTGTAGCGAAGTCTCAAAGGAACAATTGTTATGAAAAAAAACTATTACGGGGTTCTCTTGTTTGCGGTTCTCCTCGCCGCAGGTTCATTGATGTCACCTTTGTCCGTGGTTGCCCAGGGCGCGGAAAAGGAAAAGCCGGCGGCCAAGGCGGAAGCGAAATCGCAGCGACCGTATCCGTTTCACGGTAAGTTGGGGGCGATGGACAAGGAAAAGAAGACGCTCACAATCATCGGCAAGGAAAAGAGCCGGACACTTTATCTCCAGCCCAAAACCAAAATCACAAAGGATGGCAAACCTGCCACCTTCGACGATGCCGTCGTGGGAGAGCAGATCGCCGGGCGGGTTGTGAAGAGCAGCGACGGCAAGGAAATGTTGGTCAGTCTACGGATCGGACCCAAAGCCGCTGCCAAACCGAAAAAGGAAAAATCCAATAAAGGAAAGAAGGAAGAATAGCCCGTTTCAAGGAACGAACATTAGAAAAGCTGGTGTTGCGGCTACCGTCGCCACCAGCTTTTTCCTTTATCGGCCACCTGCGCCCCGGGTTCTTCTTCGACGGTCATGTTGAGCTGTTGCACGATGACGTGACTGCGGGCGGCTTCGAGTGCCATGCGAAATTCGTCGTAGCTCTGGAACCGTTCACCGGGTTCCTTCGCAAGCGTCGACAGAATCGCATCGCTGGTGGCCTGAGTGATTTCCGGGACGACTTGATTGGGCGGCGTCGGCATGGTGTGGACGTGAGCCGCGACGACGTCGGAGGCACTGGGCGCTTCGAACGGCACATGCCCGGTCAACGCGTGGTAAAGCGTACCGCCGAGCGAATACAAATCCGACGACCAGTTGACCACCTCGCGTTTAATACGTTCCGGCGCGACGTAATAGGGCGTGCCGTAAATCTCCGTTTCCATTTCCGTCTCGCTTTCGGCATTCCGGGCCAGGCCAAAATCAACCAGCTTTGGTTCGCCTTCCTGATTGAACAGGATGTTCCCGGGTTTGATGTCGCGATGCAGCAGGTTCTTTTTGAGCGCCGAATCGAGGGCTGAGGCGACCTTGATGCCGATGTCCAAAACGTCCAATTCAGGCAATCGGGTTTCCTTTTCAATGCGGCTGTCGACACTGCCGTTATTGGCCAGTTCCATCACGAGGAAAAGCTGCCCCTCGTGTTCACCGAAATGGTAAATGTGGATGATGTTTTGGTGGTTCAGCGACGCACATGCCCGGGCCTCACGGAAAAAACCTTCATAAGCTTCCTGGTCCTCAGCCAGTTCGCGTTTCATTAACTTAATGGCCACCTGCCGCTCCAGCACCGTGTCGTACGCGCTGTAAACGGAGCCCATGCCGCCGGATGCCACGAAGCTTTGCAGCTCAAAATGCTGCATCATGACCGGCAGCATCAGGGGGTGACCACACTTCGAGCAGGGTATCGTTTCAAAAGGGGCGAGGTCGTTGGAAATAAAGCTCCGCGCACCGCAACCGGCGCAGGGTACCATCTTGAGCCGGTTGGCCGAATCGTTTACAGCAACAGTCACAAGCGCAATCTAGCATCGCGCGGTCCGCGGACAAGTTTGGAAATGCTCAAACACGCCAGCAAGATCGTCCAATGGGACGGCGGTCATCGGTTGAGCAGTTGCCTGACGGCGGCCACCACCTCGTCTGCCGAAATGCGTTTCATGCAGGCCATTAGTTCGAGATCCTGGGTGACGCATTTTTTGCTGAAGCACGGGCTGCACGAAACTCCGGCCTGCAGGACAACGTGCTCATCACCATACGGCCCTGTCCGTTGCGGCGAAGTCGGTCCAAATATGGCCACAACGGGCGTGCTCACGGCGGCGGCAATGTGCATTGGTCCCGTGTCGGTAGAGACAAGAACGTTCGCCCGTTCGTAGATGGCCGCCAAGGTTTTCAACCCCCCGAGGCCATTCGTGCGAATCATCGGCGAGGTCATGTTTTTCGCGATGCGCTCAAGTGCCGGTGCGTCGTTCGGGCCGCCGGAAAAAATGACCTTCAATCCGGCGCCACTAAGTTCATTGGCCACTTGGGCGAAGCGATCTTCAAACCACAGCTTGGTGGGCCAGCGGGTCATCGGATGAATCACCACCAACCGGTCCGAAGGCGCGACGCCGCTCGACTGGAGAAAATCGGTCGCGGCATCGCGGGCCGCCTGGTCAATCGGAAATCGGTATTCGATCGGCCCGCGCTGGATGCCGATCGCCTGCAACAACAGAAGACTGCGCTCCAGTGCGTGAATATCCATCGATACGGCGGGCACGCGCTCGGTCAGAAACAAGTGGCTGCCTTCCGAACGTTCCATGCCCCGGCCAAAACCAACCTTGTGCCTACTGCGCGCCTGGGCGACCCACAAACCACTTTTCATCAACCCTTGAAAATCAATGACCAGGTCGTACGGGAATTGGCGAACCTGCCGGCGGGTTTCGGAAAAAATCCGCCAGGCCGTGGCCCAACGACCTTCTTTGAAAGCGGCTTCAAAATCACGTCGCCGCCACACGACGACACGATCGAGCGCGGGATGCCCTTCGATCAAATCACGGGCCATCGCCTCAACGAGCCAGGAAATGTGCGCCTTCGGGTAAGCGCGTCGCAACGTGTTCAAGGCGGGCAGCGTATGCACGACATCCCCGAGCGCGCTCAATTTGACGATCAAGATATTCACAGGCAGGCGACGCGGCAGGGTCGCAAAGGCCCCTTCAAGGAAGCGAGCGGTTTCTCGCGTGGAAAATCCACCTTGCGATTTTTGGGCGGGATCGGTTTTCTCTTTGCCCGCGAGAGGACTTCCGCCCGCATTGCCGCTTGAAATTGGTGATCATGTTGTGCCCGGGGGTGGAGAATCCTGCGACTCTTTGGAATTCCGGTTCATGCGGACGCTTTACAACCTGTTGCTGACCATCGGGCTCATTCTTGGGTCGCCGTTTTACATGCTCAAGCTCTGGCGGCGCGGCAACTGGAAGCGCGGTTTTCGCCAGCGGTTTGGCAAGTTCAACGCCAAGGTCAAACAATCCATCACCAATCGCCACGTCATGTGGATTCACGCGGTGAGCGTCGGTGAGGTGAACCTCGTCATCCGGCTCATCGACGAAATTGAAAAGCGCCTGCCCAATTTGAAACTGGTGGTTTCCACCACCACGACCACCGGCATGGCCGAATTGCGCCGTCGCGTGCCGGCTCATGTGGAAAAAATCTATTACCCGATCGATCGAAAGAAATGGGTGCAACGGGCCTTGGGCACCATTCATCCCGAGGCAATCGTGCTCGTGGAGGCTGAGATCTGGCCAAACTTTTTGTGGCGTGCCCGGCAGATGGGCGTTCCCACGTTTCTCATCAATGCCCGCATCTCGGACAAGTCGTATCGCGGCTACAAACGTTGGGGTTCCTTCTTTCGCGGATTGTTCGGCAACTTGAGCCGGGCGTGCTGCCCAACGGAATCCGATGCCGCCAAGCTTCGCGAAATCGGCTGTCGACCTGACGCCGTGCACGTCGTCGGCAATTTGAAATTCGACACCGCGACCGCGGCCGGGAGACATCAACTCGACACGCGCGCGTTGCTCGATGATCTCGGTGTGCCGGCTGATGCGCCGATCCTGCTGGGTGGCAGCACCCACGACGGTGAAGAAGTCATCCTCGCGAAAACCTGGCTCAAACTTCGCAAACAGTTTCCGAATCTGTTTCTCATTCTCGTGCCGCGACATCACGAACGCGCCCGCGACGCCGGCCGCGCCGTTCGCGCGGCGGGTGTGAAGATTGCCTTTCGCACCGACATGAGACGCGGCCGAATGCCGAAGGGTGACGTTGACTGCCTGATGGTGAACACGACGGGCGAGCTGAAGGCTTTTTACGAAGTGGCGACCGTGGTTTTTGTCGGCAAAACGCTCACAGCCAAAGGCGGCCAAAATCCGATCGAACCCGCCGCGATCGGCAAGGCCGTGGTGTTCGGGCCGAACATGCAAAACTTCCGTGGCATTGTGCCGGAGTTTCTGGAAGCGAAGGCCGTTCGCCAGGTGAAATCGGCGCGTGATCTGGAACACGCGGTGGCGGATCTGTTAGCCGATCCCAAGCAGTGCGTGGAAATGGGTGCCCGCGCAAAACAAGTCGTGGAACGAAACGTCGGCGCGATCGCCCGCACGGTCGACATTATCGCCGAGCGTTTGAAAGACGAGGAGATATACGTTTCCGAAAGCGGAGATTAGTTCACCCAACGTGCTGCCAGCGTCTCGCTGGCAGAAAGAAAGGGACGTGCTACAGGAAAAAGTCACTGTTCACTCAATGGCATCCAGCTGAAACGAACTTCGGGTAAACGATCAATGGTACCTTGCGAGGAGTTTCTCACTCAGCGATTGAACACTAAGGTCTCAGATATTCCGCGCCACCACATGGGTGGCTCCCGACCCAGTTGTTCCTTTTTGAGTTCGCTGCGGGTTTTTCTGCCGGCGAGACGCTGGCAGCACGTTCTTCGATCCCGCTCAACGCAGTGAATCGATCAATTGCCGGGCGGCCGCGAAGCTGGGATCGATGCTCAATGCCCGCTCGGCTGCGGCTCGCGCTTCATTTGCCTGACCCAATTGCGCATGAATGGTGGCACGCGCATAGGGAATTCCTGGATCACGTGGATCAATCGATTCCGCTCGATACAGCGCGTCAATCGCTTGCTGCGACAGCCCGACCTGCTGCCGGGCGAGTCCGAGGTTGTACCACGCCCGCGCATGGCGTGGATTAAGTTCAACTGCTTTTTCCAGTGCCTGCGTGGCTTTTGTCAGATCACCCATTTCATTCCAGGCGAGGCCGAGCTTGTATTGAAACTCCGCGTCGTTCGGAGCGATCCGGACGGCGGCCTGCAATTCTTTGAGGGCATCCGCCGGCCGGTTCATCATTCCGTAAAGCACCGCCAGTTCGTGGCGCAAGGGAGCCGAATTGGGATCCCACGAGACGGCTTTTTCGAAATTCGTGAGTGCCGCGTTGGGATTGTTCCGGGCCAGCTCCCAACTGCCGAGCTGGAGCAATCCCGTCGGTTGATCGGCGTTGAACTGAAGGAAGCGTTGCAACTCACGTGTGGCGGTTGCGTCCAGAGGAACTTCGTTTCGCAATCCCCAGGCGGCGTTCACGCGCACGCTACGAATCGGATCATTAAGATGTTCACGCAACGCGGTTCGTACGGGCGAGCTGTTGGCTTGCGCCGCGGGAGCGAGGGCGAACGCGACCTGAGATCGAACCAACGCGTTGGTGCTTTCGAGCGACGCCATCAACGCCTGCTGGACATCCGCATCGGCCAGCCAGGGATCGATCACATTGGCGGCGACGGCTTTCCAATACGGCGTTTCGTCGCCGGTCAGCAGCTGCAAGATTTCCGGTTTGACCGAGAGGTCGCCGGCACGGGCGCGGGCAATCGCCTGGGCGCGCGAACGCGTGTGCCGGTTCATCTTATCGCCGTAATTCTTCGTTACCGCTGCCAATGCCCAATCGGTGTCCTTGTCCGTATGACAACGATTGCAGGCGTTGGGAATGCCGTACTGCTTGGTGAGCAGCGGGTCGGGAATGGTGAAGCCGTGATCGCGCCGCGGATGGCGTTGCATGTAGATCGTGATTGGCATGTGACAGTTCACGCACAGGTTCCCCGCGCTGTCGTTCTTGTGAAATGTGTGTTCGGCCGGATTGATCTTGGGGCTGCGCGGGTAGCTGCCGTTATGGCAACGCAGGCAAAGGGCATTGCCAGGCAAAATGGTTTTGGTTGTGTGCGGGTCGTGGCAATCCAGACAGGTGACGCCGGCCGCGTGCATGCGACTGCCGAGGAACGATCCAAACACGTAGTCTTCGCCGCGCACCTGCCCGTCCGCATAATACAGGTCGCTCAAGTCGGGTACGGTCAGGTGATAATGATCGAAGTAATCGTCACCGGGTTGAAAGTCGCCGGTGAGTTCCGCTCTGCGCGAATGACACGTGCCGCACGTGTTCATGATTTGCTCACGGGTCGGCTTGGCGGCGGGCGGTGGTTTGGTGCCGGCTTTGTAGGCGAGCACATGTTGCTTCATCGGTCCGTGACACGCCTCGCAACCAACGGTCATTTCGGCCATCGTGGTGTGGTACGAATCGGTCGTGGCGTCGTAGTTTTTGCGCAAGCGCGTGTTGTGGCACGATGCGCACATGGAATTCCAATTCATGCCGCGCCCGGTCCAGTGACCCCACTCGCCGGGCCGGCGGTGTTCTTCGCCAAAGACGTCAAACCACTCGTTCTTGTGGGGATCGAATGCCATCTCCAAGGCCTGCAACCGGCCATCTCCCGCGTTGACCAAGAACTGCCGCAGCGGATCGTGACCGATGACACGGATCACCTCGTGATCTTCCATCTTGTTTCCCAGGCCCAGTGTGTTGACGACGAAAGTGTCACCATCTGCGCGCACCGAAGTTGTCACGTCGCCATGTTGGATTTTCCGCGGCGGGTCGAATGCGGTTTGGTCCAGCTTGGCCGATGGCAATCGCTCCGCCATCGCGTGGTGGGACTGGAGCCAGGAATCGTGTTTGGCGCCGTGACATTCGGTGCAGGAAGCTGAGCCCGCATAGAGGGCGAAGGTTTCGGTATCGGGCGCGATCGGTTCCCATTTCACAGATGAAACCTGGGTCGGTGTCGGAGGGGTATTGGTTGCCGACGGTGGTGGGTTTTTCTCCGGGGTTGAGCGCGAAAACCACCACATTGCGGCGACCAGACAGACGATGCTGACTGGACTCCAGCGCTGCCAACGCGGCCGGGAAGAATTTTTCGATGGCTGTTTCTTGCGTGCGACCATGAGGACGACAAGCGGAGTCTAGGACCGTGGTCCATTGCGGCAAGACGCAAACCCGAGCTCGTGATTGCGTTTCGCTGCCCCCGCCGTATACAGTGTCACTATTCCGTCGGCCAATCCGGCCCCGCGGTAACCCGCAAACTCATGACGCTTACACGCAAATACATCGGCGTTCTTGCGCTGGCTGTGCTGGCTCTGGCCAGCGGCTGCGCCACCGACAAAGGGCCATTTGGCGACCGCACCGCGGTGTTAATCCTGCAACACAAACCCAAGGAAATCCTCGACGCGACGACGGCTGTGTTTACGGCCAAGGGATTTGAACTCGCGAAGACAACCAAGACCGAAGCGGTATTCGAGCGGAAGGCCGGAGCGTGGCAGGCGATGGCCTGGGGCGGTTGGAGCGGCATGGAAGCCTGGGAACGGGCAACCGTCTCGGTGAAGGATTACGGTGGCGGCGACTACATTCTCGAAGCCGATATCAAACTGGTGAACGACAAGGGCGATCACTTTTTTGAGGACACGCGGACAATGTCGAAACGTGCTCGTAAGCCGTATCAGGAAATGCTCAATGAGGTGCAGAAGAATCTGAAGTGACGGAGCGCAGATTTTCTCGCCAAATTGCTGAGGAAGAGGCATCCGACTGAAACGGGATTGAGCTCTACCAGTTTCCGAATTGCCACCGCGGCGCTGCGTTTCTATGACTGAAGACCATGCAAACACGCACACTTGGTCACAGCGGATTGAAACTCTCCACCATCGGTCTAGGCACTTGGGCGATGGGTGGAGGCGATTGGAAATTTGGCTGGGGCGCCCAAGATGATCAAAAGTCCATCGCGGCCGTTCGCGCCGCCGTCGAAGCCGGCATCAATTGGATCGACACCGCGGCGATTTACGGCCACGGCCATTCGGAAAAAGTCGTCGGCCAGGCGATCAAGGAACGGCGGAATGATTTGATCATCGCGACCAAATGCGGTCGCGTCTGGGCAGGTGAGAGTCGCGAGATCGGGAAATGCCTCCGCCGCGAAAGCATTTTTCGCGAAGTCGAAAACAGCCTGACCCGGCTCCAGATCGACGTGATCGACCTCTACCAGATCCACTGGCCCGAACCGGACGACGAAGTAGAGGAAGGCTGGTCAGCCGTTGGTGACTTGATCAAGGCCGGCAAAGTCCGATTCGGTGGTGTGTGCAATTTCAACCTGGCGCAACTGAAGCGCGCTCAGGCGATTCATCCGATCACTTCTTTGCAGCCGCCCTACAGCATGCTCAAGCGCGATATCGAGCCGGAGATCATTCCGTGGTGTGCGGAAAACAATGTGGGAATTGTCGCCTACAGCCCCATGCAGGCGGGTTTGTTGACCGGCCGGTTTACTAAGGAGCGAGCGGCCGCTCTCCCGGAAAATGACTGGCGCAAACGCAGTCCTTTTTTCCAGGAACCGCAGTTGTCCGCCAACTTGCGCGTTGCCGAGGGACTCATGCCGATTGCGGATCGAATGAGCATTGCCGTTTCGCAGCTCGCGCTGGCGTGGGTGCTTCGCCTGCCGGCGGTGACCGCGGCGATCGCCGGTGCACGTGACCCACGGCAAATCCAGGAAACGGCCCGTGCCGGGGATGTGGAGTTGTCGCCGGAAGTGATCGAAGAAATTGAAAAACTGCTCCGACAGCGGGAGAGCGAGCTGCAGTAGTTTGTTTGCGATTTGGCGATTGCCGTCGATGTGAGTTCGATGCCCGCGCGTGGATTAGCCGACGCTTGTGCCGTTGGCCTGGTCAGTGGCTTCGAGTGTGCGCTGGATGGTGGCGATCAATTCCTCACCGCGGAATGGTTTTTCGATGTAGGCGGCGGGCTCCGTCATTTCAGCGCGTTTACGCAGGAAAGGAAGCTTATGAGCCGTCAGGTAGATGACCGGCGTCTTGCGTGAAGGTCCCCGGCGGAAGAATTCGGTCAGGGCGATGCCGCTGCCGCCTGGAATGGAGATATCCATCAAGACGAGATCGGGTTGAGTTCCGTAGAATTTTTTCAGACCCGTATCAGCATCAAAGGCGAGAGTCACTTCGTATCCGTTTGCGTTTAAACGTGCACGCACCGCGGTGGCGGTTCGTTCATCGTCCTCGATCAGCAGAATCTGTTTAGCCATGGTAACTGGGTTGGTTGCGCAAAACATTTGCCATCTGTACGGCATTCCAGCCTTCCGGTTGGTAACAAACAGTGGTGAACAGTGTTGCTGAGAGCAGCCTCCCGGCGAGTGATTCCCGTCTCAACTCAGCGAGGGAGAGCTGAACGTCAGCACCGTTTTATCGGCATGATCCGCGGCGAGCTTAAGAAAAATTAAGACGCACCCACTCAAAGCAAAAGCGGGACGAAGCCTGCGCCTCGTCCCGCCACGGAACAACACCCTAACCAATCCAACTGCTACAGAAACCGCCAGATCAGATCGACGGTAAAACGGTCTTTGAAAATGTCGTTGTCGGGGGACACGCCGTATTCGTAGGCAAATCCGATGTCCAATGATTTGGTGAGACGACTGCGGAAACCGGCGCCAATGGCCACCTGGGTACGGCCGCTCGCGTTGGAACTGCCAAAATTGATGAGGTCAAATCCTTCGCTGTTGAAGGCCGGTCCTTTGGCGTCACTGATCGTGGTAAATGCATTGGCGGCGACGAACGGAATGAAATACTGGCAGGTGTAGTAGTCGACCATCGCGCTATAGTGGAGTTTCGACGTTTCGAGATCGCTGTCGAATGGAATGGTGCCACCAATGTTGGCGGTGACGTGCAGATTATCCCAACCTTTCATCGCGGACACGAATAGGTTGGCCTGCCCACCGCCATTTCCCTGAAACACTTTTTCGTCGCCCGTTGGTACTTCAACCGTGACGCCCGGCGTGACGACCAACTGTCTGGCGTCATCCTTGATGACGGCATATTTCAAACCGGCCGCGAGGTCGGCCCACCCTTCGGTGGTGCTGGCGCCTTCGGGCTTAAACTGAATGTAGCCATCCTTGACCGCGATGATCGCCAATCGGTCGTTCACCGCCCAACGAATCTGCGCCGCGTAGAGCCGCACATCCGCCTCGACGCCAAGGAAGTCGGCGTCGGTACGGTGCGCCGCAAAGATCGGCCGCACTTCAGACTGGATGAGGGGCGTTTCGAAGAAGACGGGATTGGTCACCGGCGCAATGGCCTTGTCTTCCCAAGAATCGGCAAAAGCCGGAGCAACGATGGTCGCCGTCGCCGCAAGAGTACAGGAAAGTTTTTGCAGTTTGGAGGTTCGCATATCGCGGTAAGTAGTGAGCGAATCAGCCGCCTCCGGCTCCAAATTGCTTGTTGAAGAATCAACCTTCCTTGGCCAGAGAAATGTCGCAACCGCGTCCCCGGCGGGAAACTTTGCGTGTTCTGTCCTGGTGATTTTCCAAGATTTCGTAAAAGCAACGGGCGGCCGGAAAACCGGCCGCCCGTGAACCATTACCAACCACCATCGAAAACTAGTGACTGACGACTTCCGCCATCTTGAAGATCGGTAGAAACATACAGATCGCGATACCACCGACCGTGACACCGAGGAAGACGATCAAGATGGGTTCGATCAAAGAGGTAAGTCCGGACAAAGTGGTTTCCACTTCTTCGTCCAGAAAGTCTGAGATGCGCTCCAGCATGACGTCGATCTTACCGGTTTGTTCACCGGCGGTGATCATCCGAATAATCATTGAGGGAAAAACCGGATGTTTGCCGAGTGCCGCAGCGATACTGTCGCCACGTTCGATGTCGCCGGATGCGACCTTGATGGCCTTTTCCATGATGACATTGCCAGTGGTCTGACTGACAATGCTCAACACCTCGAGAATTGGCACACCGGAGCGGATCAATGAGGCCAATGTGCGCGTGAACCGGGCGAGGCAGATCTTGTGGGCGATCTGACCGAATATCGGCATGCGAATCCGGGTACGATCCCAGAATTCACGGCCGGATTTCGTTTTGAGATAGGCGAACCAACCATAGATCGAACCGGCCACGACGGGGATGATGAAGATCATGTTGCCGCGCAGAAACTCGCTTAAGTTGATCAACCACTGCGTCGGCCCGGGGAGCTTGGCACCGAATCCTGAGTAGATTTCGCCGAAGACTGGCACCACTTTTACCAGCAGGAATATCGTGATGCCGATCGCAATGATCGTCACCGCCGTCGGGTACATCATCGCCGATTTGACTTTCTTGCGAAGCCGCGCGGAGTTTTCCAGATACGTTGCGAGGCGGGCCAGGATTTCGGCGAGCAAACCGCCGCGTTCACCCGCGGCAACCATGCAGGTATAGAGACGATCAAAACTCTTGGGGTGCTTCTTGAGCGCGTCTGAGAAACTGTCACCACCTTCGACGCGAGCGCAAACGTCCTTGATGGTCTCGCGCATCACTCGATTGGGTGTTTGTTCGGCCAACGCTTGAAGCGACTGAACCATGGCCAGACCGGCATCAATCATCGTGGCGAGCTGCCGGGTGAAAACAACCAGGTCTTGCAACCCGACCTTGCCACCCATTGTCTTGCCCTTCTTGCCCACTTTTTCGTGGATCGAGACGACAAGCAAATTGCGGTTCAGGAGCGCGGAAATCGCCGCCTGCTCCGAAGCAGCGTCGATCGAACTCTTAATTTCGCGGCCGGTGGCCGCCTCTCTGGCCGCGTATGCGAACGAGGGCATATCAGTGCATTTGTTAATTTTTGTACCGGGGGAACCGGCGCCGATGGAACTTTGTGGGAAGCGGTAAGGATTACGCACGTCCCTGACCATCAACCCACGAATGCCGAATTGAGCAATCGCCTTGCCGGTCTCGCGTGTGGAGATAATCCTCTGGCTTTTATTCGCTTAACCGAGGAACGGCGGGGCTTCAGTGGCGCCTGTTCGCTCGCGATCCTACGAAATGGTGTGTTGCCGATGTCCTCTTTCTGAGCAGTGTCAGGACGTGCCGTTGCGACCGTGTCTTGTGACGTCGGCGCAGGATTCCACAAATCCCGGGCAGATCACATTTCAAGCCAACGTCAAATCGCGCCGAATATATCGTTCGAACTCAGCGCGGCATTGCGGTGGAATGCGCGCTTTGAATCGTGCCTGTTCCCCGGAGTAATCGCGCTCGACGATCTGAGCAACCTCATGCAAGCGGGCGATGACCGCCGACTGTTCGTGAGGAACGTCCAGCTCCAGGAATTCGCGCACAGGGCGCAACTGGGCGCCGAGTTCGGCCATCAATTCCGGGATGCCGACGCCGCTCTTGGCGGAAACAAACACGGCTTTGGGAAAGCGCTCTTTGTAGCGCGCAAGGCCTTCGCCGTTGGTGAAGCGATCCATCTTATTGAAAACCATCAACGTCGGTTTTCCCTCGGCACCGATTTCCTTCAACACATCGTCCACGGCAACAATCTGCTCCTCGGCTTGCGGATGACTGGTGTCGACGACGTGGAGCAAAAGGTCGGCTTGCACCACTTCCTCCAGTGTCGCCTTAAAGGATTCGACCAGACCGTGAGGGAGCTTGCGAATGAACCCCACCGTATCGGTGAGTAATACGTTTTGATTGGTCGGCAACCGAAGGCGGCGAGTCGTTGGATCAAGCGTCGCAAAGAGTTTGTCCTCGGCCAACGCAGCGGCACCGGTCAACTGGTTGAGCAACGTGGATTTGCCGGCGTTCGTGTAACCGACCAATGAAGCGAGTGGCCAGAGATTGCGCTGCCGGCCCGCCCGTTGGGTGGCGCGTTGCCGTTGGACAGTGTCGAGGTCACGGCGAATGCGATCGATCCGTTCACCGACTTTTCTTCGGTCGACTTCCAACTGGGATTCACCTTCGCCGCCACGCATGCCGATGCCGCCCTTTTGCCGCGACAAGTGGGTCCAATAACGCGTGAGGCGCGGCAACAAATGCTGCAGTTGGGCCAGCTCGATCTGGAGTTTGCCTTCGCGAGTGCGCGCACGCTGAGCAAAGATGTCGAGAATCAGCGAAGTGCGATCCAGAATCTTGCAATCGAAGATCTTCTCCAAATTGCGGCTCTGTGCCGGCGAGAGTTCATCGTCAAAAATCACCGTGTCGACCTGCAGTTCCTTGCACTTCGCCGCCAATTCCTGGGCCTTGCCGCTGCCGATGTACGTGCCCGCGTACGGCGTCTCCAGTTTTTGGGTCGCCTGGCCGAGCACTTCCGCGCCGGCGGTGGTGGACAACTGGGCAAGCTCCTCCAGCGAATCGCGAACCTCCCACGCGGGACGGGATTTTAATTCCACGCCGACAAGGAAGACGCGTTCCGTGCGATGATTGGCTGTTTCAACAAGTGCTTTCAAAACTCGTGGGCGGGAAGATACCGGCTTTGGCTTCCATGAAAAGAAGGCATTTAAGGATCGGATGATGTGGGCCGGGCGAGTGAACTGGTGAAGCTCAGTGGCCGGTCAAGCGGAGCTCGAGCTCGCCGAGCCAACGGGACGGCTTCTTCGCGGGCTTCAGACCGAAGGGCCCGATTGCTTTCTCCCGCAGATAGGCCACCGCTTCGTCCACGGAATCGGTCGCGTAAATCAGATTCAAATCGCCCGGGCTGATCGTCCCTTCGCGGGACATCTTTCGCAGAAACGTCAAAACCTCATCCCAGTATTCGCGGCCCATGATGATGATGGGAAATCGCTCCAGCTTGCCCGTTTGAATCAACGTGAGCGCTTCAAACATTTCGTCCAACGTGCCCACCCCACCGGGCATGACCACGAAGGCGTAGCTGTATTTGATCAACAACGTTTTGCGGACGAAGAAGTAGTGAATCGTCACGCATCGATCGAGATACGGATTGGGTTGCTGTTCGAAGGGCAATTCGATGTTGCAACCGACGGAGCGGCCGCCGGCTTCGCGCGCGCCTTGGTTGGCCGCTTGCATGATGCCGGGTCCGCCGCCGGTCATGACGGTGAAACCAAGTCGGGCAATCTCCGAACCCATCCGCCGGGCGAGCTCGTAGTGTGGGGTGCCCGGTTTGGTGCGGGCCGAACCGAACACCGTCACGCAAGGGCCGACAAAATGCAGCGAGCGAAAGCCGCGGAGAAAGTCGCGCATTACGCGGAACAAGATGAACAATTCTTCCGTTCGCGATCGCGGGCCCTCGAGGAAGAGATGTTCCTTTACTCCGTTCGGCGGCGTGGAGGTGGGGCGGGCCTCATCGATGAAATCGGGCGGTGACGTTTTCGGAACGGGTGGGGACGGCGCGGCTTTCGGATCCTTCATACGTGAGTTGCCGGCGATGTTGCGGCAGCAATGGCCAACTGGCAATCGCTGTTACAATACGGTCGACCACCCATCAACGAACAAGTGCGCCGCTCCCCGGAAATTTGCGGCTGAACGTTCAATGTGTTCCGCTGAGCAAGTTTCCTTTTGGTTGTGGTTCGATTTCTTTGATGGCTCGCTTTTGGTTCGGCCGTCCGTCAGTTTTCAAACTTCGGTGGACCGAGGCCGAATCTCGCGCGCGAATCCCAACAACAGGGATATTCCACCGTACAGTTGGCGACCGATGGAAGCCGATTCAGCCGTGCGGACGAGGCGCCGCCCGGGGTCTTGAGGCCGGGTGGCTTTTTTTAGACCGCTCGATCAACGGAATGACCGGGCGACGCACTTCGCAACGACGACGAACTTGCGTTGGTCTACCGATGCGGGGGCAGCGTGTAGGCTTCGGGAGCGGCTTGTTTGATATTGGGTGTCACGTCGGCATTCACTTCGCCCATGGCCCATTTGACACCACCGACCAGGATTTTTTGAAATGTCGGATTGGTCCACACATCCTCGCGGTGGCCCATCGCGGTAAACCACACCCGGCCGTTGCCTTCTTTGCGTGCCCAGGTGTTCGGATAGGGCGGTCGTTGGTAAGGAGCGCCCTTCATGTCGGGAGCATCGATGACCGTGAGCACGTGAATGTCTGGAGCAAAGTCCTTCAACGAATACCATTCCTCCTTGAAGCTGAACGTCGAACCGACGTCGGCAAATCCCGGGAATTTCGGATCGACGACCGTCAACTTGGCTTCCTGCTGAGCGCCGTGAATGATGAACTCGCCGCCCAGCATTCGCAGGTACGGATCCGATTCGGCGCCGTAATTCTTGTAGCGATCCAACTCCTTGCCGTCCGGCCCGGTGGTGTGAAACGTATCGCTGGCGGAATGGGTGCCGATGAATCCGTGTCCACTCCGGACGTAATCAAACAGGGCCTGTTTTCCTTCTTTGGACATTGCCGGTTCACCGTCGGTGCCGGTCGTGGTCAAATCGCCGGTGGTGTAAAAGAACACCGCGTCAAACTGATTCAGGTAATCCTTCGAGAACTTCGAACCATCCTTGGAAAAGGTGATTTCCCATCCGTTTTCGTCGCCCAGCTTTTTCAGGACCTTCCCGGCGAAGCTGGGTTTGCCATGTTTCCAAGTGATGGCCGAATGCTCGAAGCCGCTCGACTTCGTGAAAAAGAGAATCTTCTTGGGCGCACCAAAGGCCGGTTGACTGAGGGTAAACAAGAGGGCACAAGCGCCCGCGATGGAGAGAAATTTCTTGAGCATGAAAGTCAGTATAGTACCGGCTTTCCGACTGAAAAGAACAATATTGGATGCGGCACCTTTCAAGCCGCTCTTTACAGAAAAAGACCTTGGGATTAAGGACAGCGACAACCACGCGATCAGGATTTCGATTTGATCGTGTCGATTTGCCACCATGAACCAACGCCTTGTCCTCGCTACCTTTGCTCTCGCGTTCATCCCCTTCGCGCAAGCGCAGGAACGATGGACGTTAAAGTCGGACGACACACGATTGACGGTTTCCGCCGCCGGCGATCATTTGAAGATCGCGTCACTTGAGGGCGCTGATCAGAAACCAGCGTGGATTTCGGAGCCCGTGGATGTACCTTTGCCAGACCATTTGTTTGTCAACGGTGTGAGCAAGGCGGCGAACTGGCGATTTTCGGAAACGAGCGAGAGCCCCGATCAAGGAACCGCGACGCTGCGCTTCGTGAGCGACGATTCCAGCTTGGAACTCCTTTCGATTTGGGTGGCTCATCCGAGGCCGGGACCGGTGGAGCATCATTTTGAAATCGTGAACCGTACTGGCCGAACCATTGAAGTTCCGCTCGTTGAGAGCCTCGCTTTGACACTGAGCGCTCCCGCCGGGCACGCTTTGGAATCATGGTGGGTCGAAAAGGGATCCGGTCGCCCCGGCGATGTCGGTACGCATCGCGAACCAATAAAGTCAGACTTTGTGTTCAAGGGGCGATCATCGCCCTACGCCGAAGAAACCGAAATGATACCCTGGCTGGCGATCCAGGATGTGACGGCAAACGCAGGCCTTTATTTTGGGGTCGAATTTAGCGGCCGGGTTGGTATCGACGCACAGGCCGTTGGAAATTCCACCACGCTCAAGGTTGTCGCCGGGCTTGACCCGACTGACACGGCGTTTCGTAGCCGTGTGGCGGACGGCGAAACATTCGTCACGCCGACGGTGTTCATCGGTTGTTACCAAGGTGACATCGATGAAGGTGCCAATCGGTTGCATCGGTTTGTCGAAAAGCGTTTGCGGCCGCCGGTCTCCGACAAGCGTTACCCACTGGTCGTGAACAACAGCTGGGGCAGCGGGATGGCGGTGGATGAACCCCTCGCGCGCCACATGATTGACGATGCAGCGTCGCTCGGCGTGGAAATGTTCCACATCGATGCCGGCTGGTTTCGAGATGTTGGCGACTGGCACCCCAATCCCAACAAGTTTCCGAACGGGCTGGCGCCGGTCAGTGATTACGTGCACAGCAAAGGCATGCTTTTTGGCCTGTGGGTTGGCTGGACCCAAGGCGGTGCGGAAGGCAAAGACTTGTCAACGTTGGCGGTGGCGAATCCCGTGCAACGCGGTTGGTTCACCCGTGATTATCCCGCGAATTGGAAGCCATCGGATTTCACCGGTGCGCCGGTCTGTCTTAGTTCCGCGTCGGCGCAGGTGTGGTGCCTCAACGAACTGCGCCGGATCGTGACCGACTATAAATTGGACCTGCTGGAACACGATCAGATCATGATCGTCGCTCAATGCGATCGGACAAATCACGGCCACACCGCGTCACCAACGGACATCGCTTATCATGCGACTCGTGGCTATTACGAGATCTACGATCAGCTGCGCAAGGAACATCCCAAGTTGCTCTTTGAAGACTGCGTCAACGGCGGTCGGATGGTCGACTTCGGCGTCGTGCAGCGCACGCATTACATCAGCATCACCGACAGCTATGATCCGCTGAGCAATCGACGGGCGTTCTACGACGCGAGCTATCCGCTGCCGCCGTCCATGTGCGAATGCTACATCGAGAACCGGCCCGGTCCGACGTTAACGACGTTCAAGACAATGTTGCGAAGTGGCATGATGGGTTGGTGCACTCTCATGTGCGACACGGGCGCCTGGACAAGCGAGCAGCACGAGGCAGCTCGTCGACAGATTGAAATCTACAAAGACTGGATCCGCCCGCTGATCAACCACGGCAACTTGTATCACATTTCGTCGCGACCCGATGACGCGCGATGGGATGGAATGCAGTATCATGATTCGAAAACCGGCCGGGGAATCGTCTTTGTGTTTCGCGGGGCCGCCTGTCCTGAAGCCGTCCAGGTGTTCAAGTTGAAGGGACTGGATCGTAACGGCGCGTACGAAGTCCGGTCCGAAGACGGAACGATCCTGCTTACTCAGACGTCCGGTGAGTCGTTGATGAAGGACGGACTGCGGATGAAGCTGGGCGAGCCTGGTGCCTCGGAGTTGATTTTCCTCCAGGCGAAATGACCGTAGGCTCAACGGTCCGCCCCTGAACCGGAAGGGCGGCACTCCTGCCGCCCCGCTCTGAAATTCGGCTGCACGAGTGCTGCCGGTCCCTCTCGGGACGCCCGGTCTGCGCGGGTGCGGGCAGTCTCTTTTCAATCCAATGGGCGTAGGGGCGAACAGTTTCTGAATGCGATTGCCACGGCACCTTTTCAATCCAGCGTCTGTCGGTAGCGCTTGATGCCGATCGTCATGACGATGAGGACAAATATGCATATCGGCCATACGTGTGGGAGCGTCTCGTGCAGGCCATTTCCCTTGAGCAAAATGCCGCGCACCAGGCGGAGGAAATGGGTGAGCGGGAGAATGGAGCCAACGTGTTGCGCCCAAACCGGCATTCCGCGAAATGGAAACATAAATCCCGACAACAGAATCGACGGAAGGAAAAAGAAGAACGACATCTGCATCGCTTGCAACTGATTGCGCGCGATCGTGGAAAACGTGATTCCCACCGCCAGGTTTGCGGCGATGAAGACCAACATCAACAGCAGCAGCAACGGAATGCTGCCCAACATCGGCACGTGAAACAGAAGCCGGGCCGCGACAAGAATGAGCAATGTTTGCAGGTAACCCACCACGATGTAGGGAATGATTTTGCCGATCATCACCTCCGTCGGTCGCGTCGGTGTTGCCAGCAAGTTTTCCATGGTGCCGCGTTCGCGTTCGCGCGTAATGGCGAGGGCGGTAATGATGACCATCGTCATGGTCAGCACGACGCCCATTAGTCCCGGAACGATGTTGTACTGCGTGATGCCTTCCTCGTTGTAGCGATTGTGCAGGATCAAATTAACGGGGCCGGCGGCATCGCGCAATTGGGCCACCGGTCCCTTGAGATCGCGCTCGAGGGACGTGCTCACGAGTTGTTTCAGAGCGGCAACGGCGGGTCCGGTGGCGGCCGGATCCGTGGCGTCGGCCTGCACCAGCAAGTTGGGTCGTTCACCGCGCAACAACTTTCGTGAAAAATCCTCGGGAATGTTGACCACGAACTGCACGTCGCCTTCGTCGAGCATTGTATCGGCGTCCGCTTCGCTGGCGGCCTCACCGATGAATTCAAAATACTGACTGTGTCGCATGGCGGACACAATCGTGCGCGAAAAGGTGCTGTGGTCGGCCGTGATGATCGCCGTGGGCAGGTGCTTGGGATCTGAGTTGATGGCGAAACCAAACAACGTCAACTGCAGCAACGGAATGCCGATCATCATGCCAAACGTCATCCGGTCGCGCCGCATCTGGATGAACTCCTTCGCGACGACGGCCCAGAACCGGCTAAAGGAAAACGCGTGGAAGGTCATTTGAAATTGTCCTCCGCGGTATCCATCAGGCTGATGAAAACATCCTCGAGCCCGGACTCGGCCTGCCGCCAGCGGTACGGCTCGCGTTGGAACGGTTGAATGGCTTTGCGCAATTGCTCCGCGTCGCGGCCGTTAACATGAAGCGTGTTTCCAAAGGGCACCACCTGTTCGACGCCATCCAGTTCTCGAAGCGACGCGGCGAGCTCGTGCAGGTCCGGACCAGAAACGGCCCACGTGGACAATGCGGCACTGCGGACGACCTCATCCACTGTTCCCTTGGCGAGCAGATTTCCGTAGGCGATGTAAGCCAATCGGTGGCACCGCTCGGCTTCGTCCATGTAATGAGTGGTGATCAAAACCGTCAAACCGTCCGCCGCGAGCTGGTGTATTTCATCCCAAAAATCCCGCCGGGCTTTTGGGTCGACGCCAGCCGTGGGTTCGTCAAGGAGCAGGAGTTGCGGCGAATGAATTAACGAGGCCGCGAGCGCCAGGCGTTGTTTCCAACCGCCGGACAATTCGCCGGCCAGCTGTTTGCGGCGCGCGTACAAACCAAGCTTTTCCAGACTCGCACGCACGACTTCCTTGCGCTTGGGCACGCCATAAATGCGGGCGATGAAATCGAGGTTTTCCTGGAGGTTCAGGTCTTCGTAATAGCTG
Organism: bacterium; assembly: GCA_016124235.1. Lineage (GTDB taxonomy): Bacteria > Verrucomicrobiota > Verrucomicrobiia > Limisphaerales > RI-55 > RI-55. The sequence continues at coordinate 2,938 of WGOC01000035.1, read as the reverse complement.
AACTTCTGGGTCATGTAACCGACTTCACGTTTGATCGCGTCGGACTCGTGGCGAATGTCGTAACCGAGGCAGCGACCGCTCCCGCTGTCCGCCCGCAACAACCCGCAAAGCATGCGGAGAAAGGTCGTCTTGCCGCTCCCGTTCGGGCCAAGGAAACCGTAGATCTCTCCGCGGCGCACTTGCATCGCGATGTTGTTCACGACCGTGTGCGTACCAAATCGTTTGGTGATTCCCTCGACGTCGATGACCAGTTCGCCGTTTTTCATCGGTCAGGGTTGCAGCGTGACATCCACCGGTTGGCCGGGCTTCAAGGATGGCGCGGCGTCGGCGCCGAATTTGGCTTCGATCATGTAAACCAGTTTTGATCGCGTTTGCTGACTGTAAATGACCGGCGGTGTGAATTCGGCGCGCGTGGAGACGTAATTGACCGTCGCCGGAAAGACTTGTTTGGTGCCGTCAAATGCGACCCGCACCTGGGTGCCGGTTTTGATTTTTGGCAGATCGGCTTCCGGCACAAAGAACCGGGCCTTGATGTTTTCCGGCGGCAGGATCACCACCACCGGTTTTCCGGGACCAACCCATTCGTCCGGGCGGTAAAGCGTGTCGTGAACCGTGCCCGCAACGGTCGCGCTTTGGGTCTTTTGTTTGAGCACCCATTCGGCGCGGTCCAGGCCGGCCTTGGCGTTGTCGACTTCGGCGGCCGCAGCGTGAATTTGATCTTCGCGAGCACCCAGTTGGGCCGTTTCAATATCCGCGGCGAGGCGGGCGACTTGCGCGCGCAAAGAAGCCACTCGCGATTTACTTTCATCCAGCGCCTCGGCGGATACGGCACCGGCGTTGGAAGCCTGCAATTCCTGTCGCCGCTGGAGCAATTGTTCAGCAAGTTGCAAATCGGTTTTGGTGCTGTCCCGTTGTGCTTCGAGCGCCGCGATCTCGGACGGCCGCCGACCCTTTTTGGCGTCGGCGAGTTGGGCCTCTGCTTTGCGGAGTTTTTCCTTGGCTTCACGGACGGCTTGGGCCTCGGGTTCCGGGTCCAATGAAAAGAGCAACTGACCGGGCTTTACGTCATCGCCCCGGACTACATTCAGTTCGCGGAGCGCGCCGCCGTACGGCGAAGAAACGTAGACATACTCGCCTTCGAGATAGCCCTGGTAGGTCCCGGGAGATGCCGCCTTCTGGCAACCTGTCGTGAGGGCGGCAAGTAGAAAGGGAAGCACAAGCAACGTGAGCCCGTGTTTGATGGATCCGAAGCCGGGTGCCGGGCCGGGTGGTTCAGTTTCGTCTGGCATGGTATTGCAATCGTCGAATGGCGTCCGTGTACCGGACGCCCCTTAACCATCAGGTCGGCCACGCTCGAGTCAAATAACTTTGATCGTTAAAAGTTGCCTTGCGCCCGGTGATCCGCTGTTCAACATATTTGCATCATGACTTTGAAACAGACTTTTGGCCCTCGCGTTGTGGCCGTGGCAGCGATGCTTCTGCATTCGGCGATCGTGGCGGACGGATCAGACTGGCCGCGTTGGCGGGGTCCGGATTTGAATGGCATTTCCAAGGAAACCGACTGGTCTCCGAAGGCGCTGAATGACGAACCAAAGATTCCCTGGCGCGCGCAACTTGGCACCGGGTTTTCGTCGTTTGCCGTCGCTGCCGGCCGGGTTTATACCACGGGCAACACCGCCGACACGGACACGTTGTTTTGCTTCGACGCGGACACAGGAAAAGTGATTTGGAAGTACAGTCACCCCGAACCGCTGGATGGAAAATGGTTCGAAGGCGGTACGACCGGAACGCCGACGGTGGATGGCGATACAGTTTACACTTTGAGCCGGACCGGTCAGCTGGCCGCGCTCGGCGCAAAGGATGGCAAGGTGAAATGGAAGAAGGACATTGCGCGCGAAGCGGGCGCGGCCAAACCAACGTGGGGCTTCTCCGGATCGCCTTTCATCGAAGGCGCGATGCTGGTGGTGAACGTTGGCAAGTTCGGCACCGCACTGGTCAAGACGACCGGGCAGGTGGTCTGGACGACCGGACGGGAGGAATCCGGTTACGCCACGCCGGTTCCTTTCGAAATGGGCAAACGAAAAAGTCTGGCAATTTTCGGCAGCCAGGAGCTGGCGGCAATCGATCCGTTGACGGGCAAACTCCAGTGGTCGTTCCCGTGGAAAACTGAATATGACGTGAACGCGGCGGACCCGATCATCTCGGGCGACAAGATTTTCGTCAGCTCGGGATACAACAAGGGCGGCGGATTGATCGACCTGTCGAGCGGCCGACCGAAGGAAGCCTGGGCGAACCAGAACATGCACACCATGTTTAACCCGGCGGTATTGATCGGCGGGTACCTTTATGGAATCAGTGGACAGGCCGGCAAGAGCGGCGACTCGGGTCTGGCATGTGTCGAATTCGCCACCGGCAAACTGATGTGGTTGGAGAAATCTCTGATGTTCGGTGCGATGACCGCCACCACGGACAAGCTGATTGCCATGGGTGAAAAGGGCGAACTGGTGATCGCCGAAGTGAACCCGCACAAGTTCGTCGCGAATTCGCGAGCGCAGGTGCTGGGTGGTCGTTGCTGGACGACGCCGGTGCTTGCCAATGGCCGCATCTACATCCGCAACGCGAAGGGCGATATGATCTGCGTGGACGTAAAGAAATAAACTGTTTGTCCTTGATTGCTGGTCGACCCTGGTTCGCGAGAGGCACCCAGCGGCGAAGGGGCCCTCGAAGGGGCTGACCAGTGACACCGCGCCCGGTGGTGGCGGATTCGTCAGGCGATTGGTCAAAAGTCAGAACCGACCCGAATGGCGCTTAGTTAAGGCAGTGCGGTGGTGAAGAAAAGTGCGCGGTTCTGGCATTTAAAAATGTACAAATTTAGCCAGCTCTTCAAGCTGGGCGGATGAGTCAACGCACCGCATTTCTGCCCGGTATTTCCCCTCAT
>WGOC01000001.1 GCA_016124235.1 bacterium | reverse complement strand
GTACACATTTAGGGAAAGTCACTGTCTCGGGAATTCACAGACTACAGCAACAACGCTCAACCTTTCATCCGCCATGATGTATTTCTGCATTCTCTTTGTCTCGCCGCTGTATTTCGTCCTCCGGCGCAAATGGGGCGCGTTCTTCGTGAACGCCACACTCTACGGCCTGGCGGTGATCTTTCTGATCTCGATTGTCGGGGCCGTGATTGCCCCGCTCTTCTGGACGCTGGCGGTCGGGCATGCTTCATGGCACTTGCGCAAGGAACTCGCGCATGAACAGGCCGAATTGCTGGCAACGAAGATGGCGCAGAAAATGGCGGGAGCCCAGACGCTACAGTCGGGACATAGAGATGAATAGAGACCTCAATAGAGTGTTGGTTCCTGACAGCAGAATGTGCGGAATCGTGCTTGCCTGGATTCCTTGGGCGGAGTTCGAGCAATGGTGAATCATCGAGTGAAAGCTCTCGGTAACGAATACCGACTGCACATACTGAAAATTTGGAATTGAGTTTTGGCTTATTACAGATATAAAAGAATAATAATCAGGAAGTGAGTTGGAGTAACCTCAGAAGAGGAAAGCAAAATGAACATAAACAAACTGTCGTGCCACCGGAGGACGCGCAGTGTGGTGAAAGCCTGGGGGCTTTCAGTCGTCCTGCTGCTCAATCACAACATCAACACACCGGCCCAGGAACTGCCGCCGATACCCGGTGGCGGTGGAACCACGCAACCACGGGATCCCACGCCGGAAGAGCTGGCAGCCATGCAAAAAGCGAGGGAAGCTCGATGGCAAAGTAACTTGAGGCGCTTTCAGCCTTACTTGATTAAAACAATAGATCAACTCGCCGGTCAGAGCCCGGTTGACGGAAGATTTCTTTCCTTGGAAGACCTGCTCTGGCGACGGCTCGAAGGAGGCCCAAGCGCTGATGATCGAAAGCGGGCGATCGATGAGCGCGAGAAGAAACGAAATGCAGACTCGCGTGAATTCGCCATTCCACTCGTAACGCGAAATCCAGACGGACGGGGCACCGTATTTGAGCGAATTGACGAAAGTGGCCGGCCGGTTTTCCGAGAAAATCAGAGCCTCGATTCCGCGCGGACAATTCAGACTGACAAAGTTTGGCCGGGCGGATCATTGGGTCTCAGTCTCAACGGAACTAATCGGTCAATCGCATTTTGGGATACTCAACACCCATACGTTTACCATCCAGATTTCGGCACTGGAATTTGGGCCAGACTCTCAATTGGAGACCCCTTCTCTTACCCGGCCGATGTATTGACTGACCACGCAACTCGCGTTGCTGGAATTTTGGCGTCAGCACAAGGAACCGGAACTCCTGGATCAGATTCAAAAGGTATGGCTTATGGCGCTACTATCTATGGGTATGACGACCAAGATGATGTCGATGAACTCCGTGTTGTTTACACAAACAGCACATCTATTCGGATTACCAGCCACAACTATGCAAAGATAATGGGGTGGCATCGATTGGTGGTTAATCACGTATATTCGTGGGCTTGGGTCGGATATACCAATCTCAGCCAAGTTGAGGACCCTTGGTTTGGTCGTTATGACAATTTGGTGAGTTCAAATGTGGATAACGTAGCGTTTCTCCAACCCTATCAGCTTACCGTCTGGGCGGCGGGTAATGAAGGAATAACGGGAAGTGGTCAGGCACCGCCCAACCAACCAACCAACCACTATGTTTGGCCCGGTGGCTATCCCTACAATTCGCCGCAACTGGTCACCAATGTGACGCGCCCGCCAGATGGTGATGATGGTGGATATGACACGCTTCCACCAGAAGCCACGGCCAAAAATCCAATCGTCGTAGGGTCGGTGACAAACATGCCGAACGGATACCAAGGTACAAACAGCGTTATTTTGTCGGGATTCAGTTCGTACGGTCCGACGGATGCCGGCCTCATCAAACCAGATGTGGTGGCCGATGGCGAGAATGTGGTGTCCACAATTGCTCCCAATACCTACAGCATCAGTTCTGGAACCAGCTACGCCGGTCCAAGTGTTGCTGGTTCGATCCTGCTGTTGCGTGACCACTATTTGAGCACGCACACAGGCAAGACCAACGTGCTCGCGTCAACTCTCAAAGCGATTGTGCTGCACACTGCCGATGAAGTCGGCGCACCCGGTCCGGACTTCAAACATGGCTGGGGTTTGATGAATACGGCCGCCGGTGCACAATTGATCTCCGCGGATGCGTTGGACGGACAGCATATCCGTGAATTTATTTTACAGGCCGGCAGCTACATTCAGTGGCGAGTATGGGTCAATAGTACCAACGAGCCGGTAAAAGCCACGATCGTTTGGACGGACCCCGCCGGAACTCCACCACCGTATCCGCTGACGATTGATCCCACCAATTCGGTCTTGGAAAATGATCTTGAACTTCGTGTTTTTAGCCCATCAGGAGCCACGAACATGCCGTGGGCACTCAATCCTGATCTTACGGGCAAATCGGCGACTTTGCGATCGCAACCGGCTACCAAAGGCGAAGATCATCGCAATCCCGTCGAACAGGTCTTCTTCTGGCCAACGGAAACGGGACTGTATGACCTGGAAATCACTCACACCGGCAGTGTTTTGTACGGGACGAATCACACCAGTCTGGGTTATCAAATGGTTTCTGCTGTGGTTACCGGCAATGCTTCAGAGCCACAAAATGAGCCATTGGAGATCCTGGACTTTGCGCAAGTTTCCAGCAATCAGGTGGCATTTCTGTTCAATTCGGTGCCCGGCGGAGTTTACGAACTGTTGCAGAACGACAATTTGAGCACTACCAATTGGAGTATGACAGGTCCTTACATTGGAGCCGCACAGCCGCTAACCGCGTTTACAAACACGTTCACGGGAACGCTGACCAATCGGTTTTATCAGTTGCTGCGGACGCAGTGATTGGAAACATGATAGAGGAACCATTCAGATCCCAACGATGGCTGGCGGTTTACCTGTTGTGGGCGACCGCCGGCCATGCGGCGTTTGCGCAAGGCACGATCCGTTACGTGCCCGATGTGCATGAGAGCTTTCCCATCGGGGACACACTGTGGGATGTCGATGGAAATGGCTCGGCCGAGTTTGTTTTTCGCGTCAACGGTCGTTCGATATCCATCTTCCCTCAATCTGGCGCTTACGTTCTAGCGTTGGCGCCGCCTCCGCCGGATATAGGCGGCTATGTGCTGCCGTTGTTCGTGCCAAGTGAAATTGGAAACTATGATTATTCTCCGGCGCGATGGATTGGCTTTGATGATCCATCAGGATTTCCAGGTCGCGCTAATTTTGCCTCATGTACCGACTTGGGTTGCACCGGCTCATTCTACGGGGAACGAGCATATTTCGGCTTCAATTTCGAGGTCGAAGGAGAAACGCACTACGGTTGGGCACTCTTCGATGTAACCGCTGGGGGCATCACCAGCTTTTTGGAAGAATACGCCTACAACACAACTCCGGGTGCGTCGATATTTGTCGCGCAGGTTCCCGAGCCGTCCACGTGGATACTACTGATTGGTGGCAGTGCACTATTCATGGCCTTCCATCGGTCGCGGCGACCATCATGATTTGCTCCGGGCAGCGGTGCGTTTCCTCGGCGGGGTCTTCTTCCCCCTCCTCCCCGCTTACTCCTTGGCGCTCGTTGCCCGGAGCTTTTTTGTTTTTTTCTGATCCGGCTGGCTTGCTTTGTGTTCGCCAGGATTTCAACGATCGTCCTGTCCTTGCCGTGCTCGACACGACAGCGGCCGATGCGGACCACGATTGCCAGGACAATTCGAACCACTGCCAGCAGCGTCCAGATGGCAATCGGCGCTCCGTGCCACTCAGTCAGAAGGACTTTTACAAGTTCAGTCATGCCTTAACTACGGGGGTCAGATTTTATTTTTTGAAAAACGGCTGCAGGTGTGTCTGGCGCACGTTCGATCGACGATTCATTTCCCGCTGAAGGAACCATCACACACCGCACTCTCAGAGTCTCGTTAGTCACTATGAACCCGCCGCGATCGGGTCATATCACCATTTGAATTTTCCCGATGGAAACCGGCGAATGCACCCCGCCAGCAGACTTCCGCGGGTGGCCGGCTGGAAAAGGCAAATTGGTGGGGGATGGAATAAGAGGCGGTTGATTATTTATCCGAAAGATTCACAATCGCCGCCAGACCATGAAAACCCGATTTCTTATCTTTGAAGGTGATCCGATGCCTTATCTGTCTGCTGAGGTCATGACAAAAATGGACCGCGACCCCGTAAAAATAGTCCGTATAGGCAAGACGCTTCATTGCATTCAGATACCGGACAACATCATGGAGGAAATGATTATAGGACAGCTTCGGCCAGGACTTCCCGATGGTAAGGACCTGTTTCTAATAAACCCATCAGATCCTTATGCAATTATCCCTAAACAGCCGAAGCACGTAATGGACGAAGTAGCCAGAATGTTTGCTGAGTCGGACGACGGGACGGCGATCTGTGAAATTTGAATCTCTTCTAAAGGCGCTCTGACGGAGTTCCCGTCGGCCTTCGGTGTTCCGAATCCCTTTTCCACCTCGTAGAAGAAGGAGCCAGTCTGGCCGGGTTTGACTCGCCGTCACCACTTCAACGCCCATCGATTTCAACGATGGTTTTGCCTTGGCTATGTTCCACCCGGCAGTGCCGGACGTGCTTTAGAATCAGCCATGCGATGAGGACGAATCCCACGAGGACCACGATCAAGCCACCGAGGCCCCACACCACGACCGGAATTCCCAGGCAATTGTGACTCAAAAATTCAATGAGTTCTTTTTTCATGTTCGTCTTTAACTCCGTCAAAAATCATCGAGGCCAATGGTCTTCTCAAGAGGAACAACAAAAAACAGGGATGATTCGTCGATTTTCCCAGGTAGAAGATCCGCGTTGTATTCTTCCAACGCGGCGGCAAAGCGAAGAGGTGTCATGGCGTGCATATTTCCCGGCTTTTCGCGTTCCCGGACGATGTTCGGTGTCGAGCCGTGTTGGGAATTCTCAACACCAGCCACACGCGGCCGGCTCGAACGCAGCCATTTTGTGGTCGCGGATTTCGGCTAGGGCTCGTCGCCTTGGCAACGCCTGCCCAACTCCTTTTTAAGGGTGAACCAGCGGCCGGTTTAGCCGGAGCCACGGGGCCGGTTAATGGGCGGCCGGCGCAAATGTGTAGCCATGAACCGTCGCCCTTGGATGTCCAGTTGTTGGCTTTCTCGTAATGACCGAAGGAATCGGGTCGCTGCCCGATGATGACCGGGCAGCGATTTCAAACCAGGTCTGCGGCTTTCCCTCCTCTGGTAATTTCCCCACTAACCATCTGTTTTCAGCCCCATCTCGCCCGGGGCCTTCGGATTTCGTTTAAAAAAGCAATCAGCAACAGTCGCTGGAACCAACGGATCAGGAGTGTCTGAAGTAATTTCGATAATCGATCGGCTGGTTGTTTGTCCGTCTCGCGTTTGATCCGGCGTGCAAACCGGTGCGGCGACATGAGTCAACACCTTCAAGTGTTTTCGCTGCGTAAAGGATACTGCCTAAATGCCACCTAAAGAGAGAGATCAAAAAAACCGGCATCCTTGGATGCCGGTTCTACGCAAAGCGCAAAATGTGCGATTCTAACGGCACACACTTTGACTTCGGGGGTCATATTAACAGAAACACTCAGTCTGTACAAGCTGTCAGATGGGGCGAGATTCTTTGTTCCACTTGTTTCAATACGGTCGGAAGTTGACTAAGCCGCTTAATGTGCAAGTTTATTAGTCGGCGGCTGTTCTTTGACATCTTGTTTGGGTCCGTTTCTACCTTACCTCTTCTTCCGTAAAACTTCTATGCAAAGTAAATCCATGAATAATTCTAACCGGTCCTTTGGGACTGAATCAGGGGTCAATGCCGATTCATCAATGCGTAGTTTCGATATTCTTGCTCCCAATGCTCCGATTAACGAGGCGGTTATCGAGGAAAGCCAGCGTACGAAAATGATTTGGAAATATGTCGAACTACTTGGATATCAGATGGGTATCTTTAGTCCGAGTGAACAGAATTTCGATTAAGTGGTTTGTTGAACAACGCGGCGTAGGATTTTTTTAGGAGCAAATCCCCCGATATTGAAGTTTTTTAACCCCAACCTGATTTGGTTGGGGTTTTTTATTTGCGGGTCATCGAGCGCAGTTGCTTGTAGGCGATTTGCGCGTACGGGAGAGACACACTTTCGAACTGCCGATTGTGAAGAAAGCGACCCTCACGGGTCGCTTTTGATTATCGGGTCAAGAGCGCCCGAAGTGATTCCGGCGAAAGATCAGTTGGTTGTTTGTCCGCGTCGAGTTTGATCCAGCGCACAAATCGGTGCGGCGATATGAGGCGTATAATGCTTTCCGCGCAGCGTTCCCCGGCGGCGTTTCCGTCCGGCATCGCCCACACGCGACCAGACGGCGTTACCATACCGACAATGAGCTCCGCCTGTCGTTCAGCACAGCTCGCACCCATCACGGCAACGACATTCTCAATACCGCATTGCCATAACCACCACACAGAGGGAAAACCCTCAACGACGACCAGGTCGTCAACCGGTTTCCGAATGCGGTTGCCGTTGTAAACAAGACGCGTTTTTTGGAATTCGAACAGCACGCCTTTGCGTTCACGTTTTGGAGGGAGCCGATATTTTGGTTCGTCCTCGCTGACTTCGCTTTCATTAACCAGTCGTCCGGCATAGCCGATGAGTTTGCCGTCCGTCGTATTGTGCAACGGGATGGCAATTCTCCCTTTGAGCATTCCGCGCGAGCAGTAGCCCAGGCCGAAGTGAGCGATCGTCTCGGATGTAAATCCGCGTTCCCGCAAATACGGATGGGCGGCGTCCAAGCTCTTAAGCTCGAAATCAAGCGGGGCGTTGATAACACGCGGGCGATTGTCGGCAGTCGGTTCGGATGGCTGTGCTGGAGGAGGGGACGGACGGGTTTTCGCCCTGCCCCTTGCTTCGTTTGGCATCGGGCCAACGAACCGCTCATGCAATTCGACGGCCACCGAATGAACATCAGCCGTGCTCGTGGGATCTTTGCCGCTCATCAAAACGGCAAAGTCGAGAATGTTGCCTTTGGCACCACATCCAAAACATTGGAAGATCCCTCTTTCAACGTTCGCGGAAAAAGACGCCGAATTTCGTTTGCCCTGATGATTGGGTAAGGGGCAGAACCCATGATGTTGTTTACCCTTGAGTCGTGGTTCCACGCCGAAGTGGCGCAGAACAGCCTCGAAACTCAGTCTCTGTCTGAGCTCTTTGAAATCAATCCAGGTTTGCATTGAGATACTCCTTTCGGGCTATTGAGTTTGTGGAAGACCGTCTAGTGATTAGCTAATCACAACCGCAAAAAGCTGTAAACAAAGCCATCGCTTGCAGTGTGCATCGAACCCTGTACAAATCATTTAAAGCATGGTATGATGTGCCCAGATCGTCCTTCGCTTTTCCAGATGGAGAGTGCAAGCCCGTGCCGTGGTTGGCAGCCGGAAACCCGTATACGCTGTGTATGTGGGATTCCAAACTGCCAATCAAAGCGGAGATTAATATGCCCAAGGAAGCATCTTCATCCAAACAAGAACTCAAGCCGGATACTAGGGATACCGCAATTGAGGAGGTAGCCCTGCTCGCGGAACATCTTCCCGAACCACTGGCGCTGCAATTGGTACGGGGACTTTCAAAAATCATGGACCAACAAGAGTCACGGGAAATGAAACAGCTTGTGCGTTTCAGCCAGATGACGACCTGTGCCAATCGGGTAAGGGCCGAACGCGACGCTTATCGGAAGTTCATTGAGCGCACCTTAGAGGAGACTGCGTCGATTGACGTAGACGTCTTTTATCGTCAAACAGCCACCTTCCAGAGGTTGCAAGGCGAATTCGATGTTCCACTTCCAACTGAAAAGGATATCCACGTTCAGACAACAGAACGCTTACGTGCCACCATGGCGGGTGAGTAGATAAGTTGTTGGCGTATCCAGATTCCTCAAACAGAAAAGAACCGGTCAAACGGTTCTTTTTTTAATCCAGATACTCCATTCGCATCCGCCCATAGTAACTCTGTATGCGCTCTTTGGCATCTTTGATACTCTTGCTTTTTGCTCTGCTCGATAAGTTTTGCGATTCAATTTGCTCAATCTCTTCGTCGATATCCGACTTTTCCATTTCTTCAATTGCCTTTCGCATACGGCGCTGATGCCCGGCACGCTTGAAAAGAGTGGCAAACTCCTTGTCGTAGGTTGATTCACGCTTCGATTGACCGGCCATCTCCTCGATACGGTTCAGGAACGTACGTTCCAACTGATCGTCATAGTCTTGTTTTCGTGGAACAGTGATCATGAATGACATTTGGTCATCCACTTTGTAAGTCTTCCGGCAGATCACCGCAAAGCGAAAGCGAACTTCCCGCCCTTCAGGAAGCGTGACCACCACTGAACCATTCTCAATGGTATCAACTATTTTATCGCCATCACTGCCAGTGTGCTGGCCTTTTGCATTTGAGTTTAATTCGGGAAAGGTTGCGCCCAACGAACGGTATGCCACAAACTTGAGACCGTCGTTCCCTGGCTTGACTTCCCATTGCAGTTTCAACCTTGCGCCGACGAGATTCGTTTTGACACGGAAACAATGTGCAGACGTTCCAAATTCTTGGTCCGTCATATCACGCTGCAGTGCTGATTCAATGTCCAAACGTCGTTTGAGCGCGGCGACCGCTACCATCTCCTCATATCGTCGATACCGGGTATCACCGGTGATGGCTTCAAGTGTTTCAGGAGGCAGGCGTAGCATGGCATAGTTCCTTTCGATAAGTTCGTTGCTCCATATCCCTTGTTCACAATCCGTAACCGTTAGCGACCATTTAGTCGCCTGGCCAAAGGTGACAAAATCAAACTTGTTGGCATCCTTGATGATTGATTCGTAGTCGTCGCTTGTATCGATGACAGCATTGTCGTTTATTCGTGAAACACAGGCTGTCAGCACGAGAGGTTGCTCAAGGTTGCCAAGTTCGTTGCTTACTTTCCGCCAAGCCAACACAAAGAAACGCACGGCCATTGCCCGATGGAATACCTGAACAAGATATGCCTCGCGGACCCGGTCATAATCTTTCTGCCAAAGACGGGCTTTCTTCCGGGGATAGCTTTCTCTTAAGACCATTTTCCATTGAAGCCGAACTTCCAATAAAAAACCAGAGATCGTTGGGAGGGTCAGAGTTTCAGCGAAGGTAAAGCTTGATCCCTGGCCAAGAAGCGCACCTCGGTCGCCGGCATCGCGCCGATCGTTTTCTCTTAAGTCATCAAGGACATTTATGAAGCCGTCGAATAGTTCACTCATTGCTTATCCACCTCTCTATCTTCTCCTCCACCGTTTTTCGGGCTCTGCTGAATTGTTGCTTGGAACGCCGTACGATGACGTCACCCCGACCGTGCCGAACCCCGAGGGGGTGCAGAGACTTCCCCTGAAAAGGTTCCCGGCGCTCACCATCGACGAGGATCTTCGCGCAGACTTCATGATTTCCCAGCTCTGAAAACTGAGAAGCACTGTAGACACCATCGAACTCTCGTTCAAGCACGGATGCATCCGCCTGACCGATGCGGAATGAGATCATAGAGCCGGCATTGCCGAACACAGCATCTCCAACCTCCTGGCGCAGTTGACCAAGATACTGGTGGGATAGTGTCAGGCAGAGGCGATACTTGCGGGCTTCGGAGAGAATGCTGGCAAAAGAATCCGTGGCAAAGTTTTGAAACTCGTCGATCACGAGGAAAAAATCCTCCCGATTATCCTCCGGGATATCCGCGCGGGACATGGCGGCAAGCTGGAAATGAGTAACCAGAAGCGAGCCCAGCAGATTCGATTTATCCTCCCCGATCCGGCCCTTGGAAAGATTCGCGATGAAGATCCGGCGATTGTCCATGATGAAACGGGCATCGAACCGACTGCGGACCTGCCCGAGGATGTTTCGGAGCAACGGTGACATGACTAGCTGCCCCACCTTATTTTGCAGCGGAGCCACCGCCTCATTCATGAACCGGGTCTCATATTGTCCAAATTCCCGCACCCAGAACGTCCGTACGAGAGGGTCCTTGATCTGTCGGACCACCCATTGGCGGTATCGTTCGTCCGACAGCAACCGCTGGACACCCAAGAGGGTGGACCCTTCACAATCAAGCAATGCGGCAATGGCGGCATATAGAATGTACTCTGTGCGAGGTCCCCATGATTCGCGCCATACGTTTTTAAACGCACTGACGACCCCGGAGGCAATCAAGTGTTTATGGTCCTGACTCCGCGTATCCAACGGATTGAATGCTATCGGAGATTCCCGATCGCCGGGAGCGAAGTAGACGACATCCTCGGTTCGCCAGCGGGGGATGTAATCCAAAAGCTCAGTGGCCAGATCCCCATGCGGATCAAGGATGCCGACGCCCCGTCCGGCCTCGATATCCTGGATGATCAAATTCTTTAGCAAGGTCGTCTTGCCCGTGCCGGTCTTGCCGATCACGTAGAGATGCCGGCTGCGATCATCGGTACGGATGCCAAAGAACACCTCGTTTCCCCAATGGTGCCGCGTACCGATATGAATGGTGTATTGGTCGCTCGCCATATCCCAAACGAGCCTCTACTCCGATGGAGTAAATCCACGAAACCGCCACCGCCCCTTGCGATTTTGCGGCAACGGTTAATTGGCGACATACGATTGTTACGAGCCGCCAAGGTAATAGAGGCTCGTTTGGGAAGCATTTTGGCCGAACTGGCGCGGCAATCCGCCCGGTTTCGTGGACTTACCTGGTCGAGGCATCAATGCTGGAAAGTGGGCGGCGATTATTCCTCAATGGGTCTCTCGGTTCAGTCTGCCGCCTGTAAACGACAGACGGATGGGAACGGGATTTCTTACGGGGGCAATTCATCGTCTTTGTGGCAAAAAAAGGATCAAAAGCGCAGTAAAGCTCATGCACTCCTTTGTAGAAAAGGCCCAACATAAGGGGCCTTTTGTGTTGACCTACGCCATATATGGTGTTTTTTGTCATTTCGGATGTTGCATTCTCATCGAATCATCGAGATCAGGAGTCTTGCTAAAGACGACCTGGAAGAATGCCTGGATCGGACGGATATAGGCGACGACGATCAAATCCGATTGGTTACTACAGCTCCCGCATTTTTCGCTAAGAAGCTGGGGTTGAGCGTTGTGTCCGTGCCGTCGATACTGAGGGATCATGGGGACGCCCGGCACCACTCGTATGCCGGGAAACTTGATGTGAGAAAGAAGCGAATCGAGATTTCGCAAGAGTTTCCAATTTCCACCCAGAAATTCACGCTCGGCCACGAGCTCGGCCATTACCAGCTTCATCGAGACCAGAAGCTTTTGTTTCGTGATCGAGAGCCGCGATTTGGTGGTCACCGAGGGCGCCCGCCACAAGAAGAAGAGGCCGACACGTATGCCGCAGAAATGCTGATGCCTTCCATTTTGGTCAAGCAGCACTTCATTGCAGCGTTCGGTGGCCCTAAAGGATGCGAGAATCTCGATGCACTTGCCTATTTCGTGGCCCAACATGCAGGCTGGCGATTTGATGCACGACGGTTCCGTTCGGATAATTTCTATCGGGCAATGACCTTCGCTCGGTTGCCCGGATATCAGGGCCGTGCACTGGTCCCGTTGGTCGACCGATTTGAAGTTTCGTTGTCGGCCATGGCGTGGCAGCTCCTCTCAATTGGATTGGTCCACTAAACTCTTCCCGACCGAATCGACGATTTGTTCGACTCGCACATGGGAGTCGCCAACATCGGGGCGCAAGACTTCCACAGTTCCGTCGTCAACAAACCAAGGAAACGCCATGAAGCTCCGTAGGTCGTTTACCTTGCTCGAATAAAGCGCAATTGGTGCCCGCCGCAAAGCGCGAGCCAGATGAAGCGGCCCCGTGTCCATGGCCACTACGACGTCGCTTGCCAATAATAGATCGACCACGACCGAAAGCGGCTCATTAAACAGACAGACGACCGGGCGATCTGCATGTCGAGAGCCGAGTGCCGACATGGACGAACTTGCATCGACGAGATCGGGAGTGTCGTAATCGGAACCGCAAATGAACACCGCCGCTTGAAATCGCGAGTGAAGTTGATTGAGCAATAGCCGCATCCGGCTACCCGGATACTTGCGGTCACTCGTCAAACCCAATGGGAATATTGTTACGATGGGGCGTCCTGAGTCCCGCTCCGCTGACATGAATCGGTGGCGGACATGCAACCGGGCCTGATCGCACAACTCTTTGGTAACCGAAAACTTCACAAATGCGGGGTGCCCGGTATCCGGTGAAATCACACCGATGCGCTTGAGGGCCGAGAGGTGGATGTCCAATATATCCCTCCGTTTCTTCGCCCGGCATGCTTGCAGAAATTCCAGCGAAGAAATCAGGCTGATCTGGCCGGAGTCGTTAAGCAATTTCCGCGAAAGGATTCCCGGAACCAGGTCATACGGATCAAATATATAATCAAATGAACCATAGTCAGGTGGCTCGGTTTTCACAGCGAATGGACGACCGGGAAGCAGTGTGGTCAGCAATTCGTTCGACGCGGTCTTCAAGAATCCGCAGCGAGACACGTCGACGGTCAGGTCGACGTTGGGTATCTCCCTGAGAAAACGAAAATGGGTGGATAGAAGCGCAAGTGAATCACCAATATGACGATCCATGATCAGGCAAACCTGGCGGCGTCCGTTGTCGGTACTAACGGGATTCCATTGCTGGTAGGTAACCGCAGGAGGAATCCATTCCAGATACCGGTAACGGATATCGGGATCATCAGCTCGCACTTTTAAGTTCATCCCATAGAAGCCTCTCCCTGGGATGTCAAAAGCCAGCAAGACCTTATCCGGTGATGGTTGATCGCCATTTGAAATTGGCCCAACCGGCATGGTGCATACGAGCAGCATGATTTCGCCACATCGCTTTGACTCGAGGACAGTCAGTGGACCAGATTGATTGAGCAGCAACGGGGGCTCCTGCCTTCCCGATCTCCTTTCCGTCACCATACCGGGACTGCTCGTCGTTACGTTCCAAAGCGTGACAAGGTAATCGGCGACGTGAGATGGATCTCGAGCACGATCATCGGGCAATTCAGACGCCCACCATATTGGCCAAAATGAATCCTCCCTCGAAATCAAGATGCCGCTCGATCGGGCAGACTCAATGAGGTCGCCACCACCCCGACGCAGTACCAGTTTGGTCGCCAGCGCATGGGTGGAGACTTCCGGGACGTTCGAATTGAGCAGAGTTGCAGTGTCGTCAATTTCACTTTCCTCCCATCGATCCATACCATCGAGTGGCTCCCATAAGAACTTTACAGGATTATTGCATATCGCTACGTAAAGACGGTTGCTCATTTGAAATATTTTAACATCGTCCCGAATCATCGCGTTACGACCGAAACTCGACTCCCGAACGATGTGCATGAGTGCGTCCAACTGGCAATGTTCGCCACCATTTTTTATTCCGCAGACAAGACACGACGGCATCTCACGCCCTTTCGTCGAAAGGGAATGACGTCGTAACCTGCATTGCCAAGTAGGATTACTCCTCACCTGTAGCAATGCCACATGGCAACCCGTTCCTTGATGGGCACCAGTAAACTATGCATTAAACAGACGATCGCTCATTCACATTCGCCAACCCGTTCGTGTGTGAACCTGTTGGGGGTCGCGTGAGCGACCGGAGCGCGAGCTTGGAGGAGAGCACGGCGTTAATGCCGTGCGAGCCGGAAAGCGAGCGTTGTCGGGGGTGAACACACCCGCTGTGACTCAAGCGAACG
>WGOC01000025.1 GCA_016124235.1 bacterium | reverse complement strand
CGCGCGCACGGTACGCAGATAGGGAAAGAGCGGACCGTCCTGCGGCAACGTCCGCAGCAAGGCGGCGGTTTCGTCGTCGAAAGATTGGAGAACCAGCGTGCCGGTCTTCTTTCGGTGGAAGGCGATGACGCGTTCGTCCCAATTGATGTCCTTGGCCGCCAGATGGGCGAGGTCGGACTGCGACGCACCCAACTGCCACGCAAGCTGGTAAAACGCCCTGCGCTCGTCGTTCGGCTCACGGGCGACAATGGCCTGATGCTCCTCCCACTTGATGGCCCGCTTCTTCTTGAACTGAATTTTCGGCCACCTTTTCTTGGGCAGCACCGGCCACGGCAGCCAGTTCATGTCGAGGGCGAAGTTGTGGATGCGCCGCAGATAGATGTTGGTGGAGACGGTGCCCTGCTCCAGCACTTTCAGGAAGTGATCGGCACTGGTTTCCAGAACCACGACCTTGCGGAGGGTGTCAAACGCCGAGTCCTTGATCGCAGTCAGCCAGCGGTGTTGCGTGTCGTCCTGCTTGAGCTTGGGGATTTCGTCCATGACGTGCTGCCACGTCCGGGTGGCCCCGGCGGGGTCGCCCGCTTTCCAATAGACTCGGGCCAGATGGCGGCTGAAGGCGGGGGCCTCCTCGTGTTCATTCTTGGCGGCGACCAGCCGATGGGCCTCGGCCTTGTCGCGGGTCTTGAGGGTTCCCTGTTTGCCGGTGACGTTGTCCTGGTAGTAGTAAACGCCCCACGGCCGGGGGAATACGCTGTAGCGTTGCTTCATGTTCTCTCTCACGTTGTGAACATGAACCAACCCCATCCGATCTCGTCAGCGAGCAGTGACCGAGGTTGCTCGGGTAGTAGCGGGGTAGTTCCCGTTACTGAAACTTTCACTGAAACTCGGGCTGTTTTCCTCCGGTTTTCCCACAAAAAGGGATGGAGGCGAGGGTCGGAATCGAACCGACGGAAAAATGGCCTCAGAACCCTCCCATCAAGCCACGCCCATCGCTAACTTCCAGCCAAAACGTGTCGCTGTGTCGGACCGAACCCCATAACGTGTCGCACAGTATTCCAAATTGTTGTGTTCAGATTGATTGCAGCGCGCCTCCGTGGGACTCAACTTGCATTTCAGTTTGCATCCAATGCGCCTTCCCGAGTCCAAAAATGGCTATTAAGTAGCGAATTGAGAATCGAGTCAGACCAATCCGACAAGAATTGGCTGAACGAATTTCAGGATATGGCTGAGGTCACAGTCCCTTTCAGCTGTTCACCGGCCTAACAGACGCGGCCAGAAAAATTTTCCCGATCGACGAATAATTGCCTGTCCGTGGAATTGCGCGGCCATTTAATCACTCAACTGGTCGCTGCGAGCTGCCGATTCAATGAGTGGAAGTTCAAGATTTCACCCTTTCCCTTCCACCGATTCGACTAACGTTTGCTCTATGAAACAGGCCAGTTCTTCGTCACTGACTTTGAACTCGCCATTGTTTTCCGCAGAACGTATCAAAGGGACGCTGCCCATGAAGGGTTCCCCGAGAACAACAGAGGGTTCGATGGCTAATGATTGTGCTAGGCGCAGTGCAGCCGTACAAAGCACGGCTGATCGGTCACTGGATGATTTCGTCGTTCTGGCGGCGTGCATTTGCCGGGCGACGTCGGCCTTTCTCACGGTCGTCGAGGACGACCGACTTTCGGTCGCCGCCCAGTTTGGTATCGATGCCGGCCCGGCGATTCAACGGTCCGCGGTATGCGCGTCCGTCGTTGAACAAAAAGGCCCGTTGTTCCTGCGCGACCTCACGGCCGACGCACGATTCGCCAAAGACACCCTGCTGGCGCCGGGAATCAACACTCGTTTCTTTGCGGGCCTGCCTTTGATCACTCAGGGCGATCACGTAGTCGGTGTGCTCGGTGTTGTCGACCCAACACCGCGCGAATTGAGCCCGGCCGACCTCGACGCCTTGCAACGATTGAGCCGGCAGCTGGTTTCGGCTTTGGAAATGCAGAACACGATTCGCGTTCTGTCGGCAGAACAGGAGCAACTGCACGGCATCGCGGAAAAAATCAGTGTCGGCCTGGCGATCATCGACCGGCACCACCGTTACGTGTTCGCAAACGCCGCGTACGCAAATCTGCTGGGCCGACCAACCGACGCCGTTGTTGGCAAACCCCTGGCGGAAGTGCTCGGGGACTCCTACGAGGATTTCATACGGCCAAAACTTGACCTGGCGTTCGCAGGTCAGCCGGTCGATTACGAAATTGATCTGCCCGGCGCCCATGGCCTCAGGCACTTCGCCGCCCATTATCATCCGTGGAATGCCGGCGACAATTCCTCGTGGGTTTTTGCGGAAATTTCCGACGTCACCGCACGGACGCTGGCGGAATCCGAGGGACAACGTCAGCGCAACGAATTGCAGCTCATTCTCGACGCGGTACCGGCGCTCATTTTCTACAAGGATCGGGAAGGTCGATTTGTTCGCGTGAACCGCGAATTGGCCCGGTTGACCGGCAAGTCACCGGAGGTTTTTGTCGGGAAAACGGATTCCGACCTCGGCTCGCCCTATGGCGAAAAATATCACGCCGATGACATGCGCGTGATCAACACCGGACAACCGCTTTATGGCATCGAGGAAAAACTGCAGGCGCCCGACGGCGACTACTGGCTTTCGACGGACAAATTTCCCCATCGCGACCCAACCGGGCGCGTCGTCGGCATCATTGGCTTCGCCCTCAACATAACGAAACGAAAGCTGGCGGAAGACGCGCTCCGCAATGCCGTGCGGTTTGCACAAGCCACCATCGACGCGCTGGCCGATCATATCTGCGTGCTCGATGCGGCCGGCAACATTCTCGCCACCAACAAGGCGTGGCGGGATTTCGCCGCCGCGAATGACTGTCCCGAAGCGTGGGCGCGCGAAGGGGTGAATTATCTCGACGTCTGCGATGCCGTGACGGGGAATGATTTCGTCGATTCCAGGACATTCGCCGAGGGCATTCGCGCGGTGATTCGTGGCGAACTGAACGAATTCGCGTGGGAATATCCCTGCCATTCGCCGACGGATAAGCGCTGGTTTGTCGGCCGCGTAACCCGATTCTCCGGCGTTGGCCCCGTCCGCGCCGTGGTCGCGCACGAGAATGTCACAGAACGTAAAGCCTCCGAAATGGCGGCCCACCGTTTGGCGGCGATCGTCGAATATTCGAGTGACGCGATCATCGGCAAGGACCTTGAGGGGATCATCACCAGTTGGAACAAAGGCGCCGAGGAATTGTTTGGCTTCACGGCCAGTGAGACGATCGGGACGACCATCGCGCGGCTGATTCCACCCCAACGCGCCGGCGAGGAAAGCCGGATCATTGCCCGGGTCAAAAACGAGGAACCACTTGAACGATTTGAAACACAGCGATTGACGAAAGACGGCCGAATCATCGAGGTGTCGATCACCGCCTCGCCGATTCGCAACTCCACCGGCCGCATAATCGGCGTTTCCAAACTCGCTCATGATATCAGCGAGCGAAAGCGTCGCGAGGCCATTTTGAAGGAACGCGAGCAGCAACTCGATTTGTTCGTACAGCACAGCCCGGCCGCCATCGCGATGCTCGACAATCAGATGCGATACCTCGCCGTCAGCCGACGCTGGATGGAAGATTATCGACTTGGAACCGAATCGATCGTCGGACGCAACCATTATGACGTCTTTCC
This sequence comes from bacterium, assembly GCA_016124235.1. Taxonomy (GTDB): domain Bacteria; phylum Verrucomicrobiota; class Verrucomicrobiia; order Limisphaerales; family RI-55; genus RI-55. The sequence continues at coordinate 63,305 of WGOC01000025.1, read as the reverse complement.
CAATATGCCGGATCGTTGGCGCGAGATCCATCAACAATGCCTGGCGGGCGCGGTCGAGACATGTGATGGCGAACCGTTTAGCCGGGCGGACGGCAAAATCGGTTGGATTCGTTGGGAGATTCGTCCGTGGTTGCAAGCCAACGAAACCATCGGCGGGATCATCATCTTTTCCGAAGACATCACCGAACGCCGCGAGGCCCTGAATCGATTGCGGGAAAGCGAGGAGCGGTTCCGGGAACTTGCCGAAAACATCCACGAAGTGTTCTGGATGACGGATCCCACCAAGAAACAGGTTCTCTACATCAGCCCGGCGTATGAATCCATCTGGGGCCGCACTTGCCAAAGTTTGTACGAATCTCCGCGGACGTGGCTGGACGCCATCCATCCAGACGATCGCGAATGCGTATGCCAGGCCGCCATCGACAAGCAAGCCGCGGGAACTTACGACGAGACTTATCGGGTGCGAAGACCGGACGGATTGATTCGCTGGATTCATGACCAGGCGTTTCCCGTGCGCGATGACGACGGCAACGTCGTTCGCATCGTCGGAACAGCCGAAGACATCACGCAGCGCCGCGTGCTCGCCGAACAATTCCAGCAGGCTCAAAAAATGGAGGCGATTGGTCTGCTGGCCGGCGGCATCGCCCACGATTTCAACAACATCCTCGCCGCCATTCTCGGCAACGCCGAAGTCGGCCGAATGGAACTGCCCCAGGACCACGCGGTCCGGCCTTGCCTTGAGGAAATCATCAAGGCCGGTTCACGTGCCAGCCTGCTGGTGCGGCAGATCCTCACGTTCAGCCGGCAGCAAGCCCAGGATCGGTCGGTCATGAATCTGGCAGCCATCGTGCAGGAATCCGTGGGGCTGCTACGGGCAACCATCCCCGCCTACGTGACGATCGAGGTTGATGCGGCCCCCGATGTTCCACCGGCCATGGTCGACCCAACGCAGATTCATCAAGTGCTGATCAATATCGGCACCAACGCCTGGCATGCGATGGATGATCAACCGGGCAAGATCACCATCAGCCTGCGTTCGGAAAGGATCGATGAACATGCCGACAATCGACCTGCCGGGCTCCGTTCGGGGGAACATGTTTGCCTCTCCATTGCCGACACCGGCAAGGGCATGGATGCCGCAACGATCGAGCGAATTTTTGACCCCTTCTTCACCACCAAGGAACAGGGCAAAGGAACCGGCCTCGGGCTGTCGGTGGTCCACGGAATTGTCCAGGACCACGACGGTGGCATCCGCGTGAAAAGCGATCCCGGTAACGGCACAACGTTTAAGATCTACTTTCCCGCGGTGCGATCGTCACCGGGTACGGATCTCAAACGCGCCGCGCCAGCCCCGGCACCACCGGCCGGGCAGTGCGGTCAACACATCCTGTACATCGACGATGAGGAAGCGCTGGTGTACCTCGCAAAGCGAATGCTCAAGCGGCTCGGTTATGAGGTCACCGGATTCACGAGGCCCGCCGAAGCGCTCCAAGCGTACCGCGATGACCACGCCAAATTTGATATCGTGATCTCCGACCTGAACATGCCCGGAATCTCGGGACTGCAAGTCGTCGCTGAGATACTGAAGATTCGCCCCGACGCCATCGTCGCCCTGGCATCGGGCCACGTCACGGAAGATCTCAAAACGCGCGCCCGCCAAATTGGCGCGCGCGAGGTGCTCCACAAACCCAACTCCATGGCTGATTTCACGATGGCGATTCAACGGATCGTCAAGGGAATCAACCACGATTAACTTCCGTTTTGCGTCGAAGTTTTTTCGCTGAGCCACCGGGTTCAAATTGTGCGGCCCGCCCAAGATTTCCCCCATTTCCAATCCGCACACTGCCGACAATCACCGCCCCATCTTCGATTGAGAGGCTTGGCGCCGCAATCTCACCAAACATTTTGGCAGTGGATCGCAAGGTTACTTGGGCGTCGGCGTTCAACCGCGCCACCAACTCACCCGCGATGTCGGCGGATTGAATCTGGATCCCCTCGTTCCAACGAAAATGTTCGGTCTTGGGAATCACGAGGCACCCGGCAGTGAACGTCCCCTTGATGTCGGCACCGGAATAGATCGTCAACTTGCCGGTCACTTTCAACTTGCCGATAAACCGTCCCTTGATGACCGCTTCCCCGACGAGGCACTCCGTGTTGAAAATGTAGCCCTTTGGTTCGACCACGAAGCGACCCACCGTCCGGAAGTTTTTGGAGACGGCGCTGGTAATCTGGTAATCCCGGAGATCCAGGTATGCGCTGCAACGTTTGCACATCGTCGATTGCGCGCTTACCGGAACATTGAGTTCGGTGCCACAATCCAGGCACGCGATCAGCCGCTGCTCCGGACCAGTTTCAGATTTTCGGCGCGCGGGGCGTAGTTCTTCCTGGACACGAAAATATTGGCCACACGCCTTGCAATTGGTCGAGTAACCGGTCGCCGGCTCAGCCTGTCGATGCCCACAGTGCGGACAGGCCACCTTGACTGTGCCCTGCTTTTTCGCTGGCATTCAATGAAGAGACGGAGACCGAACCCGGCCTCACTTTCCGCCTGCTTTACCGGCCGGCTCCGCGGTCTTTTCCTTTTCGGAGGATTTGGCGGTTTCGGCGGACCGGGGTGGTGGTGTCGGCGCAACTTTGTTGGGATTGACCTCGGTCTTACCGACGAACGTGACGCCTTCCTCGATCACCAACTTGGCACTCTTGATGTCACCAAAAAGCTCAGCCTTGCTCTTGATTTCGATTTTTTCCTTTGCCGCGATATTGCCGTTGACCTTGCCGCGAACCACAACCGTTTGAGCGTGAATGTTGCCGCTGATGACAGCGCTTTCGCCGAGCTGCAGCGTGCCGTCGGTGTGGATCTCGCCGTCGAGTTTGCCGTCGAAAACCAGCTCGCCCGAGAATTTCAAGTTGCCCTTGATTTCGACGTCGTTGCTCAACGTGTTTTTGGCGGAATTCTGTGAAGGTGTCATTGCTATGTCCATGGTGGTACGGGATTGCCTGACGCCCAATCGCAACTCCCGACCACGACGCCTACGCTTCGCCGTGCCGGAATCTTGAATGGCCGTTCGATGATTGGAGCGCGTTTTCGCAACTGCCGTACCTAAGCACCTCCCAACCACGCCGAGGCCAAGTCAGTGCTTCGTTATCAAGCTGTTAGCTCGAGTGGCTCAAACAATGACCGGCTACCGTCGCGGCTTGAACGCCTTCCGACAGATCGATTTTCGACCTCAGGTGGAACAGGAAGTGTCATCGCACAACCGACACTTCAGCAGCGCAGGTAACGCGTTGGATAGCGTCGACCGCGAGAGCCATGATGAATCGATCAATTGATCGAAGGAGAAAAATTGAAACCCCGGGTGATTTCCTGGGAACGAACAGCCGGAAAGGAAGGAACGAGAATCAAGCGGCCGCCTGCGTCGCCTTGCGCTGAATCAACGGCGGTTGCTCACCGAGAACCACCGGCTTGGTGATCTTGACGCATTCGACGTCTGTCGCCGCCGGGATGTCGTACATTACGTCGAGCATCAGCTTCTCGAGCAGACCACGAAGCGCGCGCGCTCCGGTGCCCTTCTTGATCGCCTGCTTCGCGAGTTCGTGGAGCGATTCCACCGTAAACTCCAGCTCGACGCCCTCCATCGCGAGCAATTTGCCAAACTGCTTTACCAGCGCGTTTTTCGGCTCGGTCATAATTTGCACGAGCTGTTCTTCGGTCAACTCGTCCAACGCCGTCACCATGGGCAGCCGGCCAATGAATTCCGGGATGAAGCCAAACGAAAGCAAATCTTCCGGCTCAACCCGATGCATCAAGCCGTCGAGTTCAGTACCTACATTGGCCACGTCATCGTGTTTGCCGCCAAAGCCCATCACGCGCTTGCCAATGCGGCGCTGCACAACCTTGTCCAAGCCCACAAACGCGCCACCACAAATGAAAAGGATGTTGGTGGTGTCGACGCGAATGTATTCCTGCTGCGGATGTTTGCGACCGCCCTGTGGCGGGACGTTGCAAATCGTTCCTTCGAGGATCTTGAGCAACGCCTGCTGGACGCCTTCGCCGGATACGTCGCGTGTGATGGAAACGTTTTCGGTCTTGCGCGTGATCTTGTCGATTTCGTCGATATAAACGATGCCCATTTGGGCGCGTTTCACATCGTAGTCGGCATTTTGCAGGAGGCGCAAAATGATGTTCTCAACGTCTTCACCAACGTAACCGGCCTCAGTGATGGTCGTCGCATCAGCGATCGCGAACGGCACATCCAGAATCCGCGCCAGCGTTCGCGCCAACAACGTCTTGCCGCAACCAGTCGGACCAATCAGGAGGATGTTGCTCTTCTCCAGCTCGACCTCGTCGTCATTGGCCGGCTTCCGAAACGTCGTATCAGATTCGGACGGCGGCTCGACGGACTCAACGGAAATGCGCTTGTAGTGATTGTGCACCGCGACCGCGAGCGCCTTTTTGGCCTGCTCCTGACCAATGCAATGCCGGTCCAACTCCCCGCGAATGTCCGCCGGCTTCGGGACCTTCAACGCGGACTGACCCCGTTTGGTGTCGGCATTCAGTTCCTTGTCGAGCACGCTCTTGCACAACAGCACGCAGCTGTCGCAGATGTACACCCCCGGTCCGGCAATGAGTTTTCGGACCTCGGAATGCGATTTTCCGCAGAAGCTGCACAAGGTGATGCTGTTGGCTCGGGCCATCGGTACGATTGGTTACTGCTTTTCCAACATCGCCGGAATGTCTTTCCGGGATTTCACGACTTCATCCACCAGACCGAATTCCTTGGCGTCATCTGCCGACATGAAATTATCGCGGTCGCAGGCTTTTTCGACCGTGTCATAATCCTTGCCGGTGTGGTGTGAAATGATCTCGTTCAGCCGCTTTTTGAGGCGCAGCATGTACTTCACACGAATCTCGACATCCGTGGCCTGGCCTTCGGCGCCGCCGAGAATCTGGTGAATCATGATGTTCGAATTCGGCAACGCGTAGCGTTTGCCCTTGGTGCCGGCACAGAGCAGCACCGCCCCCATGCTGGCCGCCTGGCCGATGCAATACGTGTTCACGTCGCAAGACAGCCATTGCAGCGTGTCGTAAATCGCCAACCCCGCCGTGACGCTGCCGCCCGGCGAATTGATGTAGAAGTGGATATCCTTCTTTGGGTCCTGCATTTGGAGGAACAACAATTGGGCGATGATGACGTTGGAAACCATGTCATTGACGTCAGTGCCGAGGAACACGATGCGGTCGACCAACAAGCGTGAATAAATGTCGTATCCGCGCTCGCCACGGCCGGTTTGTTCCACCACGTGGGGGATCAGAAAATTGCTGGGTTTCATTGTTTCTTAAACGATGGCGCAACGTAACGAAGGGGCTATCAAGCGTCAAGCGCGGTAGCCCACCGCCTTTTGCAAAGCACATCCCATCTATTAACGGCGGCTCGAAGGCTTAACTTGACCCCTTTTCGGGGGAACTCCCAGTCCCGGGCGCAACTCCTCGCCCGACAAACTCAGAATCCCGCCATTCAGCTCCAGACCGGCAAACGGATCCCGGGCCAGCAACACATGACTGTCGAGGTCCAGATAATCGGCCAAGCCTGCCAACTGGAAAGCCGCCGCAATGCCAAGCGTCGATTCAATCATGCAGCCAAGCATTGTTTTCAGGCCCAGCCGCCGCGCCGTTTGCAGACATTGGACGCCTTCCGTCAATCCACCCGTCTTCATCAGTTTCACGTTCACGCCATGAAACGAGCCGGCAAGTCGCGACACATCGGCCGTACGGTGGCACGATTCATCCGCCATCAAGGGGAGCGGCGAGCGTTCGAAAAGCCAACGATGGTCGTCGTCCGGCAGTTTCGCCGAGAGCGGTTGTTCCACGAATTCGATCCGCGGATCCTCGGCCAACCACTCGATCATTCGCAGCGCTTGTTCCCGACCCGACCAACCCTCGTTGGCGTCCACACGTACGATCTTGTCCGACGCCAGCGAACGGAGCGCCTGCAACGCCGCCCGGTCATCCGGCCCTCCCAGTTTCAGCTTAAGAATGCGAAAATTGGCCGCCCGCCGAACCTGCTCCCGAACGTGATCGACCGATCCGATTCCAATCGTGTACGAAACGGGCTTGGGCTCGGGCCGTTCAATTTGCAACAATTCCCAAACCGGCCTTCGCGATCGCTTGCCGGCAAGATCGAGCAACGCCGATTCCAGCGCGCAACGAGCCGCCATTTGACCGGACCCAGTGCCGGCGATCAGCGCGACTGAGTCCGCGATCGAATTAAGGGACAGGTCCTGCACCGGAAAACTGCGCAGAAAATGAGCTACGCTCTCGGCTGTCTCGTCGTACCGCCTGATCGGCGCCGCCTCACCAAATCCCTCGACCCCGTTCTCATCGCTTAAACAAACGTGCACCACTTTCGACGTCCGAATACCACCTGGTTGCGCCGTTCGCGACGTAGCCCACGGCAGCGCCAGTTCGAGATCAATGGTTTGGAAATTCAGTTCCACAAGAAAAGCCCGGTGATCGAGTCCACAACACACGAAACAGCGATCACTTGCGCAAACGAAATAATTGCACGCCGGGTTCGGGAGCAAATTTTACCTGGTGCTCATCGCCGACCGGCAACGACTCCAAACCCGCATCGCCCCAGGTCACACTTGCGCCGGCCACCACGCCCGTTTGCAAAAGAAAACCACTGGGGCCCACCGGCCAGGCGATCGTCACTTGATCGGTCGCAAAGCGCGCTTTCAAATTTGGCACGGCCGGATCGATCACCGTCACAGTGTAAGTGTAGGAAGTTGGCGTGCCATCCAGCAGTACGTCGCTCACCGTCACGACATACGAAGTGTCGGTCGCGGGCGCCGATGTTGGAACGCCAGACACCGTCCAGACGAGGGTGTTGTCCCCCACTCCGTTTTCCGAACGACTGACGATGTTCACCGTCATTGGCGTGCCGTTTTGCGTCACTGTCACATCCGCGATACCCAGCGAAGCGGTCGGCCGTGAAAAGGACCATCGCCCAGAACTTTTCGGAAAAAGTTGATAAGGGAAGAATCCAGCCGCCGGCCAGGCAACGAATTCCGGCGATGCCGGTCGCCCACCGAACGACGCCAGAACCCAAAGAGCGTTGGCCGCTTGCTTTCCGTTTTGTGAAGGCACCGATCCCGTCCCCATCACGGCTTGGGGCGGATATAAAATCCAACGGCGGTGACCCACAAACTCGTTGCCCGTTCCCGGATCATCCAAATAGAGATTGATCGCCGCCGGTCCTTCAATTCCCAGCGCGATATTTGAATTGTGTGCTCCGTCATAGCCATCGCTCGTGTAGCAGGACCACGTGTTCGTCGGGCTATGGCTCAATTGTCCCTCAGCGCTCATCATCATCGCCGCCCGTCGACATTTCGTGCTGAGCGCATCGTCCAAAGTCACGTTCCCAGGTAATCCCGCCATCGCGCGAAAATAATTCACCCGACGCAAAGTCGCCTCGGTGAAATTCTGGCTGTTCACGCCCAGCACACAGGAAGTGGTGTTGCCATCCCAACCATCGGTGAAGCCCTCCGACGCGTTGTAACTCGTGTAAAACGCGGCGACCACCGCCGAACGATCTGACGTGTCAATCGGCGGGACATCGACACTCGTCGCGTGAACAACAGCACCCTTTGGTTTCGCCGACGAAAGCTCAGGTGCGTTCCCCAAGTTTTGTCCCATGGCAACGCCAGCGATCAGCGACGCACCAACGAACCAGCAAACAAAGCGTCCAATCGAATTTCCGAATGATGGCTCGCACCTCATGACTCGGTCAGATTCATCGTGATCGGGAAATGATCGCTGAACCCATTTTGATTCAACGCGCTCGTCGGTCGACCGAAGCGAATCGGCGATGGGTAACGGCCTTTATCCGTCATCTCAGGAAATTGCATGATCGTGGCAGAATCCTCCACCGCCTTAATCTTCGACTTCGATTTAAGCATGCCGCCCGAAACCAGGAATTGATCCAGCATGTTGGCGTCGCTGCCATAGTATTGCGTCCCGAGCCCGCGTCCCATCAACGGCCACATCAAGTTCAGCAGCCGCGGCGTGTTCGCATAGAGCACCTGGGTCCGATTACGCGAACTCAGCGCGTGATCCGTCAACGACCGGTCACCGGGTTCGTCGTTGAAATCGCCCATCACCAGGATCGGCGTGTCGTCGCCCTGAATCTCCTCAATGCGGTCGTTGAAATACCCGAGTGTTTCCCCGGCGATGATGCGATACGCCTCCGACGTGCGCGAACCACCGAGACGCGACGGCCAATGATTGCCCACCACCACGAGCAAGCGACCGGCGGCGGAACGGAAATTCACCTGAAACAGTTCACGTGTGGCTGTCCGTTTTTGAATTGTGTGTGAAAACGTTTCTTCCGCGAGAAACTTGTCGCCGTCGTAAATAAAGGCGACGTCGATTCCGCGCTCATCGGCGGTGTCGTGATGCGCCACCAGATAATTGCGATTCAACGGCGCGAGCGCATCGACGAGCCGCTGCAACACCGGGCGGTTTTCCACCTCGCACACCCCCATCAAATCGGGACCCCTGCCGCCGTTAAACTGTCGGATGATCGATGCGAGATTGGTGATTTTGCGATTCAAAATGCCTTCGCTCCAGCCTTTGAGTTCGCTTCGCAGGGTGCGCTTGAGTTTATCGGAACGGGCCGGCGAATCATCCACGTCAAACAGGTTCTCCAGGTTCCACCAGGCAACGGAATGCGTTTTCATGGTTGATACGCCACGACGCTATACGGCGATGCCCGAAAGGAAAGTTAAATGTCCTCCCCCGCGCCAATTGCGAACGATAGCCCATTGCGCATCTAAGGCGGGGATACTTCGGGGATGATCCTGAAGAACAATTGTGGCGACGCCCCCGAAGAAGTGGGGTCATAAGTCCACTGATACAGGTATTGATCTTGATCGAGCGTTTCCCGCGTTTGCCAATTTATCGGCGGAGAAAGATTAGTCGTTGTCTGGAACAAATGCGGCGTGCCGTCGCTCGGCCAGCTGAATTTCAACCGGTGCAAATCAGTTTGTTGACGTACCATCTGTGGTGCGGCCAAAACAGTCAGCCGCGCCGGTGCTGTGCGGGTGTCGACTCCCGGCGCCATGATTCGGCAGCGATACTGGTCGCCATTCATCGACAAAGCGACGGATGGAATCTCCAGGACTGAGTTGGTCTTATCGACGAGCGGAACACCATTGCGTTCCCACTGAAAAAGAAGTGGTTGTTCAAACACGGCCGCACTCGTGTTGAATTTCACATCCCAGCCCGGCAGTGCGATAACTTCATCAGGCGATGACATTGATTGCAGGTTAACCGGATCAAGGTAATTCCAAACGAATGAGCCAGGGATTCCGGGAGTGCCATTGAGCGGAGGCGGCGAGCCAGCCGGGTAGAACGTCACTTCCACGTGATCGCCGCCGCCGCCCTCCTTTTCAAGTGCCTCGAAATAATAGCTCGCGCCTTCCACCAGGCGAATGGGTCCCGTCGTATTTTCAGAGCGGTTCACCGGCAGGAACTGGACATCCGGGAAAATGTCATCCTGGGGGCTGCTGATTCGTCGATCGGTGGAGTTCCAGTCCCTCGGACCGCCCCATTCGGGCTCAGACACAATTGCCCGCTTGTGAGAGGGACTTTCATCGGTGCTCAAATAAAACACGGCCTGATCGTCACCGGAAATGACGAACAGATAGTCGTCCGTGTTGGTCACTCGCAGCCAGCCGCTCAAGCGCACGCCAAACGATTCAACGTTGGGTTCTGACGGGGGAGACTCAATCGCAGGCAGGAAATCTGACTTGTCCGGTTGATCCGGGTATCGCGAGTTCGAAGTCAAATCTGCAATACGAGTTCCGATGACATTGGTCCACGTCTCGCGAAGCACCCAGCCTGGTTGCAACGTCCACGCGACGAACGGCAACTGCCACCCGTGAACTTCAGGGTACGGATAAAGAAAGCCCACCAAACCGTCCACGCTCAGGACGTAACGCCGGCTAGGCTGTTGGAGAGAGGTATTGAGAATGATAGTTTTCGTCCAGTCGGGTGATGAGCTTGAAACTTCGATCGACTCAATGACGAGACCATCGATGTGATAATTTGCCATGTTGGTTGCCGTCGTCGTGCTGATGAATTTGCCGATTGTCAGCGTCACGCGCCGATGCGTTCCGTCACTGCGCGCTGTACCTGGAAAGATGTAATCGCAGTCGTCACATCCCACCTGTAACACCGCTTCGCGTGTATAGGTTTCGACTCCCACCGATGAAAGCCGGCAGCGGCAATGATAAGGTTCGCGCCGGTAAGCCAGATACGAAGTCGTAAACGAACTTGAAGTAGCTCCTGGAATATCGACGTCATCGACCTGCCACTGATAAAGCACCGGCTGAGCTTGCCCGTCCCAATCGATAGCGGACGCCGCGACAGAAAAAGTGGCCATGGTACCGTCACTCGTGGCCACGTCCGTCGGTTCGTCAGTCACACCAATTGTGACCGCGTCCGGATTGGCCCAAGCGCCGATAACGCCGCCAGTGAGGCGGCTCGGAGTTCCGTTGGCCGGCACGGGTTCGTTTGGCCCGCTGTAAGTGGCATCCCCACGACCATAGCCGTTACCTTTCCAGAGCAACTCCATATATCTTGGCTCCCCTGCCGTCATGTTGAGCACGGACAGATTGTCACCCAGCGTGTTGTTGTCTCCGTTGTTCCGGGAAGAGGAGTAGCCCCCGGCACCGGTCCACGATTGTGGGTCACCATACCATGGTTCCGTTGCGATTAGAGTCTTTGGCGATGCTGAATTGTCGCCGGTCGAAAGCCAAAGCTCCCCGTTCCATTGCGACGACATGTAAAACTCATGGCGCCCCGATCCAGGCGGGATAAAGAAACCTGAAAGACGGCCCACAGAATACGGTTCCTGAACGTATTCAGACTCCCAGGAAAGAAGATACTTCACGATGGTTGGCTCATCAGGAAGCACGCCCGGCTCCGCATAACCCGCCACCGAGAAACCAGGGATTCCGTTGAATTGTTCGTACAGAACAAACCCTCGACTGAGCACCCAGCCGGTAAAGGCGGCCGAATCTTCGGGCCTTGTACCATTTGCGGCTTGAGCCAGGTCCTCAACACCAGTCGTCCGAACGGTATAGTTTTCACCGGATTCAACGGTGTCCGTGTGCAAAATGATGTTGGTATAGCCGCCGTCAAAATAACCTCCCAGTTCCACTGAATTCACGTGCAATAGCTGTCCATTGTCCGTGTGCGTGATGACATAATTTGCGGCGTTGGTCGCCGAGGCAGCCGCAACCGGCTCGTCAAAACGCAGTGTCACCTTGTCAAAATATTGGTCGGCAGATGCTCGCACAATGTGTGGCGGCTCGTGATCGGGCGTCACCGTTAGGACCGCCTCACTGCTCCAACGCTCACTGAAGTCATTGCGCACGCGCACGGAGTAATGCGCCCCATCATCGGACAATCGCACCGGAAACGTATAACTGGGGTCCGTTACGTCGACGATGCGTTTACCATCGCGATACCATTGATAGGTGAATGGTTCCGTTCCTTGAGCATGTACGCTGAACGTCGCTCGGCGGCCTTCGAGGACGACGGCATTCGTGGGCGCGTACGAGATTGCCACATCGCCAACACTCGCACCCGCCCAACGCGCGAGAAACTCGCCTGGAATGGGGGCCTGACCGTCCACGACGGGCGGTCCACCGGGCATTTGCCAGGCCACATCCAGATTGTCACCGCCGCCACCTTCCATCATCAATCCTTCGATGTAATAGCGTTGCCCGGCGTCGAGATGAATCAAACCCACTGTGTTCAGAGAATCGTTCATGGCTTTGTTCCGATCGATCGATGGAAAGTTGGACGCCACAATCTCCGGAGTGTGTCCGAGATTTTCGATCGTGCGTCGCTCGCTTGAGGTAAAAACGCGGTAGCCGTTCCATTGCGGTTCAACCGCGATAACTCGTTTGTGCGCGGGATCCGCATCGGTGCTGAGGTACAGGGTTCCCATATCATCCGAGGCGATGAAAAACCGATAATCACCCGATACTGGCGGCACCAAATAGCCAACCAATTGGGCCGCATAATTGTCGGCAAAATTATTCGGAATGCCGAATTCACCGCGCGTAGTCTCCAAGTCCGGATGGTCCGGGAAACGAGGATCGCCTTGAATGTCACCCAAACTGATACCATTGAAAGGCATGCCACCATTGACGGCACCATAATAACGAAGCGTGATTCTTCCGTCGGCCGAACTGATTGGCTTTGTTGAGTCCGGCACGATGACGTTCGGCGGTTTGGCCAGGTCCTGAACATTGTTCACCGTCACTTCCGGGATGCCCGCCGCCGGGAATGGACTTGTCCGTACCACCACGGTCGTCAAGTTGGTGCCGTAGAGCAGGCTCACGTCTGTCACGGTGATGCCCAGATTCATTGTGTAGTTCGCCACGTCGGTCGCGGTGGCCGGGTCCACGGGTTCGCTAAAAGTCAGGACAAAGCCATTCGTCATACCCAGAACCGCTGCGCGCAGTAAGGTCGGCGGAGTTGTATCCTTCCTTACCCGCAACGGAAAATCCTCCGAGAGCGCGATCCCATTTCCGGTGGCCACCAGCAGGTTGAAAACGTCGCCGCTGTTCGCTTCGGATACCGTTCCCAAGTCGAGCGAGGACAGGTTTTCGCCGTCCATAGGCACGCCGTTCTTGAACCATTGATAATACACCGGCGGCAACGCCGACACGTTCGCCGCAATGATCACGTGCTGGTTCTCGGCGGGTGGATACGACAGGCCGGGCAAATCAAACGATTCCACCTTGGGCGCGATATCGGCAGCCAAACTGATTTGTGGACCCCGGTAGCTCGCAGGGACAAACCGTTGCACGTAGCGCAGAGGAATCGGCCTTTCCAAAACGTCATCCGGCCGCAACCACCCCACCTGTACGTGATCCGCGCCCGCGCCCTGTTTGTGGCGGATCTCAAAGTAGTATTGTCGACCGCGCTCCAGATCGATCGCCGCGGATTTCTGGCCGGGTTGTTCGCGGTAATCATCTTCCGGCACGGCCGTCGTCACTTTCGCGATCAATTGTTTGTCTGCTTCGAGATGATCGGTGCTCAGATACAGCTCCGCGGTGTCGTCGGCGGAGAGATAAAATATGTAGGCACCCGAAACAGGCGTTTCCAGATAACCACGCAGCCAGCTCCCGTAGTAGGTCGAGGCGTTGGTGATGCCTTCCAAGCCGGTGCTGAACCAATTGGCCGGTGTCACGATAAACGGTTGTTCGGGAAACTCGGGCGACGACGTCAGATCAACGACATTCGTCCCGTCGATCGGCGAATAGAAAAACTGTTCCAACTCACCGGCCCGAACGGGCAACGAAACGAGCAAAGCCAACACGATCGCGTGATCGATAAGCAGCGGTGCCCGCAAAGCACTCGCGCATAACCGCTTGATTGCGTGCCGCTCAAAGGTCGATTTGATCGATACGCCACATCTGCGTGAAGTTTCTCGAATTGTTTCTCTGATCTTCATACCAACTCCCTCTCCTGTTTGTGATCAGGGCGATGCCTGATCGGGAAACGATTTCACCACACGATAGAACTGCTGCCCAATCGAAGTCTCGACCGGCACGCGAACTTCGCTCGCATTCAACTCGCCGGGCGACACACCGATCCATTGCGAATCGACGCCAAGGTCGGTGGCCGATTGCAGTGTGAAATCCCAAAACGACGACGCCCAGGTGATGAATCGTTGAACACACTCGGACAATCCTTCTGACTTGACCCAAGGGTGCGTCTCAAGTGGATCGGCAGCGTTTGCTCTGTTCCACGCAATCATGATCAGCAAGATAAGAAGTGGGCGACCGCCCCTGACGACGGCCGCCGCATTGACCAGTTGATGGCTGGTTTGTTTTGTTTCCAACAATGTTGGCCCCCCTTTGCGACATCGTCTTGTATCTGTTCCAGGCGACATCGGTTTAGCGACGAGACGCAGCTCCGGCGGCGATCCAGACACTCGCCTGGCGTCGGACGGAGCTGCGCCCATCGTTTTCCCGCCATCCGGTTTCCCGGCGGATGGCGAAAGTCTCTCAAAGATCAAATCGCCGAGGCCGGCTGCGGGGAGGCGCCCCTTTTGCAGAACGACGCGATGACACACTAATTTTCGCGTCGTTCGACACACTCTCCCGCAGCCAGTCCGGCCCTTGCCCACTCGGGCAAATCCGCTTTAACAAGATCGTCCTCGTCGTCGGTGTCGTTCTCGTAATCGCAATCATCAGGGCGGTTGTATCCGTATCGCGATGCCTCCGCTGCACTGTGCCGTCCGAGGGAAATCCATGGTTCCGCTGGTACGTCACCAAATGATTCGCGACCAAATCCAATCGCGAGGACGAGGATGATCTGAAAGTTGGCGGTGCCACCCGGAATGGGCCTTTCCCCTGGCATACACGTCTCCGTGCGAAATCGCCGGGTGACACCGCATTGGAACAGTCGGTTGCGAATCCCCTTTTCGCCCTGACAACCTGTCCCCCGATGAAGTTCTGCAAACTGATTTGACCGATTGATTCGCCAAGCTGGATCAGTCGTCGGCCATGAATGATTTTGGACGAACCACGGAGCATCGTTTGAAACGGCAACTCGCACCGCTCCACCTCATTCCAGGCGCATGGCAAAAGCGTAGGACGAGCATCCTGTCTGTCTTCATTCTTTGAGTTGGATTCCGGAGACTTCTTCGATCGCTGAAAATCCCTGAACTTGCGAAACCATAGATCAACCCGTGAAACAACTTCGCCGACGCGGGACAGGCAAGATGCCGGTCCTACCCTGGGTTCGTTGTTCACAGGCTTCTTCATGGCAAAATTAACACGCGATAAAACCGCTTTTCTCCAGCGGTCCCGGAATCGTCCAGACGCATTCCGGTTGATGATGTGGCACGCACGTCGCCGGGTAGATTCGTCCAACCGGCGACATTGAAATCGTCTTTGTATTGCACGCGATAGGTGCGGCCGGGAATCGCCGACCAGAGAATCTGGGGCTCACTCGAACTGCTTGCATAAACCGTGAGCGCTTCCAGCACGGAATGGTCGTTAGTGGGATTGGTGCCAGCGACGAATTCGTCGTGATCGCTCACACCATCATTGTCGAAGTCTCCACTGCCGTCGCGGGCCAGCGTGCCGAACCAGGTGAGCTCCCAACTGTCGGGCAGTCCGTCACCATCCGAATCGGGCAGGCTGAGAGTCGCCGTGTAGACATCACGCGTTTCGTTGAAATCGCCGGCGACCAGATTCGGCGCATAGCTTTCGAAGATGACCTTGTCGCCCGCGCGATCAAACATTGCCCGGGCCGACGTGTTGCCATCGGCGGCCGCGAGGTTCAGTCCGACGGTGAGCATCAGCGTGGTCTGTGTGCGCAGATCGCGTAGGAACAAATCACCGAGCTGATTGGTATCGTTGGCAACGAGGTCACTGGCCCAACTATGGAAGAGAACAAAGCGACCGTCGGGACTGATGCCGAGAAGCTTTGAGCGGCCGTTGCCCGTTCCCGTGCCAGCACGGTTTACCGATACGAGTGACACTTCACCCGATGCCTGATTCTTGATGAACACGTCACTTGTGTTATTCGTGTCCGTCACGAGTGAAACTGACATCGTCGAATCGAAAGCGATCCAATTGCCGGAATTATCGACGTAAGGATTGAAAGCGTTCGACGCGACGAGGCTGTTGGCGACGTTCGGCAGCGTGTTCAAAAAGACGTTCGTTCCATTGGTTGGATCGAGTATTTCGTAAACCGCGAAGGCACCATTCGGGCTCAGCCTGAACTGTCCGACGTTTGCCGATCCTGAATTCAAATCCAAAGCATCGATGTGCGTCAGGCCATGATTTGATGTGTCCAACCGGATCAGTCGGAAGTTCGGAATCAGGTCCGACGAAAGATCATAAAGAAAACCGCGCGCGCGAAAATACGCGTATCGACTGTCGGGACTGAAAATGGGCGCTTCTCCCGCTCCCTGATAGACGAGACTAGCCGAGTGAAAATAAGTCACCGACTTCGAATTTGTGTCAAAGAGCGTCAGCTCTCCCTCTGACGATCGCCAAAGGACCACGCTGGCGTCGGGTGCAATCGCCGGATAATGTGGTCCGTTGAATTCATTGTTGGTCTGGTTGACAACGCGGTTTTCGCCGGTCAATCGATCGTGCAAGACAACGAGCCAGCCCCAGTTATGCTCAACCGGTGCCAGCGCTGGTTCGTCGTAATCGAAGACCAGCCAACGACCGTCGGCACTAGCGTTGAGATGGATCGCTTTTGCCGCTTCCACCGCAACGCCATCAATCTCACCAAGATCCTCCGAGAAGCGAACGCCGGTGTTGGCTAGATTCCACAAACGCAATTGGCCGTCGCTCGCGCGGAGCCCGAGATCCGTTGCATAGCTACGGGAAAGCAACAGGTTGTCGGCGGTGGCCACAACACCCGCTTCAAATCGGGTCGAATCATTTGAGGCTGCAAGCGGAAGATCGGTGTCACGGCGGGAGATCAACTCGAATGAATTGAGTTCACGATCGTAGAGATAGATCTGCCGATGCGCGTCGGTTCCACCGATGGATCCGGGAATCGTCTGCGAAGAGAAAACCACAAACCGACCGTCGGAGGACATCGAGGGCGAGTCGGCAGTCACGTCGTCGGTAAGGCGCATCGAAGTGCCGGCGGATCGATCGTAAAGAAACAGGCCGGAACCGGGCGCCTGATAAAGCACGAACGATCCATCCGAGGTAATCTGCGGAGCCTGCGCGCCGGACGCGAGTCGGCCATGCCACTCGGGATGACTGCTGATCAACGTGACGACACCCGTCTGGTTGTCGCGGAGAAACACATCCCCGGTCGCGCCATTCGTATCGTCGGCGACGAGATCACTGGCGTTGCTGAAAAAGGCGATCCAACGGCCGTCTCGCGAAATGGCCGGGGCGTCCGAATTGCCGGAGGAAGACGTGGTGACACCGTCCAAGTTTGAGCTGACGAGAACCGTCGTGCCCGCTTCGAGATCGCGGAGGAAAACGTCGGAATTCAGATTCGTGTCCGTTCCGACGAGATTGGTCGAACTGCTCGCAAACACTACGTAACGACCATCACTGGAGATGTCGGGTGAATCCGATTCACCGGACGCAGCGGCACTTCCATCGGCGGAAAGGCTGACCAGAATATTCGAATTCGCAACCTGGTCGTAAACATATACAGCCAACGGTCCGCTCACATGTTTTAGAGAATTTAAATTGTTGGCCCGGGAATCGAAGGCGACTCGATTGCCGCTCTCCGAGAAGTGAAGATCTCGAAGCTCGTCGTTGGGCGCCAATTCACCCGGAAGCACATGGCAAAACTCGTTGGTGTGTCCTGATTCGAGATCAAGCGACACCAGCAATTGCAACTGTGAATACTGCGCAAGTGAACTATAGAACGGCAAATCCGGGACTTGGAAGAAAACCCGTTTCCCGTTTCGGGCGACGTGCGTGTCCCCAACAGCATTGTTCGAATAGGTGATCCAGTTCGTCGACGGCGGATCCATGAGAATACGTTCAAGTTGAATCCCCTCGGCGATACCGATCCGTCGGCGCGAGTACGAAGTTCGGTCGATCAAATATCCCACCGTGTTGGTCACTGACACCACCGGTGAACTGAAAAACAGATCCCGCCCACGTTGTTCAGTGGTATAAGAAACCAGGTTTCCATCAGCCGACATCGAGGGCTCTCCCGAGTGTCCCAATCGCGTTGAAACACCCGCCTCATTCGTGCTCAACAAGATGGTGGTGTGCGCTTCCCGATCCCGCAGGAAGACGTCCATGAAGTGATTGCCGTCGTTTACGGTGAGATTCTCCGCGGCGCTTACGAAGACTACAAATCGCCCGTCATCGCTGACCAAAGGGGTGGATGAATCGCCGGCCGCGCCTGCTGAAAGCAGCGGAGGATAGGCATGGGAAGACAGCTCGGCACTGAAGGCAGGAGTCCCCCCCGCGATCAGCCCAACACCGATCGCGAAGTTCCCGACCAACCGACACCAAGCCCCGTTCCCCAAATGAAACAAGGGTTTCATCCTGGCGAATGATCTCTCTGCCCGCGTCATGCCCGCCGGCCTGTGGATGCCCCCATCCTCAGGCACACAAAACGCCCCCGTCTTGTGGCGAGTCGGAAACGCGTCATGGGCAAACGTTTTCCGAGTAACTGATTGAGCGAATGTATTCCTCGAGACCGACTTGTCCAGTAGAAGTTTGGTCGTTCGCATAATTCCTCCTGATGCGGCTTGGAAACCACATCTTGTTAACAATTGATCGACGATGAATCCCACAGATTTCCTTTCAGCTTTGGGAACGGTTGAACGTTTACCAAGAACTTCGCAACGAAGTCACCTGTGCGTTCCGATGCCCAGGTGTGCGTTTGACTGCACAGGGGTGTTTTCGGCGAAAGAGGATTTGACGACCCCTCCGCGAGGTGCGATGGAAACTACCGAGTTCCCAAACCGAGAGGTCGTTCATGAATATGCGAGGAAAAGAATACGGGTTCACGCGCAGTGACCTATTAATCGTCGCTGCGTTGATCTCGTGGGTGGCGGTCCTTCAAGTTCCACTGCTCGGAAACACCAAATCCGGAGGTCAGGCGACGGTCTGCGCCGACAACCTGCGTCGGCTGATTCAGGCTTGGACGATGTATGCGGATGATCATGACGGCCGGATTGTGCCCAACAATGCCTCCGGCCTGCTTGACGGCGCTCCACGCGAAACCTGGGCCGGGGGCTGGTTGGACTACAGCACCAGTCTGGACAATCTTAACGCACGGTATCTGGTTGATCCCACGTTTCGGTCCACGTGGATTCACGTCAGCGGACTGCTCGGCCCTTACCTCAAGTCCGACGCCTCCGTTTTCAAATGTCCGTCAGATTCAAGCACCACCACCGTGTTTGGTCGTATCTGGCCGCGCGTCCGGAGCGTGTCCATGAACAGTTGGATGGGTGGCGGCGTGTGGGCTGGCGAAACCCAGTTCGAAGTGTTCTTCAAGCTGGCTGACATCACACAGCCGGAACCGGCAAAGGCATTGGTCATCCTCGATGAGCGCGAAGATTCGATCAACGACAGCACTTTCCTAATCAACATGATCACGAATCTCGTCGATGTTCCGGCTTATTACCACGACGGCGGGGCCAATCTGAGCTTCGCCGACGGACATGTGGAAACCCACATTTGGACCGACCAGCGGACCGTCCCACCCTCGCTTCCGCGTCGACTGTTGGCGTTGGACATTTCCATGACCAACAACGCCGACCTCGATTTCCTCCGCAGCGTGGCGACCGCGCCGCGCTGAACCTGCCAACCCCAAGGACCCCATGAAGATCTACACTCAACCATCCACCAATCAAAACCCCAGGGCGTTCTCAAGGGTCGACCTGCTCGTGACATTGGCCATCGTCATCACGTTGATCGTGATTCAACTGCCTTTGCTCGGAAGCACAAAATCCAGTTCGCAGGCAACCGTCTGCGCCGACAACCTGCGTCGATTGATTCAAGCCTGGACGATGTACGCCGACGACAATCAAGAGCGACTCGTTCCGAACAACGGCAGTCTCGCACCCGATGACGATCGACAAACCTGGGTGAACGGTTGGTTGGATTTCACATCGAGTCTCGACAACATCAACACGAAATTTCTTGTGGGCAGTGAACAGGATCGCCGGTACGGATTGCTTGGGCCCTATCTCAAACGCGATGCCACGGTATTCAGGTGTCCGGCGGACCGTAGTCGCGTTACGATTTTCGGTCGCCTGTCCAATCGCGTTAGAAGTTACTCGATGAACAACTGGATGGGTGGCGCTGCTTTCAATCAAGAAACCGACTTCAAAGTTTATCACAAACTCGAAGACATCACCCGCCCCAATCCTTCCAAGGCGATGGTGATGGTCGAAGAGCGAGAAGATTCACTCAACGATGGCGTCTTCAGTGTGGATATGAGCCTTCTCAACATATGGGGGGATTTTCCCGCATCGCGTCACGACGGCGGAATGAACCTCTCCTATGCTGATGGCCACGTTGGATTTCATCCTTGGCAGGAGCAAATGATTGCCGCCCCAGTGTTTTCAGTTCCTCCACCGAACTCTCTTTTGCCCGGAGAATCTCAAGATGGTTTACCCGATTTGAATTTTCTTCGCAGCGTCGCGACCGCACCACGTTAGTTTCTCACCGTATTCTCAAAACGTCATTTGACGTGTTTGGTGGATCGTGAGATCAACTCTCCATTCTCCCTGCGACGAGGTGAATTATGATTGAGGATCGAACATCAAGACATCGCAAACGGGGTTTCACGCGGGTCGACTTGTTGCTGGTTTTGGCCATGGCGCTTTTACTTGTGGTGATTGCCCTGCCCGCCCTCGCCAGCACAAAATCCAGCTCCCAAGCGGCTGTCTGCAGGAACAACCTGCGACGCCTCATCCAAGCTTGGAACATGTACGCCAACAATAACGAAGGAAGACTGGTTCCCAATTTCGGTCCCAACGCATTTGGAAACCAGACCGGACCAACGTGGTCGGATGGATGGACAGGTATCACTTCCGGCCCGGGCTTCAGTGGGATCGGTCCAGATTCGCGGAAGCTTGTTTACCCGGAAATAACCGGCGGGCAAACGGGTTTGCTCGGCCCGTATCTCAAGCGGAATGCAACCGTATTCAAGTGCCCGGCTGATTCCAGGAAGATCACGATCTTTGGGCATTTGGTCTCCCCAATTCGCAGCGTGGCGATGAACAATTGGATGGGCGGTCAAGCCTTTGGACTGGAATCCTTTAAGATCTTTGAGGCAATCAACGACATTACCGTCCCGGAACCCGCCAATGCTCTCGTCTTCGTCGAGAATCAGGACTTCGTGATGTTTGGTGGAGCGTTCATAATCGACATGGTTCGGACCTTGGTCGATTACCCAGCAGCACGCCACGACGGCGGCGCAAACCTGGCGTTTGCCGACGGACACGTGGCTCTCAGAGTCTGGCAGGATCCAAGAACCATTACTATTCCCACGCTCGCACCGGGATCACTCCTGCCACTAAACGAATTCATGACTAACAATGCCGACCTCGAATTTCTCCGCAGCGTAGCCACCACCGCAAAATGATTCCTCGCTCAGCGCGGAATTCCCATCGAGTCCGGACGACCGGCGAGATGCCAGCGAACCAACGCATGGTTGATCATAAATCGCCGCCGCAATGACCCGACGACCCCCAATGTCACGACCGTGGCGATTCCGTTCAGGAACCAGTTGCAGAACATCCGAACGCCCAGGCCCAGTTTCAGTCGCCGCAACTGCCCGGGCTGGTTCTTTTCAAAATATTGATAACGCGACCGCCAGTATTCGATACGCGCGGCGGCTTTGACGCGTTTCGCCGAACCGCCCTGATAATGCCAGACGCGCACGTCCGGATGATGCACCACCGCCCAACCGCGAAATTTTACCTGGCGGCAGTAGTCCGTTTCTTCGAGGAAGAAAAAGTATCGCTCGTCAAAACCGCCGATCGTTTCCCAAACGCGACGCGGGGTGAGCAGAAACGCGCCGATGACGGAATCCACTTCCACGGGTTGGTAAAAGCAGTGTTCCTTGCCCGGATATCGACCCGGCGCAACTCGGCGCAACAATGATTTGCTGAGTAGTTCGGTCGCGAGCGTCGGGAAGTTCGCGATGGAGTTTTGGCGTGAACCATCCTCGTTCAACAATTGCGCGCCGAGCACACCGCACTCGGGATGAGACCGCATGTAGTCGACTGAGATCTTCAGCGCGTCGGGCCGCAGGCGGGCGTCCGAGTTGAGCAGCAGAATCCAGTCGCCCGAGGATAGACCAACGCCAAGGTTGTTCGCTTTGGCGAAGCCCAGGTTACGTTCGGAGAAATGATACTTTACTGACGGAAATAGATCGTGAACGGCGGTCCGCGTATTGTCAGTCGAACCGTTGTCCACCACCACGATTTCCTTGACCAGATCGTCCTTGCTGTCGAAGACCGACGCGATCGCCGCGAGCGTCAGTTCGCGAGTATTAAAAGTGACAATGATGACACTGAGTGTGGCCATGGAAATCAGGGCTCGCTTTGCGTTTCACTTGCTTCCCGCAATTTGGTGTAGCGAGTGAGCGCGGTGAACGCGTTCATGCGAGCGACGTAATAACCCTGCCAACCGTCCAGGAATCCCAGCCGGAGAAAATAGCCGCGGAAAAATGTCCAGCACGGCCGAAAGAACAACGCTCCCCAACCGGCTCGCTGGCCGCGGGCGCGACGTTGTTGGACGAATGCATCAGTGTAAGATGGAATTTTGCCGAGCTGCTGGTTGAGTGACTGGACCGAATAGTGAAGCAGTTCGCCACGCAGCCTTCCGACGGATCCATCGACCTCGAGTTTGTCGTGCGGATTCTCGCCGGCCCATTTTGCGAGGCCGCGTTTCCACAGGCGCGTTTGCCGATCCGGGTACCAGTCCCCATGACGAATGAAACGACCGCAAACCCACGTACATCTTGGGAAAGTATATGCCGCGTGCAAATCCAGCGCCGTTGGGTTTTCGAACAACCGCACAATCTCGGATTGCAGATCGGCGGATACGACCTCGTCCGCGTCCAGCCCCAGCACCCACGGTTGGGTCGCCTTGGCCAGTGCTGAATTTTTTTGCGCGACGTGCCCTTTCCATGACTCACGGTAAACGATTGCGCCACACTTTTTGGCAACCTCGTCGGTGCCGTCGGCCACGTCCTCGTTCAACACCACGTGGATATCTGTAACCCAACCCGCCACCGATTCCAACGACCGACCGATGCGGGCGGCCTCGGCGCCCGCGATCATGCAAACACTGATTGGCAGGCGGGCAGTGGGCTGGTCAGCGGTGGCTTTTACGACGGTCATGCTGATAGCCGTCCATTAATAATGACCTGCCCCATCGATTCAATGTTTAAGGTGTTTCGGAATCATTCCCACGGTCGGTGCTTCGTTGATTACCCGGATTCCACGCGTGATCAAACCCGGAATTGAACCGGCGGCCAAATCAGGGGGACCAATATGGTCCGGGATCAAACCGGTCAGACTCGCCGGGACGGACTTGGGAGACGGCGGCGGCGACCCGACGGCCGTCCGCGGATGTTATCCTTTTGCCGCCCTTCGCCAACGTTTCCTGAACGAACGTTTCAATTTGATCCACTGGCGTAGAATCTCGGCGCGATAAACTTCCAGCCGGGAGACTTCCAAGCGGGGAATGGAGCACGTCTTTTGCAGGACGAGCAAACTTCCCGTCAACCCGAGTTTCTTGAAGTGTGGATTCCGTTTAAGAAATCGATCCGCCGCCAGCGTGACGCCGTTCAACCTGTCGCCGGGACCGTAGTCGTGCATGCAGAGGATTCCCTGCGGCTGGAGAAAGCAGGTCCATTGCAGATCGCGCGTCACGCCGTGCAATTCGTGATCGGCGTCGATGAATAGAAAAGCCGCGTTGGGCGGATTGCGTTGGGCTTCGATAAACGCCCGACCGCTCATCATCGTGAAAAACCGGACCGAGTCTGGGTCCAAACGATTATTCGTCAGGTTTCGTTTGACGGTGGCGAGCTGGTCGTGGAAATAGGTCATCGTATCCACGACCCAGAACGGCGGCAGCGTGCCGCCCGCGAAGGTCTTGAGCATCTGCACCAGTGTGCCGCCGGCGGCGGTGCCGATCTCAATGTGTTCACCGCTTAATCCCAAGTCGCGCACCGACCGGAGCGCATTTCGTAGCGCATCGAGTTCATCGGGATTCAACTCCGACGCCAGCGTGTGCGCGCTGGGAACGTCCTTGTCCGGGCTGATCTTGAGTTTGGGATCGGAAACACTCGGCATGAGAGGCGGGCGGTTGGTGGTGCGAATGGTGAACGAAACTTGGTGAGCCGAAGTAACGGCCGGCAAACCCGGACCAGCGGCGGAGCGAACCGATTGGCGCTCGCTTACTCGACCTTCAATTCCAGCGCAACTTTCAATTTCTTCGGGGCAAAGCAGCGCGCGCCCTTGCACGCTTGGTAGGTGAGCGTTCCGTTCAACGTCGCCGGCAGTTGGGCGCGGGAACTGATGGCCACCGGAACTTCGATTTCAAATTTTTCTTCGTAGACGGACAGCGGCTTGTCGAGGCCGTCGACCTTTTCCTTTTTTCCGTCTGGATACTTGATCTCACCGACCTTGATCCCCGCGACGTTTTCGAGCTTCAGCACGGTGGGGATAAAGTATTCTTCCGACGGCTTGTTGGATTGCGTGTGAAAACCCTTCTCGACCTTGAAATGCAGCTTGGCGGTCACGCGCGAACCGGCGGCCACGCTCCCCACCAACTCGGTCTTCGCAAAAGTGACGTATTCCGTTTCCTTCTTTTGCGCCGGACTGGACGTCAGCGACAGCGTGAAAACCAAAAGGCCAAGCAGTGATTTCATGGGCGCAACTTGGCGGAAGTCCGGTCGCCGCGCAACTCCGATTGTCCGGCGAAAAGCGGCCACTTTCCCCCTTCCCAAGCCCGGAATCGTGACCTAGTTTCGCCGCCCCGGCAAAACGATGCCCAGTGTCTACGTCAAAACCTACGGTTGCCAGATGAACGAGCGCGACTCCGAAGCAGTCGCCGCCCAGTTCGTCGCTAAAGGTTATACGATCGCGCCGTCCGAGGCCGTCGCCGATGTGGTGTTACTCAACACCTGCAGTGTGCGTGACATGGCCGAGCAGAAAGCGATCGGCAAAATGGGTACGCTCGCCGCCGACGTCCGGCGCAACCGACCCGGCGTCGTCCTCGGTTATCTCGGTTGCATGGCACAAAGTCGGGGCGAGGAACTGCTCCAACAGCCCGGCGTGAAGCTCGTTCTCGGCACGCAGAAATTTCATCGAGCAACCGATTACGTCGGCCAGCTCCTCCGTGGCGAAACGCCAAAGATCGTTGATACGGCGGCCGAGGCCGAAAGCGAATCGCGCATCCGCGAGCATCTGCCAAATGGCAACTCGGCGCGAGGCGTCACGGCGTTCGTCAGTATCATGCAGGGCTGCAACCAGCATTGCACGTTTTGCATCGTGCCCTCGACCCGCGGCGCCGAACGCAGTCGCCCGATCGAAGACATCGTAACCGAATGCCGTGAACTGGTCGCGAACGGCGTGAAGGAAATCACTTTGCTTGGGCAGATTGTCACAAGCTACGGCCGGCGCGAGATCGGGACCAAGGACGGCAAGTCCGCGTTTGTGCAATTGCTCGACGCCGTCCACCAGATCGATGGACTGGAGCGCATCCGGTTCACCTCGCCGCATCCGAAAGGTTATGGCGACGATCTGGTCGAAGCCTACGCGCGATTGCCCAAGCTCTGCGAGAGCGCCCACATTCCAGTGCAGAGCGGCAGCGATCGATTGCTCAAAGCCATGCATCGCGGTTACACGCGCGAACGATTTCTCGGGATCATCGAGAAGCTGCGGAACATTCATCCCAACATGGGCATCAGCACGGATGTCATTGTCGGTTTTCCCGGGGAGACGGACGATGATTTCGAGCAGACGATGTCGTTGTTCCGCGAAGTGAAATTCGATCAAGCGTACATCTTCCGCTATTCGAAACGCAAAGATACGCCGGCCGCCGACATGGGCGATCAAGTTCCCGAAGAAGTAAAAGAAGAGCGGAACCAACGGCTGCTGCATTTGTTGGATGAAATCGTCGAAGAGCGTTACGGCAAGTTCGTCGGTCAACGCACCCAGATCCTCGTTGAAGGCCCAAGCAAACGAAACGAAGCCCGCATGATGGGCCGGACTCGTTGCAACAAAATCGTCGTATTCGACGGCGACGAACGCCACCGCGGTCAATTGATGGACGTCGCCATTGAGAGGGTCGGCTCATTTACCCTCTACGGCAACCCCGCCATTTTGATGGATTAAGTTTGGCACGGCTCGTTCTTCCCTGCCCTGCGTCGGTTGGTGACGCTCATTCGCGAACAAATTTTTGGGTGCAATCGCGGGATTCCGGCTGGCCGACGTTCAAAAAATGGACATCCACGGCATCTCCATTGAAAAAATTTTGACGATCCTCGGCGGATTGTTCGTCGCCCGCTGGATTCTTTTCACGTTTGTCATCTGGGGATTGTTGCGTGTTCAGAAGCTGAATTACACGTGGCCCGGCCTTCTGTTTACGACGGCACTCGGATCAGTGGCGTATTTCATTCCGCTGGGGTTCGTGGCGGCGGCGGCGGCATTCGTGATTGTCTACATTGGATTGAAGATCGTCACGCAGGCCGAGCACACCGATCTCATGTTCTCGATCGTCATCAGCAATGCGATCATGTACGTCGCCAGCCTGTGGTTGATCACCGCTTTTCTGCCGGACATCAAAACCATCCGCGCCGCAGCCCGGACCACCGAAGACAAGGAATTATCGTCGATCCCCGATTACGCCGGCATGATGACCAAGGCGTCCAACACGTTCGTCAACGCCGCCAATCGCGGCAATCCTGACCAACCACCGGAAAAACCGGGAACCAAGGCAGCGGGTTCAATCACGCTGGCAAAAGCCACCGGCCTGCGGCTCAAGGGAATCACAATGATGGGCAGCAGCGGCCTGGCAATGATCCAGGCAAACGGGCGCACCGAGAGCATCGGCGTCAAGGAATCCATCACGGTCAAGGGGGCCAGCGGTATTGTCCGATATACTTGTCAGTCCATTTCAACGAACGAGGTCACGCTCGTTTTGCAGGGGTCCAACCCGCCCCGGACCGTTGAATTGAAGCTTGAGTAAAAGACGGTCGTCCGGTTTTCTTCGGCATTCGACCGTTATCATGACCAATGTTTCGCTTTCCAGTTTTGCCGTCGGTTTGGGCTTTGTCTTCGCCTTGCCGGCGGTTTTCGGCCTGACCTCACCCGAGAAATTCCGCGACGCAATGCGCAAGTTTCCACGGTCCAACGCCTGGGGCTGGTCATTGATGCTGCTGGGCACCGCGTGGTTCGTTTACAACGTCAGCCAGGAACAAGTGGCCGATTTCCAAAGCTACAAGGGTATCCTGCTCAGTTTCTTTGCGGGGGTCGGGATCGCGAGTTGCATTTTTGTCCGCGATTTTTTGGCCGTCCGAGGTGCCGCCGTGGTGATGTTGTTGCTCGCCAAAGGCATGGTCGACACTGGCCGACCGTTTCTCGGTAGCAGCAGCTGGGTTTTACTCTGGCAATTCTGGGCGTACTTCTTCGTCGTCGGTGGGATCTGGCTGACCGTCTCGCCGTGGCGACTGCGCGACATGATCAATTGGGTCACCGCCAGCGAGCAACGCATCCGGATTGCCTGCGGCACGCGGCTCGCGTTTTGCCTGTTGATCATCCTCCTCGGCGCAACCGTCTATCGTACCGCTCACGCCGGCCAATAAATTAGCCGACGAATTTCTCGGCGGCATTTAAGTGGCCAGATGCTTTCGTTGCCGTTTGGCTCCACTCGATTCCTTCGAAACCGACTTTTGTCCGTCCGCGCACTTGTGCTCAGCGAGAAACTTCGGGGTGTCGTTGTGTCCGCCACGTCGATAATCGTGTAGCAATGCTGCTTTGACCTGGGACTCGTCCACGCCGGCTTCATTTATCAGATACTCGAGCAGTAATTGCATCAAACGCACCAACGCCATACCGTGAGTGCGGCCCGTCCGCGCAAACAACCAGTCGCTCCACTTCAAAAAGCCGGTGAACGGCGATCCCGAATTCCGCCAAAGCAATGGGGTTGTTTCGACGAAGTTGCCGCTGTTTCCAACGAGATCCCAATAACGCGCGAACCTCCGCAGCCGTTGCAAGTCGGCGAAAGAAATGAGTCGCGTTGCCAGAATCTCGTACGGCGGGTGCGTTGCATAAATCATTTCCCATTCGCGGTCGTGCCGGACAATCGGAGTGCCGCGCAAGCGCTTGAGAATGCCGACCTGGATTTCCTGCGGACCAAGTGCGATCAACCGGTCAAACCCCGCACCAAAACTGGCCAGGTCCTCGCCGGGCAAACCGGCAATCAAATCGGCATGAACATGGATGCCTGTCTCCGCACGGATGAACCGCAGATTGTCGGCCATGCGGTCGTAATTTTGTCGACGGCTGATCAGGCCGGCAACGGTCTCATTGAATGTTTGAATGCCCACTTCGAATTGCAGCGCACCGGCAGGAAATCGTTTCACGATCTCCCGCAAACCGTCGGGCAATCGATCCGGCACCATTTCAAAGTGGAAGAACATTCCCGGCTCAAAACGTTCGAGCAAAAACTCAAGGATCGCCCGGCTGGTGTTGAGATTCAAATTGAAGGTCCGATCGACGAATTTGAACTGCCGCGCTCCGCGTTTCAGCAGATCGTCGAGCGCATCGAGAAACCGCGACAGATCGACGGCGCGCACTGGCACGTCGAGCGAACTGAGACAAAATTCGCAGGTGAAAGGACATCCCCGCGAAGCCTCCACGTAAAGAACCCGATGTGCGATGTCCTCGTCCGAGTATTCGTCATAAGGCAATTGCACCTGCCCCATGTCGGGCAAGGGCGCAGTGATGATTTTCTCCGACAGGGGATCGCCACTCAAAAGTTGAGAGCAAACTTCGGCAAATTTGAGATCCGCCTCGCCGGTGATCACATGGTCCGCCAGACCAACAATTTCCTGTTGATTGGTCTCGTGACTGACTTCGGGTCCGCCCAGAATGATCGTCACGTCCGGCCGGAGTTGTTTTAGAGCTGAGACGAGCAAGGTCGTTTCCGCCACATTCCAAATGTAAACACCGAGTCCGATGATCTTCGGTGCGCGGGCCAGCAGAACTTCCGCGATGTCGAGCGGACGCTGGTTGATATCGAATTCGACGATGCACGCTTGCCGACGAAGTTCACCGAGATTGGCAAAAAGGTAACGCAGCCCGAAGGCGGCGTGCATATACTTCGCGTTTAGCGTGCTGAGAACGATGTCCGGCATCAGTCGAGAAGGCTGCACCGACCGGCCCGGCCGCGCGAGCTTTCACTGGCGTCCCTTTCAGATCGCCGACCGTCAAATTGACGCCTGCCGAATATTTCAATGTTGTACGATTGGTCGATCAAATCGCCATCGGCCACGGATTCAACCGGAAAAACCAAATTCAGTCGCTCAATCCATCTTCCGCTTGCTCCGCCCAAGGCCCGCTCGTATGGTCGGCAGCATGAAAATTTTCACCGGTCTGTTTGTTGGTTCAATGTTGTTGGCCGCGGTGCCAAGAACGGCGCTGGCCCAAGCCAGTTATGGCGCCGAAGCGTACGCCGCCCGCCAGCAGGAGGAAGAACGATGGCGCAAGATGAGCGCCCAGATTGAGGAATTCACCGCCACCCAGGAAGCCCTGCGTAAACGCATCGCGACGCTCGAAGCGGAGAATAGTTCACTGCGAGCCGACTTGACGAAATGTTGTGGCTCGGGTGTTTCCCCGGAGGAATTTCAACGCGTGATCAAACAGGTCACCGACAAGCTCAAGGAAATCGATGACAAGCGAGTGCAGGACAACAAGACCGTCCTCGAAAACGTGCGGCAGATGATTCGTGACCTGAAGCCGACGACCGTCACTCCGACGCCGCCGCCATCCACCAAAGCGTCCGATCCGTTGCCGCCCACGCAGAAGGGCTATCCGTATACGATTCAAAGTGGTCAGACGTTGAGCGCGATCATAAAGGCCTTCAAGGAACAGGGCGTAAACACTTCGTTGGATGCCATCCTGAAGGCCAACCCCGGACTCAAGCCCAAGAGCATGCAGGTCGGGCAGGAAATCTTCGTGCCGGAGATCAAGTGAGAATTCATCGAGCCACTCGCTGCTTTTCGTGAAGTTTTTCAACCTCAGACAGTTGCGCCGGGCACACCTCTACCTGGGGGTTTTCTTTACTCCATTGCTGGTGTTCTACATCGCGACAGGTTGGTATCAAACCGTGCATCCTGATCGGCGAAAGGGACTTGGAGAAGCGACCGGAGTCGTCGACAAACTGATGTCCGTACATGTCGATCAGGTTTATCCGACCGACAAGGCGGTGGCTTGGGAACCGGGACCATTCCGCGTGCTGGTGGTGGTGATGTCTTTGGCCTTGCTTGTAACCATCACTTTGGGCATGGTGCTGGCATTCCGCTCAACCGCTCGCCGATGGCCTGTCTGGCTGTCCTTGGGACTCGGTATCGCGTTGCCGCTACTCCTGCTCTGGTTGGGCCAACGTTACGAATAAACCAACTCAAGTCGTATGGTTGTCCAAATCGTAAGCGGACTCATCGTCCTCGTTGTCGCGGTGCTCGTGCTGATTCCGCTGATCCGCTACCGTATTACGCACCACTGGTTGCTCATCACCCTTTTCGGCATCCCCATTCGTTGGGTGTCGCTCAAAAACATCCGCTACGTCACAGACCACGCCAAGGAATTCGCGGAATCCTGGCCCAACACGCACTCGCCCAAAGCCCGGATTTTGTTCATTCGAAAACGGCGGGGGTTGTTCCGCACTTTGAAGATTACGCCGCTCAAGCGCTTCGTCTTTAAGGCCGAACTGGAAAAAGCCATCCGTGCGCTCGACCCGGATGCGTCGTTCGACGATACGCAGTTCTTCGACCACAAACCGGCGGACACAACTCTCAAACACCGCCACGCGCAGTAGGCGGCTTACCATCATCGGGCCGGCAACAAGAAGAGCCGCCCATCCCCGGGACCAAACGACAACTGTAACCCCGGCAATTCCGGGCTGTCGTCAATGACCGGGTGCTCCTTGCCGGTGCTTTTGTCGATCTCCACCACATCATTCGCAGCCACATCAAACTTCACCGTTGGCCAGGCCGTGTAGGAGTAGCTGTCGTTGACCAGCGCAACGGCGCGACGACCGTCCGCGTGTTTGAACGAGCCCACGATGAATTCACTATCCGGATCGCCGCCTACCCGCGCTAAAGATCGAACCCCGGTCCCGGTCAGCAATTCGTTCACGTGGTTATCGGTTTTCGCTCGGACCGCTTTCGTGCTCGTCAACTTCATCAGCGTTGGCCCGAGGTTTTTCAACTCCGCGTTGATTCGCCGGGCTTCATCGTAGTGACGGGTTTTCAAACCCTCAGCCGTGATGATTGCTCCGCCTTTGGGAAATTCTCCGGCACCCTGATTGCCTTTGCCCGGCGTCCAGTAGCAAAAGTAAAGCACGCCCTTCGCCCCGTACGCGATCGACGTGAATATCTGCCAACGAATCTGGGCTTCAGTTGGATCGAGCCGATCGCCAAACGGCATCGAGTAGAAGAAATTCCAGAATGGAATGCCGGCCTTCAGAGCTTGCCGGCGCAGGGTGTCCAGGTTTGCGCAATACCGGTCGCGCGTGTCCTTGTCCGGCCGCATCAACGGATAGTGATCCATCGACAACACCTCCGGCTTCACCTCCTCGACAAATCGGGAGACATAATCTTCATAGCTGTCGGTGCCAAGTTGAGCTGCCGAAGCGTAGTTTGGAAACAAGTTGATGTAGCCAAACCGACCGGGTCGTTGCTGGCGGATTTCTTCCGTGCGCCGGGCCAAAGCCTCAAAGTCAGAAACACTCGGCTCATCGCGGAGCAGGTAGCCCCAGCAAGCCGGACCATCCGGAAGTTCGGCAGAGGGTGGCGCTTGAACAATCGCCCGCAAAGCCAACTTATCACAAAGCCGCAACTGCTTTGAGGGCGTCATTCCGGTGGT
The DNA here is from genome assembly GCA_016124235.1 of bacterium. GTDB lineage: Bacteria > Verrucomicrobiota > Verrucomicrobiia > Limisphaerales > RI-55 > RI-55. The sequence goes on along the minus strand of WGOC01000025.1, from coordinate 31,650 downwards.
GCCGATCACGAGATTAAAATTCGCATCAGCGATTTCGCGGTAACGCGCTTCCAGATTTTCCGTCGTTTGCGGCCCCACCCAGAAACCGATCGCAAACCGGTCCTGGACAAATCCTGATTCCGCAGCTTGCGTGTTAATTGAAGTCGCGACGAGCAACCATCCGAAAAGCAAGAGAGTTTGCGCACGTGCGATTTGAGTTATGCGGTGCAACCGGATTTGACATGCAATGGAGTTCATACGTCGTCGAGGATTTACAACGTGGTCACTCTTCGCGCAACGCTGCGAATGCGATTGCCCAAAATCACCTACGGCAAGTCGGGAACTGGCTTGAGCACGGAATGAAGTTTCAGCGTGATCGTTGCGTCGGCCCGAATTGGCAGACGGTTGAACAGGTTGGTGGCAAAAGACGCCCTGGCTGTCATGACTTCCTCCCGCTCCAGCGGGAGCGGAACGGGGTTGGTGGGGATGACACGCGTCATTTGCATTTCCATCGTGCCTTTGAGGGCCGGCAGGCGTTTGCTCACGGTCAGTTGAAAATCAGCCGCGTGAAAATCTGACTTCAAAATGAAGCATGTCGTTTCCGAACAATTGGTCAAACTGATCAATTGCACGGCTCCAGTGCATTGGTTGATTTCCATCAGGAAATCCGGGTCATAAAGCTCGCTCGCCAGCAGGTCGGCGTTGTAACTCCACGAGGCTCCCAACGGCATCGGGCGCGTCGGCGCGAACAATTGATCATCGCTGACTCTGCCGTCTGGGAGGTACGAAATCATCTGGAGCAATTTCGCGGTCTCGTTGGAAATGGTAACGCCATTCTGTTCCACCTCGGTCTTTCCCCGGGCATTCCGCTTAAGAATATATGACGACCGTGATTTGATAAGATCCTTGCTCTGTCCGACCAGCACACGCGTCAGCTTTTGCACCTCCGCACGCAGCCGGTTCGGCTGCTGATCACTGTCAATTTCCAGGACCTGCATGTCCGCCTCCAGGGTGAACTTCAGCGACCGGTTAATGTTGGTGCTGCGGCTCTGGCCCGAAAACTTTTGCTCCATCGCCTGTTCCCCATCGGTGCTCTGATGGTAGCTCTGGCCAACTCGAAAAGGCCGGTCGAATTTGATCTGATAAACGGGCTCTTTGGGTTTGCCGCAGCCGGTGAGCATCACACCCGCCGCCGCCAGGAATATCAACGCGAAGAATGGTCCTCTGGAGTTCACACGGAAATCCTATCTCGTCCGAGGGCGCCGACAATGCAAAAGGGCCAAGGTTTGTAACATAACATTTTCACCCTGCGAATGAATTGACGCTGGCGCGGCGAATCCGGTCCTTCGTCACCCGAACAAATCCAGCTGCGGGCTGGCTTCGATTTGTTTGAGTTTGTCGCGGTCTTACTCATTCGGCCGGTTCAGCATTGGCGCATCAAGGCTGAAACAGCAGCTTTACTCTCGTAAAACGACTCCCCGTGTTTTGGCGACCAACCGTATCTTCGTACCGGACTCTTTGCCAAATCCAGTCGATTGGCTCGATAGAAACGGGGGCAGTGATGTCTTTCCAGTTTACCAAGTCGTCGCTGAACTGGACGATGTAATCTAATTTCGGATTCGTGGCCGGATCACGGCGGACAAACTCGACCGACAATTCACCTTTTGAATCATCGAACCACATCGCTGGGAGGCCATTCGTACTGACGCCAGGTGCATGCACTGAAATCGGGTCGTACGAGTTTAGATTAAACGCAAACAAATGAGCCAGGGTTATCCCATTTTCGTCGGGCGTGAACATGTCAGGAAACGAGGAAACCGGACCGTAGTTCCAGTAATGCCAATCAACCAACTGGCTCCATGTATCAATCGTTGCGTATTCATAGGCCGATTCTCCCGTGGGATTGATGGCTTTGACTCGATAATTGTAGGTCGTTTCACCGATCAGATTTGTGTCGGTTGCATAAGGGCTGCCCTGTCCGGAGATCGTTTGCAATACCTGCCACGTTCCTGAGTTCGTTTCGCGTTCAAGCACGTAAGCCGTTGCGAACTCCGAAGGTGTCCAGACGACGTCGGCCGACGTGGAGTGGATTGTGGTGGCATACACCGGGGCGGGAGAACTTGGAAGCGGTAGGATGTACCCATTTACCGTTACATCATCAATCGCCCACACATCTTGACTCGCACCTGTAAAGGCAAGCTGCCGCCATCGAAAAAGAGCGGAAGTGGTCATTGCGGCAGAGGGAATGGCGGCGACGTATTCCTTCCACTCTTTGGATCTGGGCTGCGTGAGATCAATCGTTTCAATATTGGTCCATCCATCGCCCACGTTGTACTCCAAAACTACATTCTCCCCACTCTCGGCATTATCCCAATAGGTTGAACCATCGACCGTTTGGTTCCCGGCCCTCAAAACAAAATGAAGAAAACCGCCAGAGCTTGCATCGACGGGAACAGTGATGGCTTCCCTCGTTGAATCCACTCCAAACCAAAGCACGTTGCTCCCGGGAAATCCCTGACCGGCGTCCAGCACTGTCGTTCCTTCAAGAGACGACCAAACGGCATCTGCCTGCGGATCAAAATCATCCGAAAGAATCATTTGCGTATCGAGAGCCACGGTTGTTGCTAAGTTCGAGTTCGGCGAATCCCCCGCGTCGTTAAATGCTTTGATGCGGTACAGGTATGAGGCCGGTCCGAACACACTATTATCGACGAATTCATTCGAATCTATTCCGACAACTGCCACCTGAATCCAGGATCCATAGGGCTGTACAGCTCGTTCAATCCGGTAACCAGTTTCGCCGCCGACCGGATCCCATATTAACCGAACCGACATTGAATTGACCGGATATGCAGTGAGATTTTCGGGTGCCTTGGGTGGTGCGGCGACTGGCGTTGTGCTTGTCACAAACGCGCCTCGTGAGCCGTCCGTGAAGTTCGCAAGGAATACTAGCTGGCCGTCGTTATTAAACTGCGATTGACGACCGTCATCATTCGATGAGGAAAAGATCGGGTAGAGCTCCGAAATAGTTCTCCAGTCTCCCGGTTTTACTTCCAGATCATCACCCTCACGAATCAGCAGCCTTAACTCTTGTCCGTCGTAATACCAAAATCCCCTGTCGTTCTCGGTCGTCACGCCAGCACCCTTCAGCACAGCCCAAAATACGATTTCTCCCCGGCTGTTCAATCCGCTGGCAAAATCTGGCAGATACGAGAAGACATTACCCGGTGGGGTCCCCGGCGCCTGCATACCTGTGGACATTACCAACTTGGTGCCAATGCCTGCATCATTCAGATAAAGAGCTCGATCCGTCGCAGAACCGTAATCGCTACCAACGAGCTGGGATGCAAACGCAACCTGGTCATTCGTGTTGATCAAGACCTGTACGAAATTCGTGAGAATTGCCGACGAGACTCCCGGAGCGGCATCGCCGGATCTGGCAGCCAACTCAAACGAGCCAGACCGATTGACCCAAACGCCTTGATTATTTGCACTGGTTATTCCTGAGCCGTCGACACGGCCAATAAACGCGACTTTCTTTTGAGAGTTGGCCTCGAGAAGAGATACCGAGGCGAATTGCCGGAATTGGCCCGAGCCAACGGGAAGGTTTTGCCCTCCGAGTATCACCGGTGCCAGCACTGGATTCTGGATCCATATCCCAAATCGATTGTCTGACAGGATAGCAGCAAGACAAATTCCTCCGGTGGTGTCCAGGGTGGCGAGAGCGATTTGATCAAAATCTTGAAAAGTCCCGGGTGCGGATTCTCCTTCGACTGCCACTTTTCGGAGACCAATTGGCCCTTGAATCCAAATTCCATGCCTGCCGTCGATCAACCTAGCTCCGCGGGCCAAAAAGGTGTCCAAGGCGGAACCGTTCATCAATGAGAGACCTGTATAATTCGTGAAGGTCGTCGTCGTACCGGGAGCCGATTCTCCGCCGAGACCTACTAACGAAACGGTTCCCAACGAACTTTGCCAAATGCCGTAGTTGGCGCTCGATGTAGCGCCAATCAATTGCGCCGAAAAAGCAACTCTTCCTTTCGGATCAAGAAAATAGCCATACGGCGCTGCCGGACCGAAATTATAAGAAGAGTCCGGCGCCTGAGACCCTTCACGAAAAACCGAGGTCACGCCGAACCCAGGAATTTCCAAATATAATACTTGGTCATTATCGGTCGCTACACCCGTTCCGGACAAATATGCACCAAACACGATATGACCACTTTCACTGATGAATGGAAGACCGAGCGAAACGACTGATGCTCCCGAAACTCCTGGAGCGTCCATGCCTGTCAGTGCCACCGCCCGTACTGAAAGTTGGGATTGAGCACCAAAGCCGGTTGCGATACCACCAATCGTAAGGATGGCACAACTAGCCAGAACGTTGATCCTCCTACCAAATAACAACTTCATCTTGAATTCCTTCCAAACTGCTTGGCTCAAGAGCTTCCTCACTCTTGCAACGTTGGAGATTTTGCACGGTCTGCCCGTGCCGGGGCAAGCCAAACTTCACTCAAACAAATCCAACTGCGGGCTGGCTTCGATTTGTTTGAGTTTGTCGCGGTCTTCCTGTTTGCGGCTGCGACGCACATTGCCTTCAGGCGTCAGTTCGCTGTCCTCGAGATTGCGTAGAATGACTTTCGCGCGATCGATCACTTCCTTGGGCACACCGGCCAGGCGCGCGACCTGGATGCCATAGCTTTTGTCCGTGCCGCCTTCGACGATTTTGTGCAGAAAGACGATTTGATCGTTCCATTCGCGCACCGCGACGTTGAAGTTTTGCAACCGCTTGAGTTTGCCAGTCAACTCGGTCAACTCGTGGTAGTGGGTCGCAAAAAGCGTCTTGGCGCCGACCTGATTGTGAAGGTGTTCGACGATCGACCAGGCGAGGCTCAAGCCATCGAACGTACTGGTGCCGCGACCGATCTCGTCGAGTATAACGAGACTGCGTTCGGTGGCGTTGTTGAGGATATTCGCCGTCTCACTCATCTCGACCATGAAGGTCGATTGCCCACGCGCGAGATCGTCACTTGCGCCGATGCGAGTAAAAATGCGATCGACCAAATCCACTCGAGCTTCCGCAGCCGGCAAAAAAGAACCGGTGTGCGCGAGCAGAGTGAGCAGCGCGACCTGCCGAATGTACGTGCTCTTACCCGCCATGTTCGGTCCGGTGATGAGCATGATTTGCGTCGTTCCGCACTCTGTGGCAGCCGACGCGAGTCGGCTCTGATTACTTTCAGAGAATGAATGAGCGGACTCACGTCCGCTGCTACCCGAGCAAAGCTCCGTGTCGTTCGGCACGAAGCGACTTTCCACGAAACTCTGCTCCAGAACCGGATGCCGACCGTCACGCAACGAAAGTTCACCCGTGTCACCGATCTGAGGACGAACGTAATTGTAGAGGCGCGCAGTCTCGGCGAACGAGCCCAGCACATCCAATTGCGCCAACGCCGCCGCGGTGCGTTGAATGTCCGCGAGGCGCGCCAGCACATCTTCGCGCACGCGCTGGAACAATTCGTACTCCAGCTTCGTGCTGCGTTCCTCCGCGCCCAGGATTTTGCCCTCCATCTCCTTCAACGCGGGTGTGATGTAACGTTCGCCATTCGCGATGGTCTGCTTGCGAATGTATTCGGCCGGCACTTTGTCGAGGTTGGACTTGGTCACTTCAATGAAATAGCCGAACACGGAATTGAAGCGCACCTTGAGCGAAGTAATGCCCGTTCGTTCGATCTCGTCCTGCTGGAGTTTCGCAATCCAATTCTTGCCGTCGCGAGTCGCCGACCGCAGTTCGTCGAGTTGCGGATCAAAACCGTCTTGAATCACGCCACCGTCTTTCAAGGCCAAGGGCGGCTCCTCGACGATCGCGCGGCAAAGCAGTTGGACCAGTTCTGGCAGTTCGGTCAATTGGCCGGAAAGCTCTTCCAACAAACCGTCGGTAGGGCGAGGCTCCCGCCGAGCCCCATCTTCTTCCTGAAACTCGCGAAACTCTTCGGAATCCTGGGCTCCGCCGGAGCGTCGCCCTACCGCGTCACCTTGGCTGATCAAACTCAACACCTGCTTGATCGTCGGGATTTTTTCCAGCGCCAACCTCAACGCGACCAAATCTCGCGCGTTGCCATTTCCCGCGCTCAATCGGCTGATTGTGCGCTCGACGTCGCGAACTTCTTTTAGCTGATCGCGGAGGGCCTCGTGAGTCGCACTGCTTCCGACCAGCGATTCGACCGCGTCCTGCCGCCGAGCAATGGCGTTCACTGCGGCGAGCGGTTGGGTGAGCCAGTCGCGCAATCGGCGCGCACCCATTGGCGTTACCGTTCGGTTCATCGCACCACACAGGGTCGCATTACGCGCGGCATCGCGGTTCAGTGGTTCGAGAATCTCCAGGTGCTTCAGCGTGACGTGATCGAGTTTGAGAAATTCGCTGTGCTGGTAAAACGAAAGCGACGTTAGATGTTTCACGTCGCGCCGGAGTTGATTGATCAAGTAATGCAACGCACCGCCGGCCGCGCCGATCGCGGCACCGCGTTCCTTCAGGCCAAAACCATCCAGCGACTTCACCTGAAAATGATCCTTCAACGTATAAACCGCCGTCTCGGGAGCGAACGTCCAATCGTCGTAACCACTGACAAATTTGAACGCGCCCTGCAAAAGCTTGAACAACTCGCCGGCTTCCATCGGACAAATAATTTCCGCCGGCCGCAATCGCTCCAGCTCGGTCAACAGATCCGATTCGTCGGCGGCTTCGGTGGTCTTGAAATCGCCCGTCGTGAGATCAAGGAACGCGAGTCCGTACGTTTTGCCGGATTGATAAACCGCGCTGAAAAAGTTGTTTCGCTCCGCCGCGAGCATCCGTTCGTCGAAGTGCGTGCCGGGCGAGAGAATCTGCGTTACCTCACGCTTGACGAGTTGACCCGGTTTGGCGTCCTCGACTTGGTCACAGATGGCGACCTTTTTGCCGGCCTTGAGCAGGCGGCTGAGGTAGGCGTTCGCCGCGTGATACGGAATGCCGCACATCGGCATTTCACCGCGCTTGGTCAACGCGACATTCAGAATCCCGGCGGCGACTTGCGCGTCTTCGAGAAACATTTCGTAAAAGTCTCCGAGCCGGAAAAGCAGAATCGCGTCCTTCGGCAATTCCGCCTTGATCTGGCGGTACTGCGCCATCATGGGCGTCTGTTTGGGCTCGGCACTCTTGGGCATCGCGCGCGTGAGTTAGACACAAGCGCCGCCGGGTGTGAAGCCGGGAGCATTCCTGTGAACAAGTTTTGCCGGACCACGCTGGACATTCGCCTCGCACAGGAGCATTTCATTGGCATACATGTGTTAATCCCGAAATGACCGGTGCAATTCGGATTGCCGCAACAGCGGCGTGTTCAATAACAGCCGTGGTTTCGATCGCGTCCGCGGTCGGATTGCCTCAGGAAATCTATGTCTGGCAGAGAGCCTGGACCCCGGCGGTAGTCGACTCGATTCGTGATCATGGAAAGGATTTTGCCGCGCTTCCGGTGCTGGCGATTGAAGTCGGTTGGGACCGAGGAAAACCGGCGGTCACGCAGATACCCGTGGATTTTAACGCCCTGAAAGCGGCTGGTGTCAGCGCATATCCTGTCCTGCGAGTCGGCGTTTACACGGGTTCATTCGAACTGACCGCACCGGCGACGCAATTCCTTTGCAAATTGAGTCGTGAAATCATCGATGAATGGACCGCACACGGTGCTGCACCGACTGAACTTCAACTTGATTTCGACTGCCCCACTTCAAAACTCGCGGACTTTCAACTTTGGGTGAAGGCAATACGGGCCGAGGTATCCCCCATCAAATGTACCATCACCGCGCTGCCAACCTGGCTCGGAAGTCCGGCGTTCGAACCCCTCGCGCAGGCGACGGACGGGTTCGTCCTGCAAGTGCATTCGTTTCAACCTCCCAAGTCCGCCGACGAACCGTACGCATTATGTGATCCGGCAAAGGCCAGGGAGTATGTTTCGCGAGCGGGTCGCATCGGTGTCCCATTTCGCGTGGCTTTGCCGACCTACGGCTATCGATTGATCTTCGCCAAAGACGGAACGCTCAAGGGGCTGGCGGCCGAAGGTTCCGTGAAGGATTGGCCGGAAGACACGCTCGCGCGGGAAGTCCACGCTGATCCCGCTGAGATGGCCGTACTCGTGCGCACCTGGAAAAACGAACGTCCCAATTCCATGAAGGGGATCATCTGGTACCGACTACCCAATCGCGACGATGACTTGAACTGGCCGTGGCCGACGTTGACCTCCGTCATGGCGGGGCGGGTTCCCAAAGCCGGTCTCTCAATCGAAGCCCAGAACCGATCGACGGGATTGACCGAGTTGATCGCAATCAATCGAGGCAACGGTTCCGCAACGTTGCCTGATCAGATCAAACTGCATTGGACCAATGCTCGCCTGATCGCCGGTGACGGCTTGGGCGGCTACGAGTTGCAGAATCAAAACCATGATGGCGCGGTTTTGCGGCAGACTAGGGCGAAGCAATCCCTCGAACCCGGAACAAGTAAACCGGCCGGCTGGATTCGCTTGAACCAACCTACGGAGGTAAAAATTGAATACTAAACGCATATTGGTCCTGGCAATCATGACCAGTCTTCTGGTCGTGACCTCGCTTTTCGCGTGCGGCCCCTTCTTCCCCAACTGGCTCCTCGACGAAGGGGAACCCGGCATGTTGTCTTCGCCGCGGCTCTTGTTCAGTCTGGAACTCCAGCGCTTGCGCGGCCTGCGTTCCGCATCCTTTAAAACGGTTACCACAACCAACGATCATCCGATCGAAACGTTGAACGCCGAAGTAATGGACCTGGATCAAGCCCTACGATCGAAGAACACATCCGATGATGAACGGGAACGAATTGTTCTCGCTTACCAGTCGGAACGCGAGCGCCTGAACAAGCTGCGAGCGCAGATCAGCGAGTGGCGGGCCTGGGACACCGCCACCCAGGCCGAGTCATCGCCGAATTGGGAACAACCGCAGATTCCCGACGGGCTGCCGCGCGAATTCGCGGGCTACTTCCAGGGTGCGATTGAGTTTGTGTCCGGTCGCACCAACGAAGCGCGATTTGTGTGGGAACAGGTTCTTAATCTTCCCGCCGAAGAACGGCACTTCCGATCCGTCTGGGCGGCATTCATGCTTGGCAAGCTGGATGTGGACACCGATCCGGTTTCCGCGATTAAGCGTTTTCGGGAAGTTCGTGAGCTCACGCGTCTCGGCTTCTCCGACGGCCTGGGGCTCGCGGCTTCAAGTCTCGGTTGGGAAGCGCGCGCCGCATTCCGGCAAGGAGACTACACGCGGGCCATCGATCTCTACCTTGAGCAGCAGGCGACCGGAAATCTCGATTCAACCTCATTGCGCTTCGTCGCGTCTGCCGCCGTCGAAGGATCTGACGAGGCATTCAAGACGCTCGCTGCCTACCCACCCTCGCGGCGGGTGATCACCGCCTTTCTCCTTTCGAATTGCGGTTGCTCCGATCGGGATTCCCACGCGAAGCGGTCACGAAAATGGCTAACCGCGCTACACGACGCCGGTGTCGTCGAACCGGAAGCAGCTGAGCAATTCGCGTTGGTGGCCTATCAAGCGGGGGAATTCGAGCTGGCCGACCAATGGCTGGCCCTGGCCCCACCCGACTCAGTCGCCGCACTTTGGCTGAAAGCGAAGCTGAAACTCCGCGATGGCGATCTCGAAACTGCCGCGAATTTGCTGGCGAGCGCCACCCGGCTGTTGCCCCTGCCAAGCCTCGATGAACCCGCCCCGCCGCCGCGTCTGCTGGCCGAAAGTTTGGAAGTCGGAAATGATTCTGCCGCCCGGCGAATGCGTGGCGAACTGGGCGTGCTCCATTTGCAAAAACGGGAATTCGTCGAAGCGGTGGACGTCATGTTGCGTGCCGACTATTGGGCAGACGCAGCCTTCCTGGCCGATCGGGTACTGACACTCGACGAACTGAAGAACTACGTCGATCTGAATTGGCCTCCCGCCGTTCACCAATCGGAGTTGGATGCAACCGAAAGACAGAAACCGTCAGCCTCAAAGGAGGCCGAAGACAAACGACGTTCCGACATTCGATATCTGTTGGCCCGTCGCCTGACCCGGGCTGATCGGTTTTCCGAGGCACGGCCCTATTTCCCACCAGAATGGCGGCCCGCGTTTGACGATTTGGTCGAACACCTCAACGTGGCCGAAGACACAAGTCGTTCGAAATCCGATCGTGCAACCGCCTTTTGGTCAGCCGCCCAACTCACACGGACGAACGGGATGGAATTGTTCGGGACCGCACTTGAACCTGATTGGCAGATCTGGGACGGCGAATTCGAGGATGGCGGTCCCAGTTTCGCCATCAGGGCAACAATCCCCGAAGCATCGCCGTTGCATCCTTCAGACGACGAGACGAAGCGCATAAAGTCGTCAGCACCGGATCCAGATCACCGTTTTCACTATCGCTATCTCGCCGCGAATCTCGCTTGGAAAGCCGCTGACCTCATGCCCGACCAATCCGATGAGACAGCCCACGTCTTATGCGCAGCGGGCTCGTGGCTCAAGGCGCGCGACCCGAAATATGCCGATTACTTTTACAAAGCTCTCGTCATCCGCTGCGGCCGGACCGAACTGGGAACGGCAGCCGATCGCAAACGATGGTTTCCCCGGATGTACGAAAATGGGCAACTGGCTGAAGCCATGCCGCCACCGGTCGCTACAACTTACAGTGGCGCCTGGCCCGGTGATGAGGAACGCGTGCAGAGGGCACAATGATTTCATCCGCAATTTGCTCCGCCGATCGGTCTTACAATTGACTTCCCTGATCGACGCGCTCAACGCACGCTGGCAGCCATTGTCATGAACAAACTCCATGATCCATCACCCATCCTTCAAACCGCATTTTCGTTCTGGTCATCCAAGGTCCTGCTCACCGCCGTCGAGTTTGGTTTGTTCACAAGACTGGGCGAACGCCAGTTGACCGCGGCTGAGCTGGGAACGGAACTCGGCCTGCATCCGCGTGGCACATTCGATTTCTTCGATTCGCTGGTGGCGATGAAATTCCTCGAACGGGAAGGCGATGGACCGGAAGCAAAGTATTTCAACACCGCCGCCGGCCTCCTCTATCTCGATCAAAAAAGCCCCCGCTATGTCGGTGGCATCATGGAAATGCTCAACGCGCGGCTGTTTAAATTCTGGCACGACTTGCCCGAAGCGCTGCGCACCGGGAAGCCGCAAAACGAAGTGAAGCACGGCCAGAAGGGAATCTTTGAGGAGCTTTACGAGGAACTCCCGAAGCTCGAACAATTCATGGGCGCCATGACCGGTCTATCGCGCATCAACTTCGAAGCGTTTGCCGAGAAGTTCGATTTTCAACCATTCCAGACGTTGTGCGACGTCGGAGGGGCCACCGGTTTGCTCTCCATTGAAGTGGCCAAACGACACCCGCACATCAAGTGCACATCCTTTGATCTGCCGCCGGTTGAAACCATCGCGCGCAAACACATCGCGGCCGCAGGCATGGCCGATCGAGTTGGCACCGCCGCCGGCGATTTCTTCAAGGACCCGTTGCCCAAGGCGGATCTGATCACGATGGGCATGATCCTTCACGACTGGAACTTGGACCAAAAGAAACACCTGATTCGCTCGGCCTACGAAGCACTGCCGCCCGGCGGAGCGTTGGTCGTGATCGAAGCGTTGATTGACGACGCCCGACGCGAAAATCTGTTCGGCCTGCTGATGTCGCTCAACATGCTGATCGAGTTCGGTGAGGCATTTGATTTTTCGGGAGCCGATTTTCAGCAATGGTGCTCGGACGCAGGATTCAAACGATTTGAGGTGATTCACCTCGCCGGTGCCAGCAGCGCCGCCGTGGCGTACAAGTGATCCACTCGTTTCCTTGGCGCCGCGTTTTCCGCCATTGATCATCCCCGAAAACGAGCCGACGTTGTTTCCAACCCAAAGCCGATTTGGCTTCCCGCCAACCGACTGGTCCGGCCATTCTTCGCCCAACGAACCATGACCTGGGAAATCGGCTTTGTTCTCCTGCTCCTGCTGACCACGTTTATCGCGATGGTCTGGGAGAAATGGTCGGTGGACGTCGTGGCGTTGGGCGCGGTGGGGCTGTTGATCGCGTTCAAGATTCTCACGCCAAATGACGCGTTTGAGGTCTTTTCGAACGAAGCCGTCATCACCGTCGCCTGCATGTTCGTCTTGAGCGCGGGGCTTGAATTCACCGGTGCCATCGATGCCATCAGCGATCGCCTCGAGCGGTTTGGGTTCAAGTCTGACGTCTCGCTGTTGCTCGTAACCTTGCCGCTGGTTGGAACGATCTCCGCCTTCGTCAACAACACGCCGGTCGTGGTGGTGTTCATGCCCGTAATCATTTCCCTCGCGGCGCGCAACAACATCGCGCCGTCACGGTTGCTCATGCCGCTTTCCTTTGCCGCGATCTTTGGCGGCACCTGCACATTGATTGGCACATCGACGAACATCCTCGTCAGCAGTGCCGCGGTATCGCAACACCAAGCGCCGTTGGGCATGTTTGAGCTGACCAAGCTCGGTGTGATCCTCGGCGTCGTGGGACTCGTCTACATGTTGACGCTCGGGCGCAAGCTGTTGCCCCGGCGCGAAACCTTGTCATCCATCCTGCAATCGACCGAATCCCGACAATATTTTACGGAAGCCGTCGTGGCGGCACGCTCACCATTGGTGGGCCGGAAGATTGCCGAAACGCCGCTCGCCTCGATGCGCAACAGTCGCATCCTCGACGTCACCCGCGCCGGTGAAATCATCACGAGCCCGCTAAATGAAATCGCCCTGACCCAGGGGGATCGCCTGCGCATCACGTCCGTGCTTTCCGGCGTCATGGAATTGAAGGACCAACACGGTTTGCAATTTCAATCGGACGACAATCTGGGACTGGAAACGCTGGGCATGCAAAAGGCCCGCGTGATGGAAAGCGTGATCGGCCCAAACTCCGAACTCATCGGCAAAACGATCCGGCAGGTAAACTTCCGACAGCGGTTTGGAATCTTGATTCTCGCCGTGCATCGTCAGGGGAAAAACCTGCGTGAAAATTTCGAAGACGTACACCTGGATTTTGGCGACACCATTTTGATGGAAGGCACGGAGTCAGCCATCGAAAAGCTGCGGGCGGATCGCAACTTTCTTTTGCTCGCGGCCGCAACCACCAAGCCGCGCCGCCGTCGTCGTCGTTGGTTGGCCATGGCTTTGGTGGCGGCTGTAGTCGTGTGTGCGGTGGTCAAGGTTCTCCCCATCAGCGCCCTGGCCCTGATTGCCGCCGTCTTGATGGTGATGACCGGCTGCGTCAGCGTTGATGACGCCTACAAATCCATCAGCTGGAAGGTGGTCATGCTGATCATCGGCACCCTCGCGATGGGGCTGGCACTTGAACGCACGAATGGCGCCAGTTTGATCGCCCACGAGCTGATTCGTGGCCTCGGAAAGCTGGGCCCGGTCGCGGTCGTCTCGGCCATCTTTGCGCTGACCTCCCTGCTCACGACGTTTCTTTCAAACAATGCCGTGGCCGTCCTCCTGACACCGATCGTCGTGAACGCCGCCAACGAACTTGGAGTTGATCCCCGGCCATTCATCGTCGCAGTGGCCTTCGGCGCATCGGCGAGCTTCGCGACGCCGGTCGGTTACCAAACAAACACGCTGGTTTACGGCGCCGGTGGCTATCGCTTCAGCGATTTTGTCCGCGTCGGACTGCCGTTGAACATTCTGTTTTGGCTCCTCGCGACCTGGCTGATTCCATTTTTCTGGCCGTTGTAAATGACGACTAATCTAATCGCCATCGCCGCCCTGTCTGAGAACCGTGTCATCGGTGACGGCAATCGCATTCCCTGGCACCTGCCTGAGGATTTCAAATTCTTCAAAGCCACCACGATGGGTCACGTATTGGTGATGGGGCGCAAGACGTTTGAATCGATTGGCCGGCCGTTGCCCGGTCGCGAAACGATCGTGTTGAGTCGGTCGGGTTTTTCGCATGCCGGCGTCAAGACGATTGCCAACTTGTCCGACATCAGTTCGCAATCGAATGAACGAAAAATCTTCATCTGCGGCGGCGCTGAAGTTTATCGACAAACACTACCGCTCTGCTCCGATTTGTTTCTCACGCACGTCAAACGCACGGTGGACGGCGACGCCTTTTTTCCGCCGTTCAAAGATTTGTTCGAACCGGTTGAAACGCTCCAGGACAATCCGGATTTCCGCATCGTTCACTACCGAAGGATTGGCCAGTCAAAAGCCGGCCTAGCTTAACCATAACGGTTTTCGAAAGAGACTTCTGATCAGCATTGCGACTTAGGTCACGACGCTCCGCGCCCGCCTAGGCCGGCACGGAGTGCCGGCCCCACCCTTTCTGCAAATGGAGTTTAAGAATCAGTACAAGCCCCACAGTTCGCCAAACCGGCGGCTTCCCAAGTTCGCCGACCAAGGCTAGTCTCCGAGCTCATGCACTCCACCTGTTTAGACTTATTTCGTCTTCCGTCGCCGGCACGCAAGTTTGTGGGCGCCGCAATGATCATGGCATTGCTGTCGGTGCCAATTACCGCCCCGGCGCAAACCAATTCCGGCCACGATTCACCGCTGTTGAAAGAAGCGCGCGCATCGAAAGCTGGCATGTCTGGCGAGCGATTGGCGCGGATCGACAAGATGTGCGAAGACGCGATCAAAGACGGGCAGATTCCCGGCGTCGTCGCGTTGGTCGCGAGGCATGGCAAGATCGTTTACTACAAAGCCTACGGAAAAGCCGACGCCGCGACCGGGCGCGAACTGGACAAGGAAGACATCTTTCGCATCGCGTCCCAGTCGAAGGCTATCACGTCGACGGCGGTCATGATGTTGTGGGAACAGGGACTGTTTCAATTGGACGACCCGATCTCAAAGTGGATTCCCGAATTCAAGGACGCGGGCGTGCTGAAATCTTACAACGATGCGGACGGGACCTGGACGACAGAACCTGTCAAAACGCCGATCACCATTCGCCACTTGCTCACGCACACGTCGGGCCTCGGTTATGGCGTGATTGACGGCGATGAGCGTTTTAAAAAAATTTACGCGAAAGCCGGCGTCACGGACTTGTTCACGACCGAACCGGTCACCATTGCCGAAAGCGTGAAGAAGCTGGCGAAGCTGCCGTTGCATCATCAGCCGGGCGAAAAGTTCACCTACAGCGAAGGGCTCGACGTGCTGGGTTACTTCATCGAGCTGGTCTCCGGCGAGCCGTTTGATGTGTATCTCCGCAAACACATTTTTGAACCGCTCGGCATGAACGACACCGGATTTTATCTGCCCGACACTAAGGCCGGTCGCCTCGTCCGAGTGCAAAAACCGGAAGACGGAAAATGGGTGAACTACTCGGTGACGTTTTACGATCCGGATTATCCGATCAAAGGTGCGAAGACGTTCTTCTCCGGCGGCGCCGGCCTGTGCAGCACTGCAAAAGATTACGCCACATTTCTGCAGATGTATCTCAACGGCGGCGAATTGAACGGCGTGCGCATTCTCAGTCGGACGACGATCGAAACCATGATGAAGAATCAGACGGGTGATTTATTTGACGGTGATGACAAATATTACGGCCTCGCGTTCGGAGTCGTGACGGAGAAAGGCCAGGCCAAGGGCGGGCTCGGCAGTCCGGGCACGTTCGATTGGGGCGGTTATTTCAACACGCAATACTTCGCCGATCCGAAGGAAGATTTGGTCGGCATTCTGATGAAACAAACCCAAGGCGGGAACGATCAGACCGGCTGGAAATTCCGTCAGTTGGTGGAAGCCGCGGTGGATGATTAGAACGGCCGGATTCAACCGCGGAGACGCGGAGGTACGGGGAGGGACGGCGTGCCGCCGTCCCCATATTTTCACGGACCGCAACATGCGGTCCCTCCCATCAGTGTGCTGCCAGCAGCTTGCTGGCAGATTCTTTAGGCTAACAACTGGACGACCTTGCCCGTATTGCCTGATTTAACCCGTCATCGCTTGTTTGAGCGCGCGATTCCAACCATCCAGCATTTGCGATCGGTCGGTGGCTTTCATCTTGGGACGGAATGTTTGGTCCGCTTCCCATTGTTTCGCGAGCGTCGCTTGATCCGGCCAGAAACCGACGGCAAGTCCCGCCAACAACGCCGCACCCCGCGCCGTGCTTTCCACGACTTTCGGACGCACAACCAATGTCCCGAGGACGTCCGCTTGAAATTGCATCAGCAGGTTGTTGACACTCGCGCCGCCGTCGACACGGAGCTGCTTCAACTTGTGACCGCTGTCCGCTTCCATCGCGCGAACGACGTCGTGAACCTGATACGCGATGCCTTCCAGGGCCGCTCGGGCGAGATGGCCGGCGGTCGTCCCGCGTGTCAGTCCCTTGATCAATCCGCGCGCGTGTTGATCCCAATGCGGCGCGCCGAGCCCGGCAAACGCGGGCACGAAATACACGCCGCCGTTGTCGGAAACGGATTTTGCGAGTCGTTCGATTTCGGTCGAATCGCGAATCACTCCAAGTCCGTCGCGGAGCCACTGCGTCACCGCGCCCGCGACAAAGATGCTTCCCTCCAGCGCATACTCGACGCGATCGCCGATCTTCCAGGCAATGGTCGTCAGCAGTTTGTTTTTGGAACGAACCGGTTTGTTGCCGGTGTTCAAAACGAGAAAACAACCGGTGCCGTACGTGTTCTTCGCCATGCCGGGTTCAAAGCAGCTTTGCCCGAACAACGCCGCCTGTTGATCGCCCGCCACGCCGGCGATCGGAATCGTCCCACCAAACAAATTCGTCTCGGCCAACACACCGGAAGTCGGACCAACCTCCGGCAACATTTCGCGCGGAATGCCAAACAGTTTTAGCAGATGCTCGTCCCATTCGAGATCGTGGATGTTGAACAACATTGTTCGGGCCGCGTTGGTCACATCGGTGACGTGCGTCCGGCCCTGGGTGAGATTCCAGATCAGCCAGGTGTCGACGGTACCAAACGCGAGCCTTCCGGCACGGGCGCGGGCTAATGCTCCTTTCACATTCTTCAAAATCCAATGAAGTTTGGTCGCGGAAAAATAAGCGTCGATGATCAGCCCGGTTTTGCGTTGAACGATCGAGCTGAGTTTTTCGTGTTTCAGTTGATCGCAAAAATCCGATGTCCGACGATCCTGCCAGACGATGGCGTTGCCAATCGGTGCACCGGTTTGCCGATCCCAGACCAACGTGGTTTCGCGCTGGTTCGTGATGCCGATCGCCGCGATGTCTCTCGCGTTCGCACTTGCTTGCTTCAAAGCCTGCTTCGCGACTTGAAGTTGGCTTTGCCAGATGTCGACCGGTCGCTGTTCCACCCAGCCGGGCCGCGGATAGATCTGCCGAAACTCCTTTTGCGCCTGCGCCCGGATGGAACCCTTCCGGTCAAACAAAATGGCGCGGGAACTCGTCGTGCCCTGGTCCAGTGCAAGGATGTATTTCATTTCTAATCAGCGCGTGAGACGGCGGCTTATCACAATATCGACTCGCGCTTCAAGCCATGGTCCTGCTTAACGGGCGAGTGCCGGTTTGGAAATCGCCCCGGAAATGAGAACGAATTGAACAACGTTTCTTCCCTTTATTCAGTTGTTTCGCCACCATCGCGGCCATGCACTATCTGGTCACCGGCGGCGCGGGTTTCATCGGTTCGCACGTTTGCGAGCACCTGCTGCGCGGCGGGCATGCCGTCACGGTGCTCGATGATTTGAATCCGTTCTACGATCCGGCAATCAAACGACGAACACTGGATGATTTGCGGGCGCTGGACGGCACATTCAAATTCATCGAAAGCGACCTGACCGATGGCTCGCTGGTGGCAAAGCTCTTCCGCGAAACGGCGTTTGACCAGGTCATTCACCTGGCCGCGCGCGCAGGAGTGCGCCCGAGCCTGGCGGAACCGGCGCTTTACCAACGGGTGAACGTCGAAGGCACCGTCAACGTCCTCGAAGGCGCACGGTTGAACGGTGTTCGCAAACTCGTCATCGCGTCGTCATCATCGGTTTACGGCGTGAACGCGAAGGTGCCTTTTTCCGAGTCCGATCCCATTTTTCAGGCGATCTCGCCGTACGCCGCGACCAAGCTGGCGTGTGAGGCTTTGGGCCACACGTACCATCACGTGTATGGCTTGGAGATCGTGATGCTCCGGTTCTTCACGGTTTACGGTCCCCGGCAACGGCCGGATCTGGCGATTCACAAATTCGCCAAGCTCATCTCTTCCGGACGTCCGATTCCGGTTTTTGGCGACGGTTCGACCGCTCGCGACTACACGTACGTCGACGACATTGTCGACGGTGTGATCGCCGCGAGCGAGCGATCGTTCGGTTACGAAGTTTTTAATCTCGGCGAATCCCAGACGGTCACGCTGGCGGAATTGATCGAGCATCTCGAAAACGCACTCGGTCGCAAAGCGGTAATCGATCGTCAGCCGCTGCAACCGGGAGACGTTCCGATTACTTACGCCGACATTTCCAAAGCCCGACGGCTGTTGGGCTACAACCCGCGGACCAAGATTGCCGAAGGGATTCCGCGGTTCGTCGAATGGTTCCAAAAGAACCGACCTTAGCCCGGAGTTTTAGTTGCCCCGCGGCCGATGAGTTCGAGCTTGGCCGCCAGCCGGAATCCGAGTAATTCCTCCAGAAATGAACTCCATCCGGAATACCGTGCCGATCTTATTTTGCCTGCTCTGCCTTGCTTTAGCGGGTTGCCAGACCACGAGCGCAAACAAAGAAAAAGACGCGGTAGCTTCGGGAGAGCTGCGGGTTGGAGTAACGCCCACGCTGCCGCCCATGGCATTCAAAAAGAACGGGGAGTTGGTGGGAGTCGAAGTCGACGCCGCCCGAGAACTGGCAGCGTCTCTGGGACGCCCGGTGAAGTTCGTCGAAGTCCGCTGGGACCGGCAAATCGAGTCCCTCCTCGCGCACAAGACCGACATCATCATGTCTTCCATGACGATCACGCCGGAACGTCGGATGCGCGTGGCTTTTTCAAATCCCTACCTAAACGTCGGCCAGCTCATGTTGATGCACCGGACGGACATCAACAAATATGCGCTGGGCCTCCCGTCTGTCCTGCCGGGAACCATCGGCGTTATGCGCGGTACGGTAGGTGAATACTTTGTGGAACGGGAACTCCCGAAATCGAAACGGCAATCCTTTGAAACGGCCGCCGAGGCCGTGGCAGCGCTGGTCGACGGCCGGATTGATTTCTTTGTCAGTGACGCGCCCATCGTCTGGTACCAATCGGCGCTCAACGAGAGCAAAGGTCTGGGCGTTTTCCCGCGCATGCTGACCAAGGAATCACTGGGCTGGGCGATGCGACCCGGTGATACGGAACTGATATCGCAGGTTAACAACTTCATCACGACGCGGCAGGCTGACGGTTCGTTGAACGCGCTGATCAAGAAATGGCTGCCGCTTGCCCAATAGCATTTGAACCAGCGTCGCCACAATCATTATGCCGTACTGCCGACCTCCTCACTTCGTGAATGGAGTCGCGAGAATCCTTTGATTGTGCCACCCAACCGAACTTGTATGCTGGCAGCATGACGTTTCGATCATCTTTCGCCTTGGCTCTGATCTTGGGTGCGGCCGGCGTTTTGAACGCGGCCACGCCTGCGCAATCGCTTTTGGACCAGGCAAAACGCGCGTTTCAAAGCGGACATCGCGAGGAAGCCGTGACTATTGCCACGCGCATGATCGAAGCGGACCCCAAGGATCCCAACAATTATTTCCTGCGGGCGCGCTTTCATGACTTGATGGGGCAGCGCGAGGCTGCGTTAAAGGATTATGACAAGCTCCTGGAAGTCTCGCCGGAGGCCCAGGAAGTACATTACCACCGGGGCGTCATCCACTTTCTGCTCGGGCACATCCAAGCCGCTGCCGCCGACTTCGATCAACTGGCGGCGGCACAACCGGAGAAGATGCCGGCCCTTTGGCAGCGCGGCATCGTGCTCTACTACGCTGGTCGTTACGAGGACGGCCACAAGCAGTTTGAGATGCATCACAAGGTCAATCCGAACGACGTGGAAAACGCCGTCTGGGATTTCCTGTGTATTGCGCGCGAGAAAGGCATCGACGAAGCGCGCAAGCAACTGATGCCAGCCAGCGGCGACACGCGCATTCCCATGAATGAAATCTACGCGTTGTTCGCCGGCAAAGGGTCGCCCGATGAAATCTTCCAGCGGGTCGACGCGGCCAAGGCAGATTCATTGGTCGAGCCGGCGTATCGATTTTACGCACACTTTTACGTGGCGTTGTATTACGAAGCCACCGGCAACGCGGCATTGCGTCGCGAGCATCTGCAGAAGGCCGTCGATCTCAAGCTCAAGAACGAATACATGTGGGAGGTCGCCCGGGTCCATCTCGACCTGTTGAACTCTGGTCGGCTTAAGTAACCCAACCGCCCGCAGCGTCCGGCTGCACGACATTCTCCTTTCCAAGCCCACGCGACCTCGTTAACACGCTCGCGCCATGCTTGCGGCGCTGCTAACCACCGTCTTCTTTTCCTTGTCGGCCGTGACGGCCAACCGGTCCGTCCGTTACCTGGGCGGCAACGAGGCGAACTTTTGGCGCCTGCTCTTTGCGACCATTTTGCTTGGTCTGTTCTCGCACATTTGGGGCGTGGGGCTGGAAGGGGGTTGCCTCGAGTGGTTTCTTTTAAGCGGCTTCGTCGGGTTTGGCCTGGGCGATCTCGCCTTGTTCCAGGCGTATCCCCGGCTCGGCTCCCGGCTGACCGTTTTGCTGGTGCATTGCCTCGCTGCCCCCATCGCCATGGTCGTCGAATGGCTCTGGCTTGGAAATGCGATGAATGCGGTGGAAGTGGTCTGCGGCTTCACCATTCTGGCGGGAATCGTAGTGGCCTTGTTGCCCGGCAAGACGGCCGCACCAATGGACCGCCATTGGGCTTCCGGGATCGCATTTGCCTCCATCGCCGCGCTGGGACAAGGCGGCGGTGCCGTCCTCAGCCGAAAAGCCTACGCAGTCGCGGCCGCGACTGGATTTGAACTGGAAGGCGTGGCCGGCGGGTTGAACGCAACCTATCAACGGATCCTCGCCGGTTTGGCGATCGCGGCGTTCACGGTCTTGTTCGTCCGAAGACAAGCGGTGTTCGCCCATTTTGGCCGACTGACAAACAAGCCCGTCGAGATTGTCTCTCAGAATCAATGGTCGCGTGCCTGGCCATGGATTCTGCTAAATGGTTTGGCTGGCCCAACGATTGGTGTGGCCTGTTTTCAATGGGCGCTGCAGTCAAACAAATCGGGTATCGTCCTGCCCATCGTAGCGCTCACGCCCATGGTGGTGGTGCCGTTTGCCCGCTATCTCGAAGGTGAAAAGCCAACGATACGATCTCTGGTCGGCGGGATCATTGCGGTTTCCGGTGTTGCTCTTTTGACTCAGGCGGATCGAATTGTCGCGTGGTTGAACCGTTCGCCGTGAACGCGGTCAAAAAGGAAATACCGGTCGTCAGATGAGTCCAGAAATTTCCACATCCACGAGCGAAGATACACGCGCGGACAAGCCATCGGGTGATTCGCCGCCGCGGATTCCTTGGTGGAAGATCGTGGTCCTCGGACGAAATCCGCGGGCGACCATGTTTCGGATCATCTTTCTGGTGACGCTTTGTTACGCGGCGTTTCATTGGATGCTGTTTCCGATTCAGATTACCGGGATCAGCATGGAACCCACGTTGCACAATCGCAGTATTGGGATCGTAAACCGCCTCGCCTACCGGCACGCGGCTCCGCAACGCGGTGATATCGTCAGCATCGGCGAATATGGCAAACCGAACATGTTGATGAAGCGAATCATTGCGCTGCCGGGAGAGACGTATGCCATCCGGCACGGCCAGGTGTTCATCGACGACGAACCACTCAAGGAACCTTATGTGGTTCATCGCGCGGCGTGGGAACTACCGCCGGTGACGCTGGGCGCCCATGAATACCTGGTCATCGGTGACAATCGTGGAATGGATCAACACGATCACTATTTCGGTCGCACCGACCGTCGCTACATCATCGGAAAGCTGGTGTTTTGAAAAACGCAATCCGCCTCACCCTGATCGCTCTCATTTGTGCCGGAGGTTACTGGCTGTGGCATGTCCTGTTTCCCGGCGACGAAGCCCTCATCCGCAGACAATTACTGGGTGCGGCCCAGGCAGCCTCCTTCAGCGCGAACGAGGCTCCGATCGCCAAATTATCCAACGCAGCTAAGCTGGCCGGCTACTTCGCTCCGGATGCCGATATCAATCTCGACCTCTGGGATTATCGACCCGTTCATGTGCAGGGCCGCGACGAAATTCAACAGGCCGTTTTGGCCGCTCGTGGCGCGATGACCACTCTCGATGTGCAGCTCACCAACATTGAGATTACGCTGGGTCCCGGATCAGACAATGCAACCGCGCGGATGACCATGATCACACGTGGCCCACAGGTTCCCGAAAGCCAACCGCAGCAATTCGAATTGGGCGTGCGAAAGATCGACGGCAAATGGCTGATCCAACGCGCGAAGACCTTCGATTACCTCAAGCCCTGAAAGCTTTTGCGGCTTTTTGCTTTCACCCACCGGGCCACTCTCCTAATTTGCCGCCTTGGAGCCGATTGGCTCTGTAGTCGTCATTCAAATGGGAAGTCTCGCCATAGAATTTGTTGAGCCCGGCATGGTGTTGTCGCGTGATGTTCGCGGCAACAACGGCTTGGTGATCCTGGGTGCCGGTGCGGAAATCACCGAACGCCACATTCAAATTTTTAAGTCGTGGGGCGTCGCCGAAGTGGACGTCAAAGGCGCCGATCAGGATGCAGTGAACACCCAGTTCCTGTTGAAACTGGACGGCGAAAAACGCAAAGCCATCGAACGAGAAATGGATCGCTTGTTTCAACACAATGACGCCACTGACCCGGTGATTGAAGAATTGCGCCGCATCTGCCTCGCGCGGGAATCATTGCGCGCCGCCGGGCAACCTTGAGTCATGTATACGAGTGCCGCATCCCTCGTTCGCAGCGCGGACAAAATCGCGTCGCCGCCAAAAGTCTTCAACAAGGTCAACGAAATCGTCAACGACCCGGATTCGACCACCGAGGACATTGCGCGTGTGATCGCTGAAGACGCGGGCATCACTCTGCGCCTGCTCCGCGTCGTTAACAGCGCGTTCTTCGGCTACAATCAAAAGGTCGATTCGCTCGATCAGGCAGTCATGGCGCTCGGCACGAGCCAAGTGAGAGACCTCGTGCTGGCAACGACGGTGGCCGATAGTTTCGATGGTTTGCCACCAGACCTGATCAACATGGAATTATTCTGGCAACACAGCCTCGCTTGTGGCGTGGCCGCGCGCTCGTTGGCTAGAGTACGGAAGGAGATGAATCTGGAACCCTTCTTTCTCGGCGGAATGCTCCACGACGTCGGACGACTAGTGATGTTTTCCAAAATGCCCGAACAAAGCCGTGCGATCGTGGTCCGTTGCCAGCAATCGAACGAGATGATGCATCAGGTCGAGCGGGAAGTTTTCGGTTTTGATCACGCCGAAGTGGGTGGTTGCCTGTTGAGCAATTGGGGATTGCCACCTCAGTTGGAAGAAGCCGTCGCATCCCATCATCGGCCGCAGCTTGCCGTGCGCAACCCCATGCTCGCCTCGGTCGTTCACATTGCCGACGTGATCGTGAATGCCGTCCAGATGGGGCGCAGCGGAACCCCGGTGGTTCCCCGACTATTCCCGCACGCCTGGTCGCGCTACGGAATGGCGGCCAGTGTCCTCCCGCAGGTGATCAATGAAATGGAGATGCAATACCGCAGCTTCATTCGGGCCTTGGAAGCAAAGGCAACGGAAAAATAGCGTACCGAGGCGCGACGTCTGTCAGGAGTTTGGCGCGGCGATTTCGAAGATCCGCCCCATGCGCGTCATCTCAAAAATCTTGCGCGCTTGCGGCGCGGGATTGAGCACCTTCAAACCGCCTCGCCGACGAAGCAACCGCTTTTGAATACCGATCAAGACTCCCAGTCCCTGGCTGTCCATGAACTGCATGTCCGAAAAATCGAGTTCCACAGTCTGATGCCGTAAACGAAGTTCGGCCTGCACGCGCTCGCGAAAGCCGTCGGAATTCGCCGCTGAGAGTTCGCGAAGACCGGCGACATGCAGCACGGACCCTTCACCTTCAAATTGCCAATTGGGATTCTGGCTGTTTGACGTGCGGTTGTTATCGGGGGAACTCATTCTCATTCTTTACTGAGCAACTTGACTGCCACCGATGTCCTGAGAATGGACAACCGACCATTCCACACGACATTTTCGTTCCATCGCACATTTTGGCCGCCGCCCTAGACGCATGTGCGCAGAATTTCCGCGCGGGCAGCGTTGGACTGGCCCCGTTTCAGCACAGCAGTCTCCCAGATTCCATACGCGCGGCATGAAAGAGATACTGTTGGGCATAGCCTGCATGCGGCCCAAAGTGACTTTCGACGAAAGCCAGCGCTTGCCGCATCGGAACTTCCGCCCCGCCAAAATAAAGTTCGCGCAAAGTCTTCAGAATCCACACGTCCACGGGAAAAGCCGTTGCGTGTCCTCCAGCAAAAAGCAGAACGCAGTCGGCGATTTTACGCCCGACACCCGGCAACTTCATCAATTCCACACGCGCTTGTGGGAGGGACATTTTTACCAACTCGGTGAAACTCAATTCGCCCGCGGCAATCAATTTGGCTGACTCGCGCAAATACGGCGCGCGGAATCCCATGCCACAGGCCCGTAGTTCCCGCTCGGAAAGACGTGCGACTTGCAACACATCCGGGAACGACCAGTGCAAACTTACGCCCGGCGGAACGATGATCGGCTCCCCAAAACGCCCGCACAGTCGATCGACCACCTGCCTGATTTGGACGATTTGTTTGGTCGACGAAAGAATAAAGCTGGCCAGGCATTCCCACATATCTTGACGAAGCAGTCGCAATCCCCGACAAGCTGCGATGGCGCGAAGCATCTGCGGTTCACTCGGGAACGTCGCCAGAACGTCGGACAAAACCAAATCAAGTTGCAGATAACTTGTGAGCCAGGACCAGTCCTTGGTCGGCTCGGCGACGATTGCGCGAATGTTGTCCGGTCGAGCCACCAACCTCACCCATCGGCAGCCAATCACCCCTTCCCAACCGTCGCCCGATCGGTTCCACCGAAATGCCTGCCCGGAAGTCAGCGTGGCGGCGAGATCATATTCCGCCACCGGGAAGACTCGCTCGTAATTTGCCATCGCACGCAGGAGGCCCCGTCTCGGCGGCCTCGATCAATAATCAATCAGCGCGTGCACCGGCGCATCGGGCAGTTTGGCGCGACCATTCAAAAACGCCAATTCGATCACGAATGATACGCCGACAATTTTAGCCCCCAACCGACGCAGCAACTGAACCGCCGCCGCCGCCGTGCCTCCCGTTGCAAGCAAATCATCGACGAGCAACACTTTTGAATCCTGGTGCACAGCGTCCACGTGGATCGCTACCGTGTTCGAGCCGTATTCGAGATCATAACTCTCCTCGTGCGTTTGGTACGGCAGCTTGCCCTTCTTACGCACCGGCACAAAGCCGGCCTTCAACTTCAGCGCCGCCGCCGCCGCAAAAATGAACCCCCGCGCATCGATGCCCACGACGAAATCCACGTCACCCGGCTTGAGCCCATCGATCAACAGATCAATACAACCGGCGAACAAACGCGGGTCGGCGAGTACGGGCGTGATGTCCTTGAATTGAATGCCCGGCTTCGGAAAGTCGGGCACGTTGCGAATGGCATTCTTGATATCGTTGCGGAGGGCGTCGTGGGAACTCATGGTTTAATGCTGAACTAAATCTTCTTCGCCTCAATCTTTTCGATGCGCTTACGGAGCTTACGCAACGCGATGTTTTGAATCTGCCGGATGCGCTCGCGGGTCACGCCAAATTTCTCGCCAACCTCTTCCAATGTTCTTTCCTGACCTCCATCGAGACCAAAGCGATAACGCAGAATCGTAATCTCGCGCTCGTCCAACGTTTCAACCAGATCATGCAACATGTCGGTGACGGTCTTTTCCTCGAGCTGCTCATAGGGAGTGTCCGCCGCCTCGTCCTGCACCACTTCACCGTACGTGTTGGAATCCTCGTCCCCAATCGGCGCATCCAACGAGGTCGGCCGGATGGATGCCGACTGCATCTGGGCGACACGGTGTGGTGTCGTATCCAGTTCGATCGCGATTTCCTCGACCGTCGGTTCACGACCGAATTCCTCGTGCAATTTCATTTCGGCGCGGCGCATTTTGGCGATCTTGTCCACCAAATGAACCGGCAACCGAATGGTTTTGGACTGGTTGGCGAGCGCGCGTTTGATCGACTGCTTGATCCACCAAGCCGCATAGGTCGAAAGCTTTCCGCCCTTTGCCGGATCAAATCGCTCGACGGCTTTCATCAAACCGATGTTGCCTTCACTGACCAAGTCGAGCAGCGGCAGACCAAATCCTTCGTAGTCGCGCGCGATTTTCACGACCAAGCGCAGGTTGGCCTTGATCATCAATTCACGAGCTTCCTTGTCGCCCTTCTTGATCAGCGACGCCAGATCGATTTCCTGCTGCACCGTCAACAACCCGACCTGTCCAATCTCGCGCAAATACAACTTGTAAGCCGTGTCGCCGTCGTAGCCCATGCGCTCCAAAGGCGCTTCCGGGCTGTTTCCTTTCGCCTCGATCGTTTTCGCGATGCTGGCAGCCGTCGCGTTTGGATCTGGCTCGGGAAGTGGAAACGGCAACGCCGAATCGTCGCCTCGATCTGCCGCCGGCGGCTTGGGGCCACGCATGAATTGATTAAACCTGCGCCGCGGTGGTGCGCTTTCCTCGGCCGCCTCCCGGCGCGCAGTATCGGTCACTTTGGCGGTAGCTGCCGTACTGCTGCGAACCGCTTGGTTCGTTTTCTTGGGCGGAGATTTTTTTTTCCTGGCAGCCATGGCAGACCTGCGGAAAATGAAAGCTCCCACCTGACTGCGCAAGCAAATAGAGGTCAGAACAGATTTGGCACACCCGCCTTTAAGATGCCCGCCTGGAGTAATTCTCCAGAGCAACACCGCACGCAAGTTGAAGCGTGCGAGCGGTTGCCATCCGACTCCCGCGAGACTTGTTTGGACCGGAATTGCTGTTCCGGAACGATAGTTGCCATTTCTGTGTAAGATTTCCGCACTTCGCGACAATGGTTTACATGAAGTGGAGAGAATGGAGCAGTTTTCTTGTCAAGACAGCCGCAATCGCCGGGATTGTGTTAACCGAATCCTTCACCAACGCATTGGCTCAGGTGGAACTAGGCCCGCCAACCAGCACCAAATTCTGGCCAGGTACCATCCGCGCCGCTGATTGGCTCCCCGGAACAGAAACAGCCATTGTCGTTTCAATTCACGGCGTCCACCTGTGGGACCCGACAGCGAAAAAGATCACAAAAACATTTTCGTTGGGAAATATCGGGATTGTCGATACCGCGATCAGCAGTGACGGAAGCACGCTCTTCACTTTGACCGCTGACGGTGATCTGCGTCAGTGGGACGTCGCCACCGCGACCGTGACCCACGAAGTGGAAGTACAACCGGGCTACGAATCCCGCATTGCCCTGGCTCGCGATGTGGATCTCGTCGCCGTGCCATCTACTATCACGGGCCAAATTGATCTTCGCAAAAAATCCGATCTCACATTGATTCGCACCTTGCCCACGGGCCATGGCGACGCGGGCGCAGTGACGTTGTCTGCCGACGGTTCCACTCTCGCAGCGACTTTCGGCACAAGCAGCGTCGTCGCTTACAATGTCGGCACCGGTGAGACTCTCTGGGAAGGCGCAAAACAACATTATGAACCGTACTTTCTCTCCCCAAACGGAAGCAAACTGTACATGGGCGAAACACAGATCGGGCTGCCAAGCGGGACGCGTTCAACAATCCCAAACGCCAACGGGCAACAAATCGTTGGCCTAAATGTCGATGGTTTGATCACCTGCCTTTTGCGACCGCAAACAACGAACGCACCGGCCGCAATTCACACCGTTCGTTTACCATCTGGCAACTCACTTTGGACGAATGAAATTGGGCAACACTTTACATTTGTAAATGCTTTCGGAACTGGCCTGATGAAATTCTCGCCGGACGACCAATCGCTACTCACGAGTGACTGGAATCAAATCCTGACGCTGAATGCCTTAACCGGAGAAGTGAGATCACGCGAATTCGCCCCCGGACCATCCTGTGCCCTTTCCAGTGACGGCTCAAAGCTCGCACAAGCATACGGAGACGGCTTTATTCGCACCTGGGATGTTGCCACCGAACAGGATGACCTCGATATCACCGGCACCTCGCCGCTGGTAGGGCACCTTGATCTCCTTTACGCAAATCCCAGCCGCAATGAGTTCCTTATCTCGGAATTGTCCGGGAACTCATCGCCTGAAACGCGCCGCTATGATTTTGCCACGGGCGAACTGTTGCAGACCTATCCCTACGCAGGCCTGCTCGCCTTCATTGATCACGGAACTAAAATCCATGTGAACACGATCAATAGCACCATCGACCTTACCACAGGTGAAATGGGACCTGAATTCGGTGGACCGTCCGGATCGGACGGTTCCATCACGTCGCTCGGCGCAGATCAAGCGGGAGACAGAATTGCCCTTGTCCACCACCTGCGCGTGGACGTCTACAACGCGGCGGATGGTAGTCTCATCAGTTCGACGCCAACCGAGAACCGCGGCGCCTCCGGCATTCCGGTCTTTTCTCCCGATGGATCAGAGATGTTCATTTTGGAATCCACTTTTTCCGGAGTGATAGGCGAGCAGATTGACGTCGACTCAGGCCGGACGATACGCACCTACTCCGGATTGATGTCGCATCCGTACACAAGCGCCTGGTCGTCCGACAACCGGCTTCTCGCGTTCTCGCGGCTCGTTCCTGGACCGGTTACCGATTTACCGCTGACAACGATTGTCGATCCACGCACGGGCACCACTCTCGCGCAGATCAGCGACGTCGCATCGTTCGTGTCCACACTACGCTTTTCTTCTGACAACCGCACTTTGGTGATGGTCACGCAGGCTGGCGAAGTCCGCCAATACGATCTCAGCGACTTGATCTCGCTCCGTGGCGACGAAAGCAACACGGGCAAATTGACTTTGAAGTGGGATGAAACCGAGCCCAACGCGACCTACTCAATCCAGGAAAGCTCCGACGTCGCACCCGCGGGTTGGCAATCAACCACAACTAATCAATCCGGCCAGACTGAGATCACGATCGACCCCAACGTGCCCGCCAAATTCTTCCGGCTCAAACGGACGGAATAGATTTGCCTGGAAACCTGAAGCTGTATCGCACTTCTTGCCCGCCTGAGCGATCGTTACATTGCTGTCGCCTTTGTCCCATCTCAGGTGATTGTTCAGGATTCAAAATCAAAACTAAGGTGTAAGATTTCCGAACTTCCCGACAATGGATTACATGAATCGGAGAGAATGGAGCAGTTTGCTTGTCAAAACAGCCGCAATCGCGGGGATTGTACTAACCGAAACCTTCACCAACGCATTTGCGCAGGTGGAATTGGGCCCACCGACCAGCACGCATTTTTGGCCGGGCTCGTTGCGTGCCGTCGACTGGTTGCCGACTGGCGACGGAATCATCGTTATTTCGGCTCACGGGGTTCACTTCCGAAATCTGGCCACCAAGCAGATCACCAAAACGTTTCCTCTGGGCGACGCCTGGGTCAATGACGCCGCGATCACCGACGATGGGAAAATACTGTTCACTCTGACCACCGCCGGTGATCTCCGCCAATGGGACGTCGCCACCGCGACCGTGACCCACGAAGTGGACGTTCAGCCAGGATACGAATCACGAATCGCCGTGGCCAGGGATTCTGATCTTCTCGCCGTGCCTTCCATTACTTCGGGCCAGATTGATCTTCGCAAAAAATCTGATCTCACATTGATTCGAACGCTCGCCACCGGCCACGGAGACGCAGGGGCCGTAGAGCTGTCTGCGGACGGTTCCACGTTGGCGGCGATCCTTGGCCTGCAGAGCGTTGCCGTTTACGAAGTCAGCACCGGTTCAATCCTTTGGCAGGGCAACGTTTGGAGCTCCAACCGTCAAGCGGGGTTTCTCGCGCCAGACGGAAGCGCCTTGTTCTTGGGTGACCAAAAAATTGACCTGCCTACCGGCACAAGATCAACCATTCCACACGGAACGGGTGGACAGATCGCCGGTCTCAGCCGCGACGGCCATATCGCCAGCCTGCTGCTGCCCCAGACAACCAATGCGCCTGCGTCGATCAGCGACGTGAATCTGGATTCAGGCGATCTGCTTTGGGATTCTGAAATTGAGCTGGGGTATATTCCTTATCTGGATATCGGCCGGGGCCTCGTCAAGTTTTCATCCGACGGGAAGAGCCTGCTCACGGGAGATTATCAACAACTCATCGTGCTCGACGCAGCGACGGGGATGGTGGCCTCCCGTGAACTTACCGCGAGCACTTACGGCATACTTTCCAGCGATTCTTCCAAACTCATTTGCGCGTACCAAGATGGCAGCATCCGCACCTGGAACGTCGCCAGTGAAACTCAGGATTACTATTTTGCCAGCCCCTTGTCGGGCCGCGTGTTCCAAAGCATTGTGCTACCACATCCAACAGCGAACGAGTTCCTTGTCTCGGACTTTGTTTTCGACCCGGTTTTGAGTGAGTCCACCGAAATACGGCGTTACAGCCTCGTTACCGGCTCCTTGTTAGGTACCTATCCCTACCACAATGCCTTTTTCACCTTCACTGATCACGGAACCAATATATATGTGCGTACGCTCGACGGCTCGTTCGCGGGGATCGTCGACCTAGCCACCGGCAACGAGGGTCCCCTGTTTGGAGGGGCGACCGGTCATGGAATCGTGGTACAGTTTGCGGGCACGGGTCCATCGGGAGATCGCATGGCACTTTGTTACCCTCACCAGCTCGATATTTACAATGCGGGCGATGGAAGTCTCGTCAGTTCGATTCCCATCGAGACTGGAGGTGTCTACGGTCTTCCGGTATTCTCTCCCGACGAATCAGAAGTGTTCATTTTGGAATCCACTGTTTTCGGAATGTACGGTCAGCAGATTGACGTCGACTCAAGCCGGACGATTCGCACCTATACCGGAAGAATGTCTCGTCCACTCACAAGCGCCTGGTCTTCCGATAATCGATTTCTCGCATTCAGCAGAAACATCAGTTTCAACCAGCCGCTGACTGTGATCGTGGATCCGCGCACCGGCACCACTTTGGCGCAAATCAGCGACTTCACGGCGGCCCCATCGATGCTTCGCTTCACTCCAGATAATCGCGCGCTGCAAATGGTCACACTCTCTGGCGAAGTCCGCCAATACGATCTCGGCAACTTGATCTCGCTCCGTGGCGACACGAGCAACGACGGTAAATTGACTTTGAAGTGGGATGATACCGAACCCAACGCAACCTACTCCCTCGAGGAAAGCTCCAACGTCGCACCCGCGGGTTGGCAATCCACCACAACCAATCAATCCGGCCAGACTGAGATCACGATCGACCCCAACGTGCCCGCCAGATTCTTCCGGCTCAAGCGGACGGAATAAATTCATTTGGGAACCGGAAGCTGCGTGGCCCCTCTTGCCCGCGTGAACGATCGTTACATTGTTGCCGACTTCGTCCCTTG
>WGOC01000030.1 GCA_016124235.1 bacterium | reverse complement strand
TTTGAATACATCCAATTGTTCTATAACCCCAAGCGGCTCCACAGCGCTCTGGGCTACCAATCACCTGTGGAATACGAAAACCAAATCAACTATCAACATAACTAGCTCGCCCACTGTCCACTTTTCCTGGGGAACTCCAGGTTCAGACTCTCCAATGGAATATCCCCTTTGCCGACTCCTTTCGTGCACCTTGTGAGACGCACCGAAATTTGATGTTGTAACCCATGTCCCTGTACATAGCGTAGGCAAGGCATCCTGTCCGTCATTCATCTGCGTCAATCTGCGTTTATCTGCGGTTGAATACACATTTCCCAGCTCATCGATGGAGGGATCAATTCTATCAATGGCTCAAACGTGAAGAACGCTGTGACGGTCGAGGTCGAACCGTGCAGTTATGAAAACGAAGACCATACTCGCAATCGGCGCCCTGGCATTGGCTACAACTCTCGCCACCCCGGCCCGGGCGGATGTTCATTTCAGCTTCACTTTCGGCATCCCGCTGCCGCCTCCCATCGTGATCCAGGCACCGCGGCCGCCGTTCATTCCCGCACCCGTGATTGTTGCTCCGCGACCAGTGGTCGTGGCGCCGGCTCCCGTCTGCGCGCGCCCCGTCGTGGTCGTCCGCCCGCCGGTGATCGTCCATGGTCGCGGACACTTTGAAGGCCGCCGGGATCGTTGGGAAGGCCGTGGCCGAGGGCGCGGACACGGTCGAGGGCATGACGATCATCGTGATCGCCGCGACCGCCGCTAACCTTTCGGCGTGACCCCTTGGGAACCGAGACGCTCGGGTCACGTCCCTGCCACCACACCCTATGGATTCCTCCCGCGAGTCCACAGGGTTTTCATTTCGCCACACCTAGTCGCACCGTCCATCGCGATTCGTACAACAAAAATCCGGCGGCCAGCCCGTGGGGTGACCGACCGCCGGATCGCTATACACTCTCGAATCGGTAACCAACCGATTCCCTTCAAACGTTGACAACCAAACTGTCGACTTTCCCTCTGACCGACGTTCCCCAGTTCCGTTCAATCTGCCCCAAGCAGTTTCCCCGCAATCAGCGGCGCGAACAGCACCACCAGCATGCCGATGCCCAGCAGACCACCGCGCCTCACATCAAAGTCCCGGGCAATCCGAGACCAGGTGAATTTGAACACCCACCGACCGAACAAAAGATCCAGAGCCAGCATGATTGCCAACCAGATTGCGCCGACCGCGAGCAGTTCACCCCGTGTGGAAGCGCCAATCCACGGACCTGACAACCACGCGACAAACAGGATTACCACCGACCCGATCCAGACGCCCACTTGTCGTGCCCGACGATCGCCCAACGGACGATTGAGCAACCGCACTCGCAGGACGCCCTGCAGCACCTCCATGGCGGCGATCAACAATCCAATGGCCAGCGCACGCCCGATCATGATCCACCATCGTTCCGGGAAATGACTCTGGTCCCTTCCGTTCTTGTGATCCTCCTGCGCATTTTTGTGGCTCCCCATCCGCGTCGATCTGCGGATCAGCGGTTAAGAAATTCCATCTCCTGACTTCTGCCATCTGCCTTTCACATCCGCGCTCCACATTCCCCAATCCGCATTTGTTGCTTGAGCGGCAATCCACGGTCAACAAACCATTCATCGTGGCGCCCGAAATCGTCCGTCGTGCCCTTGACGAATGGGAACCGAGGACTAGGTTCCGATTGGCTGACGTGGACGTGATTGTCGGTTGACAGAGTCAGTGACCGAGAAGTCAGTGTTAGCCCAAAAGTTAGTCAATGATGGATCAGTCAGTGAGAGTCGTTGATCGCTAGCTCCGCCCACGCCAGCCATTTCCTTTTTCCTGTCCATTCGCATTTCGCGTCAAACCTCCGTCCCAATGGTAGGGCGAAGCTCCCGCTTGAACCCCAATTAGTTTTCCGATCTGCGTCCATCTGCGGTTTAATCCGTACAGCAAAAATCCGGCGGCCCCGCCTATGCGGGGAATGACCGCCGGATCCAATTACATAAACCGATCAACCGGTAACCAGCCAGTTGAGTTAACCCAGAACGACAAACCGTTCTGCTCTCTTCTCAGACGTATCTGCCGCAAAAATGTTTCACGAATTCCATTCGCTCGCTCCCAACTCCCAACTCGCCACTTCTCACTTCTCACTTCTCACTTCTAAGTCACGCAGCCACCTGTTTCATCTCCACAATCTTTTCCTCCGCACCATCTGCCGGCACGATCCCGAACCACGCCTCCGCATCCTTCGGCCGCACCAGCTCCCGGTAGTTCGAAAAGATGATCCCGGGCGAGTTGCCCGCCTCCAGCGCCACCTGCGCCACGTTCTGAATCCGGGCGGCCTCGACGAACTGCATTACCGCCACTTCGAGCGGCGTGCCCGCCGGCCGGAGCAACTGCATGGCGCGGGTGTAGGCCAGCCGGTCGTCGCTCTTGAGCTCGAGTACATCGAGTTCGCCCCGCGCGATTTTGGTGGCCACCAGCTCGGCCTCCTGTTTGGCTTTGTCCAGCTCGGCGAACACCGTTCGCTGGCGACCGTGCGCGTCGTAATGGGCGACCGTGTAGGACCAGCAGCCGCGGGTCTTGCTGCGGTAGATTTTGACCCGCACATTGCCACGTTTGACGGTGATCGGGAACAGCGCCTTGCTCATGGGCCGATTCTGTCATGAAACTGTCATGCACAAAGCCAAAACCGCTGAAAACACAACATTTAAGCCCCAATTATGCTAGGCTGGTAGCCCGACGCAACGGGCAAGTTGCCCGTTCCACCCAAGCCAGCGTGAAATGCACAGGCTAGGAATCTGCGTTTTCGCGCGACGCCAGTTGAATCCCTGGCGGCACGCTTTCCAGATAAATGCTCCGGGTCGGGAACGCGATGCTCAGGCCCATCTCGCGGATGATTCGCATGATGTTCAAATTGATCCGTTCGCGCACCGCCAAGTGTTCGTCCCATTTGATCGATTTGGAAAAGTAGTAGAGAAAAATGTCCAGCGAACTGGCGCCAAAGTCGGTGAAGCGCACGAGGAACATGTCCTGATCCACACCTTCGTCGTCTCGAAGCAGTTGCCGGATGCGTTCGAGCAGTTCCTCCATTTGCTCGGCGGTCGTCGCATACGTGACGCCGACGGTCATCTTGATCCGCCGTTTGGGCATCCGCGACCAATTGTCGACGATCTCGGTAGCAAGAATCTTGTTCGGAATCGTCATCTGCGTCTTCGGCCAGGTGCGGACCTTGGTGCTGCGGAAACCGATTTGCTCGACGTTGCCGTCCACCTTGTTGCCGACCTGAATCCAGTCGCCAACCTTGAACGGACGTTCGGTAAAGATGCTGATCGTACCGATGAAATTGCCCACCGCATCCTGCGCGGCAAGCGCGATCGCGATACCGCCGATTCCCAGCCCACCGAGCAGCGCTTTGATGTCCACGTCGAGTGAGGCGAGAATCGTAAGCGTGCCGATGATGACCGTGAAGATCCGCAGGCTTTGCTTGAGCACCGGAATGAACTGACCTTTTACGGAACTGTCGTCGCCGGCCGCGAGTTGATCGAGGTAATGAGCAAAGACATCCACGAGCCGGTAAGCGGCCCAGACCACGACACACCCGAGAGCCACGAGATGGGCGGTATCCAAAAACGAGGAGATTTCCTTTGAGAGCAGTTCATTGCCGGCGATGATTTTGGTCGCCAGATAAATGCAAAACACGATGACGAACGCGGTGAGCGGCTTGCCCAGCGCTTCGACGATCATCTCATCGTAGCGAAACGACGTCTTCGAAAAGAATCCGGTCAACTTCCGGAGCACGAATACTTCGAGAAATTTCTTCAGCGCCAAGCCGCCGAGCAGCACCGCCAGCGCGGCAATGTAACGCCACAGCTCGATGTTGAGAAACGTCCGGTGCAACAAGCCAGGCGCGGCCTGACTGATCGCATCGACAAGATTGGTCTGGGCAAACAAAACGGCGTCCATGAGCGAAAGGGCACTTTGATGACGTGCGAAGCGGGCACGGGCAACCGAAAAAAATGCCGCCCCAACAATTCAGTGAATCGTCACGCCTGCATTTCCACGCGAATCCCGCTACGAATTGCCGACGAAAAAGTTGTTACCTTTTGCCGCCGGTGTGGATGTATGGGTGAAATGCAAATCGACGACATGGAACTGCTGCGGCAATACGCCCGGACACAATCCGAGCAGGCGTTCGCCAAGTTGGTTTCTCGATACGTCGACCTGGTCCATTCCGTCGTGCTGCGGCAGGTCCGTGATCCGCATCTTGCCGAAGAAATCACCCAGACGGTCTTCATTATTCTGGCGCGCAAGGCCGGTTCGTTGAGTTCTCGAACGATCGTTCCCGGCTGGCTGTGCCGCACGGCCCGATTTGTCGCAACCCGGACGTTGACCACTCAATTTCGCCGCCAACGCCGCGAACAGGAGGCTTACATG
Organism: bacterium; assembly: GCA_016124235.1. GTDB lineage: Bacteria > Verrucomicrobiota > Verrucomicrobiia > Limisphaerales > RI-55 > RI-55. Next base: position 10,594 of record WGOC01000030.1, on the reverse strand, counting down.
CAATCGTCATCCCACGACGAATCACACGACGTATGGTCCCAGATTGAACCGCAGATCGAAAGCGCAATGGCCCAACTCGGCGCCGCTGACCAAAACGCGGTCGTTTTGCGATTTTACCAAAGACGCAGTTTCAAGGAAGTGAGCGCCGCCCTGGGAACCAGCGAAGCCGGTGCCAAGATGCGCGTGAGTCGCGCGCTCGAGAAACTGCGCAAGCTGCTTTTCAAACGTGGCGTGACGCTCTCGAGCCTGGCCCTGGCCGGCGCCATTTCCTCGCATTCGGTCCAGGCCGCCCCGGTTGGTCTGGCCAGCTCGATCACCGTAGCCGCCGTCAAAGGAACTTCCCTGTCGGCCTCCACTTTAACCCTCATCCAATCAACGCTAAAACTTATGGCCTGGACCAAGATCAAAACCACTCTCGTTGTCGGCACCGTCGCCCTGCTCGTCGTCGGCACCGCGACCGTCACCTACACCCAGGTGCAATCGGCGGCCAAATCGACGGCTTATTCATTCGCCGGTTACGCCACTCCGGAAGCGTCCATCAAATCGATGCTTTGGTCGGGGAGCCGCGGCGACTTCAAAGGATTTCTCGCGGCCTGTACGCCCGAACAGGCCCAGCGGTTTAAAGACAAGATGGCCGGCAAGACCGACGACGAGGTAAAGAAGCTGGCCATCGCGTGGGCGAGCTCGCTCAAGGACTATCAAATCACGCAAAACGAAATCATCTCCGACGACGAGGTGCATCTGCACATCCATGCCACGCCGTCGGCGGACGGGCTCCGCAACGGTAAAGTGATCGTCATCATGAAGAAGATTGGTGATGAATGGAAACAGGACGGTGACCTGTAGTTGGTAAACCGCGATCCAAATGCCTCTCCTGTTCAATTCAATTCCAACTTTCAGATTCATGAAAGCCCGGCGTGCCTTTACCCTGATCGAATTGCTGGTGGTCATCGCGATCATCGGGATTCTGGCGGCGCTGGTGGCCCCCGCGCTGGGCAAGGCAAAAGAGAACAGCAAACGGATCGCGTGCATCAGCAACCTCCGCCAGGTCAATCTCGCCATCCGCCTTTACGCCGATGACTCGGCTGATTCGCTGCCGGTGTTGCCGGAACCGAACCCCTATCCCAACGGCGTTGGCGCTTTTTACAAGCAACTCGTGAAAGGCTACCTTGGATTGAAAGGCCCCGCGTCACCGGAGGAGAAAGTGTTCATCTGTCCGTCGGATCATTTCGTGAGCACGCAGGACTGGCATGCGTTTACCAGCTACACTTTCAACGGCTATGAAGTTGGTCCCGATTCCATTCCGCGGATCACCGGGAAACGCATGAGCGCGATTCAGAATCCGGCAAAGGCGGTTCTGGTGGGCGAGTGGCCAGCCTACTTCGGTGGTTCATGGCATCCCGCCAGCAAACAACAGCGGCCTGACACGCAAAACGTCCTGAGCTTTGTGGACGGTCACGCGAGCTTCGTCCAGATTTACTGGGACGGCGTCGCGGATTCGAGTCCGTGCAATTACGAACCGCCCGCCGGTTACGATTACAGTTGGGATGGAGAATAAATTCGGCAAAGAGGCGGCGATTTAAACTTTCAACAACTCGCGCGCCTGCGCCATGCCGGGCGCCGGACGTCCATATTCACTCGCGGTAACACGCGCCAGCGCCACTAGATGACGCCAGCGAAACGCCTCGCGCGTTGAGCGAAATTCCTCGGAGACCGTCCGATAAAACTTCTCCGCGTGCAACGCGCCGTCCTCGCTGACGGCATAGCGTCGAAGCAGCGCAAACACCTTGTCCGGCGATCCGCCGAGTTCCCCGTAGCGATGAACCAGCGCACTGGCGCGAGCCTGCAAGTTGCCGCGGACTGCCTCGTCCGCATCGCGCAAGACCGCCTCCGCATCAGTCATATTTTTCGTCTGCTCGAACTGCCATCCGTAAGGCAGCGGCTGCCAGTTGAGAAAATCGCCGCCGCGATCGGTCCGATCATGCGCGACCTGATACGCGCCGAGAATCAAGCTGGCGAAACCGTTTCGTTGATTGCTGATGCGCGAGAGATTTCGCCAGGCGTTCGCTGAATCGCAGGCGTGAACGCCAATCGAATCGCCATGCACGCTGCCGATAGGTTTGCCCGTCACCTCATCTTGCGGCCGCCGTCCCATGTCGCGCAGCACGAGTTGATTGGCAGCCAGCGTGATCGCCTCACCGACGGTCGCGGGGTCGATCCCATCCGCCAGCGCGGCCGCCGCGGCTTCCGCCGCCTGTTCATCAGTCGATTTGAAGAACGTCTGGCTGAGCGCCTCGAATGCGCCGTCGTCCAGCGATCGTTTTCCGGCCGAGCGATCGAGAAGACGGTGTTCCTCCAGCAACCGCGGCAGAAGCGTGCGGGGCGTGCTGCGCCTTGGATCGCTGGCCCACGATTCCATCTTCACACAATAACGAACCGACTGCCGCAGCAGCGTACGGGCCTGCTCCATCCCGATCATTCCAAGCAAATCCCACGCGCGGTAAGGCAAGACAACGCGATGAACTTCCGTCGCTTCTTGAACGACGTGGAGCAGATGGTTCAACGCTTCGTCCGGAGCGCCCTCGCCGAGGCCGGCGAAGACGCGCTCCGCCTGCGTCGCGTTTCGATCATGAACCGCCTGTCGCATGGCCTCGTCGTTCGCGTCACCACCTGTGGACACGATCGGCAAAACCGGATGTAGAACTTCATTTTTCCGTCCGCCGGTTTCATTGATGCGATTGGTGTTGCGATAGAGGACTTTGAAGATCGGCAACGCCTGCTCCGCGGACGGCATTTCACCGGCAATATGAAACGCCGGCGCCAGCGCCATCATCGTGTGAAAGCCGACATAATCTTCGCCACCGAACGTGCGCGCGTTGGCGACCGCCGCCGCCGCGACGAGTTGCTTGAGTTCGGTACCGGATTGAAGTTTGGCGGACAATATCGGCAACAGTTGATCGACCGGCGTTTCCTGCATCAATTCGACCAACGGTTCGAGCGAGCCAAACGTGAGCGCATCGGCCGTTTCGGGAGCGGCCTGCGCCAGTTTAAGATCCGTGGCCAGATCAAGGCCGACTGCGGCGACCAACGTGCCCCGGCTGACATCGGCGAGGAATTCGCGGCGGGTGTGGGGGTTCTTCATGGCGGGCATGAGTTAATGGTTAACTTTTTGAGGTATGATCCGGTGCTACGCCGAAACAAGCCCCACGTCAACATCCACTCGAAGATCAAAATGTCGGCCCGGTTTGTGGGACTTGAATTCAGTCAGAAAGGGCAAACTACCGCTAAAGGCGAATGCGAGCGACCGCGCGCCTTCTTTCCGGGCGGTGGCGGTTCAAAGATTTTTACGAGTCGTGGCCGTGGCCAGCCGATCCTTCATTCTGGATTCCCATTTGCGACGGGTGCCGTCCAATTCGATCGGCGCGACGACTTCAGAAACGGTTTCGCCTCCCATCTGGCGCATTTTCAAATAAAGAAGTGCGGGAACGATCGACACCAGTGGCATCACGATAATGCTCACCAAGGACGCAACCTGAGAAACGATTTCGGCACTGACGCCACCCCGAAGTGCCACGTCGTATCCGATCAACATTTCGAGCCACTTCTTCATGAGTTGGGGGACGCCCAACTGAAAAAGCGCCGCCAGAAACATATCGCGCCGGGAACGCGAGGCCAGGACGGCGGATCGTTTTAGCGCGGCCTTGCCTTCGAGTCCCTCCATCAAGACCACCGGCGCCCACAAAATGTAGCGCGCGATCATCACCAAGCCCGGGACAAACAGCAAAACGAAGCCGAACACGACCCGAAGCGTCACGCGGATTCCCGTCCTGACAAACGGCCGCCAGCGCCTCCTCAACAGGGCGAAGCAATCTCGGAATCTCACCCGCCGCAGCGGCGCCACCGAAATTTGCGTCACCATGATCACGATGGAACCGGAAATTAGCGAAGCCGTTACCCAGGTCGCGATCCCTTGCAGCACGCCGAGGGCAATTTCCTGAATCGCCTTTCCGGCATCGTCCCAATGCGGACCCGCCAGGCGCGCCACGAGCGAGATGGCCAACGCAATAAAAATGGGAACATGAGCCACCAGCGACAATTTCAGAATCGTGGGAAAATGTTCGCTGTACAACGCAAACGCGCGCCGGTAATGGGCGCCCAGATCATCGGCATTAGCGCGCAAGGCGTTGGCGAAGGCGGCGGCGGATTGCGGCCGGGCGGCGGGGTCCTTGTCCAACGCCGACATCACCACCCGGGAAATTCCCTTCGGCAGCTTCCGCCAGCGTTCGCGCAGAGGGGTCGGTTCGTTGTTCCGGTGGGATCGAAGGACGAACCCGGAGTCCCCCTCAAATGGAGGAGATCCGCAAAGCATCCGGTACGTGATGACGCCCAGGCTGTAAACGTCCGATCGCGCATCCAGATTTTCTCCGCCGCATTGCTCCGGCGACATGTATGTCGGCGTGCCGAGCAGAGCGCCTGCCCGGGTCAATTCACTCGAACCGACCGTCGCGAGTTCCCTGGATCGGGAACGTTCCGGTGACGGACTTCCGGCTTCACTTTCGATTGATTCATCAAATTCACTGCCGGCGGCAACGGCCCCTGTATCATCAACCTCACCGAATTGCGTAGGCGCGTCGGCGATCGTTTCTGCATCCGCGCTCGCCGGCGAAAATGATTCCACCGTTTCCGATAACCTCTCCGCGTGTCCCTCCGGGGAGCTCTCCGGCGCGTCGACCATTTTCGCGATTCCGAAGTCGAGCACCTTGACCCGAAAACCGCCCAGGTTGTTTGGTTCGAGCCAGATGTTATCCGGTTTCAAGTCGCGATGCACGATGCCCTGTCGGTGGGCTTCATCCACCGCGCTGCACACCTGTTCAAGAACATCCACAACCCACGGTACGGGCAGGCGCTTTTCCTCATCGAGAACGTTTCCCAACGTGCAGCCGTCGAGATATTCCATGACGAGATACGCGACCGTTTCATCGTCCACCTGGGCAAAGCCAAAGTCCGTAACATCGACAATGTTCGGATGCCGCAAACGGCCGGCCGCCCGGGCTTCACGTTTGAACCGCTCGACGAACTGGGCGTTGCGCATGAACCGGGGCGTGATCAATTTTACTGCCACGATCCGTTCCGTACCGAGATGAACGGCCACATACACCGATCCCATCCCGCCACGGCCCAGCAACCGGTCGAGCCGGTACTTGCCGTCCAATGTCCGACCGGCATACCGATCCAAATCCTCGGTTGATGAGGTTGACTTCAATTTAATCAGTCCGGAGGAACGCGCGGTCGCATTCCCAAGCCTTCATCCGGAGCGCCGCCAGATTCACCAAAACATTCGGCCGAACGCAATGCTCGTTCGCCGTGGGTATGGGAAAGTTCGCGCGATCGACACTGGTTAGCCACGCGCCGTCCGGCAAGTGTGGTGCTTGCAGGCCGCCGGCTCCGGTTACTCAAGAGCACCCGTCACAACATCAGGATTCTTCAGTTTCCGCGGCCGCATCTCTCGCCGCTGGTTCCCGATTGGCGTCGCTGGTGATTTTGCTGATGAAATTGGGAACGAGTCCCTCGGAAAATCCGGCGATGAATGCCCAGACGAGTGCCTTCGCCATGTCCGCGTTTGTCGCCGGCATCGACAACGCCGCAAACCCACGAAACGTTTTGAACGATTCGTCGACGGACTGAAACGAGGGAAAGAGGGAACCCTGGACCAAACCGGCCATAAAGATTCCATACAGGATGATCGCAAACACGCCGCCCACGAACGGCGAAATGTAAATCTGGATCGTCACCAACCGCTCCGACATCTCGGTCGAATCCTTCGCCCCGGCCAGCGAGAGTTTTTGCATGCGGCGAAAGTTGTTCACCACGCCGCCAACCGTACCGGCAATGAAGATCAAGGTGGTCCATGGGATCAAGTCCGCGACGGCCAGAAATGAAGCGATGGTCATCGCGGCAACAACCATCAGGATGGCGACCGCCATGTGTGTTGCCTGATTTCGGGAAGTTTCTGATTTGGTTCCTCGATTCACGTGACGAGTCTTAGTAGGACATGGTCACATTCACAATGTGTTTCTGCTTGCGACGGTAATGCGAGTAAGTACCGCGGAGTTCATTGACGCTATGCCTTCAACTTCTCTAACAACTTCCCATGAACATCCGTCAGTCGGAAATCGCGACCCTGAAAGCGGTGGTGTCATTCGTCGATACAACGTTCACGCTTTCGCCAAAGTACGGCTCACGAGTTGATTCAGGCTTTCGCCGGTGCTGACGGCCTTCAATGCCAGCCGCTGACGGACCGCCGGATCAATTCGAATCATGAACTTGCCGCTGTAATCCGCGCTGCGCTTCGGCTTGGGAAGTGGTGTGCCGTCTTTGTGGAGAATCCCAACCCGTTCCTCGGCCACGGCACAAAGCTCACGATAGACTTTCGCTTCGTCATTCCCATGCACACCGCCGACAAACAGCAACGGACATCGCCCGACGAAGCAATCATCCTCTTCGCTCCATTCCACAAACTTCGGATATTGGGTCGCCAGTTTCTTGATTTGAGTCCTGGTCCTTGTGTTACTGTTGCACTGTTTCAATTGCCCGGCGGTCGTCACGTTCCTGATAGGATTTGGCGTCCTGACCCGGATTACCGCTCCGAGTCAGCCCTGTCCCGTACTCAGGGCAATGCCAGTTAAGCCAGCGTGCCCGACTGCGGATACCGGTGGAACATACGGGAACGGCTCAGGCGTCATTAATTTCCAAGGCCCCTTGCTTCGCGGTCAGCGAGGAACGATCCCGGCGTGAACCTGACTCGCTGGATTCCGCCGTCGACGGGGCGGGGCCGCTGGATTCCTGATAGAAATGAACGTCCCGCTGCGGAAACGGGATACTGACACCGTGATTGTCGAATTCCTCCTTCACCTGCCGGGTGACACTCCAATAGACCTCCCAGTAGTCCTCCGGCAAGGCCCATGGTCGCACGATGAAATTAACGGAGGAATCGCCCAACTCATGTACCCGGACCACCGGGGCCGGATCGTCCAGTGTCTTCGGGTGTTCCGTGACGATGCGTTCCAGAATGGCCTGGGCTTTTTCCATTGAATCGGAATAGGAGATCCCGAAAACCATGTCCACGCGTCGCCGGCTCGTCCGGGTGATGTTGGTGATGGTATTGCCCCAGATGTTGTTGTTCGGAACGATCATCACCTTGTTGTCCCAGGTCCGGATGATCGTGGACATCAGGTTCATCGAATCGACGGTTCCCGCCGTCCCTCCGGCGTCGATGGCGTCGCCGACATCAAACGGCCGGTAAAAGAGGAGAAGCAGGCCGCTTGCGAAGTTGCTCAGCGTGCCTTGCAGCGCCAGTCCGACGACCAGGCCGGCGGCGGTGATGATGGCCAGCAGCGGCGTCACGGGAATGCCGATGGCGGACACTGCAACCAACAAACCGACCGCGATGATGATCCGCCGAACCGCCACGTTGACAAAGCCCTTCAACAGTTGCGACATGGTCGTCGAAGCGTTCGTTGCCTTGTACACTACCTTTCCCACCAAAAATGCGAGCACGTAGAAGATCACCATGATGCTCACGAACTTTGCGGCGTTGATCCCCCATTTGACACCACCGTTTTCGGAGGTCAGCCAGCCGCTGAAAGAAGTCCAGACCGCCGAGGTGTCCGCCACATTGATGATCACCTCATCCACGCCCTTGCGATAGTTCTCGTAGTCGTCGGTCTTCCCCCCCTTCAATTTCAATTCCCGCAAAACCAGGTCGAAGCGTTCGTTGATGGCGGCCTTGCGATTGCGCAACTCGGTGAGTGTATCGAGCAGCTCCGACTTCGCCTCCGCGGTTGCCTCGGCCTTCAATTCCGCCGACGCGGCGACCGATTCAAGATTGGTCGCCTGGACCACCAGGTTGGTATCCACGTGCGCCACTTCGATGCTGGCTGCCGCCTTCGCCGCCGTCGCCACATCGGCCGCCGTCGCCGCCTTGTTGGTATCCGCCGAATCCTTTGTTTTGACTTGCTCGACCACTTCATGGGCGGTCCGGGCCACTTCATCCTCCGTCTCGGACTTTCGCACCTCTTGCAAGGCGTCCTCGGCAGCGGCGGCCTGGGCAATCGCCTCCTGCGTCGCCTTGACCGCGTTGGCGCCCGCATTGACATCGCCTTCCGCGGCGGCTTGTTGCTTGAGCGCCACCGCCTTCTCCGCGGCTTCCTTGGCAGCCCGCGATGCCGCGGCCGCTTCCTCGGATTTCGAGATCTGCTTGTTGCGCCGGAGCACGTCGATCTCGGCGGCGCTGATCTTTCGCGCGGCGTCTTTCAACAAGTCGCGCCACGCTTCGGCTTCCACCCGCAGTTCCTCCAAGGTCAACGGCTTGACCAGCCAGAGCAGCTCACCGGTGCTGATCTCGACGTCATTGGTCGTGGTGGCAACGTAGTCGGATTCGGGTGCCCCTGCGCCGCGAAGATTTTGGGGCAAGCTCAGACCGACGGTGAGCACCAGAAGCCAGGCAATGTTCGCCGTGAGAGTCCTTCGGAAAAGCTTTTCGAACGTTTTCATATTCTTGCCTTGTCGATTGTCAAAGGTCGGCCGCAGAAACGAAGCGGCGGTAGTCCAACGGGCTGGTAACGAGATTCGGAGTCTACGGATGGAAACGTGCCTGAACAACCCTCATGTTTTGCCGGTGGAATGTGTCACAGGAATCGCCGTACCCACGTCCAAAAGATCGCATCGACATGGGAAGCTCGGTCCGAAAATCGTTGGTCCCATCCCATCTGCGGAGCGAACAAGCCTGATGTGGAAGTAATCCTTTGTTCCACGAAACGGGCTGGCCGCGCGGCGGATGCCCATGAGCTCATTTTGGACGAGGCCGACGGACTTGACTGGCCGAAGTTGTGCAAATGCGACCTGATTTACGCCGTCAGCAAGAAAGCACTCGGCCGAAAGCGCGGGAAGATATCCGCTCAGCGCAAAGGACCGCTCGCACGCGTATTCCTCGCCGCCCACGGTTGGACGGAATTCGTGTGACCAAAGGTCCGTAGGATCGCCCTGTTTATAGAACGGCGACGCAGATAATCCCCAAGCTCCGTAGGAGCGAACCCTGGATAGCGCTGGCCGCTCCTACGGAGCTTCCGCCTTTCAATCGTTGGGTTCTATAAACAGTTCGCTCCTGACGGAGCTTTGGAGCCTATCCTTTGTTCCACGAAATGGGCCGGTCGCGCGGCCGAAGCCCACGAAGTCATTTTGGACGAGGCCGACCGACTCGACTGGCCGACCTTGTGCAGATGCGACCTGATTTACGCCGTCAGCAAGAAAGCACTCGGCCGAAAGCGCGGGAAGGTTTCCGCTCAGCGCAAAGGACCGCTCGCACCCGTATTCCTCGCCGCCCACGGTTGGGCGGAATTCGTGTGACCAAAGGTCCGTAGGACCGCGCTGTTTATAGAACGGCGACGCAGATAATCCCCAAGCTCCGTAGGAGCGAACCCTGGATAGCGCTGGCCGCTCCTACGGAGCTTCCGCCTTTCAATCGTTGGGTTCTATAAACAGTTCGCTCCTGACGGAGCTTTGGAAGTCATCCTTTGTTCCACGAAGCGGGCCGGCCGCAAGGCCGAGGCCAACGAAGTCATTTTGGACGAGGCTGACGGACTCGACTGGCCGACCTTGTGCAAATGCGACCTGATCTACGCCGTCAGCAGGAAAGCGCTCGGCCGGAAGCGCGGTAAAGTTTCCGCTCAACGCAAAGGACCATTTGCCCGCACACTCCTCGCCGCCCATGGCTGGGCGGAATTCATGTGAGGCATGAGTGGTCAATACCCCTTTGACGATGAAGCCTCTTACTTTTGTTCCGAGCTATCTTCAGATGCGATTTCCACGTTCCATGTCGTGCCTATTCTCTCAATCAACGATCTAAGCTCATCGTCTGCTGGAAGCGCTCGCAGTCGTTCGCGAATCAAACCGACAAACTGCTGAACGTCTTCAGGTGGATCTTTTCTGAACGACTCATGTCCAGACCCCGACGCCGAAGCTAGCCACTCAAGCAATAATTTGGAGTCACCTCGAAGCAACGGAGAAAACAGAACTCTTACCACTCGTCCACTGTCGCCCAGAATTTCTGGTCGTCCAATAACTGTCCCGTAGCGCCGAATAAACGACTCTGTCATTTCATCTTTTCGGAGGGAAGCGTCGAGCAAATCTCGAGAGAGCACAGCCTGCAGCGGTTCATCGATGCAACCGATCAGCACCCTCCAGTCACCATCGCTCGGTTCCAAGTTTGCGTCATCGTCAAGCAACTGTTTCCCCAAAATCTGGTGCGTATCTTTGTAACGTTGTGTGAGGTGAAAAGTCGGCTCAAATGCTTTGATTTTTATCAGGAGCTTGGCGGCGGCCCCAAAATCGCTCAACTCTTCACGCCACTCTTGTGCCTCAATTTCCTCCAATCCCTTGCAAACGAAATTTACGAACTGAGGTGAGTGAGAATGCTGGACCACCAAGGAAGAGACAAAGAGACTATGAATGTGGCCACCAAACGTAACTTCTCCCGGCACTTCAAGGAACAGGCGGTTCAACTGGTGCGCAGTGGAAAACCGGTCTGCCAGGTGGC
>WGOC01000007.1 GCA_016124235.1 bacterium | reverse complement strand
CGCAGCCCGCGTGACCGAAAAACTGCAGCAACTCTTTTATCAGAGCATCGCCCGGGATCGGTTGCTCGACCGCCCCAACCGCGCGGAGCCGCGAGCTGTGAAACGACGGCCCAAGAACTTTCGCCTGCTCACGCGGCCGCGAAACGAGATGGTCGTCGAACGCAGTCGCAAGCAGTCACAAAAAACGTCGATCAATGCCCTTAACTAAGCGTCATTCGGTTCAGCGCCTTTAAACGAGGAGGTGAACCACGCTTTCTGGCACGCTTGTCGCGGTGGACACCGTCGCACTGCGGAATACCTGTTGGCACGCGGCGCCGGTTTGCAGTGGACCCCGGACTACGCGAAGGAAACGCCTTTGCAGATAGCCACCACTTCCGGGATGGATACCGGGCGAGAGGCTCTCGTCAACTGGCTTCGAGAAAAGGGCGCAATCTAAATATGATCCGAAGCTCTTATTGCCGTCAGTTGAACAGCCAGGTGCCATGAATCCGAGTGATCGGCCGTTGCGCGGCACCGCCCCGAATCGCGGCGGAAATCGCGCGCGGAAAGTGCTCCTGCGAAATCCGCAACCCACAAGGGACCCGCTGCCTGGGTAATGTCGTAGCCCCGGTCAAGGAGGCGAATTCAAGGAGACACGGAGAAGTGGCATAGAAGAAAAGTCACCAATCATGGTGAGCAGGGCGTTCCGGATTTCGGGCCTGTCCCGAGCCCGATCATCGCTGAGGCGGTGATAGGCTTCAGTTGGGTGTTTGCAATTGTGCAAACGCGCTCCGGCTGCCAAAGAAACACATTTCTCTGGCTCAATGCGTGACAGGTGCGCCGGTTGAACAAAATCCCCGCTTGACACAGTTCCCTCAGCATATAGCTTAGTTACTAAGCTATTATGAAAACAAAAAGCTCATCACCTGTGCGCAAGACCAAAAAGGAACTGGTCGAGGAAATCGTTGAGAGGTTGGCCCGTCGGCATGGGATTGCCATTGTCCTGTTGCATCATGCCGTCGCCGAGCACCTGGGCATCGGCCCAACCGATCAGAAGTGTCTCGATTTGTTGCGCGAGCACGGTGCGATGACCGGAAGCGACCTTGCAGCAATCACCGGCCTGACGACCGGGGCAATCACTGGCGTCGTGTCCCGACTGGAAAAGGTTGGCTTTGTTCGCCGGGAAGCGCACTCCCACGACCGGCGCAAACAGGTCTTGAAGCCGGCGGCGGATCGGATTGGCGACATCCATTCCGTGTTCGAGCCTATTCGGAACGAGGCAGTTGCGATGCTCGAACATTTCGATGTCCGCCAGCTTTCGGCCATTGCGGAGTTTCTGGCCACGATGACGGAGATCGCTCATCGCCACATGGCGTTATTCGGCTCGCATACGTTGCACGGAATGCACGGACTCGCCGGACTGCACCACACGCCATCATCGGAGGGGAAGTGCCGCAAATGAGAGCCGGGACAGGCGCGAAGTCTCAACGGTGAGCGAATCCCATGACCGCCATTGCCCTAAAAATGCTGTTTGGTGAGCGCGCCAAAGTCGCAATGCTCGTCAGCGGCATTTGTTTCGCGACCATCCTCATGGTTCAGGGATTGTCCCTGGGACTGGGTATTTTAGCGACCAGTTACGCCACGGCGGTCAATCTAAAAGCGCCGATTTGGGTGGCCAGCCCGCTCATTGACCAGGTCGTCATGAACAACCAGCCGCTGCTCGACACGGACGTCTATCGCGTCCGCTCGGTTGAAGGGGTCGCGTGGGCGGCGCGGCTTTTCGTGGGTGGCGCGCAGGTGCGGGTGGTGGACCGTGGCGGCGTCAGCCAGAACGTCACGCTGATTGGCCTCGATACTCAGACACTGGCGGGTGCTCCCACTGAATTCATTGCGGGTTCGTTAAACGATTTGCGCCAGACCGATGCGGTGATTGTAGATGCGTCGGCGATGGCGCGGCTTAGTCCCGATCCCGCAGTCCCGTTGAAGATCGGCGAAACATTTGAAATGAATGACCGCCGAGCGCGAATCGTGGGCGTGGTGCAAACCAGCGCCGCGACACACGGGCAGGCCGGATACGTCTTCACGACCTACGACCGGGCCGTGCAATATGTGCCGGCTCAACGCAAGATGACGACCTATGTCCTGGCCGCGCCGATGGCGGTACACACGGCGGCGGAGGTCGCCCGGCGTATTTCGGACGCGACGGGTTTGAACGCCTTCACCTCGGACGGGATTCGCAAGTCCAGCGCCCGGTGGTTCATTCGCAACAGCCCTGTGCCGTTCGTGATCGGCCTGATCGTCGGAATTGGATTTGCGGTGGGCACGGTGATCTCCGGCCAGACTTTCTTCACCTTCATTCTTGAGAACACGCGCCATCTCGGAGTGCTGCGCGCGATGGGAACGCAGACACGTCGGCTCGCGCGAATGATTCTCCTGCAAGCAATGGTCGCGGGATTGATCGGGTATGGACTCGGCGTGGGCATCATCTCGTTGGTCATCGCTGTTGCGCCGGCCAATTCACCGTTGAAAGTTCAACTGCCGGTGTTGATGGCCGTGCTCGTGCCCGTGCTGGGCATCTGCGCCGTGGCGGCGCTGCTCGGCATTCGCCGCATGGCGCGCATCGAACCGGCCATTGTCTTCCGTTCCTGAACCCGCAGCCCCCGCATGAATCCGGCCTTTCAACTCTGCTCAGTGGACAAATCTTTCGGCAGCGGCGAGTCGTGGACGCCCGCTTTGAAGCAAGCCAACTTCGAGGGACAACCGGGAGAAATGCTTTTCCTTGTCGGTCCTTCGGGTTGCGGCAAAACCACGCTCCTTTCAATTCTCTGCGGCACGCTGTTGGCGGACTCGGGCGATATCAACGTTCTCGGCAACAGCCTTCACCGGATGAACGACCGCGAAGTGACTAGTTTCCGCGCGCGTCACATCGGGTTCATCTTCCAACAGTTCAACCTGATTCCAACATTGACCGCCGAAGAAAACGTCTCTGTTCCGCTGCTGATCGAGAACAAGCCGGCGGACCAGGCTCGCCGACTCGCCGCCGGGCTGCTGGAAAAAGTTGGATTGGCGGACAAATGCCGCGAATACCCGGCGCGGCTTTCGGTGGGCCAGCAGCAACGCGTCGCGATTGCGCGCGCGCTCGTGCATGAGCCGAGCCTCGTCGTCTGTGACGAGCCGACGTCGTCGCTCGATTCCGCCACGGGACATCAAGTGATGGAATTGCTCCGTGACGTGGCGCGCGACGGCAAGCGCGCCGTGGTGGTCGTCACGCACGATCCGCGCATCTACGGCTACGCCGAGCGAATGGCGGAGATGGAGGACGGTCGGATTCAGCGATGGTGGAACTCGCCGGAGGAAATTGCGGCGGCTCACGCCGAAACTCTGACAGAACGGAGGCAGCAATGATTCGAAGAAACCTTTTGACCATGCTCGGAATTGCGGCCGCCGGAATTGCCCTGGCCGCGATGGTTGCCTTCATGCATCGCGGCGGCGCTTCGATGCACGGCGGCAGCTTCCACAAACGCAGTGGCTCTCAGACGCCGGAGACGAACATGCCCTTCATCGCACCGGCTCAACCGCCGTATTCGAGTTTTGTTGCCGGAGCGGGGATTGTGGAAGCCAGTTCGGAAAACATCTCGATCGGGACTCCCATCGCCGGTGTCGTGGCTGAAATCAACGCGCAAGTCGGCAGCCGGGTGAAGAAAGGCGATCCGCTGTTCAGCATTGACTCACGTGCGACACGCGCGGAACTGGCGGTGCGACGCGCCGCGGTGCAAGTTGCCGAAGCGCAATGCGCCAATGCCCGGAGTCTCCTGGACCGCGCGGCAAGTCTGGGAGACGCCCGCGTGATAAGCCAGGAGGAACTCGACAACCGGCGTTACGCCTTGCAGATCGCGGAAGCACAACTGGCCCAGGCCAGGGCAAATGTTCAGTCCACGGAAACCGATTTGGACCGGATGACCATCCGCGCACCGATGGATGGCGAAGTGCTCCAACTCAACACTCATTTGGGTGAATTCGCTCCGGCCAACGATGTGAATCCGCCCGCGATTCTGTTCGGCGACATTCAGACTCTTTGGATTCGCGTGGATGTGGACGAATACGATGCCTGGCGCGTCCGGGCCGGCGCACCGGCGATGGGATTTCTTCGAGGCAACAAGGATATTAAGAAGTCGCTTCAGTTTGTCCGCATCGAACCTTACGTCGTGCCGAAGCGATCGCTGACCGGCGACAGCATGGAACGAGTGGACACGCGCGTTCTTCAAATCGTTTACAGTTTTAGAGCGGACGACCTGCCGATTCACGTCGGGCAGTTAATGGACGTCTTCATCGATGCGTCTCAAAACGACCTCGCGGCAGCAAGGAACATTCGGCCATGAGGAATAATGAAACTTTGACCTGCGACTTCACGGAGGATTCGTCTCCTCTGTTCAGTCAGGTCGCGCCTTTTTCAGGCTTCGCCAGATTCGCGTGTCGCCGCACATTCACTCAAATTGCGCGCCGTCCAATGACCTGTCATCGCGGGTTCAGCGGTCATTGCATTCATCAATCCACGCGTGCGTACAGGAAAGAGTCCAGAGTTTTGCCATCTTTCAGGACGTTGGCGCGTAACCGTCCCTCGCAGACGAAGCCCGCCTTTTCGAGAACTCTCGCCGATGCGCGATTTCCCTCAAACGGCTCGGCAAAAATTCGCCTCAAGCCGAACGTTTCGAATGCGTACTGTGTGAAGTCAGAAACGGCCTCGGACATGATGCCTTTGCCCCAGAACGGTTCGCCCAACCAATATCCCAATTCCGCCGTCTTTCGATGCACGTCGTTGCCAAGCCGCAGTCCGATGCAGCCGACGACTTCCGAATCCGTTGCTATCGCGAACGTCACTTCCGGCTTTTCTTGAACAACTCGCTCCAGAAATGCGTGCGCGTCTTCCATCGTGTATGGATGCGGAAAAACGTCGCGGAGGCTTAGCCAAACGTTTCGATTGTTGGCGTAGCGCTGCAAGGTGGTGGCATCGTCATGCCTTAACGGGCGAATGACGGATTTTGACAATCGCAGGTGCATTGGATGAATTGGTATTCACCTTATGGAAACCAGCCGACTCCGCAAATCATTCAGCGATTCGTTGGTTTGAAGCTTTTCTGCGTTCCGCGAGCAAGGGTTGAGTCACTGGCGGTGTGCAATTATCTTATTGCTATTGTGTACCTCTGCAGAACACCGATGCCTCCGCTCGACTCTTGTGTCGAGCGCCTCTGGCTGATCACCGATGAACGGCCGCACGCCAAAGAGCGGATTGCAGCAAGTGGCACGATCAATCTGGGGATCAATCTTCGCGAGAACGAATTTCGGATTTATGAAGCTGAGAAACCGGAGAGACACAAACGTTTGTCGGGAGCAGTCGTTTCCGGGACTCGCAGCGAACCGGTCGCGATTGATACGCGGGAACTCGTTTCAGTCATTGGCGTTCGTTTCAAACCCGGCGGCGCGTTCCCGTTTCTTGGAGCGCCGGCAAGTGAGTTGGCGGATGCTCATGTTGACCTGGAGACGCTTTGGGGTAGTTCGGCCAAAGAACTTCGCGAGCGGTTGTGCGCAGCCAAATTGCCGACAGAGCGATTTGATCTTTTGGAGAACGCGCTCATGGCACATCTGTTTCGGCCATTGGAGCGTCACAACGCCGTGCGATTAGGGCTCGATACTTTCAGCCGCGCGGACTCTGAACTGACGATTCGCGATGTCGTACGGGAGACTGGCCTCAGCCAACGCCACTTCATCCAGTTGTTCGCGCGCGAGGTCGGAATGTCTCCCAAGCTCTTTTGTCGTGTCCGTCGTTTTCGACGAACGCTCGAAACAGTGCGACACACCGCTGCGCCGGATTGGGGGCGAGTCGCGGTGGATTGCGGGTATTACGACCAATCGCACCTTATTCACGATTTCCGATTCTTCTCGAACCTTAGCCCGACGGAATTTGTTCGCCTGCGGAGTGAATGCGTATTTCAAAATCACGCGACGCTGATCCGATAGGTCAATTTTTTCCAATACGGAACTGTTGCGCTGGAGGATAATGCGACCATGAAACGAACTTTCGGTTTTGTTCTCGTTGCTCTGGCTG
Source organism: bacterium (assembly GCA_016124235.1). Classification (GTDB taxonomy): domain Bacteria; phylum Verrucomicrobiota; class Verrucomicrobiia; order Limisphaerales; family RI-55; genus RI-55. The sequence goes on along the minus strand of WGOC01000007.1, from coordinate 70,590 downwards.
TAGTCGCCGTGTTCGGAGGACTCGTGTACGCCGTGCTGGTGGCTGCGCACGCTTCCGAATACGCCGCCACCACCGTTCATGGACCGACGCCTCGGCGACTGTGGGCAACCGCGGCCGCTGCGCTCGGCCTCTTTAGTGTCGTAATCGGTGGACTGTCTCTGCGCCGTTCCGTCCGGCGTATCGGCAACGGCGGACGAAAGGGTGCTGTCCTCGCGTTGGTGGCAGGGCTGGTCGCTGCGATCAACGGCGCGCTTAATTTAGCAGTCGCCACAGGCGGTCTCGGCAGCGGCAATGGCGTGGCCGGCGGCGCTGGGGCATTGGTGTTGGGGCTGATAGGCATGGTTCTCGGTGGGCTGACTCTGGCGCGGTCACGGCGTTCCCACAGCACTGGTTGACCCGGCCTTGAAGACCGGTGTAGTGACTACGCATTGCCTATGAGCCAAACAAACTTGAACGTCGTGAGTGTGCGTTACATGATTGACGATGTGGACGCCGCCGTCGCGTTTTACACCAAGCACCTCGGCTTTACTCAGGAGATGAACGCGTCACCGGCGTTTGCTTCAGTCGTTCATGGAAACCTGCGCTTGTTGTTGAGCGGCGCGAAAAGCTCCGGCCGCCAGCCGTTGCCTGACGGGACAAAGCCTGCTCCGGGCGGTTGGAATCGAATTCTATTGGAAGTGTCGGACATTGATGCCGAAGCCGCGCGGCTTCGCGCTGCCGGAGTGAAATTTCGCCGCGACGACGTCGTGAGCGGTCCGGGCGGTTCGCAGATTTGGGTGGTTGATCCGTCCGGAAATCTGGTCGAACTTTTTCAGCCGAAATAAAAGTTCGTCACCACATCGTGGGGCAACGATCATCAAAGGGTCACGTTCGTTCGCGGGCGAGCAGTGTTTCGCATTCTGCCAGCGTCCTGCACCGGCAGGTCGCTTTTCGTTGGAGCGATTGCTGGGCGGCTCGCAATCGGGCGATTTTCCTTTCGATCTCCAGGTTCTTCGCTTTCGCCACGCCGCGCCACAAACGGCGGGGTGGAATTTGTCGCGAGCCATCGGAAATCAATTTCTTGATCTCGGTCAACGTGAATCCGCTTTCTCTGGCGCTCAAAACAAACGCCAGTCGCGCCGCGCCTCTCTCGTCGTACCGGCGTTTTCCGGAAATACGGCCTGCTGGCGAGAGCAAACCGAGACGCTCGTAGAAACGCAGCGTTGAGGGCGCAACTCCGTACGTTTTTGCCAACTCTCTAATCGTCATCGCAAAGACCTTGTTGACTTGAACCATACTTCAAGTGGCAGGGTCACGATATGACAAAACTGACTTTTCCAGAACTGCCGACCCTCGCAAAGCTAGCGACTTTCATTTCCTTCTATGTCCTCTGGGCCGAGTTTGAACGGCTCGTCATAAATAATTTTGGCATCTGGCGGCATCTTCCCGGCTACGAGGTGAATTGCTTCTGCATCTGGGACGCGGCGGTTATCCTCACTCTGATCGTATGGGCCGCCTGTGTTTGGAAATCACGCTCGTCGCAGTTAAGCAATCGAGAGGTCCAACCATGAAAGTTACGATTCTTTTGGCAATGTTCACAGTCATCGTGGCTGGCCTGGCTGCCTGGGCTTTAACCGGATGTAAAACGCGGACGAAGCAGGCGTCCACGTCGCTCCCCGAAAGTTCATGATGAAAACTGTTGACCCACTGATCTTCTGAATCTACACGTTGTGCAGTTCTTTGAATCACCCCACAACCTGTTGTGGGTTTAAGGTGAACAAGTGCCCCGGATCACGGTTCGGGGAGAATAGGGAATCGGGTGCAAATCCCGTGCGGTAGCGCCGCTGTAACGAGCCACGAACGCTTCACTAAAAGCCACTGCCAGATGGGCGGTAAGGCGAAGCCAGTAGGATGACCTCGGAGCCAGAAGACCTGCTTGTTCATGCTCATCAAAGTCCCGTCTCGGGTTGAAACGGGCGACGGTCGCGCCAACGACCGGATGAGGGAAAAGTCGAGCTTCGTCTGTTTGCGGCCCGCCTTCGCCCCTCGCGAATGATGTGGGTTTTTTTGTGCCCACATCCAATTCGCCGAGCGGGCTTCCTTCACGATTCCACGCGGCCGGCACCCGCTCAACGCAAACGAATGACATGCTGCACGAACAACTCGACGGCCAGCTGCGGCTGGCGCAACTCGATCCCCTGAAGGACCGCGAATTCACGATCCGCAAGCGCGACGGCCGGATTGTCCCATTCGACGAAACCCGCATTCAACTGGCCATCGAATCCGCCTTCAAAGCGGACACTGGTATTCACGAAGACCAATCGCTGCCGGCATCCGTGCAGGCCAGCGCAATCTGCGTCGCCAACGCGGTGGTGGAATCGGTGATCGGCAGGGCGGTGAGGGGACAGGCATTGGAAATCGAGCAGGTGCAGGACGTGGTTGAAACGCGGCTGATGGAAGCCGGACATCATGGGATCGCGCGACGCTACATTGTCTACCGGGAGGAACGGCGCAAGGCACGGGCGCTGCGCGGCGATCGTACGGTCGAGGGCGATCCGCAAAGCCGGCTGAATGTCCAACGACCCGACGGAACCAGAGAGGCGTTTGATCTCCAACGCATCCGGCGCAAATTGATTGCAACCTGTCGGGGGTTGGAACAAACCTGCTCGGCGCGGGAATTGACCGAGGAAACGCTTCGCAACTTGTATGATGGTGTGCGGCCAGAGGAGATCGAGCGGGCCATGATCATGGCCGCCCGGTCGCGGATTGAGAGCGAACCCGGCTACTCCTCCGTGGCCACCCGGCTGTTGCTTGGCCGGGTCTATCGGGAGGCGCTGCCCAATCCCAGCACCGACTTCGATCTGGCAACTACATACCTTCAGCATTTCGGTGCTTATCTGGAACGCGGAGTCAAATTGAAGCGGCTCACAGGTGACCTGCTCAGTTTTGATCTCCCCAGACTCGCGCGAGCGCTACGGCTGGAAAGGGATCAACAGTTCACCTACATGGGTTTGCAAACGCTTTACGACCGTTACTTCATTCATGACGATGGAACCCGTCTCGAAACGCCGCAGTATTTCTGGATGCGGGTGGCGATGGGTCTGGCCTTGGGAGAGGGCGAACAGAAAGACGAACGGGCCATCGAGTTTTATGAGGTGTTGTCGACGTTCCGTTTCATCAGCAGCACGCCGACCCTGTTCAACGCCGGCACGCCCCATCCCCAGCTCAGCTCCTGTTACCTGAGCACGGTGATGGATGATCTGGAACACATCTTCAAGGTCATCAGTGATGACGCCCGGTTGTCCAAATGGGCGGGCGGTCTGGGAAACGACTGGTCAAACATTCGCGCGACCGGCGCGCACATCAAGGGAACCAACGGGACCAGCCAGGGAGTGATTCCGTTCTTGAAGGTCGCCAACGACACGGCGGTGGCGGTCAACCAGGGTGGCAAGCGGAAGGGCGCGATGTGCGCCTATCTGGAAACCTGGCACCTGGACATCGAGGACTTTCTGGAGCTGCGCAAGAACACCGGAGACGAACGGAGGCGGACCCACGACATGAACACCGCAAACTGGATTCCCGATCTGTTTATGAAACGGGTGAAAGCGGGTTTGCAGTGGACATTGTTCAGTCCCGACGAGGTTCCGGACTTGCACGATCTGTATGGTCGCCCGTTCGAGATGCGCTACGAGCATTACGAACGGGAGGCCGACGCCGGTCGGTTGAAGTCGTTCAAGCGAATCGAAGCCACCTCCATTTGGCGCAGGATGCTGACGATGTTATTCGAGACGGGCCATCCGTGGCTCACGTTCAAGGACCCGTCGAACATCCGCTCACCGCAGGATCATGCAGGAGTCGTCCACAGCTCAAACCTCTGCACGGAGATATTGCTGAACACCTCGGCCGGAGAAACGGCGGTGTGCAATCTGGGCTCGATCAATCTGGCCACGCACGTGAAGGATCAGGGCATCGACGCGGAGTCGTTGAGTCGGACGGTCCACACGGCGATGCGGATGCTGGACAACGTCATCGACATCAATTTCTATCCTACGCCCGAAGCCAGAACCGCCAATCTCAAGCATCGCCCCGTGGGTCTGGGGATCATGGGATTTCAGGACGCGCTCTATCTCCAACACATTCCCTACGCGAGCGAGGCAGCGGTGGAATTCGCCGATGCGAGCATGGAGTTGATTTCCTACCACGCGCTCTTGGCCTCCGCCGGTCTGGCAGAAGAGCGTGGAACCTACTCGTCGTTCAAAGGATCGAAATGGGACCGTGGACTCCTGCCCATCGACACCATCGAACTGCTGTCAGCCGAGCGCGGGGGCGATTTGAAAGTGGACCGGACCGTCCGGCTCGACTGGGAATCTGTGCGCGACGCCATCAAGAGTCATGGCCTGCGCAACTCGAACACGATGGCCATTGCACCCACTGCCACGATCTCGAACATCGTCGGGGTCGGGCAGTCAATTGAGCCCACCTACAAGCATCTCTTTGCCAAAGCCAACCTCAGCGGGGATTTCACCACGGCCAACACTTTTCTGGTTGCCGACTTGAAGGCGCTGGGTTTGTGGGATGAACAGATGATCGATGACCTCAAGTATCACGATGGCTCGATCCAGGAGATCGACCGGATTCCCGCGCACTTGAAGGAGTTGTATCCAACCGCTTTTGAGATTGAACCCCGCTGGTTGATCGAGTGTGCCAGCCGTCGCCAGAAGTGGATCGACATGGGCCAGTCGCTCAATCTCTACATCGCCCGGCCCGATGGCAGGCAGTTGAGCGACATGTATCTGCTCGCGTGGGAAAAGGGATTGAAAACGACCTATTACCTGCGCGCCCTGGCGGCCACGCAAATCGAGAAGTCGACGACCGACGTGAACCGCCGGGGATTGCAGCCCAAATGGATGAAAAACAAGAGCGCCTCGGCGGACGTCCTCGTCGATAGAACGACGGAGAAATCAGAGACCATCGCATGTTCCATCGAGGCACTGCGCAACGGCGGCACCTGCGAGGCGTGCCAGTGAAGAATCTGGTTGGGAGCGCGGGGAAGGCCGTGAGAGCCGGCCACAGTCGCGCTGCGGTAACGAGTCACAACTCCCTATCCGATACGCGTCCGGTCTGACGCGTTCGGAGCAAAGCCAGCCGGCCGCATGGCCGGTGAAGGCCGGGGAGAAGGCGAAGCAGGCGGCTTCACAAACTCGGAGTCCGAACACCCGGAGTTCCCGACCGTAACAATAGAATGCCCCATCGCATGAATGGGAATACAGATGAAGAACCAAGTCCGAACCCATAATCTCGGCTTTCCCCGCATCGGGGCAAAGCGTGAACTCAAACGAGCCCTCGAATCCTACTGGGCCGGGAAGTCAACCGAGGGTCAGTTGCTCGAAGCGGCCAGGGCGATTCGCGCCCGAAACTGGCTGCTCCAGAAATCGCTTGGGATCGATCTCATCCCCTCCAACGACTTCAGTCTCTACGATCACGTGCTCGATACGTGCGCGCTGGTTGGAGCGATTCCGGAGCGGTTTGCGCAGGGTGGCGGAGCGCTCAAACTCGCAACTTATTTTGCGATGGCGCGGGGAACCGCCACGGGCAATGGCGACACTGCTTCGGGAATTCGTCCGGCTGCCGCCCTGGGGATGACCAAGTGGTTTGACACCAACTATCATTATTTGGTGCCGGAGCTGCGGGAGGATCAGACATTCGGTCTGGGTTCCAACAAACCATTCGACGAGTTCATCGAGGCGCGCGCGCTTGGGGTTTCGACGATGCCGGTACTGCTCGGGCCAATCACGTTTCTTTCGCTCAGTAGAATTGGCGGCGGCGGCCGCGCTGATCCCATGACTTTGCTTGGGTCGCTTCTGCCAGTCTATGAAACCGTGCTGCAAAAACTGGCGGCATTGGGTGCCGGGTGGGTCCAGTTCGATGAACCGGTCTTGGCGCTTGATCTGTCCAATCAGCAGTTGGTCCAGGTTCGCAACTGCTACTCGACATTGCGTGCGGCAGCCCCGCAGGTGAAGTTGATGCTGGCCGTTTACTTTGGCGACCTCCGGGACAACCTGCCGACGGTGGCGAGCCTGCCCGTGGATGCGATTCATGTGGATGCCGTGCGGTCACCGGATGAACTGGGCCGCTGGTTCCGGGCACTTCCCGCAACCACCTCGTTGTCGGTCGGAATTGTCGATGGTCGCAACGTCTGGAAGAATGACCTGGCGGGCTCGCTCAAGTGGCTGGGCCGGGCGCAACAGGCTCTGGGAAATGACCGGCTCATGGTATCGCCATCTTGTTCACTGCTTCATGCTCCGGTCAGTCTGACGGGCGAGACAAAACTGGATGCGGAACTGAAAAGCTGGCTGGCCTTTGCTGAGGAAAAACTCGGCGAAGTCGTGACGTTGGGCCGGATATTGAACGGGCTGGAGAACACCGATGCGCTTGCCACAAACTTGGAATTGATGCGTTCCCGCCGCGACAGTACGCGCATCCACTTTCCGGAAGTGAAGAAACGATGCGCGTCGGTCGCTGAGTCCGACTTTTGCCGGAATAGTCCTTACCTGGAACGTCGCACATCTCAGGCAGTCCGGTTCAAGTTGCCACCGCTTACAACCACCTCCATCGGTTCTTTTCCCCAGACCGAAGAGGTGCGGGGCAAACGGGCGGAATTCAAACGGGGAACTCTGTCCCCAGCGGATTATGAATCGTTCCTCGAACGGCAGATTGCCCGGTGCGTGAAGTGGCAGGAGGAAACCGGACTGGACGTGCTGGTGCATGGCGAGTTCGAGCGCAATGACATGGTCGAGTACTTCGGTGAGCAACTGTCGGGCTTTGCGTTTACCGAAAACGGCTGGGTGCAGAGCTACGGCTCCCGGTGCGTCAAACCTCCCATCATCTATGGTGATGTGTTCCGGCCGGCACCGATGACCGTTCGCTGGTCGTCGTTCGCCCTGACCCTCACGTCAAAACCGGTGAAAGGGATGCTCACCGGACCGGTCACAATGCTGCAATGGAGCTTCGTGCGTGACGACCAGTCCCGGGCGGAAACAGCAAGGCAACTGGCGCTGGCGATCCGGGACGAGGTTCGTGATCTGGAAGCCGCCGGAATCGGGATGATCCAGATTGATGAACCCGCCTTGCGGGAAGGGCTTCCTCTGCGAGACTCCGAGCGTGCTGCTTACCTCGAATGGGCGGTAAGGGCGTTTCGCCTGGCTTCCTCGGGCGTGAAGGACGATACGCAGATACACACCCACATGTGTTACTGCGAATTTGACGACATACTGGAGAGCATCGCCGCCTTGGACGCGGATGTCATTTCCATCGAGACCGCCCGCTCCGGCATGGCGTTGCTCAATGCTTTTGGACGCTTCCAATATCCCAACGAGATCGGGCCGGGTGTTTGGGACATCCATTCTCCGCGCGTCCCGTCGACGGAGGAGATGCTGGACCTCATCCGCAGGGCGGCAAAGGTGATTCCGGGGGACCGGCTATGGATCAATCCGGACTGCGGCTTGAAAACCCGACGCTGGGCGGAGGTTGAGCCGGCATTGAAGAATCTGGTCGCAGCCGCCCAACAGGCCCGCACGGAACTTTGAAATCCTCATGAAGACTCTGGCCATGTCATTGGCACCGGTTCCTTCACAAGAGCAGTCCGCTTCAGACTGGTCTGGCGGACTGAAGAAACCCGCCGTGGCATGGCCTCCACTCCAAAACTAAATCAACCAACAAACATATTATGTCCTGCTGCACTACTTCGAGCCACCGACCCACCGCGCATGATCTCACCAGGCGCATCAACCCCGCTGACAAACGGCTCCTCAACTGCCGGGCTGTCGATGTCAACCAGCTTATGCCGCTCAAGTACAAGTGGGCCTGGGAACATTACCTCAACGGCTGCGCCAACCACTGGATGCCGACCGAGGTGCCGATGCAACGGGACATTGAGCTTTGGAAATCCAACCGGCTCTCCGGCGACGAACGCCGGGTGATCATGCGCAACCTGGGTTTCTTCAGCACCGCCGAATCGCTGGTGGGCAACAACATCGTGCTGGCGATCTTCAAACACATCACCAATCCCGAGGCCCGCCAGTACCTGTTGCGCCAGGCGTTTGAGGAGGCGATCCACACCCACACGTTTCATTACATTTGCGAGTCTCTCGCGCTCGACGAGCGGGAGGTGTTCAACATGTATCACGAGGTCAACTCGATCCACGACAAGGATGCCTTTGAGATGGAACTGACGGCGGACATCATGGATGCCTCCCTCGACACGGGCACCACGGAGGGCATGCAGCGGTTCGTCAAAAACCTGGTCGGGTTCTATGTGATCATGGAGGGCATCTTTTTCTACAGCGGCTTTGTGATGATGCTCTCCTTTCACCGCCAGAACCGCATGACCGGAATTGGCGAGCAGTTTCAATACATCCTGCGGGATGAGACAATTCATCTGAACTTCGGCATTGATCTCATCAACGGCATCAGAGCCGAGAACCCGGCGGTTTGGACTTCCGAATTTCAGGGGACGCTGACCCATCTTGTCGAACAGTCTGTTGAACTGGAGATTGCTTATGCGCAGGATTGCCTGCCGCGTGGAATTCTGGGGCTGAACGCCGACCTCTTCCGTGATTATGTCCAGCACATCGCGGATCGCCGGCTGGAACGGATCGGTCTGGCGGTGCGATTCGGTTCCAAGAATCCCTTTCCGTGGATGAGCGAAACCATTGATCTTGGCAAGGAGAAGAACTTCTTTGAAACGAGAGTCACCGAGTACCAGACCGGCGGTTCCCTGAACTGGTAGCCGGATGAGGGCGAGGTCCTTGGAAGGGATTGGGTGCTTCCATTTCCGGTGGCACCCCCGAAGACTTGTCCGACCGCCATCAGGAGTTGCGAGCCCTCGTAAGGCTTGCGGCGAGTGACCACCACCGCACCAGGACTTGCGGGTGGCGGGACCGCCCCAGCCAGCCCGCTGATGGCAATCACCTTCACTCGATTTATGGCGGGATCCAATATCGGGCAGGGAGTCCCCGGGAAACTCGCCGGCTTCCACCGGCCACAGTTTGTTTACTCACGACCCGAGGCTTGATTGAGCGGTATCGGAGCTTGCCCGTGACCGGAGCTTCGGCGAGGCTCCGTTGCCGGGAGAAAGGAATAATGACCCTGCATAAATTCACCTTGGGCATGTTGATTGCCACAATAAACGGCACCTGGATGCTGGTGGCCGCAGCCGGCCTGGCGACGGCTTTCTTTGCCACCTTGTTGATCGACCACCTGCGTCGACGCCGTCGCGCCGCCAGATGGGAAGCTCGCGGACACGGTTCCCACGACAACCAAAAGCACAGGTAAGGGGGAGCTGACATCGTGTGTCGCTCCACAATTCGGTGGCGCGGAGCGCCAACGGTGCTATGGTGCGGGTCAATGCTCCCCGTGGACTCTAATACGGCACGATCCTGCCGTGATCCGGCGTTCTCACCGCCTGAAGCGATCAAGCCGCGCAATCCCCGACTCACGGAGGTGGAGATCGAAATCCTCGTGCGGTTACTGGGTTACGGTTGCACCGCCGCCAATGCGGCCATCTATCTGGACCGCCCGGCCGAACTCATCGAACGGGAATTGAAACGGCTGGGCCTTTGAGCCGGAGAGTCGGTCGGCGGCTACGTTCCAGGAGGAATGGTGAAGTAGAAGGTCGCTCCGTGATTGACAACCGCGTCGGCCCAGATGCGGCCGCCGTGGCGTTCGAGAATTCGTCTGACCGTGGAGAGACCGATTCCCGAACCGGCAAAATCAGTGTCGCTGTGAAGCCGCTGGAACGGACGGAACAGCTTGTCCGCGTATTGCATTTCAAAGCCTGCGCCGTTGTCCCGCACGTAGTATATGGATTCCTCCTCTCGCTGGTCACACCCCACCTCCACCACCGCAGTCAACTTTTGGTGTGTGTATTTGAACGCGTTTGAAAGGAGGTTGAACCAAACCTGTTTGAGCAGTACGGGATCGGCCCGGCAGTCAGGCAACGGGCCAACCCGTACTTCCACCTCGCGACCATCCAACTCTTCGGCCTGCCCGTCGATGATCTCCTGGACCAGCGTCTGGACGTTGATTCTCTGCGGGGACAGAGCGTGCCGTCCCAATCTGGAAAGCTTCAACAGTGCTTCGATCAACTGGCCCATTTGTTCGGCACTTTCCGAAATGCAATTGAGATAATGACGGCCTTTGCCGGAAAGCGCTGCCCCGGATTCGCCGAGCAGCAGTTGGGAAAATCCCTTCAGGGTGCGTGCGGGTGCGCGCAGATCGTGCGAGACCGAGCTGGCGAACGCCTCCAGATCGCGATTGGTGGTCTCCAGTTCCGCCGTGCGTTCCTTCACCCGCTGCGCAAGGGTCTTCTTTTCGAGACGGAGCCGCCGCACGGTTTCCGCCCGCGTGAGCACGGGGAGAATGGCGGACAACTTGAACGGCTTGAGTATATAGTCGAGCGCCCCGGATTTCATCGCCTCGACTGCGCTGTCGATGGAACCGTGCCCCGTCATGACGATACTGACCAGATCAGGCTCCAGCTCCAGGGCGGCGCGCAACAATTGAGCCCCGTCCATTTCCGGCATCATCAAGTCGGTGAGCAGCAGATCAAATGGCTCGGCGCGCAGGGCGGCCAGCGCGCTTGCGGGAGTGCTTACACCCGTCGTCGAATAGCCTTTTCCTCCCAGCGTGTCGCACAACGCGTGCATTTGCGGCTTTTCATCGTCCACAATCAGAATCCGGGTGGCCGGGCGTTCGGGCATGGTTCAGGAGTTCGGTTGCGCGCACAAGCGGGTCAGGGTGCCGCGAAGATCGTTCAGTTTCGGCGGCTTGCTCAAAACCTGGTCCACTTCCGGCGGCACATCCCCCTCGACAACGATCCGCTGGCCCCAGCCGGTGAGCAGGATGACGGGAGTCGACGGCGCGGTGGCCTTGACCGCGCTGGCAACCTTGCGTCCGTCCAGGTACGGCATTCCCAAGTCGGTGATGACCACATCGAAGTGTTCCTCCCGTTCCCGGGCGTCATGGAACGCGCTGATCCCCTCCCGGCCGTCATTGGCGGCGACCACCACATGGCCATCGCTTTCCAGGATGTCGCGCAGGGATTTGAGCAGGATTGGATCGTCATCAATGACCAGAATGCGCAAACGCCTGGAGGTGGGTGATGCGGCGCTTGTTACCGTGGTTGGCGAAACCACGTCTTGGGGAATCGCAAAGTTCAGGCGAAACGTCGTTCCCTGTCCGGGCTGGCTCATGATTTCCAGGTCCGCGCCGTGTCGCTGAACCACGCCGTAGACCATCGCCAGGCCCAGGCCGGTACCCCGCTCACCTTTGGTGGTATAAAACGGTTCAAGACATCGTCGACGCGTATTCTCATCCATGCCGATGCCACTGTCGGTCACCTCGACGAACACCTGCCTTGCGGTCGGGCCGACGACGACTACGCCGTCTTCCCGTACCCCGGTTCTCAATTTCAGGGTGCCTCCAGCGGGCATGGCGTCCACGGCGTTGAAGATCAGGTTGGTGAGGGCCTCCCTGATTTCACTTTCAACGCCCATGATGGCGGGGAGGTTGTCCATGAGTTCCGTCTTGATCTGGATGACCGCCCCCCGTTGATTGGGCATGTCGCTCCAACGGGCGCGAGTGAGATCGATCACCTCCGGTACAAGTCGGTTCAACGGCAGAGGGACAAGTGTCAGCTGCGGCTCTCTCTGGCGGTAGAATTCCCGCAGGCGCGCCACCGTCGCCGCCACATCGTCCACCGCGCGTGAAATGATCTCCAGATACTCACGGCCCTGTTTGCTCAGGCTTGACTCGGTTTCCAGCAGAAAGCCCGTGTACAGGGCCACCGGCGAGAGCGCATTGTTGATGTCGTGGGCGATGCCGCTGGCCATCTGGCCCAGCACCCGCAACCGTTCCTGCTGCATCACCGCCTGCTGGGTCTGGCGTAGTTCGTCGTACGCCCGCTGAAGGGCACCGTGAAGCTGCGCCTGATGGGCCGCCAGGGCGACATGCTCGCTCAGCTGCCGGAGGAACTCGCAGTCCGTGCTGCTGAAGGCATGCGGTCTTTGACGGGCGGAAACCAGCACCCCGAAGACCCGGCTCTCCACCAGCAGCGGCGCGATGACCAGAGAACGCAGACCACCCCGGGCCAGGCGTTGCGGAAAGGGAAAGGGAACCCGCGCGATGTCCGGCTCGTAGACCAGTTCGCCATGCACGCACCGCGACAGGCCATTTTGATCGACGTTGATTTGTGCCCGGTCGGTCATGGCCAGCTCCAGTGCGAGGGGTTGGCTTTTGACGCCAACGCTGGTAACGGTGACCGATTCAAGTGCCGCGTCGCAGAGACACGCGCAGCCGAAATCGATGGGCAGATGATCCTCCAGGCTCCGGATCACCACCTGGAAAATGCTCGGCAGGTCCTGGCGCTCGCCGATGGCGCGGGTTGTGCGGCTCAGCAGGTCCAGGCGCGCCAGTTGGGTGCGGAGCTTCTGTTCGGCCTCCCTGCGTTCGGTGATGTCACGCAAAACAATTGTCGAGGCATGGTCCGCGCCGGCATCTCTCCCGGATAGTGAGACTTCCAAGGGAAACTCGACGCCGTCGGAGCGCAGACCCGAGACGGTCTTGTTGATCCGTGACCTTGCATCCGGTGATTCGGGTGCGCCCGGCCCGCCTGCCTTTTCCGTACGAGCGGGCCGGATTCCGGCGGGGATCAATCGACTCAAAGGTTGCCCCAGCAGTTGATCTTCCGGGAAACCGAACATCTGCGAAGCCGCTGGATTGAGGAGCACGATGCGCTGTTGCGGGTCCACCGAAATGATACCGTCCATCGCCGAGGAGATGATGCTGGCAAGCCGGTCCTGGCCCGCTTGGATGATCGCCTGCGCCCGCTGCTGTTTGATGAACTCCCGGCGAATGAGTATGGAGATGAGCACGGCGGAGCCAATGACAAAAAAGAGGCCCGTGAGTCCCTTGAACAGTTCCTGGCGTTCTGGATCGGTTGTCACCCGCCGGGCCAGCCGTTCGAGGACTGCAAACCAGAGCACCGCGCACAGAAAGTAGAGAACAGCCGCCTTCACCGCCAACATGACTGGCCGCGCGATGTTTGACTTTGGCGCTTTGGGCTTGGAGATTTCGTCCATGCCTGACTGGTGCGTTGAACTGCGCGTGAACGGCTCTGGGATCTTCAGACGTTCACACTTTTACCATCCCGAGGGCGGGATGATTTCAGATTGGCGTGTCGAACTCAAGTCGTTTGAAATGGCGGCGGGTGATCCGCCGCCGCCGGTTGTAAAAAATGACTAAACTTGAATTCTCAGCTTCCACATACAGCTGATCCCTATCCTTGCCGGGTGCGGATCCATTCATGACAGGCGCATTGAAGCCGCCGCGCAACGACCGCCGCCGGGCCGCAGACGGACGCGTGCCGCGTTAGCGACGTCCGGCGAATGCCTACTCGTGACGAGCGCGCGGTTTGCGGAGCGGAACGGGTGCGGTCGAGAGGGGGGACAGGGCCGACCGGCAGCCCGTGAAGCGCAGCAAACCGCGCGTTGGTCACGGTGGTTTGATAATATGCGAGGGCACTTATCCTCGCCGCGATCCTCTATACGCGCCCTGGTCAAGCTGGCTCTATCAGATTGCTGAGAGCAGTTCGCAACAGTTTTCGAGCACGATAGATTCGTGTCTCGACGGCTTTGGCAGAGCAACCAAGAATCGCGCCAATCTCCGTGTGGGACAGTTCCTCATATTCGAAGAGAATGAACGGCGTGCGGAGTTCTTCGGGTAATCCCGCCACAGCCTTACGGATTGCTTCCACCCGCTCTGCGCCCTGCAACGATTCAGTTGGTGTGGGGTTCTGTTCCGGCAAGTTCTCGCGGAAATAGCCGCCCGTCGCTTGATTCTCGGCGTCCAACGAGATTTGGGGATGCCGGGAGCGATGACGATAGCGGTCTTTCACCAGATTCTTCGCGATGGCATAGAGCCAGGTTGAGAACCGTTGACTTGGATCGAAACGTGCGCAGCTTTGATAAACGCGGACGAAAGTTTCTTGGGCGGTGTCAGCGGCGTCTTCCTCATTCTGCAGACAGCGCACGAGATAGTTGAACAGCTTTGATGCGTGGCGCTCCGTGATTTCGTTCAAGGCCGCACCATGGCCAGCCACGAGGCGGACCATGTCCGCCCGATCGCGTTCGTCACATTGTGTGGTTTCGTCACTCACTGCTTCACGTTCACCGAAAAACTGGTGCTGCCGCTGCCGTGCGGACCATCGTAACGAAGTGTCGCCGTCCAATCCCCGGCCATGTCGGGCTTTATTTCTGCGCGGTATTCGCCCGGAGTGCCGGTCGGTTCAATCTTTGCGCCGCTGTGCATCACCATGCCGGGCATGTTCATATCGAGGTCAAATTTTACCGCGGCAACATCCACCAGTTCACCGCTCGTCGAATCGCGGAACTCGATGAGGATGTTGTTCTTCGCGATTTGAAGGTGGCCTTTGGGATGAAGGAAATTGACCGTCAGGTCTTTCACCCTCTGCGTGGCAAATGGAGCGGCCGGGTTTCTTTCCACAGAATCGCCGTGGCCGAATTTCTGCCAGGTGAAAAAGCCGCCGATGCCGGTCGCAACGAGAAGGACCAGCACGATGCCAAACCATGGACGACGCGGACGCGCGGTTGGCGAAACTTCGGGGGTACTTTGCGTGCGCGGCATATTCCCCGGAGAATTTGCTTGGTCTGGCAATGCCCCAAGGTTCGAAACGGCCAGCGGCGTTCCCAAGTGGCGCTTGCGCCATAAAACATAGATCACCGGATAGAGCAGCAGTTCCAATATGCCCGACGTGATGACGCCGCCAATCATGGGCGCGGCGATACGTTTCATGACGTCCGCGCCGCTTTGCGTGGTGGGAGACCACATGATGGGCAGCAGGCCGAACAGGATGGCACAAATTGTCATGATCTTCGGGCGGATGCGCTGCACCGCGCCTTCAACGACGGCATCGTGCAAGTCCGTCATCGAGTTCATGCGCCCGGCAGCCCGGAATTTGTCCCAGGCATGGTCAAGGTAGAGCAGCATTACGACGCCGGTTTCTGCATCCAGACCCGCCAGCGCGATGAGACCCACCCACACGGCAATGCTCATGTTGTAGTCGAGCAAATACAGAAACCAAAATGCGCCCACCAAGGAGAACGGAACGGCGAGCAAGACAATCGTGGTTTTGACCGCCGATTTTGTATTCATGTAAATGAGCACAAAGATAATCAGCAGCGTGAACGGCACGACGACCTTGAGTTTCTGCTCGGCGCTCTTGAGATACTCAAACTGTCCGGCCCATTGAATGTAATAGCCGGGCGGAAATTGGACCGTCTGCGCGAGACGCTTCGAGGCGGCGTCAACGTACCCCTGGATGTCGTCGCCCGTGATGTCCACGAAGACGAAACCAACGAGCTGACCGTTTTCGTTGCGGATGGAAGGCGGACCGGTTTTGTAACTGATGTCGGCCAGCATGGAGATGGGAATCTGCGCCATCTGCGAAGGCCCTCCCATCCCGGTGGCCGGTTTGCCCATTGCGTCCGACGCCTGCGCGGCTTTCGTTTCCGTCATTGTCACGGGCACAAGCACACGCTTGAGGGCGTCGAGGTCTTCGCGAAAATCGCGCGCGTAGCGGACGTTGACGGAATAACGTTCGCGGCCTTCGACAGTCGTGGTAACGGTCTTGCCGCCAATGGCGCTTTCCACAATGTCGTTCACGTCTCCCACCGTGAGGCCGTAGCGCGCGGCGACCTCGCGTTTGGGAGTGAAATCGAGAAAATAGCCGCCGGTCGTGCGTTCTGCGAAGACACTGCGCGTTCCTGGAAAATCACCCAAGGACTTCTCAATCTGCACCGCCACGCCTTGAATCGTGCCCAAATCCGGGCCGAACACTTTGATGCCGAGAACTGATCGGAAGCCGGTGGTGAGCATTTCAGTGCGGGTCTGAATGGGCATCCAGAAAATGTTCGCCATCCCCGGCGTTTTCATTTTGTCGTTCATCTCGGCGGTGAGCTTTTCCCAGGTCATTCCGGGCCGCCACTGTTCCGGCGGCTTGAGTCGCAGGATGGTTTCAAACATCGAGACTGGCGCGGGGTCGGTGGGGGTTTCGGACTGGCCGGCTTTGCCGAAGACGGATTCGACTTCGGGAAACTCGCGCAGCATCCGGTCCTGGATTTGCAGAATCTTGGTCGCCTCCGCGACGGTGATGCCGGGCACGGCAGTCGGCATGAACAGGATGTCGCCCTCGTTCAACGGGGGCATGAATTCCTTGCCCAGCTTTTTGAACGGATAAATGGTGACTCCCATGACGATCAGAGCGGCGATGAGTGTGAGCCAGCGAAAGCGCAGGACGAAGTTCACGAATGGCCGATAGGACCAAATCAGGAAACGGTTGATGGGATTCTTGGCCTCCGGCGTGATCTTGCCGCGAACGAACAACAGCATCAGCACCGGCACGAGAGACACGCCGAGCAGCGCGGCGAAGAACATCGAAAACGTCTTCGTGAATGCCAGCGGTTTGAACAGCCGCCCCTCCTGCGCTTCGAGCGAAAACACGGGAATGAAACTCACCGTGATGACGAGCAGCGCGAAGAACAGCGGACGCCCCACGCTCTTGGCGGCGGCGATGATGACTTCAATTCGCTCGACGTTGGTCGGGTCGCGGCCCTTTTCTTCACGGAAGTGTTCCAGAAACTTGTGCGCGTTCTCGACCATGATGATGGCCGAATCCACCATCGCACCAATGGCAATGGCGATGCCGCCGAGGGACATGATGTTTGAAGTCATGCCGAGCCAGTATATCGGGAGGAACGAAAGCAGGATTGCGATCGGCAGAGTGATGATGGCAACCAGCGCCGAGCGGATGTGCCAGAGGAATACGAGACAAACGAGTGCAACCACGATGCTTTCCTCGATGAGCTTTTCGCGCAGCGTGGCAATGGAACGTTTGATGAGCTGGCTGCGGTCGTAGGTTGGAATGATCTCGACGCCCGCCGGCAGCGACGATTTGATTTCCTCCAGCTTCTTCTTGATGCCGTCGATGACGGTCAACGCGTTTTCGCCGTAACGCATGACGACGATGCCGCCGACCACTTCGCCTTCGCCATTGAGCTCTGCCACGCCGCGGCGGATAGCCGGTCCAAGATGGACCGTTCCAACGTTCTTCACATACACCGGTGTGCCGTTCTGCGTTTTGAGTGGCACATTTTCAATATCGGCGATGGTTTTGATGTATCCGCGCCCGCGCACGTAGTATTCCGTCGAACCGACTTCAAATGTCTTGCCGCCCACGTCGCCGTTGGACATACGGATCTTATTGACGACTTCGTTTAGCGGGATGCCGTAGGCCGACAATTTGTTCGGATCGAGGTCAACCTGGTACTCCTTCACAAAGCCACCGACCGGAGCGACCTCGGAGACGCCCTTCACGGATTCGAGTGCATAGCGCAGATGCCAGTCTTGCAACGAACGCAACTCGGCGAGGTCGTGTTTCCCGGACTTGTCCACGAGTGCGTATTCATAAACCCAGCCCACGCCGGTTGCGTCCGGACCGATGACAGGATTGACGCCTTCCGGCAGCATGCCGCGCACGGCGTTCAAATACTCGATGACTCGCGAGCGCGCCCAATAGATGTCCGTGCCGTCCTGAAAAATCACATAGACGAACGACTTGCCGAACATGGATTCGCCACGCACGAATTTTACCTTGGGCGCGGCAATGAACTTCGTAGAAATCGGGTAAGTGATCTGGTCTTCCACCAAATCGGGCGAGCGGCCTTCCCAATCGGTATAGACAATAACCTGCACGTCGCTCAAATCGGGAATCGCGTCGAGTGGCGTTTTCTTGACTGCCCAAATTCCGCCCGCGACTCCGAAGACGGCAAGGATGAAGACGAGAAAGATGTTCCGCGCGCTGGCCTCGATGATACGTTCCAAAAGGAACGGTTTGCGTTGCTCGGTGTGCGCTGGGGTGATGGTTTCCATGATGTGCGCTCCCCCGCCTACCAGGACTTCAACGCGCCTTGAACTTTGGCCTCGGCATCAATTAGGAAATTGGCGCTTGTTACCACACGCTCGTCTTCCTTCAGACCGGATTTCACTTCGTAGAAATCGCCGTATTTGCGGCCGAGTTCGATGAAGCGCGGCTCAAGTTTGCCCTCCCCTTTGTCCACGAAGACGATGTTGTGTTTGCCCGTCGGCAGCACCGCGCCAAACGGCACGGCCACGCCTTCGCCCATTGCCATGCTCAACTCAACATCCACGTACATATCAGGGCGCAATTTGAGGTCAGGATTTTCAATATCAATCCGCACGCGGCCTGTCCGTGTGGCGTCGTTGATGAAAGGGTCAACGATGGAGATTCTCCCAGGGAACTTTTCGCCGGGATAAGAGGAGGAGGTGATGGTGACGGCCAAATCCCTCTTCAGCATCGGCAATTCGTCCTGATAGAACTGCGCCCACACCCACACGACCGACAGGTCCGCAATGTCCACCAGATGATCGCCATTCATCACTTTGCGTCCCTGGTCAACACCGATGTCCTGTACGACGCCTTTGAAAGGTGAGCGGAGCGTGAGCGTTTCGGATGGTTTACGGCTTTTCTCCAACTCCGCGATCTGATCCTCGGTAATGTTCCACAAGCGCAGACGTTGCCTGGCTGAATCGACCAGCCGTTCGGTGCTGTCGAGGACGGCGCGGCTGCCTTTGGCTTTCGCCTCATCCCGCATATTGAGGACGTCCACGAACTCCCTTTGCGTGGTAAGCAGGTCGGGACTGTAGATCGTCAGAATTGGCGCGTCCTTTTCAACGAGCTCACCGCGCGAGAAGACGGACAAGTTGTTTACGTAGCCTTCAACGCGCGTGACGTAATCCCAATGTCGTTGCTTGTCGTACGCAACCATGCCCACGGCCCGGACGGCGTAGGTGAACGGTTGCTTCTGAATCGTGGCATAGGTCACGCCAATCTGCTGCTGGCGTTCGACCGGAACGGAGAATTCGCCGGGTTCGTCCGTGGCGCTCATGTTGGTGGAGGCCATGCCGCCGGCCATTTTCCCGGAATGTTCCGCGTGTGTGTCCATGTCCGCGCCCTTCTTCTTCACGGGCACTAAATCCATCGAGCAAATCGGGCACTTGTCGGTTGGGTTCTGTTTCTTCACGGATGGGTGCATGGTGCAAGTGTAGTAATCCACGTCAGCAGGTTTGGCCTCCGCACCGTTCTTCTTGCATGACACCGCGCCGAACAACAGCAGTGGCAGGATCAATGGCGTGAATGTCCACCGTGGCATCGCCTTGAGCTGGGATATGAAAGTGTGCATGGAAAGTTACTTGTTAGCGGGTTCGGCGGGGACGTCGTTGGATGACAACAACGGCATCTGGCAAATCGGACATTTGCCCTCGGGGTCTTGCGAATGCACTTCCGGGTGCATAGCACAAGTGTAGTAGTTCGCTGCGGTCGGTTTCACCGTCGCAGATGCGGCATCGGATGAATGGCCTTGGTGATCTGGAAGGATGGATGGTTCGTTTGCCAGCGGCGCAAGTGCTTCGATATTGTCCAGTCCCGTCCAGAGCAACAACTCGGCGAGCAATTCATTTTGCTCGGCGGTCGCGCGGGCTGACATCAATTCGCTTTCGAGCGACGCGCGGCGCGCGTCGAGCACGTCGCGGAACATGCCACGTCCGGCCTCCCAATCAGCAAGACGACTGGCCAAGGCCTGCTCCGCGCGCGCGGTGATTTCATCGCCGTAGAGCAACGCTTCACGACGGGTGGCTTCGACCTCCACGGACAGGTGGTGCAACTCCTCGCGGACCATCAGAATCTGATCCTGTCGCTCCTGTTCGGCGGTGTTCTGCCGTTCCCGGTCGCGCGCATAGTCCTTGCGATATTTGCTTTCGTTGAACCAGGGCAGCGAAAAGCGCAACGTGAACATCCCGGAACGAAATTCTCCGTCGCCGCTGTACTGTCGTCCCTCGATGCCGAGGCTTACGTCAGGCAGGCGCGATTTGCGCGTCAGCTCGGCTGCGGCCTGCGCTTGCTTGATTTGCTCCGCCATGACCTTGAGCTTCGGTTCATTTTGAAGCGCGAGCGCCAGCAGTTTCGGGCTCAATGGAACGGCTGGTCCAACGGCGGGCAATTGCAGCGGCGGCCACGGCGAATCAGCCGGCCGATTCACCAAGCGGTTCAGGGCAAAGTGTTCGTGCGCCAGACGATTGCGGTCGGTGCGGAGAGCGTCGCTTCGTTTGGCCGCTTCATTCTGAATTTGCAGGGTGTCGGCGAGGACGGCTGTTCCCGCGCGATATTTGGTTTCAGTCGCCTTTGCAGTCGCATCCAGCCAGGCGAGATCTTGCTCGCCGATTTCAACCACACGCGCGGCCAGCGCCGTTGCCAGCAATCCCTTGGTGATGTCACGACGCAGTTCCTGCACGCGCAAATCGGATTCGGCCTGCCTCGTCGAAGTCTCGGCTTCAGCAACGAGCCGGGTAAGCTTTGGTTTGCCCCAAAGAGGCAGTCTTTCTTCGACGCCGTAAATGATATTACCCATTTGCTCCGGCGGCATTCCCTGCGGGCTGAAAGTTTCCCCTCCAAAGAGCGCCATCGGGTCATCCCAGGTGCGGACACCTTCCGCGTTGAGAGTGGCTGAACGGACGCGCAAGTCGGCGGCCTTCAGCGAGGGGTTGTTCGTGCGCGCCACGGCAACGAGGCGGTTGATCAGGTCGGTCGAGACGACGATGGCGTTGGTCGTATTGGCGGCGCGAGCGTTCAACCCGGCAAAACTGACAAGCAAAATTGTTCCGATGATTTTCATAACGAGGACGAGCTTCCAAAAAGGAAAACAGTTTAGAAGTGCCGCGGCGTTTATGGCCGGGCACACTGCGACTGAGGGAGTCGGACGCTCAGATGAGGTAACAGCAATCCCGCTGGAAAAGCGGAATGACTGTCACCGGGGCGGAAGGAACGCCAGGCGAAGGAAACTCGACGACGGGAATGGACGGCAGGGTCACCCAGGACGAAACTGATGCTGCCAGCGCGTGCCACTCATTTTGGGAGGTGGTGGGGAGAGAAGCGGGCGCAAAAGGTTCGCGGTTCTCAGCGGGCTTGGTGCAGCAAACGGGCGTGGTGCATTTTCCGCAACCGGACTTACAGCACTCACAGTTGGGGTTGTGGGCTGCGGAGGGAAGATTGCCGGCGCGGGCGGACATCGCAAAGACACCGTGCCATGCCAGCAGGAATCCCAGCAGGATCACGAGCACAGTCTTTGCGAGTCGCGTTGTCACGGGACTTGGTTCAGTCGGTTTGAACGGCGAATCCTGTCGCAGATTGCCAGAATGTTTGCTGCGGGGAAATCATTTCTTCCGGCGCTCCGGCGCGGGTTGGCCGCGCCGGAATCGCTCGTGGCCTTAGTTTTTCAATTCGCCGCAGCCCAACATGGCTTTGCCCATGTAGGGATTCTTGATGTCCGTTTCGGTTTGCAGCCAGCTTGCCTTGACCATCGGACAATACGCCTCGTGATACGTGCCTTTGCCCGCTTTGTGGTCGGCGAGATATTTGATGAGCGATTTGCTCAAGGGCTTGAACGCCTCGCGCGCGGTCTTCACGTCCTTCGCTTTCGCCAATGTCTCGGCCTGGGTCGCAACATCGGCGGAAAGCATTTTCATTTCGTCGCCGCGAACGGCCCGGGCAATTCCGTTCGCACTCTCGTCCACGCCCTTGAGCGAGTCCTTTGCGAGTTCAGACTGAATCTTCAGGTAGGAGTCATAGACCGATTTGACCGGCTGCATGAGGGCGGGTTCTTCCTTTGCCTTCTCATCCGCAAATCCGGCCAGTGGAGTTACGATGAACGTGGCAACAACAAGCACTGGAACGGTGAGTTTAAACAATTTCATATTTCGTGTGTAATGGCTTGGTTATGACCAACGCGGGTTAATACGACATAGTTGGGAAAATCCCTCAAAAATTATTGGCCGGTCAGTGTTGCTCGCTCATTCCGTAGTTCGGCAGGAATGCCTTGTCTTTCACCCATGCAAGGTAGCGCCGGCCTTGCTCCGGTGGCATGGTCTGGCTGACCTGGATGAAGTGGCGCAACATCATCGTCTGGCAATCGGCCCGCAGGCGCGAAGCCTCCGCCAATGCGGCTTCGATCTGCGGGGACACGTTGGTTGCGTCGGCAAGCAGCTTCTGAAGTTCTACATTTTGCGCGTCAATCTTCCGACACATTTCCTGGCATTGGGGCAGATAAGCCGCATGCAAATCGGACACGCGCTTGAACTCCGCATCGCTCAGGTTGAACTCCTCTTTCAGCCACGCCAGTTCCGGCTTCGCGCTTTGCTCCAAACTGCGCGCGGGCGCGGTGCATACGAAATAGATGCAGGCGTAGGCTGCTCCCGCTGCCATCAGACCGACCATTAGAATGAGCAGGCCGCGCTTCATCGGTTTAGTTGCGGGGCGACTGGAAGGGATCGAGCACACGAACGTAACGGTCGCCGAGTTCGCTCATCACGCGTTCATTGGTCTGATGCGCCTGCGTCCAGCCGACGGTTGCACCGACAGCAATCAGCAAGGCGACGTAAACTGCCGCCGCAGCCGGACGCGGCAGCAAATTGCCGATCCAGTGTGCCACTAATTCAATCACTGAAAATGGCTTCGCGTGAGCGGATTCGCCACTTTGAATTCGTTGCCATACGCGCTCTTGAAATCGCGGCGGCAATAATACCTCCGATTTCCATTCGTGGAGCACTTTGCTCAACTTCTCGTCTTGATTGGCCGGCTCGGGTTTATTCATGGACGGAAGTCGGCGGGTTCGCCGCCGACTGTTTGAACCTGTCACTTTGGCGTGTCGCTGCCACGGCTTACTTCAGCGGAGCGACTTGGAAGGACTTGGTCGCGTTTTCGCGCAAGGCCGTCTGGTAGCGCGGGTCTTTGGGTGACATCGTGGGACGCGGTGCGTGGGCCAGGTCAATGCTCTTGCCGGTGCTGGGGACGCGTTTGAAGCTTTGCGTCAGTTCCCATGCCTTGGCGTTTCCC
The DNA here is from genome assembly GCA_016124235.1 of bacterium. Classification (GTDB taxonomy): domain Bacteria; phylum Verrucomicrobiota; class Verrucomicrobiia; order Limisphaerales; family RI-55; genus RI-55. The sequence continues at coordinate 47,570 of WGOC01000007.1, read as the reverse complement.
AAAGGGCGGTTGGTCGCCAGATTTACATCACTGGTTGAAGGGCCGGGCTCGACGCGAATCTGGTTTGCTCGGGCGCGGGGCGAGAGCAACGGTTCACCGGCCTGGATGCTGGCTGCGAAAGTCAAAGCACCGATCGCGGCGGCGGCGAGTAGGATGGCATTTTTCATAGTGGCTCTTTCTTCATGTGCGGCAGTTGCCGCTGTTCATTCACATCTTTGATTACGCCAGTGCCAAAGAAATCCCTCACGAAAGGTTTCGCACGCCGGAAGGAGCGTGGTTGGTCAGGCGAAAATGAGGAAACCGAGGCTACTTGCGGCGCTGCCCAAGGGACAATCGCCCGGCGCGGGAATCGATGGTGACAGTAGAGAACTTGGAAAGGAGACCATTGCCCAACAGTCCGGCCTCACCCGGGAAAATGGGGGTTTCGTGCAATCCGGCCGGCACATTCTCAAACTTGTATTCTCCGAACGCCACAGTCGCCGCCGTCTGGGGAATGGAAAGTTCGGCCAGACCAACAGCCGTTTTCCAGGCGCACCCCTCCGGCACGTCCGACGTCACCCATTGAAGTGCCGTCGCGCATCCGGTGTCCAGTCGCACCCACTGGCGCTCGTGACCGTTCACGCCAATGGGGACGCGCATGCCGCACTCACAAATCTGGAGCGGGATTGCCGAGTCTGGCCTTTTGCCCTTGGCGGGCTGAAGCAAGCGAATCACCTGCGACTCAAAATCGATCTGGACGATTCGATTCCGAAAGAAGTCCGCGCCAATCAGTCCGTCCACCGGTCGCTCACACGAGCTGCTCAGTTTGCTCAAATCGACGGCCAGATACTGACGAGGCAGCCGGAGCTTTGCGACCGTGGCGGTAATTCGTTCCTGCCAATAACCGGTAAGGGTGGCATTAACACTTTGGACGTGGACCTCCCGACCCAGCTTGAGTCCGATCCGCTCTGCCGTGCGCAGGTTGATGACACCGACGCCAGCACCGGTGTCCAGGAGGAAATTGAGAGGCTCATTCGATTGCGGAACGCGGACCTCCACCCACAGCAAGCCTTCGCGGAATTGAAATGGAAATTCAGTGACAAGATTCTTCCCCGCTTCGCCGCGAACAACCGTGGCGAACGTGGTCAGAATGAAGCACAGCATCAAACGCACGGTCCGCCTCGTGGCAAAAGATATGCCAGCGTCGGTTCGTTCAGGTCGAAGTGCGCGAAACGGGCGACATCAGGCTGGCCTCACAGAATTCCAAAAAGTATTTCCTGCTCGTTCCCCGACAAGTTGCGCAAAAACAGCCATGCCACGACCACAACGCGCGTCGCTCTGTGTTCAGGTGGGTGAGCCCGGCGTGAGGCGCGCGGGTTCTTCCAGAATATCCAAGATCGCCTTCGCGCAATAGACCCGATCCCGCTTCGCCTCGCTGACTTCTTTTAGCACCTTCAGTTTCTCCAACTGCCCGATGGCACGCATCACCGTGTTGTAGGCCAGACCGGTTTTGTCCTGCGCGCCCCGCGGGGTAACGAAGGGATTGGTGGCAATCATGTCCAGGAGTTGCAGCGCTACTTTAGTTCCTGCCTGACCAGACAGCTTGTCTCGCCAGTCCGCGAGCAATTGGTTCAGTCGTTCGGCCCGGCTCAACGCATCTTCCGACTGCCGGGCAACGCCATTCAGGAAATACTGCACCCATCCTTCCCAATCCCCGTTTTCGGAAACGCTGCGCAAACCGGCGTAATAATCCGCTCGCGTGGCCTCGAAGAATGCCGAGAGATAAAGCAGGGGCGCGGGCAGGATGTCCCGGTCACAAAGTTGAAGCGTGATGAGCAACCGTCCAACGCGGCCGTTGCCATCGAGAAACGGATGGATCGCCTCAAACTGATAATGCGCCAGCGCCACATGCACCAACGGCGGCAACATGCGCTCGTGCAGGAATTTCTCCCATGCGGACAGATGTTCGCCCAACACGTCCGGTGGTGGCGGCACGTATTTGGCCTGGGCGAGTGTTTCGCCGGGACGGCCAATCCAGTTCTGTGATCGGCGGAAATCACCCGGCGTGGCATGACCGCCGCGCACCCCTGTCATCAGGTGTTCATGGAGTTCCTTCACGAGCCGCAGCGAGAGGGGGAGGGATTCCAACCGCTTCATGCCGTGCTCCAACGCCTTCACGTAATTGCCGACTTCGCGCAAATCGTCCGGGCTGCGCTCGACCACCGCGCCAGCTTCAGCGGCCAGCAATTCGCCCAGCGTGGCCTGTGTGCCCTCGATGCGGCTGGACAAAACGGCCTCGCGTCGGATGAAAGGGCGGATCAGAATATGCGGATTCGGGAGGCGGCGTCCTTCACCGGCCAGCCGGCCAATGAGCATGGACGCATCCGCGAGCGCGTTGGCCAGAGTCGGAGTCCAATTCAGCGAGGGTGGCAACGGACTCGGATGAAAAGCCCGATAGCCCTCCAGCGTCTTGATCCAACGGCCGGAAGACTTTCCCGATTTCGATTTACCCGGTGCTTTTGCCATGCCCGGTCATATTGCCTCTATTTCAGAACTGCCGCAAGAAGTGAAATAACGGACTTTGCTATTTCAGTCGGTTGAAACGATGAAGCGGCCTGTTTCAGGATGTGACTTTGGCTGGCTTCCAGCGAAGATCTCAAAGTCAGCTTCGGTCTGTGGCGGGCGAGCGGAACGTCTCGCCGCCGAGCCGCAGACGGAAGCGCGCCCAGTATGCGGCGTCCGGCGAATGCCCACTCGTGACGAGCGCGCGGTTTGCGGAGTGGAACGGGCGTGGTCGGGGGGAGACAGGGCCGACCAGTAGCCCGTGAAGCGAGGCAAAAACCGCGTGTTTGTCAGGCCGTCTCACTTTGAAAGATCGGTCAAATTCCAGCGGCAAATAAGTTAATTGCAATAAGGGGCAGTTCATTGACGAGGTTGGAGCAGTTAGCAATAATTGTCGCGTGAAGCTTCAAACCACAGTGGACCAGATCAAGAGGGGTGGTCGGATTGTTTACAACGACGGTCGTCCAGGTCACAGAGACGTTGTCGCGACAGTGCTTGAAGTTCAATCGGGTGGGATGACGGTGTTATTCGAGGATCGAGCTGACACCAACTACATCGCATTTTCAGACAAAGTCTGGATGAACTTCATCGAAGTGGCCGACTAGCCACTCCCTGCCAGAGCCAATTTGATCCTGCGGATGCAGACTGCACCGTGTTTGGCAAGGTCGTGTTCCCAAATCCGCACGACACGCCAACCGACCTTGCGAAGTTCGCGGCTTACGCGGCGGTCGCGCGCTTTGTTGGCGGCAAGTTTCTTTTCCCAGAAGGCGCGATTGTTCGACGGGGTGTTGCAATGCGTGGGGCAACCATGCCAGAAACAGCCATCAACAAACAGGGCAACGCGGGCCGTGCGGAACACAAAGTCCGGCTTTCCAAAAACCGGCTGTTTGCGACGCCAGCCAGTGACGCGATGAAAACGAAAGAGGTTTATTAGAGCAATTCCATAATTCATGTAGCGTATCCAGCGCTTAAAAAGAACCCCTGACAGTCTTGGAGAGTAACGGTGGCGAAGGCGGCTCCCGCAGCCTTCATCAACTGGCGGGCTGAGCGGGGCTCCCGGCTTTTCAGCTCCTGCTTGACCTTGCTCCACATCGGCTCGATGGGATTGAAGTCCGGCGAATACGGCGGCAGATACTCCAGCCGTGCCCCGGCCGTTTCAATGGCTTCCCGGACGCCCGCCACCTTATGCGTCGCCAGATTGTCCAAGATGACCACGTCGTCACGGTGCAACCCCGGCACCAGGCCCGCTTTCACCCAAGCCAGGAACAATTCGCCGTCCAGCGGCCCATCAAAGAGCCACGGGGCTTGCGGCCCCTGCAAGCTCACGGCGGCAATCAGCGTGCTCGTTTGGTAATGCCCGTGCGGCACGGAGCAGACCAACCGTTGGCCCAGCCGACTGCGCCCGTAGCGCCGGGTCATCTGGGTATTGGCTCCGCTTTCATCCACGAAGATCAGCCGGGCGGCGGGCACGCCCGCCAGTCGTTGCGACCACTGCTTCCTTTGCGCGGCCACGTCGGGCCGCAACTGCTCCGCGGCGTGCAGCGTTTTTTTTACAACTCCAGCCCAGCCGGTTTAACCACAAGTCGATGGTGGAGGTCGGGCGCTTGAACTGCGCCCCCAACTCCGCCAGCGTCGCGTCCGGCCGCTGAGCCAGCAGCCGCTCCAGGCGGGCCTGGCGGGCTTCGGTCAGGAGAGTCTTACGGCCGCAGCGGTGGGTTAGTGGCTCCAGCGTGCCCCGTTGCCTGAAGTGCTGGCGCACCCGCCGCACGGCCGCCACGCAGTAGCCCAAACTGGTGGCGATCTCTCGAGTGTCTTTGCCCTGCTCGTAGAGTTTGAGGATCCGTTCGCGCACGGCCACAGGGATGGCTTTCATGCCCCTATCCTCTCCAAGCAGCTTGCACTGCTCAAGCTACATTATTTATGGAAATGCTCTAATGCAATCTCCGTGTCCTTGTTGCCGTGTCCGCGAATGCGCGACATGACTTGAGAGCGCTTGGCTTTGGTAAAGACGTCGGACATGAATCGTCAGGCCGAAAAGTGGTCGGTCATCAACCACGGCGTTTCGCGCATCACTTCATCCCGCTCCTTGCCGATGCGTGCTTTTGCGGCTTGGTAACAGTACAGCTCGTTGTCAGTGAGTTCGCCTGCTTCAAAGCGACGCCACGCCTCCGCCGCGAACGGTTTGAAGTGCTTCGGCCAACCGCTGCCACGCGATGCGAAACCATCGGGATGCAGGCCGGGATACAGGAACGAAAGCGAACACCAGCCGCGAACGAATTCCCTTTTGGTGAGTGCGCCCAGCCCCTTTTTGAAAGCAAATCCCAGATGCTTTTCAGCAGCCCGGCAGGATGGCGGGATGTAGATAAAATCTTTCATGGCATCCAGGCTACCAAGAGCTTTCAATTTCGCCAGGATGAATTCATCAAAAAATGTCGGCCACAATTTTTGCAATTTTGTAGGCCAGCAATGGCGGCACAGCGTTGCCGACCTGGTGGTATTGTTCGGTGCGCGGGCCTTCAAAAAAATAGTTGTCGGGGAACGTCTGCAACCGTGCCGCCTCGCGCACTGTAAGGCTGCGACATTGCGACGGGTCGTAGTGAATGTAGTAATGGCCGTCCTTGGAAATGTGCGACACAACTGTTGTCGAAGGACGGTCAGCAAGCTGGACGCGGAAACGGTCGTTGAACTTGGTTGTCTTCAACGCCTCGCCGACGTTTTTGTGATCGGGCAGCAGGCTCGTGGGGAAATCCTGCAACAGAGGGGAGCGCGGCGGGTTGGAAGCAGCGGCGAACACTGCCGCAAAAAAGTAGCGACGCAAATCCTCGGCAATGTGACCGCGTGTTTCGTGGTTGCAAACTCCACCCAAGCGGCGATCCACATACCATCGCTCATGCTGCGCCGGTCTGGTCTGGCAGGGAGCGAATGCGCCGCCGACGGGAAGATGCGGACGGATGCGCTTCAGTTCCCGCTCCAATTCAGCGCGGCTCAGTCCGGCGCCGTTTGATTTGTCGCTCAGGCGCACAGCGGAGAGAGCACGAACGGCTGCGCCCCACGCTTCGGGCGTGTCCTTTGATGACAGCCGGCTGCGGAGAGGGGGCAAGTCGCTAATGACCTCGCGGACGGATACGGAGTCAACAGAGCGCAACAGACCGGGCTGCATGGCCGCTTCGCCGCGCACACCAAGAATGATGACGCGATGCCGGGCTTGGGGTATGCCGTAGTCCTCCGCCCGCACGATGAAATCCGAAGACTCGAAATCGCCCGCGAGATCGCGCGGGGCAACAAGGGAAAACAGCGTGTAGTGGAGATTCTTGCGGCGGGAATCAGCGCGCAAATCGGGAAAGACCTGGAGCGGGTCCTGAAGGTCGGCGCGGATGAGCGGGAACATCGGTTGACCACCAACCTGCGCGGACAGCAGCCCCTTGACGTTTTCCATGACGAACACCGCAGGCTGGTGGCGGGCGATGATGCGGAGGTATTCGCGGTAGAGAAAATGGCGATGGTCCTTCTCGTATTCCGCGCGGCCTTTTTCACCGATGATGCGCGAGCGACCGACAAGGGAATACGCCTGACACGGCGGGCCGCCAATCAGCAGCCAATTGTCACGCTCCCGGCCGAGGGCCGAGGAAATGCGCGAACTGACTTCCTCAGAGTCCGTTTTTCCAAGCGTGGCCTGCCACGCTTCCTCGCGTGCGGCGGCGAACTCCGGTTTGAATTTTTGTTCTAGGTCATCAAATTCGATTTCTTCGCGCAGATATTGATAATAGGAGGCCGGCACGTTGGCCGAATCAAACTGGCGGTAGAACGAGCGGAGCAAAAGCGTGCGGTGCGCCCACGGGTCCGTTTCAATCGAAAGCCGGATTTTGAACATGGGCTTGCGGTCGCGGCCACGCCAGCGGGAGAAGCCTTCACCCAAACCGCCGGGACCGGCGAACAAGTCTATGACGGGGATGGGGTGCGACATTTCGGAGACTGCCGTTTCATTGTTCAATGGATTCCGCGGTCGGCGGGATCTTCCTCCCGGGCGGCGCCAGAAGAACTTGGCACAACGATCCGTGCGCTTTCGGATTTCCGGCGCACCGTGAAACCAAGGTCAAACGACAGATTGTTCGCGGGGAATAACAGCTCGAAGCCAATGGAGACTGACTGGCTTTCAGTCTCGCGGACTGGGTAAAATAGTGCAATGCCTCGGTGCAATTTGTGAAGGTGTTTTGTCGCTTCATTTGAGGAAACAAGCTGAATCTTCTGCTTGTCCTTCTTTGAGGCCATGAACTCAGCGATTGCGTGATGTGAGGACTCGCCAAATATTCCGAAACGTTGTCCGACTCGCTTGCGCTTCTTAACGGTGAACTCGCCTAACGCATTTAGGTCAAGCGGAGGGCCAAACGAGGTCTTAATCTGAGGAAACAGAAGCAACCAAGACGTGATTGCGTGCTTTTGTTTTTGGAGAAATTCAATCTGGAGACCGACGTCAGCGGGACGCTCAGGATGCGTGTATTCTGATTCAAGCCACCGGTAGTCGTTCAAGAAAGAGGCCAGACATTCATTGGACGCTTCAAAGACCAGACAATCCGCAGTTGCACCTGTTCCGTCGCTTAAGTCCCCACCCAATATATGGCGACCTAGGCCCGATGCAGCGCCAAGGAGTTTTCGCAACGCTTCAAGATTCTTATCCAAAGATTCTGGTTTAGCGGCGGTAACGGTTGGAGTTTCCCACTGGTCGCCGAAATTCTTCCGATCAAGTTGAGCGTTGAACATCTTGTTCCGAGCCGTTGGTGGTAGATTCCCTGAAATGGCAATCAATGGCGGAATCTGTCGCGGTGTGATTCGCGGAGCATCGGGGCGACGGACATAGCGCTTGATCTCCTCGCGGAAACGTTCCTCCATCCGGCAGACTTCCTTGAATCGCGCGACCAAATCTTCTGACTGTTTCTTACCCTCCTTGACGCCGAGAAACACGCGAACCAAATCGCGATAACCTGGACGGAAACCGAACCAGCGGCCCATCTGCATCAGCGTGTCTGCTGTGTTCGCCACGCGCCGATAATAGCTCACCGTGAGACCCTCGACGGTGTAGCCGCGCGAGAGGCTGTTGCCGCCAACAACAATCTTCCAAACCGGGCCTCGGGTGAAATCGGGTGCCTCATGCTTATCACTGTTAACCACCCTGACGAAATGCGAGTCGCGGGTGATCTTCTGGACCGAGGCGGCAAGGTGTGGCTTGAGTTCACGGAACGACGCGGGGACAAGTTCGTCTTTCCCCTGAACCTGACAAACCGGCAGGAAATCCGACTCCCAAAGTTCCTTCAGGTCTTCCAATCCAGTCGGACTGTTGAAGGCGCACTGGTCCCATAACTCCTTAACCCGATCCGCGAGCGATGCATGCGCCCCCTTGCGGGAAGAAGTGTGAATGAGCATGGTGTGATGTTTAAGCGACTCGGGCTTGTAAAGGGCGGCATCCTGACTTTGGCGATAAAGCTTCACCGCGCCAGCGATGACATAACTGCGGAGCGCCCGTTTCAAATCCTCATCATCCTCCACTTGGGATGCCTCGACACGCCGGATGAACGCCAGTTCCGCTTGGGAAAAATCACCCTGCTTCAAATCGTCATAGTCAACGAACGGATCAAAAAAATCGGAGACGCCCATATAACCGATGGGACGATCCAGGGAGATGATGAAATCCTTCGGAAAAAGGTCCTCGGGGTCGTCGGGATTCACCAACGCATTCGCGTAGGGCGTAGCGCTGTAGCCGACATACTGGCCGCGCCTCAGCAGGTTCAGGAGCCGCACAATCGCCTCATTCGTTGCAGTGCGTTCTTTTTCCTTCTTCGCAGAGGACTTTTCAGGCTTTGCAGGTGTTTTAGCTTTGGTGGGATCGACGGTATTCAAACCAGCTTGGTCTGATTCATCGTCAATTACCAAAGCAGGAATCTCTGCAAGTTTAGTCCTCAGACTTTCCAAATCCTTGGCGAGTTTGCCCAAAACATGGCTGTTTTTTTTCACCACCAACAGCTTGACGGGTAGATGGTGCAAGTTCTTCGGATCGTAGAGCGGTAGGGGCCGGTGACGCATCTCGAACTCGAGGTCGTCGATCGCCGCCTTCAGTCGTCGATAATCAATGTCCGGCCGGGTCAGCCTTCGCCAGGTATAGTGGCCGAGATCCTCTGGGTGTGCACCATGTTCGAGGAATTCATCCCAATCAGCAGGATGCCGGGTTTGGTAGGTGTCGTCATTGTGGAGCAATTCTTTGCCAAGAAGTTCCTTGTCGAACCGGCGCTGGGTTTGGTTGCGCAGGATGTTCCACGTGCCTGCCAGCACAATGATGAGGCGGTAGCCGGCATCAGCGGCGCGAGCGACAAGGCCGGCGAAATTGGCGGTCTTACCGCTTTGGACGTAACCCATCACCAGCCCGCGCGAGGAATAGACGTTGTTGGACTCCGGGTTCGAGAGGCATTCAAGTATGCTGCGCGTGCTGTTATCAAGGTTGAGCAGTGCTTCGTCACGCCAACCGCGCCGCTCCCGGAGATACTTGGTATAGGTCCGCCAGTAATAATCCCGCACTCCCACTGATGGGACATACCAGTCCGCGTGATCCTCGGCGATAATGAGCGGCTCATCCAAGGGGTAGAAAGGCAGGAGCGAGTCAATCCGCTCGACGAGGGCCTTGTCTGATTTTAGCAAAGCATGGATGCGGGTGCGACGGGCCGCTGAGTTTCGGAGGGTCTGCCCGAACCATTCTCCATCCTTGGCGTTATCCCATGAGTGCAACAAATTGGAAAACCTAATCCGTGTCGGGTCGTTCGGATCAGTGGAGAGAATCGCTGACAACATCTTCGCCACGTCCTGGTCGCTGGCCGCGTCAAAGTCCGGACCGGGCTTTTGAAGGTAGCTAACGAGAGCGCGAGGGCGATCGGTCATCGCGCCAAGCGCTGCTTTGATTCTGTCCAAGTGATGTGTCATACGAGTATCCGCCTATGAGGGAACGACGGCGGCGAATTGCGGGGTGCCCTCCTCCTTTTCGAGGCCCTCAAGGTTCACGGCGTATTGCAGGGATTCGATTCGCTGTGATAACGGACCGATGGCCTTCTGGATCGCGGGCCGGGTCAACGCCGGAAACTTGCCGTCCACGGGAACGATGGCCACGGCGCGACGGAGTGAATACTTGCGGCCGTATTGAGGGAGGTCGGCTTTTTTCAGGCCGGCATTCTCTAGTGCTTCAAGAAATCGTTTCTTGCGAGCTGCATCCGTGGCGAGAAGCCGCTCAACGTCTCGCACCTTGCCAGCAAGCGAGAAGCTAGATGAGTCGCTGGGAGGGCCGAGCAAGACAGACAGGAGAAACAGCGAGCACCCCTTGGAGGCAACCAACTGCTCGCCGCCGTGGATGATATGCACGCGCTTGGGTGCAACAGTCGTCTTCACCTCAAATTCGCGCGCGTCGAGTCGAAAGTCGTGTGGCTCGGCGTCCGGACCAACCCAACAATCCAGCATCTGAACACCTTTTGACAGGGCCAACCTTTCCAAGAACATCAGTTCCCCCAGCAATCCAATCTGACGTTCGACTCCAAGTGTCGGGCGCTCGGCCAGCAGGTCGGCAAAACACTGCAATTCCACAGTCACGGCTTGCAGCGCAGACACACCGGCGGAGAGCATGCGTTCTGTGATTGCGACAGCGAAGTAATAAAACTGCCGCCTCAATGGCTTGGATGGGGTGGCAATTTCGAGGAAATGCCGCTGCCCGACTTTGACAACGTCGAGGCCGACAAAGGTCAGCTTCTGAAGTTCGGGCGAAAGAACCGTGTCCGGGGCAGTCTCAAGCCACAGGCCGATGCGCTTCCCGCGTCCATCCCAGAAGAAATCCACCCTTGGGGAGGCGGACACCTTGTGCGTTCGCTGCTCGCCCTCAACAATGATGGTCGCGCAGAAGTTCTGCCACGACATGTATGCCGTTTTTTTCATGTTACTCAACGCTGCGCTCATGCTTCACGGCGCGAGCGAGGATGCGGTTTGCCTGATCCATGCGTTCCCGGACTTTTGCGCTGATACGCTGTGAATAGAGAACGTCGCGAAGAACAAGGAAAAGCAGACACTTTACAACGGGGATGTCCGCAGACGAACCATCCAGACCATGCAAGAGCTGGCGGCGATAGATTTTGTTCAGGCGAAGCGTGTCATTGTCGCGATCCAATTCAAAAAACGAATCCTCGTCCAGATTCGTCCACGCGAAGCGAAGCTTCCGAAATCGCTTGGTGCCGTCGATCCTGAGTTCCTTGAGGAGAAAATCGCGGAGGTCGGCAGGCAGGCCATCCACGGGAATCAGTGGCAGTTCGTCCTCGGTAACAGGTTTTGTCCGGTAGGTTTCCTCGGCAAGCGACAGATATTTTTTGAAATCGGTGCCGGCGTCAGTCTTTGACCGCTGAATGCCCTTTACGAGGTCCGGCGGCAACTGGATTTCGACCTTCTTTACGTCAAGGCTGACGTCCATATCGAAATCCGGGTGCATATCAATTTCCAGACGCGCAAGTGAGCGATGGGGCTCGGCTTCACGCATTCCGTTCCAACCGCCGCCCTGAATCAGCCGGTTGTTGCGATAAAAATAGAATCCCTGCCGGCTGTTCGCACCGCCGGGCAAAGCGTATTCGGGCGCGGATGAGTTTGGCGGCCAGATATGGCCGACAATCTTGATGCGATTCTCATATCCGTCAGCGGGAACCAATTCAGCCGGGAAGCCCTTCAGTCCGGTGGCGTCGTATCCGAATGGGTTGAGGGGCTCCAACGGAAGCGGCAGCCCTTCAAGGCTCGAATCGCCGTCAAAAATGTCGATCTCCATTTTGACCAGGCGCGGACTGCCAGAGAGAAACCGGTGGAAGGCCATGCACAGGTAATCCTTCAGCCGACGCATCAGTTTTTGCGCGTGTTCATTCGGGCTGGAGTGATTCTGGCCGACGCGGTAAAGATGAGACCACCACACCACCGTTCCCGATTTCTTCAATGGCCGGTCGGGCACAATCAGCTTGAGCATGTCACGACATTCAGAGGCTTCGAGGATGGTGGACATGAAGCCGGAGGAAATTCCCTCTTCAAGCCATCCCCGGCCGGAAGTCTTCGAGCCTTCGTACGTGACGACTCTGAGCTCCTTCGCCTGGCTAAGTGAAGCGAGCTTCAGTCCGAGGCCGAATTTGCCAAGCCTGTCCAACTCCTGTGTCACGTCCGCGCCGAACCGCATGGCTTCCTTCAAAGTGTCGGGACTCATCCCGTTGCCGTCGTCCAAGATAACAAGGTCCAGCGCCTTGTTTTTTCGCAAAATGAATCGAACCAGAACATTCCTTGCCTTCGCATCAATGGAATTATCAATGATGTCGGCAACGGCGGCCTCAAAGCTGTATCCAATTGATCGCAGCGCCTTGTCGAGCCGCCCAAAATTGGGCGGCAGGTGTTCGATTCTACTCATGGATTTGGTGCGCTTCGACGATTGAAGTGATAGATGTCACCACTGCCGGTGCTGGCAGGGTGACAACTGGTGCCGTGGAGGATAGGCGCGACATGGCGCGTATGGTGCGCAAAAAACGAGTTTTGCACCATTCAAAAGGATTCAAGAGGACTAGCTACAGCAGTCAAATTCGATAAAAGAGATGGAGGACGGCAGGCTTAGTTTGTTGTTGGAACTTGGCGGGTTTGAGGAAGTCGCACGATGGATTTTGAGTCGGGATGACCATGCTCAAGTCCTATCTCCACCTGCGCTGATCGACAGGATCAAGGCGACAATGACCAGAAGCCTGAAGAATTACTGAGCTGTCCCAATTCAACAGGGTTGGGACGAAGCTTATATGAACCGCTTCCATCGAGAATACCAATTTGAAATGTTTCCGTCCGGTTCGAGGGGCGGCAATGTGATTCGTCGGAATCCCCGCTCGCAGTGAACCAGAACGCATTCGTGATCGCACAGGGTGCGGAGCTTGTGTGGTTTGATTTTATGCTCCTCGATTTCGGAATAATTGACGTTCCGCTTGCCGGCGCTATAGCCCCACGAACGTTTTATCAGGAGTTTCTTGCCTAGAAAGTCGGCGGCTTGGACAGCATCGGCTTCGTCGGCGGCGCGGAAGATGAGGCGGTTACGCAGATTGAGCGTCAGCACCTTGGCCTTGTCGTTGCCAAGCGGTGGCACGAGTGAGGTCGTGCTTTGAGCGGCGGCGACGACGGTTGCGCCCGCCTCGCGGATCACATCCACGCAGTTGTAATCGCTGGTGCCGTCCTCGCTGGCGGTCATGAACCGTTGCGCTTCATCGGCCCAGAGAATCAGCACATTGTCCTTTGCCCGTTCCGACTTCGATTTGTCGAACCGGCGTAGCGCGTGATTGTAATAAAGCAGTTTCAGGAATGTGTTCACGTAACGCCGCTCGGTCTGGAACTTCTGCGGCATCGTGGTCAGAATGATCTTGCCCTGGTCAATCGCGCCGAAATCGAACGTGCTCTCACCGGAGCAAAACACCTCCGCCACCTCGGGCGTCAGGAAGTACTGCAGGTAGTTGGCGATGGTTTCCCGGACGCCGCCCAGTTGTTCCTCGGGCTGGGTCAGAAACCGGTTCGCGAAATGTGTGTGCACCGCTTCCCGGCGTGGGGTTTCCAGCAGGTGGGCCAGGTTTTCCATTTCCTCGGCCATGAGTTTGCGGTCGGTCAGCAACTCATACGCGCCCAACAAGGTGACCGGAAGATTCAGTTCAAAGAGCATCTCCAGTGCGTGCGCGATGTGCGTCTGGGCCTGGCTCTTGAAGAATCCCTTGTCACCGCCCTGACCCAGACTGGTCGCCGTATCCACGACGAACCGGGCGTAGGTCGTGAAGGGGATGTTGCGGTCGCCAGTGAGAGTGAACCGATGCGGTGGAGTCCAGCGTGCCTCCGCGCCGTCGGCCCGAATCTGCAGATGAATCAGATCGTGTTCCCGATGGTAATGCCGGGCCATCGCCGCCAGCGTTTCCCAATAGACACCCTTTTCGTCGATGCACAGGCCGCCCCACGTCGGTTCGTTCTGGAAGACTTGGTGCGCCAGTTGATTGACGCCGGAACTGGTCTTGCCCGAGCCGGTATCTCCCGTGATGAGCCAGCCGCGGCAGAACTGATTTCGCCGCCACGTCAGTCGTCCGAGACGCGCGACAATTCTGCGTTTCGCCGGTTTGAACAAAATCCAGCCGGCCATCAACACCAGCAGGAGTGCCACAGCGGGCATGAGCGTTTGCGGGTGCTTCAACAGGAGTTCCAGCTCGGGAGGGAATGCCACCGGGCTGAACGGCATGAAATCGAGCTTCATGGCCATGCCCTCCCAAACAGGTAGCCGGCCAACAGACTGGTCAGAGCCGCAAAGAAGGCGGCGGTGCGCGTGATCCGTGCGGCAAGGTGTGTCGACGGCAGCTTTTTCAGCAAATCCAGCAGCGCCGCCGATTGCCCCTGGAATGTCCGCATTGTTTCCGCCAATTGGGTGAGGTCGGCCCGGAACGAGTCAAATGATGGAATCTCGCGCCGCCGGAGTTCATCCCAATGCTGTTGATGAATGCGGAACAGCTCGATCAGCAATAATACGGCGTCCTCCTCGGGAAGTTTGTGTCGCTCGCGCCAATCGGCGATGGCCCGCTCGAAATCCCCGTCGAAATCCAGTTGTGTGGATGCCGGCATACAGTTTACTTCGTGGGCAGAAGCAGGTCGGTGACAGTCTCGATGCCGGCATAAAGCCTTCGCTGCCACGATTGAAGTCGCTGGCGGTCAAGGAGGCTGAACGCCGGATGCTTTGCCGACGCCGTTATGGTCAGGTTTTCATCGTTCAGGGCTTCGACCAGCCAGTCTTGCAGCCGGGTCATGGTGATCTCCCGGCCGCCCAGTCTTTCCGCGAGCTGCGTTCGGACTGCCGCCGATTCGAACAATGCGAAGCTGTCGCTGTGGGCCGCGTTGCGTACCACGACGTAGTTGCATTGTGTTTCGAAATGATCGGCCAGCCGCTGGATTTGATCCACGCTGTCGGATTCGTGGTTCACCGGCATGACCAGCGTGAGCGCCGCGCCCAAGGCGGAAAGCACCGCCGGCAGGTCAATCTCCGTGAAGTATTCAATGAACAGGTCAGAGGACGCGGCGCGGCAATCCATAACGACGAGATTCGCTTTTTCGAGGGCCGTGAAGATGCCGTCGAGTTCACGGCGATTTTCCAAGTCGAGAAACCGGGCGTCCGGGTGGAACCGCTTCAGCGTCGAGTTTTCGTTGTCGGAATCGATCGCGACGTGGGCGATGCCTTTGTCTTTGAGATACTGGATCAGGTTGACGGCGAAGAAGCTTTTGCCGACGCCGCCCTTGCCGTTAAGGATGAGAATCAGTCTTTTCATGGGTCGGTGAATGCAGTCTGCGAATTTGAGCGATGCGTGGCCCGCGGACGCGCGCCGGTTGGACTTCGGCTGTGTCATTGTTCGCACCTGGTTCGGCGGGCGGTGAAGTAGTTGGCATTGACGGAACGAAATTGGTACCCGGTCGAGGCTCAGGATTGGGATGCCTCTTTCGCGGGGTGCGGTGACGTGAGCGGATGGTTTCTCCCAAAACTTCGTGACAGAAATCAGCCACCGCTGTTTTGCCCGTCGGCAGACAATGTTGAGTGAGCAATTCGGCGATCGCCCGATAGGACGCGCGTTTTCGCCTCAGCTCGGCGATAACTTCACGGGCTGGCATCAAGTTCTCAAACTTCAGCGGATGCTTTGGCGTGAATGCCGAAACTGCTTCGCGGACTTCGTTGGGATCAAATGAGGACATACGCGGAAAATGGCGGGAGCAGAAGCGGCTTCGACACGGTCATACTCCGGTCGTGCCCCGCACAACTGCCGGACATTAACTGGTTACGGCAATGCTGCGACCGCGGACAGATCGCGGTCGCGGACTGCGCATGGCTACGGACTGGACTTGGACGGGGCCGGGTCACTGATACGGAATGAAGGCGGACATTCGCCGTCTGGACGAGGCTGCGGTGATGGACTGGCTGCGAACGCGGATGCGGACATGGCAAAGTCGTGGTCACGGACTGGTCGCGGACACGGTCAGGTCGCGGCTGCGATCTGGTTGCGGACTGGAAGCGAGCGCGGACTAGCCAGGGCCACGGCCGCCTGGCCGGACATTGGCGCGGATAGCTCGCGCCTGTATCGCGACTCCTTCGCGGACCCAGAAACCTTAGCCCGCTAAGGAGTAAGGCTTGTACTGAATTAAAATGACTAAAAACTGAGGGTCCCTTTGACTTCAACAAATCATCGCACTGGCCGTTTGGTGATGAAGTAAAGGTTCCAAATTTCTCCGTTTCAACTTTGGTCGAGTCCACGATGCAGACGAAATGGTGTTTGGAAATCCGAGAGTCGGACGATTCGATCATCTTGTTGGCGGCGTTGTGATTTAAGTGTTCGCCAACGTTCTTTGGCGCCTCGATGGCGGTGCTGATTTGGGCTGAGGATGGGGTTTGCACAGACAGGTGTTCAGATGCGGATGCCGCGAGATGGCTTGCGTGCGAGTTCCTGTCGGTGTCCTGGTCGGTGTTTGGGAAGCCATTGTGCCCGTCTCGATTCACTTGCCGGGACCGGATGTGCCCACGGTTCACTGAACCCAAGTCGGGCGGCTTCTTCCTCGGCGGCGAGCTTGGAGGGAGCTTCCACCACGGTGCGATGTGGATCACCCATTACACGGGCATATTCCCGGTCGGTGTGGTAAATGCCCCACAATTGGTTGCCCGGCCGACGAATCGCGTTAGAGCTCATGGGCGCAGTTCAGCAGAATCCGTTTGGGCGAAGGTGTGCCTGGCACACAAAGACCGCGTGAAGTCCGGGTAGTGTCCGGCGCGTGGTCACGGCCAAGACGCAATACAACCTCAAGAACGCGCGCGAATACTTCGAGGAACACCTCTGCGTCGGTGATTATTACGATGAAGGTCAGCGCGTGGCCGGCGAGTGGACGGGTCTGGCCGCGGCACGGCTGGGGCTGGCCGGCAAAGTCCACGCCGAGGATTTCCTGCGGCTCTGCGAGAATCAGAATCCGAGCACAGGCGAGCGGTTGACCCAGCGGCAGAACACCACGCGGACTGAGGGCGACCACAGTGCGGCCAACCGGCGAATCTTTTATGACTTCACCTTTTCACCACCGAAGTCGGTTTCCATAGTTGGATTTGTCGGCGATGACAGGCGGATTTTCGAGGCTCACGAGCGGGCGGTGAAGACGGCCCTGAAGGAGTTTGAAGCATTTGCCGCGACCCGTGTTCGGGCGGGCGGAGAGCGAAAGGAGCGGCTTACCGGGAACTTCGTCGCGGCACAGTTTACCCATGACACCTCCCGCGCGCTTGATCCGCATCTGCACACCCATTGTATTGTGTTCAACGCAACCTATGACGGCGCGGAAGACCGGTGGAAAGCTCTGGAGAACTACGAGCTGCTGCGGGCGAGGAAATTCGCGGAGAACATCTATTACCACGAGTTTGCCCGTGACTTGAAGACGTTCGGTTATCAGATTCGAAACCGGTCCAGAGGAGATTTTGAAATTGAAGGGGTCTCGGAAGAAGTTTGCCGGCGATTCTCCAAGCGCGATGCGGAGATTGATGCCGCCCTGACCAAACTTTTGAACGACCACCCGGAACTGGGCGGCTCCAATATCGCAGAACTCCGCTCACGGCTGGCCGCGGAGAAACGAACGCGGAAACAGAAGGATGTGAGCCGGGATGAACTGCAAACCTTGTGGAACGCGCAGCTGAGCAAATCCGAAAAGGCTTCGTTGCAGAACCTGTCGGGACAACCGAAGCAGGACGCTACCAAGGATATGCACATCAGTGTCGGGGAAGCCGTTCAGTGGGCGGAGGACCATTTGTTCGATCGCAACTCGGTCGTGTTGGAATGCCAGATCTGGCAGGAGGCATTGAACCGGGCACGTGGCGAGGAATTTTCGGTTTCTGAACTGAAGGATTTCACGAACCGACGTGGATACATTCGGGACGACGCGCGTCCCGACGAAGTGACGACGCGCGAGGTATTGCTGCGCGAATGGGAGATTGTTCAGACAGCCAAAGAAGGGGTTGGGGATTCCTGGCCGCTGGTGACGAATCCCCGTCCGCCCAATCCCAAACTCGATGACGAGCAACGGGCGGCCTTGGACGCCTTGCTATCCACGATCAACACGGTTTCGATCTTTCGTGGTGGCGCGGGCACGGGAAAGAGTTTCGTTTTGAAGGAATTGGTGGAGCAACTGCGCCAGGCCGGGCGAAACGTTGCCGTGTTCGCGCCGCAACGCCAGCAGGTCGTGGAGATGGAGAAGGCAGGTTTTCCGTCTCCGGCCACCGTCGCCAGCTTTCTGACCAAAGGATCATTGGCTGAACGCGCCGTCATCGTTGTGGATGAGGCCGGTCAGATCGACGGCCGACAAATGCTGGAATTGCTCCGATTGGCGAAAGAACGGAATGCGCGTGTGATTCTTTCAGGTGACACGCGCCAGCACGGAGCGGTTGAAGGTTCGGATGCTCTCTTGGTGATCGAACGATATGCCGGCGTTGAGCCTGTCCAATTGCACACGATTCGCCGGCAGGACCCGAATCTTGCGCGTGACCGTGATGAACGCGCCCGCATCAGGCAGTATCGAAAGGCCGTCGAAGCGGCGGCGGCCGGCAAAATGGCCGAATCGTTTGAACGACTCGACAAGATGGGGGCGATTGTGGCCTGCGGTCTGGGCGATCAGGCCGATAAACTGGCTGACGAATTCCTCCGGCTGACCGAGCAAAATGCTTCGGCGGTCGTTGTCTCCCAAACTTGGGGCGAAGTGCATCGGGTCAACGAGCGTGTGCGCGAGGCTCTCAAAGGCAAAGGATTCCTTGGCGCGAACGATTCGATGGTTCAAACGCTGGAGCGGCTCGACCTGACGAACGCGCAGAAACGGGATGAACGGTTCTACCCGGACGGCGCCGTCATCGTCTTCAACCAAAAGGTCCGGGAAGCCGAAGCTGGTGCGAAGGGCAGGTTGTCGGGCATCTTGAAATCGAGTGTGCTGATCGAAGTCGGCGGACGATTCGTCACCGTCTCAAACAAAATGCTCGACCGCGTCTCGGTCTGCCTGCCACGCGAATGTCCTGTTTCGACCGGTGACCGCCTGCATATCAAAGCCAATCGCAAGCTGGCATCAGGAGGCAGCGTCACCAACGGCGAACTCGTCACCGTGAAGTCGGTTCGGCTAGACGGCAGAGTTGAACTCACCGATGGCCGCGTCCTGGATTCGAGTTTCCGAGAGTTTCTTCCCGGCTACGCCGTCACCTCCTACGGCTCGCAAGGCAAGACTGTGGATTACGTCCTTTTTTCCGATTCGACCATCAAGGCGGCGACGAACGCCCAGCAATGGTACGTGACGATTTCGCGCGGGCGACGCGGCATCCGCATCTTCACGCCGGATAAGCAGCAACTGCGCGAGAACGTAACCCGCCCAGGTCACCGGCCGTTGGCGCTCGAACTTGCCGGCGGTTTCGCGCCCTGTTGTGGCCTGCGCCTCTGGGATCGCCTCCACAGCTACATGCTCCGCTTCGGTCGTCGTGCAGCGGACACCTTCTGCCGGCTCAAGCTTTCTCGCCGTCATCATCAACACGCACAGAACTATGAGCACAAAATCACCCGAATGTTGGGCGAGCGACCCAAACGCTCGCGCGGTCAAAATCGAAATATCGGCTGAAGAAAGCCTGCTGCTGCCTTTCGACCAGTTCGCCTTCTCCGAACTCAAAAGCGATCGGAAGGAGCAGCGACTACGCTTGGTCTTCGCAACGCACGAAGTTTCGTTACGAGGTCATTCGTTGAGACGAATAGAAACCGCCATGCAACGGATGGAGTTGTCATGGCTCGGCACGTTGCAACAAAAGCAGCGCTCACTTATTCCAGACGGTCAACCGGTTATTTGCGAAATCGTCATCACCGAGGTAGAGAAACAATCGGATAGTCCCCCTGGCTGAACCGGCATAGTTGCGGGTGGAAACCTGGCGCAGCAGTTTGCGGGCGACGGCCCCCTGCATCCGCCCCTCCTGCTGGAATAGCTGGTAGCTTTCCAAGCCGGCTTCCCCGCCGTCCTTCTCTCGTAGACGGGGACGTTGGATCGCTGAAAATCCCGCCCTGCCGACGGCGCCAAAATTCACACTCCAGCACATCAACAATTTCAGCGAATCAGTGATCCGGGCAGGTTCCACGGCGGAATTGTACGTCTTGCAGAGCCCGTTAAATTTGTGCCCTCCGAGATTGTCGAGTCTCTGCCAGTCCTCGCCCGCTCGATTGCTGGCGATGAGAAAGGAAAATGGACTACGGGATCACCGTTAGCCGCCGCGACATCCGCTGCGGGCCGAGCTTCCGCACAAGCTTGTCGTAGGACGTTTCCGAAATTCGAGCGCGGAGTTCATCCTTGAGCGATTCGCGGTCCACGAGTTCCTCCACGAAGACTTCCCGGCCCATTGCTTGTTGGGCGCACTCATGAAGCCTCTGCTTAGCTACGATTGGAACGATTTCGTTGAGCTGTCCCCAGAAGACCTCCAACGGATCATTCGAGGCCCACCATGGATACTTGTATCGGGCCTTCGCTTCGGCGATCGCTTTCTTATCCGCAGCGGCGATCGGCGCCGGAACTTCACCCTGGTTTGGCGTGGGGTTGTCGGAACTCGGAGCGAAAGTTGGCGCGGGTTCGGCAAAGATCACCTTCTGCGCCATGTTCGCCGAATGTTGGTCGCGCAAATGGCCGTAGGTCTTCATCGCCAACGCGCCGCCGTCCTTGTGGCCAAGCCAGCGGGAGACCGTCGGAATATCCACGCCGGATTCGATGCAGCGCGTCGCAAACAGGTGGCGCAGGTCGTGATGGGTGAAGCGGAAGATTCCAAGCTTCTTGCATGCGGTGTTGATCGCACCCTGGCACTCTCGAACGCGCATGACCGGATTCGCCAGAAACTCCCTTTCGCCTCGATCACCCTGAATGCGCTCCAACAAGCGGCGCATGTCCGCGATCATGGGTACACGCCGAGTCTCCCAATTCTTCGTTCCGGTGGCCGGGTCGCCCAGCACGGTAATCTCCCCTTTTTCAAAGTCGCAATGTCGTCCTTCAACGCGCGCGGCTTCGCCCTTTCTGCAACCGCTGTAGGCGAGAAACTCGATGAAATCGGCGCACTTCCGTCCCCACGAACCGTCGGCCTTGCGGACTGTTTCTAGCAACTGACAATACTCATCCTGACTGGGAAGGTGCAGAATCTTTTGGAGCGTTCGTTTCCGTTTGATGTGAGTGGCGGGATTGTCATATCGCGCGCCGGCTTCGACGGCAAGGTCCAGTATCAGTTTGAGCGTGCCCACTGTGTTGTTGAATGCCGACGGGCTGGCGCTCGTTCCGAACCGCGCGGCCCAAGCGAGGCAATCGGTCTTCGAGATTTGGGCAACATCGGTTTGTTCGAGGTTCGGCCATGACTTTAGCAGCGCGACGATGCGCTCTTCGCGAAACGTCTTGCTTCGCTCCTTCAACGAATGGTCTCCCTTGAGCCGATCCCGATAGGTTTCCAAGGTGGCGCTGAAGGTCATCTTTCCCCGGGCAACCGCCTTGTGCGCCTCAGCCCGTTTTCGTTCCTCCTTGTGAAAGTCGCTCAAGCGCAATTTGGCGACACTGATACGGTCGGTTTTTAGCGATTTCCAAATCAACTTGCCGCGCAATCGTATTCTCGCATAATAGCCGCCCGATTGCACGTGGCGGACCAAGTTTGCCACCGGCGTTTTCTGCCAGATGGGGTCAGAACTGTCGGAAGAATCGTCGGTCATAATAATAGTATAGAACAGCAGTATAGAAAACGCAAAACCTGGAATCGCTGCTATGCGATTAACACCAGTAAAATCAATGTGTTGGAAGGGTGGCTGAGTGGTTAAAGGCACCTGACTCGAAATCAGGAGTAGGGGCAACTCTACCGTGGGTTCGAATCCCACCCCTTCCGCCATTCCTCCCTCCCCAGCCATTGTTGCTGATTTGTGTTTCTGGTAGTTTTTGTGCGTCAGGTCCGTTCAGCATCGTGGTAAATCCGCCGACGGCTCCGTTGCTCCAGAATTGCTTGACGACTCGTATCCAAAAGCACCGCGAAAAGAATCACCGCAGCTGTCACAATCGGGTAAAGATAGGGGTCAGCGTTCAACATCACCAATCCGCTTTCGAGCATCTGAATCAGTAGCACTCCCAGTAACGTGCCGGGCCAGACCGCGCCGCGGCCGCCGAACAGACTAGTGCCTCCCAACACCGCCGCGGCGATGGCTTTGAACTCGTAGTTTTCGCCGAATTTTGGTGATACGGAACCGAGTTGAGTGAGCGCAAGGATGCCTCCGATCGCCGCGCACAAACCGCTGATCGCGTAGACGGCAAACAACAGCCAGTTCAAGGGCAGACCGGCTTTTCGCGCGTTCTCGACGTTGTTGCCAATTGCGTAAAGCTGCCGGCCAAATGGCGTTCGGGTGAGCGCCATGTGGGCTAGGAAAAATACCGACGCGAACACAACAACTGGAACGGGCACGCCGACTAACCGAGCGGTACCAAATTGAATGAACCAATCGGGAAGATTCATTGCGCGTGTTTCCGTGACCCAAAGCGCAAATCCGCGCCAGACGAAGAGCATCGCAAGGGTGACGATGAACGGCGCAAGCCGGGCGCGCACGATCAGGAAACCGTTGATCACGCCCATGAACACACCACATCCGACCATTACCAAAAGCGCGAGTGCAACCGAATGTCCGGCGAGTAACAACTTCGCCGCGAGTGCGCCCCCGGCGAACATGATGGCGCCGACCGAGAGATCGACTCCCGCGGTGAGCAGCACGAAAGTCATGCCCACGGCGACGACGGCAATTGGCGCGGACTGCACCACGAGGTTCAACGCATTGGAGAGGCTGAAAAACTTTGGCGAAAGAATGCTCAGGATGGCGGCGACTGCGACGAACAGCAGCGCGGGCGCCTGGCGAAGCGCAAAGTAAAGAGCCCGGCGCCTCATGTGCGGGCCTCCCGTGGTAGCGCGGCCGCCAGCAGCCTTTCGCGGTCGAATTTGTCCCGGTTCAACTCAGCGTGAACTTTGCCCTGGCTCATCACGAGAATCCGGTCACAGATGCCGGTCAGCTCCTCAATCTCAGACGAGATCACGAGAACGGCGGTGCCCGCGTCGGCGAGTTCGAGAATGATGCGGTATAATTCGAATTTGGCGCCGACATCCACGCCGCGTGTGGGTTCGTCGAGGATCAGCACAGATGGCCGGGCCAGAAGCCATTTCGCCAAAACGACTTTTTGCTGGTTGCCTCCACTTAGGGTTTTCGCGGGTTGTTTGTCGTGCGCTCTCGGCGACAGCAAAACTTCTTCGCGCAGGCGGTCAATGGATTGTCGGCAGCGACCGGATTGAACGAGGCGAAGCGGGGAACGGGTGTAGTCGCGCAAGGCGACAAGCATGAGATTATCTGCGATGGACGCGTCGAGGCAAAGGCCCTCATGGCGGCGATCCTCGGTGAGAAATGCCATGCCGTGTTTAATGCGTTGTCTGGGACCAGAACGGATCAATGGCTTACCATTGGCGCGGATTTCACCACTCGAGTAGCGGTCGAGCCCGAAAAGAATCCGTGCGAGTTCAGATCGACCGGCTCCCATCAGACCGGCGATTCCCAGAACCTCACCGTGGTGCAAGGTGAAGGAAATGTCGCGGACGATTCCTGGCTCGTTCACTCGCTCCACTTCGAGTGCCGGCGTCGATGCGGCCGCTTTCTTCCGAGTCGGATAAAGTTGGTTCATCTCCCGTCCGACCATCAGTGACACCAAACGCGCTGTGGAAAACTCGATAGCCTCGCCCTCGCCAACGACCTGTCCGTCGCGCAGGATCACGATGTCGTCACAGCGGCGCCGCACATGTTCCAAAATGTGCGAGATGTAGATCATGCTGATGCCCCGATCGTGAAGCCGGGCCATGAGCGAGAAGAGCACTTCGGTTTCGCGGACGCTGAGAGAGGTTGTGGGTTCGTCAAAAATGATCAACCGCGCGTCAAAGCTCAGTGCGCGGGCAATCTCCACCAACTGCCTTTCGCCGAGCGAAAGATTTTCCACCTTGGTTTCGGGTCGGAGATCGAGGCCGACTTGCTCCAGAAGTTTGGCTGCCCGTTGATGAAGCGAATGCCGGTTGATCAAAAAACCAGCCGTTCGTGGCAATCCCGTGACAAAGAGGTTCTCGGCAATGCTCAGATTCGTGAACAGATTCAGCTCCTGATGGATGAACGCCACACCGGCGCGGCTGGCATCTTTGGGATGAGCTGGTTCGTACGGGCGATCTTCGAGGACCATCTTGCCGGCGTCGGAGCGGAGGTTTCCACCGAGAATATTCATCAAGGTGGATTTGCCCGCGCCATTCTCGCCGACCAGACCGAGCGTGCGACCCGCACCGACTGTGAACGACACATCGCGGAGCACCGGGACGTTGCCGAAGCTTTTGTCGATTCCCTCAAATTGAAGTGCTGCGTTCATGCGGCGACAAACCGGTTCCGCAGCGAATCGAGATAAGCCGCCAGAAGAATGACCGCGCCCTTCGCAATCGTGATGGCAAAAATGGAGAGGTTGAGCAGGTTCAAACTGTTGTCGACCAACTTGAGGAACAGCACGCCAAACAACGTCCAGACGACCTTTCCTTTTCCGCCAAACAGACTGGTGCCGCCGATCACCGTCGCGCCGATCACGTCGAGCAGAATGTTTTGACCGAGCACGGGTGAGCCGGTTTCCGTTTGTCCGGTGTAAAGCACGGAGGCCATCGCGGCAAGCAGCCCGGATGCGACGTAGGCAAAGAACGTGATACCGCCAACCGGCACTCCGGAAATATGCGAAGCGCGCGAATTGTGGCCGACCGCGTACAGCCAGCGTCCCCAAAGCGAACGTCTTAAGAAGACATGAACGCAGATCCCCACAACCAGCACAATGGCGAGCGTGATCATCGTATGGCCACCCAGCATCGTGAACCCCGACGGTAGCGCGTTGATCGTCTTTGCGTGTGTGAGCCAGACCGCCAGACCGCTGAAGCCCATCATCGAAGCCAGCGTGACCATGAACGCCGGCATGCGCGCGATCGCCACGGCGATTCCGTTAAGTGCACCCACCGACGCGCCGACCAGCAGCATGATCATCACACCAGCGGGCGCGGCGATTGGACTTTGCGCCAGCCAGCCGGTTTCGTGATTCATGGCCATCGCACCCACAATGCTGGACAAGCCGATGACCGCCGTGACGGAGAGATCAATTCCACCCGTGATCAGGACGATCGTTTGTCCAAGCGCCACGACAAGCAACGGCAACAATGCTGACAGAATGTTGGTGAAGTTTTCCGCCGAAACAAAACCCGGCGTGAAGGGCGCAACCGCCGCCACGTAAAGAAGCGACAGGCCAAGCACGAAGTAGTCGGATAACAGGACTCGGCGAAGCAATTGGGTCATGCTCTGAGTCGGGCCGTCATTTCTTTGCGGCCATTTGAGCACCCCACATCTGTTTGGACTTTTCGTCCAAATTGCCCTGATGAATCACAAAACCCGGGTCGAGGATGAGGTCGGGCACGGTCTTACCCGCGCGCAAATCCAAAATCGCTTGCACGGACTGCGCGGCTTCGAAGTAAACATCTTGTACTCCGGTGGCGTCCAGGTAACCGTCCTTCAGCATTTTCCAGGCGGTGGCGTCGCCGTCAAATCCGCCGAGCAACACGTGTCCCGGTTCACCGATCTTATGATATTTGCCGGCGCTTTTCAGCGCGCTGACGATGCTGGGCAGAAGAAAGTCCGAGCTGGTGAAAATGAAACCGATATCGGGATTGGCCTGCAGCGCGTTGACCACGCCGGCCTGCGCCTTCTCCTGATTCCATTCGGTCGGAATGCGGGCAACGACGTCGATGAGATCCTCGTGACCCTGGATCGCGGCGTCAAATCCGTCTCGGCGTTTCACGGCATTGATGTCGCCGAGATCGCCGATCAGGATAGCCGCCTGAAGTTTGTTGCCGGTCTTCTTTGCCTGATCGATCAAGTAGGAAACCGTTTCGCGCGTCAGCGTGAAGTTATCCGCGACGACCGCGACGGAATGGGCATCGCTCTTGTCGGCGGGGCGATTGAACAGCACGATCGGAATGTTGGCTTCGTTGGCGGCCTTAATGATCGGGAGACAGGACTTCGCATCCTTGGGAACGAGAATGATGCCGTCGACCTTGCGCGTGATGAAGTTCTTCACCTGATCAAGCTGGCGGTTGGGATCACCGTTCGAGATGGCTTGCAGCATGGTGTAACCACGCTTTTCCAGGTCCGTCCGGATCGCGTCAAAACCGGCGACCCAATATTCTGTTTGCAGCGTCTCGAACGCGACGCCGATGGTCAGTCCGTCCTTTGATTTGCCGGACTTGCCGCAACCGGTGGCGAACATCGTGAGCGCGATCAGAATTCCGATGAACTTGTATTTCATGAGACATTCAATGTTGGAACGAATGATTTGGTGGCTGGTTCGTTGAGCAATGCGCGCAAAACATTGACGCTGCGCTTTGCCCAATCCAATTCCTTGGCGAGGGTGGCCGACATTTCGTTTTCCGGCGGTGGCCACGTTTCAACGATCGCGGTTTGACAACGATTATGGAATCGAACGGCGTCGAGCACTTTGCGAACCGGTAAATCTCCTTCGCCCAACGACCGGCCGGTCACCGTAAATCCCATGAGATGGGGGAGCCGCTCGATACGGTAATCCTTGAGGTGAAGATTCACACAAACCGGGGCGAGCGCTTTGATTACTTCGTGGATGCCTTCGCCAGCGCCGAGCGAATTCGCGGTATCGAGGCAAATGCCGACGTGCGCGCTGGCCCAGCCATCGACCAAACGCCGCAAGGTCGCGCAGGGCAGGCGATCATGATTTTCGATGGCGAGCGTGACGCCGACCGCTTGCAAATCCGGCAGCGCATCTCGAATGAGATGGAAGATCGTATCCACGTCGGGTCTGTATTCGCCATTGTCGACGACAAAACGCAGGAGTCGAGAGCGGAGTCTGCGCGAAACTCCGAGAAAAGCTTCCAAGTGAGCCGACGTGAGACCGCGGGCACCAGTTTCGATTTCCACGCCAGCCGAGCGCGCTTTCGCGGCGAGGGCAGCAAGCGCTTCGGGTTCCATTTGATTCAGCGGTACGTGGTCACCAAATTGAACGACGGACACTTGTTGCTCGACGGCAAAGTCGATCAAGGCTTCCGGCGTGAACTTGCCCGCGTTCACCGCCCATCCAAACGCATAGGAACTGACACCTGCCTGCATCATTTCGTCGTAATGTCGCGAACCTGTTCGCGGATGTCGTCCAGTTCAAAAATCTTTTTCCAACCTTCGCGGAAGAGCACCGGCTTGGCGCGCTTGCTGATTTTGTAAGCGGCGTCCGAGAACGTGCCGTTCACTTCCTTGAACAACACGGCGATCTGAATGCGAAGGTGCCCCAGCACAAAGTCGCGCGCGGCATCGGCGGGCACGCCTTTGGCGACGATCGTATCGTATCCCTCCCGGACGACCTCCATGCAGGTCTGCGCCAACGTTTCCACCAAGGCCGGCTCCAGAATGGCCATCTGTTCGAGAGTAATTCGATGAACTCGACTGACGGGTGAATACATGTCGGTGGCGACGCGTTCGCCCAGTTGGTAGTCCGCTTCGCTGCCGCTCATCAACGCGCAAACGATCGCCTGCTTCGCGGAAACGCCACCGTAAAAATCACGAAAGCCTTGCTCCGTCGGTTCCCAGTTGAAGACGGACGGATGACACGGATGCGCAATCACGCAACCAACGTCCGGGCGCGAGGCAATCTGCCCGTCAAGCGGCGCCGCGGGATCGAGCGTCATCAACAACGCGCCGGGTTTCATCTTCGGAACCAGGTCGTGCGAAATACGACCGATCGCGACATCCGGCACCGCGAGAATCACGACGTCGGCGAGCGGAACCGCGCTGGCCGCGTCGGTGACATCGACGCCCCGTTGGCGAAGATTCTCCAGGCCCGTTGGCGAGATTTCCACGTAATGAACCGTGTAGTCGTCGCGCTTGCGAAAGTTGTCGGTGAGCCGACAACCCATTTTTCCACCGGCCCCGATCAGGGCGATCATGTTGTTGCTTTTACTCATGGTGAATCAATTTTTGATGGGGACGGTTCGCCCACTGGCGGCGGATTGGTAGGCGGCAAAAACGAGCCGCACGGTGCGCAGGTTGTCGGCGGCGGTCGTTTCAGCCGGACCGCGACCTTGAAGTGCGCGCAACAGATTTTTATGACACGGCACGATACTCGAATGCACCACGGCATAGCGCGGATCAGCCCAGGAGAAAGATGGTGGCGGAACTTTCTGCGACTGCGTGCCGGCGCGTGTTGTGACTCGCAACTCGCATCCGGGGACGAGTTCAGCACTGCCATTTTCGCCTTCGACAAAGATCAACGTTTCCGGAAACGCCTCCCGCTCCAGTGCGTTGCCCGCGTAGGCAAGGTTCACGGTGACCGTCATTCCATTGACCATTTCCAGCATCACCGTCGCGACGTCTTCGCCTTTGATGTTTTTGTGCACGCGTTGAGTGTGACAGCAAACGGATTTCGCTTCACCAAAGAGAAATCGCGCGACGTCTAGCGCGTGACTTCCGACATCAGTGAGAATGAATTGCTCGAGGTCCGCCAGAAAGGGCTGATTTTCGAAAACGGGAAACCCTGAGATAAAATCGATGCGCGCGCGAAACGGTTTGCCTATCGCGCCGCGTTTCAACTCTACATCCAACGCCCGAATGGGTGTCTGCCAGCGGAAGTTTTCATGGACGAAGAAGGGTACGTGCCGATCGGCACAAAACCGGACCATGCTTTCCGCTTCGCGCAGACTCGTCGCCATTGGCTTTTGGCAGATCACCGGCACACCCGACTTTGCGGCGAGCTGGGTCAAAGGAGCATGCGAGGCGACATCCGTAATGATGTCAACAAAGTCGAGTTTCTCGCGGCGCAACAGCTCCGCCGGATCATCATAAATCGCGTTGACACCAAACTCGCGGCCGAGCCCTTCCGCCTTCGCGCGGGTCCGATTGTAAAGCGCTACACAGGTCGCACCCTTCACTTCGCGCCACGCGGCGAGCTGGTAGCGCGACCAGAAACCGGTCCCGAAAATGGCGAAGCGCAGGTTCTTCATGCGTCGTCGAGCAGCACGGCAATGTTGCCATGCAACGGATAATTTGGCGAGGCCACGACGGCGAGGATGCGAGCGGGTTCGCCGCCGACCGCCCGACAGACATGGGGA
The DNA here is from genome assembly GCA_016124235.1 of bacterium. GTDB lineage: Bacteria > Verrucomicrobiota > Verrucomicrobiia > Limisphaerales > RI-55 > RI-55. The sequence goes on along the minus strand of WGOC01000007.1, from coordinate 18,727 downwards.
ACCGCGGCGTCAAAATAAACGGCGTCGCCTTCCGCGAGTTCAATGCGCTCCTTGCCGAAATGAAACAGGCACCGGCCCTTGACGACAAAGTTGAACTCCTGTCCGGGATGGGATTGAAGCGGAACGACGCCCTTCGCGGAGGCGAGATCGACCAGGATCGGCTCCATCAATTTGCCTTTCTTGCGCTCGGCGAGCAATTCCGCGCGGAAGCCTTTGCGGCCGCGAAACCGTACGAGCTTGCCGCTGCCGGCACGCGTGACGACCAGTGGTTCCTGCTCCGAGTTGTTCTCGAAGAAACTCGCCAGCGGCACGCCAAAGGCCAGGGCGACCTTTTCGAGGTTGGCAATGTTGATTGGCGTCTTCTGCCGCTCGACGCGATTGAGGTAGGCATCCGACAGTCCGGTGCGGTGCGCCACGTCGCGGAGTGTCAAACCGCTTTCAGCGCGCAAGGCCGCCAGTCGGCGGGCGACATGAATCTCCGCTGTGCCGGGCGGGCGGGTAACGGATTTCGGGCGAGGCATTGGAAATGACTTATAGAATAGATATTGCATAACCGTCAAGTCTCCGGCACGTTCACGTTCATCATGAACGGACTCTTTAACCGGAGCATCGTGTTGCTCGTCCTTGGCCCGCTTTTGGCGATCGTGAATGCCGAGGGCGCGCCGGCTCATCCGCTTAAGGTTTCGGCGAACAAACACTTCCTCGTCACGGCTGACGGCAAGCCGTTCTTCTGGCTCGGGGATACGGCTTGGGAATTGTTTCACCGGCTCAATCGCGAGGAAGCCGACAAGTATTTGGAGAATCGTGCCCGCAAAGGGTTTACCGTGATTCAGGCCGTGGCGCTGGCGGAACTCGACGGACTTCACGATCCCAACGCCTACGGCGATCGGCCGCTTATTGACGACGATCCCACCAGGCCCGACATCAAGGACGGTCCGGCGAATGACTATTGGGATCAAGTCGATTACATCATGCGTAAGGCCAATTCGCTTGGTTTGTTCATTGGGTTTCTGCCTTCGTGGGGTGACAAGTGGAACAAGGACAGGTGGGGTGCCGGTCCGGAAATTTTCACGCCGGAGAATGCGGAAATCTACGGCGAATGGCTGGGCAAACGATATCGCGATGCGGATCTGGTTTGGATCCTCGGAGGAGATCGATCGATCCGCAACGACACCGATCGCGAAATTCTTCACCGCATGGCGATTGGCTTGCGCAAGGGCGACGGCGGCGCGCACTTGATTACTTTTCATCCGCCCGGCGGGAACGGGTCGGCGCAGTATTTTCAGGACGCGGACTGGATGGATTTCAATCTGCGCCAGAATGGCCACGGAGCGGAGTTTACCGGTCACTACGATCAAACACGTGCGGACTACGATCGAACGCCGACGAAACCGGTGATCGATGGCGAACCGTTGTACGAGGATCATCCGATTTCCTTCGACGCCAAAAAGCTCGGGCACTCCGTCAGCAGTGATGTTCGCCGCCCGTTGTATTGGGACCTCTTCGGCGGCGCCTGCGGGCACACGTACGGTCATCATTCCGTCTGGCAGATGTACGATCCGAAACGCGGCAAACCCATCAACAATCCTTTGATGCCCTGGTACGAAGCGATTGATCAGCCGGGCGCCGGACAAATGCATTTCTCGAAGGACCTGCTTTTGTCGCGGCCCTTTCTCACACGCATTCCGGATGATTCAGTCATCGTGACTGACCGCGTACCGACCAGCGTGCCCGGCGCGGGGCGGTATCGTTTTTCCGGAACGCGGGATTCGGATCGGACCTACGCGATGGTTTATGTGCCTGTCGGAAGAAAGTTCAAGGTCCACATGGACGCGATCCGCGGCGCAACGGTGATGGCGTGGTGGTTCAATCCGCGCAACGGTCAGGCAAATGAGATCGGCACATTTCCGAGCGAAGGCGAACGTGAATTCACTCCGCCGGACTACGGTGAAATGATCGACTGGGTCTTGGTGCTCGACGATGCTTCAAAGAACTACCCAGCGCCGGGAACGCGTTGATGAAAGTATTCCTGCTGATCTGCTTGTGCCTCTGGTCGATTGCCGCTTTCGCGGTCGAGCCGGCTTATTCAATCGTCAACGGAGCCGTGCATCTCAAAGGTGTTGGTCCGGGCAATCCAATGATCTACGATAATGATTGGTGGTTTGATGTGTTCGACAACAACTACCTCTGGGCGCAGGCGAGCCTGGGTCATGTCAACCTTCGCGGAAACATCGTTTCTCGCGATATGTGGGACTGGCAGAAGGGGTATACCTACTCCATGGAGGACTGCGTCAAGGATGCTGAAAAAGCACTCAAGGACGCACGTGCCGCCGGCTTGAAGCACATTCCCGACTATACCCGCGGATCAGACCGCGCATTGCGACGTCCTGAGAGCGGTCGAATCGAAGACACCCAGGCGCACCCAAGTGACGGCAGTCGGCTAATTGTGGCCGAGGCTCGGAAGTCTTCACCGGACAAGCCGTTATTGATCATTTCGGGCGGCCCTCTGACTACGGTCGCCAATGCTCTGCTCACGAATCCTGAGATTGCCCCGAACATCATGGTTTTCAACCTCACGGTGAACGGCGGTTACAATGGCAAAGACGGTTGGTCACCGTACATCGTGATAAAGAAAACCCGTTATGTTGACTGGGGCGGTGGGGAGTTTTGGGAACGGGATTCCGTGTTCCGAGCCGAGGACTTCGACGCTTTGCCCGACAACCCGTTCACCCGCGACATGAAACGCTTCATTCGCACCGACCTGGGGCGGGCAAATCAGCTTGGTGACGGCGCGCCATTGGTCTGGTTGTTTCAACCCAAGTGCTGGAAAGATGCACAACCAAAACGCGTTGAATTCTCGGGGACGGCCGTTCGCTTCGATTCCGTACATTCCGGTGAGAACGGTGAATTGCTGGTCATTCCCAAAATCGCAACTGATCTCAAAGCCTGTCGCGAGGAATTCTTCCGCGTGTTGGCTGATCCAGACTTGTTTGCGCAATGACGGAGCGACAATTTATGAACGCATTATGGAACATAAACGATACCCATTTTCAGCTTCGATTGATCCGATGATTTTCGCCTCGAAACATTGATTGTTCCACAATTGTAATCACCGTTTTTGTCATGAAAAAAATATTGTCGCTCTTACTCATGATCGTTGGCTTTGCGGCGAATGCCGCAGATCTCTCCGGTTACAAACTCCTTGTTACTTCGGTCCGCACCGGCGACACGGAAGTGTTCATCGCTGATCCCACGACGGGCGATCTGTTCAACGTCTCACGGTCGCCGAATTCGGAGGATCGCTATCCCTGCTGGTCGCCCGACGCGAAACAGATTTGCTTCATGAGCGACCGCGAAGGCGACACCAATTTGTGGACGTGTGAAGCGGACGGCAGCCATGTTCAACGGTTGATCACTTCGCCGGACGTTTGTTACATGCCCAGTTGGCAAAAGACGCCGGGCGGAGAATTGATCGTCTTCGGCATGCACGGCGACAAACCCCGGATGGCCGAAATCCATCCCGACGGAACCGGTTTGAAAATGCTCGGAGAAGGACATGATCCGTGCATTTCACCTGACGGAAAACGTATCTGCTACACCGGTCATCCGCCTGAAGGCGGCGTCACGGTTTACGTGATGGACTGGAATGGCGAAAACAAACGCCGCGTCGTTCAAACCACGAGCAAGGTCGGTGCGACGTTTCCCTACTGGGCGCCGGATTCGAACCAAATTGTGTATTCGTTTCCGGTCGGTGACGCGCTCGAGCTTTTCATAATCAACGCCGACGGGACCGGTCAACGTCAGCTCACGCACTTTGGCGGAAGCAGCATTTGCACGCCGGCGGCGTGGTCGCCGGACGGGAAGTGGATCTCCTTCCGCCGGACCGACGAACGCTATTGGAGCAACCCCGAACGGATGAAATTGATCTACTCGACAAAGCCCGCGGACAAGCGCCCGGTGTGGGTCATCCGTCCTGACGGCAGCGACGCGACGTTGATTGAGCCATTGCATTACCAAATGGCCATCGATGGCAGTCGCGCGAGTTGGAAGCCAGTACCCTGAGTCCATGTTCAAAGTAGTTATTCGATTCGCGCCTTTGATCGCCGTCGCGGTTTGTGTGTCGATCGCCCACAGTGCTGATCTTCATTATTCCGTCACGTGGGTCGGCAATTCCTTTTCCGGCGCCAGCAACAAATGGGTGCAGAACTTCTTCATCAACACGGCGGTGCAGCCCGACGGAACGGTGAATACGTGGAGTCACTGGGATGAAGGCGGTCGAAAGTTTGGCGTGTACAAGGATGGCGATGTCATCGGAAACAAGGATGTACATGCGAACAGCTTGGAGACGCGCGACCATGAGGGACGACTCTGGAAAATCGACGTCGCCTACACCGATCCCAAACACCAGGAATGGGATTTCGTGTCCAAGGCGGTCACCTGCGACGGTCAGGCGGTGACGTTTCCCGGTCTGGTTCAACCGACGGCCATTGCTCTGGCAAATGACGGCTCGCTGATGATCGCCGATTCGGGAACCGGGCAGCGGCAACAAGTGTTGTTTTATGACATCAGCAAACCATCCGCGCCGGAGTTGCGACGGACATTCGGTGAGTACGGCGGGATTGGCGCGGGAACTCCCGGCGAGATCAAGCCCGACAAGTTCTGGGGCATTCGCGGAATCGGCATGGACGCCGCCGGCAACCTCTATGTCGCGATGAGCGAGATGGGTACCGTGCTCCGGTCGTTCACACCCGGTGGGGATTTACGCTGGGAACTGCACGGTGAGTTCTTTTGCGATGTCGCGGCCGCGGATCCGGCCGACGATGCGACAACGGTTTGGGGCATTCAGGAGCGTTACGCGATGGACTGGTCCAAGCCGGCCGGACACGACTCGCGCTGGATCGGCTATACGCTCGAACGCCACAAATATCCCAACGATCCGCGCGGGCTGATGTATGTGAAGCAACAGGGCGAACACGGACTCACGTCGCCCCAAATCGTTTATCTGAAAGGGCGACGCTTCATGTTTGTGGGCGGGATGTTTGCCAGCAATTTCATCAACATCTTCCGCTTTGACGGCGGAATCGCCGTGCCGTCAGGATTGATTCTTCAATGGGGCAACGGCTTGTACAACACCGATCTGAAGTGGCCGCCGAACAAACCGACGGGCACCAGCATCTGGCGCGATCGAAATGGCGACGGTGATTATCAGGCCAACGAATTCGCGCCCAACACGGATCGCGTCAAGCCGGGGCCGTTTTGCGTCGATCGTAAGGGCAACATCTGGATGGCTTACGGATTTTTCCGTTACGATTTCCAGGGCCTCGACGAACGCGGCAATCCGATTTATTCGGCCGACAAAATTACCGTTCTCGACAAGCCCAAAGGTGTGAACAAGATCGCGCGCGTGGTTTACCTCGACGACTCGGACACGTTGATCGTCGCGGAGGAGGGAAAGGACATGCGGCACATCGGCCGGGTATTCATCTGCAAAGGATACCTCGCTGGAAATCGTGACACCGTTTCGCTTGCACCGGGCGCGGGTGAGTATGCGGGGTGCGTGGCGGCGGCCGGCGATTATGTGTTCACCGGCGGCTGGCAAAAACGCGGACAGATCTGGATCAACCGCTTGAGCGACGGCAAGGAACTGGGGACCTTCGATCCCGGCCCGACGGTTGGTGGCGTTGAAAATACCGGCTGGATCGACCTGCTCACGGGCATCAATGCCTACAAACGCCACGACGGCGAATACCTAGTATTCGTCGAAGAAAACTACAAAGCGAAATGCCTCATCTATCGATGGAAGCCATGAACAGGAACTTACTGGTTTCAATCGCTGTTGCGTTTGCACTGCTGGCGGCCACCGGGGTCAGGGCGGAAAACTGGCCCTGCTTTCGCGGTCCGACACGACAGGGTAATTCCACCGAATCGGGCATTCCGATTGAATGGAACGCCACGAAAAACATCGCGTGGAAAACTTCGATCCCCGGCGAAGGGTGGTCTTCGCCGATTGTGTGGAACGATCGTGTTTTCCTCACCAGCGCGACCGATGACGGCACGGGGTGTCACGTGCTGGCGTTGGATCGAAACACGGGAAACGTCGTCTGGGACAAGGAAGTTTTTCGGGAGGTGCCCGGTCACAAACAGCAACGCAACGGTTACGCGACGCCCACGCCTTGCACCGATGGCGAACACGTTTTCGCCGTCTTTGGTGATGGCAGTTTTGTTGCGCTCGATTTCGACGGGAATGTCGCGTGGGTGAATCGCGATTTTCCGTTTTACGGCGAGCACGGATTGGGCACGTCGCCGCTGCTCTGGAAGAATCTTCTGATCATGACCCGCGATGGCAGCGGGCGTCCGCCCAACACTGGCGACGGCTGGCACACGGCCTGGGATCAGGCGCGCATTCTCGCGCTCGACAAAAGCACCGGCAAATTGGTTTGGGAAGCCAAGCGCGGAATGTCACGGATCGCCCACGTCGTTCCGAATATCTGGACCGCTCCGGACGGGCATCAGGAATTGATCAGCGGCGCGGGTGACGTGGTGCAGGGGTTCGAATTGAAAAGCGGTGAGCGGCTCTGGACTTCGAAGAATATTGGTGAAGGCGTCGTGCCTTCGATTGTTTTGGGAGACGGTGTTGCATTCACGGCCTCGGGCTGGGGCGGACGCGAATCGATCAAGGCTTTCCGTCTCGGCGGTCACGGTGATCTGGGCGAATCCAATCTCGTCTGGGAACAACACAAGGGCGCGTCGAAGATTCCATCCTACCTTTTTCTGTCGCCCTACCTGTACACGATCAACGAAGGCGGCATTGCCCAATGTCTGAAGGCGGATTCGGGCGAAGTCGTTTGGCAGGAACGCATCGGCGGCAATTTTTCCGCCTCACCCGTCGCCGCGGAGAACCACATCTACTTTTTGTCGGACGCCGGTGAGACGACCGTGATCGAAGCGGGTCCGGAGTTCAAAGTGCTGGCTCGAAATGCGCTGAATGAACGGTGCCAGGCGTCCATCGCGATTTCGAGCCAACACCTTTTCATTCGAACGTTGTCCGCGCTTTGGTGCGTCGAAAAGAAGTGATTCGGTTTCGTGCATCATGCCCAAATTTGTTTTGAAAAATGAGTATTGAAAATTCAACTGCAAGAATGCGCCGCGCCGGCATTTCGCTGGTTCTTGGTGCCGCAACAATTGGCCTTTGTGCCTCCGTGGTCGGTGCGATCGCGGCCGAATCGTCGCCGCAGAATCTTGATTACCGAACCACGTGGTTGGGCAACAGTTTTGGCGGTGGCCCGAAGTGGGTTCAGAACTTCAACGAGCAAATGCAGGTGTTGCCCGACGGCACGGTATATCTGGCCAGCTTTTGGGATGAAGGTGGTCGCGAGGTCGGTATCTACCGCGACGGCGATGTGATTGGCAAATTCGCTCACACGCACATGCGTGGTGGTTTTGCGGTCGCGATCGGCGGAGGTTATGCTTGGTACGCCCACACATGTGCGCGGGAAGACCAGCCGAAAGTCAAAGCCGGCGAAGCGCAGTCCACGCGTCCCGTCTGTTTCTTCGGCGTCTCGCGCTACACACTCGATGGGCAGCCGGCTCCGTTTCCCGGTGGCAAGACGCCGTACGGCAACATGCTCGTGTTCCGCGAGGCGCTCGATGATCACGCGCTGATCCCGCGGGGACTCGTGGCGAACGACCACGAACTGTTCGTGGCGGACACCGCACGCGATCAGGTGCTCGTATTCGACATCCAAACGTTCCAGCAAACGCGTCGCATAGCGATCACCCAACCGACTCGCCTTGCCTTGGCGCCAAGTGGTGATCTTTGGATTTTGAGCGGAGGCCATTTTGAGGTCCAGGCGTTTGATTCATCCGCTGCGCCGGCGAAGGTCTTTCGTTCGGTGAACGGCGCGGATCCAGTCGAAGTTCAACTGCCCCTCCCGCCACGGGCGCAGCCATCCAGTCTCGCGTTTGACAACCAAGGCCGTCTGATGGTTGCCGACCAGGGACCGAACGCGCAGGTGCTTTTCTTTGACGTCAGTGGAACGCCGCGACTGGTAGAAACGTTCGGTGAGAAGGGCGGGCTCTATGCCGGGCCGCATCCGGGCCGGACTGGTCCATTGCGATTCGCCGGGCTGACGGGCGCTGCCACCGATGCCGCGGGAAATTTGTACGTGAGTTGCAACGTTCCCCGCGGCGGCACGGTGTTGCGCGCGTTTTCTCCGCAACGAAATCTGCTGTGGGAACTTTTGAATCTCGAATTCGTGGACGTGGGCGACGCTGATCCGACCAGTGACGGAAAAATGATTTACACCGCCGACGGGAAATATTCGTTTGATCCGACCGCACCGGCGGGTCAGGGCTGGAAATGGATCGCACAGACGCTGGATCCATTTCGGTATCCCGACGATCTCCGCCTGCATTTCTCGGGCTTGCAGTGCGGCACCGAAATGCGGCGATTGGATGGACAATTGTTCATCTGCTTGCGCGGCATGTGGCAGGGAATTTTGGGCATATATCGCGTGGACGGCGACATGGCACAGCCAGGCGTGGTGTTGAGCAGCGGCCCGCTGCAATCGGGCGATAAGAAGTGGCATCCACCCGGTCAGCCCGAGAAAGTGCGTTACCTCTGGCGTGACGCCAATGGCAACGGTCAAATGGAAGCCAGCGAATATACGCCGACCGAAGGCCCAACTGGCGAGTACTGGGCGAGCGACGTCGACACGCGTGGCGACATCTGGCAGGGCGGTCGCGATACCGGGATCTGGCGCTGGCGATTTGAGGGATTGGATGAACACGGCACACCTCGATACCAAACGGCGGCTGAACATTTCCCCATGCCGGCGCCGATCAAGGATTTGTTGCGCGTGGAATATCTTCCGGAGAGCGACACGATGTTTCTGACCGGGCAAACGAAGGAACACGAAATCACCGGTGGCGAGTGGGGCACGGTGGGAACCGAGGTGATTTGTTACGATCACTGGAGCAAGCAACCGGTGTTGCGATACCGAACCGTGCTGCCGTACGAAAAAGGCTCAATATGGGGTGAATCGTTTGCGACGGCGGGCGACTTGTTTTTCGTCGTGATCGGTAAGACGGCGGAAGTGTTTGTCTACGCAAAAGAGGATGGTCATCTCGTTGGCACGATGAAGCCTGGCCCGGAAGTTCATGGCGAAAGCGGCTGGACCGATATCCGTGATGCAATCCGCGCGACCCGTCGATCGAACGGCGATTACCTCGTCTTCGTGGAGGAAGACTGGAAGGGCAAATGCATGATCTACGAGTTGGTTGATCCGCTCCGGAAACAAGTCGCGACAAGGTGAATCCAGGTTGAAGTTTTGTATCACCGTTAGCGCACGACAATGGAGACCCGGGACGTGCGTGCGGTCGTGACACCGGGAGAATGAAAGCGGCCAAGCAGACAGCTGCTTGGAGCGATTTCTCGACGCCCTATCGAATCGGCGCGCTGCTCTGATTCAGCCATTTGGTCGGCAGAATCCGGCCAGCAATCCACAATAGATTTTTGCCAAGCCGCGAATGGCGACCGCGCAAATCAGGGCGGTGATTCAGGATGCAAACTTGACGTGCGAAGGGCGGCAAAGCGCACGTCGGTGTGGCTCGCGTAAACTCCAAATCCTGAGTTCTATGAATACGCCATTTCTCTCCCGTTCACTCGCGTTGGTGGCTCTGACGGCTCTTTGTCACGTGACACCTGGCGCCATTTATCATGTGAAAACGAATGGCAACGACGCGCTCTCCGGCGCCACCTGGGAACTTGCCAAACAAACCGTGGCCGCTGGCCTCGCCGGCGCGACGACCAATGATGAAGTCTGGGTCGCGGCGGGGCGTTATCTGGAACGGATCACGATGCCCAGTGGCGCCGACCTTTACGGCGGATTCGATGGGACCGAGACGTCAAAACAACAGCGGGATTGGACGAACAACCTCAGCATTCTGGACGGTGAATACGCCGGCGCAGTTGTCGTGATCAACGGTGGTGGACCCGAAACGCGCATCGACGGCATGGTCGTTACCGGCGGCCTCGCCATTCATGGTGGCGGGATCAAAATGACCGGCTCCGGCGCGGTGGTTGCCCATTGCCGTATCACCGGCAACATCACGGACGGTGCCGGTGCGGGAATGAGCATTTGGGGGTTCCTCTTGTTGAGCAGCACCGAAGCCTATTTCCCGGTCGTGACCAACAACATCATCGTCGAGAACCAATCAATCAACGATGAGGGCGATGGTGGAGGGATCGCCGTGGTCGGCTCTTCTCCCTTTATTGTAAATAACCTGATCGCGCGAAACACAGCGACCCGCAACGGCGGCGGCATCGCATGTTGGCGACACTCGTTTCCGGTGATCGCGAACAACGTCATCGAAGCCAACTCGGCCAGCTACGATGAGTTGACGGCAAGCACGGGCGGCGGCGGAATATTTGCGTCCGCGACGGATCTTGATGGGCGCCCGATTCCGTTTTCGATCAGCTCGCCGCGCATTGTGAACAACATCGTGGCCGTCAACGGCGCTCGCCACGGCGGTGGCATTGCCGTGATTGATTCCACGATGGGTGCGGCGAACATCAAAAACAACTCGGTGATCGCGAACAACGGCTCCGGCATTTATTGGGCGAATACCTCCCCGACCAATGACAATAATCTGGTGGCCTACAACACCTGGGGATTTGAACACAATTCCACATTCCACGAACCGGTCGTGCTGCGCTACAACAATGTTTTCGGGAACAGCGTGCTGGGCGCTCCATCGAATTATCGAACAACTCCGGACGTGACCGGAACCGACGGCAACATCTCGGCCGATCCTCTCCTGGCGAACGACCAAGTGGGCGAATTCCATTTGCAACCGGGGTCGCCGTGTATTGACGCGGGATCAACGGCGATCGCGTTCGTTGATCTGCCGGACATCGATGGACAACCGCGCGTTTTGGGCGCGGCGGTGGACATTGGCGCCGACGAATCCGACGGAACGGCCTGGAACATTCCGACACCCGTTATTCATGTCAGCAAGGCGGGCAACGACGGCGACGGGCTTTCTTGGGCGACCGCGCGAACCACGGTTGCCGGCGGCATTGAAACCGCCGCGTCGCAAGGTGGCGACGTGTGGGTCGCAGCGGGCGTCTATTTTGAACACGTCCAACTGCCGGCATTTGTTCATCTGTACGGCGGATTTACCGGTGGCGAGAGCCAGCGCAATCAGCGCGATGCGAAGACCCATCCGACGATTCTCGATGGAGCGGGGACACCGCGCATTTTGTACAGCCGCAACGCGGGTTATCGCGTCAGTGGCCTGGACGGATTCATTCTTCAAAATGGAGGGCTGTTCACGGCGGGCAATCCGTTGCATTCCGAACTTCCGTACCGGACGAACACAACACTCGGCGGCGCTATTTACTGCCGTGTCAGCGCCCCGGTAATCGCCAACAATGTCATTTGCACCAATTCGATCGGCAGTCCGTTTACCCCGGCGCTAGCCCACGGCGCGGGCATATATGCGTACTTGAGTCACGCCGTTGTGACCGGCAATACGTTTTTGCAAAACGAAAACCTGAACGAGTTCGATGGCGCGGGCGGAGGGATCTACAGTCGGGAATCATTCGCAGATATTGACCGAAATACCTTTACCGCAAATCACTCGCGGATTGGCTCCGCGTACTATGGAACGTTATCCAATGTGCGCTTCACCCACAACACCGTCGAGAGCAACTCGATGTACAACAGCTACCCGCTACCCACGTATCTTGGATCCCAAGAGGGTGGCGTGGCCATGGAGCTGATGAATGACTTCCTGATCGAGGGCAACACCATCCGCGGCCAGATTGCCAGCACTGGTGCGGGGTTAAGCCTGCAAAGCTGTGATGCGGGACGCGTGCTGAACAATGTCATCGTGGACAATCGCGCTTACGACGTGACAGCCGGCGGCGGTGGGATGGGCGGCGGGATCAATTGCTTCGTTAATCTGAACACGACGAATCTGGTGCTCGCGCACAACACGATCGTTGGCAATTCTGCGCCGATCAACTTCGGAACCGAGATGGGTGGCGGCATCGCGATGACATTGATCCGCAGCAACCTGTTGGTCTTGAACAATATCGTGGCATCCAATTCGTCAGGCCTCTGGCGGCATCCGGGATCCTACTACTATCCGGAATTGCGGCGCAATTGCGTGAACAACAGCAACGCGGTCAACTACATCAATCTGACCGCCAGCGTGAATGATCTAATCACCGATCCACAATTGGTTGATCGAAGCACCGGTGATTTTCATTTGCTGGCGACTTCCCCATGCATCGACGCCGGTGGATTAGGGGGCGTGGCGGCATCGTACGATTTCGACGGAATCGGCCGGCCGCTGGACGGCAATAATGACGGCCTCGCGGTGGTCGACATCGGCGCGTTTGAATTTGTCGCTCCCGCTACCGACACAGACGGCGACGGCGCTCTCGACGCGCAGGAAGTGATCGCGGGAACCAATCCGGCGGACGCGCTTTCGGTGTTGCGACTCGATTCGTACATCGATACGGGCACTGATCACATCGTGTTGACGTGGCCAACGGTTATCGATCGCATCTACGGGTTAAGTTATCTGCCGTCGCTTGGATCGACCGAGCCCTGGCAAGTGCTCATCGAGGGCGTCCCCGGAACGGGAACGACGCTACAGTTCAACGATGCGCGAGCCGCGACCGAAAACCGATTCTATCGAATCGAAGTCACCCGAGCGGCCACGGAGTAGGGCAGTATAGTTTGCGCGTCGGAAGCGCACTTTTGGCGGACTCCCTCGTGTAAATCACCATTGTTGCGTGCAAACGGATTGTAGCCAATGCGGCCGCGCCCGTGACCATGTGGATCGCGGATGAAATCGTTCGCGAGGTTCAAGAAAAGGGCAGAGCCAAGTCCGCGTTTTTGTCTGGCTATCAGACATTTCCAAACACTCGTTTGACTTTTCTGCCAAAGGTCCAAGAAAACTTAGGGCGTGTCAGAGATCAAATGGTGGGTTGCGCACGCGAAACCCAGAAGAGAAAAGAAGCTCGCGGATTATTGTCAACGGCACGGGATTGAAGTGACGTTGCCGTGCTATGATTCCGCGCATCGCTATCGCGGCAAGGTCGTGACCTTTCGCAAACCGCTCTTTCCCGGTTACGTGTTCCTGCAAATGATGGCGCGCGATGTCGGATCCATCCGGCAAAACGAACACGTTGCCAATTTGCTCGAGGTATTTGATCAGGAAACTTTTTCAAATCAACTTGAGGACATCCTGCTCGCGTTGGATTCGAATCTGGAAGTTCGACTCGCGCCGGCGGTGACCGAAGGAATGCGCGTGCGGATCAAATCCGGCCCCTTGCAAGGCGTTGAAGGCTGGGTTGAAAAGCGCCACGGCATGAACACCGTCCTGTTACGGATGGATTTCATCAGTCAAGCGGCCGCGATCAAAATGGATGCCGATCAATTGGTGCCGACTTAAATGGGCCAGTGTTCAGGACATTTAGTATTCTTCGGTGTCAGATCACAAATGTCCGAATCGTGAATTAACATGTCCCAATGAAGGATAGCACTCAGCGCTTGCTCCATCGGATAATGGAAAAGACGAGGCTGGCATAATCACCTCCGAATCAAGTGGAGAACATCAATGGTACTGAAGACTATTCTGGTTTTAAGCTACTCACTATTGGTTGGTGCTTGGACATGTCAGGCGTCGATTACGATTGCGAATTGGACTTTTGAAACGACTGCCCCGTCAACCGCCGGCCCGTTTTCCCCGGAACAGGGCGTTGGCTCGGCCTTGGGATGGCATGCATCAAGTGATGCAGTGTATAGCAACCCCGTTGGCAACGGTTCAGGCGAGTCTTTCAGCGCGAATACCTGGGTAGTCGGTGATTATTGGCAGTTTCAAGTCAGCACGGAAGGCTATCTTGGTTTGACTTTGTCGTGGGGGCAAACCAGCAGCGAAACGGGACCAACAGATTTCCGCCTCGAATACAGCAGCGATGGCACCGCATTTAGCTCCTTTGGGCCATCCTACACGGTTGGTACAGCAAGCTGGGGCAGCTCAACAGGTTCGTCGAGTTCTGTGCATACAGCGGATCTTTCGTCCGTCATGGATTTGAATGACGCTTCCAGCATTTACTTGCGGTTGGTGGCAATTTCGGCGCCACGCGGTACATCTGGTACATCGCGCGTAGATGATTTCGTAATCAGCGCCGTCGCTGTTCCTGAGCCATCCACCATTGTCGCGGGCGCGCTTTTGTTGTTGCCGCTCGGCGTGGGAACGATTCGTGTTCTGAGGAACAGAAAGCGCTCATGAGTTGATTTGTTTGACTCGCAATGCGCAAGCGGAGTTAGGCGGTTCCAACTCAGAACTTGCGCTGAATTCTTCATCCGCTGATGGCTTCATGATTTCCCGCATGCTCGTGACTGAGTCCAATCTTGGGAGCTTGTTATACGATTCCCTGGCCAGTTGGATTCAGAGTTCGTTGCGCGGGATTCGTAGACTGCGTCACGATGTACCTTGGCCAAGGACGGCGGATCAGACTTTGCTCGCGATTTGGTCGCGCACAATGGTCTTGGTGGCGAGGCGTGTAGATGTCGATTTACCCATAGCGGCTCATTGAGCGAGGCAGCCGCTACGCCGGCCATCCGTTCAGTCAGATACCATTCAATCGGCGGGTTTCTGGGCAGGGAACTTCGCCTCCGGTTACCCCAAAGGTTCGCAGGTGCGCTGCGCGCGTTGGTTGGCTTCATTGTAAGCCAAATCCCCGTGTCGCAGCACTGCTCCGAGTATTCCGATACCCCCCAGAATCGTTGTCTTGGGGGTGTTCAAATAGCCACTTGCTGTTTAGTGCGTTCAGGATTTGCGTGGTTTGTTCCTCGTTCCGGGCCGGCGTCATCCCGTGTCCGGATTGTGTCAAAACGTGTCCCCGCAGACGATAGATCTGAATGGGGAAAAGGAGGATAACGAAACACGTAAGTTGAGAACCAGTCGGGAAAGTGAAGTGTGGAGCGGAGTTCTTCTGGCGATCAAATAGGTCAATAACGAAGTATGAGAAGTCTTTTGATATTAGCGAGTGTGGCGGCAGCGTTCGTGCCAACACCGGGTGCGGTTGCTTCGATGAACGTTGTTCTGCTGGATAATACGTCGCAATACAGTCACAACAATGGTGGCGAATTTAGGGCGGTGGCTGACGACGGCTTGAGCAGTATCGTGAATTGGGGAGCATACGCCCCGTCAACGAGCGGAACCATCAGTTCTGGGATTGATGGTTCATCCTGGGGATATCGTTCGACCTTGAATGGGCAGCAATACTTCCAGACGTTTTGCATCGAATACAGTGAGGAATTCTATCCGGGCACGTCATACTCCGTCGGATTCAGTCAGAACGCGATGTACGGAGGTCAGCCGACCGGCGGCGATCCAATTTCAATAGGTACTGCTTGGCTTTACAGTCAGTTTGCTTCGGGTAATTTGAACTATCCCGCGCCTGCTAATAATCCATCGTACGTTTATGATTACACTTTTGGATCTGGTCGGAGTGCGACGGCTGGCGACTTGCAAGCAGCGATTTGGTGGCTTGAAGATGAGTCGCACGGAGTAAGGAACTCCTTAATCGACTTGGTTGAGTCGGTTCTTGGTCGTAATGACACAACAATCAAGGACAACGCGAATGGGGCGTACGGGGTTTACGCTCTCAATTTGGGCGCACCCGGAGCGGTGCAAGACCAATTGGTGATCGTTGTTCCGGAAGCTTCAACGGTGATAGCGGGTGTGCTGTTACTGATACCGCTGGGAATTAGCACAGTTCGTATCGTCCGCGGGAATCACCATAAGTCCCAAAAGTGAATAAAGATGTCCCATGCTTAACTAGACGGATTAATCCGAGAAAATTAGATGATGGCGTGTGCGGCGACTTGTCCGGAAATAATTGCAAGATGAAGTTCAACAACCTCGACCCAGAAAGTTAAAAAATGAAAAAAAGAGCAAAACTTGGTTTCATGTTCGGAATGCTCATTACGAGCGCTATCGCTTCACAAGCGAGCTTGGTTATTGATGGTGGATTTGAATCGGGTTCGTTATCTCCAAATTGGTCAGGGTACAACAACGGACTGACAACGACTGCGGCGGATGTTCACAGTGGTACTTATGCGGGCGTCGTTTCCCCGTCGGCAGGTTCGTTGGTTCAGTATCTCCCAACAATGGTTGGCGGTAATGCGTATTTGGTCACCTTTTGGGCCAAATCTACTGGTGAAGGCACTCTGACCTTAGGGTTGGATACAGCACCTGTTATTGATATTGTTTCGCCACCTTCACTTACGACGACATATCAACAATATTCCTTTGTGATAACGCCTACAACGGTAGGGTCTCTACAATTTACGTGGAATGACGGCGGTACTCAGTCGGCATTCATAGATGACGTGAGCGTTGTTGCCGTTCCCGAACCGTCGACTGTGCTTGCCGGGATGTTGTTGTTGGTTCCCCTCGGGATTAGCACGGCGCGGATTGTGCGGAGGAATCGCGGGGCCTAACGCGCTAGCATCATTTCATTTCTCGTTTCCAAATGGTAGGCCGGTCTTGCAAGACCGGCCTATTTGTTTGAAGCAAAGAAAATCGATTTCCGGCCTAAGGTTTTGCTCTGTTTGTAATAGATGGTTTACGCGAATGGATGGCCCCACTTTTGAAACCCTGTCGAGGCTCAATGGTTGGGGTCGGCAACCTGCCGTCCCTCCCAAGGGTGTGGCAATCAGGCCAACTCAGAGAGGTGGATCCAACTTGTGGACGATTAGGGCGAGGACGAGGACCATCACGCGCACCGTTTTTTACCGCTGATCTGAACTGATTGAGGCTGATCATATTGGCCTCGTGTAACTTGGCCCCCCGAGGGGTGCCGCTCACTTAAGCCCGAGGAACACAGGTTATGCAAATTCACCTCGGAGACCCAGAGTTTTAGCCACACATAAGCACGGATACACACGGACGATGATACCAGACGAGACAGGGCGGGGAGCTGCGAACTGGTCGCGCAGAGCTCGATATTCAAGTCGCCACGGTTTTGTGGTTTCCGGCGCACCCTCCCGAGGTAATTGAACCGTTTTCCGAGGGATAGCCAGTCGGGGGAAATTGGACAGGGATTTCTCCCGTCCCGGTTATTGACGGTTGACTGGTGGTGGGTCCCAAAAGTGTCTGATCATGTCCCAAGCAGGGATAGATGATTTTGCTGATTTTGAGTGACACTAATTCCACTTTGAGTGGCCAGTCCAAGCGTTGTCGAGCTGGTTGGAAGGCGCACTTTTAGTTTTGAGAAAGGCATTAGTATGAAAAAGCAGAACCTTAAATCATATGCGGGGTTGGTGGCGGCGGCAGCAATTTGGATGGGAACGACCACAAGTGCGAACGCTTCAGTCAGCTTCAGCGCAGCTGGAAGTGGTGGTCGAGCCGCATCGGTCGAATTTGACATAGTCGGCAATGACCTGCAGGTCACGTTGACAAGTTCAGGCACACAGCCGTCTCCCACTTGGGACGCGACGTATTCATTAACGGCAGTGTTCTTCAACTATAGTGGTGCGGGTACGCTATCTGGAAGTGGAACGGCTTCAGGGACGCTGGTTAGCGGCAGCACTATGCCTAGTGGTCATACACTGGGGGATTATTGGGCGTTTGACCAAAATCTCACCGCTCCAAATGGAGCGTCGATGGGACTAAGAGGCGCTGGGTATTCCACGGTTGGAGGCTCGGGGTTTGGCAACTTGGGATCAAGCAATGTAAATTTGGATGGGTCAGATGGAGGAATACTTGGATGGAACACGCTGAATGGGTCAAATAGCTCGATAAAAGATCCACAGGTTTATCAATCAATTGTTTTTCACCTGGCCCTATCAGACGTTCCTGCATCGCTTTCTGCGAGCGATTTTTCTGATATAAGCTTTCAATATGGGACTGCCTTGAATGAGCCTCGCCTCGACTATGGTGCTCCCGTCCCAGAGCCGAGCACGGTCATCGCAGGTCTGTTGTTGGTTGTGCCGCTGGGGCTGAGTACGGTGAGGATTGTGCGCCGGAACCGAGTGAAGTAAGTCAAATAAGTTGACGCTCTGACAGTTTTAAACAGCCGGGCCCGATCGAACGATCGGGCCCGGCTGTTTTGGTTCTATGTGGCGAAGTGAATCGTTTATAGGCAGGTGGCCAGTGCTCAAACCGTGGCCAGATGCAGGCCTCAAACGAAACGCGGAAAATGAGGTAGCTGGAGGTCGATCATTGTCAGTTGACACGCGAGGCGGAGTCTTCTTGGTGCTCAGATCAAGGAGAGTCGAAAGGGGGCATTTCAACCGACAAGACGGGCGACCCGCGCGCGGTGTTCATTGCGACATTTGGAAAGAGAACCAGCTGAGGGTTGCGGAGCCTTTCATGGCCTGGATGCATTCTTGGCCACGGATCGCCACGGACAAACACGGATGGCGGATGGGAGATAGCAGATGGGAGATAGCAGATGGGAGATGGGAGATAGCAGATGGGAGATAGCAGATGGGAGATGGGAGATGGGAGATGGGAGATGGGAGATGGGAGATGGGAGATGGGAGATGGGAGATGGGTGAGGTTCCCCTGATTGAGTGGACAGAAAAGGGCGAGCTGGTAAATGAGATACCAGCGTATGAGAAAACCGATCAAACGGTATGACGCGACCTTCAAGCGTGATGCCGTGGAACTCCTGTTGAGCAGCGGCAAGCCGTTG
>WGOC01000029.1 GCA_016124235.1 bacterium | reverse complement strand
GCGCCTGCCAATTCACCAGGGGGCCATGCGGGTGCCCCTCTGAAGCGACTCCCCGCGCCGCCCTGTTGGGCAGGCTCAGCATTCGTGCAGGGCGAGTGTCCGGACCGATCAGCACAGCACAAAAAAAAGACCATGAAAACTACTACATCATCATCCACCAGCGCACCCACCACCACAGCGTCCAGCCGGAGCGGCCGCCGGCCGCAGCAGCAGTCCCCGAGGCAGGGGCTCCCGAGCCGTCCCGATCATCAGCTCCAGCACACCGAGCCGGAGTCAGAGGCGGCGGCGTTGCCGCCGATCGATCTGGGCAAGCGCCGCTTGCATCGCGGGTTTGGCACCAGTCAGTTGCTGGCGTTGTTGCAGAGCAAGGCGCCGGAGTTCTTTGAGCGCGCCGAGGTCGTCGGCAAGTGGGTCTGGATCGAGTTCGCCGACAAGCAGCCGCGCGAGATCACCGCGCAGTTGGCGGAGTTCGGGTTTCATTGGAACAACAAGCGGGGCGTGTGGCAGCACCCGTGCGGTCAGGTCACACCCGGCACCGAGTCCGATCCCAAGCAAAAGTATCAGGCCTACTTCCCCGCGCAGGTTCGTGCCTGAGTTCACCGGGGGCGCTCCGCTCTGGGGCGCCCCTCCCACTTGTCACTCATCACTCATCACTCTCATGCATTTGATTTACACCTACACCCGCAAGCAAGCCCTGTCCTCCGTGTCAAACCAACGCCCGGTGTGGAACACCTTGGTCTGCACCTGTTGGCCCGGCTTCACGGGATACGCCTTGATCACGTATTCCTGGCTCCCGAAGTTGTGAAAGGTTCCGTCGCGATCGCCAAACACCTTGACGGTTGTCGGCGCCTTGCCGACGTAATCGCCGTCGACCTCGATGCGCGCACCGGGTTCGCTTGCTTCAATTTCAATGGTGTAGGCGATGGTTCCATCCGGTCCCTTTTCGGCACCTTTCGGAGTGGACGCGCATCCAGCGGTCAGTAGCAGAGCAACGGCGCCAGCCAATGAAAAACAGGTTTCCTTCATAATCAAATACTCTGACCCGGAGGTTGCCACCTTGTGCGGTTTTAATTGAAGCGAAATTCACGAATGTTGGTCGGTGGCAGTTCGGACCTCACGAGTACTGCGTGAACAGATGTTCCTCCCGCCAGCTCAGGCTCTCCCTCGCCGGGAAAAACTTCTCTTCCTCCGGCCGCAACACCGGCCGGCCGGACAACGCCAGCAGATCGCGTTCACCAGATCGCCGGGATTCGAGGCGGGGGCTGACTTTCCAGATCCCTTCGGGATGTTTCCGGTCCGGGCACGGCGCAATCAAATATCGGTCCATCGCCCAGTGATGATTCGGGCACAGCGCCAAACCGTTGTTGGGCTTGTCATTAAACCCAACGCTGAAGGGAATGATGTGAGCGGCCTCCACCAATGTCAGCTCGCTGCTGAGCTTGAGCCGGAGTCCGCAGGCCGCGCAGGTGTAATCATATATTTCCAGCACGATTCGTCGGAACGCCGCGTCACGGGCCGGCGCGGGAGGCAGTTCCTTGAGTACGGATTCGGCATCACGACCCGCTTTTCCTTGCACTACCAATGCCGCCAGTTCATCTCGCTTCTCAGGGAAATAGCGGGCGATCAATGCCTCGCGAAACTGATGGCGCGAAACGTCGTCTTTAAGCAAACCCCAGAGTACTGGATCGAACCGCCCCCAGACCTGCCGCTGCCGCAGCCACGCCTGGCTCGGCGCTCCCGCGGCCTGTCCCTTCTCATAAAGCGGATTGCGATCCCCCTGCGCAAACAAGTCCCAGAATCCATCGCCGCTCAGGAAGTAGAAGGGGTTCTCGATTGTGGGCTTGTCGTTGGCCGAGCGCACAGCTTCGAAGTAGCGCCTGAAGGTTGCCATCAGCTCATCGCTGAACGGTACGACGTTGTTTTTGATGGACCCGCGATCCAGTAGATCGATGATGCTCAGCAGCAGGACGGGCTTGTGCGGTCGTTCGTGCGAGCCGCGCTTGTCGCGCCGGAGATTGTAAAGGCGCTCCAGCCAATGCTCCCAAATTTGTTCACCCACGGCCACGCAACATTCTGTTCATACACGGCATTCCGGGTGAAGCCATCTTTTCACCAATGCCCGAAGTTCGTTAGGCACGAGTTTCGTCATCATCAGCTCCTGCCTAACGCCCTTCAATCGAGACGGTTAAGACTTCGCCTGGGCGCACCTCGTGGTTGTGTGATTGATTTCGCCCGTTGGTTGATGGCGGCACCCGCTTTTGGGGACACTGGAATCGCCAGCGATCAAACCGATGAATGAATTGTCCGATACCGCTCTGCTCAAGATCACGCGACTAACCCGCGGAACCGCCCGCGCCTTCAGTCTTGTTGCATTGATTTCGTGGGCGTCGGCGTTAAACGCTGTTCACACCGCTGGTATCGGCGGGCCGGTTGTGCCCATCGTGATCGCAACCTGGTTGCTGGGACTCGCGGTGGCTTGGGAGTGGGAACTTCCCGGTGCTGTGGCGGTCATCGGCGCCAGCTTTCTGTGCGTCATCGTCGCGCCGCAAATCAGTCTGCTCCCGATTATCTTTGTGACGACCACCGCACTGCTGTTCCTGTCTTCACATCTCATGCGGCGCACCTTGCGCGAGGAAGTGATCCAGCGCGGGCTGGCCCTCTGACAGCGCAAAAGATTTCTCCACAAGCTGCTTCAAACGAATCTGCTTTTGAGTGTTGCGGCAACGCCGCTTCAATCGCTTCGCGATTCTTCCTCGCCCTCGTTCTCTTCCCTCCCACTGATTACCGATCACCTTCCCCATGTCCCAGCTTCCATCTGCCATCTTCTAGCCTCGCCCCGCCGTCACAACCCTTCCGTCGCCGCAATCGCCTCAAACTCCGTCAGGAACTCCTGATGGTTCGCATTGAGATACCGGACCACTTTCGCGTTCTCCAACAGCTTCTTGATGTAGCCGCGTGACACCGTCAGCGCCATCATGTTCTCCGAGTAGTTGCTCTCCACCGCCTTGAAGTCGCGCTCCAGCGATTCCATCTCGCGTTCCATCCGCGCGATCTCTTCCACGCTCAATCCGGCCTTTGCTTTCGGTTCCGCCGGGTTCAATAGTTGGTCCTTCGGTGTGCCCAGAATCAATGCCTCGGCATAGCCGGCGGTGAAGTTGTTCGCGCTGACCATCAGTTCGGCCATCTCGATCTGGCGCACGCCGGTCACCTTGCGCAACAGCCGGATCGTCTTGGGGGCGATATTCTTGTCCTTCAACAGATCCACCGCCTCGTCGTTCACGCCGTCCAGCAAAGTCAGCAGCCCCTTCACCACCGCGTGCGGCATGTCCAACGCCGCCGCGATCCGTTTCGTGCTGACCCCGTTCTTCACCGCCTTGATGATCATCTTGTGGCATTGGATCGGCGGCAACCTGTTCACGCGGGCGTTGTAGGTGAAGCTCTCGTCGTCGGTGGCAATGATGCACGTGGCCGTCGCCTTTTGCCAGCCACCGTGCCTGGCTATCCGCCTTGCTGATTTTCTGACAGGCAGGTCGGGAGCAGAAGCGCTGTCGCGCAACGCATCGTTGATCCGGCACGAACCGTCGTCCACACGCCGCACACCGCCGCTGATGAGCTTTCATGCGGCCGACCTATCGCCGAATCGCGCCCCCGGCTAGCCGCTCCCAGTCCGCTTTGTGCCCGGGCAGGGGATTCCCAAACGCTGCTTCAAATGCATCTGCTTTGATGGTCTTGGCAACGTGGCACCTTGGGAAGGCGTCCTTCGGCTCGACATTTAACGCCGACACAAATTGCTTTCCACATCCCCGGTCAACGGAATCGTCCGTCGCAATCTTGCTTTCAACAGTTCCGGCCACTACTCTTCCTTTATGCCCATGGTTCCCTTCCATTCCCGATGCCCGGCCGGCCCGGCCGAGGCCACCTTCGGTTTCGAAGTGGCCCCGGGTGGAGCGTTGGCGCCCGGTCAATACGCCGTCGAAGAACTCTATTGTGATGAGCCGGCGTGCGACTGTCGCCGGGCGCTCCTCCGCATCGTTCCCCGGGGCAAATCCGTCCCGGTGCTGGCCTCCATCAGTTACGGCTGGGAAACACCTGAGTTCTATGAGCGCACACTTTCCGGGGATTCCGAGGCAGCGCGGGCGATCACCTGTGGATGCCTGGACCCGCTCAATCAAAAGTCCCCGATCGCACCGGTTGCGCTCAAAATCTTTCAGTCAGCGGTGGCCGGAAATGAATTCGGTCGACACCTCAAGACACGCTACCGGCAATTTCGAGCGACGCTGCGAACCAGTCGTTGATCGGTTCTGCCCAACGTGCTGCCGGCGTCTCGCCGGCGTTCCCAAAGGTGGGGCGGGCACTCCGTGCGCGCCTGGTCAGCGTCGCCCCGCCATTCGCGTAAGGACCTTGTTCCTTCCGTGCATTCTTCGATCGCCATTTGCTCCTTGATCGCCAATCCGTGGTAAGAAATCTATTCACCTTGGCGCCCGAAATCGTCCGTCAGGCCCTTGACGAATGGGAACCGGGGACTAGTTTGCGATTGGCTGACGTGGACGTGATTGTCGGTTGAAAGAGTCAGTGACCGAGAAGTCAGTGTTAGCCCAAAAGTTAGTCAATGATGGATCAGTCAGTGAAAATCGTTGATCGCTAGCTCCGCCCACGCCAGCCACTTCCTTTTTCCTGTCCCTTCGCGCAATTCGCGTAAAGCCTCCGTCCCAATGGTAGGGCGAAGCTCCCGCTGAGCCCCAACGTCACGCTGGCTTCTTGGCCGCGCCCTTTGCTTTCGCCTTTCGCGCCGCCCATATCTTCTTTTGGGCCGCCCCGATCTTGGCACGGGCAGCGGGAGACATTTTGCTCTTTTTGCCAGTGGATTTGGCGGCGACAGCACCGCCGCTGGCCAGCAGGCGGTCGAGTTCTGCGGTCAACGACGCGATCTTCTCCTTCAGATCCGCGGCATGGCGGAGTTGTTTGGCCGACAGATCAGCAAGTGCGTTACTCATTGCGCGGAGACTGACGTCATCCTCCCGAGCCCGTCAATCCAGTACCAGCCTGTCCCTTCGCGCAATTCGCGTAAAGCCTCCGTCCCAATGGTAGGGCGAAGCTCCCGCTGAACCCCATTCAGTTCCCCACAAAGGCTAATCAGCGGTTTAATTCGTACAGCAAAAATCCGGCGGCCACGCCTATGCGGGGAATGACCGCCGGATCCAATTACATAAACCGATCAACCGGTAACCAGCCGGCTGAGTTAACCCAGAACGACAAACCGTCCTGCTCTCGTTTCAGACGTATCTGCCGCAAAAAAGTTTCACCCAACCATCGTGCCCAGCCGGCATCCGAGCAGTCTGCAAAACTCTCCCAAGTCGAATGGCAGCCGAAAAAGCAGGTCGGCGCCCGCCTGTTCCAGTTGATGCTCAATCCCGTGTCGCCATTGACCGCTCAACGCCACAATGGGGATATCCGTGGTCCGCCTCAGTTCGGCCAACAGTTCCACCGACCGATTCAGTGAAATCACCCGCTCGCCGACCCCGTCGCCGGCATGCAGTACGTTGTTCAGGGTGATCACGATGAGCTCAAACGAGGTGTCAGCTGCTTTCTTTCGCAGATCGGCGGCATCGTGTTCCACGACAATTTGAACCGCTCGTCCAATTCCCACGACGGATTGCACCAGATCGCTCACCAATTTGACCAGAGTCGTTTCTGTTTCACCGATCAACACTCGGAAGGGGCGTGGCGTCCGGCTCGGCAACTCGTTCATCCGCCGGCAATCATCCGCCCGCCTTCGCCATCTGTCCAGCAGGTGTCCCCATCTCCCATCTCCCATCTCCCAACTTCTCACTTCTCACTTCTCACTTCTCACTTCCACAACGGCATCACGCAGCCACCTGTTTCATCTCCACAATCTTTTCCTCCGCACCATCTGCCGGCACGATCCCGAACCACGCCTCCGCATCCTTCGGCCGCACCAGCTCCCGGTAATGTTTGAAGATCATCTGCGGCGAGTTCCCGGCCTCGAGTGAAACCTTCGCCACATCCTGCGTCTCCGCCACCCGATAACTGATGTACGAATGCCTCAACGCGTTGTGCTTCCACTTGAACAACCGCTTCGCACCGGGCTGTTCCGATTTACGACGATCCGTCTTGTCTCCCTTGCCCCGCCTCCAGGCCTGTGGCTTTCGACTCTTCCGGTTTTTCGCTGATGCTTGGGTGTCCTCCGGATTTTGGCCGCGCTCTCTCCTCCATTCCCGGTCCACCCGGTTCGACAGCCAAGCCAGCTGCTTGGTCATGTTGCTGTAGGGCGCGATGGCGCCGCGCCGTTGTCGGCGCGGCAACAGCCATTGCTTCAGGTTCTCGGCAATCGGTACAAGCCGTCGCGTTGCGGTCTTCGCCTTACTCGCCTTGATCTCGATGAATCCGTCCTCCAATCGCACCTCGGCCCAGTCCAGTCGCCCGAGTTCGGCATGACGCAATCCTGCGAATGCGCCAATCGCCAGGAAGGGGATCATCTCATCCGAGGCGTGCCGCAGCAGGCGTGTCATTTCGTCGGCTGTGAAGATTTCAATTTCGCTGCTTTCGACCTTCGCGCGGGCCACGGATTCGGTCGGCAACTCGCCCTTGGGCAGGTAACCACGGCTCTGCGCAAACTTGAAGAGAGTCCCGATCGCTCGCCGATAGTTGTTGCGTGAACGTCCCGAGAGTTTGTGCTCGTGATTCCCGTTGCCCTTCACGGTCAGCGTTCTGAGGAACTCCTCGACCTCGCCGGTCGTGACCAGGGCAATCTGTCCGGGAAACTTTTCGCCAACTTTGGTGAGGCGACTCCGAAGATCCTTGAGATAAACGTCACTCACCCCGTCCGCTTCCTTTGCATCGAGCAATTCAGTGACGACGTCCGATACCGTTTTGCGGGGCATCCTGCTGGGATGCAGCTTTGCAAAATAGCGGGCCGCTTCGACCACCGATGCAGAACCCTCGAGGATCTTGATCGCCTCGGCGTAATCAATCGCTGCGATCTCCAATGGAATGCCGGCGGGTTGCAGGGCGGCCATGGCGCGCACGTACGCCAGGCGGTCTTCATTTTTCAGTTCGAGCACGTTGAGTTCGCCCTGCGAAAGTTTGGTGGCGACCGTGTGGGCTTCCTGCTTGGCCAGCTCCAGATCCGCGAACACTTTGCGCACCCGCTTCGTGCCGAGGTAGTGCGTCACGATAAACTGATCACAACCATTGGACTTGGTCCGGTATATTTTCGCGATGGTGTGACCGACCTTCACCTTGATGGGGAAAGTGGATTTCTTCTCCTTCTTGATTTTCTCCCCTCCGGCAATCTCCGGTTTTGTCCGTGTGCTCATGACGGACGGATTTTGTCAGTAAATTGTCAGTAAATCAACATGAACTGCACAAAACCCCTGAAAACATTGGTGGAGGCGGCGGGAATCGAACCCGCGTCCTGAACAAAATAACCAGCAACCACTACATGCTTAGCCGGAGATGATTTGTCTGCCGCGGGATTACTCTCCGACATGAGACCCGCCGCATAGTCGGCATGCAATTTTTCGGTCAATACCGCGCCGTCTCCGGCATCAACCTAACCGGCTGTGGCGTTCATCCACCGTAGCCGGTGTCCAGTGGCGAACGTCGGGGCACTTAGGCCGCGAGAGCTAATTCTTCGTTAGCAATTAATTTTTTGATCCGATGATTAACGAGGCCAACGGATCGTCCTCGGCATGCAATCGCTGGCGCATCCATCCAGTCGAAACCAGTGCGCCCCCATCGATGGCGAGGGGCAATCTTGTGCAGGTCGGCTCCCGGGTCAAGAGCGACGTTGACGGGCGACGGCGGTCGCCGATCGAGCAGAAACGAAATCCGTCGCACGGAATGGGGCCTTGCCGGCTAGGGACTTTTCCTATATTTGATGATGACTCCCTCGACATGCGTCGAACACGCCGTCGGCATTGTTGTCGACGGCACATCTTTCACGAGCTTATGAAAAAATTGATCGTTGGCCTTTTGCTGGCCGGCCTGGCTTCGGCCGCGTTGGCCAAGCCCAAAAGCGTACTTGTCGTCACTGTCACCAAAGGATTTCGCCACAGTTCGATTCCGACTGCTGAGCGCATTTTAAAGGAACTGGGTGAAAAGTCGGGCGCGTACACCGTTGATTACGCCCGCACCGATGACGATTTAAAGACCAAGATGAGCCCGGACGGGCTCAAGAATTATGACGGCGTCATATTCGCCAACACGACCGGTGACTTGCCGCTGCCCGATGTGGATGCGTTCATCCAGTGGGTTCACGACGGACACGCGTTCATGGGCATGCATTCCGCCGCCGATACATTTGACCATCACGAACCGGTGCATCCGTACACCAAGATGCTGGATGCCGAATTCAAGACGCACGAGGCGCAGGTGGAGGTGGAGGCGATCAATGAAGATCCGAGCCATCCGGCGACGGCGCCCTTTGGCAAGACCTTCACCGTGTTTGACGAGATCTACCAAATGAAGAACCACGATCGCGATCAGTGTCATTTGTTGCTCGCATTGGACAAGCATCCGAATTCAAAGGACCCGGGTTATTATCCGATTTCATGGTGCCGTAATTTTGGTAAGGGCCGCGTGTTTTACACGTCGCTCGGGCATCGTGAAGATGTGTGGGATCCGGATTGGAAAGACCGCAAGAACTCGCCGGA
Organism: bacterium; assembly: GCA_016124235.1. GTDB lineage: Bacteria > Verrucomicrobiota > Verrucomicrobiia > Limisphaerales > RI-55 > RI-55. Next base: position 80,049 of record WGOC01000029.1, on the reverse strand, counting down.
AGTGGCGATGGCCTATCAGAAACATATTCTCGGCGGAATCGAATGGGCCCTTGGTCTCAAGGAAGGCAATGGTGTCCCCCAGGACACGAGCTGCAACATCAGCCCGGAGGAAAAGATGGAAGGCTTCGTGGCCCTCTTTGATGGCAAGGACATGAACGGCTGGCATCTCCGGCATGAAGATGGCAACCACAGCTGGAGCGTGGAAAATGGCATGCTCGTGAATCGCTTGCCGAGAAATCAACAAGGCGAACGGCCACACGGTGTGGATCTGGTCACCGACAAGAAATATTGGAACTTCGAGGTCCGGTACGAATACATGATTCCCGCCGGCAGCAATTCCGGGTTTTACCTGCGGGGTCGTCACGAGATTCAAATCTTTGACGATGCTGCTTCCGGCAAACCGGCGCCCGGCGGCAATGGTTCGATCTACAATCACACCACCGCTTCGGAGAACGTTTCCAAACCACCGGGCCAATGGCAGACGGTCGATGCGACCATGATCGGCGACAAAGTGACCGTGATCCTGAACGGCAAGAAGATCATCGATAATGTCGCTGTCGATCGCGCCACGGGCAGTGAGCTGGACGGCAATGTCAACGAGCCCGGTAGCTTCTTCCTGCAAGGTGATCACGGACCGGTGGAGTTCCGAAACCTGCGCGTGAAGGAGCTGAACTGACGCATTTGGCAGATTTGCCGGAATGCCACAGCGCAGCGTGAACAGTTCTGGTTTACCCGATTTGTTTGAGTGGTGAAATTGGTGCTCAATCGGAGAGGGCTGATCGGTCCTCTCCGATTGCGCCAACCCAGCCGTCAAGGGATGGTTCCAGATTTTCAATATTCCGGTCGCCTGTCACCTTGACTTGATCGAAAACGCCCCTGAATGTCGGGCCTATCGCAACCCACTGAATTGACATGAACGAAGAGCAGAAAACCGTATTGGAACAGAGTGCTGACGTGGATCGTCGTGCCTTCATCAAGGGCGCCTCGATGAGCACTCTCATGATGATGATGGGCGGGACCATTCTCGTGCCCAGCCGCGACGCAATCGGCGCCGAAGCCGCCAAGCATCCGAACACACCGCCGGTCAAGTGTGGGGTCATTGGCTGCGGCACTTGGGGCCGCGAAATCGTCGCCGCCCTCGGCCAATTGCCCAACGCGCCGATCACGGCCATGTGCGATACCTACGGTCCCTACTTGCGCCGCACCGCGCGTCGGGCGCCCGGTTGCAAGGAGTACGAAGATTACAAAGAACTGTTGGCTGATGATAATGTGCAGGCGGTGTTCATTGCCACGCCGACTTACATGCACCGGGAGATGGTCGAAGCCGCCGTTGCCGCCGGCAAACACGTTTATTGCGAAGTGCCGTACGGGCAGACGATGGAGGACGCCCGCGCCATCGCGATGGCTGCCAAGAAGCATCCCAAATTGTATTTCCAGTCGGGCCTGAATTTCCGGTCAGACCCGCAACGCCACTTCCTCATGGACTTCATCGGTGCCGGTTCCTGGGGCAAGACCGCCATGGCCCGCGCGCAATACCACAAGAAGCAAAGCTGGCGTCGCACCTCGGCAAACGCCGACCAGGAAAAAATGATGAACTGGCGGTTGCGCAAGGAAACGTCCCTCGGGCTGGTTGGGGAGATCGGCATTCACCAGATCGACATTGCCGGTTGGTTCATTCGTAAGCGCCCGATCGCTGTCAGTGGTTTTGGCAGCATCATCAACTGGAACGATGGTCGCGATGTGGACGACACCATTCAGGCCGTGTTCGAATACGACGGGCCCAATTTGATGTACGATGCCACGCTCGTGAACTCGTTCGATTCCGACTACGAAATGTATTACGGCTCAGACGCCGCGTTGATGGTGCGCGGTCCCAAGGCGTGGATGTTCAAGGAAGTCGACGCGCCGCTGCTCGGCTGGGAAGTGTACGCGCGCAAAGACCAATTCTACAAGGAAACCGGCATCGCGCTCGTGTCCAATGCCACGAAGCTGACCGCCATCACGGAAAAGGCCGGCGACCAATCGACCTACACCGACACACCACTTCGCTATTCGCTGGAGGCGTTTGTGTCGAACGCATTCAACCACCAGACCGCCGTCAAGGACTTCATCGATACGTATGGCGATGATGAATCGGCGCTGCTCGATTACCTGAAGGATATCGCCAAGACCTATTTGCCGGCGGCCAATTACGTCGAAGGTTATGAGGCGACCGTGCAGGTGATCGCGGCCAACGACGCGGTACGCGGTCACCAACGCGTCGAAATCAAACCCGAATGGTTTGAACTTTCCTGATACCGCTGAACGTCCAATCCACCAACTGAACTTTGTATCTGATATGAAAGCGATTCCCTTCACTTCCCTGATGACTGCCGCCCTCGTGCTGGCACTTCCCGCGCTCGCCGACACCTACAAGGCTCGACCCGGGAGCACCGTCAAGATCGACGGCACTTCCACGGTTCACGACTGGACCGTGGAATCAAAACTCGTCGGCGGTTCCATGGAACTCAACGGCGATCTCAACAAGCCCGGCAAGGTGGACGCCACCGCCAAGGCGATCATTTCCGTTCGCTCGATCAAGAGCGACAAAAAGGCCATGGACGACATCATGTATGCCGCCATGAAAGTCGATCAACACCCGCGCATTGAGTTTGTGCTCAAGGAACTCACGGCCAAGGGCGACATGAAGTTTGACGCCAAAGGCGATCTGTCCGTGGCGGGCGTGACCAAGGAAGTCAGTTTCCCCGTCACCATGGAAAAAGCCGACGGCGACATGATGATCGTCAAGGGCGTGTTGGACACCAAGATGACCGATTTCGGCATCCAACCGCCGGCTCCGCAAATTCCCGGTAATCCGATCAAGACCGCGGACGATATTAAGATCACGTTCGAGTGGCCGACCCGGAAGCAATAGCGACCCCGGCTCAAACATCTCTTAAAGAGGCGACTGCTTAAGCGGTCGCCTTTTTCTTTTGCCAGAATTTCCTGTTCGGTTTCGCCCGGTGGTGGTGTTTATAAAATGTAAATGGACGCTCAAGACCACGACCTGCTGGCCCGCTTCCGGAACCACCGTGACGACGCCGCGTTCCGACAATTGGTGGAACGGCACATCGGCATGGTCTTCGCCGTGTCCCAACGCGTGACCGGCAGCCGGGAACAGGCCGAGGAAATCGCCCAGACCACCTTTGCCAGACTGGCGGACAGGTCGGAGGAGATCACCCGCGAGACGGTGCTGGCCGGCTGGCTTTATCAGACCGCCCGCCGTCTCGCGCTGTCCGCTGTTCGATCGGACACGCGCCGCCGTCAACGCGAACAGATCGCCGCCGCCATGAACTTCAACGAACCCGGCCCCGACACGGTCGCCGAACATCTCGAATCGGCGATGGACCAGCTCAAACCCGAGGATCGCGATGCCCTCGTGCTCCGCTTCTTCGAAGACCGCAATCTGCGGGACGTGGGACAGGAACTTGGCTTGAGCGAGGACGCCGCCCGGATGCGCGTGAACCGCGCGCTGGAAAAACTGCGCGGCATCTTCGGCAAGCTGGGAATCGCGGGCTCCATCGCCTGGCTGACCACGACCCTGCCGACCAGCGCATCGGCCACTGTTCCAGTTGGTCTCGCAGCATCCATCACCACGGCCGTTCTGAGTGGAACCGCCATCGGTACCACCGCATCCATCACCCACGGAGCCTCAACCACCATGAATATTCTGAATCTCAAGACAGGAGCGGCTGTACTCGCCGCCGCAGCGATCACTGGAACTTCCACCTATTTGGTCAAGGACCACGAAGCCGATCACGTCAAAAGCGAACTTCAAGCAGCGAATGAATCGCGAAGTCAGCTCATGACTGACAAAGACCAGGCCGCCGCCGCGATCAAGCTTCGGGACGATCAAATTGAACAGTTGAAGAACGAGGTGGCTGATCTGCCACGGTTGCGCGGTCAGCTTGATAGTGCGGATCGAACAATTGCACAGCTGACGGTCGTGAAGGAACAATATGACCAGCTCACGCGAATGTTGAAAGAGGGTGCGCTAAAGCCACCTTCAAACTTCGCCTCCATTTTGGAACAGACAGAGGGGCTGGCAAACGTTCGTGAGTGGCACGCAAAAGAGCGGTATGCCCAATTGCTGGCACAGGCTCTCGCCACCGCGGCCGATCAGGATGGGGGGATGTTTCCAAGCTCAATAGAAGCGGCGAAGGCTTTTATGGGTGACAAGTTCTACGGCGGCGCTCGCGTTCTGGGGATTCTTGTTCGAGCCGATGATTTTGAGGTCAGCTACAAGGGGAAACTTTCAGACATAAAAGAACCGGAAAAAACGATGCTCCTTCGAGAAAAGGAACCGGTCCGCTATTTTAATAAGATGCCCAGCAGAACTTGCTTGTTCGCAGATATGAGCACTGACGTAGTACCGGTTGGGGAATTATCAGCGGCTGCGGCGGACAAATAACCGGAGGTGAGCGCCTCAATATTGTTCGTGAAAAGCAATTTCCCCGCGCTCGACGCTCCAATCGTTCCCGAAGAAACCGGCGGCCAGAATGCCGGCGGTTCCCTTTTCCAGAATCTCGGGACTCAAGATCAAGCAATCGGGAAAACCGGTGCCTGAGGTGAAATAGGAAAGCCGGTCGGTGAGTCGAAGACCGTTGATTCCTGTGCCGGAAACAACGGCAACGCTGGCGGTGTCCGAATCGCGGCGCGGGCGCATGAAAACACATCCGAGATCCGCACCCCGAAACTCGTGGTCGCTCAGGCGGATTTCATCGCGGCCAATTTGAACCGGGCTGTCCGCGAGCAACGCCGACCACGCTGCGTTGGAGTCACGATTGCCGTAGAGGATCACGCTGCGATCCGGAAACTTCGCCGGCGCAAATTCTGTGTCGGCCAGCACGTCGATCGAGCCGTTGCCGCGATACTGAAATTGTTCCGCGTCAAACCGCGCCTTGTCGAACGCCCACGCGTTCTCCTCCGGTGTGCCGTGGGTCGCGTAAACGAAAACCATCCGGTGCTGAAACGCTTCCTTGAAAGGTCCAGCGCGGTTGGGGCCTTTCTCGCTCGCGGCTGGCGCGGTGCCCGTTTCCCAATCTTCGCCCACGCGATGCAACCAGATGTTGGTTCGACCGGCCGCGACGGCGTTCGTTTGGGAATGATCGTCGAGCGCCAGAATCAAATCGCCGGCCTCGGATCGGGCGGGGAAGCGCAGTTCGAGCGTGGCGACATTTTTCGTGGTTCCCGTGAACCGCCGTTTCTGCGGATCGAACTCGATGTTCACCCGGCTGGCCTGAAGCGCGTGTTGTTGCTGGGCGATCGTGACCCAGTGATCGGTCGCAGAAACGCCGGGATTCATCGTCGTGAAATTCACCTGTCGCACCTCGTCGTCTGCTGGCAAACGATGTCGCGCGAAGAAATCGAACATCGGCGGCCAGTCCACGCAGGCGGCGCCCGGTTCGTCGGAGTTGTCCCACCAATGGCCGGCACCCGGTTCCTCGTGCCAGTCGAGATCCCGCAGAAACGTTTGCAAATGAGCGCGCATCGTGCGGGCTTCCTTGATCGGCACGTTGTCGTCCGCGTCGCCGTGCAGGATGTAAACGCCGAGCTGCGAATAATTCGTCGAAAGTCCCATCGTGTCGGCGGGGGCCATGCCGCGCAGAAGCATTTGCTCGATCGCGTTGGGCTCCTCGGAACGACTCGAACCGGCGTACGACCAGAAGCTGATCCAGCCCGCGCTCGGTCCGATGGCGGCGAAGCGGTTGGGGAAGTTCGCGCCGAAATTCCAAGTGCCATGTCCACCCATCGAATGGCCGGTAAGATAGACCTGGTCGGGTGAGGGGCGAAATTTAGCCGTCGCCAAATTGAGCACTTCGAGCGCGTCCATGCGTCCCCATTCCTCCCAATCGAATCCGTACGGTCGACGGTTGGTCGGCGTGACGATGACACCCCATTTCTTCGGCGAATAGGCGTCCGCCTGTCCGATCGCTTCCACACTCGCGCCGTGCAACGAGAAGAACATGGCCGGTCGATTGTGCTCGTCAAATTCGCCCGATGCCGGATTGACTGCGTAATACTGAACGCTGCCATCAATGTCGCTGACGAACGTGATCTTCCGGGTTTGCTGCGGTTCGCGAATGCGCAACTTGAACTCAGCTTGATCGACTACGTGGTTGTGGTTTTCCCGGTCATGGAGAGTGAGTTTTAAGGTCGTTTCACCGCCGGTGTGAAGCGAAGGCGCCGCGATTTGAAAACCCATTTTGCGAGCGCTCAACGGGAGCATTTTCGGCACCTTCGTCGTGTGCCGCCGACCGTTTACTTCGGCCGTAATTTCAAGCCCGGCGGTGGTTTCCTTGGTTGAGTTTACTACGACGACGGCGCCCCAGGTTTCTGAGCGATCACCGGTGAGCAAATCAGGCAGCGTCGGATCACCGCTCAAGATCATTTGCGGCGCGCGCGGTTCACTCAGACTTGCGCGCAAGCGACCACGACCGGTGGCGAAAAGGAATTCATTCGTGCCGCGATGAATGGCAACCGGCACTTGCACGTAACCGTAATTGTAGACGTCGCCATTCCGTGGTTCGCCATTCGCGTAAACCATGTTGTGACCGGCGGCGTTGAGCAGCATGACGGAATCTTCGGTGGCGACATGCGTGACGAAGATGTAACCACCACGCGCGGTCGAGCCGGTAAATACCCCGTTGGTATCCGCTTGCACGGCTTCCCATGTGACGTTGCTGCCGCGAGGCGAGAGCAACGTGTCTCCGGCGGTCGGGGCGTGCCAGGTGCCGTTCGCGATTTCCGCCTGCACGGGATCCGGCGAAACGGTGCTGCGTCCACGGGAACTGATTCCGGCAATTCCGATGCCGGAGGTGAAACGAAGTTCTGCGGAGGCGTTGTCGTTGTCGGCGGCGTACAGCGGTTGAAAAGCAATTCCAACAAGTGCAGCTCCGAAAAGCAGGAAAGCAGTTTGCTCGTTCATAGCGAAAGCGCCAGTCAACACGGCAACTGAACTTTGCTCAATGATTCATTATGCGACGGCAGCTGCGACTTCGTACCGGTGTTACTTGACGACCAGTATGATCGCCGCCATCAGCATCACCGCACCGACCAAGCGCCAGCGCAGGACATGCGTTCCACGTTCGCGTTCCTTGTTGGCAAACCAGTGACCCAGCCACCAAACCGCCAGCACGCTCCAGAGTCCGCGCGCGCTGTAGACCACATTGATCGACGTGGCTTTCTGGTGCAGAGCCAGCGCGGTGATGAGAAAGATTCCTTGCAAGGCGATGAACGCGCCACCGCACAGAAGCGGCCGCCAAGCGGGGCGCGCAATGGATTTCAGCGGGGCACGGAAGAACGGAATCAAACCGAGAGAATATAGTGCCACGAACCACATCAGCATTGGTAAGAATCGGCCGGCGCCCCAACCGGGCGACCATTTTTGGACGAGCACGTCGAACATCGAATAGCAACTCGCGGCCAGCATTGCCAGCAGGATGGTGAGGCCGGTGTGATGATGGGGTTGCGCGGAGTCGCCTCGGTTCAAAAACAGGATGCCTGCGCTGCTCAACGAAGCCGCGAGCCAGAGTGAGCCCGGCACTCGCTCGTGGATGACCAACGTCACGAAAATCGCCACAAGCACGACTTTGATGCCCAACACCGGCGTTACGATGGAGACGTCGCCGCGCTCGATGGCGAAGAAGCTCAACGATTGACCGCCGAGGAACAGCAATGCCACCACGGCTGGTTGCCACCAAAGATTTACCGGTGGGAATGTGCCACCAAGAAACCACAACACGTTGAAGGTGACGCCGCAGATGAGGTTCGTGACAAATGTCGTTCGCCAGAGGCCAACGCCGTACCCGCCCGCCTCCTTGAGAAACAACGCTCCGCAGACGTAGAGCACCGAACTCAGCAGGGGCAGTAGCAAATACACCGGCGCGTTGTAGGTGCGAACCAGCGGTCGAAGCAAGTTCGCCGTGTCCGCATGATTTGGTTCACAAATGTTGGAACCTGATTAATCCTGAGGCCATGAACCTCCGGATGATCTTGTTCGCGGCTTTGTTGTGCTACGTTGTCACCGCCTCAAGCAACGCCGCTGATCCAAATAACTCCTTACCCAAGGTGCTGGTGATCGGCGATTCCATTTCCATCGGTTACCAAAAGCCATTGGAACGGATTCTGGCAGGCAAAGCCCAGGTCATTCACAATCGAGGCAATGCCCAACACACCGGCTACGGGGTGGCGCATTTGGATGAATGGTTGGGCGACACAAAATGGGATGTCATCCACTTCAACTTTGGTTTGCATGATCTGAAATATGTGGACGATGAAGGCAAGAACACGCGGTCAACCAAGCTCGGGCACATACAGATTCCGGTGAAGGCATATCGCCAAAATCTGGCGGCTATTGTGCGCCGGTTGAAGCAAACCCACGCGCATCTGATCTTTGCATTGACCACACCCTTTCCCGATGAACCGGGCGGTCCGTTGCGCCATATCGCGGACGTCGGCCGTTATAACGAAGCTGCGTTGGAAATCATGAAAGCGAACGACATCGAAGTCGATGACCTGCATCGGCTCGTGCAGCCGCGGTTATCGGAATTGCAGCAACCGGACAACGTGCACTTTACCGGCAAGGGTTACGAAGTGCTGGCCCGGCAGGTCGCTGATCACATTCTCCGGGCGCTCCCCAAAAAGTAATGTTGCAGACCGTGGAATCTACACGGCGTAACCGCCCATGATGTAGCTTTCCATTTGCTCGAGGGCGGCGTTTTGGGCGGATATGGTCCAGTTTACCAAATCACCGATGGAGATCATGCCCACGAGCCTCTCACCATCAAGGACGGGCAGGTGGCGCACGCGCTTTTTGGTGACCATTTGCATGCAGCAATCGACCGTCGCGTCGAGGCTGATGGTCACCGCGGGACTGGACATGATTTCCCGCACCTTGGTTTCTTTGGACGAACGCCCTTTGAGCGCAACCTTCCGCGTGTAGTCGCGTTCCGAAAGCACACCAATTACGCCGGAGTCGTCCACGACCGGGACGGCACCGATGTTCTTGCTCGCCATCAACGAGATGGCTTCAAAAACGGCCGCATCAGGCGCCACGGTCCAGACGTCGGATGGTTTACCGCGAAGGATTTCGGTGATTGGGGCATTGATTTTCATGGCATCTTTGGTGTTTGCGGTTTTTGGCGACAGCACAACACGGGCTCCGTTGTTCCTGCGCTGAGTGTAGGGGGACTATCTCATCCGTTTGGTTGGCTGGCAACCCATACGTTAGGGACGGATAGGACCTAGGGTTTCGCCTGCACATAGGTCTAAATGGGTCTTGGGGCTTGCAATTTTGGCCGTTCGGTGTGCCATTGGTGGCCAGCACGCGGAATTTCCGTGGAAGACAAAGAGTAGCGGTTTAAATTCAGCTGACCAAAGACCTTGGCTGTAGTGACCAAAATGAATTCAAAGACCATCCTGCTGGTGGAAGACGATCTGCCGACAGCCAGAGTGTATCAGTCACTTTTTGAGCGACAGGGATACACCGTGAACGTTTTGTCTGATGGATCAGACGCGTTCATGGAGGCCCACAACCAGCATTACGACATCCTACTCCTCGATCTGATGCTGCCAAACATGGACGGTTTGGCGATGCTCAGGCGCTTTCGGGCTCAAAAGCGGTTTGGCCATGTGCCGATCTTTCTGTACACGGTCGCCGAGGTATCCCAAGTCGAGCCCATGGCCTTGGAAGCCGGTGTCACGAAAGTCTTTTCCAAGACACGACCTGCAAAGGAAATCGTGGAGGCCATTCTAAACACGGTCTCCTCTCCGCAGCAGCCGCGAGCCTCGGCTCCTGAAGGATCGACCGAAACGGAAGTTCATCAAGGTCCCGATTTTCGAGTGCCGGCGCGGGATGATTCCCCTAAATTGACGCTCAAGATGGCGGATGCCGAGAAGGAAGCTGAACCACCCGCTTCGGCGAAAGTAAACCTCAAAGAGGACAAGAACGAGCCGAAGAAGGGTTTGATGTCGCGATTGTTTGGATCCAAGTCCAAGGACAAGTAAGCGGGATTGCCGCCGACACGAAAATGCTTCCACGTGTGGCCATGACCATGGGAGATCCCGCCGGAGTCGGGCCGGAGCTTTGTCTGAAAGCGCTGACCGCACCGGAAATTCTCGCCTGTTGTCGGCCACTGGTTTTTGGCGACGCCGAAGTCCTGACAGCCGTCGCGCAAAGGACAAACCAGCGTGTGCCTGGCCAGATTCAAACGCTCGATGATTGGAACAATGCGTCCAACGCCACCGACGTCTTTTCCGGCATCGTGGATGTGGGTGCCATTCGGCTCAGTGATTTTCGACCGGGTGAGATCAGTAAGCGAACAGGGTCGGCCAGTTTTGCCTACATCGACGCGGCGATCGCCGCAGCGTTGGCCGGTCGAATCGCCGCCGTTACGACGGCGCCAATCAACAAGGAAGCGTTGGCGCTCGCGGGAATCAAGTATCCGGGTCACACCGAAATCTTCGCCGAGCGCGCTGGTTCAAAACGTTGGTGCATGATGCAGTATTCGGACGAAATCACCTGCACTTTTGTGACCGTTCATTGTGGCTATGCCGAAGTTCCGAAGTTGCTTTCCACTGAACGCATTCTTGAAGTGATCGAACTCTCCGCTGAGGCGTTGCAGCGCATTCGCGGGCGCAAGCCGAGAATCGTCGTGTGCGGGTTAAACCCCCATGCGGGCGAGCACGGTTTGTTCGGTGATCGCGAGGAGGAACGATTAATCGTTCCAGCGATCGAGAAGGCGCGCGCGCAAGGCTTGGAGATCGAAGGCCCTTTGCCGCCCGACACCGCGTTTTTACCCTGGCGACGGCGCTCTACTGATGTGTTTGTGTGCATGTACCACGACCAGGGTCACATTCCGGTGAAGGCACTCGCGTTTGAATCGGCCGTGAACACGACCCTTGGACTCAAGATCATTCGCACGAGTGTCGATCACGGAACGGCATTGGACATCGCGTGGCAGGGCAAAGCCAGTTCGGGCAGTTTATTTAGCGCCCTCAAGCTGGCCGCCAAACTGGCTGCGTAGGCACGGCTTAATTCAGCCGGAGATCGGCCACGCATTCGACATGTTGCGTCTGCGGAAACATGTCATGCGGGACGACGTGTTCCAATCGGTAGAGGTCGTCAGCACAAAGGCGTTTCAAGTCGCGCGCCAGGGTCGCTGGATGGCAGGAAACGTAAATGATCTGGGCCGGACGTTCGGCGCGCAGTTGATCGATCGCTTCCGGCACACAGCCCACTCGAGGTGGATCAAGAATGACCGTCGTTTGGTCGCGCTGGAATCGCTTGAGGAGATCGGGCAACCAATCTTCCGTCGGTGCGATCACGAAATCGCCATTCACAATGTTCCGTTTCACCGCGTTTTCACGCGCTGCCCGGATTGCCATCTGGTCGATTTCTACGCCGGCGAATTTTTCAACGAGATCCGCAAGCTCGATCGCGAAGAAACCAACGCCACAGTACGCATCTATCAGGAATCTGGAGCCGGACAATCGCAGCCGTTCACGCACGGTTTCCACGAGCTTAGGCAGAAGGAAGTAGTTGTTTTGAAAAAACGAATCGCGCGGCAACACCCAATCGTCCGGCATTGCGCGCAGCGTTACTTTGATTCCGCCCTTATGCGGTGGATTTTTGTGAATCTCTTTCAGTTGTCGGTTTAGCTCGGGCTCGGCGATGGCGCATTCGTCGATCTCCTCCACCAGCCGGCCGTCTTGTCGCAAAAATCCGACGATCAGCCGCTTGGCGGAGCCGTTCCATTGGCTGCGGACCATGATCCGATTGCGATAATGATACGGCTGCGGGCAGGGCACCGTCGCCGCCACGGGCGGATCCACAAATCCGCCGATACGAACAAAATGGTCACGGACCTGACGCTGTTTGATTTGCAGCTGCAATGAGTAATCGAGGTGCTGATATTGACAGCCACCGCACTTTCCGAAATGTGGACAAACCGGTTCCACGCGATGCTGGCTTGGCGTCAATAGCTCTAACAATCGTGCGCGGCCAAATTGCTTCTTCAGCTCCGTCACCTCGGCGCGAATACGATCACCGGGCGCGACGAAGGGGATAAACAAAACAAAATCTTCCACGCGCGCGACACCCTCGCCCCCGAACGCGATGTCGGTGATGTCGAGTTCAAGTTGCTGGCCGATCGCCAAGCGGGCCGTCGGCGGATTGTGGGTTTCAGGCGGATTCTGCACTGGGGCGAGAAGGGAAGCGGCTTGCTGCTGGAGCTGGCAAGGAGTTTTTGCGGGCACGATCGCGCCGCATCCCGGCCAGGTGTGACGGTCAAGTTTGAAATCTTCCCACCTGGAAATTCCCGTGTTTCGGTCTGGCGAAAGGTTGCGGCGGATGACGCTTTCCGGCCGGACGAATTATCGTCATACTCACGCTCACAATATGAAGCAAAAGCCATACTGGCAGGGTGTATTTCCGGCGATCACCACACAAATGAAGCGCGACGGCTCCATTAATTTCGACGCGACCGCGCGGCATGTGGAGGTGTTGCTCGACTCGGGAGTGAGTGGGTTGATCTTTCTAGGGTCACTTGGCGAAAACCAAGCGATGACGCCCGACGAAAAGCGAATGGTCATCGACATGGCGGTCAAGGTCGTCTTTGGCCGCGTGCCGGTGTTGAGCGGTGTGGCCGAAGCCAGCACCGAGGAGGCGGCCCGTTTCGTTCATGACGCCGGCATGCTGGGTGTCGACGGCGTGATGTTGATGCCGGCGATGCTTTACAAGGGTGATCCGCGGGAAACGCTGGCGCATTTCAAGACCGTCGCGAAGTCCACCGATTTGCCGATCATGATTTATAACAATCCAATCAGCTACGCGAACGACGTGACTCCGGAGATGTTTGCCGAGTTGGGCAAGATCAAGAATTTCGTTGCGCTCAAGGAAAGTTCGGGAGACATCCGGCGTATCACCGATATTCGGAACGAGTGCGGTGATCGCTTTGCGATCTTCACCGGCGTGGATGATCTCGCGCTCGAGGCGAGCATTCTGGGAATCGATGGCTGGGTGGCCGGAACCGGTATCGCGTTTCCGTATGAGAACCAGTATTTCTGGGACCTCACCCGAGCCGGTGAGTGGGACAAAGCGCGCGAGATTTATCGATGGTTTACGCCGTTGCTGCACCTCGACGTCAGCACCAAATTTGTCCAATACATCAAACTCGCCGTGCAGGAATGCGGTCTCGGCAGCGAGTGGGTGCGGGCGCCGCGTTTGCCTTTGACCGGAGCTGAACGCAAACGCGTTTTAAAGATCATTCATGACGGGATCAAACACCGGCCGAAGATTCCAAAGAAGACGCGGCGGACGAAATAGAACGAACATTTTGGTGCGCCAGAACGAAATTGACCTGAGCGCCGGCGATGGAGTCATGAATTCGTTTGCCCGTTGTTCGTCGTTAATTTGAACCTCAAAAGATTACCCGTGAAAAAGCTGCTTCCGATTTGCGCATCCATTCTTCTACTAAATTTGCTGCCAACGTCCGAGGCCTCCGGCGCTGAACCCGCGAGCTTGTTCGGCAATGCCAAACGCGTGGTCGTGTTGGGTGACAGCATCACATACAGCGGCGCGTACGTGGAATTCATCGAGACCTACTTTGTAACGCGTTTTCCCGAGCGGCATGTTGATTTTATCAACATCGGATTGCCGAGCGAAACGGTTAGCGGTCTGTCGGAACCCGGCCATGCGGGCGGACAGTTTCCGCGACCGGATTTGCACGAACGACTGGATCGGGCGCTGGCGCAAACCAAGCCGGATTTCGTGATCGCCTGCTACGGCATGAACGACGGGATTTATCTGCCTTTTGATGAAGGTCGGTTTGCGAAGTATCGCGAAGGCATCGAGTGGATGCGTGACAAATGCCTGGCTGCCGGTGCGAAAGTGGTGCTGGTGACACCGCCCACATTTGATGAAGTGAAAGGTGGCCACCCGGGCTACAGCAACACCTTGGATCGCTATTCAGACTGGCTTTTAAGCAAACGTTCGGACGGTTGGGATGTCGTCGATTTGCACCGGCCGATGAATCATTTTCTCGCCGAACAGCGGCAAAAGGATCCGGGATATTTCCTGGCAGGGGACGGCGTCCATTGCAACGAAGCTGGTCATTGGATTTTTGCGAAACAGATTCTCGCGCATCTCGGTGCGAAGGAGGTTGCCGACATGGACGGACCGGAAGCGATGCTCGCGACCGTGAAAAACGGTGAAGCCGTTCTGAAGCTCGTGCAGCAAAAGCAAAGGATGATGAAAGATTCCTGGCTCACGGCGATCGGCCACAAACGGCCGGGCATGAACAAAGGATTGCCACTGGACGAAGCGAAGAAGAAGGCCGCTGAGATCGATCAGAAGCTTCACGAACTGTTGCCCCCGTTTCCCGGCAAGCATTCCGCATGGAACGGCTATGATCGCTACGATTTTGAGGTTGATGGCCGGCCGGTGTTGGTTGTCACGCCGAAGAACCCGGCACCGGGCAAGCCCTGGCTCTGGGAGGGCGAGTTCTTCGGTCACAAGCCCGCACCGTCCGTTGCGCTGCTCAGCCAAGGCTTCCACGTTGTTTACATGAGTGTTCCGAACATGCTTGGTTGCCCGGATGCGGTCGCGCATTGGAACGCCTTCTATTACGAGCTTACCACCCATCATGGTTTTGCCAAAAAAGTTGCGCTCATGGGCCTCAGTCGCGGCGGGTTGTATTGCTACAATTGGGCAATCGCAAATCCGGACAAGGTCGCGTGCATTTACGGGGACGCTCCGGTTTGCGATTTCAAAAGTTGGCCGGGTGGTCGCGGCAAAGGCAAAGGCAGTCCAGCCGACTGGGATTTGGTTTTGAAATGTTATCATTTCAAGGATGACGCCGAGGCGTTGGCGTATCGCGGCAACCCGGTGGATAATCTCAAACCATTAGCGGATGCCGGAGTACCGCTGCTAAATGTTTTCGGTGATGCCGATGATGTGGTGCCGTGGCAGGAAAACACCGGTCTGTTGGCGGAGCGTTACCGCAAGCTCGGCGGTGAGATTATGCTGATCCGCAAACCGGGCGTCGGACATCATCCGCACGGTTTGGATGACTCCACGCCGATCATCCAATTCATCGAGCGCTATGCGAGCCGGCAATAAGGCGTCTGCGCGTGTGCAGGTGATTGACTCGCACACTGGCGGCGAGCCAACGCGAGTCGTTATCGCTGGCGGCCCGGAACTTGGCCGCGGCAGCATGGCCGATCGGTTGAAAGTGTTTCGCGATCAGCACGACCGTTTTCGTTCGGCAATCGTGAATGAGCCCCGCGGCTCCGATGTGCTTGTTGGGGCGTTGCTGTGCGAGCCCGCGAATCCAGAAGCTTCCGCGGGAGTGATCTTCTTCAACAACGTCGGTTACCTGGGTATGTGCGGCCACGGCACGATCGGGCTGATCGCCACGCTCGCGCATCTGGGGAGAATTCAACCAGGCAAGCATCGATTGGAAACCCCAGTTGGCGACGTCATTGCGACGCTGAATGAAGACGGCTCGGTTTCCGTGGAAAACGTGCCGAGTTTCCGTAAGGCAAAAGCAGTCGCAATTACGCTGGATGGATCCGGCGCCAAGACCGGCACGGGCGATCGGATTGAAGTGGCGGGCGACGTCGCGTACGGCGGCAACTGGTTTTTCTTAACCAAAGAATGCGACGTGCCGCTCGAGTTTTCGCGCATCGAGCAATTGATTGAGTTCACGTGGCGCATCCGGAGGGCGGTCAATGCTCAAGGTTTTCCCGAAGTCGACCACGTTGAATTGTTCGGCGCTCCGCAAGGCGCCGGCGCTCACTCCCGCAATTTCGTTTTGTGTCCGGGCAAGGCGTACGATCGATCGCCGTGCGGGACCGGAACCAGTGCGAAACTCGCGTGCATGGCCGCGGACGGAACTCTGGCGGAAGGAGCGGAGCATGTCGTTGAATCGATCATCGGGAGTCGCTTTACCGGAAAATTCAAATGGGTTGATCGCGAGAAGGGAGTCATTGTGCCAACGATTACTGGGAGCGCTCACATCACCGCCGAGGCAACGTTGATGCTCGATGAACAAGATCCGTATTGCTGGGGCATTCATTGAAATCAACCCGATGCGGCGCCGTCGATCTCACCAATCTTCATGAAGAAAATCGTCATCGTTGGCGGTGGAATCATCGGTTTTTGCACGGCGTGGTATTGTCGGCAAGCAGGCCACGAGGTCGTGTTGTTGGAACGTGGCTCGCCGCAGCGGGATTGTTGTTCGCTTGGCAACGCCGGCCTGATCGTGCCCAGCCACATCGTGCCGCTGGCGGCGCCGGGCATGGTTTCGATGGGGTTCAAGATGATGTGGAACCCGGAGAGCCCGTTCTACATCAAACCGCGGATCAGCGCCGAGTTGTTCGACTGGGGGATCAAATTCGTTCGCGCTTGCAACCCGGAGCACGTGAAGCGTGCGGCGCCGCTGCTGCGTGACCTTAATTTTGCGAGCAAACGTTTGTTCGAAGAGTTTGCCGTGCTGCCGGGAATGGATTTTGGCTTCGTCAAAAAAGGTTGTCTCAACTTGTGCAAAACCGAAGCACGACTGCATGAGGAAGCTGAGCTCGCGGAATTCTCGCGCGGTCTGGGAATGCCTGCCGAGGTGTTGTCGGCCGATGAAGTGCGCCGCCTGGACCCGGGGGTGGACATGAATATTCTGGGTGCCGTCTTTTTTCCGGAAGACGCGCATTTGTCGCCCAGCCGATTCATGGCTCAGCTGACCGATCGCGTTGCGGATGCCGGCGTTGAGATTCGGTGGCAAACGGAGGTCATCGATTGGACGCGAGACGGCGATCGCATCCACGCGGCCAGAACGAATTCCGGTGAAGTCGCTGGCGACGAGTTTGTGGTCGCCGGCGGGTCATGGTCGCCGAGGCTGATCCGTAAATTGGGAGTTCGATTGCCGCTTCAAGCAGGTAAAGGCTACAGCCTCACGGTGGAAAAGCCGGTTCAGCTTCCCCAATTGAGCTACATTTTTACGGAAGCCCGGCTGGCCGTCACACCGATGCTTGGGGCACTCCGGTTTGGGGGAACCATGGAAATTGCGGGACTCGATCTTTCGGTCAATCCCGCCCGCGTGCGAGGAATCGCAAACTCAGCCGGACACTATTTCCCTGCTTTTCCGCCGGAAACATTCGCTGGGATACCGGCTTGGCGGGGCTTGCGGCCGTGCTCGCCGGATGGTTTGCCATATATTGGCCGAGCCAAAGCGGTGCAAAACCTTTGGGTCGGGACCGGTCATGCGATGATGGGACTCAGCTTGGGCCCGATAACGGGGCAGGTGATCGCGCAAATGCTATCCGGCGACCGGCCGACTATCGATGTCACTTTGCTTGATCCAGACCGTTACGAAGTCTGATGCAAAAAATGCGATAAAGCCCTTGCAAACAAGGAAGTTTCGTCATCATCCGCACCGGGATAACGGTTTGACTTGCCCCTCACCCGCCTCTACCTTCGCACCGATGCTGGCCGCACATATCAAGGAAGCCGTCGCTGAGACCCCTTCCGAAGCACCGAACTTCCCAAGCCGCCCCGATTGGCGGAGTATTGTGGAACCGGTGAGCGGCTTTTTGAGCGAGGTGGCGGATCAGCTGGCTGCGCAAATAGACAGTTTTCATCCGGATTTGCGGGAACACGCTCGTTACGCGCTCACAAACCAGGGAAAACAGCTGCGGCCCGCGCTGATGGCCCTTGCCGCTCGTTCTTTTGCGCGTCTCAACGCGGACCACGTCA
The DNA here is from genome assembly GCA_016124235.1 of bacterium. Lineage (GTDB taxonomy): Bacteria > Verrucomicrobiota > Verrucomicrobiia > Limisphaerales > RI-55 > RI-55. Next base: position 62,261 of record WGOC01000029.1, on the reverse strand, counting down.
AGGCCGCAGTCATCGTCGAGATGGTCCATCTCGCCACGCTCGTGCACGATGATATCATGGACGAAGCGGAGGTGCGCCGAAGCCGTCCTACGGTCGCCCAGCGCTGGGGAAATGAGCAGGCCGTTTTGTTGGGCGATTGCTTGTTCGCGCATGCCCTGAAGCTGGCCGCCAGTTTTCCAACCACGGACATCTGCCGGGCGGTCGCCGGGGCCACCAAAAATGTTTGTTCCGGTGAGATTCTGCAGACGCAAAAGCGCTTTCAATTCAATCTTTCCCAACGCGAATACCTGCAGATGCTGGCGATGAAAACGGGAGAATTGTTTGCGCTTTCCTGTGATCTGGGTGCGTTTCTCTGTGGAATTCGCGGTGAACACCGTGATGCATTACGAAATTACGGCATGGCTTTGGGGACGGCTTATCAGCTTTTTGATGACTGCGTGGACCTATTTGGTTCAGAGCGTTCGGCCGGCAAGTCGTTGGGCACGGACTTGGCGAAAGGGAAGCTGACCCTGCCGATTTTGCTTGGTTTGGCGCGTGCGTCCGGCGCGGATCGTGCCGAACTCGAACAACTCTTGATGCATTGGGATCATGCCCGCTTGCCGCGACTCCAGGCATTGCTTGATCGCTATGACGCATTTGACGGGGCACAGGTGGAATTACAGCGTTATTTGGCCGAAGCTCGGCAAAACCTTGAACCAATTGCCAGTGTCGGACGTCTGCAAGAGTTGACCGCTTTGCTTGATTATTTGGCGCAACAATCGAGCAGTCTCGGGGTTATCAATCAACGGTGAGATAAACAACCAATGTCGAACACGGCGACAGTGCAGCTTCCGCAAGCGGCGATCGGGGCCGCAAAAGCGGTAGAGGAGGATCGCGAGAAGTTGCTCACCGAGGAACAGGAGCTCGTGGCTCGTGCCAAAGGGGGCGATTTGGGGGCCTATGATGATTTGGTTCGGCGCTATCAGGAGCGGATTTATGCAACCGTCTATCACATGACGGCGAATCATGAAGATGCCAATGATCTTGCTCAGGAAACCTTTCTCAAAGCCTATCGCGCCCTGAAATCTTTCAAGGGTGATTCCAGCTTCTACACTTGGGTTTATCGAATCGCGGTCAACAAGACCATCAACTTCCTCAAACAGCGACGCAACCGCACCCACATGAGCCTGAACGATGTGGATTTCAACGTGGAACATGACCCGGACATGGTGGCCTTGGTGTCACACAACACGCCGCGCCGGGACGCCCGGATTTCGGAGCTGCAGGAAAAGTTGAACAGCGCCATGCAGAAGCTGTCCGAAGTCCACAGAATGGTTGTGGTGCTACACGATGTTCAAGGCATGCCGCATGAAGAAATCAGCAAGATCATGCATTGCAATGTGGGGACGGTGCGCTCGCGTCTATTTTATGCGCGGCAGCAGTTGCAGGCACTACTTTCCGATTACCTGAAGTCGTAATTATGAAAGATCAGTCCCAAGATTTTGAGCAGCTTCGCCAGTTGCTGGCGCTGAAACGTCATGAAAACCCGCCGCCGGGTTATTTCCGTGACTTTTCCACCCGGGTGATTGAACGAATTGAGCGGGAAGGCGTTGCTGTCGATGAGAACTGGTTGCAGCGGGTCATATCCCTTTTCCGCGTGCGACCCGCCATCTCGGCGTCATTCTGCCTGGCGAGCCTGCTCGTCTTGCTCGCGGCGACCACGCTTTTCGAAGGAAATCAGTCGGCCAGTAATGGGAACCTGCCGACGGTCGAGTCCAAGTTTGCGGTGGTACACGAACCATCTGCTTTGACGAAGGCTTCGGGAACCGCATTTTTCACAAATTTGGAGCCAACTGGATTTGCCCTTGATATGGCCCCGCCCAAACAACGGGTGTTTCATACCAACACTTCACTCTTCGATATGCCGTATTACCTTCGCGTCGATTACAGAGTTGATTACACGGATTATCAGACTGAACAGCCGCGTCAGGGAATTCGGGTCCCGTATCGACTTAGTGATCCCCGGTAATTCTGGTTTTCCGCGACGACGTTAGCGCGCGAATCTCGCGGAGCGGTTCGGTGTTTGCCAGCTTCCGGCGGGATTTATTCCTCCATTGAAAACGCTAGCACGATTGCTCCGTTTTCCAGGTCGTATTCAAGTAACAGCTCGTCATTCGCGAATCGGACCTTCGCAGTCCCCTTTAGGAATTGGTAGAGCGGATGTGCATGCGTGGTTTCGACAGTGACCGTATAACTGCTGCCTGATTCCGCCCATGTGCCGGTCGCGACGTTTTCTTGCGGGCCGGTAACAATCGTTTGTGTGACTCGCTGGCCGGGCGCCGGAAGCGGGGGCGGGGGGACGGCCTTGATGAAGACCTGGTTGTCTGGAGTGGCGACGAGTGTGGCGTCGAGAAACGCCGCCCCTAGGCTCCGATTGAGATCCAACATTCGTTTTGCTGACGCGTCGGGTTGGGCGATCTTGGTCTGGTCGAGTGTGCCCGAAATGTCAAACGTCCAGCGACCGAGTATCTTGGTCGGTTCGTATTTTGGCGATTTTCCTGTCTCAACGAAGACCTTCAGATCCGCCACGTCCAGTTTCTTTAAGTCATCCATCAGAGCGGCGTTGCTTAGCAGTGCGTTCACTTTGGGTTGGGCCAGGATCTGGCCGACCGTGGATTCGGTCTGAATCAGTTCAATCGTCGCGGGATCGGAGGCGATCTCTTGAATTTCAGGCCTTTCGGCGAAGCCAAGAAAAAATGGGTAACGACTGAGCCGGCTCATCAACAGGCGATTGTGGAAAATATCGCCGACGATATCCGCAGCGTTGTAGTACGCCTTCGGCATGGGGTCGATTGCTACGATCGCTTTTTGCATCCCCGACGCATTCAAATCGGCACTGGCGTGGTTGATCAACTTAGTGGAGAAGGTCGCGTTGTCTGGTGTCGTGATTTGCGTGGTCAAGTAACCGGCCACGTAAAGCGCCGTACAGAGCACATAGAAATAAAGCGTACCGTTCAACAGGCCCAACGCGCCACCCATCCGGGCGATCAACCTTTCGAAATGGATGAGCTTGGTGTCGGTGGTCTTGTAGCGAAAATAAACCTCCACCTTGTTGTGGATTGCCGCGCCGCCGAACTTGAAGCCAATCGTGATCAGAAGGAATACGGCCAGTGGCGCAAGTGCGTCGGCAAGCAGGACGTTGCTGATCATCATGCGCATCACCGGTGCCAGCTTTGGTCCCAGGACTGGGGCAAGCAGCAGGCCGCATAAAATGCCTAACAAAGACATCGCAACCCGGATGACTCCTCGCGCATATCCGGCATATCCCGCCAGCCCCACGCACAGCAACGCCAGAATCCAGATGGTCATGGCCGGAAAAACTAGCCGCGAAACAGAGGCAAGGCACGCAGAAAATTTGGCCCGTGATTCGTCGAACAGTCCGCAGCTTAAATCGGCTTAGGGGTGAGCCGCCGCCAGATTCTCACGCGGCTCGTACCATTCGCCACGCAGCCAGGAGGTGAGCAAGTCAATCTCGTGATCGGTCAGGATTCCCTTGGTCCCGAATGCCGGCATCCGGTCGTTCTTTTTGCCGTAATACCGTGCGTGGGTAACGTCACGAATAATTCCAGCGAGCCAGTCACTCGATCCGTAACCGGTTAAGTCCGGCGCAGAACTGTCGGAATTCATGCCACGATATTGGTGGCAATCGATACAGCTCAAATCGGCGATCGCGGTCTGGCCAGCTTTGATCGCGTCTTGATCATGCGCGTCCAGAGCAGACTGACTTTTCAACTGCGCTTCGGCGGACAACGCGATGATGGCATTCTGCAGTTGCTGTTTCTCGGTCGCGTCATAGTCGGCAATATCGCGCTTCACCGTCTTCACCATTTTTCCATCGGCGTGGGCGGTCCCACCGAAATAGTTTGTGGATGCAACCGTGTCCGGATTCAGCAAGCCGGCCAGCCAACGGCGGCTGGCAAAGCCGGCGAGATCACTCGCCGATTGTTGGTTGTCTGGTTGATGTCCAGTGCCGTCGTGGCCGTTGTAGCGATGACAGCCGGCACAATGTTGGGCGAACAACGCCGGCCCTTGGGTGAGTGGGTCATTGCGAAGCAGCGTCAGCGCACCGGTGGCGGGAATGCCACTGGGAGACTCGGCGAGCACCCGGATTCGATCCGCCTTTTGACGGGCATCGGCAACCGCTTCGTGATAGGCAGCATTGTTCGCGTCATCATGCAGAGCAAGTGCGATAAGTGTGACCATTGCGGACGCGAGCAGGCCAACCATTGTCAGATTGAACACCTGCCCGTTTTTTCGTCGAGCGATGAACGGCATCACGAAAAACAGGGCCATTAAGATACCGGGGATCACGAACGCTCCGACGAATTCGCCGTGGGATCCGAAGGTTTGCTTCAGGATGCCAAGTTTCAGGAATTGAAATAAAAACAACATGAACCATTCCGGCCGGGCAGCGCTGTATTGATCGGAGGGATCTGCTGGCGATCCCAGGCCGATTCCCGGTGGCGAATGGGAGCCGTCGAATGCCGGCAAAAAAATCAGGAAGACAACGACGCCCAGCAAACCCAGGCAAATCGAGGCGTCACGGATGAATTGACGTGGCCAATACGGTATTGCGGATTTCGAAGGGCCGCCGGGGGGCAGTTTGTTTCGCCGCTGCAGCGTGAAATGCAGCAACAGCATTGTCCCGATGATCAGCGGAAATACCCCGGCGTGGAGTGCAAAGAAACGCGTGAGCGTATGATGACCAATGTCTGGACCTCCCAACGCCAGGCGTTTCAGAACGGATCCGATGATGGGTGCCGACGAGGCGATGTTTAATGAGACGCGCGACGCCCAGTAACCTTTTTGGTCAAATGGCAACAGCCATCCGGTCGCTGAAATCGCGATCCCTATGGGCACCAATGCGAGGAGAATCCAGAAATTGATTTCGCGCGGGGAGCGATATGCCTTGAACAGGATCATCTGCCCCAAGTGCAGAACGAGCATGACCACGAACGCTTGTGCGACATAATGATGCATGCCCCGGAGAAACCAGCCGAGCGGCATTTGCGTTTGAATGAAATACACACTCTCCCATGCCGTTTGGCTGCTCGGGCTGTAACCACTCCAAAGAATGATTCCCGTCACCACCTGGAGGAAGAACGTGTAGAGCAGTGCTTTGCCCCAACAATGACGCCATTTGGGGCCACCGGGGATGCTCTCAAAAAGCAGCCGGCGTATTCCCGCGCCCAGACTGGTGCGCTCTTCAACCCATTGCCACAAATGCTTCATGCCATCGGCACACGATCCGACCGACCGGTTTGAAAGTTCTGAAACTTCACCCAGAGCTCCTTCTTGTTGCGGACCTCCACCAGCAACGGATCCAACCCGCGCGGGCTCGGGCTTTTGGGGTCGTTGATCTTGCCATCGATTGAAAACGTGCTGCGGTGACACGGGCAGAGATAACTCCGCCGTTCCGGGAGGAAGTCCACATAGCATCCGGCGTGCGGGCAAATCACGTTGAACGCCTCGCACACTTTATCGGGCAGAAGCCGGATGTAGACAGCCCCGATCGGCGCTTTCGAAAACTTGTTCCACGCGTCCCGTTTGTCGGAGAGCACCGGAAATTTTACCGGCGTCCCGTCTGGCGGCAATGCGTCGAGCGACCCAACCCGGATCATTTCCCCTTCATTGCTCTTGCGCCACAGGGGATCCAGAAGAACGCCAAGCCCGGACAAAAACGGAAACGCGACTAACAAGGAGCCAAACATGCCTGCGAGCGCTTGAAAGAAAAAATTCCGGCGTTCGGGCGACTTTGGGTTGGATGACTCAGGCTGCGAAACGGCCATGACAGATTAGTCCGTAATACTTTGTGCTTTCGGCCTCATTGTAATGGAAAGGCCATTTTGACTCCACGATGAATTTAGAACGTCGCTGGTTTTGGGAGTCACGGTGCTTAGATGGGTCAGACGACGTGCCGCAGTGAAGCCTTCGAAAATTCCCGGCGCGATGGGCCGTCATCGGTTCCGCAAATTCAAAAAGCGCCGGGAAAGAACGCATCCGAAGGTGAGAACCAATTTGAGCCGATTTGTTCCCCGAGTTCGCCGGTTTGTGAAACTTTGCGCGGTGGATTGTTCACCATCGACAGCCTTGCCGGTGCTTCCCATTATCCCGGCGGTTTTTATGGCAACGATCAAACCTTTTGCTGCACTCCGCCCCAGACCAGATTTGGCCAGCCAGATTTGTGAGCTTCCGTACGATGTCATGTCATCGGAAGAAGCTCGTGAGATGGCGGCGGGTAATCCGCTAAGCTTTCTTCATGTTTCAAAGCCTGAGATCGATCTCCCACCGGAGACCGATGTTTACTCAGATGCGGTGTACGCCAAGGGCCGGGAGAATTTCCAAAAATTGATCGCCGATGGAGCGCTGCGGCAGGATCACAAACCGTGTTTCTATCTGTATCGGCAGATCATGGGAGAGCATTCCCAGCTTGGTCTGGTCGCCGCCGCCAGTTGTCAGGAATACCTCGATGGCGTGATCAAAAAGCACGAATTCACGCGGCCGGATAAAGAAGACGATCGCGTTCGCCATATCGAAACATTGAATTCGCAGACCGGCCCGGTTTTCCTGACGTATCGATCATTGAGTGAACTCGACGCCCTTTTTGCCAAATTGACGGAAGGTGCACCGGAGGTTGATTTCGCCGGAACCGATGGTGTCCGGCATACCGCTTGGACGGTGGCGGACGACGGCACGATTGCCAAAATTGAAAGAGCGTTTGCCTCGGTGCCGTTTCTTTACATCGCCGACGGTCACCACCGCAGCGCCGCCGCGGCGCGCGTCTATCGATCACGCAGTGGCGCCGGCCAAAGTGCCCGCTTTTTGTCGGTCATCTTTCCGCACAATCAGATGCAAATCCTCGCGTACAATCGTGCTTTGAAAGATTTGAACGGTCGTACCGCCGAGGCGTTGCTCGCGCAGTTGGAAAAGACGTTTGAAATCTCCGCAGGCAACGGCAACGCACCCGAAGTGAAGCACCAATTGGGTTTTTATCTGGCCGGTAAATGGTATCGGCTGATCGCTCGCCCCGAATTCACCGGTGACGGCAACCCGGTTGAGCGTCTGGACGTTTCCATCCTGCAACGTCAAGTGCTCGCGCCGCTTTTGGGAATTGATGATCCGCGCACGAGCAAACGCATCAGCTTTGTCGGCGGGATTCGCGGGACCCGCGAGTTGGAGAAAATGGTGAACTCTGGTGACTACGCCTGCGCCTTCGCCATGCATCCCACCAGCATCGAAGACTTAATGGCCATCGCCGATGCGGGTGAAATCATGCCGCCGAAGAGCACCTGGTTTGAGCCCAAACTTCGTGACGCGATGTTTTGTCACATGATTTAGATCCGTACTCAGCGACTGCCATTTGGTTTTGGCGTTCGTTGCCCGGAAGTAATCGAATCACTCAACAAAAAACCCCTTCCCGTGCGGGAAGGGGTTTTGCGTAATTCCGTAATCGACTTAGAACTGATAGATCGCATTGAAAGCGATCAACCACTGGTCGTCGTGCGTTGTGCCGAACCAGTTCTTGCCGTTTTCAACCGTGTCATAGCGGACTTCCGCACGGGTGATGACGTTGGCCCACAGATCATACTGCAGCGTCAGCACGCCAGAGTAGATGTCGGCCGCGTTGCCCGTGTTGGTCAGCGAGATCACTTCGCCGTGGGCGTATTCGCCACGGGCGTGAACGCTGAACTTCTCGGTTACCGCGAATGAGGCATACAAACCAAAGACGTTTTGGTAGGTGTCGCCGGACGTATTGCCGCCACCGTTTTGGTGGACGTAATCATAGGCGAGACCAACACCCAAACCTTTGACCGGCGTTGCTGCTGTCGCACCAACGTAGTAGTTGGCTTGATTATCACCGGCACCACCGTTGAAGCCGTAAACGGCGCCGGCGTAGAGCGTCGAGCCTTCAAGGAAGCCGGCGCTTTCCGGAGCGGTGATGGCGATGGAGCCCATCCACGTCTTGTCGGATTCAGCCTTGGGCGGATGCGCACGATTGTTAATTCCGGGAGACAAGGTGTTGGCGACACCAGCGGAAGCGCTGATTGTGTCGTTAAACTTGTAGCTCGCGAGCAAGCCAGTGTGTTGGGTCGGTTCCACGGCCCAGCCCCATGAACGGGTGTAGTTCGGGTTGCCACCGTTGTTGAAGACTTCGTAGCCGACGACGGTGTCGAAGACGCCGAGTTTGAAGTCGAGGCCGTTGCCAACTGGGGCGCGCATGTCCACATAGGCCTGCTTAATGCCAAAATCGCCGTTTTGCGCGCCATTGGACGTGTTGTAAGCAGTTGCGTCCGGGCCGAACAGCAATTCGGCTTTATAACCAGCGGCCCATTGGCCTTCATCCAGCGGCTTTTCAATGGTTACGTTGACTGCGTTCAGGTTGAAGCCGTCGTCTTTACGGCTCACGCCTTTGGCATAGATGGGCAAAACCGAATAGGTTGAGCCCTGCTTGTCCAAGTTCCAGTGTGCGCCGACATCCACGTAACCACTGATGGTGGTGGATGAGAGAGCCGTCATAACCGGGCTTTCTTCCGCGTGTACAGCTGCTACACCGCTGAGCACTCCGGCTGAGGCCAGGGCGGCGGTCCATTTGTTTACTTTCATTCGCTCGTTCCTCCGTCGAATTGGGGTTGTTGCTTGATTGTTTTCTTAGCTTTTTAAGCGGACTGAAATTGGTTCGTCCGCCCACCAGAACGGTGTATTTGAGAGGGGGGTGTAAAGGAAAGCGCCTGCTTTGACAACAGTTTTTTGACAATCCTGTGCCAGAAACGAGACAGCTCAAATGGAACGCTTGCGTTGAGACCACGACAGACGCGGAGCGTTCAAATACCGCAATTTGTCTCTATTTCTTGAACAAGTTTTTCAGTCCTTCGGTCGCCTTATTGACCGCGTCGCCCGATTCCTTGGTCGCGGCGGCGGCGGCATCGGACGCGGCTTTACCGGCCATATCGGTTACATTCTTGCCGAGATCCGTGATTTTGCCGGCGGCGGCGGTGAGTACTTCGGCGGTCAGCTTATCCAAGGACCGCTGTACCAATTCCGCCACCGTGATGCCGTCCGGCCCGGTGCCGAGGTCGCTCATTTCGATATCCGGCGCCGTAATTGTAAGGTTCTGATCGCCGAGCATCGCCAGGCGCAGGTGCACTTTGGCGCCGGCAAGTTTGAAGTGGTTGACTTGCAGTTTCTTTTGGGCGCCCGCCGGAGCCGGTGCCGGTTCGGCAGGTTTTGCGGGTTGCCCGGTCGTGCCGCCTACGGAGTCGTTCACGTTTTTTTGCAGGGCGGTCAGGTTGTTGTCCTTCAGTCCACCTTCCAGAATGATCTCCGGACCTTCGACATCGATGTCGTCGATAACCACCTTGTCAGACATTAGTGAGCCGGGCTGTATGGCCAGCTTGGCGTCACCCAACTTCATTGTGTATTCCGCCTTGTAACCTTGCGGGGAGCCAATCTCCAGGCCCTGAATGGCTCCGGACCCGGAAAAGGGCCGGATGGTCACTTTGTCCAGGACCACGGTCGTTTTGGTCAGTTGCGGGCCAACGGTTTCAATGCCGGCCTTAACAATGGAGTCGAGCTTCAGCGCCACGACGAGGACCGCGACGACGACCACGACCACCAGCACGCCCAGGATCCCAAAGATCAGTTTCTTCGTTTTCATATCGGATTTCTTGGATGAGGAATGAATCAATCGGCCCGGCTGGGGTCGAATGCCAGCATAGTGCCTGAACGTGTTGGAATTGTAAAATCACTTTGATGTGCTCATGCTGCTCTGCGCAGCTCAATGACCGCATAAATTTGCGGTTCCGTGTGACCCATGAATTGCAACGCCGAATCGCCGATGAACCGCCGACGCGCCCTTCACCAACTGGTGATGGGAACCGCCGCCATGCCTCTCCTGAGCCATTCACTGGCATTTGGCGCTGCGGAATCCGAGTACAACGACACGGCTCCACCCTATCCGTCGAAGCGATTATTCCCGCTCGACCAAAAGGACCATCTGCTGCTCGACGAGATTGGCCGTGCCGCGTTTCGGTATTTTTGGGAAAACAGTCATCCCAAAACCGGCCTGACCAAGGACCGATCGAGCGCGACCGGCACCGACGAACGCAACGTGGCGAGCATTGCGGCCACCGGGTTTGGGCTAACGACCATGTGCATCGCCGCCCATCGGGGATGGCACGACGGCCGGGAAATCAGCGAACGCGTTCGCAAAACGCTGCGGTGGATTTTTGAGTGGATGCCTCAGGAACATGGTTTCTTTTATCATTTCGTGGACTGGTCCAATGGCCACCGGATGTGGGGGTGTGAGCTTTCGTCCATCGACACGGCGATTTTGCTCTGCGGCATCATCACGTGCGGAGAGTATTTTATTGATCCGGAGATTCGTGATTTGTCAGCGACGCTTTATCAACGGGTCGAGTGGCAATGGATGTTGAATGGTGGCGCCACGCTCGCGCACGGATGGATGCCTGAATCCGGATTTCTGAAGAACCGGTGGGATCATTATTGCGAGCTGATGCTGCTTTACTTGCTTGCCATGGGGACAGATACAAACCGCATCCCAGGCTCCAGTTGGGACGCCTGGCAACGGCCCGTTTACCAGGAGGAAAAGTTGCGTTACATCGGCAGCCCGGCGCCCTTGTTTGTCCATCAATACGCGCACGCCTGGTTTGATTTTTACGGCCTGCACGATCGGCATGTGAATTACTTCGACAACTCGATTCTCGCCACGGAGGCGCATCGCCGATTCTGCCTGGGGCTCGCTGATCAATATCCGCACTACAGCGCGGACCTTTGGGGAATCACGGCGTCGGATTCGGTCAATGGCTACGTGATCTGGGGAGGTCCCCCGGCGATGGGGCCGATCGATGGAACGGTGGTGCCTTGTGCGGCGGCGGGTTCCCTGCCTTTCATTCCGAGTGAATGCCTCCGCGTGCTGCGCACCCTGAAATCAAAATACGGCGACAAGGTTTGGAAACGCTACGGCTTTGCCGATGCATTCAACCCACAAACCGGCTGGGTGGGGCGGGATGTGATCGGGATTGACGTCGGCATTACGGCGCTCATGGCGGAGAACGCGCGCACCGGTCTGGTCTGGGACACGTTTATGAAGAACCCTTACGTGAAGAAAGCCATGCAGCGCGCGAAGTTCAAGTCCGCCCAAAATGTGCGGACAAACACCTATCTGCCGAATTAGAAATCAGCAGTTGCCGGTGCCGGCTATTTCCTGATTTCGAAAATCCGGTTGAGCTGAGTGATTTCCAGAATCTGCTCGACGACCCGGGTCGGACGGATCAACACGATTCGGCCGCCATTGGCACCGATCGATTTCTTGAGCGCGATCAATGCGCTCAAACCTTGAGAATCGATGAATGAGACTTCCGCCAAATTGACTTCGATGAGCTTTGCCTGTTGGGGAAGGCGGGCGCGGACAGAATCAATCACTTCACGGTAGTTTTCCGCGCTGATTCGAGTGAGCCCTTCGACCTTCAACGTTTCGTGATCTACAATCAAATTCATGTTTTGACGAAAGTGGTGATTATTTGGGACGTCTCCAAAACGAGCAGACGAGCAATTGCTAACAAATGGAGCGCAGAACGCGAGCCAAAAGCGAAATAAGAACCATGGCAAATTTCTCTTTCTCCGCAGGATGAGGATGCCTAGCGTGCCCGCCCGGTGACCAATTCAAAAACAAGTTTAACAAAACCACCCGTCCGCGTGGGGATGATCTCGCTCGGCTGTGCCAAGAACCTCGTCGACGCAGAAGTTATGTTGGGCACGCTGATCAAGGATGGCGTGGAGATCACCAATGATGCGGAGTCGGCTGACGTGTTGGTCGTGAATACCTGCTCATTCATCGATTCGGCCCAGGAGGAGAGCGTCGATACCATTTTGGAATCGGCCGCACTGCGGGACCAGGTCAATCCGGGACAAGCCCTTGTGGTCTCTGGATGCCTGCCGCAACGATTCAAAGCCGAACTTCCAAAACTACTGCCGGAGGTCGATGTGATTATGGGGATCGACCAGGTGGCTGGTGTGACCGAATTAATCCGGCAGGCGGTCGAGCACCGACGGGCAAAAATGCTCTCCCAAGGGGAATCCTCAAAGGCGGCGAAAAGCAAGCGGAGTGCGACGAGCCAGAAAGTAAAAAAGCAGATCGCCGCGTTGGATAAGCATGCCGGGGAACATGCCCACGCCGAGGAACAAGTTTTGCGCGGGACAACTGAGTTTGGTCAATCGCGTCGCGCCATCACGGCTTCATCCACGGTTTCGATTCCGGATTCTCCGATTGTCGACGTCGCAAACCGGCCCCATTACATTCCGGATTACGCGACGCCTCGGTTTCGGCTGACGCCTCGGCATTTTGCGTACGTTAAAATCGCTGAAGGCTGCAACCACCCCTGCAGTTTCTGCATCATCCCGCGCATGCGCGGTTCCCACCGCAGCCGTTCCCAGGCGGATATCGTCGCCGAAGCGAAGGCGCTAATCCGCGACGGTGTGAAGGAGCTGAACCTGATATCGCAGGACTCGACCTATTACGGCCTGGATCTTCAACCAGATCACCGGCGATCGATCTCGTCGCCCGACAAATTCAGTGCCCGCGCCAAGGCCCTGCCTGCCGACGCGACAACGCTCTGCACATTGATCCGCGAATTGAATGCGTTGCGCGGCGATTTCTGGATTCGGCTACTTTACACGCATCCGGCGCACTGGACGGACGAGTTGATTAAGACCATCGCCGACTGCCGCAAAGTGGCGCGTTATGTGGACATGCCACTTCAGCACATCCATGAAGTCATGCTGGAAAGAATGCGTCGTGAAACCGATCGTCGATACATCGAGGAATTGATCACCCGCATTCGGGCGGGCATTCCGGGTATCGCCTTGCGAACGACTTTTATCGTGGGCTTTCCCGGCGAGACGGACGCGATGTTTGACTCGTTGCTCGGCTTCATCCGCACGACGAAGTTCGAACGGCTCGGAGTGTTCACTTATTCCCACGAAGACAGGACGCGGGCGGCCGGCATGGCCCGCCAGGTCAGTGACAAGGTGAAACAAAAACGACGTGAACTTGCGATGGCGGAGCAGCATCAGGTCGCCCGCGCGGTTTCGGAATCGTTCGTCGGCCGAACGATACGCGTGCTCGTGGAAGGGGAAGCCAGTGCCCGTGAATTGCAGAAGGCCAACGTTAGTTCGTGGGAACACGGCCTGATCCGCGAATTGGATGAATCTTCGCAACGTTTGAAAGGACGTTTCCTTATTGCCCGCGGCGAAGCCGACGCGCCGGACATCGATGGTCGGGTTTACATTCGCGGCGACGTGCCATTGGGAAAATTCGCGAAGGTCAAAATCGTTGGGCACACAGACTACGACCTGATCGCTGAGCCCGTTTAGGAATTCGCCCTGAGCCACGTGGCCGGCGACTTGTTGCGCGTGCAAAGCGGGCCAGGTAATTTTTGCGAAAACCCGCTGGCGGAAACCATCATGGATCAATTCCTTGTCACCGAGTGGTTGCGGCAAAGAGCCCGTCGCCAGGCCATGTTAAACCTGCTTGGCGGCATTCTGATTCTCCTTGGTGGCGCAGTCGTTCTGGCTTTGACCTGGCTCCTTACGTATGTCGTATCGCTCTTTGCTTTGGGGGGCTGGTTCGGGTTTACGAGTTGGATTCACACGATTCTCGCCTGGTCTTTTTTGCCGTTGCTTTTTTGGGGGAACGCCCGGACCTCACGCGAATACTTGTCGCAATACTCGGTGACGGTCGGGACCAGTTTTCAAAGGGTGGTGAATTTCCACCTGATTGGAGTTGGCATGGTGTCAAATTTCAACCCCCTCGCGCCCGACACAATGCACACCGGCGTTAAGATCATCACGGATTGGCTGTATGCCGGCCCGCGCCTGGTGGTCGGCGGATTCGGGATGTTGCGCAAAGCAAAGCACATTCGACAACTCGATCCGCAATCGTGTGGCGCGGTTCTAGGCGCGCTTTTTGCCGCCCCCGGCAAGCTGTCTTTTCAAGAAATCGTGGATCGGACCGGATCAATCGATCCCACTCAGGTTTTTCCACAATTGCATGAGATTGACGGAGTTTTGTTCCTGAAAGCCGAACCGGCCGGCCTCACGTTGTCACAGGAACTGCGGGCCGAGATGCGGTCAATTGGTCAATAACCAAAGTTGTAGTAACATTTCTTCCTGAGCGCGTGAATGAACCTGCGTTCAACCTCGATCGTCCAAAAAGCAAATGACAAAGAACGGGAAGAAAGCGAATCGTGGCAAGAGGTGGCTTGTGGCCGCGGTGGTGGTGGTGATCTTGATGGTGGTCGGCTGGTTTATCCTCACCAGCGGGGCGGTGATCAAGGCGATGGTTTTGCCGCGCGTGGCATCGGCGATCCACGCGGACCTGACGGTGGATGACGTGAGTCTCAGTCCATTTTCTGGTATCGAACTGACAAACCTGAAACTCGCTCCAGCCGGCGGTAAACCAATCGTCGAAGCGCAACGAGCTGACGTAAAATATCATTTGTTCCAGCTTATTGGCGGGACGATTGCCGTTGATCAGGTAGAGCTGGTGCAACCGCGAATCACCGTCCGACAGCGAGCCGATGGTGGGAGCGATTTGCAGGATTGGCTGGCGGGTTTGAGCAAAGGAACCAATGCCGCCGCATCGCAGCCAACCGGCAGCGGAGGAGGCAAACCGCCCCAGTTGGCAATCGGCAGCGTGACCATCAAGGACGGCACGTTGCTTCTGGAATCCACCGCGAAGGACGGTTCGGTTTCTCACCTCGGAGTGGGTTCGCTTGATTTCACTTTGGACCAGCTCAAGAACGGCGTGGCTTCCCAAATCAAGTTGGGCGCCGTTGTGAATTTAGAGAAACTCGATCGTCAGGGAGCCAAAGCGGAAAGTCTGAGCGCAAATCTCGATCTCGACGCCAAAGCGAATCTGGGTGCCGACCTAATGCCGTCGCAAGCGAACGTGAAGCTGTCGACAAAAATTGCCAACGCAACCGGGAGCTTCAGCCAGGTGGCTGGCTTGATGACGGAGCTGACCGTGCAAGGGTCGATGGCCAAGATCGACGAGCTGAAGCTGGCGTTTTTACGCGACGGCAAAACGACAGGGGAACTGACGGTTTCGGGCAGTTTTGACCAAACGGCCGGGGCCGGGGCGTTTGATGTTGCCATCACCAACCTGCCGCCCGGGCTGCTTGCCGTGGCGGCTTCCTCGGTTGGCAGCACGTTTGATCTCGCGGGATTTGTTTCCACCAATCACGTGACAATTGCCGGTTCGGGAAAACAGATTGGTGCCACCGGAAAATTCAAGCTCAACGGGCTCGTCGCGCACAAGGAAGGCAAGTCCACGCCACGGCTTGATCTTGATCTGAACTACGCGACCGTAGCGACGCCCGACTCGGGTTCGCTGGTGCTTTCCTCCCTTGGCCTGAACGCTCAACAGAATGGGAATGCGCTGCTGGATGTCCAGACGAAGCAGCCATTTCATTACAATTGGAAAGGCGCTCCGACAACCAACCAAAACAGCGATCTGTCCCTGACGCTGACGAATCTGAACGTTGCCGAATGGCAGCCGTTAACGGGTCCAGTTCCGTTGGATGGAACGGTCGGCGTGGCCGCGTCGATTCACGGCAATTCTTCCGGAAACGAGCTGGCTGTCCAATTGAACGGCAGTCTCGATCGCGCTGCTTTAAGCGTTTCATCCAACAAGGTCGATCAGCTCGCTGCGTCATTTAATTTTGCGGGCAACGTTCAATCGATGAACGATCTCGAGGTTAAGCAACTGGCCACAAAGTTGACCCATGCGGGTAAGCCGGTGATCGATTTGTCCGCCAGTGGAAAAGGCACCATTTCGTCGCCGGCCGTCGATTTGCAAACCAAGTTGAACGTCGACCTGCCGCAGGCCGCCGGACTGGCGGGAACCTTGCCGATGACGCTTCGCCAGGGAACTCTCACGTACGACGGCTCGGTGAATTATTCGACCAATCGCTCCGGCGCGACGGGAATGTTCCGCGTCGACGGGTTCGACGGCGATCTTGCAGGCGCCACTTTGAAAGACGTGGCGATCGCGACTCCGGTGAAAGTCACCCTGACCGACGGGGTGTTGGACTGGTCAGTCGATCCGTTGAAGATTTCCCGGAACGCAAAACCGGCGATGGAATTGCAGACCGATGGTCAACTGCAACTGGCGACCATGACCGGGCATTTCAAATTGGCCCTGCCGCTGATCAATGAGCAGTTGGTGAATCCGTTCCTGGCAGCTTACACGCCGCAACAAACGCTGCGCTCGGCCCAGGCGGCTGTGACGGCGAACGGCGATTTTCAACCGGACGGAAAGCAAGTGTGGTCGCTCGAATCTCACTCCACAAACATCGTGTTGGTGGCTACCAACGGCAATCTCGTTGCGCCCCCACTGGCCACCCGGGCGGCGATCGAAGTGGATGTGAACACGGCTAAGAAAGCGGTCACGATCAAGCGTTGGGAGGGCACCTTGTTTTCCGACGCGAAGCCGAGTGGCCATTTTACCACCTCGGGGGACATTCGTCTTGGCGAGGGGCAGGCCAGTTTGAATTTGCAAGTCGCGGGCATCAACGAAAATGCCTTGCGCCCGCTCGCGCCGCTTTTGCTCGGCGACAAGAAACTGGATAAAGCCAATCTGGAAGCCGCCGTGAACGTCGATTACCAAAGGGTCAAACCGTCGCGTGTGCGAGCATCAATTGGACTGACCAACGTGAAGATTACCGATCCCGCCGGTCGTTTTCCGCAAACGCCGCAAATGGCGAAGGCAAACTTCGACGCATCGATCGTCAGCAACCGATTGGACATCGCGGACTCGCGCCTGCAAATCACACCGACTTCGTTGGCGACCAACCTGGTCGAGTTAACTGGCTGGCTTGACTACGGACGCACCGACGCGATCAAGGGTGATCTCGCGCTGCGGTCGCCCGGCTTTGATGGCACGCCGATTTACGCCATGTTCGCCGGAACTGGTTCCACAAACGCGCCTGCGACGGAGCCACCACCGAGTGAGCCAAAGCCCGCGAAACCGGCGGCGGGTTTGCCGGTCGATCGCGTCGACCTGGCTGTCGACATAAAGCACTTTCACCTGGGCGAACTTGTCGCCACAAATTTTCTGGCAAACGCAACGGTTCGTTCAAATGCATTTGAACTCGGCAAATTCACCCTTCTGCTCAACGACGCGCCGATCAACGCGCGACTGGCATCAACTAATAATGCCGGCGACACGCACTATCAGCTCGCTGCCGAAATTGAATCGCTGCCGCTTGAGCCTTTTGTCCACACCTTCAAGCCGGATTTCAAAGGTCAGATGCAAGGGCAACTTTACACGGCGGTTCACCTGCACGGGACTGCGCCGCCCGGCACCAATTTGATCGCCGCGTCGGTGGGCGACATTTTTTTCGGGATCACTAATGCGAACTTCGAACCGTTCAGTCGGCGCTGGCAGACGGCGTTGCGCCCGGTTGGGTTGCTCCTGCAAACTCCGGAGCTGTTTTCGTCGCCGATCACTTGGGCGTATTTGCACACATCGCTTACAAACCGCTCGCTGAATTTGACGAATTTGACCGTCATCAGTGACGCCTATGTGCTGGATGCCAATACCGAAATTCCGCTGCAGAACGATCTGACCAATTCGCCAATTCCGCGCACACCGTTGAATTTGTATTTGAGCCGGAACCTGGTGACGCAGTTGGGCATTCTCAAAGGTTCGAACACCAATCAGGCCGCACGGTTTGTGGCGTTGCCGGTGTTTGCACATGTCGGCGGAACGTTGGGCAATCCCCAGGTCGAGACCGACAAGTTGAAGTTGACGGGAATGACAATTGGCAAGGCCGCGGACTTTGTTGGCGGAAGTGCCGGTGACGTGTTGCGCAAAGCCGGAAGTGCGACCGAGGGGCTGGGTGAAATCCTGTCGGGGAAGAAATTGCTCGGCAGTGAAGAGGGCAAGGAAAACGTCGTCAGCAAAGGCATCGGCGGAATCTTTAATGCCGTGGGCAACGTCCTCGGCGGAAGCGGCAAGGCGGTGGAAAAGGGAACCGGCGCAGTGACCGGCACGAAAGCCGTGGATCAGGACGTTATCGCCTCGCGGATGAAGGCGTTCGACTGGCCGCGAGTGTTCACCAACGCGGCGGGTTTGCCACCGGCGAAACCGTAGAAGTTTCGTGATGACTTGTCGCGCGACGCGGCATTCCGTTTACTCCGCTGGTCGCATGTCCGCTGAAATCATTTCCACCGACACGCCCGAACGGTTCAAACAGGCCGTCCGACGAGCGGCGGACCTTTTGCGTGCCGGCGAAGTCGTGGCGTTGCCGACGGAAACCGTTTACGGACTCGCGGCGAATGCGCTTTCCCCGGAAGCCGTGGCCAAAATCTTCCAGATCAAAGGCCGACCGGCGCACAATCCGATCATTGTTCACGTGGCGAGCTGGGAACTCGCACGCAAGTGCGCTGCGGCTTGGCCCGATTCCGCGACCAGACTTGGCCGCGCATTTTGGCCGGGACCTTTGACTTTGGTGCTGCCGCGAGCGGCGATTATTCCTGAAAACGTGACTGCGGGCGGCGGCACGGTCGGCATTCGTTGGCCTTCGCACCCGTTCATGCAAGCGGTGATTCGAGAATGCGGTTTTCCCTTGGCGGCTCCGAGCGCGAATCGATCCAACGAAATTTCGCCGACAAATGCTGACCACGTGAAATTGAGTCTCGCCGGCCGGTTGCCGTTGATTGTTGACGGTGGACAGTCGGCGGTTGGGATTGAATCGACCGTTGTCGACCTGAGCGAGGGCGCGGCGAGTGTGCTGCGCCCGGGCATGATTCACACAGAAAGCCTGTCAGCCGCACTCGGTGAACGCGTTGGCGAAGGAGCCGGAGCAGGGGAATTGCGCAGCCCGGGTTTGCTGGCAAAGCACTATTCACCCAAGGCCAAATTGAAGGTGCTCTCCTGGGGTAACAACGAAGACTTATTGGATCAGGTGAAATCGAAGGGAATGGATCCAAATGAAACCGTGGTTATCGCTCACACGTGTCTTCCTGCGCCCGAACTTTGGCTTAGCGTCAATGTGATCCCCCACGATGCCGAAGCCTATGCCCGGGCGCTTTACGCGGAGTGGCATCGTTGCGACGAAGATGGCGCCCGGTGGATTGTTATGGAAGCCGTTCCGGATTTGGCCGAATGGCGCGGTATCGCGGATCGACTGCGGCGGGCTGCCGCCGATTAGCTCACCGAGATCAAGGACACACGCTCGTTGTGGTCATTGCGGGTGATGCCCTGAGCCGCAGGATCAAGCGTCTTTTCGCCATCCACGACGAAGACATAGCGATGATGGCCATGGTTCATGGGAATGGAGGCAAACCACGCTCCGTCCGGTTGTTTGGCCATCGGATTCGCGGCTTGATTCCACTGGTTGAAATCACCGATAACGCAGACCGATTGGGCCTCGGGTGCCACACATACAAAGTTAACCGGCTTGGCCATTCGCTTGGCGGAATAGCGGTGAAGCCGACCTCCTGGAGCCATTGAATTTTGATACATCGCTAAAAACAACAAACTGACAAATTTTCTCATTAACCCACTGCGGCCGGAGCTGTTACAGCGGGGAAGCGGCGAGAATTAACCACACGATTCGGAGTGCCTCAAGCGGTAAACCCAGTCGATCGATGAAAACTTTTTCACGAAGGCAATTCTTGGGCAAATGTTGTTAGATCTTGCTAATTTCAGTGGGGAAATGGGTCTTGATCTTTAACTGACGCATCGCAAAAGTAATCCCGAACTTTTTGACATACCAATATGGCTGACATTGCAAACCGCTACGCCGACAACGTTGCTGGAAAATTCTACGTCGACAACCAGTGCATTGACTGTGACCTCTGCCGCGAGACGGCGCCGGATAACTTTACCCGGCAGGAGGACGGCGGCTATTCTTTCGTGAAGAAACAACCGGAAAACGACGATGAAGCGGCACTCTGCAAGGAGGCCATGGAAGGCTGCCCGGTCGAGGCCATCGGAAACGACGGCGCCTAGTTTTTGCGCCCGAACTATTTTCGCCCGCGAATGAACTTCGCGGGCTTTTTATTTCTCACGTTGCGCGGTGATCAGGCGGCGGCGCAGCATTTCCAGGCTTTGGCGGCCGGTGATGAATTTGAACGTTTCGCGATCGAACGCGTTTTGGTGGCGTTGCACATCAACTCCGTTCGCGTCAGCCACTCCGATGAAAACGGTCCCCACCGGCTTTTCGACTGAGCCGCCGCCCGGGCCGGCAATTCCCGTGATGGCGATGGCGTAATCTGCGCGGTATCGAGTCCGGGCGCCTTCCGCCATTTCGCGAGCCGTTTGCTCGCTCACAGCGCCGTGTGCGCTCAAGGTTTCGTCGCGTACGCCGAGCAGTTCGCGTTTGAACTCGTTGCTGTAAGTAACCAGTCCGCCCAGTAAAACATCGGATGCGCCTGGTACATTTGTGAGGCAATGAGAAACGAAACCACCGGTGCATGACTCCGCCGTAACCAGCGTCTGCTTCAATTCAGCGAGCAGATGAACGATTACCTCCTCCAGAGATTGACCCGATTCGCTGTAGATGAATTTCCCCAACAGACGCCGCACGCGCAGGCTCGCTTCCCTGACCAGTTCCTCGCCTTTTGGTCCGAGCGCGGTCAGACGCACGTCGACCTCCCCAACTCGAGCACAATAGCCAATTTCCAAGCCGTTCGATTCGAGTTCAACCAGATGTGGCCGGATTGCGTCTTCCACCCGGGACTCGCCGACGCCGATTGTGTGAAAGGTCAAACAACTGAACGTGCCCACCTCGGGAAAGCGCGTTTTCAACAGCGGGATGGCGTACGCCAAGAACATGGGATGCAGCTCCCGTGGTGGCCCCGGCAGCACGATCAACAAGCGCCCGCGGCCAGTCTTGTTTTCGGTAGCGACATCAATCGCCAGGCCGGGTGCGCTGCCGTGTTCATTTTTCAGCACGATCGCCCCGGCCGGGACCTGCGCCTGGGTGCGCGCGATCGTCTCGAAATTCGGGGGGAACGGCCGGTTGCGTCGTTTGAAGACGAGCTCGATTTGCTTGAGGACTTCCGGGTCCTCCGTCAGCGAGAGATTGAGCAGCCGCGCAATTTCGTCGCGTGTTCGATCATCCGAAGTCGGTCCGAGGCCGCCCGTGGTGATCACCAAATCCGCGCGAGTGAGCGCTTCGCGGACGGCGTCGGCAATCGCTGTTCCCGTGTCCGGGACCGTGAGTTGCCGGTTGACCGGTAATCCAATCTCGGCGAGTCGGCGGCCAATCCACTGTTGGTGGGAATTCAAGGTGGCGCCGAGCAGCAGCTCGGAGCCGGTCGTGATGAGTTCGACAAACACGTCGCAATTGTTGTCTTCCTTTGACCTGAGGCGAGCATGATTTGTCGATCGTTGGCCAAGGCGTGCGTTGACTTGCCGACCTTCGTTTCTATAGTGCGTGCGTGGCTGGCACGCTGAACCAAGAAGCTAAAAAGCGATTTCTGGATTTTCTGGAAACGAAGCAACTGCGCATGACCGGACAGCGCATGGCGATCATCGATACAGTGTTCAGCACGAACGAACACTTTACCGCGGATCAGTTGATCGAATGGTCCCGCGAACGCGATCATTCCGTTTCCCGGGCCACGGTTTACCGGACTTTGCCGTTGTTGACCGAGAGCGGTCTTGTGCGGGAAATGGACTTCGGCAAGGAATACAAATTCTACGATCCAAACTACGCCGACCATCCGCATCACAATCACATCATCTGCAAGGATTGTGAAAAGATCGTTGAGTTTGAAAGTGCCCGGATCGCCGAGTTGGAGAACGAAATCGTGCACAAGCTTGGCTTTTCGGTCTCGTCGCAGCAGCTGCAAATCACCGGCTCCTGCGACGCGTTGAAGCGATTGGGCGCTTGCAAACACAAGCACTGATCCTCCGCCAAGGCCGATTCATAGGAAGCTCCTCCACTCGGGTTTGTCCTCGACGGGCGATTTTTCGATTTACGGCCGTAACTTTTTCGTGACACTGCTGTCACATAAGCCCGTGGCCGAATCCCAACAACTTATCACCATGAGGTGTGCTCTCCCGGTTAGCCGATTTTCACAGTGCTGCGTTTCGATGTTGGCAGTTTGCTGTTTGGCGACATTGTTTAGCCAAACGGCCTTCGCTGAACCGGGCGAAATATACGCCACTCGGCGGGCGGCAATCGTGGCGAAATTCGACGCCAATGGAGATGGCTGGTTGAACGCTGACGAAAGGGAAGCCGCACGCGCTGCGCAGAAACAATCGGCAATGCGACGCGGCGGGCAAAACCCGATGTTTCAAATGCCACCGGAAATCATCGAAATGTATGACAAGGACAAGGACGGCCAGCTGAACGACGAAGAATCGCAAGCCGCCAACAACGGGATTCGCATCGCCTGGGGCAATGCGCAAAAGGAATACGATGCGAACAACGACGGGGATCTCGATGATGCGGAACGGGAACGGATGGCGGACGCCATTCTGGCCGGCAAGGTCAAAGGACTGCCGCGCATGTTCGGGACGATGCTGCGCCGGCCGCCGGATCGTGGGCCGGGTGGAATGTTTGGTGGCCGCGGTGGTCCGCAAGCGAATCCGCTCGCGCAATTTGATCGTGATCACGACGGGCGTCTCAGCGCCGATGAACTTGACGCGGTGCGCAAAGCCGGACTGGGGCAAGCCGTTGCCCGTTGATCAGGATTGGGAGTAATTGGAGCCAACAATTGAACTACGCCAAAGCCATGCACAGACTGATTCTAATCGGAGCGCTTGTTCTTGCGGTTTCGCTCCCGGCGGTCCACGCAGCCGACAACGTCGTGATTTCGGAAATCCTCGCGAACAACGTTTCCGGATTGCGGGATGAAGACGGCGACCGACCGGACTGGATTGAGATTCATAATGGCGGCGACGCGGCCGTGAATTTAATGGGCTGGTCGCTCACGGATAAAGCCACGGATCCGAAACGGTGGCAGTTTCCTGCCGTCGAGTTGGCGGCCGATGGTTATCTGATCGTCTTTGCTTCCGACAAGAACCGCGCGGCCGCAGGCCGGCCGTTGCACGCCAATTTCAAGCTGAAGAAGAAGGGTGATTATCTCGCGTTGATCCGACCGGACGGCTCAATCGCCGACAAATTTTCACCGGCTTATCCGGCGCAAAAGAACGACCGATCCTACGGTTTTGTTTCGGCGGGAAAGCGTGACTACTTCGTCACCCCGACGCCGGGAGCCCCCAATGCCTCAGTCCGGCAGGGAAAAGTTGATGCGGTGAAGTTAAGCCACAAACGCGGTTGGCAGAATCAGCCTGTTAAATTGGAACTGACGACGGCGACCGAGGGGGCGGAGATTCGTTATACCCTGGACGGAACAGAACCCACGGCGACGCATGGCGAGATCTATCGAACAGCAATCGAAATCGGTCGCACGACGGTGATTCGCGCGGCAGCGTTTAAGGAAGGTTTCTCGCCGTCGTCGGTAAAGACCGACACGTTTCTATTCGCCAACGACATCATTCGGCAATCGGCCGACGGATTACCGCCGGCAGGCTGGCCTTTCACCTGGGGCGACAACCGCGTTGATTTCGGTATGGATCCCAAGGTGGTTGACGATCCGCGGTTCAAGGACGAAATCGTCGCCGGGCTGAAATCGTTGCCGACCGTTTCGCTCGTCATGAACCTGGACGACCTGTTTGGCGCCGACAAAGGAATCTATGCGAACGCGGGTCGGGACGGTCGGGCAACGGAGAAGCCGGTTTCAGTGGAATACATTCGAACCGACGGTGAAGACGGATTTCATATCGACGCCGGCATCCGCATTCGTGGTGGCTTCAGTCGGATGCCGATGAATCCGAAGCACGCGTTCCGGCTTTTCTTTCGCAAGGAATACGGCGATGCGAAATTGAAGTATGCGCTGTTTGGAGAAGAGGGTGCCAAGGAATTCGACAATCTGGACCTGCGCACCACGCAGAACTATTCATGGAGTTTTCAGGCGGACCCGCGCGCGATTTTCCTGCGGGACGAATTTAACCGCGATCTGCAACTTGCGATGGACCATCCCGGCGCGCGCGGCGACTTTGTGCATCTGTATATCAACGGAATTTATTGGGGCCTCTATAATACCTGCGAGCGTCCAGAGGCTTCGTTTGGGGCGAGCTACCTGGGTGGTGACAAGGACGACTACGACGTGATCAAAGTAAACTCGGGCTTTGGCGAGGGTGGGATGAATTCATTCGGGACGACGACGACCGACGGCACCATTGACGCGTGGAAACAGTTGAATGAGATCGCGCGGGCCGGCCTCGCCGACAACGCCCGCTATCAAAGACTGCTGGGAAAGAATCCGGATGGGACGCGCAACACGGATTACCCGATCTTGCTCGATCCCGATGACTTAATCGACTACATGCTGGTGATCTTCTACGGCGGAAACATGGACGCACCGGTTACCAAATTTGGCGGTAACATGCGGCCGAACAATTGGTATGGCTTGCGCAATCGCAAAGGTGACCGCGGCTTTCAATTCATTATCTGGGATGCGGAACACACGTTTCTTGACGTGAATGAAGACCGCACCGGTCCGTTTCCCGCCGGTCAGGATCTCGACACCAGTAATCCGCAATGGCTGTGGCAACAATGCCTCGACAACGCAGAATTTCGCGTTCTGGTGGCCGATCATATCCAAAAGCGTTTCTACAATGACGGGCTGCTTACGGCGGAAAATGTGACCCGGAGGTTTAGGGCGCGGGCTGCTGAGATCGAATCGGCCGCTATTGCTGAGTCCGCCCGCTGGGGCGATACACAGGCGGGCTTTCCCATGGGAACGCCGCCGCGGATTGGATCAAACGGGGAAATGTTGAAAGGTCCGCTCAACCGGGATGACGACTGGCGCACCGAACGGGATCGGATCTTGAGCGATTTTATTCCGAAGCGCTCCGACATCGTGCTCGCGCAACTTTACGCCCAGGGGCTGGTTCCAGATCTCGCCGCGCCCAAGATCGTGCAAAATGCCGAAGGCTTGATCGTGTCAACCGACCGCGGTGACGTCTACTACACCTTGGATGGCACCGATCCGCGGCGCATCGGGGGCGACCCTTCCACCAGTGCATCCAAAGAGATTGCGGTGATCAAAATAAAACCGGGCCTGCACCTCATGGCACGGACCCGGTTTGAGAAAGACTGGAGCGCGCTGGTCGAATGGCCAACGCGCTGATTTAGCTGAAAGAAGTCACTTGGTCGTCGGCATCTTGTAAGCGGAAACGCGACGGTCCAGTTCCATCTTATCTTCGGGCGTCAGCGCGGCGCTAATGGCATCCAGGCCGGCCTTTGCATTGCCATTGCCCAAACCACCCGCAACCGTGAAATATAATGCAGCGTTGATGGCAGATTCCTTATCATCTGAGTGTGCGGCGTACAGCTCCCCGAGTTGGAATGCAGCATCCCCGTCGCCCTTGTCGATCTTGGCCTTCAGTTCAGCGACTTTTGCCTGATCGACGGAACCGCTCGATTTGTTGCCGCCGCTGCAGCCCGAGAAAGCCACAACAGTTGCGCCAAGGAGAATTACAGAAAAGAATTTGATTAGGTGCTTGGTGATCATGATGCCGGGAGGATATGGGCAGGAGCCGACGGATTTCAATGTCCGAATCGATAATTCACAAAGGACCAGAACGCGATCGAAAACCGTTGCCGCCGGGGTAAGCTTGGACTATCAAGAGCGGCCCGGCGGGAAGGGTGGCTGAGTGGTTAAAGGCACCTGACTCGAAATTGTAAACCAGGGTTTTTGGCCATTTTTGATTCTCGTTGGCAATCGTTGATTCGCTCAATGTTTTCAGGAGTTTCATGCACTTTTGGCGTTGGTTCTCTTTGGCTGCTTTTGGCTCGAAAAACGGCATATAGTATAGAACGGCGGTATAGTACTTCTGGCATCACTCGCCCTCTTGGAAGGGCTCCAATGCGGGGTCGTTCGTTGCGCTCGTCTCATCGTCATTGCGACTTCAGCAGCTTCAGTAGTTCGTCGCGCGGGATGAGCAGTTTGCCTCGGAGCACCCGGCAAACCTTGAGCTGTCCCCGCTGGATCAGGCGGTAGATGCTGAAATAGTTTACGCCCAAAAGATCGGCGGCTTCCTGCACCGAGTAGGCGAGTCGTTCCGACTTGCTCTTGAACGGCGGTTCGGGTTCGAGAGTTGTTTCCATAAATACTTCTTTCATGCCCTGTGTGCTGGTCAGGAGTGGATGGCCGTGCGGCGGCCACGATGGGGTTGGTAGTTGCGCTGAGAATGGCGTTCGGAGTTCTTTCGATCGACTGATTCACCAGGCTCCGCCTCGATCTGGCTGGGCGCCTGGTTCCTGGTGAGGTCGAGCGCTTCCTCGATTTGGCTCTGCCGACGGGTCAGCTCCTGATACCGTTCCTCCTTCTCGAACGGAGCGCCCACCTTGGTTTCAAGTTCCTTGGTGCGCTTCAGGGCGTCGGCGACGTCGGCTTCCAGCCTCACAGCGCGTTCCTCAAAACCCTGGACCGTGGCTTCGAGTGAACGAATCGTACCCAATGCTGTGTCCGTGACGCGGGCCGCGTAGCTGTTCTTCCCGCGCACGATGATCTCGACATCATTGTTGAATGTGACGCGCAGGAACAAATCGAAACCCGCGAAGCGACCGATGCGAACATCATCGCCGAATCGGTCCTTCACCTTCCCGGCCCGACGCAGAATTAACTCCCCGGCTACCCCGCGGTTGTTGAGCGTCTGTCCGTCCAATTCGATGGCAAACTTGTCCCCGGACGTATCCTGTCGGATCGAGATGTCCTGGCGGATGTTTACCTGGCGTGCCGTGAACATTGCGCCGTCTTCGTGCGCGTGCCGGAGACTGGTCCGGATGCGAAATTGTTCCTCGGCATGGGCGGAACGCAATCGGGTAAGCCGCATCAACTCGGCGTCCACCTGGGCCTTCTCAATGACGAGCGGATTGCCGGATGCGATGGCCTTCACTTCAGCATAGGTCAGCGCCGCTGATTCCAAATCTTCCAGCCGCCGTATCGTCATGTCGCCGCTCATGACCTGGGCGATGAATTTCGCCTTCGTCTCCAGCGTTTGCCACATATAGGCGTCAAACGAACCTTCGGTCACATAACGATAGATGGAAACGACTTGGTTCTTGTTTCCCTGCCGCTGGATTCGCCCTTCGCGCTGCTCCACGTCTGCCGGTCGCCACGGGGCGTCCAGGTGATGCAAGGCAATCAATCGCTCCTGCACGTTCGTTCCCGAGCCCATCTTCTGCGTGCTGCCGAAAAGAACGCGCACCTTGCCCGATCGCACGTCCCGGAACAATGCCAGTTTCGCCGCGTCCGAATCATGATCCTGGATGAAGGCAATCTCCGTATCCGGCACGCCCAAGCGCTCCAACTTTTCCGCCGCGTCGCGATAAACTGAGAACCCCTTGTCCCGGGGTGTTGAGAGATCGCAAAAGACCAGTTGTGTGGAGCGATCAACGTTCGTTTCCTGCCAGATGCGGAAGATGTTTTCGATCGCTTGATTGACCTTTCCCCGGGGATCATCCGGGGCCGAGGGCTGGATCAGCCTGAGATCGAGTGCCGCCTTCCGGCCTTCTGAAGTGATCTTCAGCATGTTGTCTTCGTGGGGATGAACCTGCCGCATGCGGATGCGGTCGGCCCTTGCCACCAGATGTTCGACAAATTCTTTCAGGTCTTCCGTTGCCGGTGCGTTCCTGATCGTGGGCTTCTCGCCTTCGAGATTCGGGCGTGGCAGATGCAGCATGGCGGCGGTCTGCACTTCGGCGGACTGGCGGAACATCTGCATCAACTCCGGGACATTGATGAACCGGGCGAACCGGGTATTCAGGCGATACCCAGCGCCGTCCGGAGACAGCTCCATTGCCGTCACCGGCTCGCCAAACGTCGCTGCCCACGAATCGAAATGATTCAGATGATGGTTCTTCAAATCATCGGGTTGAAGGTAGCGTTGCATGGTGAACATCTCGGCCATGCTGTTGGCGATGGGAGTTCCCGTTGCAAAGACCACACCGCCACCGCCGTTGAGCGACTGGATGTGACGCACTTTCAGATACATGTCGAAGGCGCGTTCGCTGGCCGTTTGCGGCAAGCCGGCAATGCGGGTCATCTTCGTGACATAAAACAGGTTTTTGAAGTAGTGCGCCTCGTCGACGAACAGTCGATCGACACCCAGCTCTTCAAAGGTGAGTGTGTTGTCTTTTTTTTGATCGGCCGCCAGTCCGTGAAGCCTGGTTTCCAGCCGCTTCCTGGCCCGCTCCAGTTCCTTGACCACGCGGCTGTTGGACCCGTCGGCCTGTTCGCGACGGATCACTTCCAACTCATGAAGCTGCTCATCAAAGAACCGCTTCTTCGTCTCATGGGCCAGCGGGATCCGTTCGAAGCCCGAGTGCGTCACGATCACGGCATCCCAGTTGCCGGTGGCAATCCGGCTGAAGAGCTTCTTCCGATTCCGCGACTCAAAGTCCGCCTTGCCGGCGACCAGGATGTTCGCGTTCGGATAGAGCGTGAGCAACTCGGTTGAGAACTGACCGAGCATGTGATTGGGCACGGCGAACAACGGTTTCCGGGCGAGTCCCAGCCGTTTCAACTCCATCGCGGCAGCGACCATGGTGAATGTTTTCCCGGCGCCGACGACGTGAGCCAATAAGGTGTTCGGCGTTTGCAGGATGCGCCACACACCGGCCTTCTGATGTCCGTGCAACTGAATCGTCCCGCTGGCTCCCGGCAACGTCAGATGATCACCGTTGAACGTGCGCAGACGGGTGTGATTGAAAGTGTCGTTGTAAAGCCGGCAGAGGCGTTCACGGCGTGAGTCATCCGACCAAACCCATTCCTTGAACCGTTCTTTGATGCGTTCCTGCTTTTCGCGGGCGGCTTCGGTGGACTGCGCGTTGACCACGGGTTTGTCGTCCACCGTGTCGTAGACC
This sequence comes from bacterium, assembly GCA_016124235.1. Lineage (GTDB taxonomy): Bacteria > Verrucomicrobiota > Verrucomicrobiia > Limisphaerales > RI-55 > RI-55. The sequence continues at coordinate 33,246 of WGOC01000029.1, read as the reverse complement.
GTGGGCGTTTTGAGATTGAGGGAAGCCTCGATGAGTTCGAGGGCGGTGTAGCGGTCCGTTCCCCAATCGGTGGTGTTGGCCGTTGCGCCCCTGGCCTCCCAATTGCCGTTGACGTGCCAGGTGCCCAGCGCGGGAATATGGCTCACCCCGACTCCTGAAGGAATGTTCAACAGACTGTTGGCAAAATCGCTGACGTCCTCCGGCGGCAACCACGCTGAACCCAGTCGCACGTCAATCTCCGTCGCTGACAGATCCGGGGGCTGCACCGATTTCAACGCCTCGACGTTTTCGGCGAAGCGCGGGTCCGCAACCGCCGCGGCTTCCGCAGCGGCCAACTTTTCTCGCACGTTGCCGGAGAGATACTGGTCGTCCGTCTCCCACCAGTTTGATTGGGGATTGAGAAAAACGATCCCTTTCAACTCCGGCAGAAAGTCGTCAACCGGGCGGGCCAACAGATGGGCCATGCGCTCAAGGTCGACCCGGCCCCGTTCGTTGAGGGAGGCGACGAGCGCTTCCTTCGGTGTGCCGGCTGAATCGACCGGCTGACGCGGATGGATCGTCCGCTCGGTGAAGATGGCGGCCTTCTGCGCTGCCTTTGTTTCGTCGTTGAAATGTTCCAGCGAAAGGAGCAGCGGCAAATCCGGATCGCCATCAAAGGCCCGTTGGTTGGTGCGAAGATTGACGGGGCCGAAGCGCGAAACGAACCGGTCGTAGGCCAGGTTGAGTTGAAAGCGCGCCTCAACCACCTGATCCTCCGCACTGCCGTCCATCTGTAAGCGCAGACAGTCCCGGACGGCGTCCCGCAACTGGACCATCCCCCGGATTCGGGACCGGGTCTGGATGGGGAGATCGTTGAGCGGACGCAGGGTGTCTTCTTCCCGGATGCAGACCATGCCGTCGTGCAGGCAGTAGGCGTTGGGTTTGACAACGTCCGGAGCAGGAAGCGTTTGATCGAGGGCGGGCTCGGCGATCTGTTGCGTGCGCGCCTCGTAAATATTTTGCGGAAGCCGCTCAATGACCCGATCCAGGGCTTCGCTCAAATGACGCCCGTCTGGTTCCAGCGTCGGTTCGTGGACGTGATACATCCGCCCCGTGTAACGCATGTTTCCCAGCATCATCTCCGGCCGCCTAGCGAAGTATTCGTTGATCGTGAAGGCTTCGCCGAGATCGTTGATGTGATCCGCCAGGGACTTCCAGGCCGGGCCGGTGGGAGGTTCACCCGGACGCAGTTTGCGCAACATCACAATGTCAGTCGTCACCTCGGTTCCCGCGTTCTTTTTGAAGGAATCATTCGGCAGCCGGAGGGCGCCCAGGAATTCCGCCCGCTGAGTGAGCAGTTCCCGCAGGGTCGAATCGAACTTGTCCATCGTGCCGCGCGAGGTGATGAACAGCACCAGACCGTCGGGCCGCACCTTCTCCAGCGTGGCGGCGAAGAAATAATCGTGAATGGGCAGCTTGAACCGGTTCCAGCGCGGATCGTGAACCGGGTAGTCACCGAACGGGACGTTGGAGATGGCAAGGTCATAAAACCCGTCGGCCAGCTTCGTTTGTTCGAAGGGTTGCTGGCGGATATCCGCGTCGGGATAGAGGGCTTTGGCGATCCGTGCGGTGAGCGGATCGATTTCAACGCCGGTGATGGTCGAACGACGGAGTATCGTTTCGGGCATCATGCCGATGAAATGACCGATGCCGCAGGCCGGTTCAAGGATGCGGCCGCCCGGAAACCCAGATCGTTCGAGCGCCCGATACATCGCGCCAACGACCACTGGTGACGTGTAGTGAGCGTTGAGTGTCGTCGCCCGGGCGGACTCGAACTCCTCGTCACTCAGATTGTTTCGGAGTGCTTCACGTTCGCCGGTCCAGTCCCGGTTGTCGTCATCGAAGACCTGGGGCATCGCGCCCCAGCCGACGTATTTGACCAGGGCTGCCTTTTCCGCGGGCGTGGCCGGTCGTTCCTCCGCGTCCAACGTCCGCAGGATTTCGACCGCCTTGAGGTTCTGCCGGAATTTTTGTTTGGGTCCGCCTTCCCCCAGCCGGTCGTCCTCCGTGATGCGATACGCGTTTGGATTGCTCTGCGGTACCTCGGCAGTCAGTCGCCCCCGGCCGAAGGCCGTGTGGCCGACCGCAAGGTCAAGGACTCGGGAGGGAGGAGGATGTATTTCTCGCGAACCATTTCCCACGCCTGGTCGTGGGCCTGTTGTGCCGTTGATCCCTGCCGGATCAATTGAGTGCGCAGTGTGGCCATTTCGTCCTTCGTCTTCTCTTCCGCTTCGAGCAGCATTTGATGGAGAATCCCCTTCTGCTCCAGGTCGCGCACCATCCGGGGAAGGAACTCGCGCCAGTGTTTCTCGGCCATCCGTCCATATTGAGTCAGCGGTGTCATGGTTCAGCCTCGGTGTTGAGAAAAGGTCAAGCTGCTGCTGGTCGGATTGCGGAGATTGGCGGCGGATGGCCATGATGTTCCAGCGTTATTGTTTCCGATGTGCCGGCTCACGAGGGAAAGAGTTCCCGGATTTCCACCTTCAACGCCTTCGCGAGATAGTAGGCGTGCTGGTCCGTCGCCGCGTAGCGTTGCAATTCGATGTTGCAGAGAACGTCGCGCGTGATGTCGCACCCGAGCAACTGCAGCCGCGCAACCAGCATCGATTGCGTCAGATTTCGCTGGTTGCGAAGCCGGGCGGTGTTCCGCCCGATGAGATTGGCGTCGCGGCGCATAACGGGTGGTGGTGATTGCGGATGGATCCTTTGGTCGATGATCGCGCCGGCTACTTCAGATCAACCGCACGGAAGCGGATCGAAAGACGGCAGTGCCAGGGAGATTGGTTTGACATGGAGCGGCTTATTATCGTTAGTTACGTAACTATTGTTACACACGGGATGAAAAAAAATGCGGGAATCGAATTTGCCTCGCGCCTCCAGGGGTTGCTGGCGGACCGGCGCCTGACGGCGGCCGAGCTGGGCCGGGGAGTGAATTTGAGCCATGTGGCCATCGGTAATTACCTCAAGGGACGGTTGCCCCGGGTGGATGAGCTGGTGCGGATCGCCCGGTTCTTCCGGATGACGATGGACGATCTGGTGCATGGACCGGTGAACGATGATCTTTCGTCAATCAGCCGGTCCACTGAAGCGAAACGACTCGACAGCCTGGCGGCGACGGTCGAACGGCTGAGGTCGAAACTGAATGATGCCGGCCGACTGCTGGCCGAGTCGCAGGCGACCCTGCATGCACTGGAGGAACATCTGGCGCTGGGGCCGGATCGTGGACGTGTTGGAACACGGGTTGCAACCGGAGCCCGATCGGAAACCCTTGCGGGCGTCAGTTCAACCGTAGCCGCCGTGGCACGAGCGGGCGCAACTGCGGCTTTGGCCGCGGCAACTGGTCCCGTTCGAGAATCTTCGCGCTCACGCGGAGCTGGCGCGCCCAGCGCTCGTAAACGCGGGCCAGGGCGCGCCGCTGGACGGGACTCAAGGTGATCACCTGGATTTCGAGCGAGGGCTCCAGTCGGACCCGGACGAATGGTTTGGACATGGTTCATGGCGGTTAAATGTTCGGAATCAATCTCCTGTCTTCTGATGCTCATTTTCCAACTGGAGCGATCATCGCACAAAGGGTCTGCCAACGGCTGTCACCGGGGGTCATTTTTCCGATCGGCGCGAGGGCTTTTTTCCGTCCAGCAACGATATGAAACTCAGGGACATGCCGTCCGGATGAGCGCCGGGCAGCAAGGTTGCTGGCGGGAAGTGATTATGCGTCTGTCGCGAACCTACAGTTCGCCCCGCGTCCAGTCCCATTCCGGTTCGCGCTCGGGCGGGCGTACCAGGGGAAGAACGACCACTGTAGAATGGCTCACGCGGTGTGAGCGACGCCGTCGTGGTCGCATGAAGATCCAGGCAATGACCACAAAGCAGCAGAACGCGAAACCCATGAACAGATAGTGGCCCTGCTCCTCGATCAGCCGATCGAGAAACCGGGTCACCAGCAAAACATAGTGGGCTGGCTCGGTCGTGTTCATTTTTCCAACTGCTTCGATCATGTGTGCTGGCGGTGAAAACCTCAAGTGCGATCAACCTGGTTTCCCGAATCCGGTTGGTGATTCTGCCCCGGTCCGCACTCTGCCATCAAAGTGCGGGACCGGGGCGTGACAACGATCTCACACGCTGACTCCCTGTTGCCGGGTTTGCTCCTGGCCCTGGGCGCGGGCAACGGCGCGGCGGGCGGTCCGTCCGATCTGCGCGATGACCACTTCCTTTTGTTCATCGGGCAGGTCTTTTACCAGCAGATCATAGGCACGCTTCAGTTCGGGGTTGCGATTGATCTGCTTCAACACGCCGACGCGGACGCGTTGCTGGCGGTCGAGTTCCCGGACTTCGTTGAGGACGACACTGCGTTCGAGTCGCTCACGGGGCATCGCCTGGATGTAGGCCCAATACTTGGGGTTCTCCTTGATGTGGGCATCGATCTTCGCATCCACCTCCGGATTGATCCGGAAGGTGGGCGGATCTGTGGGGGCGGCATTGCCGCCGGCGCCGGCTGGCGCTGTGGGCTTGGTTTTAATCATAATGATGGGTTTGTTTTGTTGTTGGAATTCTCGCCAGTGGCCGTATTCGCCGGCTCCGAGCGAGTAAAGTGTCTTCAGGGTACCGGGATGTCGGGAGTCTCCCCGGTGACCGGCGGCGTGTCGTTCGTTGCCGTCGGTGGCGGGGTGGAAAGTTTTTGAAGTTCCCGGCCGAACTGGAGGACGCGCAGTTCGTTGGTGGCGAGCCGGGCGTTCAGCATGGTGTTGTTGCGCGCCACGTTTTTCATCTCGGCGAGCAATGCCTGCAATTCGGTGTAGGCGCGGGCGAGTTTTTCCGCTTCCGCCATCACGCTGGCAGTTGCTTCCCTCTGTCTATTCATCTCGGCAACGATCACGTCATTGGTGGGTGGCGGCGCGTACGCGGCATCGGGTGGTGGGTTCAGTAACGCGGCGGAATCGGTCGGGCCAGGGTGCAAATTCCATCGCGCTGATGACTCGACCCGGTAGACCGGATGCTCTTCGTGCATCGTCTCCGGTTGATTGGAATCAACGTGGCGGCCGAGGTGGTAGGCGCGGACAACTTCGCCGTAACGGACGCCTTCAATGGGTTCGACAGCCGGCGCCGGCAAGGTACGAACAACAACCTGCGGACGCGAGGCGCACGAGGCGACCAACACGAGTGGAATGAGGGTGAGATATTTCATGTTCAAAACATCGGGGTTGAGTTTGCTTTGGTCGCGTCCGGGATGGGTGTATGACCCGCACCGGATGCGGCAAGGGGAGGTGAAGCTGGCGCGCCGTCCTTGTCCTCATTGACGAACGGTTTTAGCGAACCACCGATGGTCGCGTCGCTGCGGTCGATGGTCTGGAGGACGTAGAGGTAAAACTGCTTGCCGCTGGGCACCCGGACATAGAATCCGTCCTTCTGGATCGCGTCGTAGATCCGTTGCGCGTATGTCGCGAGCACGTCCTGGGCGCCCTTGAACGGGGCATTGTTGAGCGAGCGGCTATCGAGCGATCCGAAGAGGGTTTGTTGTTTCTCGGTCAATGCACTCGCCGCGCCGGAGAGGAACGTGGCCGCGAAGAGTTTGATCTCCGCCAGGTTGTCGGACTTGATGATGCGCCCCCGCAGTCCGGCGCTGCCGTCGGTGATGCCCCAGCCTTCCTGGTCGCCGGCAAATTCCCGGTCGAGAGCGACGGCCTTCAACTTGAGTTCCTCACCGCTCTGCCAGACGAATGTCCAGCTGCCACCGGCGGCGATGCGTTCGCGATTGCGATCGGTCTGCGCGGTGCCGTGGACCTCGGTGCCCGCCGGGATGACCAGTTTGCCCGCGTGATAAATATTTTCCGTCACCAGACCAATGATGGGCGTCTGGATCGACGACGAATCGACGGTGATGACGGTCTCGCAGGGGATCAACCGGCCGAAAGGCGCGTAGATTGAACCAGGTGCTTTCGGTTCGGGAACGCCAGCAGTGGCATCGACAAACAAGCTGATGGGGGCCAAAGCCACGACGGCTGGTTCCCGCTTGGGAGACTCAACAGCGGCCGTCGGCTGAGCCGTGGATCTTACCACCGCCGGTTTCGGCTCCGGTTTGGGAGGTGGTGGATCAAACGGTTGCATCGGGCGCACCAGCGACTGCACCGTCTGCGGTTTGTCGGTCGGGTTTGTTCCGGCGGGTGTGACCTGAATGTCCTCACCACCGGAACGGCCGCGCAGCGTGCTGAAAACGACCAGCCCCCCGCCGAAGATTCCTGCGAACAATAGCAACCGGCCGCTCGGTGTTTTGAAGAAGTTTAGAAAATCGCGCGGTTTCATGGGTGGACGGAGTTGGCGTCGGACGCGTTGGTGGACGAAGGAGACGACCCTGTGGACGGCTTCTCTGATTCTTCGATGGCGCGGTGAAGCGCTGCCCGTGCCCGTGATTCAAGCTCGGGAGTCAGTTCAGGGGGCCGGGTCGGTGGCGATGGCGGCGGTTGAATGGCTGCCGTCGTGGCCGGCGTTTCCGGAAACGAAGGCAACCGGCTCACCAGCACATTGAACTCGTTCTTGAGCGACAGTTCGTTGCGCCCGCCGTCGGGCGTGCCGGTGATCGCAAAGTAAACCGTGCTCGCGGCATGCGGCGGGAGAAGTCCGGGCGCGTCGCTGATCGACTGGTAATAAAGCCGGTTGCCCACGCGCACACAGAAGCTCTCCGGCAGATAACGAATCCCCCGTTCCGATTTGTTCCGGAGAGTGACGTGAAAGACGAGCGTGTCCTCCCGGTTGAACCGGAACACCTCCTCGATACGGATTTCGTAGTCGTTGAAATCAGTGACCTGCGGCTGATCGCCAAAGGTCCGCGCTTCAGCACCGGCCACGGCGTCGGGATGTTGCTGTTTTAACAACGGAAACGCCTTCGCCTTGTCGAGCAACGCCAGCAGGTCCGTCGGTGCTACATGGGGAGCGGGTAACACCGCTTCCGATATCACCCGCTCTTCGAGGTTCAGCGCGAGCACCGGCACATCGTCCTCAACCAAATCGAAGACGTACGTGTGCTTGTTCCAGCGGATGTTCAGATTGGTCGCCGCCTTCGCAGTCAATGCCCGGATGGAAACAAACGCTGACCCCTTCGTATGCGCCAATTGGAACTGACCGGGCGTCTTTCCATCCGCCGTCACTCCCACGGCATCAATCGCCGCGATGGGTCCGGGGAAGCTGATCGTGGTGACGCGATTGGTCGCGACGGGCACGGTGACAACCGTGCGCTCATCGAGCGTCACGCGCTGGATTACGTCGGGTGGTTCCGCCAGCGCGACGCTCGCGGTCAACAGGATGAACAGGTTAAGGGATGATTTCATATTTGAAGTCGCCGACCGCCGTCGGGAACCGTCCGTTGGCGGCCATGTTGGGGTTGCGGATGAGGCGGAGGCTCAATTTGAAGTTGAACGCTTCGTTGAATGCCTTCGCTTGAAAAATGCCGGTGCGGATCACCTGGCCCGACACCGTCGCCAGCACCTCGTTCTCGCGCGTCGCTAGGATGTCGATCTTCGCGATCTCCGGCTTTTGCCGCAGTTGTTTGGCCCGGAACTCAACCGCCTCGCGGGCATGCTGGTCCCGGGCCTTTTGCAGCGCTGATTTGAGGAACATCTGTTTCAACAGATCGGGGTGATCAAAATCCCTCGGATTGCGTTCCAGGAAGGCGACCGCAGCCAGTTCCGCCTGCTGCAAGTGCAGTTCCTTCGCCTCCTGAAATTGGAGAAGCGGGCTGACATAATAAGTCTGGGCCGGATCGATGATGACAACCCGTTCGCGTTCCTTGAAACGCTCGATGAGATGGTAACGGTCGAGTGCGGCCAACACCGACACCGCGACGGCCACGAAGAACCAGAACCACGGCAGGCGATCGCGCTGGGCGAACAATTGCGTCGGATCGAAGGCCTTTCGCGCTGTGGCGCACTGGGGTTTGCCCGTCGGTGTCTGGCGGAGATTGGTGGTATCCATATTGATCAGTAGTAATTCCCTTTTCCTTTGGCGATGAGTTCGCGGACCGCCTTGTCACCGGTGATGTCGTCACCCGGTCGTCCGCGAGCCGAGCGGGGCGGCAGGCCCGACCCGGCGATGATGATCGCGCCGGCGCTGCCGTGTCCGGGCGCAGTCGAGAGGGTGCTCAGGATCGCCGCCATCCCGGCCGCGCCGGCGGTTACGAGGGGAAGGCCGGATGTGGTGGCAACCGCCGCCGCGCCCGCCGTGGTGGCCGCCGTCTGAAGAAATCCTCCGACCGCGCCCGAAATGAGCTGGCTCCCGGCCAGCGTCCCGTAGCTGAGGACTTTCTGGATCACGAGCGGCGCGGCAATCGTGCTGAACACGATCCAGAACGCGACCACGCCCACACCGAGAGTGGCCTGCAACGAATAGAACGATGCCGTGGGATCGAAGAACCGCGTCGCCGGGTCCGTCATGAAATCCAGAATGCCCTGGGTGATGAGCGCCGCGACGGCCCAGCCAAGCGGCCAGAGCAACACCCCGGCGAGGTGGGTCAGGTAACGGGAACCGGTCGAACGGAGCGGCCGGATCGCCATGAACCCGATGAGCAACGGCGACAGCGCGTAGGCGCTGAACAGAATGAACTTCTGGATGATATAGGCCCAGAACAGCAACAGCGAGGCGAACTGCCCGACCAGCCAGAGGATGCCGCTGATCAGGTGTTCCGTGGTAAAGGCCTGCAAGTCACCCAGCAGATCCCACCAGGAATGACCCGTCCCGGTGTCGCGTTTGATGACCAGCAGTTGGTTGTACTGGTCCTGCACGTTTGACGGATCGACGCCCAGCCCGTCGAGGATCGACGTTTGCAGGAGCTGCTGGGCCTCATTGCCCCATGCAGGCAGAAAGACCAGCAACGCCGTCAGGACGATCAACCGGACGAAATGGAGCATCAGTGTTTTGCCGTTGAACCCGTGCAGGACCAGCAGGATCGTCCCGACGATGAAAAACATGAACGCGACGATGCGCAGCAGGTCGTGCAGTTCGGCGCACTTTTGCAGGAACGTCGGGAAGAGCTGTTCAAAGGTGGCCATGCGTCGGGATGATCTGAAGTTGCGTTGGCGGTTGCTACGGAGTCGGGAACGACGTGGGCGCGGTCATGAGCCGGAAGGTCTGCCCGTATTTCTGGACCGCTTCGGTGAACTCCGCGTGCTGCTCTTCCTTCTTCGCCTCGATCTGGCGTTGGGTGTCGTTCCGATTGGCGATGTCCTGAACGAGGGCCGAGGACGTCGCCTGGTTGATTTCGTAGTCCGTGTTGTTGAGGGCGGAGGAGAGACCGATGAGCACGCCGGTCAGCTTCTGGACCTCCGCGTCCGTTGACGCGTTCTTCAGTGCCTCGGTCGTCCGCGCGATTTGTTCCTTCAAGGCAATACGCCGCGCCGTCGCGTCGGTGGAGACAGACAGGAAGTTGTCCGTGGTCTTCTGGACGGCGGCGACGGGCAGATAAGGCGTTTCCGGCCGGTTTACGGTTGTCCCGCCCGGTGTGTTGAACGCGGTGCCGACCTTTTGAAACAATCCACCGGCGTCGTAGGTCATGGCCTGTCCCGCATTGACCGAGCCCTCAATCGTGGTGAGCGTTTGCCCGAGTTCTGACTTTTGCAGGTCGTTGATCAGGGGCTGCGCGGTGGCGAGCGAGACGCTGCCCGGATTGCCGAACAAATCCTCGTAGTGTTTGAACTCGTTGAGCTGGTCGGTCAGCGTTTGGATCTGTTGGACTTGGTTTTCGATCATCTCGACATACTTGGCGATCTCCTGGGCTGTGTTGAGAATCGACTGGACGTTCATGGTGGGATCGAACACCACCCACTGCGCGCGGGCGGACACGGTGACGCCGAGCGTCACCAGGATGAGGCTGAGAAGCTTATTCATGATCATGCCTTTCGTTGAGTTGCGGTCTGGAACCGGCGGCGACACGCCGCCGATCACGCGGAGAGATTTACAACCAAGGAAGGCCTGAAGGTGTGCGTCACACACAAGATGCCAGGCAGTCCACCCATCAAGGCAAGGGGGCGACTTTCGGGGCGCTCAAGGTCGCACCTCCGCTTAGGTGGGTGTTGACACTCATAACGCCAAGCGTTATGGTCTGATCACGCATGATTCATGACTTTGCGTGCGCGGAGACGGAAAAGATTTTCCACGGGCAGATGTCCCGCCGTTTTCCGCCGGACATTCAACGGGTGGCACGGCGGAAGTTGCTGCAACTGCATGCCGCGGTGAGCTTGCTGGATCTGAGAGTGCCGCCGGGCAACCGGTTGGAGGCACTGAAGGGCGGCCGCAAGGGCCAGCACAGCATCCGGGTGAATGACCAATGGCGGATCTGTTTCCGCTGGTAGGGGTCGGACGCGCACGGCGCTGAGATTGTGGACTATCACTGAGAACGCGTATGAAGAGCAAACAACTGGCAAACATCACTCCCGGGGAAATCCTGCTGGAGGATTTCCTGAAGCCACTGGGCCTGAGCCAATACCGGGTGGCCACGGATATCGGCGTGCCGCCGCGGCGGATCAACGAGATCGTGAAGGGCCAAAGGTCCGTCACGGCGGACACGGCGCTGCGGCTGGGCCGCTATTTTCAGATGTCGGCGCAATTCTGGCTGAACCTGCAATCGCAATATGACCTGGAACAGGAACGCGACCGCTTCGGCAAGCAACTGGAGAAGGAAGTGAAAGTGCTGGCGGTGGCGTGACGCGAAGCGGAGACAGGCGGAACGCCTCTCCTGCGTTGGGAAGTGGTTCGTGATCAGGGAATTAGCGCGGCGAACTGGAAAAGCTGCGGATGATTTGTTGAGTTGTTAAAGAGCCCGGTCATGGATTGCCGGTTCCCCTCCCCCCATAACGCAGAACTGCGGCGGTGATTCCACGACCGGGATAAAGCTGCCGGCGGCCGGCGCGGCCGCTAGTGCAGTGATTCACAAGAAACTGAACACATGGGATCAAAGTCTATTCTTGGTATTGCGGTAGGTCCACTTGAAGGGTTGAGCCGTTTTGTTGTGATGACGAATGTATTTCATGATCTTTCTGCTCAGGTCGGCCTTGGATTTGAAAATGCCCCGGGCGATGACATCGCGTTGGATCTTGGAGAACCAGATCTCCACCTGATTGAGCCATGATGAGTAGGTCGGCGTGTAGTGAATTTGGAACTTCCGATGTTCTTCAAGAAACTCTTGAACACGCTTGGTTTTGTGCGCCGAAAGGTTGTCAACGATCACGTGGATTTCTCTTCCTTTGGGTTGGGTGGCCACCAATTCCTCCAGAAAGGCGACAAACTCCCCGCTGGTATGACGCGAAGCGGTCTTGCCCAGCACCTCCCCACTGCGCGTGTCCAATGCGGCGTAAAGAGAAAGCGTTCCGTGGCGATAGAGCGAATGCCAAAAGAGATTTCCGGATAGAAACTGGGCCGTTTTGGCCTTGTACAAACTTGCCGGGTATGATTGAACCTGGGTTCTGCGTACGCCCGAAAAACTGCGCGTGGCCACGGAGGCGGTGAAAACGCCGAACCGGAGCGCACGAGGAACGAAAACACCGCCAAAACTGCTGTCCCTCCACGCGCCCGAGAGCAAACCAGAATCTGCTCCAGCCCAAGCTCCAGTCAAAACTGGGCTTTTTCAACGGCCTGCTAGGCTAAGATTCCTGACTTAAGTTTCGCGCACTGCTCGCAGTCGATACCATGCAGGTGTTTCCATGTGGACTCTGACAATCCGGCAATTTCGCCCTCACTTTGAAGATGAGCCTGGGTAAAAAGGCAGTCGTCAAAGAAGTGATTTACTGAGTTCGGAAGTGTCAAATAGAACTGTTCCCAAAGACTTCGAGGCGCCAATATCAGCGCACCGTGCACGTAGCGGAGAGGATTTTGCCTTTCTAATCCCATCTCATCGCAGTAACGAAAATGAGCTGACGTCTGCCAGCTATGAATTGATCCTGCGATCACTTGCCTATCCAATACGCCTAGCATATCTGCAGCGAATGCATTTGGTTCTAATATAAAGGTATCTTGGATAATCCTAAGCAAATGGGTACAATTAAACTCTCGGCACAGCTGTATGCCACGAGTTGTCGGATTTCGGATGCCCCATTGCCAGCGTTTGAGATCATTCAATACTTCGAAGTAATTGAACCTTTCACCGATTGCTGCAATTTCATTCTGCAATTCGGCTGAAATATGGTCGCAAATGAGCGATGTGAATAGTTCACAATCCTCAAGCGACAAACGTAGTCTCTCTAGAATGTAAGATTGCAGATGTATCATCTCCACGTGATTCCGTGCGAGTATCATTCCTGGAATTAATGCGAGAATTCGATGAGAGGTTGGTTTGCAGCTAATTCCACGGGTAGACGATAATTGGTCGAACTTGATGGTGGATGTTACACTTGTTCGCGATGATGCGATTCCGCCACCCTTGGCATTTTCGGTACGCGCATAAAGAAAAAGGTTCTTCCGGTACCATTCTGCTACTCTTAGATCTCCTGAGATGACGGGCCTAATTACATCCAGTCTGGTATATCCCCGCATTGCCAACTGCGCATGCCAGTAGAAGTGTGGTCTTTCATTGATATGTAGGTGGCCACCTTGTCCCGGAGTTGCTGCTGAAAACAGAATGAGATCACTGTGATGTGCCAAAGTATCAAGGTATTCCTCTGTGCTCTCGCCTGCCTCGAGTTCTTCCACGGTTTCCAATCCAATAGAAAGATCAAAGCGACGACCGAGGTCTAGCGGTTTGGTCAGGTCGTGTTGGCGAAATCGTTCGCGTGGAAAGAGAAGGCTATCGCCTGGGTCGGCGATGTCTATGCCCATGACATCGTCTACCCCCTGGTCAATCAGCGCTCTAAGCCAAGGACCGCAATTGCAGCCAAAGTCGACGGCTGACTCTATTGGACGAATGAGAAGTAGCGTCTCGATCACAACGCTAGCTGAGCGAACCCAGTCGAAGTAAGGCGATTTGCCTACCAGCTCGTGTGACATAGTCTGTAGAGCTAATTGTGACGTTCTTCGCAATTCGGTTCCATTGGCAATATCCTTTTCACAGGGTGCCAAATGCCGCGATGCGTCGGACTGACATCGTTCCAGGTAACATAACTTGCCGCGTCGTCCCGTATTCGCCGTATTGAAAAGCCGGCGGTTGAAGCGAGGGTGCCCAATCGACATTCGCAAAACAAGGGCGCGTATAGCTTGTGTTTGGCCAAATTAACCATCGCGGCCAAAGCCTCGTGTGAAAAAAAGGACCCTGATGCAGGCGTCATTCCTGCAAGTTGATTTCCGAAGAGTTCCCGGCTAGCTCCAAATTGGGGTTCGAACCAATACCAACCAGAATCTTGGCAAGTTATCGGCGTTGCGCAGGCCACATCCGAGTCCCAAACCTCCGAGTAGAACTCTCGAACTGACTGCAGACACAACGTGTCGTAATCGAATATGGCATATCGACTAGCTGCCAGCTGCTTTTGCTCGAACCACGAATATATCATCACGTCGTTCGAGTACCATTCGTCATGCACCGGCCAGTGCCATCGACCTACTTTTACGGCATCTGGAAGCCCACTGCCAAAAGTTAAGGGGACTATCGGTACGCCGTCATTATTGCTCTCAAAGAGGCTGTAGTGAAACCGGCTTAGCTCATCGTTGCGATGATGCAGAAAGAGTATGCAGAGTTCGTGATTCATCTCGCGGTGCAATCTTAAAGTTGAAGCCATTTCCATACACTTTCTAGGACCGCTTTCGAGGGGCCGTTGCCATGAAGTAGGGCAGGGAAGGTTTGGCACTCCAAGCTTTTCACCTGATTGCGTTCGAGCGTGATTGGCGTATCGGGAAACAGGGAAAGGCAAATCCGACAAGATGAATCCAAACCCACAATATCCTGATGATTCAAATAGTACTCTGAAAAAAACTCCTGATCGATGAAAGATTGCCATTCGCCGTCATGTCGTCGGTAGTCATCTAGAATCTCGTGAGCTTTGATTTCATTAAGCATTTCTAGTAAGTCGGACGCAGGCCCCATAATGCATCCCGAATTAAGAAACCGAAAATCACCCAAAGCAGTAGAAAATCTGTCCTTCCAGTCGGCTCGTGGGTAGCAGTTTTTTTCCGCGCTAAATAATATCTTGAACCCTTGTTCAACATACAAATCAACGAGGGAGCGCGGACGGTGGTTGAAGACCACATCCACGCCATCAACGAAGAGAATGAGTTCTTCGCCGCTTGGTCGATCTTCGAGATACCGCTTGATCAATCGGGGCTTCGCCGCAAGACCTCGCCAAGGTTTTCCGTCCCAAATGTTGGTAATCTTGATTCCGCAGCGACAGGCGCTTTCCAAAAGCTTTTTGTAGCCAATGGCTGATTCGTTGGTTGCAAGAGTGATTACATCGAGATTCATTTGCGCCTAAAAACTCGCAAGTGGCCACAGGCAAAGAGGTGTTTAAACGTCGAATCTGGTTCCAAGATATTACGAACAGCTCTACTGACTGGTTCCAGACCCGGCCAGCAATTGCCGATGTTCAAATGATTTGATGAATCGTCCATTACCAAATAGCCCCGGTGCTCCACCAATGCTCCATAGCTCACAATATCGCTTACAACGGTTTCATAATCATGGCCGCCATCAATATAGACAATTGTGTATTTTCTGCGAGACGCTTCATCAATCATCCTTCGCTCCTGCGACGCACCAACAATGAGGTTGTAATTGGGGAGGAGATTGAATTGGCTATGAATGGTTTCAATGTCTTTCTCGTATTCACTCACGGGGTAAGTGCAGCAACGATCCCTGTAATTGGTAAGAGGTGTTAGCCCGTAAATTTGCGCTTTGCGATTCGTGTGCATGGCGAGCAACGCAATCAGAGAAAGTACTTGGCCTCTAAATACACCAATTTCTAAAAAACTGAAATTGGAAGGCATTTGGTCAACCAGCAACTTCCAGATATGGTGAAAAGCCCGATCCCCGAATCCATAATCTCGCGCTTCGACCCAGTCTCTGTGAGATTTCAAAAGACTATCTTGATTGGTCAGAATCGTGGCTGTTGCGTGGAACCAACTGTTGTAGTCGTTATCGTTTTCCCAGCATCGAGACCAATCATCCAGAGTGCTCGTGGCGAGGGAATCCATAATGTTCATTAAAACGCGGCTGATGTAGAACAATCCAAAGGGCTCACCGTTTATGAATGAGGGGCGCTCTCCTGTGTGCGAGTCTCGCTGCTGAACGGCCTCAGCTCTAGCTGCGTCTGGTGGGAGCGAAAGCGGTTTCCAGTGCTGTCTATACCTTTGTAATAATCCTTTTCCCATTTTTTCGAGACCGCATCTTTTCTCCTTTCTTCCAAACCTTTCAAAAAATCTGAGCGACTTTGATTCCAAGATCGATAGTTTTCAGCCAACTCCGAATTCGTGGAAATATCCTTGGTAACGGGCCGCATCGTCTCAGCAAGTCCTCGGATTTGAGGAACGATCATGCAGATGGGTTCGCCTTTGGAGAAACCAATGGGAACATCGGGACGAGTAATCTTCCAATTCATCGTGAACGTTGAAGCAGCCCAGTCCGTTTCGACGATTCCCTCCAATGGAAATATTCCATCCTTGGGATGGTTGGTTGGTCCTTTGACCCACAAGTTGGTGTCTGGCGAAGTTACGAATAAATAAGGCAATTGAAAAGTAATGATACCATAACCAAAGTGACTGGAAGCACACTGAATCTTGGAATCTGAGGAATGAATGATTAATGTATCCTCCTTCCCGTGTCGGCCGTTCCATTGAACCATGAACGAACTTGGGCTGCAAATGAACCAACCTGACTGATTCGCAATTGTAAGTGGGAGGCAGCGGTACGCGAAGTTTTGGTCCGTATCGTCCATCCATTGGCGATTCGATGGCGCAGGAATTATTTCGTACCCATCGGGGTTACTAACGGTATAAGCCGTGATCCGTTTTTCTGTTGGCTCCATATTTTGAAAAATACCATGTATTTGCCACCGTGAGGCCCACAATTGAATCCATTCCGACAGTTCCAACAATAGCTTATGACGATTTAAATTCCTTAGACTGCATTGGTTCGCTGATGTCAAGTTTTCAACGCAGGATGGAATTGAGCGATCTCGCCAAGAACAAGTGAAGGTCTGTGTCCTTGGCCAAAGGTGGTTGTGGCGTTGAGCCTTTGTCGAAATCGGGAACCTGTGGATTTAGATTGACAACTAAGACACCTGATCTTAGTCGACTGAAATGCAGAAGAGGACAAATGACGCCACAGTAACAAACGCGGCCAGTCCAGGACCCGATCGTGCAATGAAGGAAGACTTACAACGGACTGCATTGTCTGCAACGAATTGTAACAACTATTTCGCGCTTTTTCAACAGGTCTGGGTTGTCAATTTGCGCCGCCGCCCGGACAGACTGAACCGATTTTGGAATGAGCTAAGGAAAGTAAGCTGGCCGTTTGTCCTGCCCGCTGTTTTTCCAGCAATTGAGGGAGACAAGGTGGGGGTTCCAAAATACTGGCAGACTGGTGGAGGCAGCTATGGATGTTTTCGGTCGCATATGACGATATTGGAGCGCGCAATTCAGGAGGACATAGAGTCTCTGCTGGTTCTTGAGGACGATGCGATTTTTGGGAAAACATTTTCACAGGATATTGCCAAATTCTTACGTTCTGTTCCTGATGATTGGCAGTGTTTGATGATTGGTGGCCAACACATTAACTCGCAGCCCATTCAGGTTGCGCCTGGCATTGTCAGGGCCGGGAATGGTGGCGGAATCCAACGAACCCATTGTTATGCTTTGCGAGGCCAAGAGGTGATGAAAGCTCTTTACAAAGTATGGGCCAATGCAGCCGTGCATTGCGACTGGGTGATGGGTCCGTGCATGTCAAAATTTCGCACCTATGCTCCGGATCCGTTTTTGGTCGGCCAGGCTGACGGAACCAGCGACATTTCCGGGCAGGTTAACCCTTCCAAATTCTGGCGCCCGCCCGTTGGGACAGAACCCGTGATCGTGCTGCGTTCGCCAAGATCCGTAATGGAAGCGCTGCGAGACAAGGGATGGCATTCTGGATATTCCCGCGATCCAGCGACGGGCTTTGACACTGGCCTTCGGGACATTTTTAGAGATAGCTCGCTCAGTCTAAAAGACCGGAACGGTCGGCTCAAATCCTGGATTGAAATGATTCAGTGGGAGGTTGTCTCAATGGTGGAAACGGCATATTGCACGATGTGGCATCCCGAGATTGACGTGAATACCATCCGTCGGTTGGTACGAGGTAATGTTGTTGAGATCTGTGCCAATTCGGTGGATGACGCGCTGGCCAAGCTTCCAGGCGATATATCGATTCCGAACTGTACCCTAATTCCGGTTGCGCTTCTTCGTGCGCCAAAATGCGTAATGGATGAACTCAGAATCAAGGGCTGGCACAATGGCCATTGGCGAGATCCGGTCAGCGGTCAAGATAACGGCCTTCGACAAATACTGGTTTCGACATCCGACGAGTCTCTGCTACGAGAAGGAATTCAGGATTTAATACGAACACTACACGACGAGACTCGAGTAATCGTTGATGGTGTTGTAACAATTTGGCACAGTGATCTTGACATTGAGTTGTTAAAGGGTCCTTACATCCAGGCTGCCGAAATAGTTGCGCAATCCAGTGATGAGGCCATTGCAAAATGGCGGACCGCACATTCGTCTCTGAACTTGGAGCACCAGCAAACTTGAGTGGCGAATGTTCGAATGCACAAATCGAGGCCATTATCAAGCCGTGGAATTATCTGACCGTGGTTGGTCAAAGGCCCCAAAAACAGAGTAAGGTCCCTCCGTTGATTTGGCTTTGATTGTTTATTGGGCTGTTTCGTTAGACGCAGTGAACAGAATGAAGAGTGGTGAAGTGGCGACGGCGCTGTCAAAACAATCTCTTGACTTTGGAATGTTTGGTCAACTACATCAACGATGTTGGTAAGGGTAAATCCGAGCAGGAACAGCGGAATCGCCGTTATTTAGAACTAATGGAATAACATGCCATCGTCATCATCAAGCGGACCGGGATCTTCGGGAGGGTCGGGCTCATCGTCAGGGGGTTCAGGATCATCAAGTGGATCGAGCTCGTCCTCATCATACGCATCCTCCTCCGGAGGGAGTTCCCCGCCTTCGCCGCCGTCACCTCCTTCGCCTCCCAGTGGAAGCGGTAGTGATTCGGGAAGCCAGTCGCAGTCGCAGTCGCAGTCGCAGTCGCAGTCGCAGTCGAATCAATCTTCCAGCCAACAGAGTGGTAGCCAAACTCCATGTCAACCTCAACCTGGAAGTGGCCACGCCGGCGGCGAACGGCGAAATACGCAACCTCCGACCTTGGACATTTATGCCATAAAGGCAGAAATCTCGACGAAAGATCCGCCGATATCATGCGAAGATACTGGAGCTACTTTTAGAGCTGCCAGTGCCGCATGGGTCAACATTAGCGAAGCGCCTAGCGTTTGGATGCAGATGGGCTGGGCAAAGGAGAGAAAACTTGGAGCAACTAACGATACTCGATTTGTTTATTGTGAATTAAATTGGGGTAATCCTACGTCGCAAGTTTGGGAAATTATGCCACTTCAGGGGACTGCGTCACACACGTATGAGATAAATCTCGATCGATCTACTGGTAATGTGGTTTTCAAATTTGATGGTAACGCTGTTACGTTAAACCCTCCAATCCCGCAGGCAGCTAAGGATCGATTTAAGTTGTTTTCAGGTGTTAGCGCGAGATGGGCCGGAGAAATTATTGATTTAAAGTCTAGGATTCCCGGAACCAATAATGCGACCTGCGATTTTCTCAATTGCCAATATAAAGAAGGCATAGGCACGAGCTGGCAATCGTCTGGAATTGTAAAATGGCTCGAACCAACGAATGCTACAAATTATGACTCCACAGTAGGCGGCAATACAGTGAAGATATGGGACAAAAGATGAGTCCAACTCTTCGTCGGTGACAAGCCTTATTGGTTCAAATGAATGCCGAATTGCTCATGCCCAGCGGGCCGCATAATTGATCTATTTGAGCTTAGGATTCAACGGAATACGGTAGGATTCAACGAAGGCACCAGATTCATCACAGAAATCAAATTTTAAGTGATTCAATTCTGTTTTTGCCACTACGAATCGGTAAAAAATTGCCGTTCCCGAATCATAGGCGCCAAA
Source organism: bacterium (assembly GCA_016124235.1). Taxonomy (GTDB): domain Bacteria; phylum Verrucomicrobiota; class Verrucomicrobiia; order Limisphaerales; family RI-55; genus RI-55. The sequence goes on along the minus strand of WGOC01000029.1, from coordinate 14,067 downwards.
ATATGGTGATTTCCGTGGCGGCTCCCACTGCTCTACTCGCACTGTTAAAGTAGGAGTTTGTGTCGACGAAAGCAAAGACAGATGTCCGAAACATTTCAAATTCTTCATGCTGCCCGTCTTTGAGCTAATCATTACGACTACCTCCGCCGAATCCTCGTCGATTTTGTGAACAGCGTCGAAGATATACGGCAGAAGATTCTTAACTTCATCGGTTACAATCCAATTGTGCGGAAGCGCTTGAAGTTTATTGTTTCCGCTGCAAATCAGACCCAATAAAATAATCATCATTGACAATCTGGAAGTCTTCATATCTTGGGGTGATTATCATTACCTCACCCAAGATGCAAGTAGAATGTCATGTAACCACTCAGTCTGGGCGTGATTAAAAGTGGGTGAAAGAAAGTGGCGATTTGTCGAAGAATAAAATGTACAAATTTCGCCACCTCGGTATTTACAGTCGGGATGACGAAGAAAAACTCACATCGCAACGCACAGGAAGAGCAGTTGATCCAACGGCTGCGACAACATCCCGAACTGCGGGAACGCTTTGAAAGCATACTGGAGATCAGCGCCCACACGGAGGGACCCATCAAGAGCGCCGATGAAGTCGACGCGCGGTTGATCGAAGAGCTGCGCCGATTGGGCAACACGACGATGAGAGACTGGGCGGCGGGTGCGGAGCAACGCCTGGGCGATCAGTTGAGGCGGAAAGACCCTTCGGCTGGAGTGCGTAAAAAAACGCTGAAGTGGTGGTGTGTTTTCGGGCAGGTGGTCATCAACGAACGGATCTGGCGCACCGAGACCAGGAAGTATGTTCGCTTGCTGCCGGAGGGCATTGGCGTCAAGCCCTGGGGTCGATCCCTGCGGTTGCAAAGAGTATTGACCGACTTTGGTTGCGAGCACTCCTTTGGACACGCGGCGGCGCGGGTGTTTGAACACTATGGTTTTGAGATCAGCGCCAGCGCCGTGCGGGAAACGACCTTGGCGCATGTGCAACGAGCGGCCCAGCAGCTGGAGGAGGAATATCGCGAGCCCTTTCGCGTGCTGCCGGCGGCGGGAGCCGGGCACGTCATTGTGGAGGCGGACGGGACGATGATCTGCACGGTCGCGCCGGGGAAACGGCAGGGCAAAAAGCAACCTACGGCATTCAGGAGTTGCGTGGCGTGCCCAGGTTTGGGATTCCGAGGTCGCGTGTGCCCGGCCCGTGTTATGTGAAAATGAACCTGACTGGTATTGGTTCGGACCCGATTTTGTGAGTGCGGACCTGAAGGATTTCAGAGGCCGCCTCGCGGGAATGGTCCCCGCATCCGGCTCCTTTTTCTCCGATCGCGCGTTGAGTGCAATGGTCAGGTTGGCCAGGGACAATGTGTTTTCAAAACTGTTCTGTGAATGCCGGCTCGGCACACTGGCCCGGATTGCGGGTTTTCAAACCCATCCGCCACGACGCAGATAGATTTCTCAATTGGACCGAGGTTTCACCAGTTGGCAAAGGGATCTGGCATCCGGTAAAGCACATTTATTCATCCGTCTTTCCAGACGGCAGGCGTGGACGGCGTGAACGGTCCGGTGAACGAAGTGGCAATCGTTATCGGTAATTTGATCAATCAAGATTCGATCCACCTATTCTTCGATGCGCAGGAGTTTTGTTGATGGCTGGAATGTCACGCCTTCGATTCGTTGTTCGGGCAGTTGTACTGGGTACAGGCGGACGCTGTTGACTTGGTTGCGCTGGTGCTGCATGGCGACGTAAAGCCAATACTGCTGCTTCACCGCGTCGCTCCTGCCCTTGTCGTAGCCGGTGGCGAAGGCTTTCTCTGCCTGCCTGCCGGCGGCGTAATGAAGCGTTTCGCTCACGATGACTCCGCCCGCCGCGCCGGCGGCGGTGGTGAGCGGATCGCCGTCGGAAAGCTCGTGGCCAAGGTATGCACCGCCCGCGCCGAGAGCCACGTCGCTTATGGGACGGGTGGCGGCACAGCCGGTGAGGAGAGTGACAAGGGCGAGTGGGATGATTGTCGCTTTCATGTGAATGGTTGGTTGATGGTCAGTAATCAGTTATCAGTTATCAGAGGTCAGTCGTTGGGTCGGGTGGCGTGTTGGATGATGCCTTCGACGATGCTTTTGCTTTGGCGGAGTTCGCGGGCTCGGCGGTCAAAGTGTTCGCCGGTCGAACTGGAACAATAGAGCATCTCGGGCGACGCGACGTTGTGGACCGTGCCGCAAAGATTGCGGGCGGAGTCGGTGTGCAGATAAGTGAACGGCGAATACTTCTGGCCGGTTTGATGGTCGGGCAACGGGTAATTCATGATCGCGTGCTGCGTGACTTCCGGCAGGGCGATGTCCCGGCCCATGTCGTCCAGATCCGCGCGATCATTCTGGCGCATAATGAAGAACTGGCGGCTATTGCCAAAGACTGCCGATCGGATACGCGACTGTTTGAACCGGGCGTACTGCTGAACAATGGAGATGTTCCAGCAATTGAACTTGCGAAGCTGGGCGTAGGATTCCTGAACGATTTCCTGGCCGCCCGGGATGTCGAGGAAACGCGCGACTTCCTCATAGACGTTCCGCTTTCGCAAGGCGCGCGGTAACGTCATGATGTGTTTACGCGCGTGGTTCGTGATGAGGAAGCCCGATGCCGCTTTCAATTCCTTGGCAGACTCGGGGATGTAGCCCAACTCGAAGTGGGCGATTTTGCCGGTGAGCGAGAGATTGCTCGTGCCGTCGAACAGGCAGCCGTAGTTGCCGTCGCGACACCACGGCAGGATGAGCGTGGCGATTTCCATGATCTGATCGCGTTCGGCGCCCATCGGATCGAGCATCATCAATTCCTGGAGCATCCGATGAGTCGGGAATTCCTCCGGCGCAAAGTAGGCGAATGCCAAGTTGCGGACCTCCTTGCTGGTTTTCGGTTCTTTCAGAAACTTCAAAGCCTCGGCTTCGCTGAACTGGTTCAAGTAAGCCTGTGCCCACTCGTTCCACCGGCCGCCCCGCGCCGCAGGCGCATTGGGTCCAGGCTTCGCAATTTGGGAGCCGGGCACTGCCCGGTCGCGGAAGTCGGCGAAGGTTTCGAGGCTGGTGGCACCGGGTGGCATGTGCTCGACCCGGAACTTCTGGAGCGCCAGCGCGTGACGGGCGATGTCGAGCAATTGATCGTGACGCTTTTTCTGCCAGTCCTGGAACGCGTCCTCGTAAAGCAGATTGAGGTATTTCGCGATCTGCGCCTGGCGCAGCATCTGTTTGTCTTCCTGGGAGGAAGTGCCGATCATCCTTGCGACCAGGGCGGTCGCCGCCGACAGATGATCCGGTGTGAGCGGCAGGCCCTTCGTGTCGAGGTAATTGATGGTCAAGTCCCCGTCCGGATGGATGATGATGGGTCGCGCACCTTCCTCGACTGTGGCGGTGTAAATGCCGTAACTGAGTCCCTCCTCGATGATGACGGTGTAGGCGAAATAGCCTTCGGTCTGAGTGAGCAGGTCGCAGACGGTGACCGACTTACCGGAACCGGACATCCCGAGCAACACCGCGTGCTGCGGCGACGCCGAGTCGCCACTGGAGAACGTTTGAATCCCGACCAGGTTGTCGTTCGGACCGTCGTAGATCGCCTCGGCCGTCGCCAGGTGCCCGGTAAACGTGCTGGTCACCGGCAGCATGTCGGCCAGGAACCGGTGTTCCGCGTAAAGCTTCCGATGTTCGTAGCGTCCCCACGTCCAGCCCGGCCAGGTCTGGAAGAACAGGTTTTTCGAGGTGCTGGGCAGGTTGCTCTCGAAATACTGGGCCGCGTTCATCGAGTTGATGGCGTTCTTGATTGCCCCGGCCTTGGCGTTGAGACCGTCACGCGTTTTGTCCCAGACGCGAATGGCCATCATCGCGTGGAACGGAATCGTCTGCCCCTGCATCAGGGCGTGGATCTTCTTCTGTTTCTTCTCCATCACGGTGAGCAGCGAGATTTTCTTCTCGCTGGCGTAATCGCCGGCCACGCGGTCGTGTTCCTTTTCCTCCTTGCTGATCTCCCGTGAGATCGGCAGCGGATCAACGTTCACCGTGATGGTGTAATCGAGCAGCCGGAGATTGGTCAGGCGCTGGATGATGCCGGGATACGTCGTGCGCGGCCAGCGGGTCAGGACGATGAGCGAGTGATAATGGCCGTCGAGGAAGAACCCGAAATCGCTCTGTCCACTGCCCTCGCTATGCCAGCAGTTTTCCTGAATCGAAAGATCGGGTACAAACCCATCCGTCGGGTCGAAATCAAACCGGTCATTGAGCGAGGGATTCAGAAACCGTTTGTAATGCCGGAAATGGTCGAGGTCGGACATGGGCAGGATACGCGCGCCGCCTGAACCGAAGATTTCCAGCAACAATCGGTGGATGTGCCCGAACTCGATTTCGAGCTGGTCGAGCAACGTGTTGTAGTATTCGCGGCGCGCGGCAGCGGTCTGGAATCCCTTCGGGACGTTCTCCAGCGATCGCGACACGTAGAAAACGACCCGTTGGCGACGGAGCTTTCGCTCGGACATCGCCAGCCAGTAACGCGCGAAGCGTTCATTGCGGGCACGCTTGGTCCAGACGTTGGAAAAAGACTCCGTCTCCTGCTGGTAACGCAGCAATTCCCCCTTGTAGTCGGAATCGCAGAAGTATTGCACTTGCAGGCGTTGGTTTTCGTGGAGGGAGGCCAGCAGGAGACAGAGTTGATCCTGGAAGTCGTTGAGGTCGACGATGGGACTGTTCGTCAGATCGGGTGCCTCAAAGACAAATCCTTTCGCGACGTAACCACCGCGTCGCAGATGATTGAAGACGATCAGGTCGCGGCAGAAGAAGCCGTTGGGAATGGGTTCAGGCATGGGTCAGATACGATGGGTTTTGATGGGGCGGCGATTGAAGGTTTCCATCACCTGTTGAATCCGATTCAAGTCATCAACCAGCCGTGGAACTGACCGCGCTTGTCCGGGTTCGGTGAGGGCGACATACGTCTCGGCGATGTGCGTCCGGGCTCGTTCGAGATGGGCGCGGGCGGTGGCGCCGAATCCTTTTGCCCGCATCGCCGCCTGGAGCGCGGTCTCAGCCGCTCTGAGTTGGCCGAGCAACGCCTGAAGCTGATTGGTTTCTTCGGGACTCATCGCGGTGCCTCCTCCAGCGGGTGACGGGACGCGCGGTCGGACCGGACCTCCGGGGCGAAGCCTGTGCCGGAAGTCCAGTGTTCGAAGATGTCACGGTCGTAGCCCGGCGGCTTGCCCTGGCGCAGACCGAAGATGTAGGCGAGGCAAAGTGCCATCGGGACGAGCGCCACGCCAAACGACGTGAGGAGGGACGAGTTCAGAAGGAGGAGGAACACACAGAACAGAGTGATGGCCGCAACCACACCGCCCACGAGCCACCAGAAGAGACCGCCCTCGAGTCCCCACGTCCGTCCTTTGGAATCGGACGCGGCATTGGTATCGGTGAGTCGAAGTTCAGTCTTCATGCTGGTGGTCGTGAGTGGTGGAATGGTTCGCGCCGCAGGCGTATGGGTGCAGGCCCCGCCTGCCTGCCTCAAAAGTTGCCGACGCCGACGCTGCTGTTTGCGTCGATCCCGAAGATCTTGAAGAACGCGAAGATGACGGCCGGCGCCGCGGCGATGATCGCGCCGCCGATGATGGACATCTTGCCCTGGTCCACGTCGCCCCGCCGGATGGCGAACCCGCCGTAGATGACGCAGGCAATGCCGAGGACGAACCCGAACATCATGATCACCGCCAGGCTGTTGCTGATGCCGGTCTTGAGTTCGGTGGAGCTGAACGCCTGGGCTGAGGCGGAGAATGCCTGGAGTAAAAGGATGGCGGCGGCCATCAGGATCGAGGGCAGGCGCGAACGAATCTTCAGACCGAGGGGTTTGATTTGTTTGATGAGCTTCATACGAGTTTTTATTTTGTTGTTCTCTGCTGCGCAGCGACTCTGTCGCTGCAACACGCGCCCACACTGACAAAAGCCAAAACCCCGTTGGTGTGCGTGGCACACAACTTGAAAAAGCCTCCTGATAGAACTGGGGGATGAACAACACAACCGACCCGACGAAGCTCACCAGACTCCATGAACTGTCCGGTCTGCTGCCGCGTGAGATCCGTGGGCAGTCCCACGTATTACCACGGATTTCTTCTGTCGTGCGGCGCGGCGAACTGGGACTCACCAAGCCCGGCCGTCCGCGCGGAAGCTTCCTGCTGCTGGGGCCGACCGGCGTGGGCAAGACGGAAACGGTCGTGGTGCTGACGAATCAGATCTTCGGCGCGGGCCAGTTGTTCCGATTCGACATGTCGGAATTTCAGAATCAGGAGGCACTGGGACTGTTGCTGGGTGCGCGGTTGGGTGAAATCGGTTATCTGGGTGCGGTACGCGAGAAAGCCGCGGAAGGCTCGTTGTTATTTGACGAGGCCGAAAAGGCGCACCCGCGCGTGCTCGACATTCTGCTGCAACTCCTCGATGCCGCACGACTGACCGTGGCGACGGGTCAGACGCTGGACTTCAGCGGTTTCTATGTGTGGCTCACCTCAAACATCGGTTCGGCTGAACTGATGAGCTTGCAGCACTCAAACGAAGCAACTTTGGAGAGGCATGTACTGACCCGTGCGCAACAGTCACTGCGTCCCGAGATTTTTGCGCGAGTGAACGAGAAGCTGGTGTTCCATCGCCTCAGCTATGAGCATCAGTTGGAGATCGCGGAGAAATTTCTGTCGCGCGAGATCGAGTTCCTGGCCAGTCGTGGTCATGCGCTCGAACTCGACGCATCCACCCTGCCCTTCCTGGTGCGCAAGGGATTTCACCCGAAGCTCGGCGCCCGGCCGATGCGCGACGCAGTTGAGAAGCTGGTGGGAGATGCAGTCACCAAATGCTTGCTGGAGGGCCGGACAGCGTGCGGCACTCTGGCGGTGGATGAAATCCGTGACTGCCTCGTCGTCCGCTGAGTCAGAACAGGGAAAGATACAGATGTCGCTCGCCAATATCCGATTCGGGTTGCACCGCGCCGAGCGCGCGCGATCGCAGTTGCGCGCACACCCGTCGAACAGCCACTCGCTTCGCCGGACTTTTGGGCAGTTGAACCAGCAGGCAATCGGAAAACTGGCCGCGCGTGCTGTCGCGGTAGATATCCGGTGCGATCACTTCGACGGCACCGGCTTCGTAGAGCGCGGCGACAAACTTCGCCGCGTCCCGCTCGCGTTTGAAGCGTCCAAGCGATCGCAGGGTTCTGTCGCCAGCCTTTTTCGTCAGCCACTTCCGCGCCTCGCGTCGATTGGGCTTTTCCAGGAGCGACAGCACAAAGACCTTCAGCACGTGCTTTAGGGTGGTCCTGCTCGCGGGCGGAAGTCTGGCCGGCCGGCCGCGGTATCTCGGCAATGATTTGTCGCCAGCCGCCGCCGCGCGATATTCTCGCGCGCTGACGTCGCGGTTTCGGAGGCAATATCGCTCTGAATACAGGGTGCCATCACGCAACCACGTCCGATTCCGGCCCGTGAACTCTCCGCGAATGGTCGAGATTTCCATCTGCAGCCTGCCGTTGTTATGCCACACCCGCTGGATGCCCGTGCCGTGGACCATCTGGTATTTTCCGAGCAACCGGCCCGCCTCGTTCCACTGGCGGCAGATGCCATGCAGTAATCCGTCGCGGAACGGTTCTTCGGAGGCCAGCCGGCCGTTCCGGTGCCAGGTTCGGACCGTGCCATGCCTGAGCCCATCGCGCAGGGGCACGCGCTCGCGAAGCTGTCCGTTTCGATGAAAGCTCTCGTGGATGGTCGTTTTCACTGTGCGAGCATTGATCGTGTCGTGTGCGTCAAACGTGGAGTATCACCCGACCACCGGCCACCAGAAAAGGCAGTTTCGAGACGTGAATTTAAGGCAATCCACGGAAGAGCTGGATCGCCCGCATGAACGATGAGGCCATCGAATTGAACCATTCCGCTTCGCGTTGAATGCCTGGTCAATCTGTTATGACTTTGGCTTTCGCACAGCCGCGAAAGTCGGCCAGCTTCCCTTCGCCCGATGACGACAGACTCCCGCGATGAAACCTTAAAGGCAAAATCCCCGGCGGCGACGGTCGGGTCCAGGTGGAGGTCCGAAGGTGAGGCATACGAGCCGAGGACACGACCTTGACGCGACCGCCGCCGCCCCACAATGGAAAGGGGTTTCATCGTGTTGACCGAGAGCGAGGCGAATGGCCCGCATAAATTCAACCGGTGATTGGACCAACTGATTCAACTACGATTTGATGATGCGCCAGTTTTCCTTTTGGTCGCTGATAAACGCCCTGCTTCGGTCGGTGGTCGGCGAGCGGGGAAGTGGAGCGGGGAGCGGAGAGAAGCAAATGGCGCATCGAAGCCGCCGCGCAACGGCCGCCGCCGGGCCGCAGACGGAAGCCCGCCGCGAATGCGGCCAGAACCAGATACTGATCGGGACGAGCGCGTGGCTTGCGGAGTGGAACGGGCGTGGTCGGTTGGGGGAGAGGGGGCCGACCAGCAGCCAGAGGAGCGGAGCATTGCCACGCGTTGGTCCCGGCGGAAGGACGTTAAGCTGCGTCAGTTGCAATGGACGTAGAATTTGAGCATGGGAAAGTCAGGATTGCGAAGATGAGTGAATCCGGAGTTCCGATAGGCGCCTGGTTATCGCGATGGCGACACGGACGGTGGATCTGGCAACAGGGAGTCATACCGATCGAGGAGTGCTCCGGCAGTGGCGCGCATTCGTTCCGCCAATGCCTTTGGACGAACCACCGTGGCATGGGTGCCCCAGCCGAGCACCCAACGCTCGGCTTCCTCGATTCCGTTGAGGCGCATCCGCAAACGCATCTGGCCTTTGGGCAGTTCGGTGACGTCCTGACTGCTGTGCCAGCGCCGGCCGCGAACCAGATCGGCCGCCCATTTGTCGAAATCAACCACGACTTCGTAATCGTCAGTGCCCTTGAACACACTCATGCTTCCCTTCAAGTGTTCGTTGGCGTCGAACGATGCTGAAATCGTGAACGTCCGCTTCGTCACTGTCAGGTCGCGCATGCGCGTGAGCACGAAAGTGCGCATCGCCTTGCGTCCGTCATCGTGGGCAAACAGATACCAGTGCGAATCGATGCAGGCCAGGTGATACGGATGGACGGTTCGCTTTTGCGCCCTGTCGGCGCCAAGGTTGCGATAAAGAAACGTCACCACATGGCGATCTTGAAGCGACTGGGTGAGTTTTTGGAAGGTGTCGATGTCGGTGTCGCCGGGCGCGAATGGCCGGAAGGACAGCGCCTGATCGAGGTTGTTCAGGGTGTAGCTGGAGCCGTCACCCAGTTGCGCTGTGAGTTTGCGAAAGGCGGCCTCCAACGGCTGGCCGAACGATGTGCCGCGATACTGCGCGATCGCTTTCTGCGCGATGAATAGCGCGAACATCTCCGCCTCGGTCATCGGCACGTTCGGAAAGCCCTCGACCGGCCCGGTAAAGTAAAAGCCGTACCGGCGGGAATCGTATTCAATCGGGAGCTGGTAACGCACCTTCATGAAATCGATGTCCCGTTTGATGGTGCGGGTCGAGACTTCCAGCTCACGAGCCAGTCCGCCGCAGTTCGGAAACTTGCCGGCCTTGATCAGGTGAAAGATGTGATGCATCCGCTCCAGGGGCGGGCGTGAATAAAGAACCTCGGGCACCTGCGGCATGAACGAAAGGGTGACGGGCAGTGACAAGCACTGTCAACCCCAGCGCTTCGCGGCTGCGTTTGAGTTCGGTCTGTGGTTGGCGAGCGGTGAAAGTGAAACGGAGGGTGGAGAGGAGCGCAGCGCCCGCTGCCAAGGTGCAGACGGAAGCCCGCCGCGAATGTGGCCTCCGGCAAATGCCCACTCGTGACGAGCGCGTGGTTCGCGGAGAGGAACGGGCGTCGTCGAGAGGGGGACGGGGAGACGATCAGCCCGTGGAACGCAGCAAGGCCACGCGTTGGTGACGGTGAACTCCAAGACAGTTTGCTTTAAGAGGACTTGAGGCTACCACGAAACATGAAAGCGATAATCTGTCGCACGCGCAACCTGCGGCGAAGCCCGGAAAGGGAAACTGGAGGGACCGCAACGATTCCTGCATAGTCCGCATTCGCGGCTCCACAGGATCGTGCGAAATCCCATACGAGTCCGGTGCATTTCCACAAAAAAGTCTCGTGGGCTGTTCCCGGTTGGTAAACATTGCATTCGGGACATGGAAACGGCCCTTCTGAGAATTGGTGCGCTGGCCCGCCGTGCCGGAGTGGGTGTGCAGACGCTCCACTATTACGAGCGGCTTGGGTTGCTGCCGAAGCCGGCCCGGTCTGAGGCGAACTACCGGCTGTATGCCCCGGAGGCGCTCCGCCGGGTTCAGTTCATCAAGAAGGCTCAGGCACTCGGTTTCACCTTGGAGGAAATCAAAGAGATTCTCGGTTTGCGCGCGCGCGGAGGAGCGGCTTGCCGCTGCGTGGCTGACGTCGGGAGAAAACATCTGCGGGAATTGGACGAGCGCATCGTGGCGTTGCAGGAATTCCGGAGCTCGCTGGCTGCGATCGTGCCGAAATGGGAAAAGGAGACTTCGAGGCAGAGAAGATGCGCAGGCGAATTCTGCGACTTGATCGAGCGTTTGCCGTAACGCCGGATCAGTGTGACGTTGAAATCTTCCGAGCCGAAGCGCTTCTCCGTTCTTTGGCAAGCTTCGTTTCGCACTCCCGCAGGGTGCGGCACTGACATCCCGCCTGGTGTTTGAGTGAGCGTTGTGCCGCCTTCAGCCTGTTGATTTCCTTTTCGAGATTAAGGCGTTTGACTTCCGCCGCAGCTGGCCAAACCCGGCGCGGAGGGTTGCCATTCAAAACAGTGGAGATCAGACCTTTGATTTCCGACAGCGTAAACCCGCTTTCCCGGGCGCTCAAAATAAACGCCAGGCGTGTTTCGGCCGCCTTGTCGTAAAGGCGTCTGCCGGAAACCCGTCCGGCGGGATTGAGAATGCCAATGCGTTCATAGAAGCGCAGTGCCGAAGGCCGCACTCCGAAGGTTTTGGCGAATTCGCTGATGTCCATCTGAAAAACGCGTTTGACTTGAACCGCACTTCAACCGGCAGCTTCACGATATGAAAACAAGCATACTATTGCCAGTCTCAATCGCGGTCGCAACCTGCCTCGTGTTCGTCGTCTGCAAAACCGGGAAAAAGCACCCGACTGACGGCTGGCAACTGCCCGCAAGCTGCACGCTTCTGGCGATGTCGCCTCAAAATCGCGCGGCGCACCAGCGGCGGCTCGACACTTTGACCCGTTCCGCGTTGTTGGAGAGTCAGACTCCGAAAGGTTTTGTGTTCACAGTGGATTTGCGCCGGATGTCTGTTGAAGACCTGCACTTGTGGATGGAGAATGAACAGAAATGCTGTTCGTTCCTGCGGATGACCAGTCGTGCTTTTCAAAAGGAGGGTGTTGCGGAAGTGACGGTCACATGCCCGGTGGTAATGCGCGCCGCGGTGATGCGGGCATTTGGGTTGCAATCCAAACAAAAAGCCCTTGACCCTCTACCCAGGTAGAGGCCGTAGATTCACCCAGATCGAAGAAACGCCTCATGGATAAATCGAAAGCTCTGCAAAAGGCCACGCTCGGCGGCAGCCTCGTCGCCGCGATCACCGCGTCGCTGTGCTGCATTGGTCCGTTGATTGCCGTGGCGCTGGGTGCCGGCGGTTTTGCCGCGTTTGCCGTGTTTGAAAAATGGCGGCCCGTGTTCCTCGGCTTCACCTTCGCGCTGCTTGCGCTGGCGTGGTACCTGACCTATCGGAGACCAAAAACAAGCTGTGAGGACGATTCGGTTTGCGCCACCAAACCCGGTTCCAAACGGAGCAGGATCGTTTTGTGGTTCGCCACAGGCTGCATTTTAATCGCGGCAGCATTCCCGACGCTGTCCTCGACGATGCTCCGGGCGACCCAGGCGGATGGCGCCTCATCGGTTGCGGGTGCGAACACGGCCGTTTTGAAAGCAAAGATTCCGGGCATGGACTGCGCGGCCTGTGCGGTGGGCATTCAAGCCGTGTTGCGAAACCAGGCCGGTGTGCGAAGCGCCCGCGTTTCGTACGACACCAAAGAGGCGGTTGTGCAATACGACGCCACGAAACTTTCGCCGGAGAAAATCATCGCGGTGATCGATCAAACCGGGTTCAAAGCGGAACCCGTGTCCGAAATGAAACTGAAAGAGAGAGGACCATGAACAAAACATTACTTGTCGGGATTGCCTGTTCACTTTGGGCGGCATCCGTGCTGGCGCAAGCAGACCGCGTGGCCGGTTCGCCCTCCCCTGACCGCGTCGGTCTGTATGAAGTGCCGCTGGTGTGTCCCGCCGATCATCAAATCGGCTGCGGCAGCGCCGCGAAACCCATCCTGCTGGCGTTGGAGCAACAGTCCACCGTTTCGGAAGCCTGGTTGAACCGGGCCGGCACGAAGATGGCCGTCGTCTGGAAGCAAAACACCGGAGCTGATGCGCGTTCAACCACGTTGAAGAAGGTGCTTCAAGAAAATGGACTCGAAGTGAAGAAGCTTGCTGATTCTTCGAGGGCAGAAGTGCTGAAGACCTTTCTCAGCGGACAAGGATGGTATCGGGGGAGCGACGTGGACCAACTGAGCAAAGTGGAAGCGGGAGTAATCGCAGGTCGTTTGGTCCGACGCATTGTTCAGCTTGGCACGCTCACGGACGACAAGGCGAAGGAGCTGCACACGCGGCTTGCCGACGTCGTCGCGCGCCGTTTGACGGGAAAGCTGCCCGATCGCAAGGCGGCGGCAGAACAAGTCCTGAAAGTTCTTGGACAATACTTTGACAAGGAGGAGGTTCGCCGCATTGACGAGGCTTTGAAGGACTTCCACCCGGAGCACGACGAACCCTGAGCCTTGTTGATCATCCGTCGAACGCACCCATGCCGGAAAGTGACTGTGCATCAACGAAGGCGTATGAGCCCGGCCGCGCCAAAACGGTTCGCGCGATCTGTCCACGGTGCGGGGGACCGGGCGCGCCGGTGAAAACCATCACGCTGAAACAGATGGCGCTTCCGGAATTACTGGAGCTGGCGAACAAGCCCGGCTTCCATTTTTGCGGTGCGCGCGATTGCGAGGTCGCCTACTTCCGCAGAGAAGGCGAAATCCTGCGCAAACAGGATCTGCGCGTCCGCGTCGGACTCAAGGAGACGAAAGACCCCGTGCCGTTGTGCTACTGCTTCGGTTTCACGGAGGAGATGATTCGGGAAGAAATCCGCGCGACGGGCGAATGCACCGTCCCGCAACGCATCGCGGCAGAAGTGAAAGCTGGCAATTGCGCGTGCGAAATACGGAATCCCCAAGGCCGCTGCTGCCTGGGACTTGTTACGTCCACTGTCAGGCGGCAGATGGAGTCAGCAATCGCGACAAAGGCTCCGCATCCACAGTTATTTTAAGTGGTGATGATGATTCTTGCACCAGACGATCAGTTGGCGCGTGACGTGGTCCGCGCCATCAAGACCGGCGAACTGGGTGTCCTCCAGTCAATGATTGCTGCCCATCCCGGAATTCCGGCGGCAAGAATAAAGGATGCCCGGGGATCGAAAGCCCTTTTGCACGTTGTGACCGATTGGCCTGGATTCTTTCCGAACGGTCCGGCGGTTGTGAAACTTCTCATCGCCGCCGGCGCAGGTCCCAATGTGAGAACCGAAAATGCCAAAAATGAAGAAGGAGAAACGCCCCTTCAATACGCCGCCAGCAACGATGATGTTGAAGTTGCCGAGGCGCTGGTTCTTGGGCGGGCGGACATCAAGGCCAGGGGTGGATCCATTGCCGGGGGAACAGCTTTGGAAAACGCCATCGGTTACGGGTGTTGGCGCGTAGCGCGGCTGTTGGTGGATCGCGGTGCCAAGGTTGAGAAACTGTGGCACGCGGCGGGGCTTGGAATGACCTCGGTAGTGGGCGGGTTTTTTCAGGAGGGTTCAGCGCCGAATGGCGCTTAGTTAAGGCAGTGCGGTGGTGAAGAAAAGTGCGCGGTTCTGGCATTTAAAAATGTACAAATTTAGCCAGCTCTTCAAGCTGGGCGGATGAGTCAACGCACCGCATTTCTGCCCGGTATTTCCCCTCAT
>WGOC01000009.1 GCA_016124235.1 bacterium | reverse complement strand
TTGGCACCTCGATGTCGGCTCATCGCATCCTGGGGCTGGAGAAGGTCCCAAGGGTCCGGCTGTTCGCCGGTTAAAGCGGTACGCGAGCTGGGTTCAGAACGTCGTGAGACAGTTCGGTCCTTATCCACTGTGGGCGCAGGAGATTTGAGGGGTTCATTCCTTAGTACGAGAGGACCGGGAATGACGCATTTCTGGTGTGGCAGTTGTCCCGTCAGGGGCAGCGCTGCGTAGCCATGTGCGGAAGAGATAAGCGCTGAAAGCATCTAAGTGCCAAGCTCCTCCCAAGATTCAATCTCCCGGACGCAAGTCCCTAAAGACTCCCGGCAGACTACCGGGTTGATAGGCCAGGCGTGTAAGTGCGGCAACGTATTTAGCGGACTGGTACTAATAAGTCGTGCGGCTTGATCGCTTTCTTTTTGAAAGCGCATAATAAACGTTGTTACCCATTTCTTTAACTGTATGCAGCTTTCAAGGAACGCTTGTTCCTTAAAAGTTTTTGGTGACTTTGAAGCTGTGGTCCGACCCGATCCCATTCCGAACTCGGCCGTCAAACGCAGCGTTGCCGATGGTAGTGCTTGTATAGCTTGCGCGAGAGTAGGTCGTCGCCAAATTAAATTTGAAAAGCGGATCAGAATTTCTGGTCCGCTTTTCGTTTTTGTAGGCGAGCCGAACGCGACGGCGTTTTACACCAGAATTGCAGTTTAGCATTCGCCGGATAAGCGGGTGATCATTGGGATCTCAGGTTGATCCTGTTTCGGTGGGTCAAGACACGTCACGCAAACTGAGTATCCCATCAATTCGTGATCCGAAACTTGCTGACGATTTGCGAGTGAAACACCAAGGTTGCTGGGTCCATTTAGTTAAGCCGTGAGCATGCCAGCCAACGTAAACAAGAGAGTCAAACCGACAAAGGTGCAAATAGGCGCGACTTTGGCCTTCATCGTCCTCGTCATTGGAGTTGGCATTTGGCTGAGCGGTAGGAGGGACGAGAATTCAAGGAAGGAGGTCAATTCGGCTGAGGTGCCGATTGTGCCGACAAATGAATTGGCGATGACCAGCCAAAACACTTCTACTAACACACCAACTTCCGAAGTCGTGAAAGGCGATGCGGTGACGACGAACCACGTGGGAACGACGGTTGCCCCGGAAGAGAATTCCCAAGCTCATGCCAGCGCAGGATTGCGGGCAGTGCGTGAATTGATCGAGCAGAAGAAATTCGATCAAGCCATTGAACAATTAGACGCTTCGATCGAAAAGAACCCAAAGTCGGCTATTGAACACATGCTTCGTGGTCATGCCTATGAGCGTCAGGCAAAGCTTGGGGAGGCACTGGCCGATTTCAATCGTGCCGAGGCGTTGACGAATGGTGACAGCAATTCTACCGAGCATATCAGTCTCGGTGAGTTGTGGGAGTGGCGCGGCGAAGTGTATTTACAACAGACGAACGCCGCCGCCGCGATCAGCGATTTTACCCGAGCGATTGGTAGATATTCAGAAACGTCCACGCCCCTAACGAATTTCACCTTCGGCGCCGAAGCAGGGTCGACAAACGAAATTGCCAATTCGGAAACGAATCGGGTGGTTGATCTTCCTTACGTCATGCGTGGCTACGCATATCTCATTGCCGGCGAACCCACGAATGCGCTCCCGGATTTGGACTACTGGATCAAGCGGCATACAAATGATCCGCTTGGCTACTTTTATCGCGGCCAGGTTCAAGTAGCGTTGGAGGAACCAGACGCTGCGCTGAAGGATTTTTCGCGAACCATCGAACTCGACAAGAATTACGTCGGCGCGTGGGAATTTCGCGGTGGCGTACACTATCGACAAGGTGATTACGTCGCTGCGCTGGACGATTTTCAGGCCGCGCTTAAATTGACCGACAAATCCGAATACGCCGCCCGCATGGGAGGTTTGAGCGCGTTCAAACTCGGCAAAGTTCAGCTGACGGTGGATCTGCTCAGTCAGTCGTTGAAACTGAATCCGGATAACGCGGTCGTGTACGAAGATCGCGGCAGCGCGTACGCGCAATTGGAACAATGGACGAATGCGTTGGCTGACTATACGAAGGCTGGGGAATACAAGCCGCACTCCGGACGGCTGGCGTTCTATCGGGCAAATTTTCAACTTTGCCTCGGCAAAATGGACGAGGGTTTGTTCACCGCCGAGGAAGCGTTGAGCGATCCCGACCTGGATCTATCACAACGATATTACCTGATCATTTTAACTTCGCTTGGAAAAGCAAAGGACTCCGCGGTCGAACAACGTCTAAAGAATGAAGTTTTACCGGCCGAACCCAGGTGGCCGGGCCCAATCATCCGGTTGCTCCGGGGAGAAATGGATTACGCCGGTGCCCTCGAAGCAACTCACGATGACGGGCAGCGTGACGAACTTCACACCTACGCCGGTTGGCAATTGATCAACGCGGGACGCGTCAATGACGGCCGGGAGCTATTGCAACGCATGGTGCGTGAAGGCGATCGCCGCCTGTTTGAGTACCACATTGCGCGATTCCTATTGGATCACAACCTGCCTGCCAGGAATCCGACAGCTGTCAGTGAATAGCAAAAGTGGCGCGTTTATATCCCGTGAAGAAGCAGGGAAAAACCGGTAACGAGTTGCTCGATCAAGGTGTGGGCCGCACATAGTGCGCTCGAAAGAAGAGGCCGGGTTGATCCAGGAGGATGGGGTTATCGATCGTCACTGGTTCACCGAAGGCGCCCGAGGTGAACGAATACGTACCCGCATCCTGCCAGACGGATAGATCGGTCGATGCATCGATCGCGGTGTCATAGCCGGATGACCCGATCACTTCCAAAGTCCCGGCCCCATTGCCGCCTGGCAAAATTGTGAGTTGCAACGGCGCGAGCACGGCAACTTTTTGCGGTGCGTACTGCACGCGAGTCTTGGTCGATTGAGTCGAAGTGATGCGTGAACCCAGATAATACTCACCGTTCGCAATCTGGGCGGGATTAATCGTGATGGCTCGAACGATGTTGGATACGGCCGCCGTTCCAGTCGCCTCGAGTGCTTCCTGACCGATCACGATTTCGTTGCCATTCAAATCATTTGCATCGGGATCCAGAAAGACCTGCCAGCTACCGCCCTGCCCCGCTTGATAACTGGCCGTTACCGTCAACGTGCCGTTTGGGTAGCCAACGTTGACCTCGCGTACCGCAAGGCCGGGCTCGCTGTTGAATTCGAAGCGGCCGGGATTAATCGCCGACAGCTGAACCACATTGGGCCAGGTGCCGTCGTTGGACGGCAGCGCCTGCCGCGCTCCAATACCGATCAATCCATCACGAATTTCCGCAGTGCCGGCGCCGGCCGGTTGATTGGTGGAATTGCGATCACCACCGCCGAGCTGGCTGTAAAAGAAGCCGGCGCGAAGACCATTGGTCTCGGCCGTCGAATACCATGATGCCCGATCGCTATCGTAAAGGTACGCGCCACCATCAAACGCCGGCGACGCAAAATCAATCGTCCCGTGATACCAGAGATGCGAGTTGCTGTGGTTGAAGTTGTAACCGTTGGGCAACGACGTGAGTTGACGATTGTAGGCACCCGCCACGGGCAGGCCGGTGAGGTCGAGACCCGAGCCAAGGTTTTGCCAGTAATCATCCGCGAAATAGACGTTCGCAAACACCGCGGGCTGTGGATCGAGTACTGGACAACCGATCGACTCCAAGAAGCTATTTGCGGGATCGCACGGATGCGGATCGATCATCGTCAGTTGATCGACCCAGATTCCGTGCGCGCCGAGTTGTCTAGCGATCTCGCTTATCAACGGTCCCCCTCGGCTGTGACCGATCATTTGCATGGGGAATTCCGCGAGCGCGTGTCCGCCCATATCGGAAATCAGATTTGCATCTAGGAGCAGTGGTGTCACCACGTCCGCAATTTGAGTGACCGTGTACTGCGCCGGGTAAATCTCAGCAAGGCTGACCGCTTTGCCAGCAACATTGGACCAATCGAGCAGGACAAAGATGTTCCCGCTGTTGCACCGGTTTGCCGCCGTGCCATCAAGAAAGAAGGCGTC
Organism: bacterium; assembly: GCA_016124235.1. GTDB lineage: Bacteria > Verrucomicrobiota > Verrucomicrobiia > Limisphaerales > RI-55 > RI-55. The sequence goes on along the minus strand of WGOC01000009.1, from coordinate 153,715 downwards.
TGTGACAAACTGCCCGGCCGAGTTGGTGGAAATATTGATTTGATAAATCGATGCGTTGGTTCCCCAGAACGACGTGTAGTTGGCCATGCGATCCGCCATCGGCACGATCCATTCATCGACGGTGGAATTGAAACCGTGAGTGATCAAGGTGACTCGGGCGGCCGAGGCGGTGAGCGCCAGCGATAAAACGGCAAACAACACCGCGCCTCGTTTGAGGTTGCCGAATCGCAATGAAAGCAAGTTATGCATGAGCTTGATGAAAACGGCGAAGCTTAGCGGTCAGGCGCGCCAAAATGCAACGCTTCCAACTGCCAGGCGCGGTTGTTGGCCGGCGTCACGTTCCAATCGCGGCTTTGGGCGTCGAAGTCGAAGACCCAAAGCGCGGCCAGCGGGATGTCATTTTCTTTGATCAACTTTTCCCAACGACTGAAGCGTTCCTGATTCGCCGGAGTCTCTCCGCCCGGCACGCCAAATTCACCGATAAAGATTGGCTTGCCCAACTTGTGCGCGGCTCGCACCGCCCAATCAATCCGGGTGGCATCATCGTCGACGTAGAGGCGCAGGCTGATGACATTGATCGGGTCCGGATTGTCCGCCGCCAGCATTTCGGAAAACTGCTCCTCGGTGTCGCGTGACCAGGAATGTTCGTGCTCCTGGTGCCAGGCGGAAACGCGGGGAAACGCGTTGCCGCTGGTGATCGGATGGCGCGAATCGTGTCGTCGAACTTCGAGCGCAAATTCACGAAGCGCTGTTCGCACCATGGCATGCGTCACTTCATCTTGTTGCGACCGTTCTTTCGGCGTACCCATCGCGGGAACGATCGGCGGGTGATGTTCAGCGGCGTTGGGCAGGTCGGCATTCAAATTGTGTTCGTTGCCAAATTCCCACATCCAAATCGCTGGCGACTTCGCGTAACGCGTGACCATCTCGCGCGTGTATTCACGCATGAAGCGGATCGTCTGGCTGTTCGTGTCGCCCCACGCGCGCATCGGTTCACCGACGAGATCCGGCGCCGTGCTCCAAAACCAGAACAACGAAGGCACGAGTCCGATGTGATTCGTTTCCGCGGCGCGAACAATGGCATCCATGTGCCGCCAATGTTCGGCGCGGTTGGTTTGATACATGCCCCAATCAACCGGCCAATAACCTCCCGCCGAAAAACGAACGAACGCAACGTGATTGGTCGCCAGCCAATAAAAACTTGCCGGCACACCGACGGGTGCGCCCGGCCGCAATTGGCGCACGAACAAATCGTAATAGTTCACACCGATCGCCGGAGTGGGAAACGGTGAAGTTGCATTCGTCGTTGCGTGCGCTGGTAAATTAGGCACACCCAGCGCAATGGAGCCGACGAAAAACAAAAGCAGCTTTTTGATCGGGAACGGCACGGCGAAAGCCTGACGGTGGTACCGCGAATTGGGAAGCTTCGTTGCACCAACTGAATTGGTGAAATCCGCTGAAACGCGCCAACTGCGGTCACTCAGGCCAGTTGCGTTTCCCGGGCCTAAATCGGCACGATCAAGCAGCTCAAAAGAAAATAAATCGTGCGGACTCCAGAGTCGTATCGCGCATTTCCACTTAAGCCCCTAATTCGAAGTCTCGGCGCTTTATGGATCGATCTTACCATGGAATCCATTTTTGCCCCTTTTTGGGGATTGGGGCCGGCTTAGGCAGGGCGGACCTTTGGCACCCGCGATGTGCCCGCCCTGCGGGCTTGACGGGGGACTTCGACGCCGGATCGCCAGAATCCGCGCATCTTCGTGTACCGACTTTTTCTCATCGCGGCCTGGAACGGTGCCGGGTGCACAACCTTCGAGTGCCGTTCACGAGCTCAATTCCCAAACTGATATGAAAACGCAAATCCCAATCATTACCTCCGGACTCATGTTCGCTCTGTACCTTGGTGCTGGAGCGACGATCGCGTCAGCTCAGGCCCCGGGGGGCCCGCCCGGAAGAGGCGGTCGTGGCGGATTTGGGCCGGGTAATTTGCTGGCCGCTCAGATGATCGAACAAGGTGACAAAAATTCCGACCATCAACTCACGCGCGAAGAACTCGGCGGGCTCGCGGACGCGTGGTTTGACCGGCTCGACACGGATCACACCGGGCGGCTCACACAGGAAAAGTTCAGCTCGGGATTTGGTGAACTGCTGACGGCGTCACCGGGCGCTCGCGGCGGGCAGGCTCCGCAACGCGGAGGATTTGGTGCCTTCCTCGGCGGCGGATTGTTCACTGCGGTCGACACGGACAAGGACGGCAAAGTCGACAAGGCCGAGTGCCGCAAGGCGTTCGAGAAGTGGGCTACCGATTTTGATTCCAATAAGAAAGGGTCGCTCGATCAGGAGACACTCGCAGCCGGATTGAATGGTGTCATGCCGCGTCCTCGTTTCGGCGGTCGTCCCGCGCGCGATCTGGACCCGGGTAAAGTGTTCACGCGTCCCGCGGAATCACCCGGTCTGGGCCAGCCGATGAAACTACCGTCGCCCGACGCCGATGGCTTTGTGGCCATGTTTAATGGCCGCGACCTGACCGGATGGGATGCCCTTCCGCACTTTTGGTCGATCAAAGATGGACTGATCGATTGCGTCGAAACCGGCGACGAAGGGGGCAATGTCCAGTCCGATTTAATCTGGCTCGATTCCGTCAACCATCCCGAAAAGTACGCCAACTTTGAGTTTCACGTCAGCGTGCGCTGGCTCTCACACTCTGGCAATTCGGGGATTCAATTTCGGAGCGTTATTGACCAGGCCGACACCAAGCACGTGGGCGGGTATCAGGCCGACACGGACCCGGCAAACATGTTCACCGGCGGAATATATGACGAGCGCGGGCAAACGGGGCGGCGCGAAAAAAATATACCCGGTCCGCACATGGCTCCCCGCGGTTACAAGATCCACTACCCATCCGATGGGAGCGCCGGCCAGGGCGACGCGTTGGCGGAAAACGAGCAGGCGCTCATGTCCGTCGTGAAACCGGTGGGTGAATGGAATGACTTCGTGGTCATCGCCAACGGTTCTCACATCGTCTTTAAGATCAACGGCCACGTCTTCAGCGACATGATCGACGAGAATCCTCATGCGCGAAGAGACGGCATCATCGCTTTCCAACAACACGCCGGCGCGCAGATGGAAATCCAGTATAAAGACCCGAAAATCAGACTCCTTCCCTAACCCCACGCGACGATAATGAACCATCAGATATTCCTACTCACTGGACTCTTGATTGTGGGCACTTCGGCAAATGCGGCCGATGCTGATTTGCGCGCCAGTGCGCTGTCGGCGATCCACAAACTTGCCGACGCATCGAGCTACTCCTGGAAGTCGACCGTCGAGAGCGAGGGAGGTGGTCCGTTCGGCGGCAGCTCAACGACGACGGGCCTGACCGAAAAAGCCGGCTATACCCATGTGACTTCCACGGGCGGATCTTCGCCCTTCGAATTTGCGCGTGATGCTGATCAGTTTGCCGTGGTGCTCGAGGATAATTGGATGACGCTTGATCAAGCGGCCGAACGTTCGTCCGGCGGTCGCCGTGGACCTTTTGGCGGAGGTGGGTTCAATGCCGACACGGTCCGGAATTTCAAAATGCCGCCAGCGGAGATCGAAGCGGTGCTGGCCAACGCGACGAACTTCAGGCAGCAGGACAACATCATCTCGGCCGATCTCGACGCGACCGGCATCGAAGACCAATTGAATGCCGGCTCTCCTATTAGTCGACGCGGCGGACGCGGGGGACGTCGCGGTGGCGCTGGCGGTGGCGGCGCTCCGCCGGCTTTGCAGGATGCGACCGGAACACTCACGCTCTCCCTCCAAAATGGAATGCTCGTCCGGGTCGCGATTCAGGTCAGTGCCACGCGGCAATTCTTTGGCAATGAAACGCAACAGAAGCGTTCGACGACGATCGAGATTACGGACGCCGGTTCCACCCGGGTGGCGCTGGCGGCGGATGCGAAGGAAATTGTCGATGCCTTGGTGGCGGGACGCACTCCCAACGTATTCGTTCCTGAGCCCGGTTTCAAAAAGCTGTTCAACGGCCACGACCTGACCGGGTGGGTGGGGAATCCGGAATTCTGGACGGTTCACGATGGCACGATCGTGGGTCGAACCACCAAGGAACATCCCGCGTCCGGCAACACGTTCCTCATTGCTCGCGATGGCGATAAAGACCTGACGGTGGATGATTTTGAGCTGCGCTTCTCGTATCGCATCGTGGCCAACAACGATTCGGGATTTGCCAACTCGGGGATGCAGTACCGTAGCGAGGACCTTGGCAACTTTGTCGCCGGCGGTTATCAAGCGGACTTCGAAGCCGGCACGACTTATTCGGGAATTCTCTACGATGAGGTGGGCGGAGCCGGCGGTCGCGGCATCATGGCCCAACGCGGTGAACTGGTTCACTGGACGGCGGACGGCAAGAAAGTGGTGACCGGCTCGCTCGGCAAATCGGAGGATATTCAGGCAAAGATCAAGGCCAACGAATGGAACGATTACGTCATCATCGCCCAGGGCAACCGCCTGCAACATTTCATCAACGGCGTGCAGACCGTCGGCGTGGTCGACGACACCGAGGGTAAGCGATTGTCGTCCGGCATTCTCGCTTTGCAGCTTCATGCCGGTGAACCGATGACCGTCGAGTGCAAGGACATCCGAATCAAGTCCCTGAGCACGCCCGATGTGGTCGGTGGTTCGAACATCAGGATCGCCAAGGATTTCAAAATTGACCTGCTCTATACGGTGCCGCGGGAAACCGAAGGTTCGTGGGTCGCGATGTGCATTGATCCCAAAGGACGGTTGTACACCAGCGATCAGAACGGTTCGCTGTACCGCGTGACGCTGCCGGAATCGACCGGTGGAGCCGTCAAAACCGAGAAGATCAATCTCGATATTGGTGGCGCCCACGGATTGCTCTGGGCTTTTGACAGTCTCTACGTGGCCGTCAACGAAGGCAGCCGGCCGCACGGCGTTTATCGGGTCCGCGACACTGATGGCGACGATCAATTGGACAAGGTGGAGCTACTTCGACAGGTCCAGGCAAGCGGCGAACATGGTTTGCACTCGCTTGTTCTGTCGCCGGATGGAAAAGCAATCTACGTCGTCATCGGGAATCAAAGTTCGTTGACCGAAATGGCGTCGTCGCGCGCGCCCATGGACTGGAGCGAGGACGAACTGCTGCCTCGTTTGCCGACCGGTTTCATGGACGATTCCTACGCGCCACAAGGCTACATATCCCGCATGAGCCCCGACGGCAAGAATTGGGAATTGATTGCGATGGGCATGCGTAACCCGTTTGACATCGCGTTCAACCGGGTCGGCGAATTGTTCACTTACGACGCCGACATGGAGTGGGATATCGGTGATCCGTGGTATCGCCCGACGCGCGTGAATCACGTCATCAGCGGCGCGGAGTTTGGCTTCCGCAATGGCAACGCCAAGTGGCCGGACTACTACGTCGACAGCTTTGGAGCGGTGGTGAACATCGGTCCCGGATCGCCGACTGGAATTGGGTTTGGTTACGGCGCGAAGTTTCCCGCCCGCTACCAGGACGCGCTCTTCCTCTCTGACTGGAGTTTCGGCAAAGTGCGTGCGGTCCACCTGAGCCCGGATGGCGCCACCTACACCGGCGAAGTTGAGGACTTTATCAGCGGCCAACCGTTTCCGGTCACAGACTTCGTGATCGATCCGCACGACGGTTCGATGCTTCTCAGTGTCGGTGGGCGCGGTGCCCAATCCGCGCTTTATCGCGTGACATACGTGGGCAGCGAGTCGACTGCGCCCGACCAACCGGATACGAGGCTTCAGGCGCAACGCGACGTGCGTCATAAGTTGGAGGCATTTCATGGCCGAAAGGATTCCAAAGCCGTGGACACTGTCTGGCCGTATCTCGGCGACTCCGATCGATCCATTCGCTTTGCGGCACGCAGCGCCCTTGAATGGCAGGATGTCGATCAATGGCGCGACCGGGCTCTCGCGGAAAAGAATCCCCGCAAGGCGATCGCGGCACTTGCCGCTCTCGCTCGCGTGAGCGGCAACGACGAAATTCATCGCAAGGCAACCGATCCACCGCCGGATACGGAATTGCGGGCCCACCTCCTCGAAGCACTCGATGGCATTCGCTTGTCGAATCTGCCCGAGACTGATCGAGCCGATCTTCTACGAGCTTACACATTGGTCTTCACTCGGCGTGGTCACCCGACTGATGCTGAGCGCCAACGATTGATCACCCGGCTCGATCCCCTCTTTCCCTCAAGGAATACACAAATTGATTCGTTGCTAGCTCGGCTGCTGGTTTATTTGGAGGCACCGAGTGCCGCAACGAAAGTTGTTGCGGCGTTGGAAGCGGCGCCAACTCAGGAGGAACAAATCGATTACGCGATGGATCTCCGGTCGCTGAATGAAGGTTGGACTCCGCCGCTTCGCGAGCAGTACTTCCGCTGGTTCCTCAAGGCCGAGAGCTATCGCGGGGGCAACACATTTGCCAGCTCGCTCCGGCGAGCAAAGGCGAACGCGGTGGCGTTGTTGAGTGAAGCGGATAAGGAAACGCTCAAGCCGATCCTTGAGGCACGTGTCGAGCGCAAGTCACCCCGCGATCTCCTGGCGGCCCGTGCTTTCGTCAAGGACTGGAAGCTCGAACAACTCGCGCCCATTGTGGAAAGCAAACTGAAGGGAGGCCGCAATTTCGATCGTGGCCGGCAACTATTTGGTTCGGTCGCCTGCTCGGCCTGTCATCGCTTCGTCAACGATGGCGGCTCGGTAGGCCCCGAACTCACCGGCGTCGGTGGTCGTTTCAGCGTGCACGACTTGCTCGAATCCATCGTCGAGCCCAGCAAAGTGATTAGCGACCAATATCAGGCCATCAACATCCTTAAGAAAGATGGCGACACGGTGACCGGACGGGTGGGCAACCTGAACGGCTCGAGCATAAACGTGGTTGAAGATATGTTTGATCCCGGACGAATGACGCGCGTTAACCGGTCCGACATCGAAGCCATGGGGCCGTCCACCGTTTCGATGATGCCCGAGGGTTTGCTGAACTCATTGCAGGCCGACGAGATCGCGGATTTGGTGGCGTACTTGATTTCTCGCGGAAACGCGACGGATCCGATGTTCCAATGAATTTTCAACCGCAAACAAATCGAAAAGCATGGTGATTGGCGGCACCGGCAGATCACCTAATGCAGGAAGCTCTACCATTCAATTAAACTCAAAACGAAAGAACACAATATGCGCATTGCAAGACGGGATGTTTTAAAACTCGGACTGGGCTCGGCTCCACTCGCCTGGGTGCTCGCCAATCGCACTCCTCTTCTCGCGGCCCCGGCGGCGCGACCCAATTCCAAATTCAATGGGGTCCAGATTGGCGTCATTGCGCCGTATTCGTTTCACGGAATGCCCAGCAGCGCCGAGGACCTGTTGAAGGACATGGTCGAACTCGGCATCAATGCCACCGAACTCCAGAACGATCCCGTCGAACAATTTGCCGGTGCGCCCGGCCGGGGCGGTCCGTTCGGCGGTCGCGGAATGATTCCAGGCTTGAACGCCGATCAGCAAAAGGCGATCGCCTCGATGAATCAATCACTGGCGGCCAACAATCGAGCGGTTGCGGAGGCGCGACAGGCCTTGGCCGAGGCGGCCTTTTCCGACTCCAATGCAATACAGACGCGTTTGTCTGCTTTGACCGAGGCGGAGTTGGATTTGGCGAATGCCCGCGCCCAAGCCATGACGCGGTTGCAGGGCTCGGATCAGCGCCTGAACAAAGAGCAGATCGAAACGCTCGTTGAACAGGCGGTTCCCCAACCAATGGGAAGACGGCGCGGCCCGGGACCGCAGGGGAATCCCGCGCTGACGAAATGGCGGGAGACCGTGTCGATGGACAAGTTCAAGGCTCTGCGAAAACTCTACAATGATGCCGGCGTCACGATTTATGGGTTCAAGCTGCAACTCGGTCTCGAGGCGCCCGAATCGGAATACGAATACGCCTTCAACGTCGTGGAGGCACTGGGCGCTAATCAGCTCACCATGGAGCTCCCGGGCGACGCCGCAACTTCGAAGCGAATCGGTGAATACGCGGCGAAGCGCAAGATCATGGTTGGTTACCACGCGCACACGCAGGCCCGGATGACGGCCTGGGACACTGCGTTCAGTCAGTCCGAATACAACGGTGCCAATATTGACATCGGCCATTATGTGGCGGGCGCAAGCGAAAGCCCGATTCCGTTCATCAAGAAGTATTACGATCGCATCACGAGCATCCATCTAAAGGACCGCAAGATGCACGAAGGCCCGAACACGCCCTGGGGCCAGGGCGATACACCGATTCGCGAAGTGTTGCAACTGATGAAGCGCGAGCACTACAAATTCCCCGCCACCATCGAGCTTGAATATCAGGTTCCGGAAGGGTCGACCGTTATGGCCGAAATCGCCAAATGCCTGCAGTATTGCAAGGACGCACTCGCCTAACTCACTTACTCATCTTGCCAACAATCTATTGAGCCATGAAATATTTGAACTCACTCGCATCAACTGTCGCGGCTCTGCTGCTGGCAGGCTCCGTTACGGCATTTGGCCAGCAACAACAGGGTGCTCGCCCAGGTGGGCCGCCCGGTCGGGGAGGATTCCCATTTGGTCCGCGCTTGTCGCAGGATGACTTGAAGGCGATCCAGAAAATCAACGACGCTCTGGAAGACGAAAGCGATGCTGTCACTAAGGCAAACTCCAATCTTGTCGCGGCCGCGTTTAGCACACCGGTGAACGAGGCAAAGATCAAGGCAGCCAATGACGAACTGGCCAAGGCGCGTGAAGTTTGGGCCAACAAGGCATCCAAATTGATGGCCGAAATGCAGGCGTCGGATCACAAGGTGAGTGAGCAAGCCATCGCGATCCTGATTCGGCAGGCCAGCGGCCGCGGGATGTTCGGTTTTGGTTCACCTCCGGGAATGGGGCGCGGTGGTCGTGGTCCGGGTCGGCCTCAACAAGGCGGTCCTGGAAATCGTGCACCACGTGGGCGCCGCGACGGTCCACCAAACCAGTAGAACGATATAAGTCCATAGTTGAGCACGCGTGCATTTGCCAGCGGAGGTACCAATTTATCCTTCCGAGATGCAGTAAAGATGTGTGTGCGTCCGGAGATATAGTTCGTCGCCAATGACGACCGGCGACGCATCGATTGGATCCGGCAGTTTGTTTGTCGCGAGAACTTTGACTTCCTTGCCCGGTTCCAAAACCAGCGTTACGCCTTCGCGGCTCGACAAATAAATCCGCCCACCGGCAGCAACCGGCGATGCGTAAACGCCGCGCACACCCGGCAACCGTTCCTGTTGAAAATAGACTTCGCCGGTCTTGGCGTTGACGGCGGAGAAAATGCCGTCGTTGCCCTGCAGAAAATAAAGTGTGCCGTCGTAGAGCAACGGCGAAGGGACGTAGGGAGTGCCGCGGGTAAGCTTCCATTTCACGAATTCAGTGTCACTCAAATCACCGCGGCCAGCGGGATCAATCGCGTAGGCGGCGTTGCCGCGAAAGCCGGACATCACGTAGAGCAAATCACCATCAGTGACCGGGGAAGGAATCGCATTCGCAGTCTGGCCGGCGCATTGCCAGAGCAGGTCGCCGGTCGCGAGATCGTAGCTGCGTACCGCGTTCGTGGCGTTGACGACTACCTGTTTGTGGCCCTGGTTCTCGACGATCAGCGGCGTGGACCACGTGGTGCGTTCGTCGCGCGATTGCTTCCAGATTTGCTCGCCCGTTTTCGCGTCCAGCGCCGCGATCCAGGATTCGCCTTCCGTGTCCCAAAGGACCACTAGCTTGCCATCGGCCAGCGCGGGCGAAGTCCCTTCACCGAAACCATTACGCGTCTGCATTTTGCCAAAATCCTTTTGCCAGACGGGTTCGCCTTCGACCGTGAAACAGTAAACGCCGCGGGAACTGTAATGCACCCACACATGCTCGCCGTCGGTCACCGGTGAGCCGGACGCGTAACTGTTTGTCGGATGGTGGCCTTCATGCGGAATCTCCTTCCGGCACGTTCTTCGCCACAATTCCTTGCCGGTCTCGCGATCAAGACAGACCAGATCAAAGCTGTATTCGGCGGTCGGCGTCTGGCTGCGGCCGCCGTCAGCGGAGTTACCCTGCGGAACAGCCGTCAAAAGAAACATTCGCTGGCCCCAGACGACGGGAGTCGAATGCCCTTCGCCGGGAATCGGCACCTTCCATTTTACGTTGCGGGTTTCGCTCCACTCGAGCGGCGGATGACCGGCTGGTGCCACTCCATCGGCTGCGGGTCCACGCCATTGCGGCCAGTTGTTCGCGGCATGGGCGGAGAATTGCAGGAGAGTGGAACTGGTAAGAAGCGCAAGCAGAGTCCGGGTGTTCATGACGTGATTCGGGTCGAGTCGTGGCGGTTGAGTTTCCAGTCAGACACACGACCGCCGACCGTATTCCCAGATTTTAGTGAGAATCGATCGGCTGGACTAAATCTCGTGCTTCTTGAAGGCGTTTTGCAGGTTGCGAAAGAACTGCTGGCGAGGCGAAAGCGGTCCCGAATCGGGTTCCAGTTTCGACAACTCCGTGTGCGGTTTTACCGGCATCATCTTCTTCGCGATCGCGACGTCGTCCGTGTGATAAATGTAGACGCCGTCGAGTTGCGTGATGGTCGGCCAGCCACGCACTCGGCGCTTCAACACGCCGCGGCAGTTGTAATGGAACGTCAGCACGCGCAATTGATCGAAGTGATGGTGCAGGACCTCGTTGAATACGTGTTGATCGTCGCTTTTGCTGCGAAAGCGCGTCCGGCCACGTTGCAGAATCTCAGCGCGCATTTCCCGTGTGGCCTTCAGATCCCAAAATGAAACACCGGCATTGAGGTACGTGCTGGTGTATTGCGGACCAAACATGAAGCGACCGCCCGCGTGTTCAACGGCTGCGGCGACTTGTGAGCCATTCAAGATGGCGGGCAGTTCGGGAATCGGTTGCAGGCACAACACGTCGATACCGTCCACCACGAGAACGTAGTCGACGTCCAATTGGTCGATCACTTCCCAGCGACGATAATTCGCCTCGCGATAAATGAGCGAGAACGTGTGCTCGGGTTTGACGAGATGATAGGTGACTCCGGGCGCACGATTCTTCGGCAGTTGCTCGCCAAGGATGAACGCATGCAGTTCGAGGAACGGATTGACGGCGAAGCTGGTGAATGTTTCGTCCAGCCGCTCGGCATGGGAACCGAACACCATTGTGGCCACTGCTTGACGTGAACGTTGTTCGGGCATCGCGTTTAGAAACGGGGCTGACACGGGGTGAACGCCGCGCGGTTGCGAAAGCTGAGCCGCGAATTAAACCAGCGATAGTGCGCGCGCTCAAGGAATCGCGCGAGGCCGGGCGCGGCTTCGAGCAGACGCCGTTGCCAGTTTGGCTTCTGCGGTGCGTTTGACGGCGGTGCTTTACGGGACTGGTCCCAGGTCGCCGCGTAGTCACTTTGCATGACCGGGCCAAACGATTCCGGCGTGGGACCGATCTTGCGCGCACAAAGAAACAGCAACACGTACGCGTGGTTGACGAGGCTGATGCGGTTGCCGATCTGAGCCGGGTCGTTGATTTCGAACATTCGGACCCGCCAGCCGAATTCCACGGCGACGAGCTTTTCAATTTGAAAGCCTGATTCCTTGCTCAAGGCGCGCCACCATAGCTCGGGACTGAACTGGTAAAAGCCGTGTCCAAAATAATTGTTGGCCGGCGTGTAAGCGATGAAATGACCGCCGTTTTTCACGAGCCGTAGGCAATTGAGCAATGCTGTGGGAAATTGGAAGACGTGTTCCAGGCTGCCGCCATCGAAGACGACGTCGTACCTTTCACGCCAATCGAGAGGCACGAGTTGGTTGAGATCATGGATCGTGTCGGCGCCCTCGTAGTCCGTGGCGTCCATGCTGTTCACAGTCTTTGCCCCAAGTGCTTGAAAGAACGGTTCCGCGTGCACGCCGTGAAAGCATTCCATTGACGACCAGGCGTTCGGCAAAGGTGTTTGAGCGCGCGCGAGCAAACGGTGCCATTCCTTCCGACCGACAAAGAAGTTTTGTCGCCCAATCATCAAGGTGCGATCGAACTTCACACCCGCGCGGGCGCGATCAAGCAGCCACGCGGCACCATTGGCATCAATTCCCATGTCAACAAACTGGCCGATAAACTCAAACAACGGCCGGTGCGCGACAGTATTGGGCGGGAGCAAAGCCCGGCAAGTGAATTGGGAAATGCGGGTGGACCTAAAGGCGGCGGTTCAAACCTGTGACGCGGCCGGAGAGGTGGCTGCGGGAATGGCGTTGGCGGGCCGGGATGCCGGGTCGCGCTTTCGGGCCTTGTCGGCGACAGGAACGAGACCAAATTGTTCGCAGGCGACGGTGACGGCGCGGGCGACGTGTTGAAGACAGCGGGTTTGCTGATACTCGAGCACGAGGTTGATCACCGGCAGCGTCAGCGGGATCATCCAGATCCACGGGAATGTTTGAGCCGAGAAGCCGATCACCAAAAGTTCCCCAGCGAGCAACAACCAGAAGTAAAGCGTTGCCTCGGTGGTCCAGCAGGATTCAAAACGCCAGCGAAGTGTGGTTGCGCCCAATTCCAATGACTCGGTTGCGGTGACCATGCGCGCGCGTGCCCAACGGAAGCCGTCGATCTCCACGTCATATTTCGACCAGCCGGTGTCCGCCTTGATTTGCCAGTCCTCTTTCCGCAGAAGCTTGATGACGGCACCCAGCACTTCGAAGCGGTCGATGGATTTCGCCGACCAGAATTCCATTTCCGTCGTGCCTCCACGGATGGTCGGAATTTCGTCACGGTCGCTTTCCGTCGGTTTGGGAATTCCCAATCGAGATGAAGCCTGCATGCGGCCGCGATAACGGGCCAGTCCGCGTTCGAGCGGTTGAAGCAGGAACAGGAGGGCGACCAACGGGCGGGACCAAAAGCGTTGCTGGTGGCGTGGTATTTCCGCCTGCCACGCCGCGATTGCGGATACCGTTAGCGGAACCGCGCAGAGGAATCCTACTACGGGCCATGGAAAGGCCAATAACCAGCCGGCGACCGCAGTGGGTGCCACCAAGAAAAGGTAGTACTCCAGCGACGTGCACATCATCAACGGAAACGACGGTGGCGCCGCGTAAACGCATTGGAAAAATCCGCTGCCAAAGATTCCGTGGTGCACGAGCGGACCGCGCAGCACAACGCCGGCTTGGCCGCTGGCGTAAATGCGACCTCGCCAGATGCTCCCGCCAATCTTGTTAAAATAGTTGGGATGTTTACGCGCCAACAACGCGTCCGCTTCGCCGTAACCGCTCTGTTGTCGCAGATACGCGTTTACCGTTGATCGACGATAGTGCCACACAAAACCCGACGGACTGAACGCGATCTTGTGTTGCAATTGTTGCAGGCGCCAACATACGTCGACGTCATCACCGGCTTTCAGAAACACGGGATCGAATCCTCCAATTTCGTTAAGCGCGGATCTGAAGAACGCCATGTTGCAACCGGGGATGTGTTCCGCGTCGCGGTCATTGAACATGACGTGGGCCGGTCCTCCCGGCGACGCCATGACAGCCGCCGCGACGCACGAGTCTTCCGGTGGCAACAAATTGTGTCCGCCAATTGCACTCACTGAAAAATCGAGGAGATCACCCACGAGGTAAAACAACCAGTCCTCGTCAGCGCGACAGTCTGAGTCGGTGAACGCCACGATTTCACCCGTGGCCGCGGCGATGCCGGCATTGCGCGCGGCCGAAAGTCCCAAGTTTGGCTGGTGAATCGCACGCACGTCCGGGTACCTGGCGGCGATTTCGCGTGTGTTGTCGGTGGAGCCGTCGTCGACCAGGATGACTTCGTAATCGCCGTAATTCAATTTGCTCAGCGATTGGAGACACAAATCGAGCGTGCGTCCGCCGTTGTAACTGGCCACCACAACCGAAACGCGTGGCACGCGTTTTAGCGGGAAATATGGTGCTTGCGCGTACGCCATCTGAACGACCTCAAAAGAGGGCTTCGGAGTGCGATCACGCTTTGTGAGTCCGAACGCCCAATCGTCCACCTGCAGTCCGCCGCGGAACCAGTCGTCGGTAAAGCTGAAGACCACCGTCCCGGCCAGGCCGCGTCGGGACGCCAGCTCGATTTGCCAGGCGAGGAACTCACACTTGTGCGATTCGCCTTCGCGCAGGGAGTCCATGCCAAATTCGCCGAGCACTAGGGGGCGCGACCCGGCCAGCATCTGCAGTCGGCTGAGGTACCGGTCGAAGGTTCCCGGATCGTGCAGGTAAACATTGAAGCAGACGAAATCGCAGCTCCGACTTTGCAAGTATTCGGTCGGCGGAAAGTTGGTGAATGTCACCAAGCGATCGGGATCAATGCTCTTCGCCTCGTCGACGAGATCATCAATGAAATTGGCGATGCGTCGTGGCCCGCTCCAGCGCGCAATGTCGGCTGGCACTTCATTAACGATGCTCAGGGCGAAGACGCCCGGATGTCCCTGGCACAGCCCGGCCGCTTCGCGGACCTGCCGATGCGCTTCCGCCACCAGTTCCCCAGTACGTAGAAAGCAAAGATGCTTCGGCCACGGGACATCGACGAAGATGCGGACGCCGTACTCGTGGGCGAGGTCGAGGAACCAAATCGGTGGGACGTGGTAGACGCGCACGACGTTCGCGCCCAGTTCATGGATCCGTTCAAAATCGCGTCGGGTTTGGTCCTTTGAGGCGAAACCATCGGGGTGGTGGACGGGCGCAAATGGACCGTAGCTCACCCCTTTGACATGAAAACGCTCTTCGCCGACGCGGAAGAATTTCCCGTCCACGCGGACTCGATCGGGCAGTGCAGCGAGCGTGTCCATTCAATGTTCTTCGGCCATCTTCAATGCCCGCTCCAAAGTCTTGTCGGATCGTCGCTCGAATTCATTGCTGACGGTCCAGTGATATTTCCAAATCAGATTCTCGGTATCGTTGGTCGCCAGTGGATTGACCAACGTGATCGTGCGTTGGAAGTCATCGAGCAGTTGGCGGTTGGTCAGCGTCGGGAGTTCTCCCAGCAATCGTTGATAGAGTCGCTGTGCTTCGTTTCGGTAGCCTTTGACCTCGAGCAGGATAAACGCTTCCCGTAGTTCGACGTGGCGCTCCCGGTTGAGCCCAAACTGGCGCACAACCAGCACGCTGCTGATCACGAGAATCAGCGCGAACAGGAGCGACGTGCGATGGCTGCGAAAGAGGCTCGTAAACATTGGCACCGGCGGTTTCAAAGCAAGCCGCCTACCGACTGCGCTGACCCGCACGTGTCGTGAACCAACAAGATGTTTAGCAACTTTCCAGCGTGGGCATCATTAAGGCCACTCGTCCAAGCGGGGCTCCCGGCACATTTCCTGCAAAATCGACTGAGTCCTGATTCGTTCGCTAGTGCCGATTGGCGGCAGTTTGCCTGTTCCTACCGAATAGGTGATGTCGTGTCGCTGTGGCGCCCGGTGGGCGAAAAACAATTTTTTAAGCGTCCTCAACGCCAGCACAGCGAATGAAAATGCGATCACGCAGTATGGGACTTTTCGCCCACTCCCCTCGGGAAAGGTGCGGATTTACGCTCATCGAATTGTTGGTGATCGTCGGTTTGTTGATGCTGCTCGCGGGATTGTTGATCCCGGTATTTCAGCAGGTCCGGCACAAAAGTCAGCTGGCACAATGTCGAACCAACCTGAAACAAATTGGATCGGCGACGACCCTGTTTGCAGATGATCACGCGGGGCGCCTGCCAGGTTCGGTCGAATTGGGTGTGTCCGCCAGCTACGACATTACCTCCAGGAATGAGCTGGCGTGGTACCTGGCTCCCTACTTGGGGTATCCGGCGCCGGCCAAATACACCACGGTCGCCAAACCATTGATCTGTCCGGCCTACGTCCTGCGAGCGCCGAACATGATTTCGATGATCGGCCGAAGGAGTTATTTGCTGACCGCGAATCTTGCCACGAATTCCGCCGAGGTCGTCCGGCCGTTTGGTGATCCACTCAACCCGGCCGACCATCCGCTGACGCTTGCCATGTTGAGCGCCTTCGGCTCGCCCGGCCAGCTCGGTGCTGCGACGGACGTGGACAAAGGAAACGTTGACCCCAAAGTTTCATGGTGGGCGGACCTTCCGTACCAACCCGTTCACGGACCCGTGCGCAATCAACTCTACTTCGATGGGCATGTGGAAATGAAGCCGTGGTAAGAACGCTCCGATGAATCACCGGGAAAACAGAACAGGCCAACGCGCGTGCCGCCGGGGCGGGTTTACGCTCGTTGAATTGTTGGTGGTGATCGGAATCATTGGCGTGCTCGCGGCCTTGTTGGTGCCGGCTTTGAGCGCGGCGCGTCGAAAAGCTCACGCCACAAAGTGCGCCAGCAACTTGCGCCAGCTCGGCATGGCCACGTTCATGTATTGCGGGGATTACAATGATTCGCTGCCGTATGCGTGGATCCGAGTACCCGACGCGCGCGAGAACAATTTCTTCGCCTTACTGACACAGGTTTTGAAACGCCACGGCTTTGATGGCTACGGTGATTTTGAAAGCTCCATTTTCACCTGCCCCACGCGCGAACGTGAACCGCTCACCGGGCCCAATCCCTTTCGCATTAGCTACGGTATGAACGCATTCAATTCGATCGACTACGCCCAACCCGAAACGCGGCGGCTTACGGAAGTGCAAGGACGGACACCGGTGCGCACAGTTCTCATCGCGGATATCGCATCCACCTACAATCACCCTCCGCTCCGGCAACTGACTCCGGATCAAACGGGCTACAAGCACGATGGTCATGCGCAAATGGTTTTTTATGACGGTCACGTGGGTTCCTACGACCTGCAGAAAACAAATGGGCTGGTGCTCGACTTCACGAAATGAGCTCGACGACTTTGGAAAACATCAACACCCCGGACTACTGGAATGCGGTCTACCGCCGCGAGTGGGAATCGGGTGCACCCGTGTCCGGCGATTATTCCCGTGATTATGGTCCAATCCACGAGGCGGTCATTAATCTGATTCCGGACGGCGGCCACGTGTTGGATATCGCCTGCGGTCCGGGAGTGCTGTGCCGTAAGATAAAGCAACAACGACCGGCATGCCGGGTCATGGGGATCGATTTTTCGGAATACACCATCGCGCGCAATCTTGAGCGCGACGCGGAGTTGGGCATTGAGTATCGCCCGATTGATGTTCGCCGCGACCTCGCGTCCCTGCCGGGCCAGTTTGACGTCGTGACGATGTGCGAGATTCTTGAACACCTCGATGATCCGGAAGCCGTCGTCGCCGCCGCCATTGGGCAACTGAAAATGGGTGGCCGGTTCATTATCACCTGTCCGCACAAGGACGAGATCCCAGATCCGGAGCACGTTCGCATGTGGGATCACGACGAGCTCTTTCACTTGTTGGCTCGTTATGGTGAGACGGTCAGCTTCACGCATTTTCCGCCGCCCTATTTTCACATTTGGATGATGGGGCACGTGATCAAGACAACCGACGGAGAGGAAGCCTGAACCACTGATGAACGTCATTCCCTGGAACTATGTCGCCCGTGTGTTGCGGTATCTCAAGCCGTACTGGCGGTTCGCGGCGGCGTCGATCGTGTTGACGGTACTTTCGGCGTTGGCGGCGTTGCTGGTGCCCTGGCCACTGCAAATTGTGGTGGATCACGTGCTCGGCAAAGATCCGTTGCCGCCGATGCTGGCGAAGGTTGTGGGTTCGGTAGGAACCCACAAAATGCAGCTGCTCGTTCTGGTGGTCGTTGCGGGACTCGTGCTGGCGCTGCTTATCAACGTTTTGCAGGTGTTGAACAACTATATCAACACCAAGGTGGATCAATTCATCACGATGGATTTTCGCAGTGAACTGTTTTTGCACGCGCAAAGAATGTCGCTGGCGTTTCACGATCGTCGCCGGTCCGGGCGCTTGATCTATTTGATCAACAGTCAGGGAGATGCTCCGGCTGGATTGATCATGACAATTCCGTTGCTCGCGGAAAGTGTGCTGACCCTGATCGGCATGTTCTGGATTTCCTGGACGATGGACTGGGTGCTCGCGCTCGCTTCGCTCGCCGTCGTACCGTTCCTTTATTATTCCGTTGGGTACTATGCGACGCATATTCAAGACCGGTTGCAACGGGTAAAATCGCTGGAATCAGAATCGCTTTCGGTGATCCATGAAAGTCTCTCAATGATGCGCGTCATCGTCGCCTTCGGACGCGAGGAGCACGAGTACAAAAGATTCCGCGATCAAACCCACAGCGCCGTTGCCGCGCGGGTGAAGGTCACCATGCACCAGACGATCTTTTCGCTGTTCGTCAACATGATCACGGCAGTGGGTTCGGCGGCGGTTCTGGGTCTTGGCGCCTACCACGTGATAAAAGGCCAACTGAAGGTCGGTGAATTGTTGGTTGTGATTGCCTACATCACAGCGGTCTACAAACCGCTGGAACTCATCAGCAACACGATCGGCGCGCTGCAGGATCGTTTCCTGAGCCTGAAGAACACGTTCAAATTGCTGGATACGGAACCCGATATCAAAGATGCGCCCGGAGCCCGGCCCATCAAACGAGCGACGGGCCAGATCACCTACGAAGCGGTTGAGTTCAGTTACTCGGGCCGGACCGATACCTTGAAGGAGATCTCCTTTGAAGCGAAATCGGGTGAAGTCATCGGCATCGTCGGGCCGACCGGTGCGGGCAAGAGCACGTTGGTTAGTCTGTTGCCGCGGTTCTACGAACCCAAGCAGGGTCGCATTCTGTTGGATGGAACTGACACGCGAGAACTCACGCTCAAATCGCTTCGCCAGCAGATCAGCATTGTGCTGCAGGAGCCCCTGCTGTTTTCCGGGAGCATCGCCGAAAACATTGGCTATGGTCGGCTCGACGCCTCGACCGAGGAAATCGTCGAGGCCGCCAAGGCGGCGAACGCCCATGATTTCATCATGCGTCTGCCGGAGCAGTACAACACCATTCTCGGCGAACGTGGGGCCGCAGTATCGGGCGGCGAACGGCAACGAATTTCCGTTGCTCGCGCGTTTCTGAAGAATGCACCCATCCTGATCCTCGATGAACCGACTTCCTCAGTGGATTCGAAAACCGAGGCTGTGATTTTGGAGGCGCTTGATCGACTGATGGTGGGGCGAACGACATTCATGATCGCCCACCGCCTTTCGACTTTGCATCACGCAGACAAGATTCTGGTGCTGGATCAAGGCCGGTTAATCGAACAGGGAACGCAGGAAGAACTGCTGCGAATGAACGGCCTTTATCGTCAGCTTCACGAAGCCCAAACGTCCACGAAAAGCCGACGAACCCACCCAGTTCACTCGGCCGCACCCGTTCCCGCATGAACATTCGGCGACCAGAGAAGATCGTGCTGCTCGGCTTCCTGAGCCACTTTCCCGTGGCGGGAGTGGCGTGGCAGACGGTGCATTATCTGATTGGGCTACAGCGCCTCGGGTTTGACGTCTACTACGTGGAAGCGCACGGATGTACGCCGAGTAAATTGATGCGCAGCGATGACGACGATGGTGCGCTGCGGGCGGCCACCTACATTTCCGAGATTATGACACGATTCGGTCTGGGCGATCGCTGGGCGTATCACGCGCCGTATCCGTCGCCGCGCTTCTTTGGCATGACTGAATCCGCGTTGCGCGATGTCTACGCCTCGGCGGCTTTGCTCATCAATCTGCATGGCAGCCACCTGCCCACGGCGGACCTGACCGCTACCAATCGGTTAGTCTATCTCGGAACCGATCCGGTCGACGTGGAAATCGATTTGTTCGATCAAAAGCAGGAAAGTATTGATTATCTCGCACCTCATTGCGCGTTTTTTTCATACGGCGAAAACCTCCGAAAGCCCGATTGCCGCGTTCCGGTTCCGCGACAGTTTGATTTCAAGCCGACCCGGCAACCGGTCGTTCTGAACTTTTGGAAGGATGCCGGCGGCGGAGCTGCTTCAACATTTACGACTATCGGCAACTGGAAACAGCTCGGTCGACCGGTGCGATTTCAGGGCGAAGTTTACCGCTGGAGCAAGCACCTGGAGTTTCAAAAAGTCATTGATCTGCCACGACGCGTTGCGCAGCCGTTCGAGTTGGCGTTGGCCAGCTACGGCGAGGCGGACGAGCGTCTGTTGCAGAACAAGGGTTGGCGCGTTCGCCCGGCAATTGAGTTCACGCTCGACCTGGATGCCTACCGTGAATACATCGGCCAGTCTCGTGGTGAATTTACCGTCGCCAAGGATCAAAACGTTCGGCTGCGCAGCGGGTGGTTCAGTGACCGGGCCGCGACGTATCTCGCGGCGGGCCGACCGGTGATTACGCAGGAAACCGGGTTCAGCAATTTGATGCCGACCGGCACCGGATTGTTCGCATTTTCCACACTGGACGAAGCCGTGGCGGCCGTTGAAGCGGTAAACGCGGACTACGAAAAACACCGGCGTGGCGCATTCGACGTCGCGCGCGAATTCTTTGACCACGAGGTGGTGCTGAAGCGTTTGCTGGATGACGTCGGTGTTTCATTCTCACGTCCTTCGATTCTAGCCGACCGAAAGCGTGAAGTCTTGCCTGCGTCAATGCGGGTAGCCCCAGTCTCCCGCTGGCCGACCCGGCTGGCCGAGGAGACCATCAAGATCGCGTTGGACCTGCCAACACCCTCGGCAACGGCCAAACCATCGGGAAACGGCGCGAGCATCGTGATCGTGACGCACCAAGGATTGGCTTACACGAAACTTTGCCTGACAGCGTTGCTGGGCAACGGATGGGATGCGCGCGACGAACTGATCGTCGTCGACAACGCGTCCACGGACGGCACGGTTGGTTTTCTGCGCGAACTATCGCAAATGAACCCGTTTGTGAAGCTGATTTTGAATGAGACGAACCGGGGCTTTGCGGCTGCCAACACTCAGGGGATTGCGGTCGCGATCAATCCCTATTTGATCCTCCTCAACAGCGACACATTGGTCCTGCCTGGTTGGCGCGATCGATTGCTCCAGCGATTGAGCGACGCCAGTGTCGGACTCGTTGGTCCCGTGACCAACCGAACTTGTAATGAAGCGCAGATCGATGCGCCGTACGTTACGTACGGCGAGCTCGAGCATTTTGCGCGGGAAAGAACGATTCAATTCGACGGCGTTTCTTCGGAGATCCCGATGCTGGCGATGTATTGCGTGGCGTTGCGCAAGGAAGTCTACGAGCAAGTGGGCCCCCTCGATGAACGGTTTGAGATCGGCATGTTCGAGGATGATGACTACGCCATGCGTATGCGCGTGGCGGAGTATCGGATCCTGTGCACGGAGGACGTGTTTGTTCACCACTTTGGGCAGGCATCGCTGGGCGAGCTTTGCACAAACGGCAAATACGACGAGATCTTCGAAACCAATCGCCGACGGTTTGAGATGAAGTGGGGGATGGCGTGGCGGCCTCACGGTCGACGCGTCACGCCGGAATATCGCGAATTGCGTGAACGGATTCGGCAGTCCGCGGCGGATCTCCTGCCCCACGGTGCGCGAGTCATGGTGGTGAGCAAAGGTGACGAGGAATTGCTGAATTTGGGCGGCGCGTGCGGCCTGCATTTTCCACAGGATGGTTCCGGCGATTACGCGAATGTTTACCCGGCCGACAGTACCGAAGCGATCGCACAACTGGAATCATTGCGCAGTCGTGGCGCCGAATTCCTGCTGATCCCGAAGCCGGCATTTTGGTGGTTGGATTTCTATTCGGATTTCAAGGTCCACCTCGAGTCGCGTTATCGCCCGGTCATGCACGACGACGAGACGTGCGTCATTTTTGATGTGGGAGGTCGTCATGGATAAAAGCACAATCGTCATTCCGGTTTTCAACCAGTGCCAGTTGACTGCCCAATGTCTGGATGCATTGATTGATCAGGGGCATAGCCGGATCGTGGTCGTGGACGACGGTTCCACCGACGACACACCCACCGTGTTGGCGAGGTATCGGGACCGGATTCGCGTAATTTGCCACGCGGAGAACGATGGTTTCAGTGTCAGTTGCAACGATGGTGCTGCGGTCGCGGAGACGGATTATGTGGTGTTCCTGAACAATGACACGGTGCCCCGCGAAGGATGGCTCGATGCGCTGGAGAAATACGCTGCCGAACATTCGGCCGCGGCGATCGTTGGTGCCCGGTTGCTCTATCCGGACAACACCGTCCAACACGCCGGTGTTGTGATCTGTCAGGATCGTTATCCGCGGCACATCTACGCGGGCTTTCCGGCTGATCATCCAGCCGTCGAAAAGTCCCGTCGCTTTCAGATCGTCACGGCCGCGTGCATGTTGGTTCGGCGGGAGGTGTTTGTCGGGCACGGTGGGTTTGATGCTGAATTTCGGAACGGGTTCGAAGATGTGGATTTGTGCCTGCGTTTGGGCGCCGCTGGTCGGGAAGTTCATTACTGCCACGAAAGCGTGGTTGAACATTTTGAATCGGTCTCGCCGCAACGGTTCGCCAACGATTCGGAAAACGTTGCGCTCTACCGGCAGCGCTGGCTGGATCGGGTTCGACCGGACGATCTGCAGTATTATCTCGAAGACGAACTGTTCGGCATTAACTACGAAGGCAAGTATCCATTCGCGGTCAATTTTTCTCCGCTACTGGCCACGGTCGACACCATCGAGCGAGGCTTTGAAACGGAGTTCCAGCTTCGTCAAAACAGCCGTCACCTCGCGGAATTGCGCCGTGAAAACACACGGCTCCGCCTGGAGCTCGGCGCGGTTTTGAAGGACTCACCGGAACTGCAATACCAGCGCTTGCGGGAGCAAGTGATCGCCGCCGCCCGGCGGGCCGTTCCGGCCGATGCGTTTGTTTTGGTGGTCAGCAAGGGCGACGGTTCACTGCTGGAGATGGACTGGTGCCATGCGCGGCATTTTCCCCAGACGGAACAGGGCGCGTACGCGGGCCATCATCCAGCCAACAGTGCCGATGCCATCGCGCATCTCGAATCGCTGCGATCCCGCGGCGCAGAGTATCTTCTTATCCCGGAAACTGCTCGCTGGTGGTTGGAACATTATCGTGATTTTCAGCGCCACCTGAGCAGCCAGTTCGAATGTGTGCTCAGTGCCGACGGCATTTGTCTGATCTATGCGTTGCGCCCCACCACAGACAATCTCCTGCAGCGTTTACAACAAGGATTAAAGGAGGCGGTGTCGTGACGAAATGCATAGCCCATTTTGGCACGTTCGATGTGCCTAACTACGGCGATTTGCTGTTTCCCCTGGTTCTGGAGCGGCGACTCGCGGGTTTGGGATTTGATTTCGCACACGTGTCGCCGTGTGGTGGGAAACCGGTCTGGGGTGATTGTGTTTCTTCGATCAGTTTGGACGACTTGATCGACAACGCGTCGACCATTGTCGCGGTGGCCGTAGGCGGGGGAAACCTGATCAACTTCGGCGCAACTTCCCTCGAACAGTATCAACAAGGGGGCCTTGCGGCGACGTTGGCTTACCCGCGGCTTTGGATGGAACCAGCCGTCCTGGCTGAGGCTCGAGGACTCCCGCTTTGGTGGAACGGACCTGGCGTCAGTGAGCCCATTCTTGATGAACTGTGTGATCTGGCAAAGTGGGCCGCCAGTGCGGCACATTACGTGGCCGTCCGCGACGATGCGAGCAAGCGTTGGTTGCAGCGCACCGGGTTCGCAACCGAGATCAATATCATTCCGGACACCGCTCTGGAAGTTTCACAATTGTGGTCGCCGGAGGAAGTTGACGACGCTTACGCGGAAGCATTTGCCCGTCGTCAGCGAAGTTTGCCCTGTAGCACACTCGCAATTCATCTGAACGGGCGATTCACGCAGGAAAGTGCTGCAGAACTCGCCGGTCGTCTGGATCGCATCTGTGCGAGCCGCCAAACGACGGCGGTGTTGCTCGCGCTGGGGCCTTGTCACGGCGATTCAAAATTGCAGCGCGAGGTCGGTGAGCGGATGAAGTCCAATCCGTTGATTGTTGATCAGCCCAACAGTCTACGCGAGTTGGCGGCGTGCATTGCACGCTCGGAAGCCTACTTGGGATCTTCTTTGCACGGCTGCATCACCGCGTGTTCTTTTGGCAAAAAGGCGTTGGTTGTCGTACCGCGCACCGCGCCGACACGACATAAGTTTGTGGGATTTCTGCGAATGTTCGGACTCAGCGAATGGCTCGCGGAATCGTGGTTCGAGGCCGAACAACGATTCGAACAATTGCACACCGCATCGGTCAATTCGTGGCAGCAGGTTTTACAAAAGGCGCTGCCGCGCCTTGATCAGCATTGGAGTCAGGTGTGTACGCTGATTCAAAATCATCAACGCCCCCCAGCGTCGGCAAGTGAGGCGCTCAATTCAAAAAATCCGACCGACATCTCGCGCCAACCGCCCGCGGTTGGTAAAAGTTACTCCGCGCCATTGGAACTGCTGATCAGGCATCATGCCCTGCGCTGCGCCGCGACGGTGCGCCAACTCAGACAGGAAACCCAAAAGCGCAAACAAAACGAATCAAACGTCGCGGCATTGCGCGCGGAACTTCTTGAGGTGGAAAGTTCACTGAAGTCCGTCACCTCGGACATGGCGAAATTGAAAATCGAATTCGCCGCGCTGGACGAGGAGAAGAATATCGCCGGGGCGCAATTCGAGCGCGAAAGAAAGGACGTTGCGGCCACTATCAACAATCTGAAGAAGCAGTTGATAGACGCCAACCACTACAAGCAAGTCCACGATGATGAGCGGCGCAAGCGCGAACGGCTCGAGGCGCGACTTGAAGAACTGCAAGCACAGCATCACAGCACATGCGTTTCACTGACGGGCGCTGAACGTGCGTTGCAGCGAGCGCAGATGGAGCTCGTCGGTGAACGGCGGAAGACGGCCGCGCGCCATCACGAGTGGCGATTGCGCATCGACGAACTTGCCGTCGCCTGTACGCAAGTGCAGGACGCGTTGGCGGTTTCGGAAGATCACGCGCGCGAGTTGCGGAAGGAATCGGTGGACCTTAAAAACCAATTGGGGACCGCACAGGTTGCCCGATCCGTGGCGGAGGCGCATCTCGGCGAAGCCACCAAAACCATCGAATACTTAAAATTGGTCCTTGGGGTACGCGACGCAGTCGATGCCTGGATCCGGCCCGGAGCCACGGTTGCAATCATCAGCAAAGGGGATGAGCAGCTGCTCAGATTGGGCGCGCGGACGGCGTGGCATTTTCCGCGAAATGAACGGGGAGCGTACCTTGGCTACCATCCGGCGAATGGCACGGACGTTGTGGAACAGCTTCGATCCCAATGGCTGGCTGGTGCCGAGTTTTTTGTGGTGCCGCGGATATTCCGTTGGTGGTTGGAGTATTACGGCGAGCTTGGGCTGCACCTAAAGGCCAACGCCGAATGCATTTGCGAGGACGAAACTTGCTCGATTTTTCGGCTGCCGCCGCGACCGCGTTCGCCTTTGAACCGCCTCCTTTCGCAAGTGATTGCCCGGGGTGGTCAAGCTGTTTCAGCGACCGCAAGGTTGATTCCCCAACGGGAGCTTCGCACCACCCAAAAAGAACTACCTGCTATGGAGATTTCGAATGCCCGCGAACCGATTGATGACTCCCGTTATCAGGATGTGGTAAGAGGGGTTCAATCGGCGGTGGACCGTTGGGTGCCGGCAGAGAATGTGGTGGCCGTGGTCAGCAAGGGGGACGACGATCTTTTGCGTTTCCATAAGCATCGGGGCTGGCATTTTCCCCAAACCGAACAGGGCGTCTACACGGGCTATCATCCAGCGTCAGATAGCGACGCCATCGACTACCTCGAGGCGGCACGGAAACGAGGGGCGAACACGATTGTTTTTCCGCGAACGTCGTGGTGGTGGTTCGATCATTATCAAGAATTTGGAGCCTATCTGCGTGCCCGGTATCGTTGGGCGGGCGGAGACCAAAGTTGTTTTGTTTTTGATCTATCCACGATGGGATGGATGCGCCGAATGCAGGCTTCCGTCTCCGCAATGATGCGGCCGCGGAGTTCAGGGCAACTGTCACCGAAGGTACGGTATCTCGCATCTAATGAGCCGACGGGGGTGGATTTCCTGCCGCCCGCGGAACCACTGGAAAAGCCCCTGAATCCCGGGCTCATTACGGTGGTCATCCCGGTCTACAATGCGGCGGAAGACGTGAAGGGATGTCTCGAGAGCTTGGTGCGTCACACTCTTCATCCTCACCAAATCCTGCTCATCGACGATTGCAGTCCTGATTCGACCATATTGCCCCTGCTCCACGGCTACGCGAAGAATTACCCGCACATTCACTTGCGACACAATCCGGTTAATCGAGGTTTCACACGGACGGTGAACATCGGCTGCCGGTTGGCTCCTGCGGACGTGGTACTTCTCAACAGCGATACACAGGTGACACCCGGATGGTTGGAAAAGCTCGCCGCGTGCGCGATGTCGCGGGACCACGTCGCCACAGTGACGCCTTTGTCGAATGCTGCGGGGGCGTTTTCCGTTCCGCAAAACAATACCGTGAATCAGATTCCGGCCCCGCTCACTTGTGTTGACGTGGGGCGGCTCGTCGAGCGGTTGTCGAAACGGATTCGACCTTCTGTGCCGACCGGAAACGGCTTCTGCATGTATGTCACGCGCCGGTCACTGAACGTGATCGGTCGGTTTGATGAGCGAAACTTCCCGCGAGGTTACGGCGAGGAAAATGATTTTTGCATGCGGGCAATCTCCCGCGGCTTTGTAAACCTCATTGACGACTCGACCTATATTTTCCACCGCCGTGGCGCTTCGTTTCTCGACGCAAGAAATGAATTGATGAACCAGAGTCGGGAAACGCTTCGCCGACTGCATCCCACCTATAAACGGGACGTAAGTCGGTGGTTGCAGAACGATCCGCTGGACGGCCTGCGCGCTGAACTTCGAGCCCGACTGGAGCATCCCGAAAAGGCGCACGAAAAGGAAACGGATCGGCCGTGCCTGTTGTTCATGATTCATGCGGGAAAAGGGGGAACGTTGTTGACCAACGCGGATCTGATAAACGAGCTGTCGCGGGACTTTCGGTGCCTCGTGTTGAAGACCGATTTGAACCACTGGACACTGCACGAATGCCAGGACGGCGGCCTGATTCCGATTCGGCGTTACGCATTTTCGCTGCCCTGGCAGGTGCAACAAGACATCGGCGAGGAACGAACAAAGGTCCTCGAAGATATTTGCGGAAGCTTTCACGTGCAGACCTTGCATGTGCGCCATCTGTTGGGAAGCGGCCCGGATGCGCTCCACTGCATTGATGCCTTGGGGATACCGATCGTGATGTCATTCCACGATTACTACACGGTGTGCCCGACGATTCAATTGATCGACGATCGAGGTAAGTATTGTGCCGGCAAATGCACGGCCAGCGATGGTGATTGCACCGTGGCGCGAAGTTGGTTCCGCGGCGAAGTGCCGGTGATGAAACATCAGTTCGTGCACGTGCACCGCAGGCGTATGGCCTCCGCGTTAAAGCTCTGCAAAGCATTCGTCACCACCTGCGAGTCTGCGCGCCAGACTTTGCAGGACGCATTTCCGTTCCTCGGCGAAGCAGACTTTCACGTGATCGAACACGGCCGGAATATCACACACCATTCGACTTCGGACGTGCCGTCAACCGATGGACCGGTGCGGGTTGTTTGCCTTGGAAATATCGACCGCGCGAAGGGAAGCGAGCTGATCGAAGGTTTGATGACCATCAACCGCCAATTGGGCAATCGCTTTGAATTTCATTTCCTCGGTAACCGCGCGTCCACTTTCAATCCGGAAGCTTTGGGCGGGGTTTGTCATGGCACGTACGAGCGCGATGAACTGCCCCAAGTTTTGCGAGAGATCCGTCCGGCATTTTCGTTGATCGCTTCGATCTGGCCGGAAACGTACTGCCACACGTTGACGGAATCGTGGGCGGCCGGACTGCCGGTCTTGGCGTCCAACCTGGGAGCTCTCAAGGAACGGATCGAGCGGGCTGGCGGAGGATGGCTGCTTGATCCGACCTACGCCGAGGCCTGGTATCACAAGATGGTTGAAGTTATCGACACGCCACGGCTCTACGAGCAAGCACTTCGCGAAATTGCCGCGATCGAGCATCGATCAGTCGAGGAAATGGCGAGCGATTATCGGAAGATTTACAAAAAGCTGGGCGTTGGCCAGAGGAGCGGAAGTATGCCCGTCCCAGCATGAGCGAATTCGAGAACATTATGAGCATGACCGAAACCCAACTGCCGCTTCCACCAATTGAATTGCGCTGGGGTGGACCTCGTTATCGAGATGATGGTGAATACATACGCTCGGGCGTGATGAATGTGCGTCGCTTGGAGGCGCAATGCGAGCTCTCGAAGGAAAGCCGAGTACTCGATGTCGGCTGCGGCCCCGGGAGATTGCTCACTGGAATCATTCATCATCTTGGCGGGATTCGCCGGTACGTCGGAATGGATGTGTATGAGCCAGCAATCGAGTGGCTGCAAAACAACGTCGCACCGGAAACGCCGTCCGCATCGTTTCATCATTTGGCGTTTCACAACGCGCGTTACAATCCGAAAGGCAGTGCCCGAACGGTGGCTCTGCCAAAACCCGAGGAGTTCGATTGCATCGTTCTATTCTCTGTATTCTCGCACATGGTCCTTAATGACATCGGACTCTATTTGCCCTTTCTCAAATCGGTGCTCGCGCCTGCGGGTAAGATCTACCTGACAGTCTTCGTTGAGGACGGTGTGGAACCGGAAACGGAAAATCCCACCGACTATCATCGCGATTGGAAAGGTCCGCTTCATTGCGTTCGCCTCAATCGCCAGGTGTTTGAGGCACTTCTAGCCGAAAACCAATTACAGGTAGAGCGTTTTGAATACCGTCACACCAACGATGGCCAGTCGAGTTACGTTTTGGGTCATCACGGAAAGAAATTCACCGCGCGAGTGGTAAACAGCTAGCATTGTAGGATGGGCATACGAACGCAATTGGAGATCGGCGAATACGGTCATTTCTGCGCCGCATCGAATAAGTCGATCTTTGGTCTTCACGTCATCCGAATGTGAGCGCGGTACTGATCAGCGGCGCATTGGCGAACAAGCCGTTTAACGCTGGCAATGCATGGAGCCGGCTGGGCTGGATCTTGGGATTTCGCCGACTTGGTTTCGACGTCATGTTCGTCGAGCAGCTTGGCCGCGAGAGTTGCATCGATGCGACAGGTAAAACCTGCCGGCTGGCTGACTCAGTGAATGCTAAGTACTTTCACGAAGTAATGGCGGAGTTCGGTTTTTCAAAAAACTCGGCACTGCTCTGCATTGACGACATCAAGCAATCTCAAGGAGTGCCGCTGCCGCAGGTGAAAGCTTTCGCCGAGCGTTCTGAGTTGTTGTTCAATTTTGGCGGTCATGTGACGAATCCGACTCTGAAAGAGTTGCCGCGACGCAAAGTCTACTACGACGACGATCCAGGGTTCACCCAGTTTTGGTACGCTCAAAATACTGCGATCGAACAGCTGGCCGGACACGATCACTACTTCACCGTGGGCCAAAACATCGGCTCCGCAGGTTGCGAAATACCATGTGGTGATATCGATTGGAAACACACCCGGCCACCGGTTGTGCTCGATCAATGGCCAGCGACGGCGGCCGGAAGATTCAATCGATTCACGACCGTCGCCAGTTGGCGGGGCGCGTTTGGTCCGGTGCAATTTGGCGGGCAGACGTACGGTTTGAAGGTCCACGAATTTCGGCGGTTTCTGGATTTGCCGGCGCGAAGCCGGAAGGAATTTGAAATCGCTTTGGACATTCATCCGGCTGATGAAAAGGACCGGCACGCGCTTGCAAACTATGGTTGGCACCTCGTGGATCCACGGCAGGTTGCCGGCTCGCCGAGCGACTACCGGAATTACGTCCAAACCTCAGGCGCGGAGTTTTCCGTGGCGCAGGCCATCTATGTGAAAACACGCAGTGGCTGGGTGAGCGACCGGACTGTTCGGTATCTTTCCTCCGGCCGGCCGGCGTTGATTCAGGATACCGGTCTAGGCGAGCACTTCCCAACCGACAAAGGGTTGGTCATATTTTCAACCATGGAGGAAGCCATGGCCGGCGCCGCCGATATCGTCGATCGGTTTGACGAACATTGCGCCGCTGCCCGCAAGATTGCGGAAGATCATTTCGATTCCGACAAAGTGATCAGCGAGTTGTTGGTTGAAGTCGGCTTGGAATTGCCACAGCAAGTCGGGGGATAAATGCGTGAACCGTGGCGCCACCATCCTGGTCAGCGGCATGATCGCGGGAGATCCGCATCAAGGCGGTGCGACGTGGGCGATCCTGCAATATGTTTTGGGGCTACGCGAACTTGGCCACAACGTGTACTTGGTGGAGCCGGTTCAAAGCCGCGAACGGCGACCGGAGACGAGTGAGTTCTTAGCCTCCGAAAGTGCGAACTATTTTCGGGAAGTGGTTCGGGCATTTGACCTGACCGACCGCGCTGCGCTGTTGTTGGCGGGTACGGATCAAACGGTTGGCGTGCCTTACACCGAACTTCGACGAGTCGCAAAGGAAGCGAATGTGTTGATCAACGTTTCTGGAATGCTGACCGACGAGGTGCTTTTGTCGACCATTCCATTTCGCGTTTACCTCGATCTGGATCCAGCGTTCATTCAATTGTGGAGTGCTGTCGAAGGCATTGACATGCGGTTCGCCGCGCACACGCATTTCGCTACGATCGGGCTCGCGCTGGGTGAGGAATCGTGCGCGGTGCCGACATGTGGCGTGTCGTGGATCAAGACGCTTCAGCCAATCGTATTGAAGCATTGGCCGCTGGCGGAACAGTTGCCAGGCGAAGCGTTGACCACAGTCGGAAACTGGCGCGGCTACGGTTCCGTGAATTACCAGGGAAAATTCCTCGGCCAGAAGGCCCACTCGTTTCGTCCGCTTTTCAAACTTCCAAAACTGACACGCGAAAAATTCCGACTGGCGCTCGCCATTCATCCGGATGAAACACGTGATCTGGAGGCGCTTCGCGAGAATCACTGGCAACTCGTCGACCCGAAACAAGTCGCGGGAAATCCCGACGCGTATCAACAATTCATCCAAGGTTCGCTCGCGGAGTTTGGAATCGCGAAGAGTGGTTACGTGGTTTCGCAGTGCGGTTGGTTTAGCGACCGCAGTGTTTGCTATCTCGCCTCGGGACGGCCGGTGCTGGCGCAGGATACGGGCTTCAGTCGATATCTCCCCACGGGCGCCGGATTATTCACCTTCGCGAAACAAGAAGATATTTTCCAGGCACTGGAAGAATTGCGAAGTGACTATGATAAACAACGGCGACGTGCTCGCGAAATTGCCGAGGGTTATTTCGATTCAAACCGGGTTCTAAAAAGACTGCTAAATGAGATCGGTGTTTGAAATGCCATGACGACTGAAGTGCTCATTAGAATTCCTCGGGAGGAATTGGACACCGCATTGCGTTCAGTCATTTCTGAACATTTCGCACGATCGGTTCGATTGATCGACTGGCGCCGGCGGCTTTCGAGATATTCGTCGTCATGTCCGATTGAGAATCTACAGGTTTCCGTGCGACCCGGTGGCGAGCTGCGGATGGTGCTTAAGGATTCGAGCCCCGGTTCGCTCATGAGCACGGCGCGCAAGGTTCGTCCCCACGCGATTTACGATCCGATGAGGGAGATTGAAATCTATCGAACAACATTACGGGATTTGAATTTGGGAACGGCCACCTGTTACGGCGCGATTTGTTCGGATGAAAACGGTCGGTATTGGCTCTTACTCGAACGTGTCGATGGTCCATTGCTGTGGCAGGTCGGAGCGGCACGGATGTGGGCCGAAGCGGCGCGATGGCTGGCGCGGATGCATGGCCGGTTTGATGTCGAACGCCAAACGGAGTCCAATTCGCGGCTGGCTCATTTGCCTCGTTACAATCGAACGTATTTGTCGATGTGGCGCGAGCGCGCGAACGAATTCATGGGCGGAGATAACGCTCCGGGCACACCATTGCAACGGCGTCGTTTCGGCAAATTGATGGACCGATATGATCGGGTCATTGAGACGTTGCTCCACTTGCCGTTCAGTCTGATTCACGGCGAATTCTATCCATCAAATGTCGTGGTGGGTCGCGGTAAACATGGTGCACGGATTTGCCCGATCGACTGGGAGCTGGCCGCCGTGGGGCCCGGCGCGTTGGATCTGGCGGCGCTGGTCAGTGGCGAATGGTCGGATGATGAACGCGCGGTGATGATCAAGGCGTACTTCGACGTGGCGTGTCATCACGGCAATGCCATTTCAAATCTTTCCGAGATGAAGGAAACGGTGGACTTTTGCCGCCTGCACATCGCGGTACAACTGTTGGGTTGGGCGGTGGATTGGTCGCCGCCAAAACTGCATGCCCGAAATTGGCTGGCAGACGCATTACGAATCGGCGGTCGAATCGGCCTTTGAGAACGCATCGCAAGCGTATGAAGAAACTGATTGTCAACGCGGATGACCTTGGACTGAGCGCCGGCGTCAATCAGGGAATTATTTCAGCGCACGAGCGCGGAATTTTGACGAGTGCCAGCTTGATGGTCCGGCAACCGTCGGCGGCTTCCGCTGTGGAAATGGCAAAGCAGCATCCCTCGCTTTCCGTGGGGCTGCATCTTGATCTTTGCGAGTGGATTTACGAGGAGGACGAATGGCAGCTGCGCTATGAGGTTGTTCCACTGACCAATTCCGCCGCGGTCGCCGCAGAGATTGAGCGACAACTTGTATTGTTTCGTGATCTCACGGGTGTTTCTCCGACGCACATCGATTCACACCAGCATGTACATCGGACGGAACCGATTCGAGCTCACGTGCTCCGCGTTGCGAAAGAATTGGGTGTGCCGGTGCGTCATGCGGATGCGCGCGTGCGATATTGTGGCGAATTCTATGGCCAATCGGATAAGGGCCATCCGTACCACGAAGGTATCACGGTTGAGGCGGCTTTGAAGATTCTGAGAGTGTTGCCCAACGGTGTCACCGAGATGGCGTGTCATCCCGCGGCAATTCCGGAATCGACATCGGTTTATCGCAACGAACGCGTGATCGAATTTGAAACGCTTTGCGATCCGCGACTACGCGACGCGTTGAAGGCGGAGAAAATCGAGTTGCGATCGTTCCGGGATTTCGAGCATTAACGCGGCACCAATCTCACACGGTAGAACCGACGATTCTGGCCGGCCGCGCCGGGAACGGTTGCGGTCACGGTGTTGCCAGTTCCAACGATTCCGGTGACCGCATCCGCCCACGCTCCGGTTTCAAAATCGTCACGTTCTTCGACCACATAATCGGCGGTTGCGCTCGTGGTAAAGCTCAACAAAACATCATTTCCGGCAAACGAGATTCCGGTAATGCTGGGTCCCTGGTCCGCCACGATGGGATTGAGAAGGAACGCGTGCTTTTTGCCGCCGAACTGACCAAACCCGACGATCTTGCCGGAATCGTTGATGGCGCGTGCTTCAGTCAAATTCCAGCCGGTCCCGGATGCATCGATCAAGGTGTTCAGATCGACCATTGTGGTGTTGGTGCAGACAAAGGCGTGGTAGGTGGTATTGCCCTTATCAACAAACGAGCCGCCGACAATCACACCGTTGTTATTAATTCCCACGGCGTAACTGTAGCCGCCACCAAGAGTGCCGAGATCGGTCATCGTTCCGTTCTCATAACGAAACGCGTGGTCCAATCCACTGTCCGCGGCCGAGTATCCCGCGATTTGCTCGCTGTTGTTGATGGCCAGTGCGCTCGCGCTTGCACCGCCGAGTGTGCCAATATCCTTCGCGGTCACGCCGTCGTAATAAAACGCGTGGGAGGTCGCGAATGCGCTTGTGTAGGCAATTCCAACGACATGTCCGAGGTCGTTGAGTCCGAGGCCGTAGGAGTTGACGAGTCCACCGCTCAGAGTCGCACTAACGTCCATCATATTTCCGCTTGAGATCAGGAATGCGTGATCTTCGGATGTCGTTTGCGCAAATCCGGAGATCTGCCCTGACGCGTTGATCGAATACGCTTCGCTGTCAGCTCCACCAAAGGTTCCGAGGTCTTTCATCTGGGGATTTGCCGGCACGCCGTCCGTGGCACCAGGGGTCCACAAGAACGCGTGGGTCTGGCCGTTTTGCAGTCGCGACCGACCGACGGCTCGGCCCAAAGTATCGACACTTGCGCACAGGCTTTCGCCGCCGCCCAGCGTTCCCAGATC
Source organism: bacterium (assembly GCA_016124235.1). Lineage (GTDB taxonomy): Bacteria > Verrucomicrobiota > Verrucomicrobiia > Limisphaerales > RI-55 > RI-55. The sequence goes on along the minus strand of WGOC01000009.1, from coordinate 119,539 downwards.
ACGCCATTGGCCGTCGTAAACAAATGCGTGATACGCGCCATTGGTCACGCTGGACGCTGCTACTCGTCCGTCGGCGCTGATGGCATTGGGTTGGGCGTCGGTACGACTTGAAAGGTCAGCGAGGAGTCCCAGATCCTGCAACGAATAGGAGGCCGCGAACCCCCGTGGCGAATCTAGAAAGACGAACAAGGTCGTGAGACTCAGAACTGTCGATAAACTCCATTTCATATGAGAGGAAGCCGTGGGCAACGTGTGCGCAAACCGTATCATACATGCCGTCGCTCGCGAGTGGAACTTTGCCATTGGTGCTGAGATCGACGTGCGTGGTCGGTCTCCATGGGTTAAATGGAGGTGTTGGGCTGATGCCGGATGGAGCTGGCAAAACTTGCATCACCGTTTTTGAACAATCCAAACTTGGTCGTCGACCATCGCAGGATGGAAGTCTCATGCCCTTGGTCGCGTGAGTGACCCGTTTCCGGCAGGCGACTTCGGCTAGGGTAGTCGAACAAGTCTGAAGAATGCGCCCGCGTCGCCAAGAGGAATTGCAATGAAGCTCTGGCCAAGCGTCTCAGGTACGTCGGACCAGATGGGACGATTCAGCGTTGGGGACATTTGCAATTTTATGAGCGGAGAGCCGGTCCAGGTTAGTACGGCGCTTTCGCTGTAGAATGCGATTTGCAGGTCGGATTTTTCGGAGGCGAAAGTGAGATCGCGGTCCTCAAGCCCGGCGTCATAAATTCCCTTGGCCTCCTCTGCTGTCAGCGCCCGCCGCCAGATTCCCAGGTCGTCGATTTTGGCGCCGATGTTGTGGCCACTGTAGTAAACGCCGGTGCCATCTTGACCAATGTTGACAGCCCAGCCGGTTTGATCGGTTGGTGCCGGACTGGCATAGGTGAACGGCAGACTAAAGGTATCGATCGTGCCTCCCAAACTCATCGGGCTCTTATCGACCAGCGTGCCGTCGAGAAAAGTGGAGACGTACCCGGCGAGCGGGGGTGAAACGCGCAGTACGCTCACGACGATGTGATGCCAGGTCCCGTCGCGCACGACCGGTGTCATCGCCGTGCTGAACATGTCCTCGCCTTCATTCGGACCGGTAAAGTTTACCCTGAACGTGCCCTGAGATTGAGTGGAGATCGCCCAGCCGGGATGGTGACTCTTGTCCCAATCCTTGTTGGAAAGGATCGGAATGTCGCTGTCTTGATTGGTGTAATTGACCCACATGGAAATGGAGAAATCGCCACGGCCGAGTCTGAGATCAGGTGGGTATCCGAGGCTCGCGTAATCAAGCCGCGAACCATTATCCGTCGTCGTGTACTCAAACGACTGGCCAATCCGGCCGGCGGCGTAAGTGGGGCTGATGAACTCGCTCGTTCCGTTGTGGAGAAAGAGCCCATGATTGTCGTGCCCCGAACTATCTGCCAGCGTGCTGTCAAACGCCATGTGAAGGACCAGATTGTTGGTGATGGCACCGGAATGAACCTTGAGAATTGCAATTGAACTCGTGACCGCGCCGTAGGCATTGCTCACGACCAATTGATAATTGCCGGCATCGCTCAATTTGAGATTGCTCAATGTCAGGCTGGCGGAGGTCGAACTCGATAGCAAAGTGCCATCGTGAAACCAATGGTGCGTGAGTGGTCGGCCGCCGGCGGTGCGCACGGCGAACGTTTCACTGCTGCCGATGTTTGCGATGTCACCCACCGGCTGGGTAAGGATTTCTGGCTTGGTGATAACCTTCAATTCAGCTGGCAAGCTCGTGACCGTTCCAGCCGTGTTGGTTACGACCGCATCATACATTCCTTCATCGTTCGGTGAGACGCTTGGCAGCACCAAGGTCGATTTTGTTTGCCCCGCGATGGTCTGACCATCCTTGCGCCATTGATAGGTGGCGGGCAGGTCCGGCGTTGCGATGCTGAAGCTCACGGAAGTCCCCGCTTCGGCAACGCGGTTCATCGGTTCCTGACTCAATGTGGCGACGGGATCGGCTATCGGCGCAGTCGAGGTGATCCAGTAGGGCGAATTGATCAGCAAGCCGTCATGACCATGGCCGGTGCTGTCGAAAACCATATCACCCGGACCATCGTCCAGCCGCAGGTAGAGCACCAGACCGGGCGATGAACTGGCCGGTGACTGGTGCATGTTGGCCAGAATTTCATCCGAGCTCAGACTGCGGTTCCAAAGCGTGATTTCATCGAGTTCGCCGGTCAGCATTTTCGGGCCGGTGCCCGGATAGTAGCCCAGCATCAAGGGTTGCCGCGACGTCGGTGCGGCGGGTGTGCCAGTCCAACCGAGCGACGATTTCAAGGTTCCGTCGACGTAAAGATTTCCGCCGGTTGCGTCGACGGTGAGCGCGACGTAGTGCCAGTTGCCATCAGCGATGAATCCGCCGCTTAGTCCATCGCCGCCGTCCCAAATATAGTTCGCGGCATCGGCGAAATAGAAGACACGAACATCACCATTGTAGAGGCTGATCTGCCAGCCATTGAACGCGCCCGAGAGATACTTGTTAACCAAACCGGCACCGCCCGTGGCCTGCGAAGTCTTAACCCAAGCCGTGACCGTCATCGGATATGGGTTCAGTTCGGGATCATTTTGAATTTGGACGTAGCTCTGGCGACTCACGTTGAATGACAGGGCTTGGCCGGGTCCACTTCCTTGGGCGTTTGCCACGCTCGTGGCCAGCAGCGCGAAGATCACTGTTGCGAATAGAGCAGTCCGACTCGCAATCAAGCGAGCAGAGCAGGTCGGGTTGGGCGCGCCATCGAGCGCCTGCGAGAGAATTTTCCCAATTAGCCTCAAATCAATTGGAGTGTGTGACGGGCTCACCGCAAGTCAAGCTGCGCGAGACTGGCGAAGTTATTTTGAGCAAGACGAAAACAATACGGCCTGATTTTGGGAAGACATCCCGAGTCACCCGGGAAGGCGCTTCACGACAAAGCAAAATCCGGCGACCGTGTCGCTTACACGCGGTCGCCGGATGAACTTGTCTCCGAGAATCGGTAACCAGCCGGTTCTCTTTGGACGACAACAACCAAACTGCCAACTGGGGACTCAGACACCCAATTATGCAATTCGTTCAAAAGCCCGGATAAAATCGTTTTTGAGTTTGCGGACCGCTGGCCGATTGGCGAAATGAGAGTCGAAAAATCTGCGCTGGTCCGAAGTTCTGGAGCATGAGCATCGTTCTCGATCGGCCACCCATCAATGATCCGAGCTGTTGTTTCTCAATTGGTTGCAGATTTTACCGGCAACAGTTGGACGGCGTCGACGACAACGTAGCCGGTGGTTCCGGCGTTGGAGATCTCGACGGCAATGGCTTCACCTGCTGACAGATTTTCCATTCCCAAAGACTCGAATAGTCCATCGATCGGCGGCGAACGTTGCTCGTTAATCTGCCTGTGCAGCGTTTGACCGCGAACCCGGACTGTGACGGGAACATTGGTCGCGCGATTAGGATACGCGGAATAGGCCAGGCGCAATTCGAATCGGCCGGTCGCGGGGGCGGTGAATTCGTAGCGAATCGACTGCTCGCCTTTCGCCTGATTATCGTCGGTGCGATAGCCGGCGTTGACGAACTTGGGAATCGAACTGCTACGCGTCGCGAATCCCTGGCGTTTGACGCGCGCGTCATCGTCGTCGATCACAACGCCAGCGAGTGATTTTGCCGGGACGCCCTTGACGGCTGTTGGCGATTCGTATTCGAGCACTTGCCGGTCAGCCAGCAAACGAGCCCGAAGTTTCGGGTAATCGACATCCTGCACCGGGACACTTTCGTCGATCGCCAACACGGCGGCGGTGGCGGCGGATTGACCGAGCACCATAAACACCGGTTCCATGCGAATGGATCCGAACGCGATGTGTGAAGCGGACAGGCACAACGGCACCAGGAGATTGGCGCATTCGGTCCGCTTGGGCGTCAGCGCATGGTAACTGATCGGATACGGTGGAAAGCCGCCGATCTCGACGTCGCCTTCATTGCGCACATGTCCATTCGCGTCAACGTAACGCTGGACATTGTGGGAATCCATCGTGTAGGCGGCCATGCCAATCGAATCCGTCGCCACTTTGCGGCCCTGGCAATTGTCCTGGGTCATCACCACTTCGCCGATCATGCGCCGGGCTTCGCGAATGTAGAGTTGTTCCGGCCAGCCGCCGGTTTCGGTGAATTCGTCCTTCGTCGGGCCCCATTTCGAAACTTCTTTGCGTACTGCCTCCGGGACGCGCGTATTGTTGGCCAGCGTCCACATGAGCCCTTTTTGGTAGCGAAGATGATCGGCGACGATTCGTTCACGAGTAGCGTAGTCGCCGTCCGGGCATTCGTAATTCATGCCGATGTAATCCGTGGAGAAACCGGTGTTGTTGTTGATGTCCGTCTTGTGGTTCGGCATCGCCGAATTGTTCCAGGGCACCTGATTGAAGCCGGCTTCGAAATTGCGGAAAAGCAGTTCGTAATCGAGTTCACGATAACCGTCAGGCTTGGTCCACGGTTGGCGGTTTGCCGGCTGATCCGTCAGGCACATCCGAAAGCAATACGTTTGCACGCGCCGATCAGCGGCGCCTTCGAGGCCGGGTCCGGTTGGATCAATTCCCGGAAGCAAACCACTCGTGGGGTCGCCAGGCTTCACGTAAGGATCGATGCCCTTGAACAACTGATGCTTGGTCGCCTCGGTCGTCTGCACGCCGTCGTATGTCTCGCCGTACGTTGAATTGGCTTCGCGACCCACGATGTAGCTGACGCCGGCCTTCGCCATGAGATCGCCTTCGTAGCTGGCGTCGATAAACATGCGGCTGCGAAACTCACGACCGGATTCCATGCGGATCGCGACGATTCGCGGCGACGGACCATCGGATTTGATCACGCCGTGCTGCAGGTCGAGGCGTTCGTGGTAAACGACTTGAACATGTTCGCGATTCAACATCTCCGACAGCACCGCCAGCGCAGCCGATGGTTCGAAGGTCCACATCGTGTCTTCCTTGGAATCAGTCCACGATTGACCGCCGCTGCGGTAGTTTGCCGGCGCCTGCCATTTCCAATGCGACGGATCGGCGTAGTAATTGCGAATGCCGCGATAAAATTCCCGCGCGATACCGCCGATGACCATCTTGTTGCCGATGTCCGTCTGGCCGAGCCCGCCGGTCGTCAAACCACCCAGCCGGCCGGTCGGCTCAATCAGGACAACTGATTTGCCCATGCGCGCGACTTGGATGGCAGCCGCGACTCCGCCGGCTGTGCCGCCGTAAACGCACACATCGGTTTGAGTTGCAGCGATCGCGACCGGCCCCGTGGAAATCGACAACGCAACAAGTCCAACAATCAAACGCGGTAACATGCGAAAACCTATGGGCGGCCGACGGCCAATTGGCAACCCGCGAATCGGAAGGGCGAGAGTGTTGATCAGTGACGCCTCGCCTACCAACCAGAAGCCCAGGTCTCGAGTTCGGTCGCCGGCACGGTCTTCTCATCACGTGTCTGCAGATTCTTGCAGCGACAGACCAGCGCGCCGTCGGCTGACTTCTCCACGCGCACCATGAACTTTGATTTCAATTCCAGCGCGCGTTTGAATTGTTTATCGCTCTTCAACGGACCAGTGCTGAACTCGATCGCTTTGCCGGACTCGCGAAGTTGTTGAATGACCTTGAGTGATTCGCCGCGCAAGGATTCGTCTTCGATCAACATGTACACATCGATGCCGGCCGTGAACTCGGGCAGCTTGCCGCGCTCCTGCAGTAGGTTGGTCAACACAACATCGCCCATGCCAAAACCGATCGCGGGCAGATCGACTTTGCCACCGCTGATCAGTTTCACCAGATTGTCGTAACGCCCGCCGCCGGCGATGGCCCGAAACTCGCCCTTGCGATCAAACGCTTCAAACACCACGCCGGTGTAATAGGCCAGACCGCGAATGATGTGGTAGTCGATCTTCACGAACTCGCCAAGCCCACGCGCGGTAAGCTGTTCGATGACGGATTGTAATTCTTCCGTCGGTTGACCCGATTCGATGAACTGGTTCACCGAATCGATCTGGACGCCGACATCCGCAAACTTCTTTGCACTGACGTCCGGTTGCTCGCGCTCGAGTTTGTCGACGGCTTGATAGAACGCGTAGGCGTTCTCGGGTTTGCCGCCCGCCTGTTCGAAGAATTGTTGCCACGCGTTTCGGCTGCTCAAGCGGATTACGAAATCGTCGGCTGTCAATCCGGTTGCGCGTAGCGAATCGATGACCAGCGCAATCAGTTCGGCGTCAATGCCCGGATTCGATTCGCCGATGATGTCGGCATTGAATTGGAAATGTTCACGCAGCCGACCCTTTTGTTGTTTCTCATAACGAAAGAGCTGCGGGATCGCGAACCACTTGAACGGCTTTTTGTAGTGGCGTTGGGCATCGGAAACGAGCCGGGCCAACGTCGGCGTCATCTCGGGCCGCATCGCGACTTCGCGTTCGCCCTTGTCGGTGAAGTTGTAGAGCTGGCCGACAATTTCCTCACCGCTCTTGAGCGTGAACAATTCAAGTGGTTCAAGGGGCGGGCCGTCATATTCGCGAAAGCCATAACGACGGGCGGTTTCGCGCCAGCGACTGAAAATCCACGTGCGGGCATCGGCGCTCCAGACGTCACTGGTTGGTAGCGGTTCGGGATAGAAATCTCTGAATCCGGGCAGTCGTTGCATGAGCTAAAGAAAACGGGCGCCCGCTCAAAAAGCGAGCGCCCGGCAAAATGTTAGTGTTCGCGATTTAAACCACCGGCGGCGCGGCCGGCGGGGGGGCGGGATGGCCTTCCTCGGGCGTCAACCGCAAGACCAGTTCGCGCATCTCCTTGCCGGCCTTGAACTTCACTACGGCACGGCGGGGAATGGGGACGTCGGTTTCCGGTGAGTTGGGATTTCGCCCGATGCGGGCCTTGCGCACTTTTACTTCAAAAACGCCAAAGTTTCGGAGTTCAACTTTCTTTCCGCGTGCCAGGGCTTCTGCGATGTAGTCGAGCGTTTTCTGGACGATCTCGAGGACCTTCTGCTGTTGCATCCCGGATTCCTCGCTGATGCGAACCACGATATCTCGCTTGGTCATAGGCCTAAGGTTGGGTTGGGGTTGGGGCCGATGCTGATTGGGTCAGATGAGGGTTTATAGTCATCCGATCCGGATCGGTCAAGCCGCGAATCGCGGCAACTCCTTAGGCCACTGAGGCTTGGGAAAAAACGGTTGCGTTAGCTTTCGAGAACGTTGATCTCCACGGGCTCCACGCTGACCCCCTTTTTCTCCAGCCACTTGATCGCGGACTTGATGTCTTCGCGCTTCCCGGAGAGTTCCAGACAGACAATCCCAATCTCGTCATTGACGCTCGCCTGGCGCACGTTGGTGATCAATTCGAACTTGCCACCAAGCTCCCAAATGATGGGCGTTTGGATAAGGCGCGGCGGATACATCAACCAGAGACGGCGATGCTCGGACGTGTTTTTCGCGGCGCTCGTTTTCTTTGCTGACTTTTTCTTGGCGGGCATGATTAACCTCCGGCGATTGCGGGAATGATGCTGACTTCGTCGCCTTCCTTCAGGGGCGTGTCTTGATTCTTCAGGAAGCGGATGTCCTCTTCGTTCACGTAAACATTGACGAAGCGACGCACGGTTCCGTTTTCATCGACCAGGCGCTCCTCGATGCCCGGATAACGGGATTGGAGTTCCTTGATCGCGGTGCCGATGGTGCCCGGTTGGACTTCGACAAGCTCCTCGTTGTTCGTCAATTTGCGGAGCGGGGTGGGGATGCGGATGTTAACTGGCATAATCTTTTCAGGTTCAAGCTTTCACTTCCGAGCGCTGTTTCGGGCTTAGGATTGATTCAAATTCACGCAAGCTCGGACGAATTTCCTGCGGCTTGCCAACGTGATTCTGAATCGCGTCCACCGTTTTCAATCCATTGCCGGTGATGCACAACACTGCGGAATCATCCGCCGGTATCTTGCCCTGGGCAATGAGCTTTTTGGCGACGCCGACGGTCACGCCGCCGGCCGTTTCACAGAAGATGCCTTCGCATTCCGCCAGCAAACGGATGCCTTCGCGGATTTCGTCGTCGGTCACATCTTCCGCGTGGCCGTTCGTATCCTTCATCACGCGCAGCGAATAGAAACCGTCGGCCGGCGTGCCGATGGCCAACGACTTGGCGATTGTATCCGGTTTGACCGGTTTGAAGAAATCGAGACCGGCTTTCTGCGCGGCTGAGATCGGCGAACAACCCGTGGCTTGGGCGCCGTGAATGTGCCACGGCGTTTCCTTCACCAGACCGAGTTTGCAAAATTCCTGATACGACTTGTGCACCTTGGTTAGCAAGGAACCGGACGCCATCGGGATCACGGTGTGTTGCGGAACCGTCCAGCCCAGTTGCTCGGCGATTTCAAAGCCCATGGACTTCGAGCCTTCCGCATAATACGGGCGCATGTTGACGTTCACGAAGGCCCAACCGTACTTGCCGGCGATTTCCGCGCACAACCGATTGACCTCGTCGTAATGTCCTTTGATGCCAACCACGTTCGCGGCGTAAACGAGCGAGTTGACGATCTTGCTGTGTTCGAGATCGGACGGAATGAACACGTAGGCTTCGAGGCCCGCCGAAGCCGCGTTGGCCGCGACGGAATTCGCGAGATTGCCGGTGGACGCACAGGCGACGGTCTTGAAACCAAGTTCGCGCGAACGGCTCAACGCGACGCTGACCACACGGTCCTTGAACGACAAAGTCGGGTAATTGACCGTGTCGTTCTTGATCCAAAGCTCACGGATGCCGAGACGCTTGGCCAGGCGATCGGCCTTCACGAGCGGCGTGTAGCCAACCTGGAAGCCAACTGTCGGTTCGCCAGCGACCGGCAGCAATTCGCGGTACCGCCACATGGTCTGCGGACGGGACTCGATCTGTTTGCGCGTGAGGCTCTTTTTGATCTTGTCGTAATCGTAAACGACTTCCAGCGGACCGAAGTCGAACTCGCACACGTGCGTGGCCTCGAGCGGGTATTCGCGACCGCACTCGCGGCACTTCAGCGCCTTCATGAAACCTTGATCGTTGCTCATAATTTCAACTGTGTTGCTCGCAATCGCGCTCGTTCTCCTCGCCGTCCTTCGGATGCCCGCGCGAGGCCGAGCAAGAGGACGAGGACGAGGACGAATGCCGAGGGCAAAACAAAACCCTCTTCTCATCGCGAGAAGAGGGTTCGACAAAGCCGTAGCGCTCTTCTCATCTTTTCTCGGCACGCTTGGCGAACCGAGCTGGAATTGGCACCTGGACGTTGTCCGACGCTTCGGATCAACCGGTTGCCGTGGTGTCTTCGGGCCAGAACCCTCGACCACTCTCGATGAGTCATTCGTTCAAATCAACGAATGCGGATAAGATGATAACAAGGTATTCGGCTGTCAACGGATTTTTCCGGACCAGCCAGCGACCGGATTTGTGGCGATGGCTTTCGATCAATTGATCTTCATTCTAAGGTTCTTGACCAGAAAAGCCCACATGTCGGCGCGTTCCTCGATTTGTTTTGAGGTCGGTTTGCCAGCGCCGTGACCGGCCCGCGTTTCGATTCGGATCAACACGGGATTTTTGCATGACTGAACTTCCTGCAGACGCGCGGCGTATTTGAAACTGTGCGCCGGCACCACGCGGTCGTCGTGGTCGGCGGTCGTGATGAGCGTCGGCGGATAGCACGTTCCCGGTGTGAGATTGTGATAAGGCGAGTAGGCGTAGAGTGCCTTGAATTCCTCCGGATCGTCGGAGCTGCCGTAATCGCTGGTCCACGCCCAGCCGATCGTGAACTTGTGAAACCGCAGCATGTCCATCACACCGACGGCCGGAATGCACGCGCCAAACAAGTCCGGCCGCTGGTTCTCGCATGCACCGATCAGCAAACCGCCGTTCGACCCGCCATAAATCGCCAGCTTGGGAGTCGACGTGTATTTCTCGGCGATCAAATATTCGGCGGCTGCGATGAAGTCGTCGAAGACGTTTTGCTTCTTCAATTTGGTGCCGGCCTCATGCCATTCCTGGCCGTATTCGCCACCGCCGCGCAGATTGGCCACGCAATAGACTCCGCCCATGTCCAGCCAGCCGGCGATGGCCGGTGAATAGCCGGGCGTGAGGCTGATGTTGAATCCGCCGTAGCCGTAAAGCAGCGTCGGATTCGTCCCGTCGCGCACCATACCTTTCCGATAGGTTACGAACATCGGGACTTTTGTGCCGTCCTTGCTCGTGTAAAACACCTGTTCGGTGACGTAGTTGTCCGAGTGGAAGGCCGTCTTCGGTTTGCGCCACACGCTGCTTTCATAAGTGTTCAAATCGAGCCGGTAAATGGTCGTCGGCGTCGTGTAGCTGCTGAAGGCGTAAAACGTTTCAGTGTCGCCCGGCTTGCCGCCAAAACCGCTCACCGTGCCGATGCCCGGCAGCTCGAGTTCCCTATCCGGCAGTCCTTCATCCGTGAAGACCTGCACCTGGCTGTGGGCATCACGTAAATAGCTGGCGATGAACCGACCACCCAGATAGCTCACGCTCGTCAACGTCGCGTCGGATTCGGGAATGAGTTCCTTCCAGTGCGCCCGCTCGGCATCCTGCGTATCGATCGCGATCAAACGATATCGCGGAGCCTTGAGATCCGTGCGGAAGTAAAAAACCGTTCCTTGATTGCCGACAAAATCGTAGGCGGCGTCAAAGTCCATGAGCAACTCGACCACCTTCGAATCGGGCTGGCTGAGATCCTTGTAGAGAATTCGTTTCTTGGGTGATGTGCCCTGTGAAACGGTGATGATCAGATAACGCCCGTCATCCGTGACTTCGCCATCGAACAACCAGTCCTTCTGGTCGGGCCGACTATAAATGAGCTTGTCCTCGGACTGCGGCGTCCACACGTGGTGGTAGTACAGCTTGTGAAAATAATTCGCCTTGCTGAGTTTTTCCGCCTCGGTCGGTTCATCGTAGCGGCTGTAGAAAAACCCTTTGCCGTCCTTGGTCCACGACACCGAGGAAAACTTCACCCATTTGATCGCCTCGGGCAATTCGTCGCTGGAAAGAGTTTCGCGTATGCGAATTTCCTCCCAGTCCGAGCCGGCTGCGGAAGTCTCATAGGCGATCCATTTGCCGTCGTCGGTCGGCTGTACGCCCTTCAAAGCCACCGTGCCGTCCGTGGACAATTTGTTGGGGTCGAGCAGCAGCCGTGGTTTCGCATCAAGTGAATTGAGAACGTAGAGTGGGCTTTGATTTTGCAATCCGTCGTTTCGCGTGACGAAATACAAATCGCCTTTCTTCTCAGGCAATCCCCAGCGTTCGTAGTTCCAAAGTTTGGTGAGCCGGCGTTCGATCTTCTTGCGTTCGGGAATTTGCTCGAGGTAGCCAAAGGTCACTTTGTTCTCCGCTTCCACCCACGCCTTCGTTTCGGGTGAATGGTCGTCTTCGAGCCAGCGATACGGATCGGCGACTTTCGTGCCGTGATAATCGTCGATTTGATCCACCTTGCGGGTTTCAGGATAAACGAGTTGGGATTCGGGCTTCATGGAAACGCAACCAACAGCCGCGATCAGGAAGCACGCGGCCGGAGCCAGGCGATAACAAGCGAATGACATGGCGATATACGAAAGGGAATTGCTCCGCGACACAAGTTCAGGAATCGCCGCGCAGCGATGCCAAATCTGACGCAATCAGGTCGCGCATCCTTCACGAGCGTGAAATGATTGGCAATCGACACTCAAGTTTCGACCACATCGTGCCGAATGTCTTTCCGATCGGCGCTGCTCAGTTCGTCGTTTCAACGGACCGATCGAGGATTCCAAAATGATGAAATCAGTCGTCGTCGCAATTGCCGGTGCTCTGTTGAGCACGATCGTTTTTCAACCGTGGACGATTCAGGCGGCCCCGCCGGTCGTGCGGTTTGCGATCGCGGTGCACAGTGAGGAGCCGGGCGGACCGGTCGCTGCAAACACGCCTAACTTCACCACGGTCGACAAATTGACATACGATTCCTGGCGACAGGCAATCCTCTGGTTCGCTGAAGAATGCCGCGCGCGGAGCCTTGATTGGGATTTTCAAAGTGACTGGAACTTCCTCGAAGGTGTGCGCCGTTTCGAAACTCCCACGGGCGTCGACTTTGATCTGGCGTTGCTTTCCAACGGCAAGAACACCGTCAAGTTTTTACAGGAGGATCGGGGAGTGGAACTTGACCCACATTCACACGAAAGCGGGGCTTACAATTACGCCGATGTCGCGTGGCTGATTGACGTGGGCTGCGATGCGACGCCCTCCGGCGTGGTCGGTGGGCACGTGTACAGTCCCGATGCAACGAGCTATCAAAACTGGCCGAAGTTCGTCGCGGAGGTGGATGGCTTGAACGCGGTCGTGTTTACGAATTCCTGGCGGCCGCATTTGTTAATGGGAGCGGCATCACCGAGCCATGTCGACGACCCGCACGCGGCCGGCCTTTGGCGACCGGCGGGAACGAACAATTTCTTTGTCGATGATCCGGGCGGTTCAATCGCCGCGATCGCGACCTGGGAACAGGACCTCGCGGAAACGGACGCATTGCTCACCGAACTTGAGGACGGAACGATCGATGCCGGCAATCATCTTTGGACGTGTGGCATGGTGTTCAACCACCGCGACATGCTGACCGACCAAGGGCGAAACATCATCCGTGCGCAACTGGAAACGATTCGCCGTTGGCGCGACACCGGTCGGTTCGTCGTCGCGAATTTTGAAAGGATCTACCAGACCTGGACCAATGCTCCGTTCAATGGCGAATCGAGTCTTTATCTCCGGCCCGACGACAATCTGGGCTTTTCGTTAAACTGGCAGGATTTCTTTTATCCGGACGACAGCGCCTCCGAGTTGCGACAATTACTCGACGTTCACGAAGCGTTGCGTGTGCCCGTGGAGGTGTTCCTCACGACTTGGCAGGAAGACATTCTCGAGACGAATGCACCGGACGTTCTCGGCCGGTTGCAAAGTTCGGCGTGGGTCAACCTGGGCTATCACGTGCGCGCGCCAAAGCCGTACGCGAACGAGTTTGCCTGGACGAATTCAACGGCCGATACGATCGCGGATTACGAATCGCACGGGCTGGATCTCACGAACGGCGTTCCAACTTCCAGCGTCGGCGGTTTTGAAAAGCTCACCGCGCTCGCCGGTCACGCGCCCATCATCGTCGGGGCGAACGCGGACGTCAGCGTTGCCTCGCTGGTGCATTCCTATTTTCGCAACGCCGGTGCCGGCATGCTGGTTGAACATCGATCTGTCGCGGTGAACCTGGGCGACGAACGCGACAATTTGCCGTTGCGGCCGGAACATTTCGACTGGCGATTGATCGAAACGTACGAAGGAATGACGAGCGTGACGAATCTCGATCAGGCGTTCGCAGCGGCGCACACCAGTACCGGCGGAAACGCACCCTGGTTTGTGGGTGTGAAGTTGCACGACAACGACATTTTCGCCGATCAATCCGCCTGGACCTGGGTTTATCACGCGACCAATCGGACCAAGCTGCATTGGACTGATCGCCCGTGGGACTTGTCGTCGCTAACGCCGAAACTCGCTGCCGAAGTGCGCGAACAACGTCACGCGTTTTACACCAACCTAGTTGCGGCGGCGGCAGCCCGACGCGGAACGATTAATCTGGTGGACAGCCGCAACACTCTCAGCCTGCTCGCCGAGGAACGGCCACGTGAAGTGGCACTGAGCATCACTTCGATTCCGGAAACGACGAATGCCGATGTTGAAGTGGCGCGAATTTCCGGCGGCGGGATTTTATCGGGCGTGGCCTGCGACTACGAACTCGTTGCCGGCGATGGTGACACCGACAACGCGGATTTTTCGCTCGATGGAAATCGCCTCGTTGCGACCGCGCCGCTCGATTTTGAAACCAAGCCGGTCCGTCACTTTCGTCTGCGCTGGACGGACGGTGGTGATCATTCGGGGGAGCGCGCGATGACGCTGGTGCTCTCCAACATCCTTACCGATGACGACGACGGCGACGGCATGAACGAAGCCGACGAACTGGCGGCGGGCACCGATCCGCGGGACGCCGCTTCCGTGCTCAGTGCCGAGATCAATCCCGCCGGACCAGGTCAGTCGTTGCTGACGGTCAACACCGTGGCCGGTCACAGTTACGACATTGAAGCCACGACCGATTTCGGCACGTGGACACCGCTGGTCGGAAGCCCGTTTTCCGCCACCGGTCCGACGCTGGAGCAATTCGTCGATCGCGCGGCCGCCGCTCAGCAATTCTTTCGCGTGCGGCTGGCTACGCCGTGATCAATCGCATTTGCCTTTGGCGAATTGCCGCTTGACGGGCTGGGCGGTCGGAGGATTTTACCCTCATGAGGAAGCAAGCCAAACTGAACCGGCTGCATCAAACAGTTTGTCTCGCGCTCGTTCTGGCGACGGCCGGCGGTTGCGCCAGCACGGATGACTGGAGCTTCACGTCGCGTCTTTGGACCGGACCTGCTTTCACCAAACGCAACGCACCCGCGTTGCTGCCGCACTTGGAACTCTTTGCTGATGAAGCGCACTCCGATGTACTCGTTGTCTATGATGAAGCCATCGACGGCGGCTCTCGCATCCGGCGGAGGGCATTCTTTGTGAACCAAAATCTCGACCGCATGGCGGAAAAGAAGAAGCCGGATTTTGTCAACCCGGATATCAGCCGCGATTTGAAACCGATACCCATACTTGCGGCGGGCTCCGAAAAGAATTTGCCTGCGCACGGGCTGGCGGTCATTGAAAATAACGTGGACAAACAGCTCACACTTTATTCCGAGGGCGGGAAGCTCGTCACGGTGACTCTGCCGGCCTATTTCTCGGGAGGCAAATTCGGCAAGGCCATGCTCACGCCGTTGGCCGTCACGGGCGACGCCCTGATGATCGCCACGGTGGTGGGCGTGATTGTGGCCATCGCTTACGCGAAGGGGCATTCATCCGGAGAATAGGCCAATGCTTCGACTCGTGTTGCGCACAAGCTGGGATCAACGGCATCGAGGTGGGGCGAGCTCGAGAGCGCAGGGGGCGGTCGTGTTGTTTGGAGGTGACCTCACATCAAAACGTCGGAGAGCGGGTTGTTGTTGGTCGTAAGTCGTCGCTCACGTTTGGTTGTTGCGTGACATCGTAGGCTTGCTCGGAGAGCTCGCCCACCGTGGTTTCGCCTCTCCTGGGCTTGGCTTCGACCATTTCCTCGAACTTTTCCGTGAACCTTTTCTCGCTGACTGCATTCTTCCTTGTGTAAATGCCGTTGGTGGCGAAAGACGAACAACTGCCGGTTGCCGCAGCGCGCGCCGGTGATCCGGCCGCGTGGGACATCCTCTTCCACCGCTTTCAACTGCCGCTTTACGCCTATGTGCAGGAATTGATCCGCCATGAACAGACCAGCCTCGACATCGTGCAGGAGACCTTCATCAAGGCCGTTCGCCATGGCCGCTCGTTGCGGGATGACGCGCGGTTTGGATCATGGTTGTTTCGCATCGCCCATCAGCTCTGCCAGCAGCATTGGCGCAAAAGCCGGCCGACCGAATCGCTTGATGAGGCGGCGGAAACCGATTTTGCAAATCCGACGGAAAGTCCTGACCGACTTCTGGTGTCCGCCGAGCAACAGGAACTGTTTCTCACGGCGATCGGCCAACTGCCGGAAGAACATCGGTCGGTGGTGCTGTTGCACTATCTCGAAGACTTCGACTTGGCGGAAATCGCCGACATCACTGGCGTGCCGCTGGGGACGGTCAAGTCCCGGCTCCACCACGCCCGTCGCAAATTACGTGAACAACTTGCCTCTGAATTTCGCCCATGAAAACGCCACGTGAAATCCTGCTCGAACGCCACCAAGAGCAGGCGAAAGAACTGGACACAATCCGAGCCGGCGTAATCGCTCGGGAGGTGAACGCGCACCAGGGCAGGACAGGCTTCCAGCCTGTCACCGAACGCACGGTGAATGGTTCGGTCGTCCAAAACCAAACCGCGATCTCCGCAACAAACGGAGAATTGATTGAAGGCAGTGAATCGTCGTCAGCGGGTCTGCGGGATTTTGAAACGTCGCCGGCTTCGGCGAAAGACAGGCTGGAAGCCTGTCCTACTCTTTGGTCGTGGTTGCGTCGGCAGCGTGCGATCTGGGGTGTTCTTGGTGCCGCCTGGTGCGCGATCGTCGTTCTCAACGTGGCGGCGAATTCCGAACTTGGCACTCAGTCGTCACCCACCCCGCCGCAGGGCCATGAAGCGTTGGCCGGTTACCGCGATTACCGCGAGCGGCTCGCCTTGCTGCTGAACGAACCAGCTGAAGAACAAAAGGACATCTCAGATCCGAACACAAAGGCGGCACCCGGTCCGCGAAGCGATGCGGATCGCGTGCGCAAGGACGCCTCCAATTGCTTAACGAGGGAATGGGCATGAGCAACGAACACAAACAGCAATCGATATTCAGTCAGCGTTTCCCGACATTCCACCGCTTGGCGATGCGATTCAGGTCGCCGCGATTCCTGGGTCGATTGGGTATCGCAATCGCGTCGGTCATCACGCTCATCGCGCTCTATTTCGCGTATGAAAATTGGCAGGGTGCCCGGGCATGGAAAGCAGTGCGAAATGAGCTGCAGGCCCAAGGCGAGCCATTGACGTTCCAAGAGCTGCTTCCACCCATGCCGCCGGAGGATCAGAACTTTGCGATGACGCCCTTGTTCAAAGGCATTTTTGACAAATCGATCGATCCCAAGACTGGCAAGGAAGTGTGGCGCGAAAAGGTGGACGAATTCCGCCTGCCAGACTGGTTCAACCATTTGGAAGATTCCGCCTCGTGGCGATTTGGCGAACGCCAGCAAATTGGCTGGGACGAGGGTGCGAGTCTTCGCGTGAAGGTTGGCCGTGCCGGTATCTATGCGAATTCTCCGAATGCTTTGATTCGTGCGTTGATGGACGATTCGAAGGCGGTGATGGATGAAATCCAGGCCGCGGTTCGGCGTCCGAATTCGCAGTTCCCCGTTCATTATGAGGACAACTTTTCGGCGCTGTTGCCGCACCTTTCGAAACTCAAATCCCTCGGCCGCCTCTTCACGTTGCGTGCGTTGATAGAGTTGCAGGCCGGCGAAGCGGATGCCGCGTTGCGAGATGTGGAGACAACGATCGCGTTGTCGGAGTCGCTCAGGAACGAAGCCATCCTGATTTCCGGACTCGTGCGAACGGCCATTTTGGAGATCGCCATGCAGCCGATCTGGGAGGGAGTGAACGGCGGCAAGTGGTCGGATGCTCAATTGGCGGAACTTCAGTCCAAGCTGCAAACGATCGATCTGCTCAAGGGTTATCAATTGAGCATGCGTGGGGAAAGGGTTTTCAACATGGCGCTGGTCGATTATGTGGAAGACACGAGGAAAATCGAATCGATTGAGGGATATGGTCCTCAAGTAGAATTACGCGACGTGCTTTACGACTACGCGCCGAAAGGCTGGTATCTTCTTAACAAGGCGGAGCTCGCGCGGATCAACCTGGAACTGATGCTCCCGACCATCGATCCCCATCAGCGCCTATATCATCCGGAAAAGGTGACCGCATATCAGGACCAAGTTTTCCACCAGATCATCGGCCATCGGAAAATGTTTCTGGCGCAACTGGTCGCACCCGCTGTAGCCGGGGTCGCGATCAAGTTCGTGCTCGGCCAGACGGATGCCAACCTCGCCGCCGTGGCCTGCGCTTTGGAACGATACAAAATCAAGAACGGCCACTACCCGGATGCGTTGAAGAATTTGGAACCGGAATACATGGACGCCATTCCGCACGACATCATGGACGGTCAGCCGTTGCGCTACCAGCAGCAAGGTTCTGGCTTCGCACTCTACTCAGTAGGTGAAAACAGTAGCGACGACGGCGGCAAACCAGGCTTCAAACAGAACCGCAACGGTAGAAGTTGGCGACGCGATAAAGGCGATTGGGTGTGGATGACGCCGGAGGTCGCCGCGCGATAGTGTGCTGCCGGCTGCCAGCCGGCAGAATCTCGAAAGTGAGTCTTCCAAGTCACAAATTCTGACTCGCCACCAGCTCGGCGCGCAGCCCATGCCTTCGCTTGATCACCCACAGTCCTAACATCATTACTGCCCCACCAAGCAACGAAGCCACACCGCCAGCAAAAATGTTCAGATAGCGGTTGGGGCGCGAGGGTCGAATGGCGTCTTCGGCGGGGTTGATTACTTTCACCAAGGGAACGTTTCCGGCAATCGCGGCCGACCTGTTCTTTATGTCAGCCTGGTCGATCGAAGGAATAGGGTTTTGCGGCATTGGACCATCCGCGAGTTGAACGCTTCCTCGTGTGGTCTCGTATGATTCCTCATTTCTCCAATGCCGATAAGTCGTCCCGATTTCATTCGCGATTTTTGTGGCCAGCGATTTGTCTTCGTCGAGGATGGTCACTTCAACTAGCTTCGTGTTTTTGATCTGACTTATCTGCAGATTGCTTTTGAGATTTTGATAGGCTTCTTCCATCGACACTTCGTAAGGGGGTTCATCCACCGTGGTCGACAGCTCGCCGTAGTGAACGCCAAGCGCGAGGTTGGTGATTACAGGATAAAGTACTGCCTTGGATTGCAGCTTTTCGAACTCAGTTTGGATGAAATATGGACCGGTGTCATACGGTGGGTCTGCAACCTCAAGCGTCACGGTGCTGGCGTAGAATTGTGGAAGATTCAACGTTACAAACACCGACACACCGAAAGCAAAGACTGCGATCAATGTGGGATGAAACCAGACCGGCTTCCGAAGCAGGTCTTCCCACATCCTCGACGGCAGGGTCGGCAGTGCAACTAGATGCTCCTTGGGACAAGTCCACGCGAAATCGAGAATTGTTCGGACGCAGAAAACAATTACCCGCCAACGTCCCTGTTCGATCGCGTCGAGGCACTGGCCACGAAACACCTGTGTCATTGAATCCCCGAATTTCTCACGAAACGGGGCCGGGTAAAGGTGAACCAGTAGTGAGTAGATCCGCTCGAGGCGCTTGACCCGGACCAATTGTTGAGATGGCGTCATGCTTTTAGATCATGCTGGCGATTGAAGTTTATCGCATCGGTTTGCGGATAGAATCGTCAGCCGGTCTCGTCGCCGAATGATAAACAGACAAAGAAATATCGCGGCTCCCGTGATCAATGCTGCAGTTCCACCTATCGCCACCCAGTTACGGAAGCCGGGTCGAACCAACCGGTCGCTGATCTCGGGTTGTTTCAAGACGGTTACGTTGGCGGTTTGGGGAGTAAACTGACCCTGCGTCCCCGATCTGGCAAAATCCAAGAATACCCGCATATATTGATCCGTGATGGCTTTCGCAATATTTTGGGCAACGGCTTTGTCGTCATCATAGACCTTGACGGTTATTACCGCCGAGCGGGGCGGTTTCTCGATAACGGCGATCCGGTTCGAAAGGATCTTGAAAGCATCTTCTTTTGTCAGTGGGTTGGGCGTTTTCAGTTCCTTTTGGTAAAGAGCCTGAAGTTCGAGCTTTTCAATCACCGGGTCTAAAACCAGCGTCGAGGTTGGCGGCTCGATGTTTCGGAGAGCGCGAGATTCGAAGCCTTCGAGCTGGGGCTTGTCGACGACTACACGTCGCAACAAAACGACGGAACTCGAATGATATCTGGGAAGCTGGAGCGCGATAGCCAAACCGATCAGAAAGCAAGCGAGGGCGGCCAATACCGGATAGAGCCAGATCGGTCCTGCCACAAGCCGTTCCCAGAGGCGTCCGGGAATCGTCGGGAGCGCGATCAAATGCTCTTTCGGGCAGGTCCACGCGAAATCGAACAGCACGCGAATCCACAGGCCGATCCAGCCTGACCACCCGCGTTGACGAATTGCGTCCGAACACTGGTCACGAAAGACCTGCTTCATCGAAGTTCCGAAATTATCCCGGAACGGTTTCGGATAAAGCCAAACCAAAAACGCATAAACTCGTTCAGAGATTGTTAGCCGGCAGGATTGAGCATTCTTCCTCATAAATTTCCTCTCAGGTCATCGCCCGCACCAGTCCGTGGTTTTGCGCCAGTTTGACGAGCCGTTGATACCGGCGACTTTCCAGGCCGAGAACTGTCTGGCCGAGGCCCGTGATGCGATAGTAACGCCGACGTTCGTCATCCAAATCGGGATCAGGTCGTTCGTCGGATTCCTCGATCAAGCCTACGGCGAGCAGCCGCTTGATGGTTCCGTAAAGCGTGCCGGGTCCCATCTTCACGTGGCCATCCGTCGATTCGGCGACCGCCTGCATGATCGCGTAGCCGTGCTTTTCACCGTCCACGAGGGAAAGCAACAGATGAAAAACGGCGGGCGTCAGCGGCAAAAAGCTTTCGGGATTGGGCGAAGTGCGAGCCATGGTCAACTATATCCGTTGCAGATATATTTAGGCGCAGTCGCAACGCTGGTCAATTGATTTTACTTGGTTCAGGCTAAAACACGTTCCGACACGAAATCTCCGGACCTGTGTCAGATCCACAACCATGCAACGCTGCCTCTGCGCCCACTGCGAGCAACCGATCGAATTCCCACCCGAAATGGACGGCCAGGAAATCGCCTGTCCGGTCTGCGGTCAGATGACCAAACTGACTCTCGACAGCGGCCCGATCATTCGCATCCCCAAAAAGCAAACGCGTGAAAACACGCCGGCCGCCGAGTCGTCGACCGAGATTCAAGAACTCGGTCAGCGCATACTCGACAACGTGGAAAAGGTCATCGTCGGTAAGGCGCCGTCGGTGCAACTCGCGTTGGTCGCGTGGCTGGCCGAAGGACACGTTTTGCTGGAGGATGTCCCCGGCGTCGCGAAGACAATGCTTGCCCGCGCACTGGCCCGCAGCGTCGGTTGTTCGTTCAAACGCATCCAATGCACACCCGATTTATTGCCGAGCGAGATCACCGGTATTTCGGTTTTCAATCCACAGACGACGCAGTTTGAATTTCGGCCGGGCCCGGTCTTTGCCCAGATTGTTCTGGCGGACGAAGTGAACCGCGCGACACCGCGCGCGCAGGCGGCATTTCTTGAAGCGATGGCTGAACGCCGCGTCAGTGTGGACGGTGTCGATCATCAGTTGGAGCCGCCGTTTTTTGTGATTGCGACGCAAAACCCGATCGATCACGAAGGCACATTTCCATTGCCCGAAGCGCAGCTCGACCGGTTTCTCGTCAAGATGAGCATCGGCTATCCGGGCCTGCAGGATGAATCGGCGATGCTTGAGCGAATTCAAAAACAACACCCGATCGACACGTTGGAAGCCGTCGCGACTGCGGAGGAATTGCGCGCGGCGCAAACCGCGGTGAAGGAAGTCATGGTGCATCCGCTGGTGCGCGATTACATCGTGCGGTTGGTGCATGCGACGCGCGAACATGCGTCCGTGAGATTGGGCGCCAGCCCGCGCGCGTCGGCGGCAATTATGCGCGCCGCCCAGGCGTACGCCGGTTTGCAGGCATTCGATTACGTGCTGCCGGATGACATCAAGGAAGTCGCACCGCACATCCTCGGGCACCGGTTGATCATCCAGCCCGAAAGTCGGTTGCGCAAAGTGACGGCGCCGGAGGTGATCCGACAGATTCTGCATCAAGTCGAAGTGCCGGTCATGCCGGAGAAACGGATTTAAGTTGGGGCGACGCGGCAGCGTCGCTCTACCAAATAATGGTAGGGCGGACCTGCGGGGCCGCCGAAAATTCTTAGGCGCAAAATGAAATGGTTCGTCATCGCGTTGTTGATGCTGGGGGTGGGTTTGGCCCTGCACCTGGAGTTGCTCGTGTACGCGATGTACGTGCTGCTCGCCGTTTTGTTGATCAGCCGGTTCATGACGCGCGAATGGACCACGAAGATCGCCGCCACACGAACCTGCTCAACGACCATTGCCCGCGTCGGCGACAAGGCAACGATCGTGATCGAGTTGATCAATCACGGTCGGTTCGCGGTGCCGTGGCTGATCATTGAGGAAGCGTTTCCGCTTGATGCGTTGAAACCGCCGTTGCGCATGAAGCTGACTGGTCGAACGACCTACATCGCGCGCTTGAAGGCGCAAGAACGCCGCACGATTCGGTACACGGTGGAATTTCTGGCACGCGGCTATCACCAGTTTGGTCCGTTGCTGATCGAGAGTGGCGACCTCTTCGGTCTGCATCGCCGTTACCGCGTTTTGTCGGCGCCCGTGCATGTGCTCGTTTATCCGGAAGTCGTGCCGCTCAGAAGCTACGACATCGCCTCGCGTCGGCCGCTGGGCGAAATTCGGATCACGCATCGTTTGTTCGAAGATCCCACGCGCATCGCGGGCGTGCGACCCTATCAACCGGGCGATCCGTTGAACCGCATTCACTGGCGGGCTTATGCCCGAACCGGTTCCTTGCACAGCAAAGTGTTTGAACCATCCTGTGTCGCGGGCGCGACTTTACTCCTCGATTTTCACCGGCAAAGTTTCACGAGTTCCGAGGCGTTTTGGGTCGAGGATCTCGCGATTACTACCGCCGCTTCGCTGGCCACGGCGGTTTACGAACTGGGCCAGCAGGTCGGCCTGATCACGAACGGGCGAGACGCCGCCGAACGCATTCGAACGGAAGGCTGGCGCGCGGCGTGGACGACGCGGAAGGACGCGCTCCAACGATTCAGCGAACGCCCGCCCAATGAGCGGCTCGAACCCATCGTGATCGCGCCCCAACGCGGACCGGAGCAGGTCGAACGCCTGCACCGGACATTGGCGCGGCTCGAACAAACCGACGGCTTCCGGTTTGACCAGATGATTCACGAAACGGCCAGCCGCATTCCGCGCGACACGAGCGTTGTGGCGATTTTGACGGACGTTTCAGTGGACACCGCGCGGGCGTTAGGCGAATTGCGCCGCACCGGATATGCCGTGACGGCGGTTGTTGTGACGCGCGATGTGCACGAGTTACGAGAATGGGCCGTGCCGCCGGAGTGGGCCGGCCGGCTGATTACGGAAGGCATTGAAATCCGGCCGATTAACAGCCGGGAAGCGCTGGCTGAATTGCAGGCGGAAACGGTGATGGCAGTTTGATGAAATCGCACTCGATCTCGTCCTCGTCATCGTTCTCGCATGAGCGATCACACGCGGGACATTTGCTCAAGAGTAAGATGAAAATTCAGAATTAAAATTAAGATTAAGATTACGAGACCGAGCACGAGAACGACGACGATTGATGGAATCGAATGAAGCGACGACAGACCAAAC
Source organism: bacterium (assembly GCA_016124235.1). Lineage (GTDB taxonomy): Bacteria > Verrucomicrobiota > Verrucomicrobiia > Limisphaerales > RI-55 > RI-55. The sequence goes on along the minus strand of WGOC01000009.1, from coordinate 96,372 downwards.
AATTCACCAAACTCGATGAGCTGCCGACCGCGGCGGATTACATCGCGGAAGGTTTGGCGCCGTTGCTGATCATGGTGATGGTCGAGGCGCTGGTCTGGTTTGCGCAGGACCTGGTCTATCGCGGGGAACATGAGATGCGGTTGCGTTGGACACTCTTCTGGTTCGTGCTCGGCATGGTCGGCATTTCGCGGATCGCGATCGAGAAGACGACCGCCTACGCGGGCCTGTACGCGCTAGCGCTCGGCGGTGCGGTCGCATTGATGATCAACCAATTTGTGCCCATGCCGCTGGCCGGCTGGCTGTTGCTCGGGCTGATCTGGTGGTGCACAAACAAGCTGGTGTGGGATTGCACGTTGATCGACGACAAGGAAGACGCGTCGGGCGAGGGACTTCTTGAAATCGTCGGTATCGATGAGACTACCGGCGAAGAGCCCCCGGTCGACGTCGGCGTTCAAACCATCGAAACCGGATCGAACAAACAAAAGAAAAAGTACGCGTGGTGGCGGCGTCTTTTTATCAATGAATCCAGCCGCGCCGGCCAACCGCACGCGCATGGTCTTTGGATCATTTATTTTTTGTTGGCCGCGTTGCCCATGTTCGGCTTCGGCCAGATGTGGCTGGTACGCGTTCATCCGGAACGAACGGGATTGACGACCGTTGCGATCTTTTTGCTCGCGGCAATGAGCTTGTTGCTGCTCACGAGCTTTCTCGGTCTTCGACGATACCTTCGTCAGCGCCGACTCAAAATGCCCGTTCGCATCGCCGGAACATGGATTGGCGTCGGAACGATGATCATCGTGGGGGCGCTTATGTTGAGCTTCGTCGTGCCGCGGCCGCTGGCCTTGGTTGCTTCTTCTGAATCGGCTGCGGTTCTCAATGGGCGAAAACTCGAGGAAAAGAACGTGGAAAACGACGCGTCATCGGATCGTGAATCGGAGCGCGCAAAATCAGGTGGGACCGAAAAACAAAGTTCCTCGAACGAAATAGAAGGCAACCAAAATGACGATGCCAGCAAACGAAAACTGAACGGCGGAAAAGCCGAGAACGCGACGCGACCGGAAGATGGGCAATCGGCCGATTCCAAATCGCCGTCGGTTTCCTTGCCCCAGGCGCCGTCGTGGTTGCGTTGGGTCGTTTGGGCGATCTTCGGCTGTGTGTTGCTTTACATGATCATTCGCAACTGGCGACAGATTTGGTTGGCGATCGGCCAACTGATCGAATCCCTGCGCGCGTTGTTTCGCCCCAATGTGAAAATGCCAAAACGACCAGGCACGCGCCGCGGCCCGGTTCTGGAACCATCGCCACCGGTTCGTTTCGTTGATTTGGCGAATCCATTCCGCTCAGGCGAGAACGTTGATCCGGCGACGGCGGTTTGCCGTACATTCAAGGCTTTGGAAGTTTGGTCGACTGAGCACGGCTGCGCGCGCAGCGCCGACACGACGTCCACTGAATTTGCCGAATCACTGATGGCGATTCATCCGGGCCTGCGGCGAAGCCTCCGTCACTTGGCGCGCATTTACGCGGGCCTGCTTTACGCCGATCGGCTACCGAAAGAAAACGAGCTGCCGGCGCTGGCGGCGCTTTGGGATGAGCTGGAGCGCAGCCCCGCCATCGCAGCTAATCGCTGAGATTAACGCCGTGTATTGGTTCATGAATGGCGTCTGACAAAAACCGTTGCTGGCCGGGAGACAGCGGCCTAGGCTCGCGACAGGGTGGTTCCGGACCACACCGCGTCGCATCCGAACGATTTGTTGCCTCATGAAATCACCGGCCAAAAAGAAATCCCGTCTCGCGAAGCCCGCCAAGAAATCCACCGCGAAGTCGAACGTCCCGCCGCAGAAGTCTTCCAAGTCCGCCGGCCAGAATAAGAAATCTTCAACCGTGCCCGCTCGCAAAGAAGTCGTGTCAAAAAAGAAACCCGTGAAGCAAACGGCGAGAATCTCCGCGATCAAATCGTCGACCAAAAAACCGGTTGCCAAGGCGAATTCCAAAGCGCTCAGCGAGGCCGGCAAGACGAAGGTTGAAAAAATCGTGTCAGCAAAACAAGTGGCGAAGCAAAAGGTTCCGGTGCAGCGCGTAAAGCAACCCGCGGTTAAGCCCGCGGCAAAACCACTGGCCGCTGCGGCTGCCCGCAAGAAAACGGAAGCGAACGTAAAAGTTGCGGTCGCTCAAACCAAAAAGGCGAATCCAACGCCGCCGGTCATTCCCGTTTCCAAGAAAGCCAGTGTGAAGCCGCAGGCCGAGGCGGCGAAGGCCCCGAATCCCAAAGCTGAAAAACTTTCCAAGAAGCCGGTCCCGGCAAAAACAAAATCACCCGCACCGGCAACCTCGACTCCGGTTCTGGCTCCGACGCCTTCAGCCGTCGGCGCGAAGGCTGCGAGCCAGAAGCCGGCGACGTCCACTAGTTCGAAAGAGACGAATCGCAAAGCGAAATCGCGTGCCGCAAAGCCGGTTGCGAAAAAGGTCGTCGCGAAATCTCTTGTGCCAAAGAAAAAGGCAACCGCGGTTAAGAAATCCGGCGGCGCAACCGCGAAAGCGTTGGTTGAGTTGCCCGCGATGGCGGCGCCGAAAAAGAAGCTGACGCTGAATATTCCGGCGTTGCTGCTCGAAGGTGATTACTCGGCCGGCGCCCAACCGGGTGGTCCGGGTTCCCGATACTCGCTCGGATTACCGGCCACACCCGGCGAAGCGACGGCTGATGATCTCGTGCTGCCGGAATCGTACGGCACTCGCAAAGTATGGTTGGTTCCACGGGATCCTCAGTGGGTCTACGCGCATTGGGATCTCGATAACGAACAACAGCTCGAATACAACCAACTGTCGCGCGACGGGCATTTGATTCTGCGAATCTACGATGCCGATTCCCCCGGCGAACCCATCACTGAAATTCATGTCCATCCGGAATCACGCAGCTGGTTTGCGCACGTGGGCAAAGGTGGCGGTCGTTACTTCGCTGTATTGGGATTTCGCGACAAGACGGGCGACTGGCACGAGGTCAACCGGTCCGGTCCCGTGGGAACTCCGCCGGACAGCCTGAGCGAGGAAGTGGCGGCGGAGTTTTTTACGCAACCGTCGGCTGCCGTTTCCGCGCCGGCGTCGATATCCGTTCCCAATGAGGTCGCGCCCAAAGCTTTGTCAGAAGCCCTTTCGCCAACGCCGTCGATGCCTGAACCCCAGCCGGCGCTCATAACGGGCGAAGCTTCAATTGAACCTGAGGCCGTCGCAAAACTGATCGAAATGCTGCGCGAATACATAGCGGAAGAACCTCAACTGTCGCGGGCAATCAATCAGGTTTTTGACAGCGGCGGAACGAGTGGTTCGGAAAAAATCGAACTGCCGCCCTCGGCGGAATTCGCGAAATGGACACCCGCGCAGCAGCAGGCACTGGCAAAAGTCATTTCAATGGATGCCGTCCGCGAAGTGTGGGCTGGCTCGAACGCATCATCAATTGCTTTGGCGGAATCGCTGGAACTTCAACGCCGGCGGGATCTCGCCTCCGTGGCGGCGCAAGCGATCGGCGGTCCGGCACCGGCTCCAGTTCCCGGGCCTGCCGGTGGCGCAATCTCCAGTCCGCACGGAGCGGCGCCGCGAGAGCTGGAGCGATCGTTCTGGTTCAACGTGAACGCCGAGTTGGTGGTTTACGGCGCGACCGAACCGACCGCGCGAGTCTCGATTGGTGGTCGCGTGATCCGGCTGCGCCGCGACGGGACCTTCAGCTATCGATTTGCCCTGCCGGACGGGGAATATCAGTTGCCCATCACGGCCGAATCGGCCGATGGATTTGAGGCGCGCCATGCGTCACTGCACTTCGGTCGCGGGACCGAATATCACGGCGACGTGGGCGCCCATCCACAGGACCCTCGATTACAGACTCCGGCGCCGGAACACACGGCTTGAAGAAGGATAAAGGTCAACGGACCAAGGACAAAGAACGTAACAAGAGCCAATTCAGTTTTTGTGCACTGGACATTCCCTGGACGTTTGAATTTTGTCCTTGGTTCTTCACTTCGCTTTCGTCGCGACGACGAATGCGTTGAACATCAGGTAGCGCAATGGCGTGAGGTTCAGCAATTGGCCAATTGGAAACTGAACGTAGCGATCGGTGCATTCAACGCGCTCAACCGTGCAGCCGTTCCGTTCGAGGAAGAATTTCATCTCAACCGCGTTCGTTGCGACGATGGCATCGTCGTCCGGGGTAAACGGCTCCTTGATGATGGGCGTCATCCGATCAAAGCGTACTCGGGTGGGATCGGTTTGCATTTGCCGGCGCTTTTCACGAAGGCGTTTCCAGTTCGCGATCTTTTTACCGATGCCGCGCATCTTCGGGTGATAATCGCGAAAGCCGAGCACGCGAAAAAAATTCGGGCTCGAAAGAACCAGCTTTCCACCGGGCGCGGTCACGCGAACGAGTTCCGTGATGAATGCTTCGGGCTCTTCAACGTGTTCAAGCACGTTTAACGCACCGACGGCGGCAAAATGCTCGTCTGCAAAGGGCAGGTGACGCCCGTCGTAAAACTGGCAGCGATCCGAAAACTTGCGGGCCCGTTCGATGTTGGGTTCGGAGACATCGACGCCGTAGGCTTCGTAACCGGCCTCGGTCAACTTGCCAACCACCTGACCCGCACCGCAGCCGACGTCGAGAATACGATCGCCTGGGCGACCGGTCATCAACGTGTCGGTGTATTTGGCGTAGAACGCCGCATCCCAGTTTGCGAGGAACTCGGCGTAGGCTTCGTTATGCCGGTAGTATGATTCCTGGTGGCCCATGTGCGTGAACTTACTCAGCAGGGAACGAATGAATCAACAGGAGCAAACGGAGGGAACGGAGCCGGGAATCCGAAAAAAAGTCAGGCCGGTTGGGGGCCGGAAAACGTTCGGTGCAGTGCGCGACGAATCCCGAAGAACAGTTCTACGATGCGGCATCGCATTGGTTTGTGATCTCTGCTTGCTCTGTTTCTTCCTGTTCATTGAGTGGTCGACGCACATGAAGAACTCGTGTCCGGGTTATTTCTTCTGCGCCTTTTCCTTATCTTTTTTTGACTGTGCGACGACGACGCCAATCATCAAGAAGCCGGCGAAGATCGCGGCAACGCTAATGTACAATCCCGTGGTTGGCGGTTGGAAGCGCCAGGTAATCTGGTGTTCGCCCGGCGGGAGATGCAGTCCGCGCATCAGGTAGTTGGCCTTGAGCATCGTCGCCGGTTGGCCATCCACCCAGACGTGCCAGTTGGGATCGTGTTTGTCGTTGAAGAGCAGGACGGCTGGCACCTTTACGTTCGCCTTCATTTCCACCAGCTTCGGATGGTAATTCGTGATTTCGACGGTGCCGGCGTCGGCGGCGTCCGGGTTTGCGGGAGCCGGGCAATCGCCTTCGACGAGCACCTGTTTTCCCGGATCAAAATCACTACTGGTCAGACGTTGGAGGACGTTCGACGAATCGTTTTCCACCTGCCAGTTCGCGTATAGGCCGACGCGCGGAAGGGCGCCCGTGTACTCGATCAACGCAAACGGCAGGTTGGTGTTCTGGGTGGGTCTTGGATACTGGTTGGTAGATGGCCAGACGGACATCACTTCACGAAATTGACCGCCTTCGGAAGCGGCAAGGTCGTTCAAGGGCTTGAGTACCGGGTTGCCCAGCCCCAGAAAATACCGGCTGTTGGTCAGCCGGGCGAGACGCAACTGGGCTTTTGGATCCCCTTGCGGAAAATGCGCCCGGTAGGTTTGGTTTTCGATGGTGGGACGCGGTTCCTGCACGATGTCCAGCGACTGGATGTTGTAATACTGAAACTCGTGTTGAAGCCACTCCACGCCGTAGGCCTGATTCACGGCGTAATACATTTGCAGCAATTGCTGAAGTTGCTGGGGCTTTACCCGGCTCTGCAACGACGCGAATTGTTGTTGGGTGAAAACGCCAGGCAGCATCTGGGCCCGGTGTTCCCACGGTTGCTTCGCCAAAAAGTCATAGAGTGGTGTGCTCGCGTAACGGGTCTTGTAGTCGTAATGCTGAATCCAGGGCAGATTTGAACGCGCGAGATCAAGACCGGTGATCAGCAGCACGGCGATCACACCGGCGTTCCAAGCCGTGGAACGGCGTATGGCACCGCTCATCATCAGGGCGATAACGACCGAACCAGCGGCAAAGAAAAGCAATGACCACAAGATTTCGACCAGGCTGTGGTTGAACATCTTCGCGGCCATCGCCGCGTTCGCCGGGCCGATCACTTGCAGGAATTTGGTCATTTCCTCCTTCATGGAGCCATAGAGCACCGTGGCGAAGATCGACGCGCCGAAAAAGATCACACATCCAACGATCCAATAGCGATCGAAGCCGCGGGAGGTCCGCCACCAGTTGCCAAACCGCTTCTTCAGATCAATACCGTCGGTGCTCTGATTCACCCAGCAGCGGAGCACGCCTTCCAGACCATAAGCGAAGAGAATGATGATCGAGATATTAAGTGGATGTAAGAACTTGATCGGGTTTCGGATGGTTGAAAAGTAAGGAAGCTGATACGCAATCCCATAGACGGAGCCGTATTTACCCCACGAAAGGAGCAGCGAAATGAACGCCATGAGTCCCCAGAATCTGATCAACCACCGCTCGTCACGACGATACAGTGAGCCGGCATTGCCGAAGGAGCGAAACAAGGCCCAGAGGGCGAGCAGGCACACGAACACTCCGCAATAAAAGCCCGATCCGGAAAAGCGAAGACCTTGACCGGTGGGGCTCGGTGCCTGGTTCGGATCGGGATTATCTTGCGCGAGATATTCGTCCCAAACGGGGTTACGGCCAACAGCTCCCCAATAGGCACCCCCATCGGGCGTATCCATGCGATAGCCGTACAGGCCGGCGACAAATAAACGCATCGTTTCGGCTTTTGGCAGGCTCCACATCGTCGCCTCGACCCACCGTTTTTGTTTGGTCGTCTCGTCTTGGGCCATGCCGGCGACGCCCTGGATCTGGGTGGTGATCAAACCGTAAAGTGCGTGCGACGCGAAAACGCCGGCCATAATCGCCAGCACTGCGAGGCGCACGACGCCACCCGTGAGTCTCTTTGGTTGGCCAGGATTTTCCACCCAGGTGCGCACCAGGACATAGGCGGCGAAGAACAGACTGAGAATGGCCCCGTTATCAAAGCCTTCCATGATTCCGAGCCCGATCGCGAAGCCCGAGAGAATCACCCGCAGCCACGAGCGTTTCTCCGGTTCACTGCCCCACGCGGCCAGTGCCAGGAAGAAGGACGCAATTGTCAGTGCGAGCGTGCCCAGACCCCAACACGCATAGGAGAAGAATCCCCCGTTGAGTGCGGCTGCCAACGCGCCGGTCGCGCAGGCTACCGGTGAGAATCGCATTTGCCGGAAGGCCAGCCACGCGCACAAGCCCAGGACAAGCACGGAAAACGGCGCATAAAATTTCGCGAAACCAACGGGCCCAAGCAGCCACAACAAGGTATTGGTGATGTTGGGCGCAGAAGCCCCGGCGTAGTTGCCAACCCAGTTCAGGGTCGTCCACACACCGGTAAAGGCGGTTGGCATGTGAAACTGTTCTGCAACGTTTGCCCCCAGCGGTCCGTCATTGGAAAACACAACCATTCCCGGCAAGAGGCTTCTGAAGAACAAAATGGCAAGAACAACGCCGAGTAGAAGAAACGTGGAACCAAACCGGTTGAATATGCCGATCGCCGAAGGTCCGGCTGCGTTTGTCTTTGATTTCATCTGGGGATTAATTGGCTCGGATAAGGCCAAGTTCGTTCAAATCTTTTCCAAGTCAAAACGAATACCGTCGTAAATGTTGAAGAAGAAATAACGAAGCGTGTTTTTGAATGGGAGCGCATTTCTGAGTTTGTGCAGTATCGTCTGGCTATCTCCATACAGGCGCGCCTCCCGAACTTCAAACCGGGCATGAGTGTAGAAATTGAACGGGAAGTCCGGCCGGAAATAATCCATGCTTTTTTCCGTAAAGAAATGCTTGTGTGTCGGATCCTGCAGCGCCCAGTCCGTCTTACCGTAGGGCACGATGATTTTCAAATGCCCTCCCACTTTCAAAATGCGATGGCATTCTTCCACGACTTTGATCACGTCGTCCAAATGCTCCAGCACGTTGTCCAATAACACTTCATCCGCGAGACAATCATCGAATGGATATGGAAATCGATTCAGGTCGAACTGTTGGTCCAGCCTGACGGACGAAACCACGTCACAATTGATCCAGCCCTCGAGATAGCGCCTGCCGCAGCCGAGATTTATTTTCATCGTCATTTTAGGCGCCACGCCTGCACCATGGGGGCACCGTTGTGTGGCAGTTTGGTGGTAAATCCTGATGCTTTCAGTCGCTGGAGGATATCCGGAAGCTGATTCTCATCATGGTACTCCATGACGATCGCTGCGGTTTTTTGCAGCGCTTCATCCGTCGCGGTCATCAGAATCTCATGCTCGGCGCCTTCGCAATCGAGCTTGAGCAGGTCGCATTGATTGACGCCCAGTGATTCGTACAAAGTGTTGAACGCGCGCCCCTCGACTTCCTCGAATTGAACGCCACTTCCATACAGTGAATGCATGCCCGTATTGTCGGCGGACAAATACAATTTAAAGCTGCCGGCCGTGGCCGTGACAGCGGCGTTGTGCGCGGTGACGCGTTGCAGGTTGTTGAGTGCCAAATTGCGCTGGAGCATCGCGTAATTGGCGCTCATGGGCTCGAAGCTGTGAACAGACAAGTTGTGTGGCCCGCGTCGTGCCACGTAAACCGAGAACACACCGATTTGTGCGCCCACATCAATGACCACATTTCCAGGTTTCAGGCGCTCCAGGGCAAACCGGTAATGATCGAGCAGGAACACTTCCTTTATGATGCCTTTATCGGTTGTCCCGTGCCGCAGTTGCAGCTTGGTTCCGTCCCGCAACTCGACGCAATAATCCTCGCCGACGAGCCCCAGATAATCCTTCAACAGCATGCCAGGGTTGCGCACATCCGCGTAGGTGCGGGGAATGAGGCTCAGGTTGAGAGCGAGGTTTTCGATGGCGTTCATGTGTCAGTCGAGAGCGGCGACGGCATCACAGAACTTTTGCTGTGCAGCGGCCCACGAGTTTTCCTCTTTGAACTGTTTCAGGTGCCCCGGCTCAAGATAATTCTCGCCCGCCCGGAGTTGGCGAACGAGGTGCGCAGCTTCGTTCTGATAACCTCCGACATCGAAACAGGGCACATAACGCACGAGATCGCCGAACACGGCCGGGTAACAATCCAGCCGGTAAGCCAGCACCGGAACGTCGCAGGCGAGCGCCTCACCGATCACGATTCCCCAGCTTTCGTAGTGGCTCGGCATCAGGAACAAGCGACTGCACTTGAGCAGGCGGAACTTCTCATCCTCGGAAACGTAGCCGGAAAGCTCCACCTTGCTTTCCAGTCCCAGGGCTTGGATCCGCGGCAGCAGGCGTTCCTTGACCTTGCCGATCAGCAGCGCCTTGAAGTCGGGCAATTCCCGTGAAAGGTGCGCCAAGGTGGCGAGGAGATCGTCAATTCCTTTTTGGGCATGGACGCGGCCGGTCCAGACGACGTCGTAGATCTTGGTTTGATCAGGAGTGGCGTCGGCGCGGGCGACATCGACTCCGTTGGAGATGAACACCAGTTCGTTGTCGCGATAGCCCATGCGAAGCAGGCGTGGCTTTTGGTCCGGATGCACGTAGAATAATCGCTTGCGCGCACATTGCTGAAAATACCGGAGCCCGATCTGCTGGCTAAGCCAATAGTGCAGGGACGGCAATCGGATCGGCTTCACATCGGGTCGGGAAGCAGTGATCACCTGGCTGAGCGTCGGGCTGTCCATGCCGAGGATCATCAACTTGCGTTGCGCCCGACTCCGCATGCCCGGCAACGCGTCCCACCAGAAGTCGGTGTTCATGTACACACAATCTTCGGCCGTGATGCGGTGCAGTTCGCGAAATGTACCGCGCACGCGGCGGCTGTAATCGTAGAACATGACCAACTGCCCCTTGAACGAGTCCCATTTGTCGACGGACAGCAGTCCCGTGTCGGTCAGAGTTAATCCCACAGACAAGCTTCGTTCTTCGATTTGCTGCTTGAGGGCGTGGCCGGCGAAGAAATGAACCGCGAAGCCATGTCGAAGAGCGCCTTCGGCCATCGTCAAGGTATGAACATCGCCGCCGGAGAGCGTTCGACTGTACATCGAATTGGCGATGAATACCAACCGGCGGCGGTGCAAAGATGACGCTTGGTCAGGCACGGAATCTTAAACAGAAGCTAACGCCGATTCGTTGTAGCGGCCGACGTGAGGAGACTCGGAACTTTTCTGGAATCGAGAGTATTGAACCTCGATCGTTTCGATGCGCATAGCCGTCTCGTTGTCATAGTCAGAATATTTCCGCGTTTTACTTTAGCCAACGTTTCACGGCTTTGAGCACCACGGTTGGTTCGATCAATTGCATGCAATCCGGATCGACGTCGCAATCGGTCAGATAGCAGTTCACGCAACCTATCGGCGCAATGACATGTTCGCCACGATCGTAAAGTTCCAGTTCCGCGGCGCTGGTCGGACCCAGCAAAACCAAAGTCGGCACGCGCAACGCCGAAGCCAGGTGCAAGGCCAATGAATCACCGGTGACAATGACGGCGCACTGACCGATCAACGAAGCGGTTTGCCGCAACGTGCGATCGGGTCCGGACGAAATGACGCCGGCTGGAAGTTTTGACTGTAGTTCGTTCAAAAGTGCTGCCTCTTGCCGCCCGCCAATCAGTAGCAGTCGAGCGCCCAACTCCTCGATCACGTGCCGGCCGAATGTTTCGAAATGGTGCGGCTTCCACTGCTTCTTCTTCCAACGCCCGCCGCCTCCCAGATTCAGTCCGACGATCGGCTGCGCTGGAAGGGCGTCACTCTTGGCGCCCGGTACGGTCTCCTGGCGAAAGGAATCTCGCCCCTCGTCGAGGAACGACCGGGCCCATGCCAATTCGTCGTCACGCAAAACGAGTGAAAGTTCCTGTCGGTCGTAGGGCAGCTTGAGTGTTTGATAGATGAGCGATTGGTAAGTCCGCTGGTTGGCCTTTTTGACCTGGTCGAACGCACCCATTTCCAACCACGTTTCTGCTTCGGGATTGGCCGGTAGGACTTGGCCGTGCGGATGCAAAATCATCCCGCGTTTTTCTTCCGCGCGAACCGCCGCAGCCAGCGTCGCGGCGTGCGGATCCGCGTCCGGACTGAACACGACATCAAACTCACGGACATTCAGCCGCACGGCGGCTTCGGCATCCAACGTCCATAGTTCGTCGATCAAAGGATTACCCTTCAACAGGTCCGCGGCACCGGGTGCCGTCAACCAGGTGATGGTGCTGTTGGGGAATTCCTGCTTGATCCCCGGCAGGATCACCGTGGTTCGCAGGACGTCGCCCAAGGCGGCCAGCTTGATGATGAGGATGCGCTTGCCGGCCGTTGTGTAATGCGGGCAGCCGTCGCACATCTGGCCGGTTACCTTGTTGAACCGGCATGGGCGGTCCCCCGGAAAGTGACGGCAATCAGGCTTGAGAATCATCGCGGCGGAGATTGGGGCAGGTTATGGAGGGAACGCAAGGGAGTAGGTCAAAACGGCGGGCGGGAGACCACGCGGGCAGTGGCATCACACCTTTGAATTGAAGACTATACGATTCATTCGAGAAATCTGCGTGGCGTTGACATTTTGCGTCGAAGGCAATAATAAATTTGGTCACAGGAAATCCGCTGAAGGAAAAATCGCCATGAAACGTATCACCTCTTTCGTAGCCGGGGTCTCACTCTTTGTGGGCGTGTACCACGCCCCGGCTCAATTTACCAAAGTTACAACGGGACCTCTCGTTTCGGATTCAGGAGCAAAGCTGACCACCGTTTGGGCAGACATTGATCGGGATGGAAAAGTAGATGGATTTGTCCCGAACGTCGGGGGATCCAGCTTTCTGTATCACAACCTTGGTAACGCTAGTTTCGAGAGCCTGACGAGTAGCCCAGTGGCTCAAACGATCGCAAATTCAACCGCTGCCGCGTGGGGGGATTATGACAACGATGGGAATATTGACCTGTTCGTTGCCAATCGTTGGCAGGATCATTTTCTATATCGAGGGCTTGGCGGCACCAACTTCGAGGTGGTGACAAATTCGGCAGTTCTCGCTGGTGGTCCCGAGACCTATAGTTGTTCCTGGGTGGACTACGACAATGACGGGTATTTGGATTTGTTCGTCGTGAATCTATTTAGTGCGAGCTACCTCTATCACAACAATGGTGACGGCACGTTCACGAAGAACACGACTGCAGCCATCGCGAATGGATCCACCAGCTGGGGAGGAAGTGCCTGGGGCGATTTCAATAATGACGGGAGAATCGACGTTTACATGGTGGGATTCAACGCGACATCAGATTCTCTGTACCGAAATGACGGAAACGGTACGTTTACCAGCGCCGCTTCCGGGGCGATGTTGACCGACGCGGGTGGCGGAACATCCGCTAGTTGGGCCGATTATGATAACGATGGTGATCTCGACCTGTTTGTGGCCAATCGTGATGGTGTAAACTTTCTCTATCGCAACGATGGCCAGGCTGGTTTCACCAAGATCACGACTGGTGAGATTGCTACGGATGTGGCCGATTCAAACGCCGGTATCTGGGGGGATTACGACAATGATGGCTGGCTGGATCTCTACGTCGCCAATGGCGATACGCCGGCCAACCAGGCTAACTTTCTCTATCACAACAATCACGACGGCACGTTTACGAAGACCATCACCGGCGCACCGGTGACCGATACCGATTTCTCGGCCAGTCCGGTATGGGTCGACTACGACAACGATGGGCATTTGGATCTGTTTATAGCAAATGCAACCGGCGGGAATACGCTTTATCACAATGACGGCAACACCAACCACTGGTTGAAGATCGATCTCGTAGGCTCGCTTTCAAATCGGTCCGCGATCGGCGCAAAGATCAAAGTCACGGCTCAAATCGGAGGCACCACCCTTACGCAAATGCGACAAGTCAGTGGTGACGGGGGATTCGTTTCGCAGAACCTTACTTCTCATTTTGGTTTGGGTGACGCAACTTCAGTATCAACGGTCCGTGTTGAGTGGCCATCTGGGCGGACGACTGTGTTAACGGACGTAACGGCTGACCAAAGGCTAACGATTAATGAAGGAGATGCAGCTTTTACTCATGTCCTTCCAGATGGTCTGCAAGGTAACGACGGGAACTATTATGCGGGGACGCTTTATTCTCCCGGGATGCGTTCACAGGTTGTGTATGGGGCAAGTAATTTCCCTCAGGGTCCACTTACCATTACGGAAATACGTTTCCGGAGAGACATCAACGAACCGCCGGTCAGCAACGCTTCCGCGTCCGTGACACTTAAGCTTTCTACTACTTCGAGAAGTCCGGGCGGACTAAGTACGACATTCGCTGATAATACTGGCTCCGATGAAGTGACCGTATTTGATGGAACATGGACGTACTCCAGTCCATCGACCGTGGCGAACGGCGTCGTCCGACCATTCGATATCGTTCTCCCGTTGACTACGCCATTTACCTATGATCCATCCGCGGGCAACCTGCTTTTTGATATTCGAACAACATCCAACACCGGGAGTGTTTGGACCGACGGCGTGAATTCCAGCCAACTTTCCCGTGTGCAGGCATCGTTTGATCCAAATGCCGCGACTGGAAATGCCGAACAAACCGGCGACGTGATTCAACTCACCTACTCCCTCGGGGGAGTGCCTGGTTTGTCGATCTATCCAAATGGCGGCACATTCACCAATTCCGTTCAAGTCACCATCAGTAATTCGGGGGGTACCGGGACGGTCTATTACACGACTGACGGTAGTGATCCAACGGACGCATCAACCACCTACAGTGGTGCCTTCACGTTGACCGACACCACGACGGTCAAGGCGCGGTTGTATGTCAACGGCTATCCGGCTTCGGATATTAGTTCGGCCACGTTCACGCTCTACACCCCGCCGGACATCCAGTTCAACCCGCCCGGTCAGCTCTTCACCAACCAGATCAGTGTGGCGTTGATAAACAATGTGGGGGCGGGCGTGATCCGTTACACCACCGACGGCTCGGCGCCAACGACGTCGTCAGCCGCATATAGTTCGGCGTTTGCGCTCACGGCTGGAGCCACCGTGCAGGCGCAGGTCTTCGTGAACTCGTTCCCGGTTTCGGCCGTCTTTTCGGAGACCTATTCGCGGGTTTACGTATTTGAAAGTGACGGCATACCGTTCAGCTGGTTGGAACAATATTTTGGTGCGGGCTACCTGACCAATCCGGATGCGGCGGCCAATGCGGACTCGGACCATGACGGGTACACCAATCTGGAGGAATACCAGAATGGCACCGTGCCGACGGATGCGGGTTCGGCGCCGGAGATTGTGCTGACGGTGAAATCCGTGCCGCGACTCACGTTCACCACGATTGCCGGACGGAGTTACCGGATTGATCGGACGACCACGCTCAATCCACCGGATTGGCAGACGATTGTGGATTCGGTGACGGCCGACGGAACGGAACTTCACTACGTGGACGAAAACGCGCCGGACAATTCCTACTATCGTATCGAGCTTATCAGTCCGTAGTTGGAAATTATAACCTCATTCGAAAGGGCGTCCGGTTCTGATCGGGCGCCCTTTTTGTTGTGTAAATTTCTTCCGACAGCGCCAAGTGGCGGGCTTTCAGTGGGGCGTCGGGCAAATTTCGGCTATGGAGCCGCTCTGTCGACTTCTTGACTCAGGGGGGGACGCTCCTACACTCCGCCGATGCAATTTGATCGTTCGTCCGTGTTTGTCTTCCGTCCATGAGAAAGCCTTCCCTGCTCATCATCTTTTTAACGGTCTTCATCGACCTCATCGGCTTCGGCATCGTTCTGCCCCTACTGCCGACTTACGCTGAACACTACGGCGCCGAAGGCCCGATGATCGGTGTGATCATCGGTTCCTATTCGTTGATGCAGTTTTTCTTCGCGCCATTTTGGGGGCGTCTATCCGACCGCATCGGCCGCCGGCCGGTCATCATGTTGAGTACGGCTGGTTCGGTAATCGCTTATGGGCTCTTTGGATTGTCCGCCTTTTACACGGGCAAAACCGGATTGTTGATCTTGCTGGGATCGCGAATGTTTGCCGGTTTCTGCGGGGCCAATGTGTCGGTGGCCTCGGCTTACATTGCCGATATCACGACGGCTGAGAACCGGTCCAAAGGCATGGGCATGATCGGCATGGCGTTTGGCTTGGGATTTGTGCTCGGTCCGGCGATCGGTGGCATCAGCTATTCGTTCTTCGGGCTGACCGGACCGGGATTTGTGGCGGGCTCAATCTGTGCAATCAGTTTTCTGCTCGCCTGCTTCAAGCTCGTGGAAAGCCGTCATGCGGACGGTTCAACCTCGGTGCAGCGCCCGCGGTGGGAGCAGTGGAAACACGCGTTCGGCCGGCCGCAATTGCGGCTGCTCATGCTACTCTTCTTTCTGGCGAATTTCTGCTTCATCAGTTTTGAGGTGACGTTGCCGTTGTTGCTTGGTTCGCCGTCGGTCAAGGCTGACGAACTCAAGAATCCGCAGGCGCTGACGGCCGCATTTCAGAATCCGTCCACGCCGGCACAACAGGCGATCGTGAGTGAATTCGCGCGGCGCGAACCATCGTTTGACGTGCAGGTAAAAGACCGACCGGCCGCCGAATGGCTGGACGCGTTGAACCACTTTATCCAGATTGCGCCGCTGCATACGAACGTCGTGTTGCAGCTGGACCCGGCCAAACCAAAAGTGAAGGGCCTGCTTGGTGAAGCCGAAAAGAATGGCCTCTCATCGCGTTACAACCGGTTGGTCCTGGAGGCGACATTTCCCGGTGACATCAGCCCGCAGCATTTCTACTTCGACAAATCGCAAATCAGTTACCTCTTTGTTTTTTGTGGCCTGGTTGCGGCCTTCGTGCAGGGCGGCATGATTGGCCGTCTCGTGAAAATGTTTGGTGAACCGCGGTTGGTCTGGATGAGCCTGCTGGTGGTGGCGGCGGCGATGGTGATGATTCCCAATGTGGTTGGGATGGCGTTACTGCTCCTCTCGCTGGCCTTGTTCGCCGGGGGCTCCGGGATCAATCGGGCACCGACGATGGGCATGATTTCCAAGAGCGCGGAGCAACACGAACAGGGAGCGATTCTGGGCGTCGCGCAAAGCGTGGGCACGCTGGCCCGCATCGCGGGGCCCGTCTTCGCGACGACGGCCTTCGCGTTTCAACCGGTGATGCCGTACCTCATTTGTGCTTCGATCGCCGTCCTCGCGAGTTTGATTGCCTGGCGGCAATTGCGCGGCGTCGCCTGACGGGCGCGGATCAAGGTTTTGGCGGTTCGTCAGCGGGTGGTTGTTTCGGAACGACGGCCTGCCCCACGCCTTTCAAGACACCTTGCAACGCCTTGAACGGCTCCAAAGCCATGAACAGAAATCTCGGGATGTGCACCGGCTCGGCCACCGGCTCGGAAAGCGTCCCGCTGAGGTGATACTCGAAGATCTTGGTCAACGGCCAGAGTGCGGCGCTGATCAACGGACCGAGCACGCCCGAGTCCCGCAGAATGCGCGCCTGCATTCGAGCATCGACGTTGCCCATGAAATCAACGCTGCCCTGATAAACCATGCTGAACTCGGGCGAGCGTACCACGAGATCGCGGGAGATCACCGTCCCGTTGACGATGCTGAAATTCGCGGCGGCTTCGTCCGCGCGGCTCTGACCGAGACCGGGGGAAATCGCATTAAAGATCGGCGAAAAAATTCCAAAGATCGGAATGTCCCACACAACGCCGTCGCGCAAATGCAGATTGCCGGTGCCCTGCCACGTGTCGAGTGAGTCGGCGCGAGCGGAGGTAATTTCCAGCGCTCCCGACAACGCTCCTTCTAGTCCGTTGGTTTTGAAAAAGACATCGTGCACCAGTGGACGCAACTGTGCATTGGTGGCAGTAAGCGCAAATGAAAATTCCGTCGGCCGATTGTTGGTGAAGAATTGAAACGAACCCGCGCCGGCGGCCTCGCCGTCGTAGAACTTGGTGGTGACATCGCTCAGATCGAGATGATTCGAACGCCACAGCAGATTCGCCTCGATCTGATCGATATTGAAACGCCACCAATGAAATGGTCCGCCGGCCACTTCAAATTTCATGTCGGTCGGATCGTGTCCCTTCAATCCCAACACACCGTTCACGCGAATCCGCGGTGCACCGTCAAAGACATAAGGTTCCACTGCGTGCGCCGTTACCGGTCCAATCGCACGTGCGACTGACTGCGGCGGCAGGCCGCAATCAATGTTCGTGAAATACATGAGATCATTTGGCAGATCGATGCCCAGATATTCGGCGTGGCCGACGCGGTTGCTTTGTTGAATCTCCAGATTGTGAATTGTCAGAAAACGATTTGTGTAGTCGACCGAGGCGGTTACCAAGTCGGCGTATTCGCCGCGCAATAACGTTTTTGGCGCGTTCAAGTCGGCGTGAAAACCAATTCGATCATGATCCCGCCACCGGCCCCAGATCGTACCCTCGACGTGTGGTGTGGCGTAATTCGTAAACGAATCAAACACTTTCAATTCCTTGCCCGAGAACAAGGGTTTCAACGCTTGTGGATCGATGTCTCCGGTGATGTTCCAGACATAGTCCTTGGTCCGTTCGTCGCCCACGTATGAGGCTACGGCCCGTCCTTCCGGGCGGACAATCGTCAGATTTGGCAGATTCCAAACGAAGTTTGTGAAGTGAAAATTGGAGAAGGCCTCGTCGCCCGGGATGCCTTTGTAGAAAGCGTTGTTGACGTGAAATTTTCCGGAGATACCGATCGTCGGCGCGACGTCTTCGCGCCAGTTCGGTTTCAGGTTTCGCCAGTCCGGCCAATTGACCTTGCCCGTGACCGTGGCGTGCGGAGTGTCTTCCCATTGATAAGGTGCAAACCAATGCCGAAAGCGATCGGTGAAAACGGCATCGAGTCCGTGGAAATTGAATGCAACTTCGGCTGCTCCGCTGATCCGCCGCTCCGGCACATCGACGGCAAGTTCCGCGCTGGCTTCGCCGTCGTAAAGCGTGCCGTGAACCTTGTTGAGCTCCAGCTTCGGTGCGGACCACAAACCTTCGATGTTGATCGTGTCGACGCGCGCGCCTTTCGCCACGATCGATTGTCCGGCGAGTTCAAAGTTCAGCCGAAACGGTTGCAACTTGTTCCAGAACCCCCAACTGGGATCAGCTGCAACCGCATTTGTTGCCGGTTCGAGTTGCGAGATATCGACCTTCAGCATCGCCGCCGCAAGGTTCGTCAATGCAATGTCGTGAACTTCGATTTCGTGACGGCCAT
Source organism: bacterium (assembly GCA_016124235.1). Lineage (GTDB taxonomy): Bacteria > Verrucomicrobiota > Verrucomicrobiia > Limisphaerales > RI-55 > RI-55. Next base: position 78,039 of record WGOC01000009.1, on the reverse strand, counting down.
GGAGCGGGATGGCGTTTGTGCGATTGAACGTACTTTCGGAATGAAGAGTCAACCTGCCGGCGGTGCCCTGGCGGAGTTGCAAATGGTTGCTCTGTAAATCCAAATTCACGGCGATCTGCTGCGCGTTCCCCGAATCTGGTGACTGTGCGGTCAGATTTATTTCGCCATTTTCAATCGATCCCCAACGGGTGGCGAGGCGGTCAAAGGCGACAACCACGTGGTTGCTGGCCTGCAGTGGGAGTTGAAGGACAGGAACCGTCAGAGTCTCAGCGTGCCAATTCTCGAGCCGGCCCCACGGTGTGTCGACGGCAGTGCCGGAAAGCTGAATGGTGCACGCGGGTTCAGCATTGGTCGGCGACGCCGAACGAATGCGGGCGTGGAGTTTGAAATCGTCGGAGCTGCCCCAGGTTGTTTTTGTCTTTGGAAGTTGCAATTCCAGATCCGCGCTCAGCGAATCCCAATCGGCGGCATCCGCCTGAAAACTCAGTTCCAACGTGGGAGCCTCCGGGAACGAAAAATTCGTGAGATAGTTCGCTACCCGAGTCATGGTGCGATTGAGCAGTTCGAGTCGGGCGAGTGGCGTGTTTGTCTGCGACTTGCGGGGCAATTCCGTGGGATGGGCCAGCGTGCCGCTTACGTGGAGCCGCAACCCTTTGAAGGTGGAGGATAAATTATGCAGGTCGAGTGTTCCGTCTGGCGCCACCGTCAACTGGCCATTGATCGCGTCGACCTTCAACGGCGGAAGCCCGCTGGTCGGCGGCAAAAGCCAGGAAAATTGACCGTCCTTTACGTCGACCGAACGCAGGTTCCATTGTGGCCGGAGCCAGCTCTCCGTCTGCAATTGCACGCGTGCTTCCGCGCTCTGAAATTCCGGGCCGCTGCCTTCCTTCAGTTGGCGCACGACCAGATTTTCTGCGACGACTCCTTCGTGCCAGCGCCAGCGAAGACGGCTGAAGTCAACCTGGACGCCGTGGTCTTGAAGCCGAGCCAGCAGGGGATCCTTGATAAAGGATGGCAGCCCGATTTGATTGAGGTAGAGAACCGCGAGGAGCACGAGAACCAGAAGAAAAAGAATGCCCTGCCGACACAGGCGGAATAATCGGCGTCGCCGGCTGCACGGACGTTTTTTGAGCTCCTCCGGCATGTCGGAATGACTCCTCAACGGTTCTCGAGCGAATGGAACCAGTGTTTGACGTACTGATAGTAAAGCGTGGGCGGGAATTCGAAAAACCAGGTTCGATCGTCGTCAAATTGCACGGTGGCGTAAGGGCGGAGTTCCGCGCTGGTACCGCCAAATTCAACGACGTTGGTTCGCGTCACGCCTTGTTGCGTCACTTCGATCGCCACGCAGTGGACTTCGTTGGTCGCAAAGCCAAACGTGGGCCCACCCAGATCCTTTTTTCCCACCCAGACCCAGCGATCGGCCGCCAGATGTCCCAGTTGATACACGGCTTCGTCGAACGAAAGGTCCAGCACACCGCTCGAGCCCGGCGCGATCCGCCATTGCCCTTCCGGCGTGCGCTCGATCTCCTGTGTCTTGTCGTTGTCCGTGATGCGGACGCGCTTGACCTCGTTGGTTTGAAAATTCCAGATCGAGCGATCCCGCCATTGCCAGTAGGCGAGTGGCAGTTGTTTGTAAAAGATGTCCTTGTCGATCGAGTAAACCGCCGTTTCATCGGAGCGATGCGCAAAGGCTTTACCGGCGCTGTTGGTGCCGAAGCTCAGCGTCGCATAGATATTGGTGAAGGCGCCGTTGGTGGCTGTGAGGAACGAGAATTCACGTGCCGGCGCCGCGAGACCGTAGCTGGCAAAGTCGGTGACGACTTCACGTTCGACGTCGACATTGATGTCGTTCATGCCCGTAAAGAAGTTGGTCACGAGTTCCCGATCGGCCGGCAGAATTTCGGGTTCGACCACCTGCCAGTCGCCGTTGGTTTGTTGTTGCACACGATAGGTCGAATTCGTGGTGCCGGCCGATCCGACGATAGCCTGAACGCGATGCGGATCAATGTGAGCCAGCAAATGATCGCGCCAGATCGACACCGGCCAGTTCAACACATCGAGATTGGTCTTGGCGGTCAGTACGATGTTTGTGTGGAGCAACAATCGGGCATAGATGAGATCCGGCCGGTTGGTCGGGCTTTGACCAAACTGCACACCCATGATGTCGTTGGTGCCATTGCCCATCAGCAACTCTTTCACTGGCGGCTGTAGCCCGTATTGGGACAGGTCCGCGGCGGGATCGTCCGTGACAAATTGCTCAACCTTCCACGACGGAAGAATCTGTCCGAGCAACAAACTGACGCGCGTGACGTCCGCGCGCGCGGAAATTGGGCGAGTGATGCGCACCGGATCCGTCTGCAGAATGTAGCCGTTCGTGGAAGGGCGGACCTCCAACCGATTGATGTTGGAAATCGCAATGTTGTTGAGAATGAGATCGCTGTAAGTGAGCAACGCTGGGTCACGCCAGGCGGTCACGCCGGCGGGCAGGGCGTCGAGCAGTAGTTCATCGGTGACGAGGACATCCGGTTGTTCATCCGCCTGCACGTAAAGTTGTTTGCCGACCGCCAATCGATTGCCGATGCGCAAGACGCTTTGCTTGTCGCCCTGGACCAATGTGACCGTCTTTTGCGGTGGCTGGAGGCCGAACTCCGGCAGGCTCGCGCCTTGGCTTGCGATGTCCTTCGGCGAAAGTCGCAGAACCCAGTTGGCTTGTTCCAGCAGGTAAAGCCAGCGATCGGTCGCGGCCGTTTGCGCGGGATAATGAATGGGCGCCACCAGTTCCCAGAGCTGGTTCACTTTTTTCAAGCGAATCGTCGGCTGATTCGTCTCGGTGATTTCGATGGAGGTGACACGGTCGCGTCGGAAATCCGAGAGCAACGTGCGCGATACATTGGTGACGTCGTTACCTCCAATCCGGCGATCAACGAGCAGAATGTAGCACGCCAGTGCGAGGGCTGTTCCCACCAACCACCATGTTTGTCTCGTGTTCAATTCAGTTTAGCTCAATCAAAAGAATGCCGGCGTTTTAGTTCAATTGCGGCGCCGAAGCCAGACCAGCAACCCGACGACCAAAGCGATTGCCGGCAGGCCGCCAATCAAAACCAGCCGGACGTTGCGCATTTGTCCCGGCGTAAGCGCGAGCTGGTATTCCTGCATCGGTCGCGGATTGATCCCGACCATCAGTTCGGATCGATCGAGCAGCCAATTGATGATCTGGTTGGCAAAATCGCGATTGCCCAGCAGATTGATCATTTGGTTGTCGAACAAGTACGAATCGCCGATGACGACCATCCGCGTCACGCCGCCGCGCAAAGTGGTGATCCCGGGTAGGCCGCCTTTTTCCACTGCCACCGCAAGCGGAAATGAGCCGTGCGGATCACGGCCTGATCTGGCGGGTTGGCCATCGGGAAATTGGCTGATAACGACGGAATTGGTTCCGCTGTAAACGAGTTCGGACACAGTCAGACCCGCGTTTGCCTTCTGATCTCCGTTGAGCTTGGCAATGGTGCGCGGATAGGAAACCACGAGCTTCACGTCACCCAACGGTCCGACAATCGGATGATTTCCGAAGCGTGATGTTTCAAAATAGGCTGCCTCTCCTTGAAGACCATTTTCTTTGTCTTCGACGAGGTTCCGTCCCACGTCGACACCCCATTGCCGAAGGAAAACTTCCAGGTCCGTGAGCGTTACAACCGGTCGGATATTGAACATGACCAGCATGCGGCCGCCTTGATTGAGGTACTGCTCGATGCGATCCAGTTCGGTCGGAAGAAACTTCTTTTGCGGTCCGGGAATGATCAACAGATCACAGTCGCGGGGAATCTCACCGGCGACTCCTAGGTTGAGGACATCAAACCGGACATTGTTCTCGCGAAGCAGGTCGGCAAACGAGGCATAACCCTGTTGCGCCTCCGTACTCGACGGATTGTGCTCATCGTGGTTTGTGAGAAAATAAGCCTTTTGCTGGCGCGTCGAAATGACATCGGCAATGGCGGAGGAAAACATCAACTCGCCTTTGAACGCCAGATAGCGGGGGCGCACTTCATATTTTTCCGCATTGGGAACTTTTACGTATTCCGAATCGGTGAGCATGCGTTCGGACAGCACGCGAACGCGCTTGCCGTGGCTGACGATCACCAGGTTGTCCTCCAACCCCTGCGGCAGGGCGTAGCGTGTGCGGACTTTTTGTGCGCCCGCCGGATTGAGGATCGGGTCGACTTTGGTCACTTTGATATTCGGATTCGCCGCTTCGTACTCTGCGAGCAACTGGTCAATCGGAGCAACCAGTTCATTGCCACTTGCAAAAAAGACCGTGATGTCGACCTGGTTGGTCATGTTTTTGAGGAGCGCCAATGTCTTGGGCGTCAGCGCCGTGCTCGACCGCGTCGACCAGTGAAAGCGCTGAAAATGCCGGGCCGACAAATAATTGACCATCACCACGATCGCCGCGAACGCCAACACGCTCACGGCCACTTGGAACCCAATGCTCCACTTGCGGCTGCGCGAAAAGGTGTTCGTGATTTCGTTCATCAGCAGGCTATTTCCAGCGGCGACTTTCCACGACGCGCAGGGTAAGGAACAGGAACATCGCGGTCAGGCTCAATTGCAGGATGACCGCGCGCGTATCGATAATGCCGGCGGCAAACGCCTCCATGTGGTCGCGCAGGTTGATGACGCCGAGCATCTCACGAATGGTGCCGGTTTCGCCAGTCTGGGTCGCACTTGCGAAGCTCAGTACGAACAATGACAAACCGAAGGCAAAACTGATCATCGCCGCCGTCACCTGACTGCGCGTCAATGACGATGCGAAGACTCCCATCGACATGTAGAGGCAGCCCAACAGTAGAATCCCGAGCCCTGTCGAGGCGAGCAGGCCATAGTCAAACGCGCCTTGCGCGCCGCCAAAATAGCGGAGCACAAGGACGCAAATGAGCAGAGGTTGAAAGATGATTACATAGAAGATCAGCGCACCGATGAATTTCGCGCCGACCACTTGGCGGTCACTGACGGGTGCCGTCATCAGTGTCTCGAACGTGCCCAGGTCCTTCTCCAACGCAAAACTTCGCATCGTGATGACTGGCGATGCCAGCAGGAGAATCAACCAGAAATAATACGTTTGGTAATAAAGTTGAGTGACCGGCAAAGACGACGGCTGGCCATTTAGCGCGGACACGATTTCCGCGAAGCTCAAACCAATTAGCAGGAGCACCACGGCCAGCACCACATAGCCGGTGAAGGAATTAAAGTATCCACCGATTTCGCGGCGCACGAGGGTGAGAAAGCCTTGCATCAGTATTCCTCCTCCCGCTTGGGTCCAGTCACCTGGACGAATATGTCTTCAAGCGAGAATCGGGCGCGGGAGAGTTCGCGCAACATCCAGCCGTTTGCCTGACAATAGCCAAAGACCTCCGCCCGGATATCCATGCCAGGCTTTGGTGTTAGCGAAACGAGGAAATATTCGCCCTCACCGGGCACAAGTTCGTATCCGGCAATGGAAGGCCAATCGGCGAGCCACTGGGACAATTGCTCATACGGGCCGGCGATTTCCGCCCGCACCTGTCCTTCGGGATTCATGTGGTTTTGCAGATTCTCCGGCGTGTCGTCGGCGAGGATCTGCCCCTGTTCCATGATCAGCACCCGCGTACAGGTCATTTCCACTTCCGGAAGAATGTGGGTTGAAAGCAAGACCGTGTGTTGCTCGGCGAGGCTCTTGATCAACGACCGGACTATTCGGATCTGATTCGGGTCGAGCCCAATGGTCGGCTCGTCGAGAATGATCAATTCGGGATCATGCACCAACGCGTCTGCCAGTCCCACGCGCTGCTTGTAGCCTTTTGAAAGGTGACCAATCAGCTTTCGGCTGACCTCTGTCAGGCTGCATTGCTCCATGACCGCGTCGACTCGCCCGCGAGACTGCCTGCGGCTGAGGCCCTTCAAGCGTGCCCGGTATTTCAAATATTCCCGTACGCGCATGTCATGGTAGAGTGGATTGTTTTCCGGCATGTAACCGATCCGGCGGCGCACTTCATCCGCCTGGGAAAACACGTCGTAGCCCGCCACCCGCGCCTGGCCGGATGTCGCCGGCATGAAACACGACAGAATGCGCATGGTCGAACTCTTCCCCGCGCCATTGCGACCGAGCAGGCCGACGATTTCTCCACGCCTGACGGTGAAGGTCAGGTTGTGCAGCGCGCGGTAGCTGGCGTAGTCCTTCACCAGGTCCGCAACTTCAATCATCAGGCCATTGTGCATGAAATCGGCAGGGCGAAGTCTGTAACAATCAGATTTGAGTCGGCCAACAAATTCTCGTGGTGCGAGACATTTTGTGGCTGAGAGCGGAACGTTGAGGTGCCATCAACCGGCAATGGCAGATCGCCAATCAGACATTTGTGAACCGGCGACTGTTCGGAATGGCGTTACTTTGCGCGCACGACGAGATTCAGCCTGCCCCATGCGAACTTCGAATCCGGTGTCGGTCTTTGCAACGATTGAATCAGATCTGAGCCTCTCCGCTGTTCAGATCTTCGATTTCCCGGCCCAAGCAGTTGGCCAGTTGACGAAGGCGCAATTCAAGGTCGGCCGTTTCCAAAACAACTTGCCTATGCATGGCGTCCTGCAACATCGAACAGGCAACCATGTCCGCGACCTGCTCCGGATCTGACAGTGAATCAAGGTACCGCAGAACTTCCCGGGCCTTGACCAAAGCTTCCTTGGTATTCGCTGATTTGGGCATGCCCGGAAGCGCGAGTGTCAAACCGAGTTCGAGGCGCTGTGCCACCAACTCTTTTACTTTTGCCAATCGTTTTTCGACGGCGGCACCCTGGCCACGCGTCGTTGGAAGCGGCTGAATTTCGTGCGTACGATAGGGCTTGTAGCGCGTTGCTCGACCGAGGCGCACACGGGCCAGGCCCTGCAAAACGATGTGAGACGTCCCATCGCTGTGACCAACTGAGGCACGAATCAGCCCGAGGCCGGCAACCGGTTCCGGGACTTCCCGTGCCGATCCCGGACGGCGCATGGCGACGCAGAAGAAGCGGTGCGTTTCGAGAGCCGCCTGGAGCATTTTGCGATACCGCGGTTCAAAAATGTAAAGAGGCAGCATGGCCTGCGGGAACAACGTGATTCCCGGCAGAATCATGACGCCAATTTGATCGGGTAAATCCATCTAACGCGACTCTAAGGGCGGCCTGCGAGTTGGCAAGGGATCACTTTTACTTGTGGGCGTTCGCGTAGATGGAAATAAAAAGGCCGCCCTTGCGGGCGGCCTTTGAATCAATCAACCAGGTCTCGGGCTTAGTAGACCGGTTTGCGCCAGTCGTGCGGCTTGGCACTTTCCCAAGCGTCGCTGTCGTCGAATTCCGGCTTCGGCTGGTAGGACGATTGCAAGAACGCCTTGGCGGAATCGCTCTTTTGGAAGTCGTCATCACGCAGAATCGTCGGCGTGAGGAAAACCAGGAGGTTCTTCCGATTGCGGTCCTTGTTCGTGTGACGGAACGCGCGACCCACACCCGGCAGGTCACCCAACAACGGCACCTTGGTTTCCTTGTCGGTGTATTCGTCATTCACCAAACCACCAAGGACGATTGTGTTGCCACTGGGAATCAGGACCGTCGTATCGAAGCGACGAATCGAGTAGATGTTCGCTGTGATCGTCGCGGACCCACCTTGCGAACCAGGGACCTGCTGCGAGTCTTTGCCAGCGAGGTTGGAAACTTCGGGCGTAACCGTCAGCGAGACATTGTTGTCGGCCGCGATGCGCGGCGTCACCGTGAGGATGGTGCCCAAGTTCGTGTAAGTAACTTGTGAACCAGCGGGGCTGTTGGCTGAACCCGGCGTCACCTGGAAGATCGGGAAAGCCGTGGTGACTTCCAGTTTTGCCGGCTGATTGTCGAGCGTGACCGTGCGGGGAGTCGACATGACTTCCGTATCGGTCTGTGTGTTGAGGAAGCTCAACACTGCGCTGACACCGTCAGCACTCAAGTAACCGGTTTGCGGTGAGAACTTCAGGCTGTCGCCCTCGGTTTGCATGTTTATGCCACCCAACGGCGTATTGCCGAAACTGAAGTTCTGCGCGGCGAGCGTTCCGCTCCAATCGATGCCCTTGACCGTCTTGGGATTCTTCGAGGTTTCCACGATGGCACCCTCGATGAGAACTTGTTCGGTTTTGAGATCCAGCTTTTTGATCAATTCAGCTGCGGCGTCCTGATCCTTTTCCGTCGCCACAACGATCAATTTACGCGTGCGGCCGTCGGCCAGGATACGGCTGCGCTTGTCGCCCAAAGTGGGCATCAGCGTCGACACCAGGTTGGTCGGGTTCGCGTAGTTCAATTGAACGACGCGCGTCACCAACGGCGGCAATGCATCGGGATCCTTGATCGTGATGCGTGCGACCTTCGTTTTGGGATCGCGCACCATCGTCAAATTGTAGGTTTCGAGCACAGAAACCAGCGCGTCTTCGGCGGTGACGTTCTCGAAGCGAATCGTCACGTTCGGCTGGACCGGCACTTTGCCGTCCGGACCGGGCTCGGGATTCGTCAAACGCGGATCGAGAATAAAATTGATCCCTGCCTGCCGGGCCAGTGTCTTCACCGCCTCGATGAGCGGCGCTTCGTCGATGACGATTAGAGGAACGACCTCCCCTTGGGTTACCGCCGGTTGAGCGGGCGGAGTCGCGTCCTGGGCGAAGCAGACTGTGCTGCTCAAGGCCAGCCCAAGGAGATACGTGAGTTTGGTTGTTCGTTTCATGTGCTGTTTGTCTTGGTTGATTGAGTTGACTGAAATCCGTTGAATTTCTGGCTGGTTATTCGAGGTCGATCTGGCGGCGAATCGGTTTACCTTTCACGCCGATGGTCACTGACTTTTCGTCGAGTTTCAGACACTCGACCGTAAGCAGCTTCCCACCCACATTGAATTTGGCGTCCTCTCCCAAATAGATCGTCACGTTATTGATCATGGCCCAACGCCGATCGCCAACCCCACCCATGCCCGTCAGTTTGAGAGATTTTAGAACGCCATCGTCAAGCTGCGTTGGTGTTGGTTGTGGAGCATCATCGATTTTCTTTTTGCTCTGCGTGTAAATCGCGTTTGGAAAAAACGGATCACGAGCCGAAGGATTGCTGAAGTCACTCACGAAGACAGACGAAGGGATTTCGATCTCCGGGATTTGATTTGAAATGATGCTGCCCGAGCGCGGTGTCGTGTTGGGCAGGGTGCGGGCCGATACGGTTTCCGCGCCCGCTGCGCTGTGGTCTGAAACCAGACACGTCAAAAGAGACAGAGACACGCTGGCCAACCAGGATTGATACGAGGATTTCATGGCTGATTAGGTCGTGGCGGGTTTGATCAAAGTCACCACATCCATACGGAAAGTGACCTTTTCGGAATTGGGCGTGGTGTCCGGTTCGAGGTCCAGATTCTGGATGCGGACGTATGGATTCTGATTCTCAAAATCTTTCAAGAACCGGCCAAAATCATAAAAATGTGCTGATCCACTGATCTTGAAGGTCGCGGCTTGATACGGAAACTCCGGGAAGATTCCGACCGGCCCCACCGTTTCGGGGCTGATCTGTGGTATCTCCACGTCGTAATTCGCTTTGAACTTGTTCAGCATGTTCACAAACCAAAAGAACCGGTCACCACTTGCCATGCCATCTTCGCGCTTCGAGACCTCGGCGTTGATCTTTTGTAGTGTCTTTGCGAATTCCTCCCGCTGCGCCAACAACCGGCGTGTGCCCTTGATTTGTTCGTCGATATTGCGTGTTTCAACCGCAATCTGTTTCAGCTTCTCTTGCTGTGATCGCACCAGAAGCATCCAGGCGGCGGCCATGGCAAACACACTGACCAGGGCCACAAGAATCACGCGATCGCGTTTGTCTTTGGAAAGCTTAGCCATATTACTTGCGCTCCTTTTCCGGGAATTTGCACTCGACCGTGAATTGCGTGTACTGCTTGTCGGCGTTACCGCCCTGTTGCGTTGGAGGAAGCAGTTTCGCGAGTTTCACGCCGCCTGCATCGAGCTTGGATTTGAAATAATCTGATTTCCCAATTGCCGCGATGAAGGCGTTGAAGTTCTGATCGCCTTGCGAACCGAAATCGCGGGCGTCGAGCGTTAGTAGCGTCCGTTCCGTGGAAGTCGCCGGCTTTTCTTTCTTCTTCTTGGCACTCGACGTTTTCTTCTCCTTCGGCGGCATCACCACTTCGAAGCTTTGGGATCCATTCAGCCGTACGAGTTGCACACGGTCACCCACCATCGTGTATTGCAGGGCATTCAGAACGGGCGCCCACAGAAAGCGGTTGGTGGCGAGGCGATCGAGCGAAGTGATCTTTTCCATGCCATCGCGGATCGCGCCGGTGGTGGTCCGGAGTTCCTTGTTTGAAGGTTCGAGCCGGGCCCACTCGCCCTTTTTCTCCGCGAGATTGCTGCTCACAATCATTTGCTCGAAGAGCAGCGTGCTGGACCAAAGCATCACCAGGAAGAAGCCAAACGCGCCGATCCAGATCGTGCGTTTGACCGGGTCATTGCGCTTTTCTTCTTCAGCGGCGATGACTTCCGATAGGAGGTTGATACGAACAGGCATAAGACAGGCTAGAATGCGGACGCGGCGGCTCCGATGGCGACGGATAAGCGGGCGGCGCTGGGTTCAAACTGGGCCATTTGCTCCGGCCCAAGGTTCTTGGAGAATGAACGTGATGGATCCCATGTACGGCAGGGGGCCAGGAGTTCGTTTTGCAGAGTCTGGGCGAGAAACTCAGAACAGGCACAACCGCCCGATACCAGGACTTGGGCGACGGGCTTTTCACTTTGGTGCTCGAAGAAATCCGCCGACGCGCGCAGCTCGCGGCCCAGCGGCAGCAACAGCGTTTCAAGGGTCGATTGTACTTCGTGCGGCATGCCGATTTTGATGCCCTCGGCTTCTTCGTAACTGATGCTCAAAGTCTCGGCCAGGCCGTTGGTGAGTTTGTCACCGCCGACGCTCACCACGCGGTTCAGGACAATTTCACCGCAGTTCAAAATGCTGATGCAGGAATTTTTGAAGCCGACTTCCACCAGGGCGACGACCTCGTTGGTGAAGGTCTCGCTCTCGGCCATTTCGAGTGCGTTGGCGGGTCCGATATGGCCGGGAACGACCGCGACCAGGGAAAGACCGGCATCCTTTGCGGCGTTGGTTAAATCATCGAGGCGTGTCTGTTTGATCCCTCCTACCAGCACGCGTTGTTTCATGGCGGAGGTATTGACCTTGCCTTTGGCGATTTCAGGTCCTGAGTTGGGTTGCTGAATGGCCAGCAAATGGCAGTCAAACACGTGGCCCGGGAGATCCTCCTGCAAAAAATTCCGTGAACCAACTTTCAGCACGGTCCGCAATTCGGGCGTTGGAATCATGGGCATTTCCGCATGGCGCAAGAGACTTTCCTGCACGCCGACGGCGAGAACCACCTGCTTCGTGGGAGCCCCCAGGAGTTGATGCACCTGCTTGAGATGTTCGGCCAGCAATTCGGCAGAAGCGGCGCGTTCGCCAACCCCGGGAGCATCGAGGATCGTGAATCCAGTGAGGGCAAATCCATCACCTTGCCGGTGCAGATGCACCGCTTTTGTGGCCCGGCTGCCCAGATCGATCGCGATCAGTTGATCGATGCGTTTGGCTTTTCGATTGAGAAATGGCAGTTCCATTATGGTTGATAGCTTCGTTCCAGGTCGGTTCAGACCTGCCTTTGAGCAACGCACGCTGCTAACAACTCATCGGCAGACTTCGGAACGTCTTAAGAAGCTATCAACCTCCGCTGCAAATCGCGGGCCAACTGATCAGGCAGGATCCGATACCTCGACACTGCGAGTGCGGGCCTCGTCGAGAAAGGCCTGCATTATCGGAGTGGGGCGACCTTTCCATAGGGCGCCGAAGACGACGGGGGGGAAATCCGGCAGGGGTAACATACGGACATCTTTATGGATTTTGGTGACCGGTATTTTGGCAAACAAACCGATGCCATGTCCGTTGGCAACGTATGTCTCAATAAGGTGCAGTGAACTGACTTCGATGGAGGGAAACCAGTCCACGCCGCGACGCAGCAAGCCCTGCTGGAAGTTCTTGGTAATGGCTTCATTGGCCGGGAGATTGATCAGGGCGTCATCGATCTTGTCCTTCTGCAAAATGTCCTCGGCCGATTTGATACGGCTGGTTTTTGGAACCAGCAGGACAAGTGGCAGCGTCAAAAGCGGAGTGCTCTGGATGCCGGCCGGAGGATTGTCGCCAATCAGGGTGAATCCCAGGTCCAGTTCTTCCTGTTCGAGCCAGCGCTCAATCTGCGGCTGGTAACCTTCGCGCAGGGTAAGCCGCAGTTGGGGAAACTTCTTCTGCACCTGTTTGATGAAATACGGCACGTGGTCCCGCAGCACAACTTCAGAAGCGCCAATCCGAATTTGATGCGCAGTTCCCCCCTGGAGCTTTTCGGTCATCGGCTCCAGCCGGCTAAAAAACGGTTCGATGAACTGATACAATTCCTGGCCTGCCGGGGTCAGGATAAATGGCCGCCGTTGAAACAATTTGACGCCGAGGAAATCTTCCAACGCGATGATCTGACCGCTCACGGCCGGCTGCTGAATCCCGTAGGGTATATTGCGAACGGCTTCGGAAATCCCCTGATGGCGGGCAACGTAGTAAAACAGCTCGAGATGATGAACGTTCATCAACATGGATTGGAAAGGACTTGGGCGGCACTCTAACGCCCGGAACCGCGCAGACAAGCCGTCAGTTTTCGGGGGGTCAGCGCGGTGCGTCCGGCTGCTCCCAATGCATTGATTGCTCGAGTGATTTATCACGGGGGAACCCCGCTTCGACCGCCTTGTGGTAATGCCATCGTGCCAAAGCTGGATCGGCCGGAGATCGTCGTAGGTAGAGTCGCGCGAGGCCGGCGTGGGCGGCGCCCCAATCCGGTTTGAGAACCAACGCCTTTTTCAGCGCTGCCTCCGCGTCCTCGTAATCATTCTTTTCCAGGCGGGCCAAACCCATCAGATACCAACCTTCAATATTGTCCGGGTGCGTTTCCAGTTCCGGTGCCAACGCTTGGATGGCTTCATCGCCGCGATTGTTCGCCAGAGCCATGCGTGCTCGATCGGCCGCGCGGAAACCTTTGGTCGCCGCCGTGGGGGCGGGCGGTTGTTCGTCCGCTTTCTTCTGAGCGGCCACCAGCTCCTGTTGGAGGTGGGAGTTTTCCGACTTCAATTGTTGAATCGCCAACTCCGCTGCGCTCTGCGCCACCTGTGCCTCAATTTGTCGATTGGTTGCATCATCTTTCGGTGCTTGCGGTACGGTTGCTTTGGCGGCGGCTTTGCGCAGTTCGGCATTTTCTTTTCGCAAAGCGTCTGTGTCAGCCAACGTCAGATTCAGGTTCTTGCGCAACTCTTCAACCAGCTTTGCGTTTTTCTTCGCCTCGTCCGGTTTCGGCAGTTCGGCCAAGTCGGTTTCGAGTTCCTTGATCTTCGCCTTCAACTGGGTGATTTCGCTTTCTGCTGAACTGAGCTTTTCCTGCGCGTCCGCTAAAAGCTTGGGATCGGCGGCGGCCGGTCGGATCGCCAACGCTTCGCGCAACCGGCTCGACAACCGATTGTTTTCGCCGACGAGTTGGTTCACCTGCGCCTGATATTGCTGGCTGGAACGTTCGAGGAAATTGATGCGGTTTCGCAGGGCGTCGACTTCGGTGTCGGATTTTGGCTCTGCCACTTCGGGGGTGTCCGTCCAGTTGCCCAGGCGATCGCCCAGATAGCGAAGGCGGAAGGCAACGACCTGTTTGTCCCAATCTGGATAGACTTTGCGAAACTTGAGGAGCGCGTCCTGTGCTTTGCGATACTCATCCATCGCCGCCCGATCCTTGCCTTGTTCGACCATCTGATCGCCGTGCTGGATGACCTTGACGACTTGCGCGAACTCGTCATCCGGACCGGCTTGCGCAACCAACGAAGCGGCCAGCAGAAAAATCAGAATGAGTCCGCGCTCTTTCATGCCGGACAAACCGTAATCACGGTGTAATTGCGCCGGCCTTTGCGCAAAAGCAAATGCCGGCCAAACAACAAACTTTGCGAGGTCACATGTCTTTGGAAATCCGACTCCCGTTCGTTGTTCAAATAGATTCCACCGCCTTGAATGTCTTTGCGTGCCTGACCCTTGCTCGAGCACAGACCGGATTCGGTCAACAAATCGACCAACGGAATGCCCTCGCCGGACAGCCGTTCGGCCGACATTTCCTTGGTGGGAACTTCGCCAACGATTTCGTTGAACGTGCTCTCCCGAATGCCGTCCAGACCCCCGCCGAAAAGAATCGCGCTGGCACGCTGGGCTTCCTGTGCCGCATCGGCTCCGTGGATCAATTCCGTGGCGGCCTGGGCCAGCGCACGATGAGCTTCGCGGGCTCCCGGATTGGTCGTGTGCGCATTCTCCAGCGCTTCGATTTCGGCGCGGTCAAGAAAAGTGAAATACTTCAAGTAGCGGATCACATCGCGATCGTCGGTGTTGATCCAAAACTGATAGAAGCGATACACGCTCGTCTTTTTGGGATCGAGCCAGATCGCGCCGGCTTCGGTTTTGCCAAACTTTGTTCCGTCCGCCTTCGTGATAAGTGGCAACGTCAGGCCAAACGCGTGGCCGCCGCCTTTTTTACGAACGAGATCGATGCCCATCGTGATGTTGCCCCACTGGTCGCTGCCACCGATTTGCAACTGGCAGTTGTGGGCTTCGTGCAACTGCTGGAAATCAAAGGCCTGCAGCAGCATGTAGCTGAATTCCGTGTAGCTGATGCCGACTTCGCGATCTTCCATCCGGGCGCGCACGCTTTCCTTGGCCACCATGACGTTGACGGTGAAATGTTTGCCCACGTCGCGCAGAAAATCGAGGTAACTGACCCCGGCGGTCCAATCGGCATTGTCTACCAAACGGGCCGGATTGGTCGCCGCCTTAAAATCGAGAAAGCGTTCGAGCTGCGGCCGAACGGCGGCCACGTTTGCGGCGATCTGTTCCTTGGTCAGCAGCGAGCGCTCAGCCGACTTGCCGCTGGGATCGCCGATGCTTCCCGTGGCGCCGCCCGCCACGGCAATCGGGTGATGGCCGAATCGTTGGAAGCGCGCGAGCGCCAGCAGAGGTACGAGGTGGCCCACGTGCAGACTGTCGGCCGTGGGATCAAAACCGCAGTAGAGTGTGATGCCGCCTTCATTCAACCGTGCGGTCAGTCCCGCCAGGTCGGTGCAGTCCGCGTGCAAACCCCGCCATTGCAGTTCATCGAGAATACTCATTTGCGGCGGAAGTTTTCGCGGGCGACCGCGAGCCGCTCAAGGTCAAACTCCAGCAATTTGCGGCACCTGGCTTGTGCCGGCGGTCCAGCTTCCGTGGTCAACGACGGTGTTGTCGGCGAAAGCCGGCGGGCCCGATTCCGTGGACGCGCTTGAAGTGCATCGTAAAATGGCTCTGGTCGGCGAAGCCCAGTTCCAAGGCAATCGAAGCGATGCTGTCCGCCCGGGAAAGCAGCATTTCCGCGCCGATTTCAATCCGCCGACGCAGCACGTACTGGTGCGGAGAGACACCGGTGGCCACCTTGAACATTCGGGAGAAATGGAACGGACTCAGGCCGGCGGCGGAGGCCATGGAGCGCAACGAAATATCCGAGTACGGCGTGCCGTGAATGAAGTCCAATACCCGCCCGAGCTGCGCCCGGGAGAGCCCCCGATGGTTGCTTCCGAAATGGCCGTTCATTTGTTTGCTGTTTCTGACCAGGTGCATGGCCAGTGAGTTGGCCAGTGTTTCACCGTAGATCCGGTCTGGCGTGCGGAGGGCCTCACACAAGTCCTCCAGGTTGGCCATCGTCTGGCGGACGAAGGGGTCCCGAATTCCCCAGTTCAACCGCAAACCGGAATCCCCGCGATCAGTGATCGCCTGGGCTGCGCGCGTAATTACGTCATTGCTCAGACTCATCACCAGAAACTCGGAATCGCCCTTGAAACGGCAGGAATATTGAACACCGGCCGGAAACACCATGATGTCGCCCGGTGAAAAGATTCGATTCCGAAAAGGACCATCGTCGCGAATCTCCACCTTGATCGGCGAGCTGAGATGCACGGCCAACAGCGTGTTCGTCGCCGCGACGTCGATGTTTTCATGTTCCGGCAGGCGATGTTTCTCGAGCAAAAACCCGTCGAACCCGATTTCGTTGCTGGTTTTGATGGGATCCGTTTTGATCAGCGGTCGCTGAGTTCCTTGATTGACCTCGCTAACGAGTACACGCTTCTGGTTTGTCGATTGCATTGAATTGGTTGTCCTACAGGAACTGTTGCTAAGGCTGACCGCCAACCTTGTTCAGTAGACCATGCGTAATAAGAACAGGTTACACCGAGTTTGTAACTTTGTTGCCAGATTCATTCCTCAAATCATCCCATGTCCGGCTGGTCGAGCTTTAGCAAGATTGGAATCGGGGCAGCGGTGACGGGTAACAGATTCAAAATTTTATTATTATTAATGCTGAAAATTGGAATATTCGTGCGAACTAGGCGGGACAAATTCCGGCCTTTTATGCCGAGGAATTAAGAGTTGAACTGAGTATGAACGACGGCCCAAGACGCGTCGCCGTTATGGGGGCGAGCGACAATCCAGATCGGTTTTCAAATCGCGCGATTTTAATCCTTCGCGAGCACGGCCACATCGTGCTTCCGGTCACTCCAAGGAAACCTCGCATCGCCGGCTTGCATGCCTTTGCTTCCATCAAGGACGTGCCGCCACCGATCGATACGGTCACCCTTTATTTGAACCCACAAGTGCTCGAAAAAGTGGCCGATGAAATCATCGACGCCCACCCGCGTCGCGTGATTTTCAATCCCGGCAGCGAACATCCCGAAATGGCGCAGAAGTTCCGGGATGCGGGAATCCAAACTGACGAGGCCTGCACGCTGGTCCTTTTGCGAACGGGGCAATTCTGAGGCGCAGGTTATTCAACTTTCGGCGGGTGCGCTGGCCTTTCGGAATTGATTGTCCGCCTGTAGGCGCTTGTTGTCTGCTCGAATGCGGGCCACCAGCGTTTTACCAATTGCATGAACAATTGGTGCCGCGAGTTCTGGTGCCTCTACGATTAATCGATCAAATGCCGAGGCCGAGATTTTCAACAATTTCGAATCCATGTTCGCCACCACGTCGGCCGAGCGTGGTCCGTGATCGAACAATGAGATTTCGCCGCAAAATTCACCGGGCGTCAGCGTGGCCAGGATCTTCTCCTTCCCGTTGACCATGATCCGGACGCGCAGTTCGCCTTCGAGGATCAAATACATGGCGTCTCCGATTTGGCCGCTTTGAACCACGTCAGCCCATTGCCGAACTTCCACGAATTCCATGAACCGGGTGAACTTGACCAGTTGGTCTTCGGTCAAGGCGGCCAGGATCTTCACGCGTCGTAACCCACCGGTGTTGACCGCGCTTGCTGCGGCGGGATTGGATGCGCTACCGGGCGGGTGTTTGCGTTTACCGAAAATGATCTGCAGCTCCGGAAGCTTTGATGCCTCCTGCCAGCGTTTATCCTTTTGGGAATAAATCCAGGTCTCCGGCGTGACGCGATCATCCTGCAACCAGTCGATCAACGCCGGTAGTTCCACCGGTCCGTAGGCGTTTTCGTCGGCGCCCCAGATGATGAATCCATCCGCCTCGCTGTCGGTTGACATGCTGTGAAATTTAGGGAGTGAAGCCTTTCGGATAAAGGCGAAAAGAGCGGTTGGTCAATTTGCCTTTGGCGCTTCGATCGGCGAATTGCTTCCGTTGCCTCGGCGCCAATAGACGGCGAGCAGGCTGCCGATCACCGAATGTAAGGTCGCCGAAATGGCCGCGGGCAGGGTGGCCGCCGGGAGGGCCGCAAAGTTCTTTTGAGCGAGTGCCGCACCCAGGCCGGAATTTTGCATACCCACTTCGATCGAAATCGTTTGTCGCGCCGTTTGGTGACAACGGCAAGCCTTCGCAAATAGATAGCCCAGCCCAAATCCACCGACGTGCAAAAGGGTGACAGCTGCAAAAAGCACGCCTGCGGTCTCCTTGAGCGGGCCGGCATTCCGGGCGATGATGCCGCCGCAGATCAGGGCGATGAAGATGACCGAGACGAGCGGTGCCACCGGATTGATGGCGCGGACCAATCGTGGCGTAAAATGATTGAGCAGGACGCCGATTATCACCGGCGCAATCACCACCTTTAGTGTTCCCAAAAGAAGTCCCCAAAAATCGACGGGCACATACGAACCAGCCAGCCAGGTCGTCAAGGTTGGCGTCATGATCACGGCGCCGAAGGTCGAGCACATGGTCATCAAGACCGACAACGCAACGTCGGCCCGCGCAATGTAAGTCACCACGTTCGAAGCAGTGCCACCCGGGCAACAAGATACAAGGATCAAGCCCACGGCCGGCGCTGGTTCCAAATGAAATATCTTTGCCAGCGACCAGCCGAGCGACGGCATGATCAGAAACTGTGCGACGAAACCGATCGCGACCAGGCCGGGGCGCCGGGCGACTCGCCGAAAGTCCTCGAACGTAAGCGTTACACCCATGCCCAGCATGATTACGGCGAGACCCCACGTAATCCAGTTGCCACCGAACCATGCGAACCATTTCGGTTCGAGCAACGCGAGTCCGCCCGCCGCCACCACCCAGACGGGAAACAAATTCGCCAACAAATTGAGCGCCCGGATCATGTGAGAATTAATCCGTCAGCCAGCCGTGGTATCGCCCCATCCAATACGGCAAAAGAAAGTAGGTGCCGCATTCGAGATATTTTCCGTCGCCGCCGCTATCCGGCACGTATGGATCACCGTTCCACTTTTCCTGTGGCCGTTCGTCGGGTGCCACCGTTTCCTTCAATTCCGATCGCCCGAAGCGATTGTTTTGCGATTGCAAATGGACATCGATTCGTTGGCTGTTGTGGACCGTCCAATCTATCGGCAACCAGGGAATTCGCTCCAGGGTTTCACGGGAGTCCAAGGCCAGTGCGGCGTTGAGTTTTCCGGCGCCGCTTGCGACCGAAATGTAGTTCCATAGCGGATTCCGATCCGGCTGGATCGTGTCCCAGACAAAGCGTAATTCATCGAGGTAGGTCTTGCGCAACGATGAATCCGTTTCGTATCGAAGCAGTGGATCGATGGAAAGATAGGCGAGTTCGTCATCCGAGAAATTAATTTCGCCACCGCCCTGCCATCGCCGATACGCGAGGAGGAATTGATCGTAACCGCGATCAATCCGGTCGCGATACGCGCGCTCATATTTTTCGTCGCCCGTGATGTGATACGCGGTCTTGAGAAACGACAGCAGCTCGAGTGAGCGCAACGCCTTTTCGTAGTGACCTTCCTCGGTGGCGAAGAAACGTTCGGACCACTCGCCCCATCGCGTCGGGTGGCCGTCCAGGTCAACCAAATCGTAGTCGTGTTCGATGAGATGATCGGTCATCGCACGCATCACTCGGCGGATGGTTGTCTTCTGTTGGTCATTCGCCAACAGATCGAAAAACAGGGCGTGACCGTAGTAATGTCCGACCAGTTCGTCGGAGCTGGTGTCACCTTTCCACAACCATTTCCCGTCGGCCGTCGGATGCCATTCGCCACCGCCATGCGGTTCATCTGCGGCCAAGATGCTGCGCGCGGGAAAGCCCGGGTTGCCGGTGATGTCGAGCAAGCGCACGAGCGCATTGAAGGCGCGATTCGCGTGATCGCGCGCCGGTGCTTCGTGGGTCACGGCGAAGCGATACGTCTCGGCGGCCAAATACATGGCGGTCCACAAACCGTCATTGTCGTTGTCGACGGTGTAACTGCTTTCCAGTTTGCCTGGCCCGCGCAAGCGACAGTCCGCGACGAAGCCATGGCGCAGATGATGTTGCTCGATAAGATCATCAAAGTGCGCCGCTTTTTCGGCCAGCGTCATGGGGCGCCATTCGATTCGGGAGATGCCGGTGTCGGTGCGAATCCACACAAATCGCGAACCACCGTCATCGCGAACGACAATGTTCCGCACGTGATTGTCGGGTAGCCAACGTGGTCCGGCAAAGTATTGCCAACGATCCCACGGATGGTTGGCGGTCGGATCAAATCGCGCCGCGCCGTCGGAACAGCCCAACCAACATACAGCGTCGCGCGTAGCGGACGATTGCCGGCGTGAGTTGGAGTCAGTCGCGCGAGCGTCTTCGTAATTGAAGAATTGCAAATCCGGCACCGGACCGCGTTCGGTGTTCTGCCAGCGTGTGGGTTTCGCATCCTGCAAAACTTCCGCCGGCACCTTTGGATCGTTGAGGGAAAAGTGGGTAACCAGCTTTTGCCGGTACTCGCTCCTGGCTGCGCTGCAGAAAAGCAACGCCACCAAAACAAAGAGGACTTTGCGCATGGGAACACGAACATCGAACCGGTTGTGAGCCGTTGTGGCAAGCGTTGATGTCCGCAAATGTGCGAATGCCTCCCGCGAGTTTTCAGTCTTTTGCGAATTCTCGCTAAACCTCCGCCGCGTTGTGCCGATTAATTGCATCGTCGTGAGTAAGGGCGGTCGGCGGCCCGAAACAGCCGGCGGGGAAAATCGATGGTGCCCCTAGACAAAACCATCAGCGGCATGGAACGCCGCAGCTTAGTTCAGCCCCTCGCTAAGAGGGAGACTCAACGGAAGGAGTCTTATGGTTATTAATACAAATGTGTCATCGTCGCAGGGCGCGCGCCTGCTCTCTGAATCCTCGGCGATGCTTTCAAAATCCCTCGCTCGTCTTTCTTCTGGTTCGAAGATTGTTTCGCCAGAAGACGATGCCGCCGGCCTGGCGGTGAGCATGCGCCTCGATGCGCAAATCAATCGCACCTCTGCGGCCAAGAACAACGTCACTAACGCCATCTCGCTTAGTCAGACGCAGGACGGGTTCATGCAGAAGGTCTCCAAGGCCCTCGACCGCATGTCCGAACTGTCGATCCTCGCGCAGGATGTTACCAAGTCGGACGCGGACCGCACGCTTTACAACGCGGAATTTTCAACCCTCGGCGCCTACGTGGACAATGTTTCCACCAAAGATTTCAATGGTGTCAGCCTGTTCAACGGTGCGACATTGAATGTGTCGATCGATGGTGAAGGCGCGACCTTCGCCATGAGTGGAGTGGATCTCACCACCGCCACCTACACGAACGCGACCGCCTCCACAGTTTCGACCACCACGGCCGCGGCGACCGCGTTGTCCAACGTGAAAGCCGCCATCACGCAGCTGGCGTCGGATCGAGCTAACGTTGGCGCCAGCGTCTCGCGTCTCTCCTTCACCGGCGAACAGCTCGGTGTGTTGCGCGACAATCTCTCTGCCGCCACCAGCCGCATCAAGGACGTCGATGTCGCCGAAGAAAGTACGCAGTATGCGCGATACAACATCCTGGTGCAGTCCGGCACCGCGATGCTGGCGCAGGCGAACACCTTGCCCCAATCGGTTTTGAGGCTGATCAGTTGATGAGCTTCCGGACCGGCTCCCTCCTCTAATGGCCGGTTCTCACGACGGGCGGCACGACTTCGGTCGTGCCGCCTTCGTCTTTTGGAAATCCAGATTCTCGATGTCCTCGCGCGCGAGATCACGTTCGACATTGACCGATTGAAGTGGTCAGTCCGCCGCGCGAGACGATACGCTTTTTGAAAGCATGAGTGTCTCCCGCAAAAATGTCGCTGTCTGGTTGATGATCGCCGTTGGTGTGCTGGCCGCCAACGCCGCCAGCAACGATCGGTTCACTGCCACGCCGACGCCACCGAAGCTGTTTCCCGGCCAGAGTGATTTCAATTTTTCGCTCTACGGCGCGCCGGCCGATTTGGAAAAATTAAAACAAGTCGTGCAGGTCATGCGCGACCAGCATTTGGGAAATGCGTTTGATCCGGGTCCGACGGCGTCCGCCGCGTCGCGTCACGTGATCGAATATCTAGCGACGGTCGGCTGGCCGGTAATATGTTATCCACCCGATGGCGGCCGCATGCAGGTCAAGGGCGGGACGAGCGCGTTGAGCAATGACGACGAGGCGGCGATGCGGATCTTCGATCGAGCGGGCGTGTTCAGCGCGATTCAACTCGGCGAATGGGGCTACCATTTTCATCAACTCACTTCGGACGACGGCTGGTGGAAGGCGGTCCTCGGGAAGGACTACGATGCGCAGGCTAAAGACTTCATCAAGCCGCGGGAAAATCGCGGCTACGACGATGTACCAAAAACGCGCCGCGAATGCTTCGATCAGGTCCGCGATTATTTTCTCTGGCACAGCCAGGCCAAGCGCGGCCGGTTGATCAGCGTGACCGGTCATTCGCACTACGAAGCGTACGCCGCCGAATGGGGTGCGAAAGTGATCGGGCTCGAAGTCGGCGAAAACATCGGCTTCACGCAATCGAAGTTTGCCTTCGCGCGAGGAGCTTCAAGACAATGGAATGTGCCTTGGTCGGTTCAGGTGAGTCCGTGGTTTGGCAATGCCGTCACGACCCACGGACCTTTGAACACCAACGGCGCCACCGCCACCGGACTCGACGCCGGCCATTCCCTCAGCCTTTACCTGCGCATGTGGCGACACGCGTGGTTCGCCGGAGCGGCGTTGATTACGCCCGAGAACAGCATCGCCAGCTTTTTTGAAGAGCCGCAGGCACCGTGGACGTTGACCGCACACGGTCGCGCGGCCGCCGCGAACTTCCAGTTCATGCGCGAACATGATCGGGGCAATCCGTACACGCCGTTGCTGGTCGTACTCGATCACTTGTCCGGCTATTGCGCTTATCAGGGACTCACCTGGGGAATCTTGCCACCGACCCAGGGCGATCAGGAAACGCGCGACTTGTTTGAGACGCAACTCTTCGGTGGGCCGCAGCGACTGCCCGTGCCCGGCAACCCCGATAATCCCGAAGCCCGCTATTTGCACCCGACGCGCTACGGCGAATTGTGCGACGTCTTTCTTTCCACCGCACCGGGTGCGCTGATGAAGAACTATCCGGTAATCCTCCTCGTGGGCGACATCGAGTTCTCTCAATCTTTTGTGCGCGAACTAACCACCGCCGCAAGGGCCGGCAGCCGAATCTTTTTGCATCCGCGGCACGTTGAAGCAATGGGACCGGACGCTTTTAAAAAGCTGAGTGAAGCCGGCACGATTGAAGTCCTCGATCCGGGCGTGAATGCGGAGACCAAACGTCCGGCCGCCATTTCCGACGAACGCTTGCGCCAGATCACCGAAGAGTATCTCCCAATCGGCGTCTCGGGCGATCCGGTCGAATACCAGATCAACCGCAACACGGCCGGCTGGGTGATCGAGCTGATCAACAACGACGGCGTCGTCAAGGAAGGCCGCAAGCCGGCGGTGACCTACTCTTCGGTCATCGCGCACGTAACATTGTCACCGCGCTTTGAGTCCAAAGCGGTTTGCGAGTGGTTGACCAAAACGGAGCTCAAACCGGCGAGTGAAATCGAAGTTGAAATTCCGCCCGGCGAAACGCGGTTTGTGCAATTCGATACAAGAGATTAACCCGGGGATTGCTCGATCATTGAAATTGATTGAGGCGTTGACCGCGACGCCGTGTTGGTTGATCAATGGAGAATTCGATGAAATCCCGCAAATGGCCGGTCATCTTGTTTGCCTTTGGCGCTTTGGCAATCGGCGTCCTGCTCATATTCGCTTCGACACCGATCCCGCCGCGTCCATCAATGCCGTCGCTAAATGGCTATCAGGATTTTCTGACGGCTGCCGCGATGCTCGCGCCGAACACGTCGCGTTATGACGAGTTGACCGAGGATGAATTGCGCGCCTTGGTTGCGACCAACCAGCCGGCCCTCGATTTGGTGCGATCGGGTTTGGCTCGCGAATGCCGCGTACCTTTGGGCCTTTCAGTGAATGCAATCAATGTGCATCTACCGCAATTGGCCTCCATCAAAAGCGTCGCGCAAGCGTTGCGGGCCGATGGCCATTTGGCGGAGTTGGAAGATCGTCCCACCGACGCGGCCCGGTCGTATCTGGATGCGATTCGCCTCGGCGAAAAATCGATGCGAGGCGGACTCTTGATAGACGGGTTGGTTGGCATTGCCTGTGAGGCAATTGGCTCGGCGGGAATGAAAACAATTTTCACAAATCTCGATGCCAAGGCTTGCCGCGAAAACATCGGCCGGTTGCAAATGATCGAAGAGGACCAGGTGCCCTTTGCTGAAATTCGGCAAAATGAAAAAGCGTGGGTGGCTCGTTCTTATCCGTTTTATCAGCGGGCAGTGACGCGCGTCGCGGAACTTTTCCATCCGGCGAGTTCCCGATTGGCAGAACAAAAAGCGCTTCAGAAATTTCAAGCGCAGGAAAAGCGGCTCCGCGCATTGATGATCGAACTCGCGGCCCGCGCGTATGAATTGGAAAAAGGGACACCCGCGACAAACGTCGCGGAGCTGGTTCCCGAATATCTGAAGGCGATTCCGAAAGATCCGGTCACGGGCGCAGATATGGTTGTCGAGCCATGATCCGAAAGGCGTGGAACTGCCCGGCAAGGTACGACAGGCATCCTGCCTGTCTGGGGCAAAGGGAAAGGTTCCGAGATAGCGGTCGGGCCTCAGACGGTGTTGAACCATTCTTAAATCCTGGCTGGCTCAAGAGACAGGCCGGATGCCTGTCCGACCTTGGGTTTTCCCTTGCGACCCGACGCGCTGCACTTAATTCCAAGTTCATGTCGGCCAAGACCAGCAGCCCCATCGCGATCGCTTGCGCCAGATTGCCGACGAGTGTCTTCCGATCGGCGTCTCGGGCGATCCCGTCGAATACCAGATTAACCGCAATACAGCCGGCTGGGTGATTGAGCTGATCAACAACGACGGCGTGGTGAAGGAAGGCGCAAACCGGCCGTGATCTACCCATCGGTCATAGCGCACGTGGAATTGTCGCCGCGTTTTGTTTTCAAAACGGCTCGCGAGTGGTTGACCCAAACTGAGATCAAACCAGACAAGGAAATCAAATTTGAAATTCCTCCCGGTGAAACGAGGTTCGTTCAATTTACCACGAATAATTGAAGAGCCGGTTGAATATCAGCACCGAGACACTGCCACTATTTTTTGTATTCGAGGATGTCTCCCGGCTGGCAATCCAGGGCCTCGCAGATCGCTTCCAGGGTCGAGAAGCGGATCGCCCGCGCCTTGCCATTTTTCAAAATGGAAATATTGGCCATGGTGATGCCCACTTTCTCGGTGAGCTCGGTCACGCTCATCTTCCGCTTGGCGAGCATAACATCGATGTTGATCTCAATTGCCATACGCCCCTCACACGGTTAGATCGTTCTCGGACTTCATGTCCACGGCGTTTTGCAAAATCCGTTCAAAGATCGCGGCCGCCGTGGCGACGACGATTGAAGGAAAAGTAACGAGCATGCCGAGAAGAATCGGGGCTCCCGGATTCTCAAGGTCGCGGTTTCCTGACAACAGAATGTACAACTCTTCCACGACGACAAACCCAACGATGGCGAGCGCACAGTATTTTATGGACCGCAGAGCTTTCACGACTTCCGGGGAGAAGACCTTGTTTCGTCCGACGTGTCCCAACGCCTGGAACGCCTGATAGAGTCCAATGAAGAACGGAATGGAGCCCGCATACACAATCACCAGAAAAGGATCCTTGAAATAGATTTCAAAAAGCGTGGCGTGCGCGTTCCTGCCCTCGACATGGGGCTCCCACAGCAAAAGGGCCAGAGCCCCCAAGCCGAAGAGCACAATCACCACTTGAAGGAATATTGTTGAGCTTCGTTTCACGCCTTTACTTCAATTTATTGATTTATTGTTTGGCAATAAATTTTTATTGTTAAATTGGGGCCGAAATACCAGCTGAGTTGTTGAACTGTCAGCCGCACGATGTGCCGGTGCTGGTGACGGCCCGGTTGCTGAAACTTACGCGCAACGGGACCGCTCCGAGCCCCGAAGAGAATGGGGAAGAATCTTGCGAAAAACTGGCGAATGGGCTTCTGTAACTCCTTAGGAAAAGAACACGTTAGGAAATTGAACCGTGCACGGCGTCGTGCACACTCTGTTGGTTTATTAATACTGTTCGACATAGAATACAGCAACTCACATGGGCACCATCGAGGAAGACGTTCGGACAAGCTCCGAGTGGATCGCCAAAGCGCTCCAGAGTTCAGGCTACCGTGCCGATTTCTCGCCGAGCAGTCTTTGGGAGATTGACCGATTTTTTGACGACCATAGCCAGAACGGAACGGCAAAACCCGGCGGACTGCTTTCCCAGGACTTGGGTTCGCGGCTCTTTGCGGTTGGCTCATACATCGGCGAGGTCGTACGTCGCAAGCAGGGTGGAGACTGGAACGGTGATGATTCCGACCCGGAAGCAGAGATCAACGTCGAGTTACACCTTGCTGATGGTTCTCGTTGTTGGCCGGTTCAGCGAGCTATGAAGCGCTTCAGGAATGGGCCGGAGGATGGTATCGCAGCGTGGGGCAGTGGAGCGGGATTGCAGGTAGGCCCGCGTCCTGAGCCGCCCAGAGGATTCTTCAGGAAGCTCTTTGGAAAATGAACTTGTCGAACCAGGCACTTGAGGCAACGCGGGTCAGCCGTCTCGGTTTTCGCTGCGGGCTGCGTGTCAGTTCTCGCGTTTTCCGTCCGCGTGCCTCAGTTTGGCGTTCGTTCTCAATGGACTGGTTGAGTCTGGGCAATTGAGCGTTCCTCGTATTCTTGGCGCGAGGGAATCTTCATGAGGGCTCGCTTGGCGTAGGCTTGATGCACAGCCCGGCTGTTGTGGCCCAATGCTTCCTGTGCGAACCGTTCCGGATAACCCGCCACCTTCGCCCGTTCCGCCCACGCATACCGGTAGCTGTGCAACGTCACTCCCTTGATTCCCAGTTGGCGGCAGCGTTGCCCAAACTCCGTTGCCCGGTCTCCCGCTCGCACCTGCGCCAGATACGGCGGCAAAGGTCCTTCGCCCGGCAGGTCGCGCAACAGGTTCAACGCGTCACTGCCCAGATGCACAATCACCGGCACCCCGGTCTTGCGGCGCGTGAAGCTGATCGTGCCGTTGGTCCAGTCCACGTCCTCGGCCTTCAAACTGGCGATGTCTCCCTGACTGGCTCCCAGATGCCAGCCGTATTCCAGGCTGTCTCGTGATAGTGCAAATCTTTCCAGTATCCACCGTCAACCAAAACTGATAACAGCCTCGCAAAAGCGAAATCAGCCCGCAACCCAGACAGGCAAGATGCCTGTCCGATCTTGGGTTTTCCCTTGCGACTTGGCGCGTTGAACTTTATTCCAAAGATCATGTCGGCCAAGACCAGCAGCCCCATCGCGATCGCTTCCGCCGTGTTGTTGGTCTTCGGATTGAATGCACGCGCGGTTTCCCCAACGGTCGATTTTCAAGAGCAGATCCAACCGCTCCTCGCCGAGCACTGCCAGAAATGCCACGGCCCCGACAAACAAAAATCCAAGCTCCGGCTCGATTCACCGAAGAATATTCTCAAGGGCGGCGAGTCTGGCGAACCGATCTTCCTCCCTGGTCACAGCGCCGAAAGTCATCTCGTCAAGCTCGTCACTGGTGCCGATCCGGACGAAGTCATGCCGAAGGAAGGCAAGCGACTGACCGCAGATGAAATCGGCCTGCTCAAGGCGTGGATCGATCAAGGCGCAAAGATGCCGGGCGTTGAGACGGTCGTTGCCGAAGGCATCACCACCGATCATTGGTCGTTTCAACCAGTCAAGCGGCCGCCGGTGCCGGCGATCAACAGTCCCGCCGTTGCCAACGCAATTGACGCCTTCGTTCTCGATCGATTGAACCAAAAGGGATTGACGCCCTCGCCGGTCGCCTCCCGCGAAACACTGATTCGCCGGCTCTATCTCGTAATGCTCGGTCTGCCACCGACGCCGGAGGACGTGGACGCTTTTGTCCGCGATAAGAGTCCGGATGCCTACCGCGATTTGGTCGATCGTGTCCTGGCGAGTTCACACTACGGCGAGCGTTGGGCACGTCATTGGTTGGATGTCGTGCGCTACGCCGATTCGAATGGCTTCGAAACCAATCGCGAACGCAAGAACGCGTATCCTTATCGCGATTACGTCATCAAAGCCTTCAACGACGACAAGCCGTACGACCAGTTCATCAAGGAACAACTCGCCGGCGACGCGATGGGTGAGGACGCGGCGACCGGCTTCCTCGTGGCCGGTCCGTACGACATCGTGAAGAGCCCGGACATTTCGCTCACGCTGATGCAGCGGCAGAACGAGCTGGACGATATGATCAACACGACCGGCACCGCGTTTCTCGGTCTCACGCTCGGCTGCGCGCGCTGTCACAACCACAAATTCGATCCCATTCTGCAGAAGGATTATTACTCGATGCAGGCGGTCTTCGCTGGTGTGAATCACGGCGAGCGACCGTTACGCCGCAAGCTCGACGCGGACGACGCCTGCAACCTGGCTGAACTAAAGAAAACTTTGACGGCTCAAAAGCAGGGCTTGGAAAAGTATCAGAAAATCTCCGCCGAACGATTGGCCAAAATGCCAGCGGATGCGCAACGACCACCGGTCAACTCCAAGCTGAATGAGGAGCGTTTTACAGCGACCGAAGCTCGCGCGATTCGGTTTACCATTCTCGCCACCAGTTCCGCCGAGCCGTGCATCGATGAATTGGAAGTCTTTGACACGAATGGCGTCAACGTCGCGCTCGCGTCGCACGGTTCGGTCCCAACGGCTTCAGGCACCTTGCCCGGTTACGAAATCCATAAGCTCAAACATCTCAACGACGGTCTTTACGGCAACTCGCACAGTTGGATTTCCGACACGTCGGGCGGTGGCTGGGTGGCGATCACCTTTCCCCAAGTGGAGCAGATCGATCGCATTCTTTGGGGACGCGATCGCGACGAGGCGTTCAAGGATCGCGTGATCACGCGCTACAAAATCGAGGCGTCGTCGGATCTCCAAAGCTGGAACCAAATTGCCAGCTCCGACGGCCGCAAACCGTACGAAGGCAAACCGGATCCCGACGAGTTTCTGGCTCGCCTGACGGACAACGAAGTCGCGGCGGTGAAACAGACGCGTGAACAAATCAGAGCAACGCAGGCCGACATCGACACACTGACCGGCAATCAGCAGGTCTGGGCTGGGACGTTTTCGCAACCGGACACCACCTATCGTTTGTATCGCGGCGATCCGTTTGCCAAACGCGAACCCGTGGCTCCCGATGAACCGACTGTGTTTGGAACCCTCGGCCTGGCCCAGGACGCACCGGAGCAAAGCCGGCGAGTGAAGCTGGCGAACTGGATTGCCAGTCAGGAGAATCCCCTGACTGCCCGCGTCATGGTCAATCGCCTCTGGCAGTACATTTTTGGAAATGGAATCGTGGCGACGGCGAGTGACTTTGGCGGCAACGGCGTGGCGCCCACACATCCGGAATTGCTCGACTGGCTGGCCGACGAATTCGTGAAAGGCGGCTGGTCGATCAAACACATCCAGCGGCTCATCCTGAATTCAAATACCTTTCGCCAATCGAGCCAGCCTCAACCGGAAGGCCTTGCGCGCGACGCGGGCGACAGTTTGCTCTGGCGGTTCCAACCACGCCGGCTCGAAGCCGAACCGATTCGGGATTCCATCCTCGCGGTTTCCGGCGCGCTCGACACGCGCATGGGTGGTCCCGGATTTTATCTGCTCGATGTGCAGGAAGAAAACGTCATGCACTATTTTCCGAAAGAGAAGTTTGGTCCACTCGAGTTTCGACGCATGATATACCTTTTCAAAATTCGCCAGGAACAGGACGCAATCTTCGGCTCGTTTGATTGTCCCGATGGCAACCAGGTTATTCCGCATCGTAGTCGATCGAACACGCCTCTGCAGGCGCTCAACTTGTTCAACAGTCAGTTCGTTTTGCAGCAGGCAAACTTTCTGGCCGAACGCTTGCGCAAGGAAGCTGGCGACGATCCGAAACAGCAAGTGACCCGCGCCTTTGAACTGGCGTTTGCGCGACGGCCAGATTCATTTGAAACGAGTGTGTCCACCGAAATGATCCACACCGACGGTCTCGAGTCGTTCTGTCGCGCGCTCTACAACACCAGCGAATTCCTTTTTGTTTTCTGAGATTTGCACCACGAATGAACACGAATCGACACCAATGAGAATGATGCGAAAATCACGAATCGGCAGGGACTCCAAAATTGCGCCGGCCACACCAGCGTTTGGTGCGGATGCGAAACACTTGGTTGAGTTATTCGTGTCAATTGGTGTTCATTCGTGGTTTTCCATTGCTTGGTTGATCTCCGGAAATTCATGCATATCACGCCGCATCCCCTGCTGAACCGCCGTCGCTTTCTGGGAAATACCGGGACGGGTCTCGGCGCGATTGCCCTCACGCATCTTTTAAGTCGTGGCGGATTGCTCGCCGCCAAAGAACGCGAAAGCGCGCCCGGCAAAACCCCCATCCGACCAAAGATTGATCCAGCCAATCCCAACGCCCCGCGATTGCCCCACTTTCCGGCCGCCGCGCAAAACGTCTTGATGATTTTTTGCTCGGGCGCGTGCAGCCAGCTCGACACGTTTGATTACAAACCGGAACTGATCCGCCATCACGGCAAGCCCATGCCCGGCGCGGACAAACTGATCACGTTCCAGGGCGAACAGGGAATGCTGACCAAAAGCCCGTGGGAATTTCGGCCGCGCGGTCACTCAGGCAAGATGATTTCTGATCTGGTGCCGCATCTTGGTTCGATGGCTGATGACATGTGTTTCATTCATTCGTTGGTCGGCGAAACAAACACGCACGGGCCGGGTGAAAATTTCATGAACACCGGCTTCACGCTCGACGGATTTCCGAGCATCGGCGCGTGGTCGACTTACGCGTTGGGTAGCGAGGCGGATACCTTGCCCGCTTACGTGGCGATTCCCGATCCGCGCGGCACACCGCAATCGAGCGTCAACAACTGGGGACCCGGTTTTCTCCCTGCTGCCTTTCAAGGCACCGATTTCAATTCGTCCAAGCCGGTTCGCAATCTCGCCCGGCCGGCTTCGATCAGTCTTTCAAAAGACCAGGCCACGCGCGATTTTCTGAACACGCTGAACCGTCATCGATTGGAAAATTATCCGGGCGATTCCGAACTGGCGGCTCGGATTTCCAGCTACGAACTGGCGGCGCGCATGCAGCTCTCCGTGCCCGAAGTCAGCGATATTTCTTCCGAGCCAAAATCGATTCTCAAAATGTACGGCGCGGATGAGAGCGGCACGCCGCTCAAGGATTTGAAAGCGGCTTATGCGCGCAATTGCATTCTCGCCCGCCGGCTTGTCGAAAGCGGCGTGCGGTTTGTCCAGCTCTTCAACGGCGCGTACCAGACCGGCGGCGAAGGCGTCAGCAATTGGGACGGCCACAAAATGTTGCAGGAACAATACAGCAAACACGGGCCGGTCATGGATCAACCGACGGCGGCTTTGCTCAAGGATCTAAAACAACGCGGTCTGCTGCAAAACACGCTCGTTGTTTGGTGCACCGAATTCGGTCGAATGCCGACCTTCCAAAAAGGCGCGAGCGGTCGCGATCACAACCCGAAAGGATTCACCGCCTGGCTGGCCGGTGCTGGAGTGCGCGCACCATTCACCTACGGCGCAACCGACGACTTTGGCTATCAGGCTGTCGACAATGTTGTCACCACGCACGATTTTCATGCGACCATTCTGCACTTGCTCGGCCTGGATCACGAACGCCTCAGTTTCTACCACAACGGCATCGAGCGTCGGTTGACCAACGTCAGTGGGACCGTCGTTCGTGACGTTCTGGCGACGTGACGAGTAATCAATTGTGAGCCGTTCGATTTGACTGCCGACATCGCTGCGGATCGGCCGTTCGCAAGGCGCGCGATTGCGCACACCTGGTTTGCGGGGGGAGCAGATCAACCACTTATCTCATTCTGGCTCGCGGCTTATCCAACGCTGGCTAACAAGGCAGGTTGGTTCCTTGTAACTCTCTCTCATTCAACGTTCAGAGCTTTTGGCACCGGGAGTGCACCTCGGGTTCGTGATGCAAATGCGAACGTTTCAACGGGCCAACCGATTGCCCCCTGAAGAAATGGTTTCGCCATACACCATCGTTGATGCACCTGAACGCGCGCCGTTTTTATGAACTCAGAATCCGCGTCGGCTTTCACCCTTGAAGCGGTCGATCATTTCCAGGGATTCCGGCTCCTTCGGACGATAAAGGCGTGGCCACCGTCACTGGCTACGACCGTTCTGATCGGGTTGATGGCCATCGTCGGCCTGGTTGACTATCTCACCGGTTTGGAACTTTCGGTTTCGTTACTATATCTCATTCCGATCGCGCTTGGGGTTTGGACCGGCGGCCGGGCAACGGGCTACACAGTGGCACTCGCCAGTGCGGCGGTCTGGTTCGCGGCCGATTGGTTGGGACGCCAAAGTTATGGGCACTGGTATTTGCCCGTTTGGAATACCATGGCGCTTACCGTCTCGTTTCTGGTCGTTGCCGCACTGCTCGCGTCATTGTGTGAAGTGAATGAAAACCTTGAACGCGCCGTGGCTCATCGGACCAGGGCGTTGCAGGACGAAATAGCACAACGGTGCCGCGCGGAAGGCGAGCTCAACCAGGCGTTGCGGGAAGTGCGCGAAGCTCACGCAGAACTCCAGCGAACGCAGTTTCAACTGATCGAATCAGCCAAGATGGAATCGGTCGCACGACTCGCCGCCGGGGTTGCCCACGAAGTCAAGAACCCGCTGATGACGTTGAGCCTGGGAGCGGACTATTTTCTCGCGCGGAAATTGGACAACGATGACGAGACACAGCTCGCGCAGGACATGAAGGAAGCGGTCAAGCGCGCCAGCAGTGTCATCAACATTCTTTTGGACTATTCGCGCATACGTCCTCCCCAGCTTTCTCTGGATAATCTCTCCCTGGCCGTGGAGAACTCACTGATCCTGGTGCGGCATGAATTGAATCGGCAGCGCATCACGGTGATACGTGAGTTTGCTCCCGATCTGCCGCTCGTTCAATTGGATCGCGCGCGCATCGAACACCTTTTTGTAAACCTCTTTATCAACGCGCTGCAGGCCATGTCGCCAGGCGGCACATTGACCATTCGTGCTTTTGCGTCCGATATCGTCGAAGACGCTGCAGATCAAGCAGTCACCGTGGAACTGGACGATACCGGTCACGGTATCAATCCTCAAAATGCGGAAAAATTATTTGAACCATTCTTCACGACGAAACCGCCCGGTCAGGGTACCGGGCTGGGCCTCGCCATTGTTCGCCGCATCATGGAAATTCATGGTGGCACCGTTCGGTTGACCAACCGTCCGGACGGTCGGGGCGCGCGCGTTACTTTACAGTTCCATTCAAAATTCGAAGGAAAGTGAACTGCTATGACAACAAAACGAATTCTTGTGATCGATGACGAACCAAGTGTCACCCGCAACCTCAAACTGAATCTGGAATCCGGCGGCGGCTATGAGGTGCTGGGTGAAAATCGTGCGCGGAACGCGCTCGCTGCCGCACGAAAATTTCAACCAGATCTGATCCTTCTGGACGTGATGATGCCCGACCTGGGCGGGGACGACGTAGCCGCTCGGCTGCGCGCCGATCCGCTGATTCACAACACGCCGATTGTGTTTCTCACCGCGATTGTGTCGAACAAGGAAACCGATGGTCACGAAGCGACCATCGGCGGTGAACTGTTTCTCGCGAAACCGGTTGACATGGGCGAGCTGCGGAAAACCTTGGAACAACACACTCGCAACTGACCATGGTCGTGTTCGCGGGATTACCGGGTCCGCGTACGGGGGCGCGCTTACGGCTTCATCGTGACGCGCCCGAATCGAACGCCACTGCCCGGCGCAGTTCTAATTTCCTGTGCTTGGCAAATGCCGCGAACGCTCACCGATAATGCACCAGCACGCGGAGGCGCATGGTGTGATAACCGCCCGCGTTCGCTGCGAAGGTCCAGTCGGGATTGTTCGTGGGCTGATTGCCGATGCCGATGTCTGCGCGTTTGCCTTCGCGCCAGTGGTTGATCGCAAACAGCGTCTGCCGCGCGTTGTGATTGTGAACCTGCATCGACCCATAACCGTCCGCGGGTGCGGCGGGTTCGTCACCGAAGTCAAACACGTCGGATGAAGCATGCGGTACTTTGGCGCTGTTTTGCTGACCGTAATTACCCGGCCAAAACTCTATGTTACCGCCGTCGAGATGCTCGCCCGTGACGATGCCCTTGACGTTTGAATAGACATTCAAGTCCGCGACGTTCTGTTGAAATTGTGCACCGGTGCCAAATGCCGGAACCCCGATCTTCGCGGGATCGTCGGTGAACGCATCCATCGAGACGTAGATATCCTTCGTGTTCCAGTTGTCGTCGCTCAATTCCACGACGTAGGCCACGCGGTCAAATGGGCGACGAATCTTCGCGTGATTGTCCACCTCGTATTTGATCGTTGAGCCGAGTTTTGAGAGGTCAATATCGTAAACCAATTCGTAATCTTTGGCTTCAGGTACGTGCTTGCTCACCCAATCTCGTTTGGGTGTTTGACCGGCGCGAAAAGCGGTCG
This sequence comes from bacterium, assembly GCA_016124235.1. Classification (GTDB taxonomy): domain Bacteria; phylum Verrucomicrobiota; class Verrucomicrobiia; order Limisphaerales; family RI-55; genus RI-55. The sequence goes on along the minus strand of WGOC01000009.1, from coordinate 43,527 downwards.
CCGGCAGCCCTTCCTTGTTCATCAAATTCGGTTCGGCCAATCCGCTCCAGGCAAACCGCATGGCCACGGGATGTTTTACTTCGGGCGCGGTCAGAACAAGGCTGTCCCCATCGATGCGCGCGTTGGCTTTCACGAAACCGCCCTCATCGGCGTCGATGATTTCAAACCAGTCCAGCGGTTTGCCATCGCGACTCGTCAGCCCGCTGCCGACGTGATTGAAGGTGACGCGGAGCTGGTCCCCGTCGACCGACATGGATTTAAATGTGGGCCCGCTGTAGACCAGATCATTCTGTCCGTAGGTTTTGGCCAGCGCCAGCAACGCGAGCCGATGCCCGACGTCCTGCTTGTTCTTGGGATGGATGTCGGTGAGATTGCCAATGTCATTGACGACGGCCATTCCAGCGTTGGGGATCGCTTCGGCGGCCACCGCCTGGGCTTCCCAGAGTTCGGCCAGCGTCTTCGGATCGTCGCCGTATTTGAACGGCGCAATCTGCACGAAGTAGAACGGGAAATCGCCTTCGTGCCAGCGTTCACGCCAACCTGCCACCAAGGCCTTCATGCGTTCTGCGTAAAGCATTCCTTCGGATTCGTTTGCTTCACCCTGATACCAGATGGCCCCGCGCATTGCGAATGGTTCCAGCGGATGAATCATGCCGTTGTAAAGGGCAGTCGCGTTTTGCACGTCGTGCGGAGCGAGCAACTCAGTTGGATACGTTGGAACAGTCGGAACCAATCCCTTGTCGGCCAACGCCTGGTGCGCCGCCTGCAGCCATTTGTCGTACTCGTCGAGCGTTTGTTGTAGTCGCTCGCGGTGCAGGTCAGTCCGGGGATCGCCCATTTGCAGGCGTTCGTAATCTTGCTTCAGCGCAGGTATTGCGGCGAAGCCTTCCGGCGGCGTCCATGACTCGATCCGCGTGCCGCCCCAATCGGCTTCGATCAGACCAACCGGCACACCGAGCTTTTCATTCAGTTCGCGACCGAAAAAATAGCCGGCCGCGGAGAAACCCTGCCAGCCGCCTTCGGCGATCGTCTCCGGCGTGCAAACTTTCCACGTACCGTCCATGTCCTCCTGCGGAAGCGGCGTCCAGTGGTTTTGCACCATCAACAGGCGGATGCCGGGATGATTTGCCGCGGCGATCTCCGCCTGGGCGTTGTTGCCGTTGCCGACGCCAAACTCCATGTTCGATTGCCCGGAGCACAACCACACCTCGCCCAGCATGACGTCGTCGCACTCGACGGTGCTTGATCCCGTCACGGTCAGTTTGTAGGGACCACCGGCCTGCATCGCTGGCAGCACGACTTTCCATTCGCCGCGATCGTTGGCGGTCGTGGATTGACTGGCGGCATCCAGTTTCACGGTGACAGTTTCACCCGGATTCGCCCAGCCCCAGACGGGCACGGGCATGTTGCGTTGCAGTACCATGTGACTGCCAAAAACATGCGGCAACTTTACCTCGGCCGTGGCGGAATCCGGCAACCAAACTCCAGCGAGCGCCAACAGCAGAAGCCAGTCGGCGGTCGCGCGAACCCATGAAAAGCGTGCGTGCGATCGTTTTGTTGTCATAGCGTTCGACGAACTTATCGCAAAAGACGGCAGACGCGCCATGATTGAGTTTTAAGTTTCCGCGGTGTCGCGGTAATTAATGCTTGGGCACGAAGCAAATCGCTCTCGATGACTCGGCAGAATTTGTGGAGCTGTGGCCAAGATTAGCTCCAGACATCCGGCGGAGTTCGGCTAATTTCAAACTCAAGCTCGTGCAAAAATGGGAAAGCCAAGCCATGAAAAAAGCATTGAAAAAGCCTCTGAAATCCCGCCGCACCGGAGAACGGATTCGCCACGCGGCTGAGCCCTGCGTGAAGATCGAATTTGTCCATCCGACCGCCGAGACGGTGTGTATCGCCGGCACTTTCAACGATTGGCACCCGAGGGCTACGGAGATGGTTGCACTCGGTGAGGGTCGCTGGGCCAAGGAACTTGTTCTGCCTCCGGGCGTGCATGAGTACCGCATTGTCGTTGATGGCGAATGGATGGCGGATCCATGTGCGACGGAAACCGCGCCGAATCCCTATGGTGGTATGAATTCTGTGCTGCGCGTGCCGGCACCATGAATTCTCGTCAGGTGGGACAAATCGTCGTTGGGCCACAATGACCGTTAAGCAGCGGCTGGTTCCGATGTGAAAAAATACGCTGCGCGCCGGGGCGTTTAGGCGGACGGTTTTAGATCACATGAAACGAGTCGGGTTACTCACGAGTGGTGGAGACGCGCCGGGCATGAACGCGTGTATTCGAAGCGTCGTTCGGGTGGGGTTGGCGCGGGGACTGGAAATTGTCGGCATCCGCCGCGGCTATGTCGGGCTGTTGGCGAATGACTTTTTGGGAATGGGGCCACGCGATGTTTCAAACATCATTCAGCGTGGTGGCACGATTTTGAAAACAGGTCGTTCGGAGGAATTTCGAACCGCGGACGGCGTGTGCCAAGCCGCGAGGATCTTGACCGATCGTCGTTGCGACGGGCTGATCTTGATTGGCGGCGACGGTACCTTTCACGGCGGTGTGGAACTGGGGAGAATTTGGCCCGGCCAGATCATTGGTCTGCCCGGAACGATCGACAACGATCTTTCAGGAACGGATTTCACGATCGGCTTCGATACGGCCACGAATACGGCCCTCGAAGCCATCGACAAGATTCGTGACACCGCCGAGTCGCACGATCGCATTTTTGTGGTGGAGGTCATGGGTCGCCACGCCGGCTATCTCGCGCACGATGTTGGCCTGGCGGCCGGTGCCGAAGAAATCGTGGTGCCCGAGCGACCGCATTCCATCGAGGGGATCTGTGCCCGTATTCGCGCCGGGCGCGAGCGCGGCAAGGCCAGCAGCATTATCGTTGTGGCGGAAGGTCGGGAGACGGGTGGCGCCGCCCGGGTCGCTCAGGAATTACGCATCCATTCGGGGTTTGAAATCCGCGTGGTGATTCTCGGTTACATTCAACGGGGCGGTTCGCCGACGGCCCGGGACCGTTTGCTGGCGACGCGATTGGGGGCGCACGCGGTGCAGGTGTTTCTCGAAGGCGTCACCGGCGTGATGGTGGGCGAAATAGGCGGCCGGCTTGTCACGACGCCATTGGCGCAGACCTGGGAAACTCGCAAACCGCTCGACGTAATGGGAAATGAACTACAACCGATGCTCGCGACGTGAACGGGGGCATTCGCTGCAGCGTGTATCGATCGAAAACGTCACCGGCTCCCGGCCTCAATTTCCGTCCATCGCGAGCGCGTTGCCACCAGGCAATTGAGAAGCGCTGGCTCGCGGTTGACCGGGTTTAAATCCTGGCGGCAACGGCGGCAGGCCTGCACCCGGTGGCGTGGGGGGCAATTTGATCACCAGATCCCGCCAGGCATCGCGCTGTTTTTCGCTCATGGAGCGCCAACGTTCAGCGGCTTGCAGAAAGGCCAGGCGTTCGTTCTTTGACATCCGCGAAAACCGCCGGACGGCCAGGAGGCATCGTTCCCGTTCCGTCGGATTGAGTCCGGCAAACGGGCCGATTTGTTTGGTCAACTGCTCTCGCTCAGAGGCGGTGAACAGCCCCAGCGTTCGGCTTTGTTCCACCTTTGTCAGCTTGAAGTAATTCGAGAACCGATTTGCCAGCTCCTGCCGCTTTTGGTCTGACATCGATCGCCATTGATCGATCGCGTGATCCAGTTCGGCCCGCGCGGCGGCCGGAAGAATCTTCAGCTGTTCCGCCGTGGGCGTGGGTGCCTCGTTGGGCCGGGAAACATATTGCAGGGCGAGTTCGTTGTTCAGCAGTTCCTGTTGCTCCGCCGCGGAGAGCTGGTCCCACTGACGCAGCCGCGCTTCGACCAGTGGGCGATCCTCCTCCGGAACGGTTTGCAGCAACTGGCCCCGGCCTTCGGGTGGGCGTTGCATCAGCGGTTTGAGATACCAACGAAGTTCCGTCGCCTTGAGCCGCCACTCGCGAATCTGCGGCGGATAGAGCCGGTACTCGTTGATCTTGGCGCGAATCACGCGTTGTTGTTCAGCACTGCGACCAGCCAGCATCTGATCAATCTCCTCCGGGGCGGCCGCGATGAGCTTCCGGAAGAATTCAACGGGGGAATGGCTGATCGGCAACGGCGGGCCGTCGACCTCAGGCGTGGCCGCGCGCAGTTGGACTGTCGAACAGGTTAGCAAACCGGTCGCGAGCAAGACCAACGGCCATGTCCGGGACGGAGTCATTGCAGCGCCTTCAAAAGTTCGCCGTCCGCCTGCACATCTGCCAGCGGAGGCACGTGGGAGAGCGATTGAACCGCGTCGAAGTCACGCAGAATGTCGACACTCGGAACGGCGGCAACTTCGGTGATGAACTTGACGCTTTGGGCTGTTTCCGCGCGTTGCCAGTGTTGATACTGTATCCAGGAAATCGCCGAGATCGCCACAATCGCCGTGGCCCCGGCGAGCCGGATAAACCAGCGCCGCCAAGCTGGCGAGGAAGGTTTCCGCGTGCGCGCAGCGACAGCCTCCTCGAGGTCAATTGCCTGCATCACGCGGGCGGAAAAATTGGAGGCCAGCGGGGCGTCCGGCAATCCGCGCAGCATTCGCGTCAACGCCAACTCGTCGTCGCGATCGGGCCACGCCGCCGGGTCGGCCTCCAGTAAATGGGTCAGTCGGGCCTGCTCGTCGTGGGTAAGCGGGCGCCGGCGGGCCAGGTCAATGAGTTGCTCAAGTTCATGCTGATTCATGGCGCGCAGTAGGTATCCGTAGAAGGTTAATCACCGGGTTCGCGGAAAAGTTGCAGAGGAAGCGGCCGACCATTCGCCCGTCTTCAAAAATGGCTTCAATCGTTCCTGCAGCGTTTCGCGGGCTCGAAAAATGATGGATTTCGTGGCGGACAATGAACAACCGAGGACGGCGGCGATATCCTCATAGGAAACGTCGTCGTCCTGACAAAGGAGGATCGCGGTGCGCTGATTTTCCGGGAGATCGGCGACGGCCTCCGCGACGCGTTGCTCGATTTCTGTGCGGAGCACTTCTTCGCCCGCGTCTTTGATGGTTCGATCTTCAAATTGGCGGGCGGTCTGGCCATCTTCGTCACCGGCGGTTCCGTCGATCGATTCGTGGGCGTGACGCGAACGCCGTCGCAATTCATTCAACGTCAGATTCCGCGCAATGGTGAACAACCACGTCGTGAATTTGGCCGAAATACGATACCGCTGGCGCGCCTTCCACGCCTGCACAAAAGTGTTTTGCGCCAGGTCTTCGGCTTCCTGTAAGTCGGGAACGCTACGGTAGATGAAATTGATGATGGCTTGCTGGTGTCGAATCACCAACTCCTCGAATGCCGCGCGATCGCCCTCTTTTGCGCGCAGCATGAGGTCGGCATCGGGATCGTTCGCGTTGGCCATCGCGGTGACGGTAACAAACACCGCCTGCCCGACAAGGTTGCGATCGATTGCCAAAGTTTCTTCACCCACGTACCCGCGAGCCGACCAGGAAGCGCTCTCGACGAATTCTTGGCGTTCTGTATCTTGGGCGTGTTCCCGACTGTCATATCGAACCAATGAAAACTCATTTCATGCTCCCCCTGCCGTTGCTCGTGGCTGGGTTGTTGATCGGCGACCTGCTGGTTGGCTCCGCTTTCGCGGCGGACGCGCCACCACAGGCGAAATTGCAATTGGTTGCGGAAGGATTTTCGGCTCCGACCGCCCTGATTTCATTGGCGGACGGCTCCGGACGATTGCTCGTTGCCGACCAGGCCGGAGTGGTTTACCTGCTCGAAAAGGACGGCACGCGCCGCGAAAAGCCGTTTTTGGATTTGCGGTCAAAAATCGTCCAACTCGGCCAGGGCATGGAAGAACGTGGCCTGCTCTGCATCGCCCTGCATCCGAACTTCCGGGAAAATCGGAAAATCTACGCGTACTACAGTGCTGCGAAACGGGCGTCCGCCCCCGAGGACTGGAATCACACCGCGCACCTGAGTGAGTTCAAAGTCAGCGATACAAATGAGCCAACGGCCTTGCTGGATTCCGAACGTGTTCTTCTCCAAATCGATGAACCGGATTGGAACCACAACAGCGGTCGAATCGCGTTTGGTCCGGATGGCTATCTTTACATTACCGTCGGTGACGGCGGAGCGCCGAACGACGTGGGAGTGCGCGGTCACGCTCCCGAGGGCAACGGTCAGCATTTGCAGACACTGCTCGGCAAGGTCCTCCGCATCGACGTGGACCACGGCGATCCACATGGCATCCCGTCCGACAATCCATTTGCCAACGGCGGAAAGGGGGAACCGGAGATTTACGCGTGGGGCATTCGCAATCCCTGGGGGCTGTCGTTCGATCGCGGCGGCAAGCACAGTTTGATTCTGGCGGATGTGGGGCAGGATCGTTGGGAGGAAATCAACGTCATCGTCAAGGGCGGAAACTACGGCTGGCGCGTGCGCGAAGGCTTTGACGGATTTGATCCCAAAAACACCAACACCGCCCCGGAAAACGCGCCGAAAGTCGACGCCGACGGCAAGCCGTTCATTGATCCGGTGATGGTTTACAAAACGTTGCGCGGCATGGGCAAGGATCCCAATTCGTACGGTGTGACGATCACGGGTGGCTATGTTTATCGCGGCAAGGCGTTGCCGGATCTCACCGGTTACTATGTCTTTGGCGATTGGTCTCGCAACATGGGCTTTGGTATGGGCACTTTGCTCATTGCTTCTGGTCCGGACCACGCCGGAGCTGATGGCAAATGGACTTCACAGCCGCTGCGCTTGGAAGGACATCCCGATGGACGCGTCAGCGGATTTGTCTGGGCGCTGGGTGAGGACGAAGAAGGCGAACTCTATGTGATGACAAATGGTGCGAACATGGTCCACGGCGACCGGGGAAAGGTGTTCAAACTCGTCGCGCCGTGAGAGATTGGGAAACCCTGTAACCAAGCATCAAACGCCCCGGTAGAAAAGATTAGCAAAGGCTTCCAATGAAGACTGGTCGCGGAAAATGGATCATCCTATTCGCGCTCTCATGTTCAACAGGGTTCTTCGCTTGGCGTTATTATCTGGCAGAGCGCCAGTTTGCGGCGGCCTCCTTCGTTCACCATCAAATCGAGACGACTCAAAAATCTTACATTGACGGGGTGTCAGACGTTCGGAGCCTGGCCATGCGTCTGAACTTTCTGCGTGGGTATTACGAACATGAAATGCAGTTTGTGACTCATCCGGTATTGCGCGAAAGCCTGGAGCGGAATTATCGGCAAACGCTGACAAATGCGATGGTTGTTCTGCGCGGCCTGACCAATGATTTGGGAAATGATCCAGACGCGTGGATTGATCGGTATGGTAAGTGATTTCCCGACTCCGTTTTATTTGCGGTGTCGACGTTGTTGAATCACGGTCCCGTCTTCGGCGGTCCGTGTTGTGTGGGAGTCAATGGCGATACCCGTTGCCAGAACAGCGTCAATAAAACTAGGATCACAACAATGAAACCCGAATTCGTGCGCGGTAAACGTTCAGCGAATGTACATCAACGGTTTTGGGTCGTCCTCGTCGCTATCCGGGTGGTGATGGTGGGATTTGTGATGGTTGGCGCGACTTCCGTTTCGGCCGCCGATCTCCAGTTCAGACTCCATCCCATCAACACCAACGCGTTCTTCAGTTCCTGCGCGGTGATGGACGTGAATCACGACGGCAAGCTCGACATTGTTAGTGGTGAGTTCTGGTACGAAGCGCCCAATTGGCGAAAACACTACGTCGGCGAAGTCCAGGTGATCAATGGCCGGCCCGACGGCTATTCGCATCTTGAAATGGACGTCAACCGCGACGGTTGGATGGACTTTATCAATGTGAACTTTCGTAGCAGTTCGATCTATTGGATGGAGCATCCCGGCCCTTCACTCGGCGAATGGAAAAAGCACGTTGTGGCCGTGCCGGGTCAGATGGAAACGGGCCGATTGTACGACGTGGATGGCGACGGCCAGTTGGACATCGTTCCGTGTCCATGGGAATTCGCTGCGTGGTGGGAATTGCTGCCGGGTAAACCCGGCGAGGAACCGAGATTCGCGCGCCACGACATCGGTGGCAAGGAAGGTGGCGGTCACGGCAGTGGCTTTGGCGACATCAATGGCGACGGCCGTGGCGATTATGTTGCGACGCGCGGCTGGTACGAGGCGCCACTCGATCCGCGCAACGGCAAATGGATCTGGCACCCCGAGTATGACATCGGCCGGACGTCGATGCCGATCATCGTCGCGGATGTCGATGAAGATGGTGACGCCGATCTGGTCTATGCCATCGGACATGACTACGGCGTTTACTGGCTCGAACAGGTTCAGGAAAACGGCCATCGCGCTTGGAAGAAGCACCTGATCGACGATTCCTGGTCGCAGGGGCACAGTCCTCTCTGGGTCGATCTCGACAACGACGGCCACAAGGAATTCGTCGATGGCAAACGCTTTTGGTGTCACGAAGGCCGCGATCCCGGCGCGCGCGATCCGCTGGTGATCTATCGTTACCAGTTCGACAAGGCGCTCGGGAAGTTCCAGCGGTATGCCATTCAGACCAACGGACCGGCGGGAGTTGGTCTCGATCCGAAAGCGGTTGATCTCGATGGCGACGGCGACCTTGATCTCGTGCTTCCCGGTCGCAGCGGACTTTATTGGTACGAGAATTTGTTGATTTCGAAACCGGACACTCGTTGAAGTTCGCAGCGGCCCCAGCGGTGTGTTGCCAGCAGCTTGCTGGCATGTGAGAATCAATAATTCAACCGTAACTCAATTAATATTGGCGCGGAAAAGAGGCCAGCCCGAGCGAGGACCGACCAGCATTGCTTTATGTGTCACGCGCATGAAACCGCCACAATATTTATTGCTGGTTGCTCAAAATGACTGCTGATCAAAAGAAACGAAGTTTCGACTCTCGTCTTTGGAGTCTCATCGCCTTAGCGCTTTTTATTCTCGGTTGGTTCGTGCCGCTTGCCGGCAAAGATGGGAACGAGACGATAATAGGCTATGCCATTGACTACTGCCGTGATCCGGTAAGTTTTCGCTACGCTGTGTTATTGCTCTTGATGGATTTATTACTCATTGGATTGCCCGCTTTGGTCATTGCGTTGGTGGCACAATTTGGAGTGCTCGCGTACCGTCGCTGGAGAAAGATGCGCGGATAAATTAGAGCCTAACAAAAGCGAAAAGTGAAGTTCTAGCCCGGTTCCTTCGATCGTGTCTGGCACCACATCTGTGTTTGATTCGTGTCCATCCGTGGCTGAACCCCACCCATATCACTGCTTCTTCACAAACTCCAACCTCCGCGTGATCCGCTTCTCGCCACTCTTCAATATTAGTTCGGCCTTGTCGCCCGGGTGCTTGCCCTTCAGGGCATCATGCAAGTCCACCATGTCTTTGATCGGTTGGCCGTCGATGGAAATGAGCTGCGAGGGTGCCGGTAATTCCGCATCCGCGGCAGCTGATCCTGGAACGATTTTGGTAATGGTCATACCGCCATCCTTTTCGTCCAGATACACACCGAGTTTCACCTGGCCGGGTAGATCCTTGTAGTCAACGAACCACGCAATGTTCGCCGGCATCAAGGGCAGCGGAGGCAGCTTTACGTCCATCAATCGATCCGCTTTGTCGGGCGGAACGTAGGTTTCCTCAATTTGCACAATTGAATACGGAACCGGCATTTTCTGGATCACTTTCTTCGGAACTCCGAATCCATATTGCACGTGCCAGCCGCCGGTGATGGAAACGAGCCGCTTTTTCTTACCACGCGGACTGCGCCAATACTCGACGATGCGATTCGCCATGGAATGTTCCCAAAGCAATTGCACGCGCAGAAACGAATCGAACATTTTCGGCCCGCCCATGTGTCCACCGAAAACCGCTTCCATCGCCTTGCGTTGGTAAGGATCAACATCGATCGGCGCGTCCCCATCTTTTGCCGCCTGCTTCTGAATTTCCTCCGGCGGGTTGAGAGCGATGACATCGATATGTTTGTCGCGGGCAAACTCAAGGATCGCACGATACAGATCAAAATCCATGCCCCAGTCCTGATACCAGTGCGTTCCTCGCAGCATGGTCTTCTCGTCAATCTCGCCGCGCGTCCATTGATCGAGCACGGGTTGCACCGGCGAGCGAAACATTTCCATCCCGACCGCGATCTGCCCCGGGTAACGCGCTTCAAGTCCCTTGATGATTTCCAATTCCACGCGGTGCGCTTCAGGGTTGTCGTGTGTTTCGCCGAGACAAACCAATCGGCTGCCGGAAAGCATCGACAGCGCGCCGGCGGCGTCCAAAGAGACCCCAGTCGAGACATGGTAAATCGAGCCGGCGGCCGGCCGATCAGGTATGGGGTAGGGATACTCGGACCAAACCGAATTGGTCGAGCCGTTGCCAGCGTCCGGCTGATTGGCAGGCGTCGGTTGTCCGGCGCCCAATACATGCGGACCCCATCCCACGAGAAGTGCCGCCAACGGGAATCGGAGCCATCTCTGAAGAATTCCATGCATACCGGCGGTGTAAGGCGCAACCAGCAGAAAGCCCAGATCAAACATCTTTGGCCACGCTGACGTGATCCCGAACGGCATGACCAAACACGTTCATGCAGCAATGGCTGTCTGGCCAGGGAGATCCAGATTCCGGAGCGGGCCGAGATCGTTTGGAAATTAAACCGGAAACAAAACGAAAGAGGAAAGTGGTCGGGGCGGCGAGATTCGAACTCGCGACCTCTTGTACCCGAAACAAGCGCGCTAGCCAGGCTACGCTACGCCCCGAACCGAGCCGGGAAAGTAGCCACCCCATTCCGCCTTTGGCAATGGATTTCTTGGCGACTTTTTTCGGGGCCCAGATTCGGCAGTCATGTGCCTTGATCGCCACGGCCTTGTCATCAAGTTCCGCGTTGCCCATTATTGGCCCATGTCCGTTGCTAAAAACTTGGCCGATATCCAGCGACGAATCGCAGCTGCGTGTGATCGCGCCCAGCGTCCGGTCACGAGCGTCGTTCTTCAAGCCGTCAGCAAGGGGCAGCCGGTGGAAGCCATTGTCGAAGCCGCGGCTCAGGGGCAACTGGTCTTCGGTGAAAGCAAAGTTCAGGAAGCGAAGGCGAAAATCCCGTTGTGTGCCGGATCGTTGCAATGGCACATGATTGGTCACTTGCAGTCGAATAAATGCCGGGATGCAGTGCAATTATTCTCCATGATCCAAAGTGTGGATTCGTTGAGCCTGGCCGGGGAGATCAACCGACGTTGTGAGCAGATTTCCAAGACCATGCCGATCCTGCTCGAAGTCAACGTTGCGGGCGAATCCAGCAAGTTCGGCTATGCGCCGACCCGACTTTTGGACGAACTCGAAGCGCTCAATGACTTGCCGCGACTTGAAATACACGGACTGATGACGATCGCGCCTTATGTGACTGCAGCCGAAAAAGTTCGTCCTTACTTTCGGCAGCTGCGCGAGCTGAAAAGCCGATGCGAGGACCGGCTGGGCGCGCCCCTTTCGCACTTGAGCATGGGGATGAGCGGTGACTTTGAAGTGGCGATCGAGGAAGGTTCGACGATCGTGCGAATTGGTACTTCGCTTTTTGGGGCTCGGCCGACGATGAAACAATAGAGCGAATTGCTTGACGCCGTCGGCAAAGAATCCGATTTTGCCCGCGCTCGTCGCGCAACGAGTACTTCGACTGGATGGCGGGGTAGCCAAGTGGTAAGGCACGGCTCTGCAAAAGCTGTATTCGTCGGTTCGATTCCGACCCTCGCCTCCACCCAATTTCATTGGGTTTCGTGAGGAAAAACGGTCGAGTTTCAGTGGAAGTTTCAGTAGCCGCACAAGGCGGCTATAATCCGGGCAAACCCGGCCACTACTCGCTGACGAGATCGGTTCGGGTTGGTTCATGTTCTCAAAATGAAAGAGAATATGAAACAACGCTACCGTGTCTTCCTTCGCCCTTGGGGTGTTTACTACAGCGAAGACCTCACCACCAAGAAGCAGGAAACTCTCAAGACCCGCGACAAGGACGAAGCCTACCGCATCGTTGCCGCCCGGAATGAAAACGAGGAGGCTCCCGCGTTCAGTCTGCATCTGGCGCGGGTGTACTGGAAGGCGGGCGATCCCGCCGGAGCTACCCGGACGTGGCAGCACGTCATGGACGAAATCCCAAAGCTCAAGCAGGGCGACACCCAACACCGCTGGCTTACGGCCATCAGAGACACGGCCCTCGACACCATCCGCAAGGTCGTGGTGCTGGAAACCAACGCCGACCACTTTTTGAAGGTGCTGGAGAATGGCGCGGTTTCGACCAACATCTACTTGCGGCGCATCCACAACTTCGCCCTCGACATGAACTGGTTGCCGTGGCCGGTGCTGCCCAAGAAACGCTGGCCCAAGATTCAGTTCAAAAAGAAACGCGCCATCAAATGGGAGGAACATCAGGCCATCATCGCCCGCGAGCAGAATGCCGAGCGCAAGGCGTTTTATCAACTGGCCTGGCATACTGGCGCGTCGCAATCCGACCTCGCCTTGCTGAACGCCGAGGACATCAACTGGCAGGATGGTCTGATTGCGTTCTCCCGCAAGAAAACGGGCACCAGCGTCAAGCAGTTCTTCGATGAGGAAACGGCAGCGGAGTTGCGGGCCTTGCCCCAAACCGGGCCGCTCTTTCCGTATCTGCGCAGCGTTCGGGCGGGCGACCGGGCCACAGAGTTTCGTCAACGGTGCGGCGGCCTCAAAATCAAAGGCGTCACGTTGCACAGCTATCGCTATGCGTGGGCGCAGCGGGCAGCGCTGGCGGGAATGCCGGTGCGTTTCGCCCAGGACGCGCTGGGCCACAACAGCAAGGCCGTTCACTACGGCTATGCCAAAGTCGCGGAAGTCAAAGTGCCGCCGTTGAGTGAATTTGAGAAGCGCCGGGCCGCTTTCGCCGGAGGCAAGACCGATGAACTTTTGGTGCAAGCCGTCAACGCCTGAGCAAAGGAGGACCCCATGCACAAAGACCCCATCTATTTGCTCGACCCGGTGTTTCGGTTTCTGGACGGACTGATTCACGATTACGGGGACTACCTTTATATGGCCCTCGTGTACGTTTCCATCCCGCTCATCGCTTGGATTCTGAGTGGTGGACTGCGGCGGAAACAATCGGCGCACGCGCATACTTCCATCATCGTGATCCATTCTCCGATGCGACCGCCGCCATTACCCCCACCCATCAGCGGGCGGGAATCCGATCCGCCCCCGGATGATGACGGGGATTCCTTCGCGGCCTGAAAAAAGGCGGCGCGAGCGGACAGTCCGTCCGCTCGCGCACCTTGGTCACTTCTTTGCATCCGCGTATTCGGGCGCATCCGCGCCCTGGCACTCGCCATCCGGCGGACTTTGCCCCTTCCGGCTATTCTTAAACCGCCAGTAGTCACAGACGGCATCGGAAGCTTTGCTGAACCATTTTTCATCACGCCGCAAGTCTTCCAGCGTGGAGGCCAGAAAGAACTTCTGGCCGTTGTGCGCCGGATGGCCCAGCGGTTTCAGCAAACCCTTGGCCATGAGGACCGGGATTTCATGCGGAGCAAAGCCCAGCAACCACGCCGCTTCCTCCATCGTCGTGCGGCCCGGTTTGTCCGTCAAATTAAGGAAATGTTGCCTCTCTGGTTTCATGTGGCCCTCCTTAAACGCGCATTCCGCGACTGGTTGAATGGGTCAGCTTCTGGCTTTGCGAAATCGTTTCCTCATTCGCAATGGCCTGTCGGCATCGCTCTGAAATCGCGGCTACAACGTGGCCGGGCCGGTGATCGGGAAATTGTTCCCAAACGATTTTCTGCGCCTTGGCCGTCAGATTACTGGCCATGAATTCCAGCGTCAGCCGGGCATCGCCCTTGAAAGCCTCGGCCACGCCTTGGGCGTCATTGCCTTCCCACAGCATTTGCGCCGGGCCATTCATCTTCGCGTAGGGCGAATCCTCGCCAAAACGTTCAATGGCGGCGAATTCATCGCCGCGCTGGCACAGCAGGACTTCGCCGGGATTCAGGTTGAGCAACGACGAGCGGACTTCCCAACGGCCTGCATGAGGCGTGTTGATTTCGCCCGACTCGGGCGAAGGGCCATCACCTTGTAATTGCTGGTTCAAACCCTTGATGGATTGCCATTGCCCGAAAATCGCGCTGAACGCAGCGCGATAGCCGGGAATTACCTTTTCGGTCAAAGGTCCCTCAAGGCCCGGCACTCGATAAAACAACTGTGTGCCGGACAGCCCGCCGTATTTTGGTCGTATCCCCAAAACACCATCGGGCAGAATTGTGCCATCAGGAGCCGATGGCTTGTTTGCGAAGCCGTTGACCAGCCGTTCCACTTCGCTGCCTGGAATCAGCATTTCGCCTGAGCGTGCCCGCACGGCTTTGATGTCGCCGGTTTGAACCCGCGCGAACAGACTGAATTCTGCCAGACCGAGAGTTGCCGCGCAGTTGTCCATCGTCAGCGCGTTTTGCTCCGGCCTTTCTTGCGTCATTTGCATAAACATTTTCCTTTCGTTTCAGTTTGCTACCACTTCGCCGCTTCATCGCGCACAGTCCCGCAACAAAAGGTGGACAAGCGTGGAGCGGTGGCTCATCAAGCCTGACACGGCCAGCGGTCAAGCTCTCGCCGTTGGAGCCTCAATTGAGGGAAAAGCAGGCATTTGCCTGACCTATCAGAGGATTTGAAGATACCGGACAAGAGTCCGGCCCCATTGTGGGTGAAGGAGAACCGAGTTGCAAAGTCACTCGTCTCAAGAAGACCGATAGCACAAGCAGGTAGACGCCGCAACCGTTGACAAGGCGGCGATTCGAGATGGGGCCAGCCAGGACGGCGGCGGGGCGACTGAACAACTCACTTCGCCCGCTGCCGGGAAGCCGCCCGGCCTGCGCGTATGATGACTTCACCCAAATCCACGCCAATGGCTTCAGCAATGCGCAGCAGCGTGTCCAACGTGGGGTTTCGCAGGTCCCGTTCGACCAGGCTGACAATGGAGTGGGAGAGCCCGGCGCGTTGGGCGACCCCATTCATCGAAAACCCGCGTTTCTCGCGTTCCTCACGCAGCAACCGGACGACGTTTGAAATGATGGCCTCTCGCAAACTGGCTTTTGACACGCCCCAGTCATAAACGGGAACCGGCTTGACAGTGGTTGTGACATGAGTCACAGTCCGGCGCACTGGGAGTGCCGGGGAGAATCGGGCTTCATTTTCGGCCCGCGAATGACGGAGGAAGCCACCGGTTTAGGCGGCCCAGGGCGGAGGACATGATATGGCTGAACAGGTGAGGATTTTGGTAATCGAGGATCAACCGGAGCTGCGGACCCTTATGATGAAGGTGCTGGCGCGCGTCGGATGCGACGTTACCGGAGCGCAATCGGGAGAGGAGGGGCTGCGGCTGGTCGGGGACGGGCGCTTCGATCTGATTACGCTGGATATTGATCTGCCCGCAATGAGCGGCTTTGAGGTTTGCTCCCGTCTGAAGCAGGACCCGCAATCGCAGCATACCCCGGTGGTGTTCGTTTCTGGACGGATGGCCGATGGGGACTTTCAGCGCAGCCGTGAAGTCGGCGCGGCGGATTACATCACCAAGCCGTTCGATGCGCGTTCGTTTGTTACACGCCTGCTTTCCCATGCCAAACTCTCCACCGTGTAGCAACTCCGCCGATTGGTGCGCTCGTTTCAGGAGCAAGCATCGTTGTTTTGTGCATGGCGGGGGCGCAGGCCCACTGGCAGTTCGCCTGCTCAAAAGCGCGTCGCGTCTTCGACCAACCAGAAATGAGATATGCACCAGCGGCGTTCATCTGACTGTCTTGACAAACCGGTTGCGTGGCAGCCGGGCTGAAGCGACGTTCAAAGGTCGCGAAGACGTGCGATGGCATCAGTTGCAGGCTTCACTCGATTGGATACCTTGCTTCGGATCGTTCGCGTAATTGCAGGGAAGGTGACTTGTCATGGCAAAGGGGCCAGCCCGAAGAAAAATCCGTGTGGCAGTCGTTGATGACGACGAGGATGTGTGCCTTTTGATCAAGGACATGCTGGATGGCGCGCAGGATTTCAGTTGTGCGGGTTCTTTTTCCAGTGCGGCGCAGGCTCTGGCTGATCTTCCGCGCATGCACCCTGATTTGGTGTTGATGGATATTTGTATGCCGGACGTTGATGGCATCGAATGCACGAAACACCTGAAACAGATGCTGCCCCGGCTCAAAATCATCATGGTGACGGGCTGCGGCGACGCGGCCTCGATTGAAAATGCCAGGCGGTGCGGAGCCGACTCCTATTTGATCAAACCGGTCGCCCCGGATCAGTACCTCGCCGCGCTCAAGTTCGCCGTTGTCCGCCGAGGCAGCCGCCCGCGCAACCGGGAATCCGGGCACAGCACACGTCCCACGGATTTGCATGGACACCGTTCGGGGCTGACCCCACGGGAAAACGAACTCATGAAGTGTTTTGCGCGGGGACTGCTCTACAAGGAAGCCGCCGACAAGCTGGGAATCAGCCACGCAGTCGTTCACAAACTACAGCACAAAATCTTCGCGAAACTTCACGTCGGCAACAAGACAGAGGCAATCTCCAAATGGCGTGGGCTGAAACGGAAGTCGAGTGGATTGGCCACGGTTCAAGCGGCGGAACCTTAGCATCGCCCATACCACCCGGCTCAGATTCCTGAAGATGGAGGGGGGTACCATTTCGTACCCTGTTCAGAAATCAGGGAGCGGTGTATGACTTTCACCGGTGGAAAAAATCGGTGCATTCAAGGAACGTTGTCCGCAGAAAACGACCAGCCATCCGAACAGGCTCGTTTTCAAGAAAAATCATGGCGGCTTTCACCGGATGGCTGAGGAAGTCAAAACTCCGAAGCCGCGAATTACCCCGGCGACAGCAGTTCACCCCGAGCGACATTCAGAAGGCAGCCACCAGATCGCGCACGCGAACCTTCAAAGCTCGGGCAATTTTCACGAGAGAATCCACCGACGGAGATTCCTTCCCCCGCTCGACCCGGCTGATGAAAACCGTCGAAAGGTCG
The DNA here is from genome assembly GCA_016124235.1 of bacterium. GTDB lineage: Bacteria > Verrucomicrobiota > Verrucomicrobiia > Limisphaerales > RI-55 > RI-55. Next base: position 26,527 of record WGOC01000009.1, on the reverse strand, counting down.
GATCGTTCCGCCAGCTTTTCCTGACTGAACCCGGCCTTTTTACGTTCGGTCCGGACGGCCTCGCCCAAGAGGCGGCGATGTGGTTTTCCTGCCGGCATGGCCCGGACAAAAAGCAGGAAGAGCGAAATACTACCATGTCGTTAACGACCAGTTTGGACTTGCACTTCGCACCGCCGGGTGTAAAAGGACAATCGCGTTTCAGAGGAAAATGTTTCGGTTTGCGACCGGGAGACACCGAGCCATGAGATCCAAATTTGAGCCAGGACCACCAATATCCACCGCCCTTGTTTAGGCTGCGCTAAAACTTTGCAACTGGACGATCAACCAAGAAAGGAAATCGAATGAAAATTCTCCAAAAACATTGGCTTCCCCTTGCTGGAGTTATCGGCGCGACCCTCTGTCTCATCGCCACGTTGCACGTCCTGGCTGACGTGCCGCAGCCGGTGCTGAAGATTGATTCGTTGGGCACCAATCAATTCAACATCGTCATCACCAATGGTGTGAGCACCACAAACTACACGCTGTTTTGGACGCCAGTACTGAATGATCAATTCTATCCGTGGCACGTGTTGGGCGTCAGCCAGGTCGGTCAAACCAACTTTCCCATTGACGGAGGCGAGTGGCAGGCGGGCTGGTTCAGAGTTCTGGTGGGGTCAGACCAGGACGGGGACGGCTCGCCCGAATGGCAGGATGCGCAACCGCTCAATCCGTCCGTAGGCATCCTGAGTGTGACCATTGACAGCCCGCTGCAAGGCGAAGTGATTCAATAAAGGAAAAAAGGGAATTTATGAAGTTTCTTTCTGTTCGCCTCGGGGCGGTCGCCGCTTGCCTTTTTGCGGTCACCATTTCGACCTTCGCCAATGGCCTCACCGTACATTTCAACCCGTGTACCGATTACAGTGCTGCCGAAGGAGGGAGCTTCAGTGGCACGATACAATTGCTCTGCTTTACCAAGTCATTCGATAGCAGTTGTGAAAATCACTTTAGCAATCCACAAAATGTTTCCCTCTGCATCAACGGCACCGGGACACACCCGATAGTAGTCGCCGACCTCAATCCCACCAGTGACTTTGGAACCTGTGGTCACATTGTAACGGTTCCCGCGAATACCTGGAGTCAAGGTTTCACCATCAATTTCAACGGAAATTCTACTGTCGATTACGACCGGACAGGAACGATCAGCTTCTCCGGCTGGCAGACGACCAATTGTCAAAGCAGAGCAATCACGCTCTACGACATGAACTCGGTGATGTCGGTCGCGATTGTGACGAACACGACCTATTACAGCACGTTCATCGCGGAACGCGGAGTCGGGGTCCAGACGGTGACGATGCGCATCTATCGCGGCGACACACTGAATGCCCGGACTGTCGGTTACACCGTCAGCGGCAATGCGGCCAGCGGGAGCGATTACACCGCATCGCCGTCCCTCAGTGGCAGCGTGACGATTGCCGCTGGAAGCGACCATGCGGATACAACGATCTCCATCGTCAATAACACGAATCTGCTCGGAACGAAGTTCCTGACCGTCACCCTCGACTCCGGTTATTATCAAATCAGCACCAATAATTCCGCGACGCTGGCGATTGCACAGGACGTGCCAGTAGTGAGCCTCAGCCCGGACTTCAGTTATGCGGTTCAGGGATATTCCACCGGCACATTGAGCATCGCGCGCAGCGGCGGCCTGAGCAATTCGCTGCGGGTCAACCTCTCCATTGGCGGCACGGCCACTCCCGGCACCCATTACCCCGCCTTGCCCACTTCGGTCGTCTTCGCCACCAACCAGACCGTCACCAACCTGTCGGTCGCCATCAACGCGAGTCCGATTCTGACCGAGGGCAAGACCGTGGTGGCAACCGTCCAGAGCAACAGTGCCTATTTTCTTGGGGCGGATTCGCAGGCGGTGCTGACGCTTTATCCCTTCGATTACGCGACCAATTACGTTCCGAATCCGGTGGGCCGCTACTGGCGTGGTTCCGGCACCGACCCGACGTACTGGTCCATCGTGGTGCCGTTGGACTACGAAAACGGTGTGGTTTACAGCAACGTGGATGGCAATTGCTCCACCCTTTACCCCGGACTCGCCAACTGGAACGGCCAGCTTTACTACCACTACGACGCCACCAACACGCTGCCGCAAACGAATGTCGCGAACCGCATCCCGTTCAACAATCCCATCGTTGCCTTTGGCGAGCGCGTGGGCGGGACGCCGCTGTATTTGAATCAGGATTACCGCTTCGGGATTTACGCCGGCGACAGTTCGTCGCTCACAACGCAGATCGTCGTTCGCGCTTTTTACCGAACCAACTTCGCCGCGGCGGGGACCATCTCCATCAAACCACCCAACGTGGCGAACGCCAGTGAATGGGGTAGTTTTGTCACCAACGGCTTTCAACTCGTCACCAATGCGTTTGGGCTGACCACGACGCTGTCGGCCTCGCCCTCACTGCGCTGGGGCACGTTCTCGTACGGCGAGTATGTGCTGAACCATTCCGCAAGCGAGCAGGCGACCAACTACTATTACGTGGTGCAGCAAGCTGGCATTCCCGGCGGCTCGGCCCAAGCCCTTGCCGTTTCTGCGGGAGGAGTGGTTGTGCCTTCGCTGCTTTACAGTCTGGAATTCGGCCCGCGTCCGCCGTGGCGTTCGGTGTTCCTCGACCAGCCGCACTTTGACGGCAAACCACTGCCGCCTTTCTATTCCGGCAAAACGCTGGACGAAATCCTGACGAACACACCCGTGGTGACCAACGCCATCGGCCTGGCACCAAGTGTCTGCACGAATCTGGACAACAGCCCGGAACTGCGCCGGCATCCGATTCTCGATCAATTCGTGGCGGACCTCGGAAACGATCCGATGGCGCTGGCGAACTTTGTGCTCAATGAAATCGATCTGACGGATGCGATGGAATACAACGACAACGGCAGCATTGCCGAGCACTCCATCAATCTCGGCGGCATCAGCCGGGGCGCGCTGGGAACCTTTCTCGAACGGCAGGGCTCACCGACCGAGCAATGCGCGCTGCTGGTTTACCTGCTGCGTCAGGCGGGCGTGCCGGCGGCCTTTGTTTTTCCGCCGCATAATGGAATGCAGATACTGGATGCGCGCCTGAGCCGGATGCTCAAGTTCCAGGTTCACGGCAGTTTCAGCGAAGCGGGGGAACTCTACACGACCAACGCGATGATTCCGGTGAATTATCCGTGGGTGGCCGCCTACATCGGAACGAACTGGGTGCATTTGTTTCCGTGGCTGAAGGACTACCGCCAGGTCGAGGGCCTGGAGCTTTACAGCCTCATGCCGGCCAATTACAGCAGTGCGTATCCGTGGGTGCGCGATTACGTTTTCGGCAACACCAACCTGCTCGCGCTGGCCGTGGACGGCGACAACACACCACGCGTCATCTTTCCCCGATTCCTCGCGCAGACCTTGCAGCAAAATCATCCTGGCATCTCCGTGGATGACATCGGCGTCCAGATTGTCAATCGCCGTCGCAACTACTCCCGCTGGCAGGACTTCCCGACGCCAACCTACCTGACGAATTCCAGCATCGCGGTGTCGAACTTGACCGACGCGAATATCGTGAACATCAGCCCGGCGCTGGCGAACCTTTTCGATACGGTGAGCGTGGAGATTTACAGCGTCGTTGACCCGACGAAGGACATTCAAACCGGCGACATGCGGCTGGCCGATTTGCACAACCGCCAGTTCTACCTCACGCAAACCGCAACCAATTCAACGCAGGTACAGTTGAGCCTGATTCTTTCGGCCTACCGAACCAACATCTTAATGCAGGCATCCTTTGGAAGCAGTGACACGAATCTTTTGTCCAAACAGGTCAAGTCCATGACGCTGGACCAGCTCGACGATGACTTGCGCGTGCGCCTGAAATACAACCGGCATCGCGCCCTCACTCCCGCCTTCGCCGCTGATGGCACCATTTCCTTCCTCGGATTTGGGAGTTCACGTCAGATGGTGGTCGAACGCTCCTTGCGCAAAGGCGACATCGCCTCCATTTGCATGGATTACGGGCGCGTCACGCGGCAGATGCTCGACGTTCACGCCGTCGAACTGTGGCAGATGGAAAAAACCCTCCGCACCAACGCGGGACTGGCCGGCAGTATTTCCAGCGATCTTTATCAAGGCAAAGCCAGCTATCTCGCCGGCATGTCGTATTACAAAAAGACCGACGACTTCGATGCACTGAACAAGCGATTGCATAAAATCACGCCGATCTCCACGTGGGCGGCGGGGCTTTCCATCATCGGCGCGGCTCGCAACAGTTCCGGCACCCTGTCGAACAATGCTGTGGACCCGGTGCTGCCAATGGTGGACATGTTTTCGTACGAGACGGCCTCGGTAGGCAACGACACGGCGCGTCCCGATTCAGGTCGTTCGGAGCAAATGGAATATCAGAACTACGCCCTGCTTTCGATTGCCGACGGTTCGGCCCAGGAACATCAGGTGATCAACAGCTATTACCAGCAAACCAATGCCGTCTCGACCGTACGGCTGCTGCAACTGGCGCAGAGCCGTGGCCTCGGCATCGTCACGCTCACGGTCAGCAATTACCTCGCGCAGGGGAATACGACCTATCAGGGCAAGGCGTTGAAAGACCATGACCCGGGTCTGTGGCAGGACATTGTCAGCGCCTTCCAGAACGCCTACACGACCGGCTACGTGACAGCCTATGTCACGCCCGGCCCCGTGACCAACGCCGCTTACAAAGGCATGGCCGCGCTGGTGCTCGGCTGGGGCGAATGGAGCGCGCTGATTTCACCGGGCAGCTTGAACGGCGGCTTTGGCGAGAAGCTCTCGCCCGGCAGCGTGGCGGCGGCGAACACCCCGAATTACGATCTCAGCAAGGGCGAAGACCTCTCCCTGAGCCTGCATCAACCCGCCAATGACACCACCCTGGCGCCGCCGCAGGTCGCCAGCTTTGATTACGCGCAAACCAGCACTGAGATTCAAAATGGCGTTTACGCCTACGATTCCGTGGCGACCAACTGGTCGCGCAGCGCCAACACGATGATGAATCAATCCACAGCCGGATCATTTGATACCACCTACAACACCGCCTTCCAGACGACCGAGCAGCAGGGCTTGGTGGATACCAGAACCATCGACCCCTCGCAGAATGAGGCCCGAGTGCTGGACCCGGTGCATACGGTCACGGGTGAGTTTTACGCGGACGAATTGGACCTGGCATTGCCCGGCCCGCTGCCGCTGGCGCTCCGCCGGAATTATTCCAGCCATAATCTGGCGCAGAACCAGTTTGGTTATGGTTGGAAGCCGACCTTGATGAGTTATTTGAGTGTCGGCAAAAACCTCACGAACATCTACGCCGCGGATATGGACGGAGCGGTGCTCTGCTACACCCGCCTCACGCCCACCACCAACCTCTGGCTGCCGAAGCTCTCCGCCAATCCCCATCTGAACAACAACACGACCGCCGGAGCGGGCGGCCTGGTCAACCGGCTGCGGGACCGGCTCGTGCAATCCGTCAACGGCACGACGACCAATTACACCCTGTATGGCGCCGACGGCAGTGTGCGCCTCTTTACGGTCACCACCAACAACAATGGCATTCTCAAGCGGGTGCGGCCGTATCTCCAGCAATGGACGGATAACCGGGGCAACTTCTACAGCTTCACCTACGGGACCAACGTGGCGGGCACGGATTTTGGCGAAGTGAAACGCATTCAGTGCAGCAACGGCAATTTCCTCGGCCTGCGTTACGACATCTACGGGAACATCATCGAAGCCTACACGGGTGACGGAAGAAAAGTGGAATACGAATACGATGAGTTCGGCGATTTGATCACGGTCACCCTGCCGGACGCCTCGACGCGCACTTACGTTTATCAACATCTGCTCCAGTCGCCGACGCAGAAGTATTACTCGACACATTTGATCGTGGAGGAAAACAAGCCGGACGGGCGCTCGCTCATCAACGAATACGACCAGCATCGCCGCGTGACGAATCAGCTTTCGACGGCGGGTCTGGATTTGATTCCCGTCCGGACGGGCACGTTCATCTATTCCAACAATTTCAATTTCACCAACACGTTCACGAACACGATTTCCGGCTATACGCTGGTGATTGACGGCCTCGGCAACACGAATCGTTACGATTACACCAACAGCCTCATCACCAAAATCACCGACCCACTCAACCAGACCCTTCAGCAGGTGTGGTACGCCGACACCGCCACCGCGCCCGGCTACCCGCGCAGCATCCAGCAACGCACGGATCAACGTGGTCTGGTCACGCAATACTTTTACGATTCCAACGGCAACGTCACGAACACGATCACCACCGGCGACCTTACCGGCGACAACAACTTCTCGCAGACGGCGACCAACACCGCCACGTATAACACCAACGGCCTGCCGACCCAGATGACCGATCCTATCGGCAACAGCAATGTCATCGTTTATCACACCAACTATCCGTTCCTGCCCCAGCGCACCGTTCGGTATGCGGGCGGCGTCCCGGTCGGCACGAACTGGTTCGAGTACGCCAATGTCACCAACGTGGTCACACTGGGCGCCAGCACGCAAACCAACCGCGCCTTTGGCGTGATGACACGGCAGATCACCGCGTTCAGTTCGCCCGATGCGGCCACGAATGATTTTGCCTGGGACGAGCACGGCTGGAAAACCCAGGAAATCGGCTACACCGGCACGGGCGACCCGGCGATCACCAATTCGTTTCTCTACAATCTGCGCGGCGAACTGGTGCTCAAAACCGACGCGGCCAATCGCAGCCAGTTTTTCGCCTACGACGGCATGGGCCGCAAAACCATCGCCGAGGTGTACGACGCCGGCCAGACCGTCCCGCTGGACTTCGCGTATTCCTATTACAACGACAATGGCGAACTGGTGTGGATGGATGGCCCGCGCTTTGACCCGGAGGATTACGTCTGGCGCGACTACGACGGCGCGGGCCGGCTGGCGACGGAAATCCACTGGCGTTCCCAGGCCCAGTCAGACGGGACAGGGGTGGAAGCGCCCTCCGGTTACGATCTCTATGCGCAGACGTTCCGCGAATACGACGTTTACGGAAATCTCACGCGAAGCATTGATCCGCGCGGCGCGATCACAACAAACACGTGGGATAAACTCGGACGATTGGCGCAAACCAGGTCGCTTGATCTGGATGGCGTGACGGTGCTGCGCACCGAAGGCTTCGCGTACGAACCGGGCGGGCAGCCGGCGTTTCTCACCAACGCGTTGGGCGGCGTGACCGAGAAGCAATACACGTCCGGCGGCCAGTTGAAATTCCAGAAGGACCCGGATGGCTCCACCAATGCCTGGCGCTATTACGCCGATGGCCGGGTTCGTCACGAGATTCAGAACAACGGGGCGTACTGGGAAACCACCTATGATGACGCCAACCGCAAGGTCACCCTCGTCTTCCATTCCGCCGCCGATTCGCCCCTGGCCACCAACCGTTATGAGTTTGACCGGCGCGGCAATCTCGTCAAACACACGGACGCCGCCGGATTCGCTTTCACCAACTTGTTCGATGGTCTGGACCGCCTCAAGATCAGTGCCGGTCCGCCCATAGTCACCGTCAACGAGGATTGCGGCTTCCTTCCCGGTTGCGGCAACTGGGTGACCAACGTTTCGCAACAACTCGTCACCCGCTTCTACGCCGCCGCCGGGGTGTGGCAGACCAATGTCAATGCGCTGGGCGAAAAAACCATTGCCCGCTTCGACGCGCTGGGGCGTCCCACACGTACCGAAATCCGCACGTCTGGCAACGTCCTCGTCCGCGAATCAAGCACCGCCTACTCCGCCGATCACCACAGTGTCACCGTCACGAATGGCTCGGGCGCATCGGCCATCGTTTCCACGATTTACACCGACAACAACGGCCAGCAATTGCTCGCGGTTGCATATCCCCACGCCAACGTGCGGGAGTTCACCCGCACCGAGTTTGACCCGGCGGGCAATCCGTTTTTCTCAGGCCGCTACGCGCGCACCAACACCGGAGCGCCGTACTTTTTCTCCGGCGCACTCTCCCAATACGATGGCCTCAACCGGCTCAAGCAACAGTGGGATCGCGATGACGCCCTGACCACATTCGCCTACAACGCGGCGGGCAACGTTACGAATCGCACCATGCCCGGCGGACTCCAATGGAACGCCATCTACAACAATGCCGGCCAGATGCTTCAGGACTGGAACACCGGCGCGGGCGGCGCGGGTACGCGGACCAACCGCTATGCTTATTACCCAGCGGGCAATGCGTTTGCCGGATTGCTCCAGACGACCACCAATGCGGTCGGTGTCCGGTGCGACTACACCTACGACCATTATCTGCGCACCGCCACCGCGACTCATCAGTCACCGCTCGTCACCAACCTGACGTATTGGACGTACGACGCGCGCGGGCTGGTCACCCAACTGGCCGAGGTCACACCCACGGACACGGCGACGGTCAACCGCACCCACGACGCCTACGGCCAGTTGGTTTCGGATCTGACACAGAATTCGAGTGCTTATGGTTTCTCCCACGCCAGTCAGACTTGGGATGCCGCCGGACGGCGCACACGCCTGACCCTGTTCACGGCCGCTTTCACCATGCAGGACTACGCCTTCGGCTGGCGGCCCGACGGGACATTGGCTGCGGTTACCTCCAGGTTCGGAGCCGCCAGTTACGCCTACAACTCGGCCGGTCTGCTGACCAATCGCACCGCAGCCTCCCGTTTCACCACGATCAATTCGCTGGATGGGGCCGGCAGACCGCTGGCCATCACCACCAAGGTCGGCCTCGCGACAACCCTCACCGAGGGGCTGACTTACACGGGCGATGGTCTGTTGAGCGCGCACACCGTTGGGCGCGGAGACTTCACAAACGCCGCTTCCTACGCCTACGCCGCCTTGACGCGTCGGCTCGCCGAGGAACGGCTCAACCTCGATGCCACCAAACGCTGGACGAACAGTTTCGCTTTTGACGGCGGCGCTGAAAGCGGTCCGGGAGCGTTGACCAAGGTTGGGCCGGTGTCCGGTTCGGCCCAATGGTCCGGTGCCGTGGACGCTTTTTCACGAATCAACGTCGCCACCAACACCTATTCCATCCGCTCCGCTCAAGGTCGCGCTAATGGCCCGAGTACGATCTTTGCCACCTTGGACGACCAGAGCGTTCCCGTCGCCATTGCCGAAACCTTTAGCGGCAGTTGGCCGATCAGTTGGCGGGCGAGCCTGCAACTCAACGCCGGGGCGCACCAGCTTTCGGTGACGGCGGCGCACCCGAGCGGCCAGTTCACGACCAATCGCAATGTTTGGTTCACGAACAACGTGGCCCACGAGGCGGTGTCCGAGACGTTCGACGCCGCCGGGCGACTCACTTATCGAGTTTGGAAAAAACCTGACGGCACGACCAATCGCACCGAGACGCTCATCTGGGATCTGAAAGGACGCTTGGCGGAAGTCAACGGTTCCGATGCGCAGGGAAATGGCTACGGGTGGTCGGCAGCTTATGATCCGCTGAGCCGAAAGTTGTACACCGAGGGTTGGTTGACCACCAACGGAATCTACGTCGAGGGCAGTATCAATAGAATCTCGTCGCACTACGATCCGCTGGTCGAGTTCCTTGAAGTGGGCGTCGTGGTCAATGGGCGGACCACCTGGAAGCTGCAGGGGCCGGACCTGAACGGGATTTACGGCGGGATGAATGGAGTAGGCGGATTGGAAGGGACCCAATCGGCTCAAGACGCCTTCCAACCGGCGATCAGCGACGCGCGCGGCAATGTTCTCGGTGCGGTGACGAACGGAATCAACGTGAGTTGGAATCCGTCCCGCCCCACCGGTTACGGTGCCGTGCCCGGCTACCGCCTCCTACCACTGACGATGGGTGCAAGCCTGATCACCAGTGGGCAAGGTGGGAATGTGGTGCAGTCCAGTGCGTGGCGCGGCAAGTACCCGGAAACGACCGGCTACATTTACCTGGGCGCGCGGTTTTACGACCCGGTTGCCGCCCAATGGCTGTCCTCCGATCCGGTGTGGAACGGACGCGACCCCAATTACTACACGTTCGCTGGTGGTGATCCGATCAATTATTTCGACTCGGATGGCAGGTTAGGAAAAGGGACATTGGAGCGGGACCTGCACGACCTCTACGCGGAATACGTTTCCTCACAGGCGGCGTATCTCTACTACGTCAACGGTCAGGCTTCCATCGGATTTCCGCAGGCCAAGGATTTTGATCAATTTATTCAGGACGCATTGTACGTCGGCCAGGATTCCGTGCTGAACACGAGCGCGCGGAACGAAGCAAAGTATGAAATGGCGCATCGGGATTTGAGCACGGGCTGGGGCCGGGCCACCTACGTGGGTGCGGTGGTCAGTTACGGGGCGAACACGGTGGATGCGGGAGTGAACATGATCCCGGTCATTGGTGGAGTCAAAGGATTGGTTGAAACGGGAGTAAAGGCAGGCATCAAACAAATCGGCAAGGTCTTCGTCAAGGAAGCTGCCGAGGAAAGCCTGAAGGTTGGGACGAAGGAATTCACAAGATTGACCGCCGGCGAAACCGTCCAAGTAGGGCGACATACGGTAGGGCGTTACGGAGATGTGGCAGGACATCATCCACATCAGCAAGCAGCAAGGAACAATAACCCGCTTTATGATCCCGATGATGCTCTTGCAGTCCAGCCCGGAACGTACGACCATGCGGCAATTAGCCGGGCACAGACGACACTAAATGCCGAGGCGCGAGCATCGGGTCGAGCGTACGATCTCGCCGCAGAAGAATCAATACAACGTGAAGCCATGCGCAGAGGGGGATTCACAGAACCAGAAATTGATGCAATATTGCAACGCTCGCGGGCGCAACTACCTGCTGGGGCACAGCAACCCACACGAATACCGGGTTCAAGACGGGGCAACTGACGAACACCATAAATGCAAGGCTATCGGATAATCATAGAAGCAAACGACACTATGCCTGGGAAGGCTCGGCATTTCTCTGGTTACAACGCAAATCAGCCTGGTTCGTTGCTCGAACACTGCCCGTGCTGCAAGAATCAAATGTTCCCGGCGGTCAACCTCGATTTTTCGGATCCGAAATTGGCACAGCTGGGAATCTGGCCTCAGCGTTACCTTAATCTTTTGTTTTGTCCATTCTGCGGCTTTTACATGAAACCCTACTGGATAAAATATCGGCAAGATGGCGTTGAGCTTATCGGCGGTGATTGCAGTTCCAGAGAAGTTCTTCAACAGATTGAAACCCCATACAGCATGAGAGGAATATCCTTGCGAGAACTTAACGCTGATGAAAGCCCTTCCATCGACGATGTACGGATTGAATACAGGAAGCGCATCCGCGAGGAGGGAGTATATCATCAGGTCGGCGGTGAAGCGATCAGAGGGCAGAATACGAACTTTTTGTGTCCAGAGTGCAACCAGCCGATGCGGTTTAGCGGTATTCTCGATTACGACGATCTAAATATACCGCTTTACGAAAACGGGCACAGACCGGTCGCACTAATTGTTGGTGATGGCGACTGCATGAACTGGCACACTTGCTTCAAATGTCTGGTCATCGGACTTCAATGGATACACTAGTATTGTAACGCCGTTTGCACGTTGCGACAATCAGCGGATGAGAAGATTACTGCAAATTTTTAGTTCTCGTTTGCTCACACGCGCTGTCGCATGAATGAACTGTACACGACCAACGCACGCGCGGTGCCAATGAAAATAAACGCTGGAACAGCTTCTCGGTTTACGAACACTTCTCAACGAAGCAAAGCCCACCTACTCACACTAAACAGCGAAACGCCTTGCCCACCTCGTGGCGCTGTTCCGGTCAACACAGGGGCGTGGTTTGTCGCGCGCGGGCGCGCGCAGAACTCAACAGAAGAGGACTTAAATGAAAGCCGAAACATGGCTTGCGATAGAGGCGAAGTTGGCTAAACACTCGGTGACGAAAGCAAAACCAGTTGCTTACGACGAAATAGGTGCAGTTGCAAAGTTTTGTGGATTTGAATTACCCGAGGATTACCGCGAGTTCGTTCACAGATACGGTGGTGCAATCGTCGGACCATTACCGATAATCGGACTGCGACAAGCACCAGCGATGGCTCGTGAGGAAACCTCAGCGATCGAGGTTACGCAACATTTTCGAAAGCAAGGATGGCGAGGAGTGAACGAGTGGCTCGTTATATCTATCGATCACGCGGGAAATCCAATCGGACTTGATAAAGATGGCAAGGTATGGATTTTCGACCATGATTTTGGAGTGGTTGAGACGATTGCGCCCACGTTTGAGGAATTCTTGCGAAAACGATGCTTGAAACTCGAATGAAGGAAACTAACCAATGCTCTTATACGAGGTTTTCGAATAGCAATCGGGAAAAAAGACATCGGCCCCGGCAACGCCCGACAAATGAACTCGTACGCGCCAACCAAAGCACCCGAGTTGCCAATGAAAAATAGCGCTGGCGCAGCTTCTCGATTGCGAACCCCTCTCGTGCGAGGGAAAGTTCATCTACCTCCGCTGAACATCCCAACCACTTGCCCACCTCGTACGGCTGTCCTGGTCAACCAAGAACGTGGTTTGGCGGGTTTGCTTCACCCCAGCACGTTCATTTCGCTTTCAGTCAAGGGATGCGACCATGCCCACTATGTCGGGCGAATGAATAATGCACGACCAAAAACCTGTCATTACTGAAATGAAACCGCTGCTGATTCTTCTGCTGGCGACGACGCTGGCGCACGCGCAACTCGCCGTAACCGTTTCACCGCCCAAAATTGTCGCTCAAAAAGCCGTCGTGCCGCTGGCCCTGAAAAACAACCTGTCTGAAAACATCCAATCTGCTCGCGCCGTTGTCTTCCTGCTGGATGAACAGGGCAAATCCGTTTGCCAACCCACAACGCGCTGGGTGATCGGCGGGTCCTTGCAGACGGCCACCGGTCACACCAACGGTCTCGCGGCAGGCGCAACCAACGCCTTTCATTTCGTCATCACGAGCGACAAGCCATTCGCCACAACAAACGTATCCGCCAAGGTTTCCTTCAGTCGTGTCGTATTGGAAGGCGGCAAACTCGCCGATGTGACGAAAGATGTGCAAATCCAGTCCTCCGACAAATGAGCGGAAGCCCGCTTCATCGAGGCTTGCCATGTTTCCGTTCGCCATCCAATCTGAAACCGTGCTCACGAAGAAAGCCCAACGCAGCAGTCCCACGGTGTTAGCCGCGTGCGGTTTGCTGCTGCTCGCGATGGTTTCGGCCAGAGCGGAGGAACAATTTTCAACCGTCGGGTCCAGCCTGAACAGTTCCACCATCAGCGGTTACGTTGACTCGACGGTTGCGGTGCGATCCGATTGGGCAAGTTCAGGCCCGGCGGCTGCGTCTGAGTGGTTGACGGTGTTTCCTTCAACGGATTACCGGACGCCAGCCTTTGATTTTACCGACCGGCTGGGGGCCGCTGATGTTCATGAGGCTGTGTCCGTGGTTCCGGAACCCTCATCCCTTGCCCTGTTGCTGGCTGGCGCCATCACTTCCGGTGTGCTTGTCCAGCGACGGAAGCGGTCATCCCGGACCTGTTGAAATGCCGTGAGAACAGAAGGCGGCCCAATCACTTTCCGGGCGGCTGCCCCGTTTCCAGTGCGATCCCTCTTTCTGGTTCTTGACGCCTGCCGTCCAGGATTCCCTTGGCGGGAGTGACCGAAGCGTCTTACTTGAACGCCACCAGCATCGCGCCTACGACCATCAGCGCGACATCCAATCCCTCGCGCCAGTTGAGGCGCTCGCCGAGAAAGAGCATCGCCAGCAGCACGGCCACGACCACACTCAGTTTGTCCACCGGCGCAACTTGCGATGCCTGCCCCAGTTGGAGCGCGCGGAAATAACACAGCCACGAAAGCCCCGTGGCCACGCCGGACAAGGTGAGAAACAGCCAGGTGCGCCGCCCGATTTCTGAAAGCGTGGTGTCCCGCAGGGCGGGCAACGCCAGCAGCCACGTAAAACCCAGCGCCACTGTGGTGCGGATGGCCGTGGCCAGATGCGAGTGGATCTTCTCGACGCCGACCTTCGCGAAGATGGCGGTAACGCCGGCAAAGCCCGCCGACAACAGGGCCCAGGTGAACCAGTTCATAGGAGATGAAGGATAACAGGGCGCCTTGCGCTCGCAATTCGTTCCTCGGGATTCCCACGATGGCGATGAAAGGCTGGAAAAATTTCTTGCACGCGCGGTCCCGGACGGGTTAGGAAGGGATTCTCAGCGAGGCAGTCCTAAACACACATCATGTAAACAAACCACAGTCTAATTTGCGGTAGCATCTGGCTATCGATCTCCGTCGGAAAACGACCAAATTTCAAACTGCTGAGATCAGCCAGGTCCGCGCCACATCGGCGCGGCCTGTACGCTTTCAGCAAAGGCGCTTGGTCGTGCCTCGACGGAAAGTGCGCGGGTTCGCGCCCTTTCCATTCCGGGAGAGTCGAGGCAGGGAGGATCGCTCAACCAACAACAACAAAGAAGGAACCCATGAAACATGACCAACGGTCGTGCCAAAGGAGGACACGCAGTCTGGTGAAAGCCGCCGCGCTTTCAGCCGTTCTGCTGCTCAACCAGAACTTTACCGGGACTGCCACAGCCGCGCCGCGCACACCCTATCCACCATGGCCGGAGAAGTCCTTGAGCATTTTCGGGTGGGACGAGGGTTATTTCTTCACGCCGATGCGCTTCCGGGCCATCGGCGCGGATCAGGCGGTTATGCGGGAAAGCTGGTCGGGTTACTCGTTGATCCGGCAACCGACGGATCAGACACCCGTGGCCATTCCGACGATTGATGTCGATGGGAAAATTCTGATCGCTCCAGATTTTGGCGCGATCCGTTTTTGGTTCAACGGCAACTGGAGTTCGGTGGCCAAGCTCAACAGCAAGGAAGTGGGCTCGCCCGACATGGGGCCGGGTCAGCCCGCCCGCCTGTTGGAACTGGTCAATCTCGGCGGACAGTTTGCGGACATCCGCTGGACGCTCTATGCCAATCCCGAGGGCAACCAGTTGCGGTTGACCGGCATCGAATACGGCCAGGTCAAGCAGATGCTCGCCGCGCCGTTGAACATCGTCGCCGGTCAGTGGACGCTTTTAACTCTTTGCTACAGTCCGCAAGGTTCGCAAATTTGGATCAATGGCCAACTCCTGGCCTCCGGTTCGGGCATCAAACCGGGGATCGTGGGTTGGGAGGACCGGCTGGGGCTCGTGGTTGGCAGTTCGGTGACCGGTGGCGATTCAGCCAACGGGCAGTTCGAGGAACTGGTTTCGTTCGATTACTGGCCGACAGCCGAGCAGCAGCAGTTTTATTATCGGTCGTACTCGAAGCGGGCGTTGCTCGGTCCGGTCGGTTCGCCCGAGGAGGAACTGTTCAAGATGGACCTGGTTCATGCACTGGACGGCCCCCCTTCACCCGGTGAAGGGGGTGGTAGCGGCGGCGGCGGCACGAACTCGCCCGCCTACAATTACACCACGAACGATCTGTGGCTGGAGATCACGAGCAAAACCAACTCGACCGGATATTTCGTGATTCACGAGCCCACAACCGCCACAGGGGGCCTCTACGATCTCTTCTCGACGACTAATTTAAGTCCGTCGATGTCGGGTCTGAACCTGACCAACTGGCTGTGGGTGACGCGGACCACTTCCGGCCTGACCAATCTGACGGTCACCGGGCTCTCAGCAACGGAAGGCTACTTCCAACTGGGCACAATGCTCGACAGCGACGGCGACGGATTACCCGATGCCTACGAAAAACTGGTCACCCATTCCTCGCTGTTGAGTGCCGACACTGACGGTGACGGTCTGGCGGACATCGGCGATCCCAATCCAACGACCGTGAACGGACCCGCGACTTTCGCGAGCAAGACGCTTCCCTATTGTCCGCAGTAATCACCCGCCTCGACCTCAATTCAACCGATTATTCTCATGCGATTTCCCAAGATGATCTCCGTGTCGGGCGGGCTGTTCCTTTCCGCCCTGCTCTTCCTTTCGCCCGGAACGAACCGCGTTCTCGGCGCGGCTGCCGGCCAAAACTCCGGTCCCGCCGCCTCGAATGAGGACCAGTTACCAGTTTCCACCGGCAAACTGGATTTCCAGACCGACCAGTTCTCCGGCCGGTTCGGTTACAGCGTTCCCATTGTCGCGCCGCCGGCCCGCAACGGTTCGGAACCCTCGCTCGCGCTGCGTTACACCTCTTCCGGCGACAACGGCTGGATTGGCCAGGGCTGGGAACTGGAGATAGGTTACATCCAGCGCGAAACCCGCAAGGGCGTGCCGGTCAAATGGACCAGTGGTATTCCGCAGAGTGAATACGACGACGGCAAAGGATTTGTGTTCTCGTTGAACGGGGCCAGCTCGCGGTTGATCAATGTCGCGACCAACGAGTTCCGGGCGGAGATCGAGTCGGGCTTCCTGAAGTTCAATTATCTCACCAACTCCGGCGGCAACTCATGGCTCGTCACCGACACCGGCGGCAACAAGTTTTACTTCGGCGAAACGGCCGACAGCCGGATGGTGAACACCAAGTGGGGCAGCAACACGAACCTGCCCAAGGGGACGTTCCGTTGGGCGCTCAATCGTTCGCAGACGATCACCGGCACGACCAACCAGTTCATTTATCAAATCATCTCGGGGGCGCAGTATCCGCATTATATCAATTACAACGGCCACGTCAGCGGCATTGTGGCGACCAACCAGATCGAGTTTCTTTTGGAGACCACCAACCGCGTGGATACGCGCGTGGCGTATAATTCGGGGTTCAAGGTCGAAACGAGCCGTCGGCTTTCCAAGATTTATTGCCGGGTGGGAAGCACGGTCGTTCGCCGGTATGACCTGGCTTATACGAACTCGCCTTCCACGTTCCGCTCGTTGCTGGCGAGCGTGACGCAGATCGGCTTGAACGAGTCCGGTTCCCTGCCACCGGTCACCTTCCAGTACCAGCAGCAGACGCGCGAATACCAGTCGGTGGCCTGGACCAACATTGTCACTCACTGGACCTCCCCCGCCGGGAACAGTTCCACACCGGACGAGTGGCGCTTTCCGACCGCCTCGCTGGGAGGCGGAGTGGTCGTGGACCTGGTGGATATGGACGGAGACGCGTTGCCCGACCGGCTGTTGCGCAGCACCGACACCAATTATCCGAGCTTTTACCTGTTTCAACGAAACACCGGGAGTGGATTTGCTTCATTGGAAACCAACCGGTGGGGCCTGCTGACGACGCAGGTTTCCAGTGGCGGCCAGAGCTTTCCCCTGGAATGGAATTACATCATGGGCAACCGCAGCCGACTGGTGGACCTCAACGGGGACGGCCGGCCGGATCATGTCGTCGATCCCATCGAGGCGTTCTTCAACGCGCCCAACGACCGCTACACCAACTTTGTCGTCGACATCAACACGGGCACCGGCTGGACCACGAGCAACCTGTGGGCGGGTGTGATCGCACCGTTCGCCACGGGAAGCCCCAACACCGCCGACCTTCAGGCGATTGAGAACTCGAAATACGTCAAGCTCATCGACATGAATGGAGACGGCCTGCCCGACCGGGTGCTGCAACACACGGACACGCAGTTCACCTACACCAACTGGTGGGTTCAGTTCAACACGGGCAGCGGCTTCACGGGACTGAACGCCTGGTATCCCATCTCCTCGCAGGGCGCGACCATCGGTTCACCCGACTGGTGGGGCATCGATGACGATGCCTACTCGCTGCTGGTGGACATCAACGGAGACGGACTGCCCGACCGGGTGATGGCTCCCAAGGCCAGTGGCTCGACGGGGATCGACTACAGCAACTTCAACCGGTTCGTGGTGCAGTTCAACAACGGCTACGGGTTCGAGCCGGAATTCAACTGGGTCAACGTCAATTTCAAGTCGGACTTCACCGGGGGCTCGACCACCGACTGGTCCTCCATCGAGACCTCCGGATTCACCGCGTTGCGGGACATGAACGGCGACGGCCTGCCCGACCGGGTGCTGGGCAAATACACGACGCCCTTCACCAAGTTCTACGTGCAGTTCAACACCGGGAATGTCTTCGCGACGAATCTGTTCGAGTTCACCTCCATCAATTCGCAGGGCAATCCCAACGACCGGTATCTGAACTGGATCGAGTTTGGGGCCACCAACCGGATGGTGGACATCAACGCCGACGGGCTGGCCGACCGGGTGATGGTGGTGCTCAACGGCAATTACCTGACCAACTGGTTTGTGGCCGATCTCGCGAAGGGACCGTTCCCCGACCTGATGACCGTGGTGAGCAACGGCATCGGTGGCAGCATCAAGGTCAGCTACGACACGTCGGCGAAGTTCCAGAACCGGGAGACCACGGATGTTTCTTCCAAGGGTCTCCTTCCCTTCCCGTCGCGGGTCGTGACATCGGTCGCCACGTCCGACGGACTGTACCCGTACTACACCAACTTTTTTGGCTACGAGGGCGGCTATTACGATCCGGTGCGGCGTGAGTTCGCCGGGTTCCATTTCGTCAGCACCACCAACACACTCGGCCAGGTAACCCAAACTTGGTTCCACCAGGGTGGCGGTCGCGATGATGCTTCACTGGGCGAATTCGAGGACGACGGCAATTTCGCCAAACGCGGCATTCCCTTTCGCACACAGAACATCGGCACCAACGGCGAGGTTTATCAACTGTCGATCAACAAGGCCGACCAGTACGCCTACGGGAGCACCGACCGTTACTTTGCCTTCGTGAGCCAGAACACGCGGTTCGATTATCCCGGCACCGGGGCCGATCCACGGGCCACCGCGTCCAGCACCTTGTACGACACCACCAACGGCAACGTGACCAATACCATTGCGTGGGGTGAGGTCACCAACTTCGTGGCCACCAATCACGTCGCCACGGATGTCACCACCGACGACGATGTTTACCAGTGGACGACGTACGCCTCGTTGAGCAACCCGGACATCCTGAACAAACCTTTACGAAGCTGGACGACCTCCGATTCCGGGGCCAGTTCCGTGCTCGGGGAATCGTTGTTCACCTACGACGGCAGCACCGGCAACCTGCTTCGGCGGCTGGACAGCTTATGTCCGGACAATTGCTACGAGACGAACTGGTTTGCCTACAACAGCTACGGCAACCTGACGATCACGACCAACGAGGCCGGGATCGTTACTACCACCGACTTCGACAGTACCAAGACCTTCCCGGTCACCGAGACCACCGCGTCGTTCGTCTCCTCGTTCCTGCACGACACCAAATCGGGCGTGCTGCTCTGGTCGAAGGCGGCCAGCGGGCTGGTCAGTTCCAATCAATTCGACACGTTCTTCCGCCTGACCAACTCGTGGGTGTCGGCCAGCTCGAACGGCACGCCCGGCATCTCGTTGGAGAGAAGAAGCTACAACCTCGGCGGCATTGCGAGCGGCAGTTCGGCCAACTACGTGAAGGTCACGCAGAACGACACCACGAGCGACAACCCGGCGAGCGGCCTCGATTCCTACACCTACTCCGACGGACTGGGCCGGGTGATCCAGACGCGGGCCGAGAGCGAGACCAACAACACCTATCGCGTGAGCCAGACGGTCTATGACGAACGGGGCGCGGTGAAGGTGGTCACGCAGCCGGTGTTTCTCACGGGTACGAGCTACACCGTACTCGGCACGGCCAACATGGCGGCCTCGGTGAACGAGTATGATCCCATCGGAAGGCTCAAGAAAACGACCAGCCCGATGAACGTCAATTTCAACACAGGGCAGGTGACCAACACACCCGCGTCGATCACCGAGACCGGTTCGCTCATCGGTTCATTGCTCATCGCCTACAACGATGGCAGCGATCCGTGGACCCGCGTGGTGACCGACGAATCCGGTACGGCGAACGGCCTGGTCCGCAAGTTCGGGCTCGACGGGTTCGGCCGGACGAACGTGATCTACGATGTCTTCAATGGCACCGTTTACGCCACCAACCGTCTGGCCTACGACCGGCTCGGCCGGATGACCAACCTGGTCGACGCGGCGGGCAACCAAATCCAGTACGCTTACAATGACTTGGGGCAGATGATCGCGATGGCCGATCCGAATCTCGGGTTCTGGCAGTATCAGCGCGACTACGCCGGTCGGGTGAAGGAACAGATCGACGGCAAGGGCAACACCGTCGATTTCGAGTACGACGATCCGCTCGGCAGATTGAGCGTCAAGACTGTGACGCCGGCCGGCGGCGGGAGCGGTTATTCCGTCAGCTACGATTACGACACAACCAGCGGCAGCGGGTTCACGGTCTATCCGGGCCAGCTTGCCAAGGTGACCGACAACGCCGGCACCGAGCGCTACTCCTACGATGTTCGCGGGAGGACGCTCAAGGTGACGCGCGATCTCAGCGTCAACTCGCAGAGTTACACCAACCAGTTCCTTTTCGACAACGCCGACCGGCAGATTTCGGTGAGCTATCCCGCGAGCGGGCCGACGGTCACCAACCGCTACGATGCGGGCGGAAACCTCACGCAGGTGCAACGCGTCGATGCGGGCGGCAACACCACTTACTTCCAATCGAAAGGCTACAGCCAGCTTCAAGAACTGCTCGGGGCGACCTTCGGCAACGGCACCGAGATCAACTACACGTACTTCACCAAGACGAGGCGGCTGCAAAATCTCGCCAGCAAGAAGACGAACGCGGGGACCAACTTCCAGGCGCTGGCCTACACCTACAACGAAGTCGGCGACATCAAATCGATCACCGACAGCCTGTACGCCACAACCAACTCGGCGACCATGTCGAGCATCGGTTATGACAACCTGCACCGGCTGACCTCGCTGACCCGTCCCGGTCCCACCACCACCACGTTCACCTACAACGCGCTCGGCAACATGTTGAGCAATGGCGAACAGGGCGGAAGCACGTACGTTTATCCGACCAGCGGCATCCTGCCCCACGCGGTGCGGATCGTGGGCACCAAAACCAATGCTTACGATTTGGTCGGCAACATGACATTCCGCGCCGGGCAATCGCTCGGTTACGATCCTGAGAACCGGTTGACCAGCGTGGTGTCCGGCGGCGTGACGCTGGCGACCTTCGGCTACGCCGACGGCGGCGACCGATTGTGGAAACAAAGCACCAACACGCTCAGCGTCTGGATCGGCGACCTGTATGAAGCGCACGGCACGACCAACCTCTTTCACATCTTCGCCGGCTCGCGACGGATCGCCACCTACAGTCCGGGAACACAACTGCCCGGCGCGGGTGGGACGACCACCGCGTTCAACTATTATCATCCCGATCACCTCGGTTCATCGAGCTTGATGACCGATGGCAATGGAGCCGTGGCCGAGCATTACGAGTATTCGGCCTATGGCCGCGAGCGGGCCAACGGCACCGCCGCGCCCGATGCCTCGCACCGGTTTACCGGTCAAATCTTCGACGCTGAGGTCGGGCTCTATTACTACGGCGCTCGTTATTATGACGCCGACTTGGGCCGGTTCATCCAAGCCGACACAATAATTCCGGATTATTTCGATCCTCAATCTTGGAATCGCTACGCCTATGCCAACAACAACCCGATCAAATACACCGATCCCACCGGACATGAAGTGTGGGACTACATTCCTGGAATCGGTCCGGGAGCCCGGCAAACGCAGGGGAACAACGCACTGGATCAGATGGTGAAGGATTGGTCCGCGCGGACTGGCCGGCAATACGACAGCTATCACGAGTACATGAACACCCGCAACGGGGCGACCGGCACGGCCACGGCGGGAGACTTGGGCAAAATCAGCGGTATCGGACAGATCACGGCTGGTGCTGCTGACGTCTATTTGAACGGTGCGATGGGCTTAGGCGAGGCTGGCATCGCGGCCGGCGTCGGCGCCGGAATCAGGGCGACGGCCGAACGTAAGGGTGCAACCGCCGGAGCCGAAAAGGGTTTGGAGAAATCAATTCCTGAAGCATCTAATCTGAATAGTTTGGAAAGAACTGGCGCGAAACGGGGTCCCAAGGTTGATCCTACCGCTCCCCATAATGCTACAATTCGTGCCGAAGCCGAGAAACTTAGAAATGAAGGCAACGCAATAAATGCAGGTGGCGGAGGAAAGGAAAAACTGATACCCACTCCTGGAGGAATAAAAGAAGGCAGGAGGCCCGACATACTATACAAGACCCCCGAAGGGGAAGTACGTGCTAGAAACGTTGGAAAGACCAGAGCTGACGGAACGCCGGTTAAGCGGGAAGTAGACGCACTCAAAGATTTAAATGGACCTGGTGGTGTTCCGACGGACTTTAAACCTTACGACAGATAAGATGGCTGACATTTCAATTCAGTTTCATTCAATGCCCGAAGAAACCGCTCGTTTTGTAGAGCAGGCGACCGCTGGTGACGATTTGAAGGTTACGGCGATTGAATACTTTCCATTCATCACAAAAGTCGTCACACTTGGCGAACTTCCAAGGATGATACGGGCAACACAGTCACCCTATCGCCGTTTTGCATTCACACTTGCCGAACCAGTCCTTCCCGCGAAGCACGAACTCGATTTTGGGGACAAGAACCCAGATCACCTGCGTTTGGATGTTGGAACCTTGTGCGGATCGCGTCTTGAACAGTCGTGGCTGACAGCCAGGACTACCGATCCTCATGCGCTTGCAGTATGGAGGGGCATTGCGAACAAACTTAAAAAGCTCACTCGCTCCGGAGTCACAGCCATTGATCCAAAGACTGGAGCATCCAGTATCGTTAAATCTTTTCGCTATACTGAAGGTGTAAAAGCTTTTGTCGATAGCGGCGGAGAAATACAACCACCGGCCGGGACAACAGTACTAAGGCTGGTGTAAGCAAATATCGTCAACGACAGGCAAACTCAATGACTAAACCGAGACGTGTTGCTCTGCTTGTCGCGGACATCCTGATGTTATTTGAACTTCCAAGCCAACCACAGAACGGACCATGCCACATGGTTTAAGCACCGGGACAGCTTCTCGATTACGAATCCTTCACGGTGGAAGGAAGGCTCATCTACGTCCAATGGAACACCCCAATGCCTTGCCCGCCTCGTGGCACTGTCCCGGTCAACTCAAAGGCGCGGTTTTGCGAGTCTGTTTCAACCCAGCACGCCCGGATCGTCTTCGGTCAGGGATGCGACTTCCCGGCTATGTCGGCGGTGTTTATGTTTGCAGGTTGCGCGACTGTCAATTGGCACATTGCATATCGCGCCGCCTTTCCGATGAACTCGAATAGCTGAGCCAGGTGACGACGGAGTAAATAATTAGATTCGGGCGGTGGCAGCCGGACTTCCCCTCCCTCCTCCACACGGCCGCCACCGTCCCGAATCGATTCCCGTTGCACGCCCGGTTCCTTGGCACCCGGAGCCCTCGCTTTGATCGGTGATCGTGGTTCACCCGGATCGGGAGCAACACAGTGGCCGTGGCGTGGGTCGGTCCGGATTACGGGTTAAATGCCCACACCATGCGAACGTTCCGCGCCATCTGACGGGCGCACGGTTTGAGGTCGTTTGAGAACCTTCCCGACTGTTCTCTCATCCGTCTTCATTGGTTCCGTTGCAGTGATGGCTTCGGCGCATTCCGCACTTTGGTTTTCGGCTTCGCCTGGCCGCCCTGGCTGGGTTTCCCCGCCGGACCAGCGGCGGATGTGCCGGATCCGCCGCAAGGGATGCGCAGTGCAGGAGTCGTTGAGGGTCGCTTCGGCTTGCAACAAGTCCGTCGCCGAAGGCCGCATCGATGATTTGGAAACGGCCTCCAGAAGTTCGGACTTGTCATCCGTGTAAATTGTCAGCGCCTCCTTAAACCGGCTGACCGAAACGTAAAACTGCTGCCGATCGGCCGCCCGGAACGACTCGGAACTTTCGGCCACGAAAACGCAATCCACGCTCTTGCTTTGCGAAGCGTAGGAAGTGACGCAATAGCCGTGTGTCAGGTTGCCGTAGTCCTTGGAAATCACCCAGCCGTTGGCCAGTTTGATGTCTCCCTCTTTGGTAAACCCTTTGACCTGTTTCAAGTCGCCATTGTTCAGCCGCTGCTTGTCCCGCGTGAATCCGTTTTGCGTGATCCGCACCATGTCACCCGCAGTCAGGGCAATTGTGCGGGATTCATAGACTTGAAACCGTGCCGCTTTGTCCAACGGCAGCAATGCGGTCTTGCCATTCTCACGCTCGATTTCCACCGCCCGACCATCCCGCCGCTTCACCTTTACCCGTTCGCCGCGCTGGAAACCAGGAACGTTTTGGTGGAACTGAACAACCATGTCCGGCTGGTGATTCAAGGCATCGCTGCGTTGCGCTTCGGTCCATTGCAGGTTTTTGAGTTGAAGGAACTCGCGTTCCTCGTCGTGCAGCTTCCCCGCCGCTTTCAGCCGGTCCCGAATCCGGGTCGTCACATGTTCGCCTTCGATGTGCGTCGGCGAAATCACCAGCGCGGTCTTACCTTGCTCGACGGTATCCACGTAATCAGCCGCCAGCGCCTCATGCCGCTCTTCCGACGCAAGCTCCCGGAGCATTCCGAGTTTGTCCAGCCGTGTGAATGCCCGCTCCAAATTACCCGCCCGCAAATCGGCGACGATGGCCTTGTGTGAGTCGGCTTTCTGCCGCCAGATTTCTTTCAGTTCAGCGGCCTGCAAATGGGCGTGCTTTTCCAGAATCCGCAGAGCATCCCCGCGTTCGACGGCCCGATGTTGCGTGGTATCGCCCGACAGGATGACACGGCAGTTCTCTTTTCCCGCGAGCGCGGCCACACGAGCCAGGGCACGAGCGCCGAGCAGTCCCGCCTCATCAATCCAAATCACCTGACCCCGCACCTGTTCCTGGAGTTTTTGGCTTTGCAGCAACGCTTCCACGGTCTCAGCGTCGGCAAATCCGCCTTCCGACCGTAGCACCCCACGAGAAGCTTCGGCAGACGGTGCGAACGTAAAGACCCGCTGTCCACCCGCTTCAATTCCGGCCACGGCCTCCTTCATCATGGTGGTCTTGCCGGTGCCTGCGCCGCCGCGAATCGCCGTCACGCGATCCGGGCTATGCAGAACGTGAAGGACCGCTTTCCGTTGCTCATCCGAAAGTTTCTCGTTCTGGAAATGGTACGCGCCCGAATTGAATGGATTGAACTTTCCTTTGCCGTCCTTAGCGAAATCAATCAGCCGCTTTTCTTCCGCCAACACTTGATTCGTTGTGAGCCATTGCTGACCGCCCGCCGTCTCCGCAATGAATTCACCCCGGAGAAGTTGCCGTTTGGTTTGCTCCACGTTCACGTCACCCACGCCGAAGCGCAGAGCCTGCCGGAGTAATTCCTTGTCTGTGACGATGGATGCCCGCTCGTAACAATGCTGGACGGCGAAATCCATCGCCTTGCTTTCAGAAATTGCCGGTGTTTCAGGCGTCGGATTATGGGCCGCGTTTTGAATAGCCGTGCGTTCATCAG
Organism: bacterium; assembly: GCA_016124235.1. GTDB lineage: Bacteria > Verrucomicrobiota > Verrucomicrobiia > Limisphaerales > RI-55 > RI-55. The sequence continues at coordinate 1,150 of WGOC01000009.1, read as the reverse complement.
CAGTAATCCGTTCGCCCCACAATTCCCGCAACTCTGCTTTGGAAAACTGCTTCTGTTTCCGTTCCCGAGTCAGCGCCGCCAGACCGTCCTTGCCCCTCGCTGACGTGATGCCCAACTCTTTGGCCTTTTGCTTAACTTGCTCCGTTCGTTTGGAAAACACATCCAGCACCCGATGCGGCACCCCGGCCAGTTCCCACCCCTTGGCCGTGCGTTCGATGCGATAACCCACGTCCGCCAGTTGCCGGGCAAACCGGGCATGGAAGGCGGCTTCAAAATAGGGCGCATCGGCTTTCAAGTCCCGGAACTGGCCCGCCTTCCATTTCTCCTCCGCGTCGTCCCAGGTCGTATTGAAGACGTAACAGTGTGCGTGCAAATGCGGATCAGGCACGCCATTGACCGGACGCGCAGTGAAATGGAAGAACTCAGCCCAAACCATCTTGCTCGTGGTCCGGTTCTCGTCCGCGCCGTTCTTCCGGACCCGCGTTTTGATTTCCGATTCAACTTCCCGCATCGCCTGTTTCACGGAGTCCTTGAACGCATCCAAAATCCTCTCATCCCTGGTAAGCTCGTACACCACCGACACCGATTTGGGGCAATGGAAATTGAAATCGTAACCGACGATGCGATTGCTTTTGTTCCGTTGGGTGAGTCGTTCGTCAGTGCCCGGTTTCTGGTTGTCGCATAAGGATTCAAACGCCTCGGTTGTGACCGGCCCGGACAATCCCAATCTCTCCGCGCCGATGCCCTGCCACTCGCCCCGGACCTCCTGACCCTCGCTGTAGTAATCCTCCTTGCTCAACGATTGGGCGAAGTATTCCTTCGCATTCCGGCTGGCAATCACTCTGAGCATGTCTCCATTCTAAGCGTAATTCCCTCATTGGCATCCCCGTGAAGCCGCTATCCGGGCTAAACGCCGCTAACCCTCCCACTGCTCGGTAATCAATTCCGTTGGCCTGCCTTTACTGTGAATGCGTGACGACACACAGCGTATGAAGCCAGTCAAAGCCCCAATAATTCTGTCAGACATCTTCCCTAAGCACAGCTTGAGGGAGATGCCGCCAGGCGCGGCGTTATTTAACAGTTGCTTAACTGTTAAACAACTGTTCTGCCAGGATTATCGGGGGCTTCAAGTGAGGCAAATATGAATTTG
>WGOC01000027.1 GCA_016124235.1 bacterium | reverse complement strand
GTGACGTAATCGTCGAGGGACTCGGGGAAGAGCAGGGTCTGGGAGCGGTCCAGACCGGTCCGATGGTTCATGATTGAAAGAGACGCAGCGTCCAAATAAACGTTTCAAACCATGACCCACTTTTCACACAGGCTCGCGCTGGAGCCAACGCCGATTACGCCGGTCAGTTTTCGCTGCGGGTTTTGGGTTGGCGAAAGTCACCGGCGGCGTGGCTCAGCTTCGGATCGTTCGGCGAATATGCCCGCATGAAACTCGCGCACTATCTGATGGCTTTGGCGTTTTCGGCAGGTTGTTGCGGCCTACGGGTGATGATGCGAATACTCGAAATGCTCCATATCGCCTATCCTCCTCCGGTGCGTCACGGAGGTAATTATGCAGGGCCAGGGATATTTGAAGAGTTTTGTCGGACTCACGCGAGTTGGCTTCCGTTCCTTGGGATTCCCGCAATAGCCTACGCAGTTTTTGTGTCGCTGCGGGGGAAAGCCAGCGTCGAGAGCTTTTGTCTATTCACGGCGGTGCTCGCTTGTGTTTTTGTCGTTTTGCTTTTCGTTGTACTGATCACGGGCATGATTTCTTGGATTTACTTGTATGATTGACTGGACCAGTGACGTGCCGAATCGGGTAGCCGAGGGGATTGACCCCTCGGCCCCCACACCACCTGACATGCGGGTCCGCATCAGGCGGTTCCAGTCAGATTGACGGAAGCAATGTCCATGTGTGGATTCTTCGCGCTTCCGTAATGCAGTTCGATCCATCGTGACTTCAGGTCCGGCGGCGCCAGATCGCCGTCTTGGTTCAAAGAGGCGCGCCCGGTTTCCGGCCGGTGGCCCGGTCTCGCAGCCATTTCAAATCCGCGTTGCCGGGATTGGGAACGTTGCGGGGCGGATCCTGGCCCCGCACCAGCGGCGGGTTCGTCCGCGGATCGATCCATTTTTTGATTTCCGTGTGGCCGTCCGCAAAGGCAAGGCCCGCACCGCCGCTGTGGTAGCTGGCCGGATAATCGACCAGGCTTTCCTCCGCCATGTCCAGGCCGAACCAGCTGTCATTGATCGAGTCTTCCCGCTCATCCAGCACGACGAAGGTCTGCGTCGGCGTGGGATTGATCATGTCGGACGTCTTGGCAATCAGGTTGTAAAATCGGTCTTCACCCCGCATGCCATCGCCCCCCATCCAGCATTGCATGGAAATGGAACGAACCCGGTTGACCAGATTGCCATTGATGGTGACCTGGCTGCGGTCGGCCGGACAGTGGAAGACAGCGGGATTCTTGAGGTAGGGCCCCAGCAGGCCGTAACGACCGGTGCCGCGCGTGTCGATCAGGTAGTCGGTATTGACGTTGTCCGGGCTCGAGGAGAAGTCCAACCAACCGTACACCCAGGTCTGTTCCTCGTCGGTCTGGCCTTTGTTGGGCGGCACGCGCCCCTGGTTTTCATCGCAGTACATGGTCCAGGCGAGACCAATCTGGCGGAGATTGTTGATGCACTGAATTCCCAATCCCCGGGCCTTGGCCTTGCTCAAGACGGGCAGTAGCATGGCGACCAGAATTGCAATGATCGCGATGACGACCAGTAGTTCGATCAGCGTAAAGGCACGCCGGGATTGCGTCTGGTTTCGCATGGTTTGTTTGACGTTCTGGGGTCGGATGCTTTGCGCGCTGCGTTCGGGCTTTGGGGAAGCAACAAAACCCGCACGTGGCGGGTTCGGCTATCCGACACAAAGCGGAACCGGTTTCGCAATATTCTTACAAGATCGCGCTCACGTTGACAACGAAGCGTTTCCACGGCCCGCGATCAGCGCCGTTCGCCATGACTGAAAACTCCGACCAAACACGGACCGTCTTCCGCGGCGCCGAACGATGGACCCGCATACTCGGCGGTGTCGGGTTGTGGCTCGTCGGCATTGTCCCGTTCGCGGAAGCAAAACCGGAGGAAGGGTCGATTGCGGTAATGTGGATGGTCGTATTCGGGATCTGGGGCCTGATCGGTATCGTCGGTGCAATCCGAAACTGGCGCTGGCCGTACGTGCTGTTTGACGGCGATTCATTGATCGTCAGCGACGAGTTCAAGCCGCAATACCTGCACCGGAAACACATCCGATCATTCACGACCACCTGGTGGGGAACGACGCTCGAGATGAGCGACGGCGGCCGGGTCCGCATCTCGCACCTGCCCTTCGTCACGACGAACGAGGCGGACGCGTTCCTCAGCCAGTTGACCAGGTTTCTTGAAGAGCCTTTGATCCAGACAAATGGCGCGGCGACACGAAACCCGGACGCTGTGTGAGATTCTTCACCGAAACCAATTCGGAGCTTTCGGTCGACACTTCCATCCCGTCATGATTCCAAGAAAGGACTCACCATGATCCAATCTGCGATCCCTGTGCTCTCCGTAACCGACTCGATTCGCGCAGAAGACTATTACTGTCGCGTGCTTGGTTTCCAACGGATGTTTGCCTACCGCCCGGCTCCCGAAGCAAGCGATCCGTGTTACCTGGGCGTCGCCCGCGACGGCGTGTTTCTGCACCTGCATTCGTTCAAGCCGGAACGCGCCGGCAAGACCGATGCGTTCTTATGGGTGACCGACGTCGATCAATTTCACGCGGAGATCACCCAGCGCGGTGCAATCTGCCAACTCCCGCCAACGGATCAAACCTGGGGCAACCGCGAAACGCACATTCGTGATCCCGACGGCAATGTGCTCTGCTTTGCGAAGGCGGGTTAAAACTCAAACCATGCATTCGTTTCGCCACTTTCGACTTGCCCTGATGACAACGCTGATAGCGATCGCGCCAGCATGCAGCACCACCCCCATGGACAGGAGCGAGACCGCAAATTGGTATGCGAAATATCATTCCATGGTGCGCTGGGTTGGTTATCAGGGTTCCGACCAGCAGTATCATCATTTTGTCGCGCGCGTGATCGATGATTGGGCGTTTATAAAAATCCAGAAGACGGAACTGATGGTTGCTGACGAGCGTACGTATCGAGGACTGCCCGACTCACCACTTTATTATTATCTGGTCGATCCCAATCACGACTATCGAAAGATCGAACGCTAGAGCAGTTCGAGAAATTCTGTAGCAGCCCGCCCGGGTAGGGCGCCGCTGCGTCGGCGCCAGGCTGCGCGGCAGCGCAGCCCTACCGAGTGTCTTTTGCGGAAATTTTTTATTTGAACCGCTATAAGAACTCGAAAAAAACTGGCAGGCGAGCTTGCTCAAGTGCTCGAGCTGGAGATTTGCCCAGACTCCTCCTCTCAGCATTTGACACCCTACTTTTCCAATCATTGAAAAGGGGACACGGCGGAACTTTCGACCTCACCACACGATCAACACAGCCGCTGGACGGCAAACAAAAGCGCGATTCCGGACTTCCGGAACCGCGCTTTGAATTAGACCGATCAGCCGTCGACCGCGTTATTCGCGGTAGATCATTTCCGCCACGGATTTGCCGGCGGGAATAAACGGCAGCACGTGCTCGGTGTACGGAACAATCACGTCCAGCAGGTAAGGTTCGTCGGCGTCGAGCATGCGTTGCAACGCGGCCTTGAGATCCTTTTTGAACATGACCCGTTCGCACTTCACGTTGAACCCTTTGGCGATCGTCACGTAATCCGGATAGATTTCCTTCATGTGTTCCGGATCACCCAGGTAGGTATTGCCACGATTGCTCTTATAGAAGCGATCTTCCCACTGCATCACCATGCCCAGGTGTTGGTTGTTCAGGATGATCGCCTTGGCGGCAATCTTTTCGATGTGCGCCGTGGCCAACTCCTGGACGTTCATCAAAAATGAACCGTCACCATCGATATCGACGACCTGTTTGTCGGGCATGGCAACTTTGGCGCCGAGCGCCGCCGGGTAACCAAATCCCATCGCGCCCAGACCGGCACTGGTGAGGAACTGCCGCGGCGAATTGTATTTGTACCATTGGCCGGCCCACATTTGATGCTGGCCCACGCCGGTCGTCAGAATCGCTTCGCCCTTGGTCAATTCATAGAGCGTCTCAATGACTTCCTGCGGGAGGATCACCTGCTTGGTCTGGCCGTCCATGTGATCGAGCATGTGCTGCGAACGCAACACCTCGTCAGTGACGCGATGGCTGAACGGTGCCTTCTTTTTCCAGGTGGCGAGTTGTTCATGCCAGGCATTGAACTTCTTGGTGATCGCCCGCTTTTCAATCAGCTTGCACAACCGGCTGAGGGCAAATTTCAAATCACTGACGATCGGCAGATTGGCCGGCTTGTTCTTGTTGATCTCCGACGGGTCAACGTCGATATGAACGATCGTGCCGTTCTCGCAAAACTTGTCCACCTTGCCGGTCACGCGATCGTCAAAGCGCACGCCAAACGCGAGCAACAAATCCGCACCCGGCGCGACGAGTTCCGCCACTTCGCGACCGCCGACGTCACGCTTTTGGAATTCGCCACTGACCGCCCAGTTCGCGTAAGCGGCACCGTGCATGCCGAGCCAGCGGAGGGACAGCTCGTGCGTCTCCGGAAACGCGCCACAACCCATGAGTGTCGTCGTCACCGGAATGCCGGTCGACTCGGCGAATTCCCGCAATTCCTTGGAAGCGTCGCTGCTGATCACGCCACCGCCGCAATACAGCAACGGGCGCTCGGACTTTTCGATCAAGCCGATGATTTCATTCAACGCAATGTCGCTCGCCCGTTTGTCAGGGTTGTAGCCGCGGATGTTCGGTTCCGTCGGCCACACCGGTTGCGCCTTCTGCTGTTGAATGTTCTTCGGCACGTCCACAATCACCGGACCCGGCCGGCCAGTTTGGGCAACGTAGAACGCTTCCTTGATGACGCGCGGGATTTCGTGAATGTCGGTGACCAGAAAACTGTGCTTCACGACGGGCAACGTCATGCCAAAGAAATCCGTCTCCTGAAACGCGCCCTTGCCAATCATGGCCTGCGGGACCTGCCCGGTGATCGCGACCAGCGGAATGGAATCCATGTACGCGTCCGCGATGCCGGTGACCAGATTGGTCGCGCCGGGACCGCTGGTCGCCATGCACACGCCGGCCCGACCGGTGGCGCGCGCATAACCTTCCGCGGCGAACGCCCCGCCTTGCTCGTGGCGCGGCAGGATCGTGCGAATCTTCTTTGACCGGGTCAGCGCTTGGTGAAATTCCATGCTCGCGCCACCGGGATAGGCAAAAATCGTATCCACGCCTTCGCGCTCCAATGAAGCAACGAGGATTTCGCTGCCAAGCATCGCCGGGCCGATTTCGTGTTTTGATGCACCCGTCGCCGAACGCGGTTTGCGGGTCGTTTTTTCGTTTGTCTTGCTCATGGTTTGCTGTCAGTTGCGGCGGCCGGCCGGGCTAAAAGGAAAAAACCCACAGCCGTTGCCAGCCGTGGGTTTTTGTCGAAATTAAACTCAAGCTCGACAACGACCCGCGGCGTCGCAGGTAACTACTACGACGACTACCAGGTTAAGTTGCCGATTCAAGCCGAACACGGAGCGGAAATTAATGAGGCGAATTAAGACGGTCAAGCGGGGTTTTGCAGCGGGCCTGAACGTTTCTTGGCCGAGCCGGCGTTGCCGCTGACAAGAAATTGTCACTTTGCAACTGGCCTCGCGCACAATAAAGTTCCCGCGGTTGGACTTAGGCTTAAGAGTTCAACTATCCCTTGGGCCCGGCGTGGGTGCGCCGGGCCTTTGATGTTTCTTCGTCCTGCAAATCAGCACCCGGGCGGGCCACGTTCATTTGACTTCATAGGCGCGCGCTTCTAAAACCCCTTCCATTCCCGCCGTGAAATCGACGCCCACTATCATCCCCTTTTCTATCTGCATCATCCTAACGGCGGCCGCTGCTTCCGCCGCCGATCCCAAGGCCAGCCTAACCGAATGGCAAACCTACAACGGCGACTACGGTGGCACCCACTACTCTGCTCTCGACCAGATCAATCGCTCGAATGTCAAGCAGCTCAAAGTCGCCTGGACCTGGCACACGGGAGATCAGGGCAACCAAATCGAGTGCAATCCGATCATCGTCGACGGCGTGATGTACGTGACCACACCGCGTTTGCACGTCGCCGCGCTCAACGCCGCCACCGGTGAAGTGATCTGGCGGTTCGACCCGTGGCAGGGCGGTCGCGGCGGCGGGATCAATCGCGGAGTCGCTTACTGGACCGACGGCAAGGGCGATCAACGGATCTTTCACTCGGCGGGCAATTATCTCTACGCACTCGATGCGAAGGCCGGCAAACCGATTCCCACTTTTGGCGACAACGGCCGCATCAGCCATCGAGACGGCTTCGACACGGATGTTTTTTATCTCAGCGTCGGCAACAACACGCCGGGCATCGTGTGGAAGGACTTGCTGATCCTCGGCTCCACGACCGGTGAAGGCCCGCAACCGTGCGCACCTGGTCACATCCGCGCATTCGACGTGCGCACCGGCAAACGCAAATGGATTTTCCATACGATCCCGCAGCCGGGGGAATTCGGCTACAAGACATGGCTGCCGGACAGTTGGAAAAAAGTCGGCAGCGCAAATGTTTGGAACGGCTTCACGCTGGATGCCGAACGCGGAATCGTCTTCATGGGTACCGGCTCGGCCGCGTACGACAGTTGGGGCGGCAACCGCATCGGCCAGGATTGGTTCGCCAATTGCACACTGGCACTCGACGCCAACACCGGCAAACGCCTCTGGCATTTCCAAGCGGTTCACCATGATCTGCAGGATTACGACCTGTCGACCCCGCCCGTTCTGGCCCGGCTCGAACGCGACGGCAAGATCATCGACTGCGTGGTGCAGCCGACCAAGATGGGCCATCTGTTCGTGCTGGATCGTGTGACCGGCGAGCCTTTGTTTCCGATCGAGGAACTGCCCGTCCCGCAATCCGACATGCCGGGCGAACAAAGCTGGCCGACGCAGCCGTTTCCACCGAAAGAATTTCGCCTGGCAAAACAAGGATTCACAACCAACGACGTCACCGACTTGAATCCGGCGGCCCACGAGTTTGCGTTGAACGAATTGAAGCGCATCCGCCCGGCCCCGATCTTCACCGCATCCGGTTTTGTGCCGCACGGGGTGTTGCCGCAATTCAACGGCGGATGCGAATGGGGCGGCGCCGCGTTCGATCCGGAGGATAACACGGTCATCGTCAACGTCAGCGATGAGGCGGAGTGGACTTCGATGATCCCCACTAAACCGACTGAACGACTGTCGCTCAACGAACTCGGCAAACACACCTATCAGGGTGTGTGTTCATTCTGCCACGGCACCAGTTCGCCGTTGAATCCCGCCTCGCCGTCGCTCAAGGACGTGAGCAAGCGACTTACGAAAGAACAGGTGCTCACGTTGATGCAAACCGGCCGCGGGCAGATGCCGTCGTTCGCTGCGTTTAGCGAACTCGAGAAGCGGGCCGTGATCTCGTTTCTGTTCGATGAGGGCTATGGCGAAATGATCGAAGTGAAGGATTTGAATCTGAGCTTCGCGAACGACATTCCGGTGGTCATGACCGGTCACCATGACTGGCGCGATCCCGAAGGTTTTCCGTTGAATAAACGTCCGTGGGGCACGTTGAACGCCGTTGATCTGGACAAAGGAAAAGTTAAATGGAGCGTGCCGTTGGGAACTTATCCGAAGCTCGAAGCGCGCGGCGAACCGCCAACCGGCACATTCAATTTGGGCGGTCCCGTCGTGACCAAAGGCGGACTCGTCTTCATCGGCGCCGCGATGGACGAACGTTTTCACGCTTACGACAAGGACACCGGCAAACTGCTTTGGGAATATCAGATGGAATTCGGCGGCTACGCCACCCCGGCAACGTACGAAGTCGACGGCCGGCAATATGTCGTCATCGCCGCCGGCGGCGGGGGCAAGACCTTCACCAAACCAGGCGACATGTATTACTGCTTCGCTTTGCCGAAGTGAGGCGATCGAGATACTCTGTCAGCGAGTATCGGCATCGCCCCGAATTCGCGGATCGTGGGCACCGGCAAATTGACCATCCGCGGACCGCGCGATCGCCTGACATGCACCAAATGAATCGACGATTTTCAGTTTGTGCCCTCGGCGCCGCAATTCGTCGAGCACCGGTTCGCCGATGCCCTTTTCAATTCGTAATTCATCGGGCCGCCATTGGTGATGGAATCGCGGTTGGGCGAGCGCCTGTTCCGGGCTCATCCCAAAATCGATGAAGTCAATCACCGCCAGGAGCGTTTGACTGATGATCGTCGGTCCGCCGGCCGCCCCCGCGGAGAAGACCGGTTTGCCATCTTTCAGCACGATCGTTGGGCTCATGCTCGAGAGCGGTCGTTTGCCCGGTGCAACAGCGTTCGCTTCATTTCCAACCAGCCCGAAAAAGTTTGGTTTTCCCGGTTGCGCGGAGAAGTCGTCCATCTCGTTGTTCAACACCACGCCCGTGCCCGGCACGAAAACTTTCGATCCATAAGTCGTGTTGATCGTCGCGGTGATCGCCACCCAGTTGCCTTCGGCATCGGCCGCCGTGAAATGGGTGGTGTGACCACCAAAAACGTCGATGGTTGCGGCAGGCGGCACACCGTGGTCCGGCACATCGATCACGTGATCCATTTCGATACGGCGGGCCAGCTGGCGCGCGTATTCCTTGTCAACCAAACCGCGGGGCACTTTCGCAAAATCCGGATCGCCCAACCACCACGCGCGATCCGCGAAGGCCACTTTCATCGCTTCCCCGACGACCTGAACGAAATCCGCCGAATTGGGACCCATTGCTTTCAAGTTGAAGTTTTCCAAAATGTTCAGGATCTGCGCCACGTGAACGCCTCCAGAACTGGGCGGCGGAAACCCAATGACTTCGTATCCGCGATACGTGGTGCGGACCGCTTCGCGGGTTTTAAACTCGTAGTCCGCAAAGTCCTTTTCCATCAGCAATCCGCCGTTTGCTTGCATCCAGCCGGCGGTCTTGGCCGCGAACGGTCCACGGTAAAACCAATCAATTCCCTGCTCTGCAATTGAGCGATAAGTCGAGGCGAGATCGTGTTGAACGAAGTTGTGTCCAACCGGCCATGGTTGGCCATCGGATTGCAACAAAATGGATCGCGCTTCCGGAAACTTTGCCAGCTCGTCGGTGACGGCGCGCAGACGTTCGAGATAGGCGTCGTCGAGTTTGAATCCGTCTTCCCCAATCTTGGCGGCGGGCAAAAGCAGATCAGCGAGCTTGAGTCTGCCGTAACGGCGAACGGCTTCATCAAAGGCGGCCAACTCTCCCGGAACACCCGCCGCAAGTGGCCCCGTCTGGCTGAGCGCCGGCACGGCGTCACCATCGCGGATAAACATGTCACGCGACGCCGCGGTCGGGGCGGCTTCACGACCATCAATCGCCACCACCTGGCCATTCGCCAGGCGGATCAGGATGAAACAGCCGCCACCGATTCCTGAATTGAAACTGTCCACGACGCCCAAGGTGAGGCCAGCGGCAACGGCCGCATCGACCGCATTTCCACCGCGCGCGAACGCGTTCATCGCCGCCTCGGTCGCGAGTGGATGCACGGTGGCCGCCACTGCGTTTGTTTGACCACGAACGGGCACGGTGGCCGCACACAAGCCAAACGAGAAAAGGAAGACCCAACGACAACCGAACCTTTGAACATGATTCATGCAGCGGGAAACTAACAAATCATAGCACCAGCGAAAAGCGGGCAATCACCACATGCCAAATGCGCCGTCGGCACCCCATTCCTGGGAGGCACGATACACACGCATCTTGGCGATGGGCTTCCACTCCACGGAACCGTTCAAGGACGCAACATTGCCGCCCTGCGCACCGATGTCCGGTGGTTGCTGGTGGTAGCTTTCGGGGTGGTTCGCGAAGTAATGTTCATCGTGCAAAGCCGCACCACCTGCACAATGCGGTGCGAGAATTTTTTGGTAACTGTAGCTGAAGACGTTCAAATCCGCCGCGAGATCCAATGAAGGATCATCTGTCGTTCTCTGCGGTGAAATCCACGTGTTCGTTGCCGCACCGACCGCCGGCCACGGCGTGTTTTCCTGTCCACCCAGATAATGATATCCGATGGCCACGCCATAGAACGGCTGCACCCGCCAGTCTTTATTGTCCGCAAACTGGTGGGCGAGGTTGGGACAATCAAAAACCTTTAGCGGTGACGCGTACTGCAACAACACGTCTCTCGTGTGGGTCGACAGAATCGGCGTGTGGGTATCGTGCTTGTTCGGGTAATCGGTTCCGCCCTGGGGAAGATAACCATCGTAATCGCCGGCGTAGAGATTCACCGCGACAACGATCTGTCGGAGGTTGTTTAAACAGGCAGCTCGATGCGCACGTTCCTTGGCTCGCCCCAACGCCGGCACCAACAGCGAAATCAAAATACCAATGATCGCGATCACAACCAGCAACTCCACAAGCGTGAAACCGGGCCGCTGGGATTGTTGGCTGGTGTAGTTCATGTTCGCTGAGCAATGGAAATGAGAGGTGGCGACGCGGCCCGCATTCCCACTGTCTTTTCCGCGATCGTTGAACAGCTGGTAAGAGTGATCATTGCCGCCAGCATGAAGAGCTAAAGTGCGCCGAGCATGATCGTTGTCAATCTGTCACCTACGAAACCTGCGATACAATCCGCGAACGGAATCATTTAAACTAATCGTGAGTTTCCAATTGGCGCACGATTCTCACTTGCCAATTCACCAAATCGGGGATAGCGATCACGATAAGTTTTCTGTGAAAATCTGTCGATCCATGCTTCTTGCGAAAGTCATTCCCACGTGGCTGATGTTCGTCGCTGGAATCGTATCCTTCGCGTCCCTGTCGAACGCGGCTTCGACTGGGCTGCAACCGGGCGACCCGGTCACGAGTTTTTCGACAGTGCTGCGGCGCTACTGGTGGAACAATGATTTGCAGCAAACGATGCCCACGGGCACGACGCTCACGCTGGACGATTTCGCCGGCAAAATCCTGTTCATTGAATTCTTTGATCCTTATTGCAGCATCTGTCGCGAGGGCATTAGCCAAACGGCCACCAAGATCAAGGACTACTATAAAGCGCAGAACGGCAACGCGCACGGAGTGCCGGTGGTTTACATGGCGATCAATCTGGAACCAGCCGACTGGGCGCAATACGAAGCCGATTATTTGTTGGACCAGTACACTGTTTCGCTCCGTTGCAACGATTACACGGATTCGCAAACCGATGTCGCCGTCAACTTGTTTGCGTCGCACACATCAAAGCCGGTTTTTGTGGCAATCAACTGTGTGCCGAACAGCCCGAACTATCGCTATCGCGAAGTGCTGGTGAACTCGAGCGGACTGGTCGAATCGCAAGTCGCCGGACTGGTCGACAATTGGAAGGCGATCATCGATTCGGTCGAGGCGCCGCCGCCGTCGCTCAAGAACGAAAAACTGCAGACCGGCGGGGCGTTTGAATTCACGTTTTACGGGCAGACCAATACCACTTACCTGATCCAGAGCTCGACCAATTTCCTCGACTGGACCACGGCCGACCAATTTAGTGGCACCAATGGACCGATCCTCTTCCGGAAGAGTAATATACTACCCGAGCGCGGTCGCTTCTTTCGCGTGATTCAAAATTGACGGCAAATGGTTTTGAGCCGGGCTGGCGACGAGCTAGGCAACCTTGACCTTCACCCGCCGGCCAGCAATTCCCGCGCGGTTCAACTTTGAGATGACGGCGTTCGCATGCTCCGCAGCGACCTCCACAAAAGCATGCCGATCACGCAGGTCCACCTTGCCGATGACCTTTGCCGGCAGTCCCGTTTCTCCCATGATCGCATTGACATAATCCGCCGGAGCAAGACCGGCGGTCGCACCCAAATTCATGTGCAAACGCGTCTGAGCATCAGACCGCTTGGCGCTTCCAGCGGCTGGAGGTGAAGGCTTTTGCTCCTCGATCGAGGGTTCCGCTTTTTCGACTCTGGCCGTCCACGGCGGAGCGGCGGGTGAAGCGATTTTTTGCCGCGCTTCGTTCTTAGTAACGCGCGGCTTTGGAGCCGGAACCTCGGCATCTTTAGGAGTGCGCGGTGCGATATTCGGCTGCCGAGTCGGCCGCGCAGGTTCGTCATGAATTCGACGCTGCTCACGATTGGCTGGGCGATCGTCGGCAATGACCCGGTCCCGGGATTTTGGATCGCGAAACGCCTTCGCGGGGCGCTCGGGACGATCGCTCGATTCACGTCGAGTTGGCCGATCAAACTGCTGATCCCGACGAGGTCTCTCAGCGGGCCGGTCGGACACCGATTCGCGTCGGGCGTAAGCCGGGTTTGGCGTTTGAAAGCCCGAGGACTTCGGTTCAACTCGAGCCGGCGTTTCGTCTTCGTCTTGCAACAAATGCAAAAGGGCTGACGCAATGTCCGCGGAGTTGAATCCTTCCTCGAGCAGGCGCTCGACGAAATGATCCTGCCGCTTGAACTGACCGCTCTGTAGCGTCGTTCGCACCTTGTTCAACACGATGTTGCTGCGCGCCTCATCCACCTCCTCGAGTGTCGGCACACGACCGCGCTGCACCCGCATGTTGGTATAGCGCTCGATGTTGCGGATTTGAAAAATCTCACGGCCCGACACAAACGAAATCGCCCGACCACTGCGACCGGCGCGGCCTGTGCGACCAATCCGATGCACGTAATCCTCGACGTCGTAAGGCAGGTCATAATTGAAAACCACTTCGACATCATCGACGTCGATGCCGCGCGCGGCGACATCCGTGGCCACGAGAAACTCCAGGCCCGATTTGCGAAACCGGTTCATCACGCGATCGCGTTGACCTTGTGACATGTCGCCGTGCAAGCGATCCGCCTGATAACCCTGCGCCTCCAGATGCTCGACCAGTTCATCAACCATCCGCTTCGTATTGCAGAAGATGATTCCCAGCTTGAGGTCGTGGAGGTCAATCAACCGCGTGAGCAGCTCGACCTTAAATCGCCGATCCACCTCGTAATACACTTGCTCCACGGTGGTGACGGTCAGCGTCTTCTGTTCGATCTTCACGCTCTGCGGTTCGCGAGCGTAGCGTTCGATCAGATCGCGAATGCGCTTCGGCATGGTCGCCGAGAAAAAGACCGTTTGGCGTTCCGCGGGAACACTCAAAAGGATCTTTTCGATGTCCTCCTGGAAGCCCATGTCGAGCATCACGTCCGCCTCGTCGAGGACGATCATCTTGAGTTGATTCAACCGGAGTGTGCCGCGATCGAGGTGATCCATCACACGACCAGGAGTGCCAATGACGATCTGAGCGCCCTGCTTCAAACCGTAAAACTGCCGCTCGTACGACTGGCCGCCGTAAATCGGCAGCGAAATAATCCCGCGTTTGAAAAGAGCCAGCTTGTGGATCTCTTCGGCCACCTGGACGGCCAGCTCGCGAGTCGGACAAAGTATCAGGATCTGGACCGCCTTAAGTTGCGGATCAGTCTTTTCGATCGCCGGAATGCCGAATGCCGCCGTCTTGCCCGAGCCGGTCTGCGATTGGCCGACGATATCCTTGCCCGCGAGCAGTACGGGAATCGCCTCGCCCTGGATGGGCGACGCCTGCTCAAAGCCCAGCTTGTCGATGGCCTTCAGGATTTCGGGAGAAAGGCCGAGTTCGGAAAACAATTTCGGAGTCATGGATCAATCAACCCGCCGTTGCGGGCGGGAGAACGTAGCGGAATGCGGGCGCGGGTGTTAGGGAAATCTTGAACTAATCGAAACTGGCTCGTGAATCGAGCTTACCCACGCGAATAAGGCCATTTTTGGGGAAATTCGTCGATTTTGCGGCCAACGGCAGGGCGCATTATTTGAGCTTGGGCAACAACACGAGCAACGGACACTCCTTGCACCGGGGCTCCCGCGGGCGGCAATAGTCTTTCCCGATCATCACCAATTGCGCGTGGTAGTCGCGCCAGTAGTCGAGATGCTCGGCTTCCGATTTGTGATTGAGCGACGATTCGCAGAGCAATTTGAGCGATTCGTATTCGTCCACCGTATTGCCTTTTGGCGGCGACAACTTTGCACCTTGCACCTTGGACTTGGAACTCGCGCCCAATCCATTGCTCCACCACTGGTGACGTTCGAAAATGCGTTTCGTGTAGGCGTCGATTACAAAGCTGTGGTGTGTGCCGGCATATAGCAAAATGCTGTCGGCGGTTTCGCGGCCAATGCCATTGATCGCGAGCAAGCGCGTCCGCACTTCGGCGGTATCGCCCGCGAGCATTTGATCAAGCCGCGCATCATATTCCTCTACCAGCACTCGCAAAAAATTCCGTACGCGGCGGGCCTTGACGTTGAAATAACCGGCTGGCCGGATGAGCTGCGCGAGCTCCGACTCGGCGAGTGTGAACATCGCTCGTGCTTCCATTACGTCCGCGCATTTTAGATTAGCAATGGCCTTTTCGACGTTCGTCCACGCTGTGTTCTGCGTCAGGATCGCACCGATCGCGATCTCGAACGGCGACTCGCCCGGCCACCAGCCCAAGTTCCCACGATGGCGGCGCATCAGCTCATAAGCGCGGCGAAGTGATCGGGGAATCTTCACGACCCAAGATTATTGAACCGGCCATCCGGAGCAAAGTTTGTTTGCCCGGCTTTCCGCAAATCACTAACGTCCGACGCGTATTTCATGGCATCAATGGTCGACATCATCCGCTGGGCGATGCTGGTTTTCCAAGTGTGGATGCTGGTCGACGCGATCCGTCGCGAGGAGTGGTTTTGGGCCGTCTTCATCGGGCTGGCGGTCTTCTACTGGAACAGTTTCGGACTGAGCGCGATTCTCTATTATTTCCTCGTTTATCGGCAGTATTCATCGGGCCCGTCCCTGTCTGGGTTCGAGCTGCCGGGCACGTTTGATCGCCGGCGGATCCGCGAACTGGAAGGCAAGATCCATCACCTGGACAACGCACAACACTACCTGCAACTCGCGGACATCTATTTCCATCAGGGCAAATACGACAAGGCCGAGCAAACCTACCGGGAGGCGTTCAAACGCGACGGCAACGACACCGACATCCAGGCGCATCTGGGGCAGTGTTTATTGCGACTCGGCAAAGCCCAGGAAGCTTTGGAACTTCTGCAAAAGGTCGCCCAACAAGACCCGAAACACGACTACGGGTTCACGCTCATGGCTCTTGCCGAAACGCACATGAAACTCGGTTCGCCGGACTCCGCGATCCAGCTCTGGGAACGCGTGCTGGAAAACCATTCCTACCCGCGCGCCCGCGTGCAATTGGCCGAACTGTTGATCCAGAAAAACGAACTCGAAAAAGCCCGCTCGATCCTGCAGGAAACGCTGGCTGACGAGCAGTATTCACCGATTTTCCAGCGACGGCGTGACCGCGTCTGGATCAGCCGCGCCAAGGGCCTGATGCGTCAGGTTCAGTCCCGCGGTTCCTGAGGTTGGTTCCGAGATAGGAGGCCGATTGGTCCCAATTCACTCCATCGCACACCAACCGCACAATATCTTGGGTCCGGCCAACGTTTCCACCACAGCCAGTTGCGTAGTTTTGCCAGTTTTTCGCCGAAATACCTGTTGAGTGCAGGGCCTCATTTTCATACTATTTTGCCACTCCTTTTTCGGGTGTCCGAGCAGGGGGGCCACGTGTCACGATATGGATCAAAATTCTGAAGAAATTACGCCGCCGAAACCGTCCACCAGTCCCGCCGAAGGAGCCGTATACGACGCTTCAAAACTGGGTAAGCTCGAAGGCCTCGAAGCCGTCCGCAAAAAGCCTGGCATGTACATCGGCGGCACCGACGAACGCGCGCTCCATCACTGCGTTTCCGAGGTGCTCGATAACTCGGTCGACGAACACCTCGCCGGCCAATGCAATCGCATCGAAGTCACCATCCACGTCGATGGTTCGATCTCGATCCGGGACAACGGTCGCGGCATTCCGGTGGACATTCATCCGCAATATGGTCTGCCCGGGGTCGAGATGGTGCTGACGACGCTGCACTCCGGCGGCAAATACGGCCAGGGCGGTTACAAATTCTCCGGCGGCACCCACGGCGTCGGCGCCAAGTGCGTGAATGCCGTTTCCGAATGGTTCGAGGTCGAAGTCAGCCGGAACGAGAAAGTCTATCGGATGGAATTTGCGCGCGGCAAGACGACCAAGAAACTTGAAGTCGTCGGCAAATCTATCGCCACCGGCACCTTGATCACTTTCATGCCCGACCCGGAGATCTTTCGCGAGACGACCGAGTTCAAGGCGGACCGGATCGCCCAGCGGTTACGCGAGCTGGCATTCTTGAATTCCGGATTGGAGATCGTTTTTCTAGATGAACGGAATCCCGAGGCGAAGCCGGAAACGTATTTTTACAAGGATGGCGTTGTCGAATTTGTCCGTCAGTTGAACAAGGCCAAATCCACCACGCATCCGGACCCGATCAGCTTCATCAAACAGACCAAGGTCATCAATGACGACAAGGAAGTGGAGGTCCACGTCGAGGTCGTCCTGCAATACAACGACAGCTACAACGATCAGGTGTTGTGCTACACGAACACGATTCACAACCCGGACGGTGGCGCCCATTTGTCGGGCTTTCGCAGCGCGTTGACCCGGGCGATCAATCAGTACGCGAAGTCAAACAATTTGCTGAAAGAGAAAGATCCCCAGATCACCGGTGACGATGTCCGGGAAGGTTTGACCGCCGTCATTTCGATCAAACACAGCGATCCGAAGTTTGAATCCCAGACGAAGGTCAAACTCCTTTCGCCCGAGGTGGAAAGCATCACCAGCTCGGTCACGTATGAGGGGTTGATGACCTACTTTGATTCAACGCCCGCGGTTGCGAAAAAGCTGATCGAAAAATCCTTGAACGCAGCCCGTGCTCGCGAGGCCGCCCGCAAGGCACGCGAAGCGGTTCGCAAGACGGCCCTCACCGGCGGTGGGCTCCCGGGAAAATTGGCCGACTGTTCGGACCGTAATCCGCAAAACACCGAATTGTATATCGTCGAAGGTGACTCCGCCGGTGGCTCAGCCAAGCAGGGTCGTGATCGCAAGTTTCAAGCGATCCTTCCCATTCGCGGCAAGCTGATCAACGTGGAGAAAGCCCGGCTGGACAAGGTGCTACAAAATAACGAAATCCGGACGATGATCACGGCCGTCGGCACGGGGATCGGTGACGGCGAAGGCGAAGGTGCATTCAATATCGAGAAACTTCGTTACCACAAGATCATCATCATGACGGATGCCGACGTGGACGGCTCGCACATCCGCACGTTGCTCCTGACGTTCTTCTATCGCCAGATGCCGCAGCTGGTGAAAAACGGTTTCATCTACATTGCACAACCGCCGCTCTACGCGATCACTCGAAAGAAACGCACCGAGTACGTTGACGACGATCCGCAGTTGAATCGAATTCTCCTGCATATCGGCACCGAGGAAGTTCAGTTGCGCAATCTTTCGGACGACCGATTGGTGGGCCGTGAACAACTCGCCGAGATCCTTACGTTGCTCGAGACGCTCGACAAACACGCCACCTACATCAAACGCCAGGGTGGCGACTTCGCCGCGTATATCGAGAAGCGCGGACCGCACGGCGAGTTCCCCGCTCATCTGGTCAAGGTGCGCGAAGGCAATGACGAATCCGTGGAATATTTCGTCACGGCCGATGATTTGGAAAAGTTCAAGAACGACAATCCAGACTTGTTCGCGACCGAAACGGAATTCCGACGCCGCGAAGGCGGATCCCGGCGCGCGACATACGCCGATCTTCATCACGAGAGCAAGGCGATCTCCGAATTGCTCGGCAAACTGAGCCAGAAAGGTTTGAGTGTGGAGCACTACGCCGCGCAGGACAAACCGCTATTCGAATTGATCGAAGGCGAAGGCGATCGCGCGACGGTCACGCCGTTGTTTGCGATTCCGGAAATCCTCGCCGCCGTCAAAAACGTCGGCAAGAAAGGCATTCAGATCACGCGGTTCAAAGGGCTGGGTGAAATGGACGCCAAGGAACTCTTTGAAACCACGATGAATCCAAGCAAACGGAAGCTGTTGCGGATCGATCTTTCCGATGCGGTCGAGGCCGAACAAATGTTCACCCGATTGATGGGTGACGAAGTCGAGCCGCGCCGGCAGTTCATCGAGGACAACGCCTTGAACGTCCGGAATCTGGATGTTTGAGAAACCGATTGACAATGTAGTCACACGTGACCACATTAGCGACGTGAAAGCGAAAAAGGCACAAAAAGCGAGGGTTGTTTATCCATCCTCAAAGTCCGGGGCAGTGGTGCTCCAGGAAGCCGTGGCGCTGCCCGGCATGGGGTTGACCATCCCGGTGCGTGCGGCGAAGGCGAAGCTCTCGGCATTGCTCGAACTGGTCGCGGCCGGCACGCCGGTCACCATCACGTCAGATGGGAAACCCAAGGCGGTCTTGCGGCCGGTTGAGGCACCGACAGAGCATCTCGGTTTTGAGCCGGCGTGGGACCTTCTCGAATCTGTGCCCACTCAGAAAGAAGGGCCGTTCTCGGAAGACCTCATTCGCGCGGACCGAGACGGGCGCGGCTGGTAGCTCACGATGTATTTGGACTCCTGCATTCTCGTGAAGCTGCTGTCACCCGAACCCGACAGCGTGATGTTTTCGCAGTACTGCGCGGGCCAACTCTTGCACACATCAGAGCTGGCTTGGACGGAAGTGTTCGCGGCCCTGATCGCCAAGGAGCGGGCGGGAAAAATTCCCGCCGCTCTCCGGGATCGGGCGGCGGATCGGTTTCAATCGCTCATCGGACGCGGAACGATCATCACAGTACCTCTGAATCGCGTTGCATTGAACAAAGCCAACCACGTGCTCAACCAGTGTCATCCCAACGTGCCGCTGCGAACGCTCGACGCCATTCATGTGGCGAGTGCCGATCTATGTCAGCAGTTTCCGCTGGTGACGACCGACCGGCGGATGCGCGAGGCCGCCAACAAACTGGGCTTGCCAGTATTTCCGCCCGACGCGCCGGACAAATAGTGGGTTTGCGAGAAATTTAAAAAATGCCAGACGACAATGACCAGCAACCGCCGAACAGCGGTTCCATTTATGCGCCCAACGAAAAGGTGCAGAAAATCAACGTAGCCGACGAGATCAAGGCATCTTTCCTTGATTACTCAATGTCGGTGATTATCTCCCGCGCGTTGCCTGATGTGCGCGATGGTTTGAAACCCAGCCAACGCCGCATTCTTTACGCGATGCACGAACTGTCGCTCTTTCCGGGACGCAAGCATTACAAGTGCGCGAAGATCTGCGGTGACACGAGCGGTAATTACCATCCCCACGGCGAAGCGGTGATCTATCCGACGCTCGTACACATGGCCCAGGCTTGGGCGATGCGCGAGAAGCTGGTCGATGGTCGCGGTAACTTTGGCTCCATCGAAAACGATCCGCCGGCGGCCATGCGGTATACCGAAGCGCGCCTGACGCATCTGGGTGCCGCGATGATGCAGGACATGGAGCAGGACACGGTCGACTTCGTTCCGAATTACGACGAACGCATGACGGAACCGACGGTTTTTCCGGCGGCGTTTCCCAATTTGCTGGTAAACGGCGGCACCGGCATTGCCGTCGGCATGGCCACCAACATTCCGCCGCACAACCTGGGCGAAGTCATCGACGGCATCTGCGCGCAAATCGACAACCCGGCCATTTCGATCCTTGAGTTGATGCACTTCATCAAGGGTCCGGACTTCCCGACCGGGGGCATGGTGTGCGGCATCGAGGGGATCAAACAGTATTTCCACACGGGCCGCGGCAGCGTAAAATTGCGCGGCAAGATCGAAGCGGAAACGCTCAAGAACGGTCGCGAACAACTCATCATCACGGAGATTCCGTTCAACGTGAACCGCGCCGCGCTCGAGGAACGCATCGCGCAACTCGTCAACGAGAAGGTCATCACGGACATCTCTGCCTTGCGCAATGAATCCGACGAGAACACGCGCATCGTCATTGAGCTGAAGCGCGACGCGATCCCACAGGTCGTCATCAACAATCTCTACAAGCACAGCCAGCTCGAGACCACTTTTGCCTCAAACATTTTGGCGATCGATCACGGTCGCCCCAAGGTGCTGAACCTGAAGGAACTGATCAACTGCTACATCGAGCATCGCCGCGAAGTTGTTTTGCGTCGCACTCGGTTTGAGTTGAAGAAAGCGGAAGACCGGGCGGAGGTTCTCGAAGGTTACATCATCGCCCTTTCGAACCTCGACGAATTCATCCGGATCATCCGGAGTTCCGCCAATCGCGACGAAGCCCGGACCAAATTGCTGGCGTATGAATTCAGCCGCGCACAGGTCGAACAACTGGGCATCCTGATCCGCAGCGAAGCCCGCTTGAAGAATGGCCGTTATGAATTCAGTGAAGCGCAGGCGAACGCGATTCTGGAATTGCGATTGTATCAGCTCACCGGTTTGGAAATCGACAAGGTCCGTGCGGAATACGCGGCTTTGATTGAGAAGATCAAGGACCTCCTCGACATCCTCGCCCGCGAATCGCGCGTGCTCGAAATCATCAAGAACGAACTTCGCGCGATACAGCAAAAGCACGCGACGCCACGCTCGACGGAACTGGTTCCGGACGAAGGCGAAATTGCCATCGAAGACCTGATCGCCAACGAAGGTGTCATCATCACGCTCACGCACGCGGGTTTGATCAAGCGCACCAACATCAGCGCCTACCGCGCCCAGAAGCGCGGCGGCAAGGGTGTGATCGGCATGGCGACGCGCGAAGACTCGGTCGTCGAAGGCCAGGACGCTGATTTCATTGAGCACCTGTTCACGGCGAGCACGCATGATTACCTGATGTTCTTCACCAATACCGGCCGGGTGTTTGTGGAACGAGTGCATGGCGTGCCGGACATGTCGCGCACTTCCAAGGGCAAGAGCATCGCCAACCTGCTCGAACTGCGGACCGACGAAAAGGTGGCCGCACTGATCCGCATTGAAGCTCGGCAAACCGAGGAAAAGGACGACGTCACCTGGCAACAGGATGGTTATTTGTTCTTCGCCACACGCGGCGGCACGGTGAAGAAGACACCGCTGAGCGATTTCGCGAACGTGCGAAAGGGCGGCATCATCGCGATCGGAATCGCGGAGGGCGACACGTTGATCGAAGTGAAGTTTACCAACGGTAACGACGACCTCATCCTGATTACGAGCCACGGCATGAGCATTCGCTTTCAAGAAGCCGACGTGCGCTCGATGGGCCGGCCGGCTACCGGCGTGCGCGGCATCAAGCTCGAGGACGGTGACGCCATCGTCGCGGCGACGATCGTCGTGCCGGATGCCACCTTGCTGGTTGCTGGCGAAAAAGGCATCGGCAAGCGTACGGACTTCGGCGAATACCGCGTCCAATCCCGCGGCGGCAAAGGGATCATCACGATGAAGACGGCTGAGAAGACCGGCAACGTGGTCGGTGCGCTGACCGTCCGTGATGCCGATGAGATCATGATGATCACCACCGGCGGTCAGATGGTGCGCACCCGCGTCGCGGAGATTCGCGAAGCCGGCCGCAACACCATGGGCGTCAAATTGGTCAACATTGACGAGAACGATCGCCTGCAAGCGATCGCGCCCGTGATCGTCGAAGAAAACGGTGACGAAGGTGAAACCGAACAATCGGAACAGCCTGAGCCGCAGGAACCGGAATCACCGCTACCGCCGGCGTGAACGAGCCCATTTGCCGACCATGAAATTCTTACCCCTTATCGGCAAAGCACTCAAAGATGACGAAGTAATAGAGATTCTTGAGAGCTTTGCCGTAGAGGTAGTTTATGACTTCGACCGATTACACGAGGGCACGGCGGACGTTTATTGGGCCACATCAAAGCCCCAGGGATTTCAATTTAAGTTTGACGAAGCGCAATCGCTTTCCTCGATCTTTCTCTACCTCAAGCCGGCTGATGGATTCAACGCTGTGTCACCGGATAATTTCGATGTCCCTTTCTTTCCAAAGAAAAAGTTTGCAGTGGCCTTCGGCAAAGCCGAGCAGCTACAGATGGCCGAGGGGCGCGTTGAGCTTGACGGAATTATGCGTGAATGGGTTCGGCACTTATATGCCACACATTCTATCCACTATGAATTCCAGAAAGATAGCCTTGCGCTGGTCACGATTTCAAGAAACGAACAACCGGCGGCCATTCAAGGCAGCAATTGAATCAAGTAGAAGCGCTCAGGAACGCCGCCGGACGTCTGGTCCAGAATCGTTCGCGAATTGGATGTCGCTTGAAATTGTCCCAACAAAGTCCAGGTGGGATCGTTGAGATCATTTTTGTAGAGCACGTCATAATAGCGTCCCGACTCCGCTTCCCAGGACACCGTCGTCCAACCGTTGCCATCGCGTACCACGCTCTGTGGGAGAATCGCCGGTGGATTGTAAATGTTGGCACTGCCCGGCGTCGGTGTCGTGAGGAATGGATAAGGCGCCACCGCTCCGTCGGTGAAGCGGCCTTGCGACACATCCGAGACCTGCGCACCAAACATCACCGAATCGACGAGGCTTAAATTGGGCGCATAAAGCGCGATCATTTCGCCCGACTTGCTCAGTTTGAAACCAGCGTGCAACGGCGAAGTCGTCAAGTCGCCGGTTCGGCCGTCCGCCCAGACCAGCAGGTATCCCTTGGCTGGAATGCTCGTTCCCAGAGGCACCTGCCATTGTGTTGGATCAGCCGTTGTGTCGGTGAGGTAGAAGCCCGACAGATTCACGGCTGAACTTCCCGCATTATAAAGTTCAAACCAATCATCAAACTTGCCATCGATGGGATTGCCCAATGTGTAAGTGTTGTCCGCCATCCACTCGTTGATCAAAACGTTCACCAGCGGGAATGACGTGGTGTTGGCTGCGCCCGGCGTTGCGAAATAGAAGGACGCGTTTCCGTACTGTGCGCCATCGGGGTAGAGTCCGATCGAGCGGTCAGCCACGACATTTTGGTAATCCATGAAGTCCAGAACGACGGGTGTTCCGCCGACCGACCGCGTCATTGCCACGCCGCCAGCCGTCGCGTTTATACGGAAGCTGGTGTGATAATCGCCCAGTTTATTTTGCACGGTGTCGCCGTCCAACCAGACGACAAGCCACTGACCCGGATTGATCGATGCGCCGGACGGAAACGCCCACATCGTCAGGTTTGAGTAATTATCGGAAAGATAAAGACCGGACAAATCCACCACCGTTCCACCGCCATTGTAGAGTTCGAGCCACGGATCATGCTGGTTCGATGGATCAACCGGACCGGTTATGTTGATGGGCTGAATTTCATTGATCCAGACATTGGGAAACGCGGGAAGACTCAACAGGGTTGAATTGACCGCGCCCGGCGTGGCGGGACTTTGCGCACCACCGGGTGCCACCGCCGCCCAATTGCCCACGCGATTGTTGTCGCGACTCGAATCACGCAACTGTAACGAGGCACCGGTTCCATCTGCCGCGCTCGCCCAAGGAAGATTGTTGTCATAGCGGACGGCGTCGATGACGACATCCTCCGCCGGCGTGGCGCCCGGTTGGATTAACGAAATCGTTTCGCCTCCGTTGTCGAGACTGCCGTTGAATTCAGCGGCGACCGGAATCGTGAGTCCGTAGGTTTCAGCAAACACTGTCTTGTTCTTCGCAAAGACAAGGTATCCACCCGGGGCTATGACGGTTCCACCCGGCAGAGTCAGGTCCACGCCGTTCAGTTGAAGTCCGGAAAGATCAAACGAAGTGCCGGTCGAACGATTGTAGAGTTCGACGTAGCCGGAATTGGCCACCGCCGGATTGTACATGATCTCATTGATGACCACGCTGCCAATCAACGGATCGGCCGTGCCGGTGTAATTCACATTGATCGATCCACTCGCACCAGCAAGCGCATTCCCCTGCCCGTCGCGACCAACGAAGTTGATTGCGTTGGCACCCGGCTTCAGCGAAATGTTCACCGTCCACGCGGTTGGCGCCGTCCAGTAAATCGGATAAGCCACGCCATTCACCTCAAGCGTATGCATTTCCAACGGCGCAGTTCCCTGCAAACTCAAAGTGTTTGTCGTGATGCTGAAGTCCGCGCCCCCGTTACTGGTAATGGCAAAGCCGGCATCCGCCGCTGCGATCTGTTGCTGCAAATAATCGCGCCGTTGCGCAATGAACAATTCGGTTTCCGTTCCGTCGGCCACGGAGAGACCATTCGCAATCATGCCGGCGTATTTTGCATCGAAATACGGATTGGCCGTACCCGGCGCCAGCGGTCCGTTGACCGCGTCGATCATTGATTGCCAATACAAACGCTGAAAAGCGGGATGGTTGTACAACCGACTGATCATCGGTGCCACGGTGTTGAACATCGAAGTCGTCGGACCGTCGCTGCCGGAGCCGAGTACGAAATCGATGTCCCACGGCAACAATTGCCAGCGATCGCCGGGTGGCTTGTAGGCGTACATGTTTTTTCCGCGGTTGTAGCCGTAGGAATCCCAGTTACCAACGATGTGCTCCACGGTGAACACACGCAGCCATTGCTCGACATCCATGACTGCAGGCAACTCCTGCACAAGATCATCGCTGGTTGGTGCGTTGATCGCATCCACCAAACGGAACAGATCCGCATATTCGTTGGCTGAATCCTTCACGGCCCGTTTGCGCCAGTTCCAACGGTAGCGGGCGAGTTTCTTTTCGCCGCCGGTGGTTGTGAAATCCTGAAGGGTCGCGTCAACGTTGATCAGATGGTTGTCTCCCGAATCATCGAACTCGAACCAATCCTCGACCTTGTGCAGATCACCACCGGTCTTGCCCGGAAACCATTCGTCAACCAGATCGCCGCTCGGTTGTTGTGCGTCTTCAAATATCATGCCCCGCTCCTGGCCATTGAGGAACATGTGGAAATAACGCCGGTAGTTATTGTACACGCCCATCTTGTCCATCATCCAATACGCCATCTGTTCTCTTTGCGCCGTGTTGTCGTTGCCCAGATTACCCACGGTCGCGAGGACAAAATCGGTCGTCCCCAGAAACTGATCGTCCGCCGGAAAAACGACGACGTAGTCACACTGATTGCCGAGCGGACCATTGTAACCCGGCGTGTGCCACGGGCTCCCGCTGTAAAGCGTGCCGACGTTATAAACCGCACGGGTGTTTCCGTAGACAAACGTGGCGTCGAGCGGTTCGTTGCTGTTTCTCTCGCGATTGATCCAAGTCTGTTCGGTCGCCGCCGTGATCCACACGCGATACGCCGGAAAACTGCCGTATGGTGTCGGTTCACCAAACCGCACCAGACATTCATGAGTCGGCGCATCGGCAGGGAATAGCGACAGCGCGCCAAGCGGATCCCCGCAGGCGACATAGAAAGCAACCAATTGCCCGGCGGCCTGCCCCGGTATCGTCGCGCTGTAGATTCCGTCGCCGGAAACAGCGTCGCCCGCCTGACCATCATCCCGCATGGCCACATAGTTCGGCGTCGTCGCCGGGTCGAGTCGGTAAACCAATTGAGGACCGTTGATGCCGTCGCGATCGTGAAAGCGCGCCGTTACGACGATACTTTGGTTAGCGGCCGGCAACACGGGCGAATGGGCCACTTCGTAAATCGCCGGACCTGCATTCGAAATACGCCGGCTATTGGCGGCTCCGGGCGTTCCGAGATTTGTCGGAACATTGAGCGGACCGTACGCCTCGATATGCCCCCCGCGAGTGCGCAGCAGAAACTCCGGATGACCCCGCATCCAGCGAACCCTGGCGCGCAGCGTGGCGGTCGTTCCGGGAGTTAAAGGCGCAATCAGTGGCGCGAAAATGCGATTGGCGCCCGTGTCACCGCGGCCCGAAGCCATCACATGGAGACAGGCTGGCGAAGCATAGCCGCCACTGGTTTCCAAGTAAGAATGATCATGCGTGCCTTGCGGCGTCCAGTCGGTCAGGCCGATGTCAAAACCGCCGTTTGTGAGTAGTTCATTGCCGTTGGCATCGATCACTTCGACGTCGTCCACCAAGCATTCACCAGCGCCGAGCAACATCATTTGCAATCGGTCGATATCAGGAAAGCTGCTGTTCAGGATGCCGTTGTCCAACACGTTGGTATGTTCGATCACGGTCCAACCGGCCTTGTTGGATTCATCGCTGTCTGCCCAGTTGCCGGCCAGACGAGGATCAGCATTGGGATCGATCAATTCCAAACTGCTGCCGCCGCCGTCCGCCCATTGGCCCCAACGTCCGCCATCGGAATAGTTCACCTCCGCTACCGTGATGTGAATAGTGTTGGTGATCGAAATGCCCGTGCTGTTGGTCGACACGACCGTGTCCGGCATCGCCAGTTCGATATGTTCACCTCCGTGACTCAGATTGCCGGAGTAATCGCCAACGGTATTACCGGAATTGAGATTGGGATAATTGGTCATGAGCCGCGCCGCATTTCGCGCGACAACCAGATAACCATTCGCGGCAATCAGCGTGTTCGCGGGCATGGTGTAATTAATGCCATCGACAAATTCCCAACCACTCACATCGACCGCCGAACTGCTGCGGTTGTAAAGCTCGACATAGGCGTCGTCGTCATCCTCAGAAATGGGATGATACATGATCTCATTGATCACCACGGATTCGAGTCGTCGGGTTCCGTTGGCCGCGCCCGGTGTCTTTGCGGTCAGCCGATAAAAGGCGTTCGCCCCATCCGGCACACGACCGGTTGAGACGCCGTTTTCCTGACCTTCGAATCGAACCGCGTCGACGACGCGTTGGCCGGCTGGATCAATGAAGTAGATGCGTTCACCGGCGGCGCTCAGGGCGAATCCAAGTTGATTTTCATTCCACGAAAGAAATCCCCGGGCGGCGATGGTCGTGCCCGAAGGAATGACAAACTTGTTCGTCGACGCATTATCCGTCAGCACCGTTCCGGACAAATCGATTGGCGCGTTCGAGTGATTGTAAAGTTCAATGTAGTCGACGTCCGGAAGGTCGGTGTGGGCCAGGAATTCATTGATCACGACGTTCTTCAAAGCATCGAACCGTTGGCCGTCCTGTGCGCCCGGTGAGCCTCCAAACCGATCACTCGCCGTCCAGGCTTGCGCGCTGTTTTCTCCGTACGAAGGTTTGCGCAAAACGAGCGAATGCCCGGCTCCATCGGCCGCAACGGGCCACGGCGATTTGTTGGAGTAACTGACGTCCAACAACACCGCACCCAGATTGTTGCGCAGCCGCACTTGGCGCGAACCCGAATCCAGGCTGCCCGAATACGGACCGTACACACCGTTGATCCCGTAGATCGCCGATAAATCCGCGGGATTGGCCGCGATGACGATGTATTGACCGGGGGCAAGAGTCGTCGAGTCGGCAAACGTAAAGTCGATCGTCCCAGACAATCTGTAGCCGCTGATGTCCTGCGGAAACGGCGTCGTATTCATCAGTTCCAAAAACTCCAGGACGCGACCATCGGTGCGCGCCGCCGGATGATACATGATTTCCGATATGATCAAACCGGTCCGACGGGAACTGGGACCGACCGGCTCGAACTGGGGCGCCACCGAACTGATCGTGCCGCCGGCGACGGTGCCAATGTTTCTGAACTGCGCGACGGTACCCAACATCGAATTATTGCTGGTCGCGGCCATGCCGAGATACATCGTCGCGGGCGCGGTAATGGTCACGGTCGAAACCTGGTACCAAGTCGCTCCATCGTAGCTGACGTAGCCCGTGAAAACATCGCCCGCCCGCTTGAGGCGCAGCCAGGTGTACGGATCGTTCACCGGCAACGAAGACGAAGAGGTTACATCGCCACCGGTACTTGAACGTGACCGCATCTGCACGCCGCTGATCGATGGCGTCGCAAATACACCGGCAAACAAACTGTTCGTGGACAAAGTTTCGCGCGCCATCAATCCGCCGAGTGCCCAAGCATCCGAATTTGCGATCGCTGGAACCTGAACGCTGACATCAAAATCGCCGGTGCGAAGTTGGTAATTGAAAAGCATCTGATCGGCCGCGCCGGCGATGCCGGAACTGGCGACGGTCAAATCGTAGCCACCCGTTACCTGCGTTGCTGTCCCCGACTGCGATAGATCACCGATATTCCACGGGGTGTAATCCGAGGCGATAAACGTCGCCAACGTGTCGGGAAGGATAACGTTCGGCGTGGCGGCTGTGTCGCGTACGTTGCTTACTATCAGGAGATATTCAATGTTCGCAGACATTGAAGCTGTCGCGTAAGAAACCACTCGATGGTCAGAGTCAACAAATTCTGGCGATCCCAACAGCACAACTGGTTCAAGGGTCTCTTTGACTTTTAACCAGTAATTTAAACCATACAGCGCACTCGAGCTCTCCACCGGTTCACTAAAGACGACGAGAATTTTATTGAAGCCTTCGTTCATAACCCGCACCACCGTTGGCTTCACGCTATCGACAGAGACATGCAGAGTGGCCATAGACGTCACATTCGTGCCCAAACCATTGTAAACGACGCAGCGGTAATGCTGGTTGTTTTGGGAAAGTGCAACGATGGGAATTTGATACGTGCTATCGGTCGCACCCGAGATGTCACCGCCCTCGAGCTGCCATTGATAGTTGAGCGACGCCAGGCTCGAGGCTGTGACTTGGAACTGTGCTGATTCCCGTTCGACAACCGTCACGTCAACCGGCTGTTGCGTGATGACCGGTGGCGACGGAAACGGCACGCCATACGCGCGAAAGTTTGATGCAGGGATTGGACCTTCAAAAACCGTCCCTCCACCGCCATCAGGACGATACCAAGCCACCGACAGATTGTCCCCACCGCCGCCCTCCTTGTGGAGCGCTTCGATGTAACAACGCTGTCCGGCGGTCAAATAAATGGTTCCAAACGCCGCGTCAGATCGATTCGCTGGATTGGCCGGGTCCATCGCCGGGAAGATGTCGGTCGCACCGGTACGACGAGTGGTTGATCCCCAATCGCGGGATGAATTCCATTGCGGCTCGGCGGCGATGAGTTGCTTGGAAGCCGGGTTGTCCGTCGGGCTCAAATACAAGTAGCTCTGGTCGTCGCTGCAGATAAAGAAGGTGTAGTTTCCCGTATAAGGCGCCACAAGAATCGCTCGCAGCCGTTGCCCGTAATAGTCGGCGACGTCCACCGGCGTTTCGAACAGATCACTCAGGATGTTGCTCGACGTCGCTCCGTCCGGAAAGGATGGCGCGTTCGTCAATGACGCCACCGTCGTATTCTGAATTCCGGTGAAAACTTCGCGGTAAATCCCCACCACGTCCTGTGCGCGTGAAGAAAAGACCACGGCCATCGCAATGGCCAAGACCAATTTGCCAATCAGTGGGTGGTAACGAAAACGTAACAATTTGGCCGAAGGATTTGTCATCGCGTCTTTTCTTTCGTGAGTGTCTCGCCAATTGGCCTGGGATTCAGCAGTTCGCTTTCGTCGCCTGATGCACATTTCGTGCGTCAACAACCTTGGGCCACTCGTGGATCGCCGTAAGAAAAGCACATCGCAAACCAGCAGGCAATCTGAGAGCGAATCCCTTACCCTACCCGCATGGTCCTGACCGGGAACCAGAAATCTACGTGATCTCCGTAGTCCGAATTCAGTCACCCAGGGCCATGTCTCGAGTTCGCCTAGTGTTGTCGGACTTCAGTTCATCTCATACAGCCTCTCCGACAACGCGCGACATTACTTAAGTTACTTCTGCTATTTCCGATAAATCAGACTGAAGTCTACATCACGGACTTTCCGGTCCCGGGACAATTTCATTGAAAAGCCCGGTGCCGTCTGAAGCCGAACAATGCCTATGAAGGCACGGAGCTGTGTTGATTCAGTCGGTCACGGCTCGCTTGAAAAAGCCGAGTCGGCGTCAGCCCGTGCCCTCCGGCCCAAGTGGGGTTCCGCACACTTCCGACGGCAAGTGGCCAACGTTCTTGCGAGCGCGATCGCCATGTTCGCAACGATCGACGCCCGCAGTTTGACCGTGACGCAATCCGCAACGACAGAAAACATCCGCCCGGCCGCGTCGGAAGAAGCCCGATCCGGACGTGTCGCCAGCGAAGTTGATCCGCCCATCAGTTCGGCGTCGGCCGTATTGGACCATTCGTCTGATGCGATCGCCCCAAGCGAACACCTCGTGTCTTTCGATAATCGATTTCGCGCACGCCTTGCAAACCGAGGTCTGACCTACGAGGTGGAATACATCGCCGAGGTACTAAGCAATGTGATGGGCGGCCTGCAACGCGGCACCATCTTTGAGGGACTCCTAAACGCAGCCGTCGATTTTGACATCGGAAAACTAACCTCGCTGGATACCGGGCTTCTTCACGTTTCCGCCTTGTACCCTCATGGCCGTAGTCTCACCGAGAACTACACGGGGGATTTGTTCACGCTCAGCAACATTGACGCTCCTCATGATCCGCGCCTCTTTGAGCTGTGGTTGGAAGCGCAATTTGCGCGGGATCGATTTTCAATTCGCATTGGCCAACTCGCCGCGGACGAAGAATTTGCCACCATCGACCAAGGCTGCCTCTTCATCAATGGCACCTGCGGCTGGCCGGCCATTCTCAGCGCCAATGTACCGGCCCCGGCGTATCCACAAGGCGCGCTCGGTGCCCGCGTCGCCTGGCGGGCCGACAAGTGGTATCTGCAAGGCGCTGTTTTCGACGGCGATCCAAATCCAGCGGACGATTCCGGTCGCCCCACCAACCCAAACGGCGTCAATTACACGTTGGATGAAGGCGCACTGCTCCTCGTCGAAGCTGGGATCCAATGGGATGGCGAGACGCAAAATGGCAACCGCCCCGGCAGTTTTAAATTGGGCAGTTGGTACCACACGGCCACGTTCGAACATCTCTGGTTGGACGATACGGGCGTGTCGCTGGCCAGCCCATTGAGTTCCGGTCAACCCGCGAGAGTCCACGGCAGCTGGGGCGTCTACGCCGCTTTGGAACAGGCGTTGTGGCACGAATCGACCGACAAGGATTCCGACCAAGGCCTGGGAATGTTCAGCCGAATCGGTGGCGCTCCCGCGACGCGGAGCACCGTCGAATTCTACGCCGAAGGCGGGCTCACTTACGTCGGCCTGATCCCCGGGCGCGATGCCGATACCCTGGGTGCGGCGGTTGTGTATGGGCAGATCAGCAACCAACTTCGGCAACTTGCGAACGACCGCAACGTTGTCGCCGGCACCTCCAACCCGCTTCCCGATTACGAAATGGTGATCGAAACCGCGTATCGCGTTCAGCTATGTCCAGGTTGGACGCTGCAACCTTGCGTCGAATACATCATTCATCCCGGAGGTTCCACGGCAATTCACAATGCCCTGGTGCTGGGAATTCGCAGCCATTTGACGCTTTAGCGTCGCGCCACAAACTCAACGAAATACATATCATGACACTGAGAACCAAGTTTGCACTTTTGACGGGCATCCCTTTGATCGGGCTCGCCATCAGCATCGTCGCCAGTTTCCTGCTGGCCCACAACATTCAGCACGACGTTACGCTGGCCAAAGATGAAGCGTTGGTCTTCGCCGAGAAAGCACAACAAATGCAGGTCGACGTTGTCCAGGTACAGCAGAACCTCACCGACGTCTCCGCGACCCGCGCCCTGGATGGCCTCGACGACGGATTCAAGGAGGCGGAAAAACACCAGCTGACGTTTCTGGCCGCCCTGAATGAATTCAAGGAAATGTATACCCGCGAAAACGATCAGGAACACATGCAGCGCGTCGATGCTTTGAAGAAAGCATTTGATGCCTATTACGCGGCGGGCCGTGCGATGGCGGAAGTCTACGTCAAAGAAGGCCCCGAGGCCGGCAACAAGTTGATGAGCGATTTCGACAAAAACGCGACCCAGTTGTCAGATGCCTTGCAACCTTTTGTCCACCAACAAACGACCGAACTTGAAAGCGCGCTTGGATCGATCGAAACGAAGACCGACAAAAACAGTCTTCGGGCCGCGGTCGGCGGAGTGGCACTCATCCTCACAACCCTGGTCATCGGCATGTTGATGGTCCGTTCAATCATGAAGTTGATTACCAACTTGGCTGAAACACTCGCCGCCGGTGCCGATGAAACGAGCTCGGCCGCTGGTCAGGTTTCCGCTTCGGGCCAAATACTCGCCGAGGGCGCAACGGAACAGGCCGCCTCACTCGAGGAAACCAGCGCGTCACTCGAGGAAATGACCAGCATGGTGAAACGCAACTCGGACGCCGCTCAACAAGCGAAGGAGATTTCCACGGAGACCCGAGCCGCGGCCGATGCCGGAGCCAACGCCGTGGAGCAAATGCGGCAATCCATGGCGTCGATCAAGGGGTCCAGCGACGAAGTGGCCAAAATCGTTAAGAATATTGATGAGATCGCATTCCAAACCAATATCCTTGCCCTCAACGCCGCCGTTGAAGCCGCCCGCGCGGGGGAAGCCGGAGCCGGATTTGCCGTGGTCGCGGAAGAAGTTCGCAACCTCGCCCAACGCAGTGCACAAGCCGCGCGGGAAACATCCACTCGCATCCAGGACGCCATCGTCAAAACCGGACACGGCGTGGAAGTCAGCACCAAAGTTGCCGGAAGCCTCCAGGAAATCATTGAAAAGGCACGCCTTGTGGACGATCTCGTTGGTCAGATTGCCGTAGCCTCGAAGGAACAAGCGCAGGGCATCACCCAGGTCAATATCGCAGTGACCGAAATGGACAAAGTCACGCAATCCAATGCCGCGTCCGCCGAGGAGAGCGCCAGCGCCGCACAGGAAATGCACGCCCAAGCCACCTTGCAGAAATCAGCGGTGGACGATTTGCTCGCGATGATCCACGGCCGGAAAGAGGACAAAAAAGTCACCGAAACCAAACGCAGTTCATCACCCAACACCAAGACACGTTCAACGCCACCTCGCGCGACAACGAATGGAAGATTCAGCCGCAGTTCGTCGAGCAACCAAGGCAACAACGGTCACACACCGTCGCGCGCAACAATACCACTGACTGCTGAGGAGAAAGAAAAAGAACTACCAATGGGTGGCAGCTTCAAAGATTTCTGATATCCCGAACGTTTGCTGTCAAAAAACACCAGGCGCGGCCCGACGACCGTGCCTCTTTTCTTATGCGATCAGCTCCTGGATTCCGATTACCGGCTCGGTTTCGGCGTCG
Source organism: bacterium (assembly GCA_016124235.1). GTDB lineage: Bacteria > Verrucomicrobiota > Verrucomicrobiia > Limisphaerales > RI-55 > RI-55. Next base: position 73,605 of record WGOC01000027.1, on the reverse strand, counting down.
GCAGCACCCGGACACGCGTAAAGACTTGGCGGTGGCGGTTCGACCAAAACGCTGAGCGTCCAAGGACATCGTTTCGTTTCTTTCGCCAGCCCGACGAGGGGGCATTTCGATTGCGCGACTGTCCGCGATTACGGTTATTTGCGCTGAAGTGCGCGTTCGAAATCACGACTCTTGGCGAGGTAAAGATTCAGGGCAAAGACACTGACCAAGGCGACGCCCAGACTGGATAGAACCGATGTGCCGGTCACGGCGTTATAGGTCCCGTGAAGAAACGCCGGCATCGCGACGGCAATGATCACCAGTCCGCGCTTCCGTTCAGGATATTGGTACGCAAAGCCGACAAAATATCCAGCAATGGCAGTCCAGATCGCATGAATGAACGGCAGCGCGGTCAGGCGAACGACATTCAGTATGTAGTATTCGCCAACACCGCGAGCGATGCCGAGATTGGTGCGCTGCTGGTACGCTACGCCTTCGTAAATACCAAAACCCAAGCCCGCCATCAGGCCGTAGTACAGCATGGTTTGTGGTTGGAATGGCTCGTTGTTGCGCGCGAGATATATGAGCACGAGCATCTTGCAAATCTCTTCCGGCAGTCCCACGCCAAACACCCACCCAGCCCAACTCGTGAGCGGGTTGGGATCCGTCGTCCATTTCAAAAGGTCGGTATAATTCGCGATGAGATAATACGCGATTTGGAGCAACGAAACGGAAAACAACCCCGTGCCGAAAAAGCAAATCAGGCAGTTGCGAATGGTCACACCCGGCGCCGGAAAGACGTAGTAAAAAAAGACGGCCCACAAAGCTGAAAAATAAAACGCCATCGCCCAATAGGCACCCTCGATGCGACCGGCATTGGTGAACAACGCGATAATCAGCAGTGGGAAAAGTCCGATCGCGGCCACGCCAATCAAACGACGGTTGTCGAGCCAGCGCATTTCCCGCACTTCCTGCCAGGGCACCAGAATGTGTCTCTTCAAAGCGCGCCAGTCATCAGTGGCTTGTTCCCGGAAACTCCGATGTGCCTGACCCGACGTTTCGTCCGTTGTTGGTTCAGCCTTCGTCGCACGCGCCTCCAACATTTGGCCGTAGGGCACCCATTCCTCACTCCCAATCATCCGCACAGGCGTGTCCAACCGGATGGCGGCCGTTTCGAAAAGATGGCGCAATTCCTCGCGCGAATAGGGTCCACGCGTCTGCCGGGAATCGTCGAGGATTACGAATTGCACAGGGGACTTTGATATCGTGAGTTGATCATTGAAGCGAGCCGAATGATTTGGAGCCGTCCCGCGCCAAAGCATTTCTCTCGTGATGCCAAATGAAATTTTGCATTCAGACCGGAGACTCGAGACCAACGTTCAACTTAATTTCGATGGGCTGTTCACTCGACATGCCAGAGTCAAAGGTTGTCCGCTCGGCAGGATAGCCCAGGCAATGGGAGACGTAACGCACACCGTCGATGAAGCGGTCCCGATTGCGATGCTGGTGGCCATACACATGAACGCGTGACCCGAGCCGACGCGCGCGTTCATCGAGCTGCCGACAGCCAGCCACTCGCGTGAAATTAAACTCAGGATGCGGATCCTTTGTTCCAGCATATTCACCACGTATGAATCGTTCCCAATCGTTGAAAGCCAGTTCCACTCGCGGAAGAAAATGGCTGAAGGTAACAACGCATTCCGAGTCGTCGTAAGGATCAAGGTGATTCAAATTCAACAAATGGTCGGCGGGAGTTTCAGCGGGCTCGAAGTGCGGCCACTTGATGCGCCGATTGTCCGCCCACATCGCCAGGCTCGCGTCTTCGCCGGGTTTGGGCAGATACAAACTGCCATCGCCTTCCTCCGGCTTCAGATACCACGAAAGCAACGGAACAACGTCAACCGTTTGCTCAGTCAGTCGGATCCGAAACGGATCTACCTTGATTTCACAAACGCGGCAGGCGGCGCGCAGCGCATGAAGTTTTTCGAGCGAACTTTCCCGAGTTTGCGGTGAGACCCAAAGATCATGATTTCCGGGGACAAACGCCACTTCTGCGAATCGGTTTTTCAAACCTTCAAGCGCCCGCATCAACCTGTTTGCGTCGCTGCTCACATCGCCGGCGATCAGCAATGCGTCGTCGCGGAAATCGGCGCACGACAGTTGTTCAAGGGTTCTTAAATTCGCCGGATAGTCGACGTGAAGATCTGACCACGCGAAGAGACGCATCGCGGGAAGTTACTGAAATCAGGCAATCACGAAAAGTCGACAGTCTGATCCGCATTTTGATGGTCGCCACTTGGCAAAAACCATCCGGAACAGATCGTCAAACGTATCGCCGTCCTGACAAATCAAATCACTCGCGCGCCCGGGTATCGATCGTGATAGTCACGGGTCCGTCGTTAATAAAACTGACTTTCATGTCCGCACCAAATTCACCACGTTCAACCGACTTGCCGAGATCTCGTTCAAGCTGCACCAGAAACGCTTCGTAGAGCGGGATCGCAACTTCGGGACGTGCCGAACGAATGAATGAGGGCCGATTCCCTTTCCGGGTGCTGGCGAAAAGCGTGAATTGACTCACGACCAGCAGATCTCCGCCAATTTCGTGCACCGAACGGTTCATGAGCCCAGAGTCATCATTGAATATTCGCAACCGAACAATCTTCCCGCTCAACCATTCAACATCGTCCAGCGAATCCTCTTCACCTGCGGCAACAAGTACAACCAAACCGCTGCCAATTTTACCGCGTACTTCACCTTCTATGACAACTTCAGCCTGGCGGACTCGTTGAATCACTGCTCGCATGACAGCACACTGACGGCTTCTTGTTGCTCATTGCAAGTTCGTCCCACAAACGCAGGAGAACCCGGCATGCGCCAAAGAAAAAGCGGCGGGGCTTTCGCCCCGCCGCCATAAAATGAATCCAGCAACTGTTTACTTGCCCACCGCCAAACGGTCGGCCAAACGGTCCGGCAACCCTGCGGCGCGAATCTTCGCTTGCGCCTTGGGAATGTCGTAATCGAGCCGGCGAAGTTCGATCGTGTTTTCCACCATGTCATAAACGACATAGGTCGCTTTGGGCACACCGTCACGCGACTGACCGACACTACCGACGTTCACAAAATACTTGCGGCCAGCATCGAGCTTGAACTTCGAATATGTCCCGCCGCGCACCACCGTATCGCGAATGAACGCCACCGGCACGTGGGTGTGGCCAAAGAAACAAACGCTTGTGTTCTGATAGGTGAAGCTCGCTGCGGCCGCCAGCTTGTCGAAGACGTAACCCCAGCGCTGAGGGCCATCCAAAGTAGCGTGAACGATGGTAAAATTATTTACCAACCGGAGGTACTTCAATTCGCGCAGCCATTGGCGGTCTTCCTCCGTCAATTGTTGCCGCGTCCATTCAACCGCCTGCGCCGCGTGGGGGTTGAAACCCTCGAGGTGGCCATCGATCGAGCAATATTCGTCATGGTTGCCCTTGACCACCGGCACGTTCATTTCGCGGACGATATCCAGGCATTCCTTGGGGTTGGCCCCGTAGCCAACCACATCGCCCAAGCACGCCACATGGGTGCATTGCTGGGTCTTGATATCCTCCAGAACGACCTCAAAGGCCTCCAGATTTGCGTGTATGTCAGCAATAATCGCGTACTTCATGATTTGCTTTAAAAGACTCTAGTGGACAATTTCGAAGCCTCGAAACTGTCCGGTCGCCTCCGTCCACGAAAGCTCCTCGTGACGAATAAAGCGCCCAACTTCCGACTCGCGGATAGCCTGCACAAAGGCTTGCAACTCTTCCGCCTCACCTTCCGCGGCAAACTCCACACGGCCGTCGGGCAGGTTACGAACCACTCCCGTGGCATCAAATCCAGCTGCGAGGGACTTGACAGTGTAGCGGAAGCCCACGCCCTGCACTCGCCCGGAGAAAAAGGCCTGCAATCGGCGTCGTGCCATACACTTTCACATCTGCGTGGCCCAGTCCAGTTTCCCGTACCAGCGTGGTCGGTCACACCGGCAGCCCGGCAGGAAACAAGAACGCGAAAATAAAGCCATAATCAGCACCTGCGACGCAACGATTTTGTCGCCACCCAATTGGGCGCAACAATCAAACAATGGGGTCACACCTCTCATGTTTTGAATTACCATCGGCTAACTTCCCGCGAACTTCAACCAGTCTCGTAAATTAAGCTGCCGCGTAAGGCGTTGTTGCTCGGCGATCGGTATCAGGCCGGACTGGATCTTCGTCCAAGCGTTTTCGCGCAGACTTCGCCACCCTTCCTCCCGCGCGAGCCGGCGCAGACTACTCGTCCGAACACCCGGTTCGATCAAATCCGCCACGTCGTCCGACATCAAAAAGAATTCGTAAATGGCTACCCGGCCGCGATATCCGCGCTGGTTGCATTCCACGCAACCCACACCCTTGAACGCCGTCACTTCACTTTCGGGCAAGCCCAGCGACTCCGCCATTTCGCGTCGCAGGTCTGGCGGAATATCCGGATCGGGTTGACGGCAATGCAAACAAATCCGCTGTGTCAGCCTTTGGGCAATGCTGCAAACCAACGAAGCGCCGACCAGAAAAGGCTCCACCTTCATATCCATAAGCCGGGTGATCGCCCCGATGCTGTCGTTAGTATGCAAAGTGGAGAATACCAAATGCCCGGTCTGCGCCGCGCGAATGGCGATCTCCGCGGTGGTGCTGTCGCGAATCTCTCCGATCAGCACCACATCCGGATCGTGCCGCAGGACTGATCTCAAGCCGCTGGCAAAACTGAGCCCAATATCCTCTCTGACCTGGATCTGGGAAACACCTTCCAGTTGGTATTCGACCGGATCTTCGATGGTGACGATCTTTCGGGTTGAGTCATTGGCATGGGCCAACGCCGCGTACAACGTGGTCGTCTTGCCGCTGCCAGTGGGACCCGTAATCAACACGAGGCCTTGCGGCAGTTTGGTGATTTCCGAAAAAAGCCGTTCGTGACCGGGTTCCATACCCAACTGGCCCAAGTCCAGAAACAGGCTTTGGCGTCCAAGGATACGAAGACAAACTGTTTCGCCATGTTTGGTGGGAATGATGGAAACCCGAAGATCATAATCCTCGCCACCCGTTTTCATTGAGATCCGGCCGTCATGGGGCAACCGCTTTTCCGCGATGTTCAACCCACCCATGATTTTCAATCGTGAAACGATCGCACCATGAAGCGAGCGAATGCCTTCCGGCACCGGCACACTGTGCATGATGCCATCGATTCGGTACCGCAGCCGAATGGACGAATAGTATGGCTCGATGTGAATGTCCGTCGCTGAGAGACGCAACGCCTCCACCAAAATCTGATCAACGAACCGGCCGATCGTCGCGTCGACGGCGGAATCGTCATCGCCGGTCGTGACGTCGAACACGACCTCCTCACTGCCATCCGCCAGATTACGATCTTCCCGGAGCTTCTGGATCGTTTCAGCGCCGAGTCCGTAGCGGCTTTTCAAGAACGCGTGGATGCTGCTCGGCGTGGCCAGCGCGATTTTGATTCGCTTGCTGAGCAACAGACGCAAATTCCCCAATTCCATGGGCCGCGGAATCTCACTGAACGCAATGGTCAATTGCTCTCCTTCGAGAACACAGGGCACCATGTGATAATGGAAAACGAATTTAACCGGTACCGCCGCCAGCGCCTCCGCGGTCGGTGGGCGTTCAGAAAGATCAATGAACTCGGTGTTGTGGATCTCCGCGAGCACCCGCCAGGTATCCTCTTCCGTGGCGTAGTTCAGATCCACGATCGCGCGATGCTGCGGTACGCCCAACCGCTCCTGTCGCCGCCGCACCTGGTCCAACTCACGCGCACCGAGCTTGCCCCGCTGGTACAGGATCATCCCGGTCTCAATCAATGGAGCGTTCTTGGCCATGCAATCAGGGAAGCGGCACCGTGAGCTGGAGCGTTTGTCGGAAGGAAATCTGGTTCGTCTGCGTCGCGTTCGTAATGACCAGGCTGGAGCGATCAATTGTCGCGACGCCCCAATCATTGATCACCTTGACGCCCGGAACAACTTCGGAAACCGCTTCATCAACCCGCAAAAAGGCGGTCACGTCGCCGTTGCTGCTGCGCAGCGTGCCCAGAAAAGTTAGCGCCACCGATCGCGTCTTGGGTTTGGGCGGCTCGGGCGGCGGCGGCGGCGGCTTGTTGAAATGGGTTGTTGTGAAGACATCCCGGCGCTCGCCTTTGTTCACCAACGCCGCAAATGGTTCCTGGCTGAAAAGCGGTCCAAAATGATCCACCGCCGCACCGCTGGTCAGCTGAATCGTCTTCGATTCGGGCGGCAGGGCAAGGAATCTCCCTTCCAAACCGGTCGTACAAAGCGCCAGTAATATCAGCGCCGCAGCGAGCGTGATCAGGGCATAAGTTTTGTTACGATCCGAATTCAAGCGCGTCAGTTGTTGCTGTTGTAAGTCGAATCCGTGGTTGGCGGCATCAATAGAAACCCATCGAACTCGACCGACACCCGATTGATGCTCGGTTGATCCGTGTTCTCTTTGCGTGCGAGGATGTGATGTAAGCACGCACCCGGCAAGCCTTCGACCTTCGGCAGTTTGTACGCTTCGCGCCCCGCCGGATCGAGCAACACCATCGCCAGCCAACGAGAAACCGCCTCGGCAGTCCCCGTAACTTCAACGTGCAACGGCAATTCGATCAACCGGCTGTGTGTGCTGGTGGGGCTCGCGTGGTTGATTGGATCCGGCATGTCCACATCTTCGATTGATTGCAAACCGGCTTCAACGGCTGCGCGCAGGACGCCGTCCATCAAAGCCAGCTGCCCCCACAGCAATTCCGGCATGGGATTTTCAATGGTGAACTCGGGCAGCCCGGCCGTGACGGCTGGAGTAATCTTGACCTTTCGTTCGCCGGCGAAATTGATCAGGCGATCACCTCGGCTCAGCCGTTCATTTTGATAATCGATCAACTGGAAGGTGCGCGAAAGATTGGTGGCGATCACGGGCTCCGGCGCAAACCGCCGGGCGATCAAATCGCGCGCCAATGCCGTGTTGGTCAACGACGCACGCAGCGAATCATTGAGTTGCCGCAAGGGCTCAAGCGATAGGCCCGATATCGCCGGATTGTTCGTCGCCGCCGCCTTCAATTGGGCCTGGACTTGTTCGAAAGGCTTCATCTGGTCCTCCTCCTTTTGCGCCAACGGGCGGAACACCACCGCGTAATACAATGCCAGAATCACGAGGGCAACGGTCACCCCCATGCGGCGATTGCTCGGTTTGGATGCTGTGGTCATTAGCGGCCGGTGGTCGTGGTGGGTTCCGCGCTGCCACCGGAGCGGAGGGTTTTGGATCGTTCCTTATCTAGCTGGTTTCGCAGCTGGCGCATTTCGTCAGGCGTGAGAAAAGGTTTCCCAAATTCGTTGTCGTTCATGGTGAACGAAAGCGCGTAATGGCCATCGGGAATCACCACCGCATCCTTGACCAAACGACGGCGTTGGTCGGGCGACAAGATATCCACCTTCCGGAAATGCGGGCTCGCCTTGAATTGATCGATCATCTTGCTGAGGACCACTCGTGCGCTGGGCGCGTCCAAATCGGTGCTGAACTCAGCGACAAACGCATTGGTCAGCCGCGCCGCCGTGGATGATGAAACGGAAGTCGCGGCCGGCGGCGGCGCATTTGTCGGCAATGGAATCGTCGTCGCCGTATAATAACTGTCGGCGTCGGCAAATAGCACGAACCAGGAGTTGGTCGGCAACGGATGATTCAAGATCAACCCGAGCGTATCGACCGCCGCCAGGGTCTGCCGTTGGCGTGAAAGCACGGGCCGGATTTCTTCGTAGTCATTGGCCAGCTGCAGTTTCAGTCGGTCGGTCTGTTGGGCCTGCTGCAATACCACCTGCGCCTGTTCCAATTGGTTTTCAACTTCACGAATAAAATAGAATTTCTGCCAGGTTCCAAAGCCGAGCACCAACACGATGACCGCCAACACCAGCCATGTGCCGGCATGCAGCACCTGCACGGCACCGTGCTCCTTGCGCGCGATCCGCACTTCGTCGGGAACGAGTGACGTTGACGGCCCGCCGCGGCGGAACAACTGACACGCCAGACCAAAAGCAACGGCGAACTGACCGGCCGGCTGGATCGGCGGGAAACCGGGCAGATCGGACCACCGTTTGAAATTCAGCACACTGTTGGCGCTCAAGTAATCCAGCAATCCCGGCATCTCGGCATCGCCACCGCACAACACGACGTCAAACTGACTTGCCGAGACATTCAACACTGGATGTTCACCGAGCCAGTCCTCGAGGATCCGCACCAATTCTCCATGCCAACGGTCAACCAGTTGCCGCAACGAGAGCATCGCGTCGTCACCCGTCAAAAGGTTCTCAGTATTCTTGGCAAATTCCGCCTCCATTGCCGGACATCGCCGTTCAGCGCGGATTTGCTCGCTCAGGAGCATCCCTCCCACGGCAAAACTGGTCACGTAGACGCCCTGCCCCTGGCAGACGATGGCCACTTCCGTACCCGAGGAACCCAAATCGACCAGCAATGCGTTGGTGGTGGCGGGTTGGACTTCCCGATAGGCTGCCACGAGCGCGTTGGCCGTCGATGAAATTTCCAGGATGTCTTCGCCGAAGCTTTCAAATTGATGAACGACGGCGAGGACTTCGCTTTCGCGCGCGTGCGTCACCCAATACGGGTTCGCAAATTGCCCAAACGGCACGAGCTGGCCGTAGTCATAAATGATCGTGCTTTCGGTCAACCCGCTCAGCCGCACAATATCGTCCTGGATCTGCTGGCGGATCGTGCGCGCGTCGGATCCTGGGAGGTCCAGCACTTGCGAATCGGTTGCGTGCTGGGCGACGCTGATCACCAACGGATGACTGCCCAGCTCCTCGCGCAATTCCTCCAGCACGCGCGGCCAGCCGGGGCGGCCTGGTTGAGAAGTTTCGTCGAGCCCGATGACCCGGTGCGCGTGCACACGCAAACGGCCGAAACGGTTGGACACCAGCAGCGCTTTGAGGCAGCGACTGCCGACATCAACCGCCAGAAACCGGCGGGTTGGTGGCAGGGAAAACCGATTCATCACGACGGAATTCAACGGGCCGCCGTGGGAGGGTTGGAATCCTCTTTCGGCAGCACATACTCACCGGATTCGGACACGATTGTTGCCGTCACGAAGATGAGCAAATAACGGGGCGCATCCACTTCGGTACGGCGACGGAAAAACGCACCCAGCAAAGGCAGATTGCCCAACACCGGCACCGACTCGACATAGGTCGTCTGGTCGCGCTGCAACACGCCACCCATCACCACAGTCTGGCCGGATTTCACGCTGACCCGGGTGGCAAGCTCCTGAGTCCGATACTCGGGCAGCCGAAGATCGAACCGGCTGGCCACTTCGCCATTTGCGTCGACGTCGGTGATCGTGGCAAATGTGACCAACTGAACGTCCTGATTCACCTTTGGATTCAAACCCAAAAGGATCGTTTGGCCGTCACTGCCAATGCTTGCCACCACGTTGAGTTCCACACCTGAGGTAATCTTCGTCGGGCTGCCGTCCGGCACCAGGCTGGAGGTCGCACCGCGTTCGAACGTGGTCTGCTTCACGGTGTATTGTTCGTAATAGTATTGCAGTTTTCCGTCACTGATTTTGCCGGGGCGATTGTTCACGAGCAGCAATCGCGGCGCGCTGAGCGTCTGGCTTTCCCCGCTCTGCGCCAGCGCCGTAATCGTCGCGGTGAGATTTTCGCGACCGAGAATGTTGGTGAACGTTTCCTGAATGGGTAACGCGACTTGGTCCGGAGCCAGCGTCGTGTGATCCGTCGGATTTGGAACGGTCTGATTTAGAAGACTGCGCCCCGTTTCCCAGGCGACGCCGAGCTGCAGAAAGGCGGGCTCCGAAACCGTAATGAAGCGCGCCTCGATGAGCACCTGCTGGATGGGTTTGTCGAATTCCTTGATGATGTTCTCCAGCACCTCGAGCTGATCCCGGGTGCCCGTGGCGACAATGAGGTTTCTTTCGTAATCGATAAAATATTTGGACCCTTTGAAGAATTCCTGAATCGCTTGTTCAATAGCCGGCTTGTCGGGAGCCATATCGGGAACAAATAGGTTGAGATGCTCTGTGGTCGTCACGGCAGTCGTTTCCCCTTTGCCATTCTTGGCCTCAACTCGGGTCGGATTATCATCAGCAAACCGCGCCGGCATCACAAATCCCTTATGCAACCGATAAATCCGGGTTTCTTCCTTGGTGACCTTCGGATCTTTGCCGTCAACAATCCAGATCAAGTCTTCGCCGTATTGAAAGCTGATATCCAGATTCCGCGAAACGTACTCAAGAAATTCCCGCAATCGGACGCCATCGAAATTCACGCTCAGTTTCTTCTGAAACGCCGGCATTGATTTGTCGGCGACGAAGTTAATCTTCTCCTTGTCCCCGAGGGTGAAGATGATTTGTCCCAAGGTCGCATCGTCAAGATGCACTGAAATCCGCCGGTTCAAAAGATCCGCCATCGGGCCTTCGGTAATCGACGGGCTATTGGTCATGCCTGAGTGTTCGATCTTTTTGCCATAGGAGTCTGGTATATACGGCGTGGCGCGAATTTCTTGAATCGCATCGCGCAAGTCTTTGCGCGGAGGCAACCCGCGGTCTTTCTCTTCGGTCAGTAAGCTCTTAACCGTGGGGTTGAACGGAGAATTCTTGGCGTCGACGCGCCGAATTTGATCTTCGATGGCCCGTTCGCGAATCAATTTCCGGCTGTCCGATACCCAATTGTACAGTCGTTGCAGCGCGGGATCGTTGGGAAACTCTTCGACCAAGCCGGAAGCCTTGGCCTCGGCCTCCTCCCAGCGCCCCTTGTCGGCAAGATCAAAAACTTGCTTCACCGCTTCGTCGTGTTGCGCGCTGAACTTCACCTTCGGGCGCTCAGCATTGGGATCCGGGGCCGAAGAAAGGGCTTCCACAGCCGCTTCCGCATTGGTCATGGCAGGCGACGGCGCCGCGGGTTGGGCATTCGTGGGTGGCGGCGGCGTGGGAGGAACGGCTGCTTCGGCAGTTTCGGCGGGTTCGGGAGGCCGGCGAGTGGCGCACGAGGTGGCGACCACAAGTGCCAGTGTTATGATCGCGTGCCGAATCCAACCGGTTTTGACTGCCATAGATTGCTCTTCCGACGACTGGCCCCGAGCCGTCATTCACCCGTTGCCCGAGCTGCAAACGCCGGCAACAATTTGCCGTCATCAAGCCGCGTGCGAGTCGTTGGGTGAGTGTGCGGAATTGCCTCCCAAGCAGTAAAGCTGAAATCTTTGGTGGCGCAGCTTGGAAAACATTCATCAAGCGATTCGGAAGAAGGATTGAATTCACTCCGAGTTCCCGCATCATTCCTCCTTCATGAACGAAGCGGTCCACCTGGATGAACTCCTCAGTTGCCGGCTCGACAACGGCCGTCGCAATCTCGAACCGTGCACCATTGTCATCTTTGGTGCCAGCGGCGATCTCACCTCGCGCAAACTGATCCCGGCGCTTTATCATTTGTTTATCGAAGGCTCCCTGCCGACGCCGTTCCGGATCATCGGCTTTGCCCGGCGCGAAAAGACCGACGACTCGTGGCGTGCGGAGCTGCGCGATGCGCTCGGCAAGTTCTCGCGATCGAAGACGGTCGACGATGCCAAGTGGCAGGAATTCGCCGCGCAAATCACCTACTGTCGCGGCGATCTCACCAATCCCAAGGCGTTTGAGCAGCTCGGGCTCGACATCCGCGAGAGCAACAACGAAAGCCTCCGCACAAACCTCCTTTTCTACCTGTCGATCTCGCCCACGCAATTTGCCGAAGTGGTGGAAAACCTGCACACGAGCGGACTGCTCCAGCGCCCCGATCAGGGCGGCGCCAACCACCGCGTCATCGTCGAAAAGCCCTTCGGAACGGATTTGCGATCGGCTCAGTTATTGAATGCGGAGTTGATGAAGTTTTGCCACGAGGCACAGATTTTTCGCATCGACCATTACCTCGGTAAGGAGACCGTTCAAAACATCCTGACGTTTCGGTTTTCCAATTCCATCTTCGAGCAACTGTGGAATCGGCACACCGTCGAGCAGGTCCAGATCACCGTCAGCGAGAATCTCGGCGTCGGCAGCCGCGGCGGTTACTACGAGGAATCCGGCGCGTTGCGCGACATGGTGCAAAACCACCTTCTGCAGGTGCTGTCACTGGTCGCCATGGAACCACCCGTCTCCTTGCAGGCGGAGTCGATTCGCGATGAAAAAGTGAAACTCCTGCGCTCCATCCGGCCCATCGCCCAAAACGAAGTCGCCACCAACGTCGTGCGTGGACAATACACCGCCGGTGAGGTCATGGGCGAACAACGGCCCGCCTATCGCCACGAGAAAAAAGTCGCGCCCGACTCGACTGTCGAAACCTACGTCGCGATGCGGTTGTTCATCGACAACTGGCGTTGGTCCACCGTCCCGTTTTATCTCCGCACCGGCAAGAACCTGCCGCTGAGCGCGAGCGAAGTGCGCGTGCAATTTCGCAGTACGCCCAACGTGCTTTACACCGCCCAGTGCAATCAACGGCTCGATTCCAACGCGATCACTTTGCGACTCCAACCCGACGAGGGCATTTCGTTGCGCTTCAACGGCAAGGTGCCGGGCACGAGCATGCAGCTCCGGCCGGTGCGCATGCACTTCAGCTACGACTCCGAGTTCGGCGCTTACACGCCGGAAGCCTACGAACGATTGTTGCTGGAAGCCATTGCCGGTGACGCGACGTTGTTCATCCGTCGTGATGAAGTGGAAACCGCCTGGCGAATCGTCGATCCGATCGGCACGGCCTGGGATCGCAAACCGTTGAACGGAAAAGAATTTTATCCGGCCGGAACCTGGGGACCCGTCGCCGCCGATGAATTGCTCGCCCAACTCGGTCACGCCTGGCGGCACCCCCAACCGATCCACTAGCCGCGGCTGCAAATCGGTCGTATTCTGTTCCGCCAGATTTTGTTTTGCCGCCATGTCGAACTTCGAACTTGAACGCTTTGATTCAGCCGACGCGCTCGCTGAACGGGTAGCCCAACTGTGGATCGAAAGGATCCGTGAAGCCGCCCGCAAGAACCGCCGACAAATCGTCGCGTTGTCCGGTGGCCGGATCGCCAAAACGTTTTTTCAAGCGACGACGCGGCTTGCCTTCTCGGAAGCGGTCTCGTTTCGCAACGTCGAAATATTTTGGGGGGACGAACGCTGCGTGCCCGCGATGAGTGACGACAGCAACTACAAACTCGCGCGAACCAACCTCCTCGATCCACTCGCGGTGAATCCGGCCCACGTTCATCCGTTGTGTGCGGAGGATGACGGTCGCAGCACCGCCGTTCAAGCGGCCGAAAGGCTCCGCGCAATTGCATCGACAAACGAACAAGGTGTTCCCGAAATCGACCTCGTGTTTCTGGGCATGGGGGAAGACGGGCACGTCGCATCTTTGTTTCCTGAGGAAGCGGAAGCCGCCCGCGAGCTGCCAGACATCTATCGTCCGGTTACGGCCACGAAGCCGCCGCCCCAACGCATCACAATCGGTTATCAAGTGATCGCGGCGGCACGCGAAGTGTGGGTTCTCGCGTCGGGCGCGGGCAAAGCCCACGCACTGGAGGAATCCCTCAAACACGACGGCACGACCCCGCTCGCCCGGGTCGTCAAGAGTCGCGCCAATACCCGCGTCTTTACGGATATTTAGTAGAGCGGCTCGGTCCCCGGCCAGTGCGGACCCGAACGCGACCTGCTCTTCCATGAGCAATATTTGTTAAAGGCTTATCGGCCGAATTCCGATCTACACCCTGCCGACATTCGTCGACTAATGCTCCCCTGCATTTTTCCGACGCACATTTGTGTACCGGTCAAATGAAACTCAAAACAAAACTACTTCTCTCCTTTGGCGCCGTCGCCTGCACCACCCTCATCGTGGGGCTGATCTCCAAATTTGGGCTCAGCAAGACGTTGGGCGAAATGGAGAAAACCAGCGCGCGCATCGCCGAGCGACGGGCCTTTCTCGCCCAATCAATCAATCTCGCCCGGACCGCACAAGTGAGCTTTAAGATCCAGGTACAGGAATGGAAAGACGTCCTGTTGCGCGGCAATGACAAAGCGCTTTTTGAAAAATATCTGGCCGCGTTCGTTCGCGAGGAATCCAAGACTCAGGATTTGTTGGCGCAATTGCAGGACTTGTTCGCCACCAAATCCGTGGAAACGAATCTCGTTGCGGAAACGATCGCCGAACACAAAGCCCTCGGGCCGAAATACCGTGAAGCGCTCAAGCAATTTGACCAGGCCGATCCGCAAGCCGGGCAGACGGTCGACAAACTCGTTCGCGGGATCGATCGTCCGGCCACCAGCAAAATGGACGACTTGGTGAAGCAGGTCACCTCCTTCGAAGAAGCTTCCTCCGGCGACGACAAACAACGACTGGCCACGCTGCAATCCGAGATCGGCATCGCCACCACGAGCGCAATCGGTGGCGGCGTATTGCTTGCTCTGGTCCTTGGGATTTCCCTGAGTAATTCCATTTCTCGCCGCATTCAAAGCGCTTCGACGGCTTTGACGTCCGCCAGCACATGCGTCGCCGAAGCCTCTGCTCAGATCGACGCTTCGACACAGGAACTTGCCAAAGGCGCGACGGAACAGGCCGCCTCCATCGAGGAAACCGGAGCCAGCCTCACGGAACTTTCCAGCATGACACGACGCAATGCCGAACACGCGGCCACGGCCAAAGGCCTCACCGCCGAATCGCGCAGCGCGGCCGAGACGGGCACCTCCGACATGGAACAGATGGTCCAGGCCATCAACGAAATCAAAGCCGCGAGCGACAACATCGGCAAGATCATCAAGACCGTCGACGAGATCGCTTTTCAAACGAACATTCTGGCTTTGAACGCCGCCGTTGAAGCGGCCCGGGCCGGTGAAGCTGGCGCTGGTTTTGCCGTCGTCGCCGAGGAGGTTCGGAACCTGGCCCAGCGAAGTGCCCAGGCCGCCACCGAGACCAGCGGGCTCATCCAGGACAACATCGAGAAAAGTGAGCGAGGCGTCACCATGAGCGGCAAGGTCGTCGGCGGTTTGCAGCACATTCTTGAACAAGCTCGCAAAGTCGATGAACTCGTCGGCGAAATCGCGCACGCGTCGGCCCAACAAAGCAAGGGCCTCGAACACATTTCACTCGCCGTCACTCAGATGGAAACGGTGACGCAACACAACGCAGCCACAGCCGAGGAAACGGCCGCCGCTTCCAACGAAGTTCGGGCACAAATGTCGAGCCTGTTGCAGGCAGCCGATACACTTGAACAACTTGTCAACGGCGCGAAAGCCCGCCAATCGATGGCGATCGATCACGACCACGGGACGAAAAATCCGAATCCGACTTCCGATCATCGCGATGAACTCCCGCTGCCGCCCGTAACAAAATCGAAACCGGCGCAGCGCTCCGGCACTCCGATCACGACATCTTTCGCTGGCAATCGCCATTCGCAACCAAGCCGCGGAAATGGGAACGACGCCTTGTTCAAGGACTTCTGATTTAAGTAGACCATTACGCATTTACCGAGATGCCGGTCCAGCTGCGGCCGGCATCTTTCTTTGCTCGAGCGTGCGCTCGACAATTGGAGCGGACGCGTTACTGTGCCGCCATGCCACGACTGCTTTTCCGCTTCTCCCAAATTGTCTTTGCGACGTTGGTTGCTTGTTTGAACTTCGTGTCGCCGGCTCCCGTCGGCGCCCAGGAGCAAAGCGTCAAGCCCGGCATCAACGACACATTCAAGAATCCCTCATTAAACGTGGATGACTGGGTGGGCCGCTTCGAAACGGAAAGCCGCGAGGTCTATGCGCATCGCAAGGAAATCGTGAAAGCGACCGGCGTGCAACCCGGCTGGAACGTCGCGGACGTGGGCGCCGGCACCGGATTATTCACCATGCTTTTTGCGGACGCTATCGGCAATGAGGGCAAGGTCTATGCCGTCGACATTGCCAAACCGTTTCTCAAGGAGATCGCCGAACGCGCCACCAAGGAAGGTCACAGCAATGTCGAAACGGTGCTGGGCGCCGACAAGGACACGAACCTGCCCGCGTATTCAGTGAACCTGGTCTTCATCTGCGACACTTATCATCATTTCGAATTCCCGAAGGACACGATGGCGAGCATCCATCGCGCGCTGAAACCGGGCGGTCTGGTCGTGCTCGTGGATTTCAAACGCATTCCCGGCAAGAGCTCGGATTGGACCCTGAACCATGTTCGCGCTGGACAGGACGTCTTCGAAAAGGAAATCGAGGATGCGGGCTTCGAAAAGCTGGACGATGGTGGCGCCACTTTTCTCCACGACAATTATCTCGTGCGCTTCCGGAAAAAGTAGATCGACAACACAACACAGCGATCGCTGCCCACCGTTTTGGCGAGCCCAAATTCCTTGCATCAATACGTATGAACGCCGACGAACTTCGCGCGACACAGGCGCCATTGAAAGACCGTTATCGCGCGCAACCTGAAACCGCGTTGGTAACACTGCGAGCGCACGGACGACTGGGAGACGGGGTTAGTTGCAAGCTCGAAACCGGCAAGGCCATCGTCACCGCCGGCCTGCATCCTGCGACCGGCGGCAATGGTCTTGGTGCCTGTTCAGGCGATATGTTGCTCGAAGCTCTGGTCGCCTGTGCGGGTGTGACGCTCAACGCGGTCGCAACCGCCCTTGGCATTCCGCTGCGCGACGCCACGTTGGTCGCCGAGGGCGATCTGGACTTTCGCGGAACGCTCGGTGTTTCCAAGGAAATCCCGGTGGGCTTGCAACGAATCCGGCTCAAGCTTCAGCTCGATACCGATGCGGACGAAGAACAAATCAAAACGCTGGTGCGATTGACCGAACGCTACTGCGTCGTTTTCCAAACCCTCGTGCATCCACCGGAAATGTCGACCGAAGTCAGCAGCAAGTGATGGCCATCGCAAATTGATGGTTCGGTCTTGCCGGCGCGAGCGCTCAGCACTTCTGCTCACACGGCTCTCAGCCTGAACGCAGCTGCTCGTTCGTATTCTCTTCCTGCACAACTTGGTGCATGAGATTATGGTTCTCTGCATTCTACTTGATGGAATAGATGCAATCTTCCGCGAAAATGTGATCGTGATGATTCAGCCCGTACGCTGTCTTATTCCAATTGGCACTTAATGGGTGGGAGTTCCGTGGGGGCTATGGAAGTTCCAGGGGACACCATCCAAAGCAAAGGAATATGATGAAATTCGAAAAAGCGCACATTCGCGGAGTAGTCTTGCTACTTGGAGTTGCTGGAGCGCTAACTGCCGAGGCAGCCGAGCCCCTCAATTGGGTCTGGCGTAGTAGGCCCATTACGGGAAACTCACTCTACAGCATCGCAGCCAGCGGCGACGCAGTCGTCGCAACGGGGCGCTTGGGCACCATTATCCGTGGCACGACAAGCGGCGCGTGGTCAGTCGTCGAAGCGGATATTCAATCACACTACGAATATGGCAGTGTTCACCTGTCGCGAGTACATTATGACAATGGACTTTTTGTCGCCGGTGGCGACACGGGAAGTGTGTTGACGAGCCCGGACGGATGGACGTGGACCAGGGAAACAACACCCAATGTGACGTTCGGTTCTGATTTGTGCGTGGATGGCCCCAACTGGATTGCTCTCGGCGACGACAGCAATTCAAACGGATTCGTGACGACGATTCTATTCCGTCAAAGCGACGGCTCGTGGTCCAAACTCACACCGCCCCAGCTGGAGGGTATGAAGCAACTCGCCTATGGCCAGGGCAAATGGATTGCCGTGGGAAATGGCACGCAATGGGCGAGTTCAACCGACGGTACGAACTGGACGTTGGAAGCCACCTCTCTTCCGAATTCGGCGACGATGGTGGCATACGCAAACGGCCTATGGTTGGCCGTTGGATCCGAGGTGATGACATCGACGAATGCAATTGATTGGAATCAAATTTCATGGAAGCCAACGGGCGGAATAACCAGTATGCGTCATATCAATGACCGTTGGATATTGGTGGGAGGTATGATCGCGGACAGCGCCGACGGCTCGACTTGGACGAGTCACTCCGGTCCCACCGCAAATGATGTCGCGTTTGCCGGCGGTTCTTACTACCTGTGCGATGGTGGTGGAAATATTTACCGCTCCTATGATCTGGACAATTGGGAGAATTTGAACCCTCAGGTAATTGCGGGGGACCCTGGTTCCTCCGAGGTGACCGAATTGCATTATGCGAACAACCAAATGGTTGGGATTGGTAGTGGAGATTTTGACATTTTTGAATCGACGGACGGTGTCAACTGGTCACTGCTCAAAGTTGTATCCTCCGGTCCGAACTTTACCGGCCTTACATACGGCGACGGCAAATGGGTGGCGGTCCAAGGACAAAACGTCTGGCAATCCACTGACGGATTGAACTGGTCGATGACCACGCCACCGGAAATACAGAACGATTTGCAAAAAGTGGCGTACGGAAACGGAGTCTGGGTGGCGACTTCTTTCGGTGGGATCATTTATCGATCCAGTGATCTTTTGAGTTGGAGTTCCATTCCACCAGCCACCTCATCACTGGACGTATTCTTTGCCAATGGAACCTTTGTCTCCGGCAAACTTATCTCCTCCGATGGCCAGAATTGGGGACCGCTGGATGATCCCGCCAAGGAGGCTTTTGCGTATGAAGACGGATATTGGTTCGCCAACGACGACCAGAAAAATTTCTACCGTTCGACAAGCTTGAAGGATTGGGAAAGCCTCAATTGCTCCTGGCTTGTTGCACCATCGCAAATCTTCCACTTCAATGGTCGCTGGCTGGCCTTTGGCGGTTATGAGCACCAGCTCGTCTGAAATATTCATGTCCGATGATGGCCTCAACTGGATTCGGGCCAAATCGCCGTTTTTCGTTTCGGGCAGCCAAGCCGCTGCAGGCTCAAAAACTATCGTCATGGCGGGAGCGAGTTACTCGCCGCTGCAGATCGTTCAGTCCGTCCCCGAAACAACCGCAACGAGGCACCTGTCCGGCGTCCAAGCTCTTGATACGACGATTCAGGTGAACGTCAGCGGCGATGCCGGCACGAGTGTTCAATTGGACGGCACCAGTTCGCTCGGCCCAACGGCTGCCTGGCAACCTCTAACCACCATCCCAGTTTCACCGACGCCCCGCCCGGTAGTCTTTGTCCCTCCGACCGGTAGTGCCACTTTCTTTCTCCGCGCAAATCCGGTGACCCCATAGGGGTGGCTGAGTAAATGTTGACATGAAAAAGCCGGAGCTTTCGCTCCGGCTTGGGCACGACAGTCATCGATCGGGTTTACGAGCAACCGAGGCTTTCGCCGCAGTTCAAGCATTTGTAACAGGCTCCATTGCGCACGGCGATATGGCCGCAGTTCGGGCAACTGGGCGCGTCCTGCTGGTTCACAAAAATGTTCACCGTGGTGGCTGGCCCGGCATGCGGATCCACCTTGGCCAATTTCGCCGGCTGCGCTTTTTCGCTGCGATAAACCAACTCGGTATCCTCAGCCAAAGGCAGGTCAGACACCGGCCGGTTCACACTTTTTTTTTCCGCTTCCGAGAGCCCGGGGATGGCAAGCTCTGGCTGGGCGATCGCGGGCCGGATGCTCTCGCGGTAGCCGGGAATGAACTGCACCGCCATCCAGCGGAATACATAATCGATAATCGACGACGCATTGCGGATGTCCGGGTTTTTGGTGTAACCGGACGGCTCGAATCGTTGATGGGCAAATTTCTTCACGAGCGCCTCAAGCGGCACACCGTATTGCATCGCCATCGAAGTCAATGTGCCAACGGCATCCATGAGACCGCCGATCGTTGAACCTTCCTTGGCCATCGTGATGAACAGTTCGCCCGGTTGACCGTCTTCAAACAGACCCACGGTCAGGTAACCTTCGTGGCCGGCGATGTCGAACTTGTGCGTCACGGCTGTGCGCGTTTCGGGCAAACGACGTCGGAGCGGCATTCCGGCTTCCGTGCGCAGGCGTCCGACTTCGGCTTCCAGATCCTTGATCCGGCCGGTCGCGTCTTCAGACACCTTCGCCACTTCCGTGCCGGCACCGGATTTCTTGGTATTCAACGGCTGCGAACGCTTTGAACCATCACGATAAATAGCGACACACTTGAGGCCCATTTTCCACGCCTGAATGTAAGCGTCGGCGATGTCCGCGGCGGTCGCTTCGTTGGGCAGGTTGACGGTTTTCGAAATGGCGCCGGAGATGAAAGGCTGCGCGGCTCCCATCATTTTCAAATGCGCCATGTGATGAATGCTACGCTTGCCGCGATACGCTTTGAACGCGCAATCAAACACCGACAAATGTTCCGGCCGCAACCCGCTCGAAATCGTCAGGCCTTCCTCAGTCACGTCTTCGATCGTGTCGTACTTCTCGATGTGGTCGATGATGTCCTTGATTTCGTTGGCCGAGTAACCGAGGCGCTCGAGCGCTTGAGGCACGGTGCGGTTGACGATCTTCAACATGCCGCCGCCGGCCAGCAGTTTGTATTTCACCAACGCGATGTCCGGTTCGACGCCGGTCGTATCACAATCCATCAGGAAGGCGATGGTACCGGTCGGGGCCAGCACGGTGACCTGCGCATTGCGATAGCCCTGTTGGTCGCCGAGTTCCAACGCGGCATCCCAGGTCTGCCGGGCCTCGTCTTTGAGGTAATTGAATTCCAAGCTCGGCTGAATCTCTTCCACGGCGTTGCGATGCAACTGAATGACGCCGTGCATCGATTCGCGATTGTCCTTCTTCAATGGCTTCGGCACTCCCGAGCAACGGGCGTCATCCAATCCGGCAAACGAGCCCATGACGCCGGCGATCCGGGCCGATTGTTCGTAGGCATGCCCCGTCATGATCGCCGTAATGGCACCCGCCAACGCGCGTCCCTCGTCGGAATCGTAGGCGAAGCCGTAGCTCATGATCAGCGAACCGAGGTTGGCAAAACCCAAACCGAGCGTGCGGAAGATGTGCGAGTTTTCGGCAATTTCCTTGGTCGGATAGCTGGCGTTATCAACGAGGATTTCCTGCGCCGTAATGTAAATCCGCACCGCCGCCTTGAATCGCTCCACATCAAACGAGCTGTCCGGGCGCTTGAATTTCATCAAGTTCAACGACGCCAGATTGCAGGCCGTGTTATTGAGGAACACATATTCCGAGCACGGGTTGGTCGAATGAATCGGCTCCGTGCCTTTGCAGGTGTGCCATTTCTGAATCGGGCCGTCGTACTGCAGGCCCGGGTCACCGCAAATCCACGTACCCTCGGCGATCTTGTTGAGCAACGTGCGAGCGTCCTTCTTTTCGAGCGGTTTGCCAGTTGTGACCGAGCGCGTCCACCATTCCCGGCCATCGATTGCCGCGTTCATGAACTCATCACTCACACGCACCGAAAGATTTTCGTTCTGATACATCACCGAGCCGTAGGCCGGTCCGTTGAACGAGCCGTCGTAACCCTGCTCGATCAGCGCCCAGGCCTTCTTTTCTTCGATTTGCTTCGCCTCGATAAATTCTTCGATGTCGCCGTGCCAATCCTTCAGCGTGTTCATCTTGGCGGCGCGACGCGTCTTGCCGCCGGACTTCACGACGTTGGCCACCTGATCGTACACCTTCAAAAACGACATCGGACCGCTGGGCCGACCGCCGCCGGAGAGCTTTTCCTTGCTCGAACGAATCGGGGAAAGATCTGTGCCCGTGCCGGAACCGAACTTAAAGAGCATCGCCTCGCTGTAGGCGAGCCTCATGATCGACTCCATGTTGTCGTCCACGGACTGAATGAAGCAGGCGCTGCCCTGCGGGAATTCGTATTGTGTGTTGGCGCGCTTGGCTTCGCCGAGCTTCGGTTCCCAGTGCCAGTTGCCCTTGTCCGATTTCTTACCGATGCCGTACTGGTGGTGCAGCCCGACGTTGAACCACACAGGCGAGTTGAACGCGCCGTATTGGTTCACGCACAACCAGCTCAGCTCATCGCAAAAGATCTCACCGTCCGCCTTGCTGAAATAGCCATCCTTGACGCCCCAATCGGCGATCGTCCGCGCCACGCGATGGATCAACTGCCTGACCGACGTCTCCCGCTCGGGCGTGTTTTGCTCGCCGTAGAAATACTTGGAGACAACCACCTTCGTGGCGAGCACCGACCACGATTTCGGCACTTCGACGTTTTCCTGTTTGAAAATCACCTTGCCGGAATCGTCAGTGATTTCGGCCGTCCGCCGGTCCCACTCGATCTGGTCAAACGGTTTCGTTTTGGCATCACTAAATACTCGTTCAACGCGGAGCGACTTGCGTGACTTACGGGACGAAACAGCGGTACGGGAGCGGTTGCTGGCAACGCGCCCGTTGGAGCGCCGCCGGGTGGCAGCAGAGGAGGACGACACGACTTGCTCGCGGGTATCGATCATTGGCTAAAACAGGTTGGGTTAGGTTACGCTGGTTTGAGCAATTTGCCAGACACTGTCGCCAGGTTGACAATACGCCTTTTGCTCAAAAACCCACCATTTTCGGAGCATTTTCAGGATTTTGTTTCCTGCAAAACACCCCATTTAGTGGTGGAGCGGGATGAGGCTAGCACCATATGTTGTGGCGACAAGCAGTTTTTTGAGATCGGACGAAAAAATTAAAATGGCCCGTATTTGCGCCGGAATCTGCACAATTTTAGCGGCCGGTTCGGCGCTTGGCGACACGCTGCCCCGCTCTGACACGCCCGCGTTGGCCAACTTTTCTATGCGTCGCATTCCCGGGTTTTGCCCGCTTTGTTTTGACCGGTTTCCGTTTGGGTTCGATCGTCTTTGGACGGGCCTTCGGACGCAACACAATCGGGCAACCTTCGAAGCCAAATGCCCGCCGCATTTCGCGGGAAAGATACTTCGCGTAGTCATCCGAAAAGAGATCGTCGCGATTCAAGAACAGCAGGAAGCTGGGCGGCGCCTGCCGCACTTGCGTCGCGTAGAAGAATTTTAAACGCAGCCCGCTTTTGCTGAGCGGCTGCCGTTTCTCCACGGCGTCGTTCAATGTGCGGTTAAGTACCGCGGTGGGAATCTTTTGTTGGAGCTGCGCCGCCACGTAACGAATCGCTTCCAGCAAACGGTCCAACTGGAAACCATCCTTGGCCGAGGTGAAAATCACCGGCGCGTAATCCAGGAAAAACAACTTCTCCTGCACCCACTGACCAAACTCCGACAGCGTGGTCATGCGCTTGCGTTGGTCGTCACGTTTTCGGCTCTGATTCTGGCGCGATTCGATTTCTTCTTCGCGCAGCTTGCGCACATTTTCCGCGACGAGATCCCACTTATTGATAACCACAACGCAGGCGCGCTTCTTTTCCACAATCACGTCGGCAATCTTTTTGTCCTGCTCCAGAATTCCCGAAACAGCGTCCAGCACGAGCACAATGATGTCGGCGCGCCCAATCGCTTCCGCGGTACGTTGCACGCTGAAGAATTCCACCGTGTCGTCAATGCGGCGCGCCTTGCGCATGCCGGCCGTGTCGATCAACAGGTATTGCTGGCGCACGCCATCCGTCTCGACTTCGAACGGCACGTCGACCGAATCCCGCGTCGTGCCGGGCACCGGGCTGACAATTACGCGATCGGCGCGGGTCAAGGAATTGACGATCGATGATTTCCCGACGTTGGGCCGGCCGACAAATGCCAGCTTCAACGGGCCGCTTGCTTTTTGATGATCAGGGTCATCAACGTCGGTGGACTGACGAATCGATGGCTCGGTGTTCGCCGGTAAGGCGTTCATGGCGGCGCGCATCAATCCCGAGATCCCCCGCTCGTGAATCGCGCTGATATTGAACGAATCCGCGAAACCGAGTTGCGCAAACTCATCGGCGTTCGGCTCGATCTTGGTTTGATCCACCTTGTTCACCACGAGCAACACGCGCTTGGCAGATTTGCGTAAGCGCTGAGCGACCTCCAGGTCCAACGGCACGATGCCCTCCTGAACATTCACCACGAAGAGAATCACATCCGCCGAATCGATGGCCACTTGCACTTGATCGTACGCCGCACGGGTGATCACGTCGTTTGATTTTTCACCGCGTAAAACGCCGATGCCGCCGGTATCGATCAACGTAAACGGCCGGCCTTCCCACTCGAGCTCGGCGCTCACGCGATCCCGCGTCACACCCGGCATATCGTGCACGATGGCAATACGACGACCGGCGACCCGGTTGAACAAGGCGGACTTGCCCACGTTGGGCCGACCGACGATGGCGATGATGCCTGACATGCGCGGGAGAGTGGGGAAAGCCGGCACCGCCGGAAAGGGAAATTATGAATCAGGGAAACACGGCTTAACCGGGTTGCGAACCGCTTCACAAATCGGTTTTCCCCGCTGGCTTTCCGCTGGAAATAGGACACTATACCAGCCGTAAGCAGCCTCTGCGCAGAATTCCGCCAATCCCGGCGAACGCCAACCGAGGTGGCATCCTTCCTATGGAAGACCGTATTTTATCACTGATTTCCCGGCCGGACTATGTCCCGGCCAATGTCCCCGAACTGCTCCGCCTGCTCGGTTTGAAACCCAACCGCCAGCAGGAACTGCAGGCTCATCTTCGCCGATTGGAGGGGGCCGGCCGCATCGTGCGCAGCAAGGGCAACCGTTACATCCCACCCGACCACGCGGACCTCATCCCCGGCCGATTGATGGTCAACCGTGCCGGCAAAGGCTTCCTCCAGCCCGATGCTCCCGGCTTGCCGGAAATCATGGTGCCGCAGGAAGACACGTCCACCGCGCTCAATGGCGATCGCGTGCTCGTCCGGCGCAATCTCCGTGGCCGCGGCTTGCGTGCAAAACCGGATGATCAGGCCACCGGATCCGTCATTCGCATCCTCGAACGCAAACGTTCCCAGATCGTCGGCACGTTGCAGCGCGGACGACAGTTTCTCTTCGTCATTCCCGATGACCCACGCATTCCGCACGACATTTACGTGCCCGAGCCTCGCGACGTCGGCCGGCCCGCACGGGTAGGCGACAAAGTCGTCGTCGAACTCAAGGAATGGGAATCGCGACACACCAATCCCGAGGGCGAAATCATTGAAGTGCTCGGCGCGCCCGACGAGGAAGGCGTGGACATGCTCTCGGTGCTGCGTCAGTACGATTTGCCGCTGCATTTTCCGAAGGAAGTTCTGGCGGAGGCCCGCGCGCAAGGCAGCGACGTTTCACCGGACGAACTCAAGGGACGCGTCGATTGCCGGTCGCATCAAGTCATCACAATCGATCCGGACGATGCCAAGGATTTCGACGACGCGATCTGCCTGCGGCGTGCCGGCGCAAATCAATGGCGACTCTGGGTCCATATCGCTGACGTTTTGCATTACGTGAAGATCGGGTCCGAACTCGATGTGGAGGCACGCAAACGCGGCAACTCCACTTATCTGGTGGACCGCGTGATTCCCATGCTGCCGGAAGCGTTGAGTAACGAATTATGTTCGCTCAAGCCGAATGTCGATCGCCTGACCAAATGCGTGGAGTTCATGATTTCAAACGATGGACGCGTCTTGAGTTCAAAGTTTTATCCGGCGGTCATTCATTCGCAGCAACGATTCACCTACCAAGAAGCGTTCGGAATTCTGCAACGCAAGCCCGTGGGCGCGATCGAGCAAATGCTGCACGACACCCACGTGTTGGCTCAACGAATTCGGCGACTGCGCTTCAAGAATGGCTCGCTCGAGTTGGACTTTCCCGAGACCAAGATCCGCCTCGATGAGAACGGCCGCGTGACGCACATCGAGAAAGTGGAAAACGATGTTTCCCACCAACTCATTGAAGAATGCATGTTGCTCGCCAACGAAGCGGTGGCCGGCGAATTGATGCGGCGCAAGGTGCCCGCGATTTACCGCGTTCATGAAGAACCGGCGCCGCGTCGACTGGAGGAGTACCGCGAAGAAGTGCTGAGCCAGAACATCCCGTGCGGCAATCTTGCCAAACCGCGCGAGGTTCAAAAGCTGCTGGCTCACCTCGCCACGATCGCGATCGGGCCGGCGCTCAAGATCGGTTTCCTGAAATCGCTCATGCGCGCGCGCTATGCAGTTGAGCCGCTCGGACATTACGGCCTGGCCAAAAAGCGTTACGCGCATTTCACCTCGCCGATCCGCCGCTACGCGGACCTCGTGGTGCATCGCGCGTTGTTCGGTCACAGCCATGGTTCCAAACATTCGCTGAAAGAAACGGCGGATCACATTTCTGATACCGAACGCAATTCCGCCGACGCCGAACGCGACAGCAAGGACGTGAAACTTTACGCGTTCTTGCGCAGCCAGCTTCAAAGCGCTGATCCGCCGAAATATTCGGCACTCGTCACGGATGTGCGTAATTTTGGTTTCTTCGTGGACGTGACTGATTTGAGCATGAGCGGGCTCGTGCATCTTTCAAGTGTCGAGGACGATTTCTACCACTTCGATGATGCACGAAGTCAACTGATCGGCCGCCGGCACCGCCGCATCATCCGGCTGGGTGATCGCGTGACCGTGCAGATTGCGAAAGTCGACAGTTTCAAGAAGCAGGTGGATTTCAAACTCGCAAAGGAAGACGGTAAATCCGCCACGCGAAAAGCGGACAATGCACAACGCCGCCCGCAGGATCGCAATCGCAATCAGAAGCCATTCCGAACACGACATGGCGCCAACAAACAATCAGGTCGGGACTCGAATTCCCGCCGACGCCTGAATCCGAAGCGATCGATCAGTAGGCGAAAGCGCAAAAAGGAAGGTATGCATTACCAATAGTCAGAACGAGAACCAACTGCCGTCGATAATTCCGTTCCTTCAAATGTCGGTATTCCTAGCATGATATGCTGCAAAAAGAGTGATCCAAGAACTGATTGCAAATCGCGTTCATGTAGGCAAAAGCGAGTCACAATACATTCAAAACGAATCTAGCCGAAGAACCTTTCTAGCAAGGTCCGCGATGTTTGTCGTTCAATATATGCGTCGGAATTCTTTACGCTTTCCATTCCTGAAGTTGGTTCGAGTGTTCTCTTGCGTTATCCTAATAACCTGCGAAGCAGGCAGTTTTCATATTTAACGGTGCGTGGCCCCATCTTTGCGGAAGTCCTCTCGTCATGAAGAAAACCTCAATACTCATAGCTACTGCCGTTTTGGCATTCACGTTTCAATCGCGAGCTGCACTTATTAGTCTTGCTGGAACTCAATATGAAGTTTCCAGTCTAGCCACGACGTATAATAATAGCATTTCGCTCCTGACGAGCCAGCCTTGGTGGGGAAGTTCCGACGACGCGAAGAACGCGGCAATTCAAACAGCAAACTCACTGGCCCTTTCAGATGGACCTTGGTTTTTGTATGGAATCAGCGGTAACAGCCTACTTCTTTGGGATTACTCAACCGCTTCAACGGCCGGAAATGGCAGCACCTTCTCAATAGGCTCATTAAGCTCCAGTATATTTGATTACCAATTAAATTTTGCCGTTGCTGAAGCTGCATCCAGCTCCGTTCCTGACGGTGGTGCGTCACTCGCGTTACTCGGCTTAGGGTTTGCAGCGCTGGCAGTTACGCGAAGGAAAATGGCTTAGTAAACACATTCCCCGTTTAGACCCGGCCATATTCGTGGCCGGGTCTTTTGTTCTTTTGAACAGGAGCTAAGCAGCCCTTGTTCACTTTCGATGCCCGCCGTCCGATCTAATTCGCGACGACCATGCGAAGGTCAGCCTGAGTCTCTTTGCCTTCGCGCACTTCAACTTCGATTGGCGCATCGCTCTCCGCTTTGCGATGCAGCGCGCGGACTTCATAATGACCGGGCGGCACGTTCGTGATGGCAAACCGTCCCTGCTCATCCGTGACGGCAAAGAATCGATTCGGAAACACACTGACGTAGGCGAATTCCCACGGATGCACATCACACTTGATGCGTATGAATTCTTCCGGCGCCGAAAACGTGATGCGGCGCGATTGCCGGGGATTCAACGACACGTTGCGCCCGCGATTCCGCGACTGAGGCCCCGGGACGATATGGCACGCGTGCATCAGCGGATCAGAATTCGTCAAAATAATCTGCTGACCAACCACGGCGGCGGAAATATACGGCACCTTGAAACACCGATGATGATCGATGACGAGCGGCGGCAGATCGCTTCCCGCACCGCGCGGCAACGAACGTCCTTCCAGATAGACGATCACGTCGCCGAGTGCGCCGTTGGTTGAGACCAAAAAGAAGCGAGTCGTCGGCGTATTGGTCTGGAGCGCGCGCGAACTTGGGTCCATGTTGATCAGGATTTCCGGTGGCGGTGTGCCTTCCAGAAAAACATGCCCCGTTATTGAATTTCCCGGAGGAGTGGTCGCCGCAAGCGAACCAGTTGAAATGGCGGGTTTGTCGTCACGGACGGAACTGGCGACGGCAGGGACGATGACCGGTTCGGCAATCGCCGCAACCGGCGGCTCAATCACGGGCGGATTTGTTTCCGATGGCGGCGGCTCGACCGGTTTCGCGACATGAGCCGCGGCAATCGGCGGCAGCGGCACGGGCATCGACCGCTCCGGGACCTTTTGGCGGGGAGCCGGCATTTCGGCGGTGACCGGCCCGGACTGCGTTGGTTCCACCGGCACGTCGCGCTGTCGATCATGCACCAACCAGCCGATGATTAACCCGCAAAGCAACATGACCGTAGCCAGCCAGAGGTCCGTTCCGCGTCGGTTTCTAATCATGTCCGCCTCCGTATCGTTCTTGCTCATGATGTAACCAAATTACGCCGCTGGCTTGTCAAACGCCACTCTCAATTGATACTTCGGCGATGCCCGGCCTTTCGCCCTTCATCGACGTTCTGCTTTGCGTCTGCGCAGCGGCCCTCGGCGCGTGGTCAGGTCGGCGGGCTCACCGTCGTGAAGCGCTTTCCGATGCGTCGCATATTCTCAAGCATTCGCCCCATCTTTGGTTGATCCTGGTACTGCCGGTCGCGCTGCTCGCGTATCATCTGACGCTCGTCGTCAAACCCGCTTTGGAATGGTCCCTGCCGTACGAGATGCAATATTACTACGGCCCGGTCGCCTGGAGTATTTTGATCGGTTGCTTCACGTATTTCGTGGCATTCGGCGCGGTCATTTTCCACGAAACCAAACACCCCAAGCGGAAACCGTTGGGGTTCGCCATGTTGCTGCTCTTTGTCGCCATCCAGGAATTCCACTGGCAGGCGATTCATCCGTTGCGGCCGGAATTGGGCAAACCCAGGACGGCCGAGGGCGGAATGATCTTTCAAACCAGTCCCGACACCTGTGTGCCCGCCGCCAGCGGCAGCCTGTTGCGCGTGCTCGGCGATCCACATTCGGAAGCGGAAATGGTGCGTCTGCTCGGCACTGACACCGCGGGCACGCTGCCTTCGCAGTTGGTCATGGCGATGCGCTCACTGGGCTACTCGGAGAGCACGGTTGACATCGATCGCGAAGGGATTGACGCGATTCAGACACCGGCCGTGATTTTCCTGCGCCACAACAGCCACGCCATCACGTTGCTCCGCGTTGACGGCGAATACGGCTATATTTGGGACCCGCTGCACGGACCCGTCATCATGTCCTACGCGGGACTCCGGCTCTATCTCGGCGGAGCGCACGCCATCCATTTTGAAAAATCGGGCTCCGGCCCGGCCAAGAAGGAAAACGAGAATCGCGGCGGAATTTGATTGAGCGCGCCCGCCCAGCGAGCAAGTCTCCAAAAACATCACAATCCCATGGAACCGACTCCTCAAAAGAAGAAATCCGGGCGCAGCTGTTTCCTCGTCGGCTGCCTGTCGCTGGTCGCCGTATTTATCATCGCCATCGTCGTCTTGTTCCTGGGCGCACGGTATTACATCAACAAAAGTATCCAACAATACACCGAAGCCACTCCAGTCCAGTTTGATCCGGTCACACTTTCAGACGAGGAGAGCAAGGCTCTGGAAACGCGGGTGCAGGATTTCAATCGCAACCTGCAGGACACGAACAAGACCGCCCAGATCGTTTTGGACAGCCGGGAGTTGAACGCACTCATGGCCAAGGATTCCGATCTCTCAAAGATCGCCAACAATGTGCGCGTCAAGTTGGAAGGAGATCAACTCACCTGTTTGATCAGCTTTCCCCTCGATGAGCTTTCCAAAGCGCCGTTTCTTGGTGGGCTCAAAGGGCGCTATTTGAACGGAACCGCAAAAGTCCGGGTGTCACTGAACGACGGCAAACTCACCACCAAAGTAACGGGAATCTCCGTTAAAAATGAAGAACTGCCCTCGGAAGCGTTGACGGCGCTGGAGCAAAATCCGCGTTGGCAGGAGATGCAGCATTCGCCGGAAGTGCAAAAGCTGATTGGAAAGATTGACTGGCTGAAGATTACCGACGGCAAAGTGGAATTGGGAACGGGCAAACCGGCTCCGTGATGTTCACTGGTCGGAATCCAGACACAATCCTGCTTCCCCCAAATCGGCATTTTCGTAAAACTCCCCTTCGGCGGCGCGGACCTCATTCAGCGATGCAGCCATGAATGACCGACTCACCAACATTCTCCTGATCGAAGACGATCCGAGCTACGCAAAGCTTTTGCGAGCTTGCCTGGACCGTCACGCGGCCGGCTTTCGTTTTCAACTCGAAGTCGCCAATACGTTGAAGTCCGGGTTGGCGCGGCTGGCGGCTGGCGGGATTGACATCATTCTCTCGGACCTCGGGCTACCCGACAGCCAGGACCTCGACACATTGAAACGCCTGCACAAGCGAGCCGGCGGAATCCCGATCATTGTCCTGAGCGGCGTCGATGATCCCACACTGGAAATGGACGCGATCCATCTCGGCGCCGAGGAATATCTCGTCAAGGGCGAGGTCGAACGAAAGCTGATCGTACGCTCCATCCGTTACGCATTGGAACGCCGGCGCGTGGCCGCCGAGTTGCGGCAGGCCCAGGAAAATTATCGGAGCATCTACGAGAATACCCTCGAAGGCATTTTCCAGACGACGATGGATGGAAAATATCTGACGGCAAATCCTGGTCTGGCACGCATTTACGGTTACGAAACAGCCGAGGAATTAATGTCGAACCTCACCGACATCGGCTCGATCCTCTACGTCAAACCAGGCCGCCGCGAGGAGTTTGTCCGCTTGATGAGATGGCATCAGGTGGTCACCAATTTTGAATCGCAAGTCTTCCGTCGCGACGGCCGCGTGATCTGGATTTCGGAAAACGTGCGGGCGGTGCGCGACCGCCACGGCAACTTTCTTTACTACGAAGGCACCGTCACCGACATCACCGAGCGCAAGGAGGCGGAACTGCGCCTCAAGGAATCGGAATCCCTCTACCATTCGCTCGTCGAAACCATTCCGCAGAATATCTTCCGCAAGGATTTGATGGAGCGGTTCAGCTTTGCCAACCAGCGCTTTTGCATGGCGCTGGGCCAGCCGCTGGACCAGATCGTCGGCAAGACGGATTTCGATTTCTTCACTCCCGAACTCGCCCAAAAATACCAGGCGGACGACCGCCGTGTGATGGAGACCGGCGAACCGTTTGAAACGGTCGAGGCAAATCAAACACCCGGTGGCGAGGTGCATTACGTGGAGGTGGTGAAGACTCCGCTGCGTGATGCCGAAGGCAAAATCATCGGGTTGCAAGGGATGTTCTGGGACATCACCGCCCGGGTCGTCGCCGAGCAACGCGAGCGCAAGGCCAACGAGGAACTAGCCATCAGCCGCGAAGAGTTGCGTCGCAAAAACGAACAACTCGAAAAGGATGTCGCGATGGCTCGCGAGATCCAACAGGCCTTTTTCACAACGCAATATCCGGTCATTCCCGCGTCGGCACAGCCCCAGCAATCCGCGATTCAGTTCTACCATCGCTACATTCCGGCAGGTTCGGTTAGCGGGGATTTTTTCCACGTCACGGCGTTGAACGACACGACCGCCGGCGTCTTCATCAGCGACGTGATGGGCCACGGTGTACGGTCGGCCTTGGTGACGGCGATGCTGCGTGCGATGCTCGAGGAGCTGCGCCCGATTGCCCACGACCCGGGGGCCTTCCTCACGCAGGTCAATCACGACTTGCGCACCATTCTCCGGCAGAGCGGAACATTGATGTACGCCACGGCGTTTTACGTAACAGTAAACGTGGAAAGTGGCGAGTACCGCTACGCCGGCGCCGGCCACCCGAAGCCATTGTTGATTAATGGAAATGACCAAACCGTCGGCACGCTCGAGACGGATGGCAATGGCCAGCAACCTGCACTTGGGCTGTTCGATCAACCCGAATACAAGACGTCGATTCGGCAGGCAAACAAGGGCGACACGTTGCTGCTCTATACGGACGGGTTGATCGAAACCGAAAACGAAGCGGGTGACTGGTATGACGCCGGCCGTTTGGCGGAAGCGGTGCGTCAACACATCGGTTCAAACCGGCTTGCCGAATTGTGCGACGGCGTTTTGAACGACGTTCGTGCGTTTGCCGCGGATGAGGAATTCGAAGACGACGTCTGCATCCTTGGCGTGAAGATCGCCTGACGCAACCAGCCCGCGCAACGCCAGGAATTGTGTTTTGACCAAGTGGCTCCTCAAATAGAATCCGGCCGTGCTGAATTCGCTGTTCAAAAAACTAAGTTTGGGAGCCGACCTTTCGGCGTCCGAGATTATCCTCGCGGTCGACGAATTGACGAACGAAAAGGTCCCCGCCCCCCTCAAGGCAGACTTCCTGGTTGAGCTCGCACGCAAGGGCGAGTCGCCCGCGGAAATTGCGGGCTTCGCCAGTGAGCTTCGGAATCGCGCCCTGCCGTTGCCTTTGAGCGCCGAAACACGCGCGGGCGATATTCTCGACGTTTGCGGCACCGGCGGCGATCAACTCGGTACATTTAACATTTCGACAACCGTTGCTTTGGTTGCCGCCTCGGCGGGCGTCACCGTCGCGAAACATGGAAATCGCGCGATCACTTCCAAAGCCGGCAGCGCCGACGTGTTGGAGGCATTGGGAATTCCGGTTGGCCTGACGCCCGAGGAAGCCGCCGCCTCCCTGGAAAAGAATCAGTTCGCGTTTCTGTTTGCTCCAAACTATCACCCGGCGTTCAAACACATCGGACCGGCGCGGAAGCTTTGCGCCGAGCGCGGCCAGCGAACGATCTTCAACGTCCTCGGCCCGCTCCTCAACCCCGCCCGGCCGACCTGCCAATTGATCGGTGTACCGCGGCCGGAATTGTGCGAGCCCATGGCCACCGTGTTGCAGAGTCTGGGCGTGCGCCGGGGAATGGTTGTGAGCGGCCAGATTGGCACCGCCCACCTGGATGAATTATCCACGCTGGGCCCAACTGAGATTGCTGAATTCTATCAAGATCGGGCATTTGCTCGCAGCACATTTTCGCCAGAGGATTTTCCACTTCAAAAAGCGACACTTGACGATTTGAAAGGTGGCGACCGGGAGGCCAACGCCATGATCATTCGAAGACTGCTTGCCGGGGAAGATCGCGGTCCAAAACGCGATGCCGTTCTGCTCAATGCCGGCGCAGCACTGTTTGTTGCTGGCAGAACACGGTCGATCGCCGAAGGTTGGGAACTGGCTACGACCCAGATCGATTCCGGGGCTGCCCTCCAAAAACTCAAAACCCTCGCCGGTTAAGACGAGGGCTTTGACGATGTGACCACGAAACGAAATTGAAGCTATCTGCGGCGACGCAATCGTGCTGCGAGCAGGACCAATCCGCCCCCCATCAGCGCCCAAGTAGAGGGTTCCGGAACTTGCACAAATGTAAGGCCGTCGAGGTTGAAATTGTCGACGCTCAACCGTCCGCCCCCGAAGGTGGTGCCAAAACCGTTCAGCCGGACATTTGCCGACGTGAGTCCTGAAAAGGTCGAAAGATCAAGCAAGGTAGAATGGTAGTTCGAATCGGTCGTAAAACTTCCCGAACCGGCGGAACTGCCGTTGATGCTGATCGACCACTGGGTTGGGCCCGATCCGGTGCTTCGATAGTCAAAGCTCAATTGAACGATATCGAAAGTGACGCCCGCGTTGGCGGAAAGCGTGAATTCCATGTATTTATCGCCCTCGTTGCCGGTCCAACCAGTTGCGGAAATTGCCTGACCGGGGTTCCCTGCCGGATAAGTAATTGACCGACCGGCGTTGATCGCAAAATCACTCGTGCTCAAGTCCCCATCAACATACGACGCCGGGGCCGCGGAACCGTCGACTCCGCTCTCAAAATCATAAGTTACCAACTGCGCGTGACATTGGCTTATAACGCCGCACGCAACGATCAGGGTCAAAATGGACTTCATAACAACGGCACCTGTTGAAACTTTGATGCTGCCAGAGTCGGTAGAGCCGGTCCAATTTGCAAGGCGCAATGGACCGGCGCCGGGAAGCAATTCCTAAATCCCTCAAACCCAATCGAATCGAATCAATTTTTCGGTGTCATTTTGGCGGTTTTACGGCCATATTGTGGCGTGGACAGTGTCCTCCTGCCCGGTGTGGGCAGTTACTCTTGAAATTGAACTCTGAAAGGAACCTTATGGAAAACGCAGAATTTGCCGAAGGCAACGGCGTGATGAATCCCCGGGAAAAAATCGTCACCGACCTCAAAACACTGGTAAACGACGCAGAAGAACTTTTGCGCGTGACTGCAGGTGATCTTAGCGACAAAGCCAAGGACGCCCGGGCACGGCTCAACGTGGCGCTCGATCGAGCCCGTGTCTCCGCCCAGCAATGGGAGGAAAAGGCCAGCGCCGGCGCCAAAGCCACCGACAAGTTGATCCGCGAGCATCCCTATCAAACGGTCGGCGTCGCATTTGGAATTGGCGTGTTGCTAGGCGCACTGATCAATCGACGTTAATCCATGATGGATGAGGAACAGACTTCGCGGTCCGGACCGATCGGAGCTCTCCGTGACGTCCTGCAGTCGTTCTGGTCGCTGCTGGAAAAGCGCTGCGAACTGGCCGCCACGGAGTTTCAGGAACAACGCCACCGGCTGACGATCCAGCTCACCTGGCTGGGCATCATCGTCGTGCTGGCGCTCATGGCCCTGTTCACCGGCACCATCCTGATCATTGCGCTGACCTGGGAAACGGCCGCACGCAACTGGGTGATTGCCGCCCTGACCGCGCTCTATGCCGGCGGAGCCACTTGGTGCTTGTTCACTTTGAAAAAGTTGATGGACCAGAGCCCGCCTCCATTTTCCGCCACGATTGAGGAATTCAAAAAAGACCGCGAATGGTTTCAAAAAAAGAGCTAGCCCGCCTGCAGGCCCAAAAGGAATTGCTCGTGGCGCAATGCGATTTGCACCGGAGCATCTTCAACGTGGAGTGCGCCCGGCTGCGCGGGAGCTTTGACTGGCTTGAACGCGGGTCGGATATGATGCACCGCGCAAAGCCCTGGCTGCCTTTTATCGCCCCGGTCGCCGGATTCATCGTCGTTCGCCGGTGGAAACAGGTTTTGCGTCTCGCCGGCCGGACGATGGGTTGGAAGGCAATTTGGAGATTGTTTCGGCTGTAGATCAACTCAGTTCAATTCAGGGAACGACTAAAGCGAAAGCCCGGGAGAATCTCCCGGGCTTTCATCCTGCAATTGGGGGAAATGCTTACTGCTTCGGAGCGTCCGGAGTGGCGGGCACCGTGTTTGACGTGACTGGCGTGGCCGCACTAGCCGCGTTGGTCGCCACGGTCAGCGAACTTAATGGATTCGCAACCGGTGCCGGAGTCGCCGATTCCGGAGTCGCCGTCTGCCCGGCGGTCGGCTTTTGATTCGCCAACTGTTCGGACACCGCGGTGACGCCGCTTCGAGCGTTCTTGGAATGAAGAATCGAGAGCGAAATGATCAGCACGAAGAAAACGATCGACGACCATTTGGTGGCTTTGGTCAGAACATTGCCCGCGCCGGCGCCAATCAACGCATCAACCGTCCCGCCGCCGAAGGCGGCACCGCCCAGACCGGCTTCCTTCTTCGGCAGCTGCATCAAGATGATCAACCCGAGGAACAAACAGTCGAGCACGAGAAAGAATGAAAGGATATAAATCGCGATTAACATAACAAATCGTTAAATGGTGTTCTTGATGATATCGGCAAAACTGCGCTCTTCCAGCGAGGCCCCACCGACCAGGGCTCCGTCGACGTCTGGCTGGCCCATCAATTCGCGGGCATTGGCGGGTTTCACGCTGCCGCCGTATTGAATCCGCACTTTGCGGGCAACCGCCTCACCGGCGATCTGACCCAGAATTTGCCGAATGAAGGCATGCACTTCCTGCGCCTGCGCCGAAGTCGCCGTTTTGCCGGTGCCAATTGCCCAGACCGGCTCGTAAGCGATCACGGTTTCTTCAATTTGCTGCGCCGTCAAACCGGCCAGACTTCCGCGGGTCTGCGTTTCGACGACCGCTTTCATTTGTCCGGCTTCGCGTTCCGACAAAGTTTCGCCAACACAGACAATCGGTTTCAGGGAGGCCGCGTGCGCCGCCAACGCTTTCTTGGCAATCAACGCATCGGATTCCTTCTGATATTGCCGACGCTCGGAGTGACCCAAAATTACATAACGCACCGCCAGGTCGCGCAACATGCCGGCGGCGATTTCACCGGTGAACGCACCGTAATTTTGCTCGCTCATGTTTTGCGCACCGAGGCGAATGTTGGAGTCAATGATCGCCTTGGATACTTCGCTCAATGCGGTGAACGGCGGGCACACGACAATGTCGACCTCCTTCACGCCGCTCAACTCGCGCTTCAACCCGTTCACCAAATCCGCGGATTCAGCGACGGTTTTGTTCATCTTCCAATTACCGGCAATAATCAGTCTGCGTTCTTTGTCCATGCGTTCGATTTCAAATAAATTTTGATAAAACTCTACTTGTCAGTGAGCGCCGCCACACCGGGCAGCTCCGCACCTTCAAGAAATTCCAAACTCGCGCCACCACCGGTGCTCATAAACGTCACTTGATCACCGAGGCCCGCGTTGTTCAGCGCTTTGACGCTGTCGCCACCGCCAATGATCGATTTGGCGCCACCGTCCCTGGTCGCCGCCGCCACAGCTTTGGCCACCGCAAACGTCCCCTCCGCAAATCGTTTGTCTTCGAAAATACCCATTGGGCCGTTCCACAAAATGGTCTTCGCACCGGCGATTACGTTGCAAAAAGTTTTGGCGGTGGCCGGGCCGATATCCACGCCTTCGAGGTCGTCCGGAATGTTGGGCTCAGCGTTCACCTTGGGGTCGTGCAGCTCAATGATCGGCTTGCCCTTTTTGTTCAACTTGTCGGTCTTCACCGGCCGCGCAACGACGTTATCCGACGGGATCAGAAACTGGACGCCCTTTTCCTTGGCCTTCGCGACCGCCGCCTTCGCGACGTCCGTCTTATCGGGTTCCACCAGCGACTGGCCGACTTTCAGCCCGTCAGCCAATTTGAAAGTGTAAGCCATCGCGCCCCCGATCAAAATGGTGTTGGCCTTCTCCAGCAATCGATCGATTACCTTGATTTTGTCGGATACCTTGGCTCCACCAAGAATCACCACGAACGGCCGGGCCGGATTCTCCAATTCGTCGCCCAAAAACTTCAACTCGCGTTCCATCAACAAACCAGCGGCGCATTGGCCACCGCGTTTGGCCACGAAGCGCGCGATGCCCTCGGTCGAGGCGTGCGCCCGATGGGCCGCGCCAAAGGCGTCGTTCACGTAAATGTCCGCAACTTTGGCCAGCTTTTCAGCAAAAGCAGGATCGTTCGCTTCTTCTTCGGCGTAAAAACGGGTGTTCTCCAAAAGTAAGATATCGCCGTCCTTCAGGGCGCCGGCGGTCTGCTCAACTTTTTCACCAACGCAATCATCAACGAACGCCACCGGTCGGCCCACCAAATCCGCGAGCTTCGCGGCGACCGGTCGCAGTGACATTGTCGGCTCAGGCTTGCCCTTCGGCCGACCAAGATGCGCCGCGAGAATAATGCGCGCGCCGCCTTTAATCAGCAGCTCCAACGTCGGTAGGGTCGCCCGGATGCGCGTTTCGTCGTTGATCACCATCTGGCCGTCTTGTTCAGCCATCGGCACATTGTAATCCACGCGGACAAAGACACGTTTGCCGCGGACATTCAGGTCGTTAACAGTCAATTTTGCCATGATCCAAAGCCCAAAAGGGACGGCGAGAATAGCGAGTACGGCCGGTGAGTCAAACGGTGAATTTCCCCGAAAAATGCGGCCCCGCGGGGCGATTTCCTCGACTCAACCTAAGGCATCAGCCACTTCAGCATTCCGACAATCAGCACCACGATGACCACGATCCAAAGCAGGAGCCGATTGCGGGCCACACGGCGTTCGTATCGCAGCGGCTGGAGGCCGTGGATGTTGCCGGCCGCCAGATAACTGACGAGCTTCGGGTTGCTGCTGGTTGGGCCTTTGAAAAAGCGAATGACTCGCTCAATAAATGAAGTCGATCCCTCCTTTTGTAGTGTCCGCGGCTCGTGCTTTTCTTTAAACGGATTTGCGCCCGCGTTTTGCAGGCGTTGCTGATCTACCGGTTCAAACACAGGTTCGTCAGGGACGGGGGATTTGACGGTCGCGCGCCGCTCGACTGGCGGGGATTTCTGGGGCGGCGCTGCGGGTTCATCTTTCGCCGTCTTCAACACGCCCTGCAGCGCGCGAATCTGATCTTCCAGCTGCTCAATTTCCGAGGCGAGCGCCTGCTCGCGGGCTTTGATCGGATCTTTCTTTTTGCTGAAGAGTCCCATGAACGAGCGCTCTACTTCCGAAAGAGCAGCACCAGAAAGATGCCGAGCAGAACGAGAATCAACGGCCAGGTCAGGGCAATGCCGAGGCGAAACAATTGCGGCCAGTCCTGGGGCTGCAAGAACGGATGCCCGGCCCGGGCCGCGGCCTGCTTTCCTTCGGCCAGCTCCTCGGGCGTGCTTTCCACGACCGGAAACTTCACCCGCACGGAATTCCATTCCATCCGCGCGTGTTCCAGCGTCGCCAGCGCCCGGGTTAGCTCCACCTGAAAGTTTTCCGTGGTCCAGGTGTCTTCGCGCAAACCCTGCACCCGCTCAAGTGACAGCCGCAAATCCGCCAGGGCGCCGGCCATGGCATCGACGTCCCGCCGGGCGGTCACTTCGGCGTCTTCCAGCAAACCGATACCGTGTGTGAGCTTCTCCAGCATTTCACCGCGGCTGTTTTCGTATTCCATCTGCCGGCGGCGCGTTTCTTCAAGGCCGGCCCGTTCACGCTCGAGGTTTTCCTGAGCGCGTTTGAGGTCCGACAAACGCTGCTGCATTTCACCCACCCGATGATCCACTTCATCGCGGGTGGGCGGGCGCTGGGTGCTGGATTGGGCGACCTGTGCGGGCGCTTCCGGACCACGCATCCCAGCTTGGTGCGACGACT
Source organism: bacterium (assembly GCA_016124235.1). GTDB lineage: Bacteria > Verrucomicrobiota > Verrucomicrobiia > Limisphaerales > RI-55 > RI-55. The sequence continues at coordinate 34,338 of WGOC01000027.1, read as the reverse complement.
TGAATTCAATGTCTTCGAAGTCGGATGGATCAAAAGGCGACGGCATGTGCGGACGTTAATCAGCACCTTCCGGGGTGTAAAGGAGGGTTTGACCGACTGGCCAGGAGGCGGCGCAAGCCAGGTCAAAATGCGCAAATCGGATAAATCACTGCTCGTACCGACGACGCTCCGCAATCAACGAGATTTGATCGCTCCCCAAAGATAGCCCAGGCAGCGACCCAGCCCGCGGGCAACTTCGCCAAAGGCTCCGACCAGAATGCCCGGTAGAAAGAATAGCAATACACCGACAACAATCGCGCTCAGCAAATCCACATGGCTGTTGAGAGACCAAACAAACCCCAACGTTAGAAATCCCAAAACCATTCCACAAACGGCGACGAACAATTTCAGAATCCCAAAATAATGATTGGTCGCTCGATCACTTTTCATAAAACCAAGCTCACCTCTACATCCGCCTAGTGCAATCCGAATCGAACGCTTGGATTACCAACGTGGATTCAACCGCAAACGCCGGACGATGACAAAACTCCGCTTCATGAGTTCTGCCGAATTACCGCCCGTTGGTAAAAAATGATAGGAGCGTCGCTGAAGACGACCATGCTACCGGTTCGCACCGCCCCCCCTCGTTTGGGCCCGACTGCGCCGGCATCCATCAGACGAGCTGGTCAGGGATCGCGGGTTGTGCCGGCAAAGTGTTTCACCCGAAGCAGGATGTCGTAGAGCTCATCGATGTTCAGATGCACATTGAGCGAGTCCTGAAGGATGAACACCATTTCCCAATCGGTCGCGGCCACGGCCCGCTCATTGAACGAGTGAACGCGATAATTCTCGGGAGGAATAACGCTCGGATCGGACAGGTCCGTGTTGCCAAGCTGATAGCGTTTGGCAGGTTTGTAGGAGTAACGACGATCGTGATATTGTGCGGGCGTCACGCTCAAATCCAGCGTTCGCGCATCAATCAAGCTATATTCGTTGTCGTATGCGTTGGCCACCGGATCGTAAGTGCCGACTTTCTTGTTACGGAGGAAAGTGGCGCCGCCATAAGATAATTCCATGGGCACGTCCGGATTGACGATGATGCTCGGGTCGTTCTGGGCGGCCTTGATGTCCGCGTAATCGCCCTGCAGCATTACGGTCACCCAGGCGATTTTGTCCGAATGATATCCCAGAGTTGAGGTGCCCGGCACAGGCCCCTTGAAGAACGACGGCGCGCCCGCGAACCGTGTGACCGTGCTGAACGGAATATGAAGTTCCACCTGCGTGCCGTTCGTGACCACCAACTGCGAAAGGCGAGACCGAAATGCATGAATGGCATCGACCGGCTGGCCGGTCACCGGATCAGAGTAGTATTTGACGGGATTGCCCGGCAATTCCCGGGCGTAGTGCAAGAGCGCATCGCGAAATGAAATCGTGTCCACGAGTCCCTGATCGGAGCTTCCCGTGGTCTGGTCGAAATCAAACGTCTGCAACAACTGGTAGAAGTCGCTCAGCTCGTCCGCGTTGCGATACCGAAAGAGGTCTGCGAGTGTGACCCCGTTTTGGGAGAAGGGTTTGTTCCACTTGTACTCGAGCGAGCGCGCCATAAAGAAGAGCCGTTCCTGCGCCCGTTCGAACGATTCGTTGGCCCGTTCGGTTTCCTGCTGGCTCAAGAGCCGGTAACCCGGGTCGGCAAACTGGCGGCTAGCCAATGAAGCATCGAGTCCGGCAATCTTTGTTTCCAGGCTGGCCTTTTCCTCGAGTCGATCGACCAGGATAGAAAGTTCCTTGGCGGAATTGATCGCGGCCAACTTCGAATCGATCGCGATGGTTTTCTGGTCGAGGTAGAGCTTGGCGAGCGTCGCCTCCAATTGCGCGTCGAGCCGTTGGTTTTCCTGATCCACCAGACCGTTTTGTTCGTCGATGGCTATTTGACCGGTGTCAGCTTGCAACTGAACGCCCAGCACGCCCAAACCAAAAGACAACAAGGAGGTGGCCAGACGCGCCTTGTTCAGCGTCAAGGAGCCGGATCCCTTGGCTTTGCGGGTGCTATTAAAGGAAAGCGCGATACCCAACGCCGTTTGTTGAATATTTCCCAGTCCACCCAATTCATCCACCAAGCTGGACTGATTCTCGGAATTGATCCGCTGTATGCGAATGTCCGCCTCGCGCAGATTGATCCCTTTGAGTTTGTTGTTCAGATCAATCTCAATCTGAATCTGGGCTTGATTGTCGTCAAAGCGCTGCTGGTTGTATTCGACACGATTCTGCGCGGCATCAATGTTGAGCAATTGCTGCCGGATTTCCCCGCTATTTTCGTCACCGATCGCGAACAGACGGGTTTCGTACTGATTACGCAAGGCGTCTCGCGCAGCTTCAAACTGGGTCTTCGATTGATAGAAATCATGAGTCGCGCTGCGGGCTAGCGCGAGATTGGCGACGGCGGCGCCCAGCGGGGTACCGGCATCGCCCGGATTGAGATCCGCCGCCATCTGGTCGTAGGTTGTGGGCAGAAAGCCGGCGCCACCGTCGGGAATCGCAGCCACCGGCAGAATGATCAGTGCATTTTCATCAAAGCCGAGGGGGTTGATTCCAGTCGCGAGTTTGGTCTGCAACGTGTCGATGCGATTCAACGCGTCGTGCCAGCCTTGAATCGCTCCAGCCAGCCCCGGCACAAGCGGATCATTCTGATTGAGCGCAGGGAACATCGCCAGCAGGAGATTGCCGCCGAGCTGGAGGTAGCTGTGGAGGTTGCCCAAGTCACCCGCCAGAGTCGGAAGCGTCCCCGGAGCATGATGGTCAAACATCAATTCCGCCCGTTCCACTGAATACTGACCGTAACTGGAGAGTGCCCGCCAGACGTTGAAGAGATCCTTGTAACCCGTCGGTTGTGTCACATCGGGTGAAACCGCTTGCGGAAGCCCGTTCGTATCGAGATAGACCGCACTGTTATACGGTCTGGCCGCTACCTGTGCCCGGAAAAACGCGTGAAAATCAGAGCGTCCAAGTTGCGCAAAGTAGCGGTCCAGCACGAGCCGGAACCGGTTGGTGATGAGGGTCAGGTCATAATCCTCCTCGTCATACGCCGTGGAGCCCAGCGGCGGGGAGATCCGGACATCCGTCAGATTGGAAATCGTATTGTTCGCGATGATTGAATCCGCCACGAAATCCGCATCAAGGATATCCAGCATCAGCAATCCCTCGTCGACCACCTTCGTCGTTTCGAAATTCTGCACCGCTGTAGCAAGGGCCGCATCCGCGTTGGCTCGATCGGTGGCGGTAAAAAGGGCGTCGATTTGGTCGAAATGAGGTGTCGGCGCCAGCGTACCAACCTGCGTGTAAAGGAGATCAAGGAAGCGGAATGTCGCGGTCCCGCGATCCGCCTCGGGGGTATCAAAATAGAACAAACTCGTGCGGGCAATCTCCTGGGAATCGTAGCTTCCGTAAACGTCATTCACCACCGCAGTCGCCGAACCGCCATTCTTCGCGCTGTTGTTCGCAAAGTCGGGCTCGCCAAATCGCAAGTTTAATGTGGCACCATCCATTTTGAAGATGGCGGCACCGTAACCTTTGCCATTGGCGTCGGCGGGGGGGGCGGTGTTTCCGGTCCCGCCAGGATAGGTGGAATAGTCCGTCCACGCCCCGGAGCCGCCGATGGCGCGATTGTCCGAGAACCCGCATCCGGAAAGCGTGAGCGATGCACCCGCGCGCAGAAAGATTCCGCCCCCCAAACCAGCTCCCCCGCCCGCACATTGGTAGGACCCACCACCAAATTGACCGGCGCCGCCGGCCTGTCCGGCGTAGTTGTAGCCGCCACCGGTAATGGACATGTAAATCAATTTGCCGTAGCCTCCGCCACCCCCACCGAAGCCGGCGTTGCCACCGTTGCCGCTGTACGATCCCCCATAGCCATCGGGTGCATATCCGCTCGGCCCAGAAGATTTGGTGCCGCAGCTAAACGGAAAAATATAGTAGTTGCCGCCGGCTCCGCCATTCCCACCCGGACCACCGGGACCCTCTTGGTTATTGCCGCCCCCGGAGCCGCCACCGGCACCGAATCCGCCATCACCACCCTTGCCACCATTACCCCCAAGCCCGCCACGGCCTCCCCAACCACCAGGCCCGCCATCGCCGGCGTCTCCGCCCAATGTGGCACAGCTACCATAACCCGTCCCGCCGGTGCCTCCTTTTTGCCCCTTCCCGCCAACGCCCCCCCGGCCACCGGCGCCGCCCCCTTGAAATTCCACGCCACCGGTTCCGTCAGTCCCGTAGGTGCCCCGATAGCCTGTGGCTCCGTAACCGCCGACGTATCCGGTTGGGTGACTGGAAGTGCCGGTCGATCCAGTGCCGCCTGAGCCGGGATAATTGGGCCGTGTGGCCGGGACGGAAAGTATCGGCGCAGGCGGTTCCAAACCGTCCAAACCACCACCACCACCACCGAAACCTGCCTGACCATCGCTGCCGATGGCGGAGCAATTCATCAGGCTGACATTTTCCAGAGAAACATTGGCACCCGAATTAATGAACATCCCGCCCCCCAAACCTGCTGCACCTCCACCACCAGGCCCTGGTGTCCCCCCCTGAGAGAAACCATCGGCAATCACAATGCCCCGCATCAAGACGTTTCCAGACTCAACCCAGAACGGGCGATACGCCAGCTGCCCGCTGATGGTCACCGGCGTCGCCGCCACGCCGATGATATTCATACCTGAGGTGATATTCGGAAGCTGATTGGTCAGGCTGATCGTTCCGGATAATCCGGACAGGTCGACGAGGTTGGTATTCGCCGACATCGTCGAATTGGCCTGAGTGATTGCCCAGCGCAGCGACCCCACCGCGTCTTCATCATTGAGCGTGGTGACAGTGAATGTGTCGGCAAACGCGCCCGACGCCATCAGATGCAACACCACAAACAAGCCGGAAGCTTTGGGCAACCATGAAAAGCGGCACGAAGTTTTCATTGCGGCACCTCCGTTCCCGCGATGATGCGTTTTATCATTCTAAAGATTCCGCCGTTGGTCTGGGTCAGAAAGGGTTTTCCCGCGACCGAAGTTGTCATGAGGTAATTCCCCACCACCCGGTCGGATTCGACCGTATCCTCCACGTTGGTGTCCGGGGAGTAGTTCGCCTGAAAACTGATGGTGAGATCGGTCGGCTCACCCAGCGGAGTTCGCTCGGCGGGAATGACCACCGGACCGTAATCGGCGTGAAACTGGTTGGAAATCGCGAACGTAAAACTGGTCAGCGTGTTTGTTCCGGCCGGGATCAGATTGTCGCCATTGCTGATCATCGCCGCCGTTCCAACTCCGGCGGCCGATAGCATCCGCATCGAAAACGCGATCCCCGAAGTACCATCATCCAGTATTCCATCCCACAGCGAATCGTTGTCGCGAACAATGACCGTGATGGACTGATCGCCACCGGGCAAATAGTTCTGTCCCGCAAGCGGATTAAGAATGACGGTAATCGCCCGATCCGGAAGTACGAGGCTGTCATCCGGCGGCAGGCTGACGGGAAGGAACAAGCTGAAAGAGCCGGTGCCACTGACCGTGTTGGTCGATGGCGCGGCGCCGTCGTGGTAATCAACGGCATATTGAAACTGCCCCGAGAACGGACCGTCAAACAGCACCGTCAGCCCCGGGTTTGAACTTCCTTCTATCAGATCGCCGAATGAAGAGTTAAACGAGGCGGTGATCGGAACCCCGTTCTTGGTGACCCGGAAAAAGGCCGATTGGAAGTTTTCCGGCAGGGTCACAACGCCCTGCCACTGGTCGCCGCCCACCTGCGAAAAGGCACCCCCGATAGCGACCCATGCACCGGAAGTCAGATTGGTTCGCACCGCGACGGCGTAGTCTGACGGGCTGGCCGGAGCATAGTCACTGAATTGGATCACCACCTGGGACGCTGTGGACCCGGAATTCAAAGTGCCAATGCGGAACGTCGCAGCGTGTGCACCGAGCAAACACCAAAAGACCGCTAAGAGGATAAGAAGCACTTTTGAAGAACAATGATTCGATTTCCTTCGCCGCTCGCCACCGCCACGAAACGGCCTACCGGTCACTGGAATATCAAGGTCTTCCATCGGAAGTCTTGTTGGAGGTTTCATTTCCAGTGCCTCCATTTGCGTTCGGATGAGTACCCTCCTATTGGAAAGTGCGGCAGGAAATCAGGATTCTTCACGAATGCAACACACTAATGATAACCAGTAGCTACGGTCAAAGTAATTCGCCGAGCATCCTGCAAATCCCTGAATCCGAACGGCTGCAACCTAAAATCGACACCTCTACCCAACTCTCGTAATATCTCGCCATGAAATCCCTGCGCCTTGCGATGCTCGCCGTAGCCCTGCCCTCGTTGATCCTCATGAACGCCGATGAAGCCCACTCCGCCGATGCCAATTACGACGAATCCAAAGTTCCGCACTACACGCTGCCTGATCCGTTGACGGCCAACGACGGCGCCAAAATCACCACCGCGGATCAATGGACGCACAAGCGCCGCGCAGAAATATTAAAACTTTTTGAGAACAACGTGTACGGTCAACTGCCGGCAAAGCCCGCCGGCCTGAAATTTACCGAGGATGCGCCGACCGAAAATGCGTTGGACGGAAAAGCCGTTCGCAAACAAATCGCGATCCACATTCCGCGCGAAGACGGTGAAACAGTGATGCACGTCCTGATGTATCTGCCGGTCAATTCAAAGTCGGTGCCGGTGTTTGTCGCCTACAATTTTTACGGCAACCACACCATCGCCAACGATCCGGGCATCCTGTTGTCGAAAGCGTGGATGATGGACAACGACGACAAGGGCGTGGTGAATCATCATGCCACCGAGGAATCGCGCGGCACCAGTTCCAGCCGTTGGGATCTCGACGAGATTTTGAAACGCGGCTACGGACTGGTGACGATTTACTACGGCGATATCGAACCGGATCGCGCCGATGGCTGGAAGGATGGACTGCGCTCGCGAATTCATCACGATGCTGACGGCAAACCGCTGGCGATCGAAGACTGGAGCGCGATCTCAGCGTGGGCGTGGGGATTGGGCCGCGTGATGGATTATCTGGAAACCGACCCCAGCGTGAACGCGAAACAAGTCGTCGTCATGGGGCATTCGCGGTTGGGCAAAACGTCGTTGTGGGCGGGCGCGACCGATCAACGCTTTGCAATCGTCATCTCCAATGACTCGGGCTGCGGCGGCGCCGCGTTGAGCCGGCGGGCATTTGGCGAAACCGTGAAGCGAATCAACACGAGTTTCCCTCATTGGTTCTGCAAAACATTCAAGAATTACAACGACAATGAAGATGCCTGCCCGGTGGACCAACACGAGTTGATCGCCTTGATGGCGCCGCGACCGGTTTATGTGGCAAGCGCGCACGAAGATCAATGGGCCGATCCTAAAGGCGAATTTCTATCCGCCAAGCTCGCCGGCCCCGTCTACGCGCTGTTTGGTGAAAAGGGCGTCGACGTGGACGAACAACCGCCGATCCATACACCGGTCGGAGATTTTATTCGCTACCATATTCGCGCCGGCAAACACGACGTGACGGATTACGATTGGGAACAATACCTGAACTTCGCCGACCGGCATTTTGGGCGGCACCACTGATCGCCGGCTTCCGCCAGACTTGCTAAGCACTGCACGTGCGGAGTGCTTCTCGAAGCGGAAGATCGAATTACGGTTTGCGCACCGACGTTTTCTCCGTTCCTGGAAAGTCGGACGGCACGGGCAGCGTCACTTCACCCTTTGCCGCCCATTCGGTGCCGCGTTGAAAAGTGGTGATAAACCCAACGCAATTCACGGCCGCGGTGGCCTCATTGTCGCGCGGCCCCACGTGACCGAGCGTCGTGTGAAAGATCCGCCCCTTGCCGAAGCGGATCGCCATCAGCATTGGTTCATTCATGCCCGTTCCGTTCGGGTGTTTGGCCGGATCAGCGGATGCCGTCGCCAGCACCGTGAGGTTTTCCGCGGGTCCGCGCAGCTGGCTGTAAAGTTCGTCGCTCGCGTGCAGCCATTCCGCCGGCAACCCTTGCATGATCGGATGGTTGGGCGAACGCGTCACCACGAGGAAATCATGCTTGGGCGGATGCGTCGCGGTGCCGGGCGTCTGATCAACCACCATTCCGCCGTCGCGCCAGCGGACTTTCACACCCGCGGATTCCGTACGGCCTTCCCAACCTCCGATGCCGATCATTTGATTGAACTCCGGCCAGTGCGGAAACGCGTTGTCCGCGGCATGCACGGTCACCAGCCCGCCGCCGTCGTCGATAAACGTGGTGAACGCCTTGCGGGTGGACTCCGGCCACTCGTCGCCATCGTAGTCCATTACCACCACATCGTATTTGGCGAAGTCCGGTTTGAAGCCGGACATGTCCGCGCCCTGGGGCGGCGACGTCACCGTATCCACGGCGAAAATGCCGGCGGCCTCAAGTTCGCGTTTCAGGACGACGCTGCTCACTTTCCAATTGTGGTAACGACTGCATTGTCCGGTCAGCAACATCACTTTGATCCTGGGCTTTTCAGCAGCCGATACCGAAAACAGGAAGCCGACCAAGGACAGGCAGATAGCGGCCCGATGAAGGAGAATTGAAGACGCGCGCATAACAGTGCTGGGTTAAATTGACTTTCAGTGGAGCGTTGGGAGGAGAACGCAAATCGCCGGGCAACGCGAGCTTAATTCGGCCAAAGATGGAGAATTCGCAGCATGCCCTCGTTGAACGTCAACGGCACTGGTCCGATGATCACCAGCCAGGCAAATGCGCGTCGCATACCCGCACTGACCCACGCAATTCTGCGGTCGAGCAAAAGACCAAATCCTTGAATCAGGAAATACACCATTTGGGTACCAAACAACGATCGTCCAGTCACCAGCCAGAGCGAGAAGTTGATCACCCATTCGTGCATGACCCCCGAGATCAGAAAGACCAACAAAAGCGCAAACACGGATCGCCGCCGCAGGCGATCGAAAACCACGAAGCGAAACCAGTCACTGAACCAGACGTTCCAACGCCGGCCCCAGAATTCGGCGAGATTGCGCGATCGTAACGGGGCATTGAGGACGAACGGAAAGCGACGACCGAACACCTTGCCAACCAACGCGACCAAGGGCCCCAACCCTTCCCCCAAAAGATAAATCGACGGTACCGCCAAATAGCCGAGCAGCGGCCCGTGGAGGCCCAATCGTTCGATCAAAGTCCGACAAATGGCCTCCCACACGACGAAGACAATGGCGCACAAGAAGACTCGGCCCAAAAGCTTCACCGGTGAGTCAGCCGGGTTCTTTCTACGCAGCGAGGTCGGAGCCGCGGCGGGCGAGAGGATGAATTGCCAGTTGGAGCCACAGCCATCGCAACGGAACATTGCGATCAGCTTCATGACGAAACCGAGGTTGGCCACGAGCAGCACAAAAAGGACGTCCACAACCAATGGACAATCCGGCAACTCACAAGTGTCACACATTGTTACCGGCACCTTCGACTCGCATTGCGCCTTGCGCGGCTTTACGCCCGGCGGCAACACTGGGAGCGATTTGGATGCTCCGACCGAAAGCCTGCCTCCGCCACGCGTTGATTTTCAGTCACCCAACGCGGGGCGATGCGTCGTCCGATTGAGCGGCGACTGGACAGTCAAATCAACGGGACGCCCTCACCCGGCACCCGACGCGAACCTGTCGAGCAACTCCACGGTCGCGTTTGATTTGAACGACGTGTCAGACTGGGATTCCGCCCTGCTTGCATGGTTGCTGGAGTTGCTGATCGTGCTCGACCAACGTTCGATCCGATACCAGATGGAGACGTTGCCAGGCGGCGTAAGAAGATCGTTGGAACTGGCACGAGCGGTTCCCGAACGAACGGACACGCCGCCGCACGGAGAAACATCCGGCTGGCTTGCCCGGGTTGGCCTCGGGGCGCAACGCGGATGGACCGCCACCAAACACATCGCCGAATTTGTCGGTGATTGTACGTTGGCGATGACCTCACTGGTTCGCGGTCGGGCGCAATTTCGGCGCGCGGACTTGTTGCTGTTCATGCAGGAAGCCGGGGCCGAGGCGTTGCCCATCAATCTCCTGATCAGTTTTTTGGTCGGCTTGATTTTGGCGTTCGTTGGCGCCGTGCAACTGCAACAATTCGGTGCCTCGATCTACGTCGCGAACCTCGTCGCCATCGCCATGGTGCGCGAGATGGGTTGCATTATGGCGGGCATCATCATGTGCGGTCGCACCGGCGCCGCCTACGCCGCCCAACTCGGCACGATGAAGGTCAACCAGGAGATCGATGCGTTTCGCACTTTTCTCTTCAACCCGATCGACTTTCTGGTCATGCCCCGGATGCTGGCGCTGTTTCTCATGATGCCGATCCTCACGCTGTTTGCGAATCTCGCGGGGATTGCCGGCGGCGTTTTGATCGGCATCGGCATGCTGGATCTGACGTGGCTCGAATACTGGCACCAAACCGTGCATGCGTTGACGTTCAAACACTGCGCGGCCGGTTTTATGAAGAGCTTTGTGTTCGGTCTGATCGTGGCGATTTCCGGATGTTACAACGGCATGCGTTGTCCGAACAATGCGGCCGGCGTCGGGCAGGCGACGACCACGGCGGTCGTCGCGGGCATCACATCCATCGTCATCGCCGACGCGGTTTTTGCCGTGTTGTTCAACATCTTCAAATTCTAGGATGGCTGACCAACCGCACATCGAATTGAAAAACGTCGACCTGGCCTACGGCGACTTTGTCGTGATGCGCGACGTCAGCGCCCGTGTGGCACGCGGCCAGGTGTTCGTGATCATGGGCGGGAGCGGTTGCGGCAAGAGCACGTTGCTTTGGAACATGATCGGCCTGCAAACGCCCGCCAAGGGGGACATTCTCTACGACGGCAAAAGCTTTCTCCAAGCCGACGACGCCGAGCGCGAATCGATGGAGCGAAAGTTCGGCGTGTTATTTCAAGGTGGCGGCTTGTGGAGTTCCATGACGCTCGCCGAAAATATTTCGCTGCCGCTGCAGGAACACACGCAATTGGCCGATGACGAAATTCGGCGCATCGTCCGCTTGAAGCTCGCGCTGGTCGGGCTTAAGGGCTTTGAAGATTTCTATCCATCGGAAGTTTCGGGCGGGATGATGAAACGCGCCGGACTGGCGCGCGCGATGGCTCTCGACCCCGAAATCCTTTTCTTCGATGAGCCGTCGGCCGGCCTGGACCCGATCACCTCGCGCCGGTTGGATGAATTGATTCTCAGTCTACGCGACAACCTCGGCACCACGGTGGTCATGGTCACGCACGAACTGGACAGCATTTTTGCGGTGGCTGATCAGGCAATATTTTTGGATAACGCCAGCCGCACGGTGAAAGCGACCGGGAATCCCCGCGATTTGTTGCGCGACACAAAAGACCCGGCGGTTCGTGAGTTCCTCACCCGCGGTGGACAGAAAGAACCTGCAAAAGCGATATGAGCAAAAAAGCCAGTCCCACCAAGGTCGGCGCCTTCGTCCTCATCGGGGTCGCCATCCTGGTGATGACGATTGCCCTGCTGGGATCGGCACGCCTGTTTTCGCGTCCGGTGCCGATGATTCTCTACTACCGAAATTCGGTGAATGGACTCGTCGTTGGTTCGCCCGTGAAATACAAGGGCGTCACCATTGGCCAGGTGCGGAGCATTTCCCTCGCGGCGGTTCCCGGCTCGAACAGCCTGTTGATTCCGGTCGTCATCGAGATCGATGCGAACGCGTTTCAGGGCGATGGCAGCAACGAACTTCCCCTGACCAACCCGACTCGTTTGCGCGAAGCCGTGGACAAAGGACTTCGAGCATCGTTGGAAACCGAAAGCCTGGTCACCGGACGGCTGTACGTCTCGCTCGATGTCATTCCCACCGCAGGACCACCCGTTTACGTCGGCAGCAAAAAATATCCGGAAATTCCGACGCAGCCGACCGGGCTGGTGGAGTTCATTAAGAACCTCAGCAAGATCGATCTGCCGACCATGGTTTCGCAGTTGAACGAAATTCTTTCCAAGCTGAACACCTCGCTCGGCCAGCTGAAGGTGAAGGAACTCAACGATCGCCTCGCGAGCGTTTTGGGATCGGTGGATTCGCTATTAACGTCCACCAAATGGGCGGAAACAGTTGATTCATTCCGGCAGACTTCTGACAAGGCACGCGAAGTTCTGGGGATGCTGGAAAAGGAAATCCATCCGATCGGCAGCAATCTCGCGAGCATCTCCGACTCAGCCGCCAAGACCTTTACCGAGCTGCAGAAGGCGTCCGCCGATTTGCGTCGTGTCCTGGCGAGCGAATCGCCCGTCATGTCGGAACTGCAGCGAGCCCTGGAGGAAACGTCCCTGGCGGCCCGCTCGCTCCGCCAGCTCGCCGACGAACTTGATCGCAATCCGTCTTCGTTGTTGCGCGGTCGCGCGCCACAAACCACGCCATGAAAACTAGCAATTATTTTGCACTTCCGTTCGCCGTCGCGATGTTGATGGCGAGTTCGGGTTGCGTGAATCTCAATCCGCAGCCGGACCCCACCCGGTTCTATGTGTTGAACGATTCCGACAACGAGAATGCGGCGGCAAAGGAATGTTCGCGAACCGTACTCGTTGGACCAGTCCGGCTGGCCGGCAGCCTCGATCAACCGGCGATTGTCGAACGTTTGAACGCAACGGAAGTTCGTTTTCACGATTTGCACCGTTGGGCAGAACCGCTCATCCAGGGCATCCCCCGAATCTTGATTTCGCAACTTTCCGCCCGGCTGCCCGACCGCTGCGTACTCGCTTTCCAACGTGCAACACCCGGCGCCGATTCGATCCAGATCGAGCTGGAAGTGGATCGGTTTGAGATCACGCCGGACAATCACGCGAACCTCGCCGTGCGTTGGCGCTTTCTCAAACCGCCACCCAGCCAGTCTGAACCAAGCGTCGGCGCGGCGACATTTTCAACCACCTTCGCACCGGGGACTGACCGCATCGCGGCCGGGGTCGCCAGCTTGAGCAAAACGGTCGATCAACTTGCCGACCGGCTGGCGGCTGAATTACAGAAATCCGACGGTAGGAAATAACCACCGGCCTTCGGTTATTGATTCTTCGCCAGCGAGATTTGCTCTTTGATTTGAACGACGCTGGCGGTACCCGTTGTACCCAGTTGATGGATCACGATGGACGCCGCGGCATTGGCGAATTCGATCGCCTCATCCATCCGGGCGCCCGCGGCCAGCGCAGCTGCCAGATTTGCGGTGACCGCATCGCCGGCGCCCACGATATCAATTGCTCCACGCACCGGCCACGACGGTAGATGAACGGTTCGCCCGTCCGGCTCGGCACCAACGATTCCTTTCTCCGCCAACGTGACAAAAACGGGTCGCGCATTGGCGCGTGCGAGTTCCGCTGCGCGTCGCTTGACGATGGGCAAACCTTGCGTCTTGGAACGACCGCTCAAGGCGAGCAATTCCGCACCGTTCATCTTGAAAATCACCGGTGGGTAACCACGCAATCCGCGGCGGCTGTCGGCAATCACCGGCAAACGGCGGCGTTTGCGCGAAACCGTATGAATGGCCTCAAGCACAGCCGGCGTGATCACGCCAGTGCCGCCGACATCGACCTGGTCCATTACCACGATCGCGTCAACGAGGTCGTCGACGGCGTACAGCGATTCGATGATTTGGTTTTGGACTTCCGCCGGGGTCGGCGACCAATTCTTACGATCGAGGCGATTGAGTTCCTGCGGTGGTTTTCCCGGCTTCAGGACCAGCGGTTTGCAATAAGTGAACGTGCATCGCGCCGAAGTTTGGAGGAAATGATCGAGCGCCACACCGGGCTTCGCACGCAGGGCTTCGCGGAGTTCAAAGCCTTCCCCGTCCACACCACAGAAACCGATCGGAAACAGCGCGCCGATTCCCAACGCGCTCAAGTTGTTCAGAATCGTTCCCGCTGAACCAGGTTGCGCGCGGACGTTCACGACGTTGTGAACCCGCAAGCCGGTTTCAATGGACACTTCCGATCGCGCCGGATCGATCTCCAGATAACGATCGAGGGAAAAGTCGCCGAGAACGGCGATTCGCAATCCCGGATATTTGCGGACGATGGTTTGGAATCGTCGCGGCGTCATGGCGTTAGCAGATGATGGTGCAGGTGATGAAGAAACGTGACGTTGTCGCACTGCGCGTAGTGCATGGTGCCCCCCATGCGGGCGAAGCTCTTGCAAAACCTCAGATAGTAGGCCGGGTTGGTCTTGGGTGGCTCGCCCTGGCGCCAGTCCCAACCGCCGCCGTCTTGCAGGTCGACGACAAAGATCGAATGGCCACGGACGATGGACCGGCCGGCCTGCAATCGCAGATTGTTCACGCAACTTGAGCTCTTCTCAAACACCTGCGGCCCCATGATGGCCGAACCAACCGAGAGCACGACACCGTCATCCAGATGCTCAACGCTGCCGCCAAAAAGGCGGAAATCCATCTCCGCGGCACGGCCAATCGCCGCGCCGTTGAACATCGGGTGATTTGAAATAATGTCGTACCCGATCCCCGGATGAACCGTCATCGGAACTCCATGACGAAACGCGCTCGCAATAATCGATGCGTGCTTCCACTGATGATTGACGGCGTGCCGACCGGATTTCAGGCCAAACCGGATCATGGTCTGGAGCAGTTCCGCCCGGGCTGGCGACAACGGATCGTCCGGGTTTTGCTGAAGAGCCAAACGCAGTTCCTCCAGCCCGGGCAATTCACAGCCGTCTTCCTCGATAAACCGTCCGAGCGCCCGCCCGTATCCTTCGCCTCGCAAGGCACCCGCCAACAGGGAAAGTTGGATATTGCGTCCAGTTTCATCCCAGGTTCCGAACGTCCCGGTAGCCACATTATCGCGAACGCTTTCCGTCGAACGCCCCAGCCAGGCGTACTCCCAGTCGTGAATTGTCCCCGCGCCGTTCGTCGCGAGATGAGTGATCAAGCCCCGATCGAGCAGGTCGTTGATGATTAATGCCGCCCCGTTACGCAACAGGTGCGCGCCGTAGATCAACAGGACTGTCGCGTTGCGTTCACGAGCCTTCGCAATTGCGATTTTCGCTTCGGCAATCGTCGCCATCGCACTTTCCGAAACGGGACCCGGTTCAGATTCGGGCGCGACCAAAATATCGTCCGCCCGCGTCAGACTCCGACGATCTGCCAGGGGGAAAACCTTTAACCGGCTCAGGTCGATGGCATTCGGCTGTTGGACGGGAAACACGGGCAAATCGAAACCGACACAACCGAGAAAGGGAAGCCGTTTTGCGTTTTGCCCCATGTAGGAACGGTTCTCCAAGCTGATGATGGCTTGCTTTTTGCGGCAGGCAGCGGTTACTGATTCAAAAACATCATGAGCAATTGCACAGATCACCAGCCGGTTCACCCAACTCATTCGACCGAAACGACATCCACTCACGGCAGGACCACACGCGCCGGCTCGCAAGCGCGCAAGTTCTTAGTCGGAATTGCCCTTGCCGTGGTCGGACTGCTGATGGTTCTCGCCACCGGTTGCCAACATGACCCGAAGGTTCTCGGCTACACCGAGGGACCGTACGATACTCCTTACGTGCTGCCCGGCGATGTCTTGTTCATCAGCTTCCCCGGAGCAACCAATTTGAGCGCGCAGGTCAAGGTTACTGCTGATGGTGAAGTCCGGCTTCCGTCCGGTTTTGGCAAACCCATCAATTCGACCGGCAAGACTCGTCCGGAACTCGAGAAGGCCCTGATCGAGGAATTTGGCAAACAACTGCGGACGCCGGAAGTCAACGTCAGCCTGATCCAATCCGCGGCGGTGGTTTACGTTTCTGGAGCAGTCATGGCGCCGGCCACCATTCCGATGAGCCGTCCCCTGACACTGCTGGAGGCCATCATGCAAGTTGGTGGGCCAAACATGCAAAAGGCAAAACTGGATTCAGTTTCGGTCGTCAGGAATTTCCAAGGCGAGCAAAGGACTTACAAAGTCGATATGAGCAAGGCGTTCGCTGGCGGCGATGTCGTGCCATTCTATTTGCGGCCGTTTGACTCCATCGTGGTGCCGACGCGCGTATTCAACTTCTGATCAATCCTGCTCCGAGGACACCCGCTTCGCCGTTTCTTTTGCTTTCGGCGTAGCGGGTTTTCTTTGCTTTACGCGGGGCGCATCGCGCCAGAGTCCCTCCAAATCGTAAAGTTCACGTACTTCCGGCTTCATGATGTGGACGATCACGTCAAAGTAGTCCAACGCCACCCACGCCGTTTCCGTCGAAACATCAACGGCACCCGGTCGCACGTCGAAGTCCTGGCGCAACGTATCGGTGATCTCGTCGCGAATGGCGCGGAGATGCGGTTCGCTGGTGCCGCTGGCAATCACGAAAAAGTCGGTGACGGACGACAGTTTGGACACGTCAAGGATGACGATTTGCTCCGCCTTGCGATTGTCGGCAAGCCACGCGCACCATTGGGCTAACTGTCTGGATGTCATCGCGCGGGAGACTGCGACAGAGGTTTTCAAAGATAAAGCTGATTGTTGGCGATTGCTTCCGCGACTGCCGGGGGAACCAAAAAGTCGATTCGCAGGCCAGCTTTTACCCGGGCGCGAATTTCCGACGATGACACCCCGAGCGGGAATCCCTTGAGCTCGATCCCCCGAAACGGAGCCGGCCATTCTGCTTTTACGGAACCCGGTCGCGGAATAACAACAAACTGAATGAGCCCCGCCAGTTCGTCCGCCGACTTCCATTTGGGGAGACTGGCCACGTGATCCGCGCCAACGAGATAAAACAATTCAGCGTCCGGATATTTACCGCGCAAAATCTTCACGGTGTCGATGGTGTATGAGATTCCGCCCCGATGAATCTCCAAATCATCGATCAAAAACTCCGGATGATCAGCCAGCGCAAGGCGCAACAGACGCAGCCGTTCAATTGCCGGCGCCGGTTGAAACTCCGGTTTAAAGGGCGATTGCGCGGCCGGCACAAAAATCAGTCGGTCGAGATTCAACTCCTCCATCGCCGCCTGCGCGACGAGCAGATGTGCGTTGTGGACCGGGTCAAACGAGCCGCCGTAGATTCCCAAACGCCGTCCCATAAAATGCTAGGCTTTGAGACGAACCAACAGGTCCTTGCTCTCGACCGTGTCGCCCACCTGTACCGGCAGCTCGGCGATCACACCGTCACACGGAGCATACACCGTGGTTTGCATCTTCATGGCTTCCATCATCAATAACTTGTCGCCCTTCGCGACTTTGTGACCAACGGTCACAGCGATGGTCGCGATCAATCCCGGGATCGGCGCACCAACTTGCGTCGCGTCGGCAATGTCGGCCTTCGCGCGGGCTTTCGACTTGGTGGCGAGCGACTTGTCCGCGATGTACGCCTCGCGGGTCATACCGTTCAGTTCGTAAGTGACCGTACGCCGACCGTCCTTGTCCGGCTCGCTGACATTGACGAGCTTAATGAAAAGCGTTTTGCCTTCTTCGATGCTGACAACCGCTTCCTCGCCAATCTGCAAACCATAAAAGAACGCCGTAGTCGGCAGCACGCTCACGTCGCTGAACTGGACCTTGTGTTTGGCGAAATCGGCAAACACCTGCGGATACATCAGGTGGGAATAGAGATCATCGTCCGTCGCCTCATGTTTGAGCTTTTCAGTGAGTTCCTCGCGCAATTTTCGCAGACTGACAGGTGCTGCCTTGCTCGCGGACTGGTCCTTCGCAAACGCGGACTGGGCGTCCTTGAACTTCTTCTCACCGAGCACGACCCGCATCACGTCTTCCGGAAATCCGCCGGGCGGCCAACCGAGTCCGCCGCTCATCATGTCGACGACACTCTCCGGGAAACCGACACTGCCAGGCTCAAGATTCACCACGTCGGCCGGCACAATTCCGCGGCTGAAGAGGAACAGCGCCATATCACCTACCACCTTGCTGCTGGGCGTGACTTTTACGATGTCGCCAAACAGTTGGTTCACTTCGGAGTAAATGCGGGCGATCTCGGGCCATCGGTGCGAAACGCCCATGCTGGCGGCCTGCTCCTTTAGATTCGTGTATTGGCCACCGGGCATCTCGTGAAGATAGACTTCCGCACTGCCGGTTTTCGGCGCGGTATCAAATGGCGTGTAGTAATGCCGCACACCTTCCCAGTAATCGGAAAACTCGTTGAGCGCACCCAGATCAAGCCGCGTATCGCGCGACGAATGTTGCAACGCGGCGACTGTGGAATTCAAATTGGGCTGCGATGTCGAACCGGACATCGACGCCATCGCGAGATCAACAACGTCCACACCGGCGGCGCTCGCTTCCAAAATCGCCGACGCCTGCACACCCGAAGTGTCGTGCGTGTGAAAATGTACCGGCAATCCGATTTCTTCCTTCAAGGCCTTGACCAACTTCCGAGCCGCCAACGGCCGGCAAAGCCCCGCCATGTCCTTGATCGCGAGGAAATGTGCGCCCATCTTTTCCAGCTCCTTAGCCAGTTTGACATAGTATTTGAGAGAATACTTGTCGCGCTTGGGATCGAGAATGTCACCAGTGTAGCAAATCGCCGCCTCACAAATCGCATGAGTTGTCTGCACGGCTTCCATCGCGACTCGCAAATTCGGCAAGTAATTTAGCGAATCGAAGATGCGAAAAATGTCCATGCCCGACTCCGCGGCGTGCTTGACGAAACCGGCAACCACGTTGTCCGGGTAATTCGAATAGCCGACGGCATTGCTTCCGCGGAATAGCATCTGGAAACAAATGTTCGGAATCTTCGCCCGGAGCTGGCGCAGTCGCTCCCACGGGTCCTCGCTCAAAAAGCGCATGGCGCTGTCAAAGGTCGCCCCTCCCCACATCTCGAGAGAGAACAGACCGTTCTTCTCCGTGCCGACGCGATGCGCCATGGCGTCCGCCACCGCGAGCATGTCATACGTGCGCACCCGGGTCGCCATGAGCGATTGATGCGCATCGCGAAACGTCGTGTCGGTGATCAGGAGCCGTTTTTGTTTCTGCGTCCACTCGGCGAACTTTTTGGGCCCCAGTTTGAGGAGCAAATCACGAGTACCTGCGGGCGGCGGGATGCGATGATCATACGCCGGTGAATCAACCATGACCGGCGGCGCCGCCGGCTTGTATCCCTTCGCGTGCGGGTTGCCATTCACGATGACATTGCCGAGGAAGTTGAGCAGTTTGGTCGCCCGATCACGCTTAGCTTTGAAGGAGAACAGTTCGGGCGTCGTGTCAATCAAAGTGGTCGTCGCCTGACCAGACTGGAAAATCGGGTTCGCGATTACGTTTTCCAGAAACGGAATATTGGTTTTCAAACCGCGAATACGAAACTCGCGCAACGCGCGATCCATGCGATCCAAAGTGATGTCATAGCTCCGCCCATAGGCGATCACCTTCACCAACATGGAATCATAAAACGGTGTGATCACCGCCCCGGCAAACCCCTGGCCACCGTCGAGCCGCACTCCAAATCCACCCGGTGATCGATAAGCGAGGATCTTTCCATAGTCCGGCATGAACTTGTTTTCCGGATCTTCCGTGGTGATGCGGCACTGAATGGCGTAGCCGTTTCGCGGAATCTCATTTTGGCCGGGCATCCCAATCTCCCGCGACTGCAGACTGTGCCCTTGCGCGATCATGATCTGCGAGCGCACCAGATCGATACCCGTAATCACTTCGGTGACCGTGTGTTCGACTTGAATCCGCGGATTCATCTCGATGAAGTACCATTCGTGCGAATCCAGGTCGTAAAGAAATTCAATCGTGCCGGCGTTGTCGTAGCGAATTTCGCGGGCAAGCCTGGCTGCCGCGTCACAAAGCTCCTTGATTACGTGCTCCGGCAAGCCAAAGGAAGGGGCCACCTCGATCACCTTTTGGTGCCGGCGTTGCACCGAACAATCGCGTTCGTGCAGGTGAATCACGTTGCCGTGTTGATCGCCGAGGATTTGAACTTCGATGTGCTTGGCCCGCGGGATGTATTTCTCCAGAAACACGGCCGGATTGCCGAACGCTCGACCGGCCTCGGCCTGTGCTTCGTCCAGCAAGTCGCCGAGATCCGACGCCTTGGGGACCACGCGCATGCCACGCCCGCCTCCGCCGAAAGCCGCCTTGATGATCAGCGGAAATCCAATCTCCCGCGCCACCTTCATCGCTTGAGTCCGATCTGCAATAGGTTCCTCGGTACCCGGCAAAGTTGGCACACCGACCTTTTGAGCCAGCGCGCGAGCCGCCGTCTTGTCACCCATCATGTCCAACAATTCCGGACGAGGTCCCACAAAAGTGATTCCGGCCGCTGCGCAGGCCCGGGCGAACTTCGCGTTCTCACTCAAAAAGCCATAGCCTGGATGAATCGCATCCACGCCTTTCTCCTTGGCAATGGAAACGATGCTTTCAATGTCGAGATACGCGGCCACAGGTCCCTTGCCGGCGCCAACCTGGTACGCCTCGTCCGCCTTGAACCGGTGCATGGCAAAGCGGTCCTCTTGCGCGTACACAGCAACGGTGCGCAACCCCAGTTCGGTCGCGGCCCGGAAGATCCGAATGGCGATCTCGGACCGATTGGCTGCGAGTATTTTTTTGAAAACCTTTTGCTCGATGTCCGGCTGTGCGTTGGAAGCGTTTAAACCCATAATTCAGCGGGGGCGTTTATAGTTCGACCGCCGGGGGAACGCAAAGAAATGTGGTCAGCTGCCTCAACGGCATCAATTTAGGTTGAATCGAGCGACTGAAAATGTCGGGATTGGCGGATGTCTGAAGCCGCCCGCGCCGTATTCCTCGACCGTGACGGTACGATCAACGTGGAGAAGAAGTATCTGAGTGACCCGAATTTGTTGAACCTATTCCCGGGAGTCCCGGCGGCGCTCAGCCAGCTTCAGAGTGCCGGTTTCGTGTTATTTGTCGTCACCAATCAATCGGGGATCGGTCGCGGTTATTACACGGAGACGGACATGCATGCGGTCAATCGGCGGTTGGAAGAAATCCTGGCGCAAGACGGGATCAAGCTGCAAAAATTCTATTTCGCGCCGGAATCGCCCGAACAGCCAAGCTACGGCCGCAAACCGTCCCCGAGATTTCTCTTTGACGCGCGCGATGAATTCGGCCTCGATCTCGGCGCCAGTTACATGATTGGTGACAAGCTAATCGATCTCGAATGCGGTTGGAACGCGGGCGTGCGCCGTAGCATTCTCGTGCGCACCGGATACGGGAAAACGGTCGAGGCCGAAAATCGCGAACTTGCGAAGCGCGCGTGGGTGGTCGACGACCTGAAGGCCGCCGCCGAGCAGATTCTTTCCGATTCCAACGAACGCTGATTATTCCATGCAAATTGCCTGTGAACATATTGGTCTGGCCGCGAGCGACCCGATCGCGTTGCGCGATTGGTACGTGAAGACGTTTGACGCGCGGCAGCTGCGAGAGCTTTCGAGCAAGCCCCCCGCGTTCATGATTCAGCTCCCGGGCGGTTTGTGTGTGGAAATCTATCAAGCCGGGTTCGCCCTGCGGATGACCTGCGACAATCAACTGCGCGGCTGGCGGCATCTCGCGTTGCGTGTCGAGAATCTCGATGCAGCGCGAGAGGAATTGCGCAAGCGCGGCGTGGAATTCACCGAGGACGTCCGACCGGCGGGCGGTGGCGGTCGCGTCATTTTCTTCACCGACCCCGAAGGCAACTTGTTCCACTTAGTGGAACGCACCGAAGGATTTCGGCTCGCCTGATCAGCTGAGAATCCGGCGATTCTCGTCGAGAAAGATTCCCTGAAAATTCATCTCGAGAGCTTGTGGATTGGACGCCTTGGCTAACGCCGCCTCCTTCGTGATCCGCTCGTCTTTGACGAGTTGGAAGAGATGCTGGTTGAACGAAAGCATTCCGTCTTCCGTGCCTGTTTCGATCGCTGCCGAAAGTTTATCGAGCCGGTTTTCCTCAATCAGCTTTCGCACTATCGGGGTGTTGATCATGATCTCCTGGGCCGGCACGACGCTGCCGTCGATCGTCGGGACCATTCGTTGACAAACGATCGCTTTCAGCGTCGCGGCTAGCTGGCGCCGTAATTGTTCTCGTTCATCGGCTTTGAAGAATTCCAGGACGCGGCTGACACCTTGAGCGGAGCTGGTCGTGTGAACCGTTGATAAAACAAGATGCCCGGTGTCCGCCGAATTGATGGCCGCCGTCACCGAGATCGAATCACGCATTTCCCCGATCATGATGATGTCCGGATCCTGCCGCAGAATATGCTTCAACCCCATCTGAAATGATGCGGTATCCAAACCAATTTCACGTTGCTCGAGAACGCTCTGATTGTCCTCGAAAACGTATTCGATCGGATCCTCGAGCGTGATGATGTGTTTCTTGGAGCTTTCGTTAATATGCTCAACCATCGCTGCCAGCGTGGTCGACTTGCCGCTACCAGTGGCACCGGATACCAGCACAATTCCGCGCGGAGCTTCGGCAATTTTACGCAACGAGGGGAGCAACCCCAACTCTTCAAACGAAGGCACCGTCGCCTTAACGTAGCGCATCGCCACACAATAGCTGCCGCGTTGCTGGAACAGGTTGGTTCGAAAACGACCGATCCCGTCAACGAAGTACGAAAAATCGACCTCCCGATCCTCCTCCAGTCGCTTGCGCCCATGCGGCGGAACGATGTTTTCGACGATCTTATTCACCCATTCGGCGGTGGGTATGGGGCATTCGATCGCCACCAAATCGCCATTGATGCGAAAGATCACCGGGGTGCCAATCTTGACGTGAACATCAGATGCCCCACCGTCAACGGCAGTTTTCAGGATGCGATGAAACAGCTCCATACGGGCGAAAATTAGGATGGAAGGAAAAAACGCGGCGTCTAAGAAGCGGCCGACGCCGAGGCGAACGCAAACTCGTCCATTTGCCGTTGGTGTTGCGGGCTCATGTCCGTGAAAACCATGGCGATCAAGAAGCCTGTGTGGCGATTGCCGGAGCATGCCACCACCACGCCGGTGCAGGAGATTTCCTGGCCCCGATGGGTGTGCAGATCAACGGTCATTTCCGTCCACACCGGAATCGAGGCATCTGTGCGAAATTCGATGCCGTTCTTGCGGAAGTAGACCTCGTTGGCGGCAAGGTCGAGGGAGGTGTGGGTGGAGTAATCTCCAGCGGGCTGGAGGGAGGGGGATTTACGGTCAATCTTGCTGGCGCTCATAGTCGTGGAGTAAACTTATCACAAGGAATTGCAGGGTCAATCGGTCGTTACCACTCAATTACTGCGGCCCCCCAGGTCAACCCAGCACCGAAGACCAAAAGTAGTACCAAGTCTCCCCGCTGGATGATTCCCTGGTCGACGGCCTCATCGAGGGCGATCGCCACCGACGCGGCCGAAGTATTGCCATAGCGGTCCAGATTTACAAAGACTTGGTCCTGGCGCACGCCCAGGCGCTCGCCCACCGCGTCAATGATGCGCCGGTTGGCCTGATGGGGAATGACACATTTGATCTGGGCGATATCCAGATTGCAACGCGCCAATGCTTCGTGCGCGGCGGCATTCATGGCGTTGATTGCGTTCTTGAAGGTTTCCTTGCCCTCCATCCGCAGAAAATGCAGGCCGGCATTCACCGAATCAACGGTCGCCGGGCAGCGGCTTCCACCTCCCGGCATGTTCAACAAGTCCGCCTTCGAGCCATCGGCACCCATGCACGCAGTCAACAAACCGTGCGAGCCGGGTCGATATTGCAAAACCGCGGCACCGGCGCCATCACCGAAGAGAACGCAGGTGTTACGATCCTTCCAATTGATGATCGACGACAGTTTCTCCGCGCCGATGACCAGCACCGTTTCATAGGTGCGCGACATAATGAACTGCTGCCCGATCTCCAACGCATAGATAAAACCGGAGCACGCTGCCTCGATGTCAAAGGCCGCCGCATTGACCGCCCCAATCTTCTGTTGAATCAATGCCGCCGTGGACGGAAAAGTCATGTCCGGCGTAATCGTCGCAACGATGATCAACTGAACCTGCTCACCGCTGATACCCACTTTTTCCAACGCTCGACTCGCCGCTTTCGCGCCCAAGTCTGACGTGAATTCGTCCGCCGCCGCCACGCGACGCTCGCGAATGCCAGTGCGGGATGTGATCCACTCGTCGGACGTGTCCACGAGTCTTTCCAAGTCAGCGTTGGTAACGATCTTCTCGGGCACGTACGAGCCGACCGAAACGATGGAACAAGTACGCCCGACAAAACCATGTTGGGCGCGCGGGTTGGTGAAGTCCTTTTCGGGCAGTGTATTCATGCAGCCTGGATTGATCCGACACGCTCCTGGGCGAGCGAAATTTCACGGGAAATAGATTCGTTGATTCGCAAACGAAGCGCTTGAACCACCTGGAGCACCGCGTTTTGGACGGCGCGGGCGCGGGCGGAGCCGTGGACTTTGAAAACGATGCCGTTGAGTCCCAGCATTGGGGCCCCACCATACGTTTGCGGATC
Organism: bacterium; assembly: GCA_016124235.1. Classification (GTDB taxonomy): domain Bacteria; phylum Verrucomicrobiota; class Verrucomicrobiia; order Limisphaerales; family RI-55; genus RI-55. The sequence goes on along the minus strand of WGOC01000027.1, from coordinate 9,959 downwards.
CATTCGTCGTTTCATCGACTTCAGGCCGGAACTTGCAAACAGCGCCCCCAGTTTGCGCAAAGGATTGGAAGTCAGCTCCTGTTTTAAAAGTGATATGACCGCCATACCCAAAGCCTCGCAGCTTTTGAGGACGATGTTGCCTACAAAGCCATCCGTCACCACCACATCGACTTTGTCGCCGAACAAATCGTGACCCTCCACAAAATTGATGAAGTTCAAATCGAGTTGCCGACAGACTTTAAGCGTTTCGCGGGTGAGTTCGGTCCCCTTGATTTCTTCCGAACCGTTGCTCAAAATACCCACGCGCGGATTTGTAATGCCCAACATCTCGCGGGCGTAAACCGAGCCCATGATCGCGTTTTGCATCAAGTTGATCGGTGTCGAGTCCGGGTTGGCTCCGGCGTCAATCAATACCCAACTGCCTTCCTGCGACGGCATCACCGCACCGATTGATGGACGATCGACACCCGGCAAGGTACGAAGTCGAATGGTCGACGCAGCGAGAATTCCACCCGTGTTTCCCGATGACAAAACTGCTTCGGCTTTTCCGTCGCGCACGAGATTCACGGCCCGAAGGATGGAGCAATCCTTTTTGCGCCGCAGGCCTTCAACCGGTTTATCCTCCATAGTGAGGACTTCCTCGGCGTGGTGAACCACGACGCGGGAATCGGTCAAGCCGTGTTCCTTGATGGCCGATTCAATTCGCCCTTGCTGGCCGACTAAGTGAATTTCCTCGATCGCCGACTCCGCTTCCAAGGCGAGTTTTATCCCGTCGATGACGACCCCGCATCCGTGGTCGCCCCCCATGACATCGACTGCGATTCGCATCGTGGGCTGGGACGCCATTAACCGGCGGCGTCTACCAATCAACCAAAGGATTCAACAGTTACAACCTGACGCCCTTTGTAAAAACCGCAGGACGGGCACACCCGGTGCGGAAAATAGGGAGCGGCACATTGCGGGCAGGTGTTCAATTGGGGCAGCTTGAGAACGCTGTTGTAGGCACGCCGCATACGCTGGCGACTCTTCGAAGGTTTGCGCTTGGGAACACCCATAATCTTAAGATTTTAACTTCAATTTGTTTAGCTCTTCCCAGGGAGACGAAATTCCCCCCGACTTGCTTTTATCAGCAGTGCGGAGGGTTTGCGAGGTCTTGCCTGTAAGCCCTGGACAATCATCCCGACACACCGGGTGGGTCGGAAGGGCGAGGACAATATCTTCACGAATATAAGGCGTCAAGTCCACCGAGTCCCTGATTATGGGCGGCCGATCCTCCCCTTTTAAAGGGATGTGGCAAGCCCAGTTCTTGAGAGAAACGGTCTGTTGAAACGGCCTCAAACACCGGACACATGTACAGCCGATCGGGAGCGCGAGATCACCCGTCACCAACAAGGAATCATCCAATAATTGAGCATTGAGCTCATACTTTAACGATTTCGAAAACTGGACAACTTCATCCTCAAACCCGAATTCCAAGTCTGAAACCGCCAGCTCGCCAGCCAGGCGCTGGTTGCTTTCCTCAAGCACAACGAGATTGAGTAGAATCGGCATGACTCGAAAATTAATTGGCTTGGTGGCGTTCCTTTAACGCCGCTTCCACACACTCTGGAACAAACTGCCGGACATCGCCACCCAAACGAGCGATTTCTTTTACAATCCGCGAACTCAGGAATGTGTAGGTGTCTTTGGGCATCATGAAAATCGTCTCAATGCGTTCGTCGAGCTTACGGTTCATCAAGGCCAGTTGAAACTCGAACTCGAAATCAGAGATCGCTCGCAGACCTCGAATAATCGCATCGCCGTTCATCCGGTTCACATAGTCAATCAAAAGCCCGTCGAACGAATCAACCTCCACGTTTTGCATCGAGCTCACAGTTTGCTCACCCAAGCTTACGCGCTCCTCCAGTGTAAAGAGAGGGTTCTTTGCCTCATTGCTCGCCACCGCCACGATCACACGATCGAACAATTTGGCAGCGCGCTGGATGATATCCAGATGTCCGTTGGTCAGAGGATCAAAGCTACCCGGATAGATCACAGTCCGCATGGGCGAAGGCTAGCAGGCAGGGCACGAACTGCCCATTGGAATTCACGAGCCGGATTTAGTGGCCGTTTTCCAAGGCACTTCGTAGGTCACAATCTCTTCGCGAAATCCTTTGAAGCGACTGGCCTCCTGGCGAACGCAGGTCGCCGCCAACTCAGGCGCGAATTTCTGCAGATCGGCATAGGTGTTGGCGCCGATAATGATCCGACCGCGTCCCGAGAAGCTCTCCAACCGGCTCGCAAGATTTACTTCCCGTCCGAAGATCGTGTAGTTAAAAGTGTGTTCCTCCGAACCCATCAATCCAACCGTCGCGATGCCCGAGTTGATCCCGGTGCCAAGCGTCAACAACGGCAATAGCTCAACTTCGTCCGGTGGCGGTGATTCCGCTTTCCGGCGTTCGTTTTCGGCCGCGCGTTCGACGTTAAGTTTGTAAATCGCGCGCTGCGCCTCAATTGCCGTCCGAACACAGGCGACGGCATGTTGTTCCTGCGTTAACGGCGCTCCCCAAAATGCCATGACACAGTCACCTATGTATTTGTCCAACGTCCCCTCGTGCTTCTTAATGATATCGGCGATAGTCCCAAGATACAGATTTACCGTGGCGAGAACCTCACGTGCGTTGTGATCGAAATAGGCGTCGGCTTCCGCGCCGATCAGGTTGTGATCCTTTACGTATTGCCCGGCACGCGCATGGGTCGAATCGGTCATTTCGGTAAATCCACGTACGTCGGCAAAGAAGACGCTGATGTTCCGACGCGCACCACCCAGTGACAATCGCTCTGCCGCCAACAATTCATTGACCACGTCGGGTGACACGACACGCTTGAAAACCTGCTTGATACGACGTTGCTCGTTTTCTCCAAAGGCTACGCGATAGGAAACGAGCGACAGATAAGGCAGCAGCAATCCTCCCACAACTGGGTCAACAACCGGCAGCCAGACATGCTGAGAAAGGAAAGCAATCATCGCGGCGAGAATAACAACGGTCACCAGAGCAACCATCCAAACGGCTCCCCAGCCCACTTTGGTTCGCCATGTGATCCACGAGGCGAGCATTCCCAGAATGATCAGATAAGACGCCTCGCCAAAAGGGCCGATCTGGCGAATGAACCGGTTCATAATGATCGTGTTCGCCACGTTCAGGTAAGTGGATACGAGAAACGTATTCTTCGAAAGCGGCGTGGCCCCGATGTCAGATAGATTGTTACCTTCCACCGTCGACCCAATAATGCACACCTTGCCGTGGAGCGGTCGGTCACCGACTAAATTGGTGAACCCTGCCGTTCGCAGTTCTCCCAAGGCTTCGCGGTGGCCTTGTTCACCGCTCGCCTGACGCATCAAGTCGAGGAACGCGAGTGCGAAATACGGTACCTGGAGCACCCGGGAATCGTCCGCCTTCAGATTCCAGTCGATAAGCATCGAACCGTCGCGATCCAAGGGAAGATATCGTTGCCCGCCCGGAGCATCGGGAAATGTGATGCCTCGCTTTGTGATGGTCGCCTTCTTCAAGTCAATTCCCAGTTCGCTGGCAGCCAGCAGCACGCCCAGATTCCATCGGGACCGCCCATCCTTGCCAACCACGACCGGGCGGATGCGACGGACGACATTGCAGTCCGAATGCTCCTCCTGCGTGAGTATGCTTCCGACATTTTTGGCCGCGTCTGCGAAAAGCGGATCCGGTGGATCATCCACGTTTCCTTCGGCGATAAAAACGTTGCCTGCCTCTTTCATCTGGCGAGCGAAAAACTGGTCCGAACCTTCGGCACCAAGAGGCCCGTAATCCGCCTCCACCAAGCCGTCCATCGGAAACTCCTCGTTAAACATCACATCAAAAGCCACCGCCGTGGCGCCCTCGTAGCCCAACTCTCTGGTAATGAGACCGTGGACTTTCCGCGGATAAGGGAATCGCACCTTGAGCGTTTCCTTGAACCAATCGACCGATTTCAAATCGATGTAACAGGCCGCAAGATTAGTCGAGGCTGCTGCATCGGCGTTGGCAGCTTGGCGCATCCGCCAGTCGTACGTCCTGAGCTCGACAGAATTGAGAAAATTGTTGGGAAAATAGTAGGAAACAATCGGGAGTACGCACGCTAGAATAATGGCTCCAACCGCTATCAGCAACGGCGTGTTTTTGGGGCGCAATTTCGTCACGATGTGGTTTCGAGGGAAACAAAAAGCCCGGAGCAACACAAGGCTGCTCCGGGCTTCGGCGATTATCTTTTCAAACCTGCGATAAATCCGACAGGTCTGGCAACCAGCTCTATTCCGCGGGAGTCGTCGGGCTGGTCTGAGTGCCCGTTTCGGGATTCACGAAAATTCGGTTCTGGTCGATTTCCGACGCAGGCACGCCGGCATTCACCAAGATCTGGGTGATGACTGTCTGCCACCGGTTGTACTCTTCGCGAGTAATGGCGCGCTTGGTTCCGGGGGGAACAAACACTTCGCCCGTCGAAACCGAGTCAGAAAGGATATTGCCATCGGGCAGGATATACGCCACATGACCGAGACCTTTGAGGATGAACAACACCAAACCGTCTGTGATAACGTAATCAGTACCCCGGATGCCCGCCACACCGGCCGGCGTCTTGATTTCGTAACGGGAAGCCGCAGCCAACTTGCGAACTGACCCAATCAACGTGCCCTTGGTCAAATTCAACTGCGTTTCGATCACCGCGTCGGCACCTGTATCGGTGTAGGTCAACTTGTCGATTCCCACTTGGGTGCTTTCGTCCACCCGCACGACTGGCCCGTTGATTCCCAAATAGAGGTCAACGTGCGAACCCGCAGCGGTCGAAATGGTGGACCCGGAATAAAGAACGGCGCCAGGCGTCAGTTCGAGCCACGTACCACCACCAGTTGAATAACGAGCGGAACCATGGACGGCTCGCACTTGTGCTTTGCCCTGCTTGGTGGATTGTGCATTCCCCGTGTTCACGGCCAGCGTCGTAGCCAGCGCGATTCCCAACACGGCCATATAGTTGAACAGGCGTCCGGAATATTTCATAGTCACTCCCAATTTATAAGATGGCTTAAATTTAAGTGGCGTCAGGTTAGTCGGCACATAGCTCGTGTCAATTGAAAATTTCCTTTCTCACCGACACAACTTCCGCCACGACACCAATTTGTGACACGGGCTCGCTGGAAGTGCATCGTTCTGCTACAAATTCAGTCACACGTTGGCCTATTTGAACACCGACAATGCGAAGTCGCGGTTCAATTTCGCGATAAAATCCAGACTGATCTCCTTGGGGCAAACCGCTTCGCACGAGCCAGTTACCGAACAGCCACCGAAACCTTCCTCGTCCATTTTCCAAACCATTCTCTCGGCGCGCCGCGTCTTTTCCGGTTTGCCCTGAGGCAGCAGGTTCAAATGTGACACTTTGGCGGCAACAAACAGCATCGCCGACCCATTCTTGCAGGCGGCCACGCACGCCCCACAGCCGATGCATTGGGCGGCATCCATGGCCTTGTCGGAGACCTCTTTGGAGATCGGCATCGAGTTCGCGTCCGGCGTACCCCCGGTGCGCACCGAAACGAAACCACCAACCTGTATAATCCGATCAAACGCCGAGCGATCCACGATCAAATCCCGTATGACCGGAAACGCACGTGCCCGCCACGGTTCGATCGAAATGGTCTGTCCGTCCTTGAAATTGCGCATGTGCAACTGGCACGCCGTCGTGCCTTTGCGACCGCCGTGCGGGATTCCATTGATCACGAGCGAACAGGTTCCGCAGATGCCTTCGCGGCAATCGCTGTCAAAGGCAATGGGTTCCTTTCCGTCTTCGATCAGCTCCTCGTTTACGACATCAAGCATTTCGAGGAAGCTCATGTCCTCGTCAATACCTCGCGCCGGATAGGTTTCGAAACGCCCCCCGTCAGCGGCGTTGTCCTGTCGCCACACTTTCAACGTCAGATTCAACTTGTTCGCCATGGCAGATCCTTATTTGTAACTGCGGGTGGACATGTGCACGTTTTCGTAAACCAGCTCTTCCTTGTGCAACTCGGGCTTGTTGCCGACGCCTTTGAATTCCCACGCGGAAACGTGTGCAAATTTGTCGTCGTGCCGGAGCGCTTCCCCGTCTTCGGTTTGATGTTCAACGCGGAAATGGCCGCCACAGGATTCATCGCGATTAAGCGCGTCGGTGCACAGTAACTCGGCAAACTCCATGAAATCTGCAACTCGACCCGCGTATTCGAGCGATTGGTTTAGACTCTGGCCAGATCCGGGCACGTTCACGTTCTGCCAAAATTCCTCGCGCAATTCTGGAATGCGCTTCAGCGCTGCCTCGAGGCTTTCCTTGCTCCGCGCCATGCCGCATTTTTCCCATACCAGCTTGCCTAATTCGCGATGGAACGAGCGCACCGTCCGCTTGCCCTTGATTCCCAGCAGGCGACTGGCAATGCCCGTTACGTTTTCCTCCGCCTGTTTGAACGAGGGATGATCGGTCGAAGGACACTTCTGCTTCGAGGTCGCAAAGTAATTGGCGATTGTGTAGGGAATCACGAAATAGCCGTCAGCCAGGCCCTGCATCAACGCACTGGCGCCCAACCGGTTTGCGCCATGGTCTGAGAAGTTTGCTTCGCCCAGTACGAATAACCCCGGCAGATTGCTCATCAGGTGGTAATCGACCCACAGGCCGCCCATCGTGTAATGCACCGCCGGAAAAATCCGCATCGGCTGACGATACGCGTTCTCGCCCGTGATGCATTCATACATATCGAACAAGTTGCCGTAGCGCTCGCGAATCTTGTTTTCGCCGAGCCGTTTGATGGCGTCGCCAAAATCCAGGTAAACCCCAAGTCCACTCGGTCCAACGCCACGGCCCTCATCGCAAACTTCCTTGGCGGCACGACTGGAAATGTCACGTGGTGCGAGGTTGCCGAAGCTCGGGTATTTGCGCTCGAGATAATAGTCGCGATCCGCCTCGGCAATGTCCGCCGCCCGCTTGCGACAATCTTCCTTTTTCTTTGGCACCCAGACGCGGCCGTCATTGCGCAACGACTCCGACATCAACGTCAGCTTCGATTGATGATCGCCACTGACCGGGATGCACGTGGGATGAATTTGCGTGTAGCACGGGTTTGCAAAAAAGGCGCCGCGTTTGTGGGCCCGGTACGAGGCCGTGACGTTGCAACCAACCGCGTTTGTCGAGAGGAAGAACACGTTGCCGTAACCGCCGGTCGCCAAAATCACCGCGTCGGCGGCGTGGCGTTCAATTTTGCCGTTCGTCAGGTCCCGCGTGATGATGCCCTTGGCGTGTCCATCGACGATTACCAAATCGAGCATCTCTGTGCGCGGATACATCTGAACGGTTCCGAGACCAATCTGCCGGCTCAGAGCGGAATACGCGCCGAGCAAAAGCTGCTGACCGGTCTGGCCGCGAGCATAAAACGTCCGGCTTACCTGCGCTCCGCCGAACGAGCGATTATCGAGCAAACCACCGTATTCACGGGCAAACGGCACTCCTTGCGCGACGCATTGGTCGATGATGTTTACGCTGACTTGCGCCAGACGATAAACGTTGGCTTCACGCGACCGGAAGTCGCCACCTTTGATCGTGTCGTAAAACAGGCGATAAACCGAATCGCCATCGTTTTGATAATTCTTTGCCGCATTGATCCCACCCTGTGCCGCAATGGAATGCGCCCGCCGCGGGCTGTCCTGATAGCAAAAGCACTTAACCCGGTAACCAAGTTCTGCGAGCGTCGCCGCCGAAGACGCACCGGCAAGACCCGAACCCACGACGATGACCTCGAATTTCCGCTTGTTGGCCGGATTAACGAGCTTGAGATCGAACTTGTGCTGATCCCACTTTTGCGCGAGCGGGCCGGATGGGATGTTGGAGTTGAGTGACATGTTACTTCATGACCTCCTTTCCAAGACCCAGCAGGACGGCTGTTGGAATGGAGGCGTAACCGACAAAAACCACGATCGCAAAAACCTTGGCACCCTTGTCCAGAATCGGTGCCCATGTCTTGCTTTTCAAACCGAGTGATTGAAACGCCGCGCTGACACCGTGGCTCAGGTGCAGACACAGCAACCCAATCGCGCAGATGTAAAACAGGGCAACCAACGGTTGGCTGAAACCGACCACCATCATTCGATAAACGTCGTGACGCGGATCGTGGCCAGCGCGAAGTTCCTCAAACGTTCCGAAATCCTGGCCGGTAAAATTGATTCCCGGCACCTGCAAAGTGTAATGCAGCAAGTGGTAGATGATAAACGTCGCGATAATCAGGCCGCTCATCAACATCGTTCGCGACGCATAACTGGCGGCGGTCGGGTTCCAATTTTCGTAGGCGATTGGCCGGGCAGCTTTATTGTCGTTGCTGAGCGAAACGGCCGACCAGATATGCAGTCCAACCATCGCGAGGAGGCCGATACGCGCACCCCACAAAAGCTCCGGCACACTGTGCAGAAACTCCCCGTAGGCATTGATGACTTCACGCCCCAGAAAGATCTGCAGATTGCCCATCAGATGGCCGACCACAAAGAAAACCAGCGCGGCACCGGACACCGCCATGATGTATTTGCGACCAAGCGTGGATTGAAAAATGCCTGTGATCAGCTTCATTGCACTTGGCGAACGCCCGGGCCCGGAACAGGAAAGTCCACTGTGAATCGTCGTTCGCTGGGCCGTTATCTAAAGGCCGCGTCGCGCCGACGTCAATGAAGCGGTCAAAGTATAAGCCGCACTACCCGCGTGGAAAACAGGCGCTTATCCGCCCCACTCGGATTGCCGCCGCACTCCACGAATGCAAGAGCGATGCCCGGCAAAATCCTCTTCGGCTAAATTTCCCAACTCGGATCTTATCTCGACGAGACCTTGCCCAACAAGTTGTTCGCGTAGTTCCGGCTCCCCAATCTCAGCCGTTTCGCGATCCACGCCACCGTCATCACCGTCTCCGCCCGCAACCGCCGCGCGATTTTCACCTTGCCCGCGTCGCCCTTCGCTCGCGCCTGCAAGTCGGCCTCCTTCCACTTCCGCCGCTTTAGCTCCTCCTGCACAATTCGCTCCGCCTTCGCCGCGTCCGTTTCCGCCCGCTCCGGGCCATAATGTTCCGCACCCAGACGCTCCGTCATCTTGGCCAGCAACTCCGCCCGGAACGCCTCGTCCCCCAGGCACCAACCCCGCCGAATCGATCGGTAATCACCCTTCGCCCGACGTTGCGCCTCCACGTGCCGCTCCAGCTCCCGACGACCGGCCGCGCTGTCCTTCGGGATGCCATGTTCGCCCAGCAATCGGTCCACGCGCAACCACGTCGGCCGCTTCGACGGCGCCAGCAGATACCAGGGCCAACTGCTCCAGGCAAACTCGCTCAGCGGCCAGTCCTTTTTCAGCAATTTCGCCCGGGCGGGATTGAGATGCACGTAATCGCAGACCATCTTCAGGTAACCGCTGCCCGAGCCATCGACGAGCAACGACTTGTAACGCCCGCTGAACAAGTGGCCGAAGAGTTTGTGCCGACGGTTGAACCGGCCGGTGTAAGTGCCGAGAAACCACTTCATGCCGGCTACCAGATTGGGCTGGGGCGTCTCGATGACGAGATGAAAGTGATTGGGCATGAGGACATAGGCATGGACCTGCCAGCCGGTCTTAGCGCAGGCACCGTCCAGCGCCTCGATAAAGCTCCGCCGATCCTGATCGTCCTTGAAGATGGGCTCCCGACGATCGCCGCGGTTGATGACGTGATAGATCGCCCCGGGATACTCGACTCTCAATTTGCGGGCCATGCCATCCAAGATCGCAGGCAACAATTACTTGTCAATAGCCAGAACTGACCCGAATGGCGCTTAGTTAAGGGCATTGATCGACGTTTTTTGTGACTGCTTGCGACTGCGTTCGACGACCATCTCGTGGCGCGGCCGCGTGAGCAGGCGAAAGTTCTTGGGCCGTCGTTTCACAGCTCGCGG
>WGOC01000020.1 GCA_016124235.1 bacterium | reverse complement strand
CGGGTTTTTGAAACCGACGATGGCCGGACATTCGCCGGTGCTGACGCTTCGATTTTGAGATTTGTTGTCTTCATAGCTTTTTTTTGAAACCGCTGTCCGTCACCCTGCCGTTTGCTGCTCGCTTCACAGAGGGGGAGGCAGCCAGCCGCGCGCGCCAGCGCAGAGAGAAAATCAGCGAAAGCTGAAACCGTGACAGCGGTGGAAAGGGAAAGGGGGCAACCGCTGGCGCGGTTTTAGAGTTCGCTCCCAATCTCGGCTGGGTGCCGGACCAGTGAGCAGCAAACGGGAGGAGTGACGGTGGGCGTAAAAATGGCGACGACAGACAACCTAACTGAATGCTTCCTTCTTTTGATGCTTGCGGTCGTTCCGGTCTTGCCGGTGTTACTGCCGGCCTGGTCTTGGATCGACGGACTGCCTGTCCATTTGCCGTGACCGACCGCGCATGTAGCCGCTGACCTTCTCCGTTGCGATCAAGCAACCACTGGATTTGAATCGCGGGATATGAAACGGATGAAAGTCACGGTTGAAGCGATCTTTGAGTTCCCGGATGATTATGGGATCGCCCCGGATCATGATGGTGTGCCCGGCCTGAAGATCGGGCGGAAGATTTTCGTTCCGGCGATTCATTGGATGGAGCAGGCGGTCTTTCTTGAAAGTGTGATTCCCGGAGAATTCGAAACGGAACCTCCACGTGGCTTTCAGCCTGCGGACCAGGATACCAATCATGCCATCATGGGTTGTGAGACCATTGAGGACAGTCTGGTGGAATTGGTAGAAGATGGTGACGCCAATCGGGTTTAGCCAACACGAGTTCTGACTTCTGGCCGGGAGGGTGAAGTGGAGGGCGTCGGCTTGGAGGGTGGCGGGGAAGCCGGTCAGCCCGGAGCGAAACCCGGAGGGCCAGAGGTCAGACTGACTTCGGGGGGCAGCGACACGAGAACGCCGCAACGTATGGTGGCGGCGTTTTGGTGTTGCTGCGTGGCGAGGTCGGCGTCCCTTCGGGCTCCGTGTCAAACACTTCTCTTGGGCGCGATATTGAAAATCCAAAACGAACCATCGAGAGTATGAAGGGAAGACAAGAATCCATTCTATGCCTTTCGAGATTAAAGTACCCGATGAGCCTGCCGGTCCGGATAGCTTCCCGGTCTTTCGCCTCAATTTGATCCGTCAAGTGCCGGCCAATCTCCGACCATCTCAACGGGTTCTCTTTTTCTCAATTCATTGATGTGGCTGGACTCGTGTTCCACGAGTGTTGGCTGCGAACCCCATTCGCCTGAGTTCACCGATGATCAATGAAGCCGGCCGCTCCAAATATCGCGCCGCCTTTTCGGGAGGGCATCCATAGCCCACCAACCGCACCAGAATTTCGACTTCCACGTCGGTGAGACGGTGGCAGCGGTCGCTTTGGACGCCGATCGAATCGGGGCAACCAGCTTCCGCAGGGACTGCAACGGGGAACATCGGATCGGAAGATAGCACAACGGGTTGGTCGCGCAATTTTCCAAAGACTGGGACTTCCTCGAATTTCCGCCTTAAAAATCTGCCGCCGGCCGGATTTGCTACTGACAACCGGGCGCTTTAGCAAATAAGGTCGGCGGGAATCTTATGAAGGAAACAAGGTTGAGGGACAAGGTGTATTGGACAGTGAACGAACCCAAGATTCCAGCGAGTTGGGATGCGTGGTGACTTACCGGCAGGCATGGTTGGAGTTCACGCAAGGAGCGAGCGGTCATGTCCGGGGTTATTTCAGTGACATTCCCATGAAGCCCGGCCTGGCCCCCACACACTCCATGTATCCGTCTTTGGAACGCTTGAGCGATCCGACCAATCATGATGATACGGTTGTCGAGGCCCTCATTTTCGTCGACATGAAATCCCATTTGAGTGGGGACGAATTCTGGCTGGCGATCAAGCGTATGCTCGCCGTGGGAGTCGCGAAAGACAAGATCAAGGCGCCCTTTGGAAAGCGACGGCCAAAGAACTCGATTCCGGCCAAGCACCACAAGAAGCCAATCGAGCTCGCAATCGAGCCCGGCCCCACCCGTCAGATTTGAAAGATCGTGGATGCCATAACTCCAGAATTATTTGCGACCGTTATCCCGCTCGCAATCAAATGGGCCGAAGATGGCCAGCAGTTCATTTTTCGAATGGGCCGGCCGTTGTCGGTGCAGGAACAGAACGATGCCCGGCTGGCGGGAGTCCAGCATCCGGAGAAAATCATGGTGGCGGCTGTCCCCCACGTTCCGCGTCCTGATGATGGGTTGTTGAAGCACTTCAACGAAATTGTGAAACTGGTTACCCCGGAGACCACGGGCTTGTGCCTGTGCCACGGCATTTTCATCCGGATTGATTGCCGGGATAACCGCCAGTTGCTTGTTCACGAGTGCGTTCACACCTCTCAGTATGAACGGCTTGGGGGCATCGGCCCTTTCCTGCGGCAGTATTTGGCCGAGTGCGGCGAGTATGGTTATCCAGAAGCCCCAATGGAACAGGAGGCCATCGAGACCGCGCGTCGGATTTGTTTATGAGCCAGTATTGAAGAGTCCCGCACCTGTTACCAAGCCGGCGCACCAGCCCTGTACCTCCCCGGGCCGGGAAGCAATCCAGCATTTTACGTGAAACATCGCCGATACTTCCGATCATGGACCTGGATTGACTTCACCCTCTTGACCGCCGCCGTGCTCACGATCCTGATTGCAATGCTTCTTATGTGAAATGCGCAACGGGTCTGACTCCAGTCCTCAAAGCCCTGTCTCGGACACCATCGGCCATCGCAAGAAGAGTTGACGAGACCGGAGGAATGCGGTTGATGTTTTTCCCGTCGTCTCCTTGACGGCACCCATCCTTGAAGCCCGGTCGTATGCATCAGAACACCGGCCGGGTTTCCCTTCGGCAGTTCCCTTTGAAGTCGAGAAGGGCGCCACAGCCACTTGTTCCCATGCCCGACTTCAACCGTGTACACGACGTGGTGTCTGCAAAGGGCGCTCACGGAGCTGCTCGACGCAAGAGTTCCCGCTGCCGAACAAGGAGCAAGAAAACATGGCCCATGAAGAACGTGCCCACCGTGCCGAGCGAGCCCTGGGAGCCCACCGCGTGATCGTTGGAGGTGCCCACAACAGCGACGAGGAAGATGTCATCGATCTTCAGACCGACCTGCGCCAGTTCTGTGACCGGCATTCATCAACGGGGCTGGCCATTCGGTTCCATTATGGCGGCAGCTTGATGATGTTCTCTCCGTCAGTCTTCCAGATTTGCGAATGAATAACTTCAGCCTGTGCAAGCCGTCCATCGCAGGCCATTCGCCGCTGCCGGTCGCAGGGTTCGCAGAGGCGCAATTTTACACTCTCGGCAGTATCGACGACAAAGATCACCGCCTCGCGTTCATGACAAAGCTCGCAGGTCATCCGGAAAGAACGGTCCGGACCGCCGGTATCAGAGGAAGTGCGGCAAGGGGAGTGCCGCATGGAGGGAGGGCGGTCCGAACCAAAGGCAACTTACTCCGCGTCGCCAGAAGCTCAACCTGATTTTCACGGGGCGCGTCGGTATCGGCAATGGATACGTCAGTGTCGCTGTGTCGTGGTGACAGGCGGTCCAGACAAGGAACTGCTTCCGGTACCTCAGATCTCAATTCATTCGCCATCTGGATTGCTTTTGCCACAATGACCACCAGCCAATGAATCCTGACCGGCAGAAAAACTGGGCAATTTACGAGAACGCGAGCCGAAAGGCTCTGAAAGGAATTATTTCTGAATTCGGGTTGGACACGGTCGACGGCAAGCAGGAGCTCAATGGCAAGAGCGGAGCATGCTGGGAGATTGACGCCAAGGCGATCAGTTCAACGACTGGAAGGTTCTTCATTGTCGAATGCCGACGCCGTCTGAAGAAGGGTTTGGACCAGGAGGCAATTGCAGCGCTTGCATACAGGTCGAAGGATACTGGAGCAAGTGGCGCTCTGGTTGTCACGCCCAAGGGCCTGCAAAGGGGCGCCCGTACCGTCGCAAAATTTGAAAACATCCATCTGATCAAGGTTTCGGCCGAATCGACCATCGACCAGTTTCTATGGGAGTTTCGGGACATTGTCGGAGGCGGAGTCAACGAGCGTGCCGGCTTGAGTGTCGGCTTCCGCGACGGCAGCTACGATGAAGTTGTTGCACCGCCAGGACCGCCGCCATGTAATGAGTGAGCCCGGCAGACGTGCGCATCCACCGGGCTCGTGTGGGGAGGGAACTTCCTGCCGGATCAGGACCGTATGAGCGTAACCCAACCCGGTGTTCGGATACTGAACTCCCGGCCCTCCACGACAAGGACAAAAGCGATGCCGCGAAGCAGCAGTATTGGCTTTACGTGTCCATGCAACGCCAACGCAACCAGGTCGGTAGCGTCCGCCTTTACCCCGTTCAACTTCCCGAACAGCGGATTGAAGGGGTGACCTTTCAACTATCGACCAAGATGCTTCGTATCGAGGAATAGAAGAGCAGACGCGTCGCAGCATTCCTTTCTCTGGTCTCGCCATCGGCGACTTGGAGACGAGGGCATGCGTGGATTGCTCCCTGGGCTCCGCTGACTGCAAGTGCCGTTGGCCAAACTCAGGAGTCAGGGTCCCCCACCAAAGTCACTACGTGACGTCCTCTACGTCCCGACAACCGGGTCTCGCGCATGGAAAGGCACCGAAAAGGATCCAAAAAAAGCTCTTGCCATTGTCTATCGATGAAGTAGAAATAGGGCAATGTCGAGTGCATCACTAGACAAAGACAGCCGCGCAAGCGCTTCCGAAGCCTTTGATTCGCTGGTCGAACAGGTCTGCGAAGCGGTGGCGGGCATCCGCTTTGGCTCGGTGGAACTCGTCATCCATGAAGGGCGAGTAGTTCAGATTGAGCGACGAGAACGAGTTCGTCTGGAGCGGCAGGCCAGTGGAGAGACGGCCTGCTGAATGATTTTGCCGACCGGCACGCGCTGGAGGCTCACTAATAATCAGGGTGGCGGGCTGACCGGACAACCGGAGGTTCCCATGAGATACGAAAGAACAGATCGAAATCATGAGAACCAAGATAGGCGCGGTCCTGACGGCCTTTACCGTCTCCGCCGCGACAGGCACGGTGGCAGCGCAAGATGCCGCCCCAAATGAAGATGCAATCCAGTCCCGCATCCAGGCATTGGAGCAGGAGCTTCACAACTTGAAGCAAACAGTGAACACGCAACAAACCAGGACAAACGAGAACGCCCAGTTCGAGGAACTGGACCAGAAGGTCCGTGTCCTGGAGCGCAAACAGGAGTTGGCGAACGAGGAGGCGGCCGCCAAGGCCAGGACCACGCCGATTCTGAGTGTGGGGGAGAAGGGATTCTCGCTCCAGAGCGCGGACGGCGCATTCAACCTCCGCCTCCGGTCGCTCGTGCAAGCCGATACGCGGTTGTATTTCGGCGAAGGCAATGCGAGTGACAGCGATACATTCCTCATCCGTCGGGCGAGAATCGAGCTGACCGGCAAGCTCTTTGAAAAATTTGATTATCGCCTGATGGAGGATTTTGCCGGCTCCAGCCCAACCCTTCTCGATGCGTGGATCAAGTGGAATCCTGATCCACGTTTCCAGTTTGTGGTGGGAAAATCGAAGCTGCCTGTCGATCTGGAGCGGGAACAGTCGCGGGAATACAATCTGGCGACGGAGTTCGGGTATCCGACTTCGCTGGCTCCCAATCGTTCCATCGGAGTGGCCGCACGGGGACTATTGCTGGGGGGGATTCTGGATTACTATATCGGCGGTTTCAACAGCACGGCCGACGGCGGGAGCAGCGTAACTGCCGCCAGTGGGAGCTTCAGTGGCGCTGGTCGCCTGTTCGTCCAACCGTTCCTCAATAGTGGAAACTCCACGCTCAAAGGAATCGGGTTTGGCGTAGGCGGAACCTACGGCGAGTTTGAAGGCGCTCCCTCCGGCTACAGCACTGTGGGACAGCGGCCGTTCTTTAGCTGGAATCCCGGAGTGGTGGATGATGGCACTCAGTGGCGATTGCTCCCGCAAATCTACTACTTCAATGGCCCGTTTGGTCTCCTTGCCGAATATGCGGTCTCCTCGCAACAACCAAGAATTGGCGCGACCCAGGCGACATTGGAAAACCGTGCCTGGCAGGCGACTGCGTCGTGGGTGCTTACGGGTGAGGATGCCACATTCAATGGTGTGAAGCCGAAGCATCCGTTCGGATTTGGGGAGAACCGCGGATGGGGGGCCTGGCAGGTGGTGGCGCGGGCCACCGAACTGGACGTTGATAACGATGCGTTTCCCACATTTGCCAACCCGGCGTCCTCGGCTTCAAAGGCGACCAGCTATGGAGGCGGGCTCAATTGGTATCTGAATCCGATGACCCGGATTTCGGCAGACTACAACTGGACGACCTTCGCCGGGCCGGCGAGACCAGACGAAAACTCATTCATCATGCGCTTCCAGTTCCGCTTCTAAGCGCGACCGCCATCAAAACAACTTAAACTGAAAGGATATCGAAAATGAAACTGACAACCATCTTTGGAACCATTGCAACCGTCGCGGCCATCGCCTTTCCGGCCGCCGCCAAGGACCACACGCTGCTCAACGTCTCCTACGATCCGACGCGGGAGCTTTATGTCGAATACAACAAGGTCTTCACGAAATACTGGAAGGACAAGACCGGCGACACCGTGATTGTCCAACAGTCGCACGGCGGGGCGGGGAAGCAGGCACGCGCGGTGATTGACGGGCTGGAAGCAGACGTCGTCACGCTGGCCCTGGCCTACGACATCGACGCCATTGCGGAGCGTACGGGAAGAATCCCGGCAAACTGGCAGAGCCGGCTGCCCAACAACAGCGCCCCCTACACCTCGACCATTGTCTTCTTGGTGCGTAAGGGCAATCCCAAGGGCATCAAGGATTGGGATGACCTCGTGAAACCGGGTGTGTCCGTCATCACGCCGAATCCGAAGACATCGGGCGGGGCGCGCTGGAACTTCCTGGCGGCGTGGGCTTACGCCAAGAAACAATACGGCAGCGACGAGAAGGCAAAGGAGTTTGTGACCAAGCTCTACAAGAATGTGCCGGTGCTCGATTCGGGCGCGCGTGGTTCCACCATTACCTTTGTGCAACGTGGCATCGGCGATGTCTTCCTGTCTTGGGAGAACGAAGCATTTCTCGCCTTGAATGAACTGGGTGCAGGCAAGTTTGAGATCGTCGTGCCGTCACTCAGCATTCTCGCCGAACCGCCCGTAACGGTGGTGGACAAGACGGCGAAGAAGAAGGGCAATCTGGAAGTCGCACAAGCCTACCTGGAACATCTGTATTCATCCGAAGCGCAGCGAATCATTGCGAAGCACTATTACCGGCCCTTCAAACCGGAAGACGCAGACCCGGCAGACTTGAAACGCTTCCCTAAACTGGAGTTGGTCACGGTGGACGAGGAATTCGGCGGCTGGCAGAAGGCGCAGAAGACCCACTTCGCCGATGGCGGGACGTTCGATCAGATCTACAAGCCGTGAGCGCGGTTTGAACCCTGAATAACATCAGGCACGCAACGAATCCGAGATCATGATGCGCATCAAGAAGAGATCAGTCATCCCAGGCTTCGGGCTGTCGGTGGGCTTTGCGCTCACGTACCTGAGCGTGATCATTCTGCTGCCCCTGGCGGCAACGTTCATCAAGACCGCCGACCTGTCCTGGACCCAGTTCTGGTCGGCGGTTACTTCGGACCGCGTGCTGGCCTCGTATAAAGTCACCTTCGGGGCTTCACTCGCCGCCGCGTTGTTCAACATGCCGTGCGGGTTGATGCTGGCCTGGGTGCTGGTCCGTTACGATTTCGTCGGGCGGCGCGTGGTGGATGCGTTGGTGGACCTGCCGTTCGCGTTGCCGACTGCGGTTGCCGGTATTTCGCTCACGTCGCTTTACTCCACAAACGGCCTGTTCGGAAAATTGCTCGAACCCATCGGCATCAAGGTGGCCTACACGCCGATCGGCATCTGGGTGGCGCTGACGTTTATCGGCCTGCCTTTCGTCGTGCGGACCGTGCAACCGGTACTTCAAGAATTGGAACCGGAAATCGAGGAGGCCTCGGCGACACTCGGGGCGAGCCGTCTGCAAACCATCCGCCGGGTGGTTCTGCCCGGCCTGATGCCATCGGTGCTCACAGGTTTCACACTGGCCTTCGCCCGGGCTATCGGCGAATACGGCTCGGTGGTGTTCATCTCGGGAAACATGCCCATGCGCACCGAAATCACCCCGCTGCTCATTATCACCAAACTCGAACAGTACGAATACGCCGAAGCCACCGCGCTGGCGGTGGTCATGCTGGTGATCTCCTTCGCGTTGCTGCTGTTCATTCAAATCGTACAAGGCCGGCTCCAACGCCGGTTGGGAACTTGATTATGGCTGGAACCATTTCCACTCTCACTCACGTAGCCGGGCACAGTCGGCGCCGGTCCATCGAAGACCCGCGCTGGCTGCGCTGGCTGTTGATTGGCGGTGCGCTCTCCTTCGTCGCCCTGTTTCTAATCATGCCGCTGGCGGTGGTCTTTACCGAAGCCCTGCGCAAGGGCTGGTCAGCCTATCTGGCCGCTTTTCAAGAACCCGACGCGCGCGCGGCGATCAAGCTGACCCTGCTCGTGGCGGTCATTGCCGTGCCGTTGAACATGGTGTTCGGTTTGGCGGCGGCCTGGGCCATCACCAAGTTCGACTTTCGCGGCAAGACCGTCCTGACGTCGCTGATCGATCTGCCGTTCGCGGTCTCCCCAGTGATTGCAGGACTGGTTTACGTGCTGCTCTTTGGGGCGCAGGGCTGGTGGGGACCGTGGCTCATGGAACACGATATCAAAATCATCTTCGCCGTGCCGGGGATTGTACTGGCCACCGTGTTTGTCACCTTCCCGTTTGTGGCAAGGGAACTCATTCCCCTGATGCAGTCCCAGGGCAAGAACGAGGAACTGGCCGCGCTTACGCTGGGCGCGAGCGGCTGGCAAACGTTTCGACGGGTGACGCTGCCCAACATCAAATGGGGCCTTTTCTACGGCGTCATCTTATGTAACGCGCGCGCCATGGGTGAGTTCGGCGCGGTGTCGGTTGTCTCCGGGCATGTGCGCGGCCTGACCAATACCGTTCCCCTGCACGTCGAGATTCTCTACAACGAATACAACATCCAGGCGTCGTTCGCCGTGGCCTCGCTGTTGACCGTCCTGGCGCTGCTCACGCTGGTCCTGAAAGCCTTCGTCGAGTGGCGTCATCAAAAGTCCGTTCAAAAAGCGGACGCAGTTGAAACCCGTCAATTCGCATCCAAATGAGTATCGAAGCCCGTAACATTCGAAAACATTTCGGCGACTTCACCGCGCTGGCCGGGGTCGATTTGAAAGTGGAAAGCGGCCGTCTCACGGCCCTGCTCGGACCGTCGGGTTCCGGCAAGACCACCCTCCTGCGCATCATTGCCGGACTGGAATTTCCTGACGTGACCGACGACCCGAACTCGGGCCGGGTTTTCTTTCACGGCAAGGACGTCTCGGACCTGCCGACCGGACGGCGCAGTGTGGGTTTCGTATTCCAGCACTACGCGCTGTTCAAGCACATGACCGTGTTCGACAACGTTGCCTTCGGCATGACGGTCCGGCGTCGGTCTGAACGTCCCGCCCGGGCCGACATTGCCGAACGCGTACGCGAGCTGCTGTCCCTCATGCAACTCGACGGCCTGGAGCGCCGGTTGCCCGATCAACTTTCGGGAGGACAGCGGCAACGGGTCGCCCTCGCGAGAGCCCTTGCCGTGCAACCGAAAGTGCTGCTGCTCGACGAGCCCTTCGGCGCGCTGGATGCGCAGGTTCGAAAGGACCTGCGACGCTGGCTGCGCGGCTTGCACGAGAAGCTGCACGTCACCACAGTATTCGTCACCCACGATCAGGAGGAGGCGTTGGAACTGGCCGACGAAGTCGTCGTGATGAACAACGCCCGCATCGAACAGGTGGGAGATCCCCAGGAGGTGTATGACGTGCCCGCCTCGCCTTTCGTCATCGAGTTTCTCGGCAACGTGAATCGATTGGAGTCAGGAACAGGCAAGCTTCATGTTGCGGGCAAAGACACGCTCTACGTTCGGCCGCACGATGTGGACATCCGTCGGGATTACGACGGCGAGAATGCATTGCCTGCCCGCGTGCTGCACGTGTTCTCAGCCGGGAACTACGGTCGGGTGACACTGCGCCGCCTTGACACAGGCGAGACCTTCGAAGCCGAGGTGCCGCGGGATCGATTGAGTGAACTGAAACTGGCGGACGGAGAGGAAGTACTGGTCGTGTTTCGCCACGTGCGGCTGTTTCCGAAAGGCAAGTTCTACGAAACCGATATCGGCTGAGACGTCGGCACCAGGGCGTGTAGCCTCAACGGATGTATTGTGAACGACTGGCGGCGCATCACCGATTTCCTCGCCTTGCGGCGTAACACGACGTTGCTGCTGTCCGCGCTGGTGCTGGCAGGAACGGGCGAACGGCTTTGGCTCGGCTTCGCGCCCAAGTATCTCGAAACGCTCGGCGCGACCGTGCTCACCATCGGGTTGTTCGACGCGCTGCAAACATTGCTCGACGCAGTCTATGCCTGGCCTGGCGGCTGGCTCACGGACCGCTGGGGTCAACGACGCTCCCTTCTGCTCTTCAACGCGCTTTCGCTCGCGGGATACGTTTTCGTGCTGCTCTGGCAACATTGGCTTGCGCTCGTGTTCGGGGCATTCCTGTTTCTTGCCTGGAGTGCGCTGTCACTGCCCGCGACGTTTGCCGTGATCGCAAGCTCGCTTCACCAGCGGCAGCACACCATGGGCGTGGGGGTGCAGTCCATGGTTCGTCGCGTGCCGATGATGGTCGGCCCGCTGATCGGGGGCTGGCTCATCACGCACCATGGCTGGGAACAAGGCGTGCGGCTTGCGCTGCTTGGCTGCATCGGCTTGAGTGCGGCCACGGCCGTCTTTCAATGGTTCATGGCCGAACCCGGCCCGGAAGGCACGGGAAAACCCGACCCAAATTGTTCCAGCATATCCCTTTTGACCGTGGTGAAGTCATTCAATCCAACGCTTCGCGAACTGCTGATCAGCGACATTCTGATCCGCTTCTGCGAGCGAATCCCTTACGCCTTCGTGATTCTCTGGGCCATGAATCATGCTGGAGTCAACGCGGAACAATTCGGAGCGCTCGTCGCCATCGAAATGGTGACCGCGATGATCTGCTACATCCCCGTCGCGCAACTCGCCGACAAGCACGGCCAGCGGCCATTCGTCCTGGCGACCTTCGTGTTCTTCACCTTGTTCCCCGTGTCGCTGCTCTGGGCGAACAGCTTTGGCTGGCTCGTGTTTGCATTCGTCGTGCGCGGCTTGAAGGAGTTTGGCGAACCCGCGCGCAAAGCTCTCATCATCGCCCAGGCCGCGCCGAACCTTCGCGCCCGCACCTACGGCGCTTATTATCTCATCCGCGATTGCACCGTGACTGCTGGTTCGCTTGTCGGTGCGTGGCTGTGGAGCATCAGCCCGCACGCCAATTTCATCGGCGCGGCGGTTTGCGGGCTGGCCGGGACGGCATGGTTTGGGTGGTTCATTCGTCGCCGAAGAGTTGCGCATTGACCGGCCTGTTCACGTCGCAAAATGATTCCACACATCACTCTTGACGAGAATATGAAATCCCAAAGCGATGAGCCCCGTGGAAAACAACCAGTCTCCCCAACGATTGAACACGCCGGCAACCGCCGGATGTCGGACAAAAAGGCCGGCCAAGAGACACCAACACGCGACCATCACAAGGAATGACGCCACGATCACGCACGTCTCCGCCGTTGAACTGTTGGCGAAGAGTGGCATGTAAACCGCCAGATTGTCGCCGCCATTGGCAATCGTAACCCACGCCACCCCCAGCGCACCGGTGCCGCAATCCTTCTGGGGAACACCGTGATCAATCTCCCGGGCTGTGAAACCTTTTGCCCTGGCATTCAGTTGCCTGATCGCAATGAACAACCCCATTGTCAGCGGCACAACCCCCAACCACCCCACCCAATTCCGGGGCAACACTGCTCCCACGACCAATCCCGCCAGACACACGACCAGCAGGGCCAGAAACCCGAGATATTGTCCCGCAACAATGTCCCTCCGACGCAGACGCGACTGGCCGAAAAACAGCGCCAGAACCATCAAGTCATCCAGGTTCGTCACGATGAACGCGCCCACTGCGATGGGAATGGAAGTGAGGGACTGCACAGCGATTCCCAGACTAGCAGGGCCTCCCCGCGCACTTCAACTTGTAACCGCCCGCGTCGTTTGACTTTTGGACGAAGTCTGCGGCGGAAATCCATTTGAGTTTGTCCAGTCATCCGGTAGGCTTTCAATTCATGCGACTGACGAAACGCGGTGAATACGCCTTGCGCGCGATGATTGACCTTGGCATTGCCCAGGAGGCCGGACGACCGGTGATCCAGATTGCGGAACTGGCAAAACAGGAGCGCATCCCCATCAAGTTTCTGGAAGCGATCCTTGTTGACCTCAAGGAGGCGGGTTATCTCGACAGCAAGCGCGGACAGCAGGGCGGTTACTGGCTGAAGATGCCACTGGAGAAAATAAGAATTGGCGACATGGTCCGGCTGATTGACGGACCTCTTGCGCCCATCCCGTGTGTCAGCCAGAACTTTTACGAGAAATGTTCCTGCCCCGATGAAGAACACTGTGGCCTGCGGATGCTCATGCTCGATGTTCGCAACGCCATCGCCGATATTTTGGACCGATACACCTTGGCGCAGGTCGTCGAGGTAACACTGCGCAAGCTCCGCCGCAACGGCGTTCCAATTCCGTTTTCAAAACCCCGACCCAGTCGCAAATAATCTGGTTTTTGGCCCAGCCATTATCAGAGAACACGCGGTGCAGGCTTGCTCGACTGGCTACGACAAGGGCAAGAGCGACGCGGTGAAGCAGCAATATTGGCTTTACGTCTCGATTCAGAAACAGCGCAACCAGGTCAGCAGCGTCCGTCTTTACCCCGTTCAACTGCCGGCACAACGGATTGATGGGGTGACGTTTCAGCCTTCGACCAAGCTTCTCCGTATCGAAAAATTGCGAAGATGCCACAATTGGCGCCCATTGGGAGCTTGATTTGAATGAAGACTTGCTCGGCAAGCTTGCAAAGGCGGTCGATCAAATCCGGGAGATCGACGACTACCTGCAAAAGGGAGCCGCCGCATTCCAGGAATGGTATCCAAACTTGCGTTGTACGATGCAGAAACTTCGTGGAGCAGTTGCAGAAATGGTGAAACTGTATGAGCAGGCAAACTTGAAGCAGGAACCTTGATAACGATCTCAAGTCGAATCGACTCGCTCGGGATTCGCGATTAGCGCAATTCGTTTGTGCCCTCGCGGGAAAGCTTTTCCACTTCCCGATTCAGCCGCTGAATCCGCCTCTCGGTTTGGTTGCTGGAAAAGAAGATGAAACCGGACTGCCCATCGTCATCGGGACGCAGCTCAGCCGCGTCGGCATTTTTGATGACCAGGGCAAAACCACCTGGATAAATTGTGCCATTGGTGTTCGACGTTCGCATTACGTTGACCGCCACGCCTGCGATGGCCAACTGGCGGAAGGCGTCCTGATTGAAGTCCATCACCGCTGTCACGGCGGCGACCTGTTCGGCTGCTTTCTGTTCGGCATAGTGTTCAAACAACTTGTGGATGCCGAGCGTCGCCATGACGAGCAAGGTGAACGTGAACAGGAATGAACCGGCCCAGGCGGTCTTCCAGATGTGTTTCATCCAGAGGGTGTGGGCCTCGGTGGACGCCTTGTTGATGTTTTCCAGCACGGGAAGCACCTTCTCGCCGAGTTCCCGGGATTGTTTGAGAAAGGGCGAAATAATTTCCGCCTGAATTCCCTTGTTCAACAGTGTGCGAACGTTTTCCACAATGGCCTGCGTGTTCACCTGCGCACCGACGTTCTTCACCAGCGTTTCAACCTTGTCAGACGTGTCGTTGCACGCCGCAATGGCGTCTTGACACAACTGGTCAGTTCGTTCGGCGTGGTTGGCAATGTTGACATTCCGCTTCTCGATCATTTGGGCAACCAGGCCAATTTCCTCCCGCACTTTCAGCAATCCTGCGTGCGCGTTCTGGTTGGCTTCAATAACGGCCTGCGGCACCCGCCCGACGTAATGTGCGTACACGTCCAGGAGGATGAAAAGCTGGGTGAAAAACTGTGTGCTGTCGCCTTCGGCGAAGCGCTGATAAACCTGCCGGGCAAGTTCCCGCTTTTCGGCGGGATAGGTCGCCAGCAATTCCTCGAACAAATCAGGGTTCAACATAACGGCACTCCTTTCAGCCGACGAGATTCACTTTCGCGCCGCGCTTGGTGGCCGCCGGTTCGCCAATGGGTGGCCCGGCCGCTTTCGGTTTGATGGTGGCAGCTTGCTCGGTCGGCAGGAGCTTCGCCGCGATGCGGTCGTATTGAACGAACAAGGTGCAAAGCCAATCCTGCAAGACGCCTCGCGCCATGATGTCCAGACCAAGCGCGTCGTTGCCGACGGCTTCATTGAACGGGATGCCGCGCTGGTGGTCTGTCTCCAGTTTCGCTAACCTGAGTTTCACGAATTCCGACAGAACCGGTAGCGTGACGCTTCCCGCGTGCAAGCTGAGAAGTTCCTTTTCCAGTTCGCTGCCGTCGAACATCCGCGTCTTGGGAGCGCGGGCTGGATTGCGGACGATGACGTATTCCACTTCGCTCCCGCAGAAGCGGCAGACGGCGTCAATGTTCATCATCACGTCGAGGTCATCGAGCGGGAACACCAGCACGGTGATGCCGATGCTTTGCGCTTTCGCAATGTCGAAGAAGTGCGTAGCCCGAAGGGCCTTCATCACCTGGTTGTCGAGATGCGCTCGCGGATCAACGACCGTGACCGGCGCGGCGGTCGCCTTCCGCAGAATGGCAATCAATTCGTCGAAGTCGTCCGCTTGGCCAGAGAGCGGCACGAGCTTGGTTTGCGCCGGGAACAAGCGGGATAATGTTCGGTTGTCGCCGTCCAAGTCGAATCCCTGCCACTGAATGCCGCGTTCGTTGAGCCAGCAAGCCCGCGCCGCGGCGTCGATGCTTTTGCCCAGGTTGCCTTTGGCCTGAATGGGCAGAATCAGGCGATGCTTTATTGTCGTCATAGGTCTTCAATGTT
>WGOC01000012.1 GCA_016124235.1 bacterium | reverse complement strand
GCTTTGCCACAGAACGTCAACATCTCGCAGGCCAGCCGAATCCTCATCGTGGATGACGACCCAATCATTTTGCGGGTGTTGTCTAACGTGCTGGCGCCGGAGGGCTATGAAATCGCGACCGCCACCAATGGCAAAGAGGCATTGAACACGGTGCCTTCGTTTGATCCGGATCTGATCCTCCTCGACGTCATGTTGCCCGAGATGGATGGTTTTGCGGTGTGCCGCCAGTTGCGCGCGGATGATCGGTTTGGCGATTTGCCGGTTATTTTCATCACTGCGTTGGACGATCAAAAATCCCGCCTTCAAGGCATCGAGGCTGGCGCGGATGAATTTCTGAACAAGCCGGTCAATTCCCTCGAACTCAAGGCCCGCGTCCGCACCATCACGCAATTGCGCCGGTTCCGGCGGATGGTCGGCGAGCGGGCTCGCTTCGAAAAAATCATTGAGCTGGCACCCGAAGGCATCGTGGTTCTGGACACCGACGCCAACATCCGATTGTCCAACGCGGCGATGCGCGACATGTTGCGCGTACCCAATGAGACGGCGATCCGCCTGCATAAGGTCTTTCACTACGTGCCGCGCGAATACCGGGATCAAGTCGGTCGCAACCTGGAATCGCTTTTGGCGGCCGGCGCGCGTCCGATCACGTTTGAAGTCGAGCTGCTGCGCGAGGATGGCCGCCGTTTTCCGGCGGAGGTGACGGCCAGTTATTTTCCGTGGGAAACCCAACCGGCGGTGCAATTGTTCATTCGCAACGTCGAGGACAAGAAGAAGATTGAAGCCCAGTTCCTCCGGGTGCAGCGAATGCAAAGTATTGGCACTTTGGCGGGCGGCATCGCGCATGACTTGAACAATGCGTTGACCCCGATCCTGGTGGCGTCGCATCTCGCGAAAGGGCAATTGAAGGATCATCCCACCGCCCGCCTGATCGAGACGATTGAAAAGAGCGCGTTGCGCGGGAAGAACATCATCAAACAGATCCTCGCCTTTGCGCGTGGCGTGGAGGGCGAGCGCCGTCTGGTGCAGTTGAAATACGTCGTCAAGGAGATCGAAAAGATCCTGCTGGAAACGATCCCGCCGACCATCGAGTTATCCTCCGAAATCAACGAAAATCCGCTGCCCATCATCGGTGACGCGACGCAATTGCATCAGGTGTTGATGAACCTTTGCGTCAACGCGCGCGACGCAATGACTCACGGCGGTCAGTTGAACATCCGGTTGGAAAATGAACTTCTCGATCCTGTGCGCGCGTTGGAACTGGAGGCGCCGGCCGCCGGAGCTTACGCCAAGATGATCGTGGAGGATACGGGTGCGGGCATTGCGGCGGACATCATCGACAAGATATTTGAACCGTTTTTCACGACCAAGGACATCGGTGCGGGCACGGGGCTGGGCTTGTCGAGCGCGCTCGGCATTGTGAAGAGCCACGGCGGATTCATCGACGTGCAAAGCGAACTGGGGAAGGGCACGAAGTTTTCCGTGTATCTGCCCGCGGCCCAGGCGGGCGCCGTGGAGACGGAGGACTACGAAACCACTTTCATCCGCCGCGGCCGGGGTGAACGCGTGATGGTGATGGACGACGATGAAGCGATCTGCGAAATGGTCGCGGAAGGTCTCCGCCACTACGGCTATGAAGTCGTGACATTTCCCAACGGTGAACTGGGGCTGGCGGAATTCAGCAAGGATCCGTCCGCCATCAACATCATCATCGTCGACTACCTCATGCCCGGTGTTCACGGCAAGGAACTGGTGCTGAAGTTCCGGGAGATTGATCCTTCATCGCGAATCATTCTCATGACCGGCTATGGCGAAATGCGCCGCGTGATGGACGTGGCCGAGGAAACCAAGGTTCGTCACCTGATCAAGCCGTTTACCGTGGAAGCGATGCTCGAGTCATTGCACCGGGTGTTGCTGTAAGGCAGCGCTCGCCCTTGTCCGCCCCTCAAATTGTCGCTTGCAGGCTCCATTGAGGGGGGGGACATACTTCCTTACCCGTTGAAAGCCGCCGCCATCCAGAATTGGGGCGGAATCAAGGAAATGGATCGGCGCGAGAGGGAAATGGGGGAAAACGATTTCAGTGACGGTGATCGGCAGGCACGCCCGCAAGACGGGCGATTTTGCCGCGCTCTTGAACAGCAGCGGCGGGTTCCGGTGCCGGGCGATCACGTGTCTGCCGGATCAAGCGCCGCGCAGCCTGCCCAAACAAACGCAAATCGTATTCCTGTTTCCGGAAGTGGATTTCCACATGACCGCTTCCTTGATCGTCGCCCTGCGTCCGCGCACCCGCAGTTTGTTGCTGCTGGACGATCTCGGTGTGTCACGACTTGTATTACTCTCTGCCCTCGAGGCCGGGGCGGATGGCATTATTGCATGGCCCTGTTCAGTGCATGAAGTGTGGCGGGTGCTGGCCGTGATTGAACATGGTGGCACTCCCTTGCCACCGGAACTTACGACGCTTTTGTTGGATCGCTTGCGCCAAGGCCGGCAGGTGAATCCGGACTGGCATCGTCTGACTCCCCGAGAGGCGAGGGTCATGGCGGCGGTGGCGGATGGCCTGTCCTACAAGCTGGTGGCGGAACGCTTGGGCATCACGGTCGGAACGGTGCAGAACCACCTGAACAACATTTACCCGAAACTCGGAGTGCATTCCTGCACTTCGGCGCTGGCGAAATTATATGGCACGGCAACAACGGAAGGATCAACCGACGCGGCGGTGAAACTTGTGAACCGGAGAACATGACCCCACGTGGTAGCTATGTGAATTCTTACATGATTTCGTCCGCTGGCGACAAAATATGGGTATTTCCGGGGATGGTTGGTTGGCCGCGCTTTCAGGTATCAATGGGTCAATCCTGATTCCAGAAGTATTGAGGATGGGAGAAATGATCAGATCAACAATACTCAAAGAAAGGTTCACTATGCGTTTCAAACATCTCCTCGTCACGGCCCTGGTTGCCGCTGGCTCCGTCACGGCAAGCCTGGCGACGGCACCCTATATCGAAGCGATATCGGCTGACTCGAGTTATTGGAGTTCTTACCGGCCGGGGTCTTGGCCTGAATACAATCCTTCACCCGCGCTGACCAACTCCAATGCTTATCCGAATCCGTATACGTGGCTCGCACAAAACACCGATTTGCAGGTGTCCACCAATTCCACGGTCACCAGCATTTACTGGTGGTCGAGTGAAATGTGGTCCAATACGGATCCGTCGTACTGCGTTCTGAAGAATCAATATGAAAAATCTGATACTTCTTATGCCAACGTACCGGATCATTACACGCCTGTTTATGGCGAGTCGCAATACATTGGCACCATGAGTTCGGGCACCGATTTCATGGGGAACGAAGTCACGGGAGGACATCAACATTTCTACCTGAGTGGAATGGCGTATTACAACAACACGTACTACGTGTACAACGGCAGCGAGCTTTCGTACGCGATTCTGTACGAGGACGGAACGGTTTATATCTACAACGGCTGACCAGCTCGGTTTAACCGTCACCGGCCGGAGTAAACCGTATCCGGCCGGTGGCTCCTGAGCGGGTTGTTTCGGAAATGGTTTGCCAGAATCGTTGACAACAGCCGGAAGCGAGTTAAACCCGGCGTCAAGGTATGGAAAGGAAACACGATATGAGATCGAAAAATGGGCTTATTGGGGTGAGCGTTGCCGGGCCCAAAGAGTCCGGTTTCACGTTGATCGAAATGTTGGTGGTCATTGCGATCATTGCCGTGCTGGCCGCTCTACTGTTGCCGGCGCTCGGCCGATCGAAGGAACGCGCACGAACCATCGAGTGCATGAACAACCTGCACCAGTTGCAGGTGGCATGGCAGCTTTATATTGGTGATAACAACGGCCGCCTCGTCCCCAACGGATTTGGTCCGTCTTCGGGCAAGATTCCGCAGAACCCATCCTGGGTGGGTGGCTACCTGGGGGGGAATCCCCAAAACCTGGACAACTTTGATGTCCGCCTCTTGATCGACCCGGAGTACCTGTATGGAGCGATGCTCGGCAACTACACGCCCAACGCCCGGGTGTTTCACTGCCCTTCAGACAGAACCCGCATGCTTGTGGGGACGCAATGGCGGTTTCTCGTCCGTTCGTACTCGCTGAATGGGTACATGGGAGCAAATGCCTCGAAGATCATGGAACTGGGGGTGTGCAAAACTATGGATCAGATACGGGATCCGGTGCGAACTTTCACGTTTATCGAAGAAATTCATCCTACGCTTGACGACGGGCTGATCTTTGCAGTGCCGCCAAATGACTTGCGTGATGGAACTGGCGGTTTTCCGAAAGGGCGCCACTTGAAGTACGGCAACCTGATGTTTGCCGATGGGCACTGGGAGAAACGCCATTGGAAGGCGGAGGATTTCTATGGCACTGCTGCCACTGCGGAGAACATAAAACGATCGTTGGACGCGAGGTTTGACGATATCCATTGGCTTTGGGACCGATCTGGGTTCCTCCAATAGGAATTCGTCGCACTCACACGGGCCTTCATTGTTCGTCGTCTCATTGTCTCCGTTTCCGGGGAATACCGCAAATCGGTATCGGGATAACCGATTCGTTCCGAAACCATCGACAAGGATTTCCAACATTCAATCTCATCATGAACTTATCGCGCAGAGCTTTTTTGAAAAGAACTGGTCCTCTGATCGCCGGAGCCGCAATCGGACCTCAAATCATTCCGGCCGGCGTGCTGGCTTTCGATGGAAGGCCGGGAGCCAACGACCGCATCGTGACCGGACACATCGGGCTCGGCATGCGCGGCCGCGATTTGTTGCGCAGATTCAAGCACGTGGGCGCGGTCTGCGATGTGGATCAACGGCGGCTGAAGGAGGCACAATCAAAACAGTCCGGACCCGTTGCCGGATTTCAGGATTATCGCCGCCTGCTGGATCGCAAAGACATCGACGCCGTGGTTATTGCCACACCGGACCACTGGCACGCGCTCATGGCGATCCAGGCTTGTCAGGCTGGCAAACACGTCTATCTCGAAACGCCGTTTTGCCGCTCGCTTGAGGAAGGGTTGCGGATGAAGCAAGTGGTCGCGGAGACAAAGCGCGTTGTCCAGGTCGGCGGTCAGGCACGCTCGAACCCTCTGGGATTCGCGGCGTGTCAGGTCATCCGTTCCGGCATGCTAGGCGATATCCAACGAGTCGAATGCTGGCACCCGCCCGATCCACGAGTTGAATCCTCGCCTTCGTCGGCGCCTCCTGCCGGATTGGATTGGAATCTGTGGTTGGGACCACTGAACGAACGACCGTTTGACGAGAAGCTCTTTGCCGGCGGTTGGCGGAACGTGCCGGACCTCGGCGGCGGCGAGTTGTGCGGCCACGGCTTCCACGTCTTCGGCCTGATGACGTGGTTTCTCGACCTTGATCCGCGACGCCTGCGCAAGGTGATCTTCACCCGCCTGCCGGCGGATGCTGCGAGGCCCGAATATTCCGCCGGTTGCGAGGTTCGTTTCGAACTCGTCGATCCCACGCTGGACATCGTTTGGGCGCAGCCCGGTGTCAAACAAGGCAAGACCGATTATGGTGCGAAGTATCTCGGCACGAAGGACACGGCTGTGGTGGAAGGCGGTTCGCCCGGCGTGGGGGCGAGCCGAAACGTGGTTCCTTATATATCGAAGGAAATCGTCTCGTCCATCGAGCGCAGCAGGGATCACATCGACAACTGGACGAACGCGATACGGTCGGGCAGGCCACCGATCTTTCCGGTGAAAGATGGCTTCCGAGCGAATGTGTTCACCCGGTTGGCGTGTCTCGCGGAAAAAATGGGCGGCGAGATCAAACTGGAACAGGGCGTCAGCGAAGAGCGCGTCGAGCCAGCGCTACAGAAATTTGATCACATCGCTTATCGAAGTCCGTGGAAGCTGAAGTCAGCCTGACACAAGCGAGTAGAGTTTGGAACGGGCGGTTTTGAGATTTACCCGCCGATGCAGCTCATGCTGCGTTCCGGTTGTTGAAAGTCCTGTTCGCCGATGTGGTGGCGTTCCTCCTTTTGCCACACGATTCCGCGAATCCAGGCCGCAAGCCGTTCGTCGGTCGCGCCGGCTCGCAACTCCTTTTTCAAATCCGGTTCATTCAAACTGAACAGGCAGGTGCGCACCTTGCCGTCTGAAGTAAGCCGGATACGATTGCAATGTCCGCAAAATGGTTCCGTGACCGGCGCGATGATGCCGATCTCGGCGTCGCTTCCGGCGATCCGCCAACGTTGGGCAGTCTCCGCCGCATCGCGCGCGGGTGCCGCTTGCAAGTCGAAATGCTTTTGCAGCGTCGCGAGAATCTCCCGACCGGGCATCACCAGTTCCTTGAGCCACGCACGGGCGGAATCGAGTGGCATGAATTCGATGAACCGCATGGAGACACCCTCGGTGCGGGCGAACTCCGCAAGGGGTACGATCTCATGCTCGTTCAGTTCGCGAATGATCACGGCGTTCACCTTCACCGGTCGCAGGCCGATGCTTTTCGCGAGGCGAATGTTGTGGAGCACCGTTTCCAGGTAATCCGTACCGGTGATCTTTCTGAAGTTCGCGCGATCAAGCGAGTCGAGGCTGAAACTGATGCGCGTCAAACCGGCCGCTCGCAGCGCGTCCGCCTTTTCGTGGAAATTGAATCCGTTGGTGGTCAGTGCAAGATCCTCGACGCCGGGAATCTCGGCGATGCGTTGGACGATCAATTCGACATCGCGCCGCAGCAATGGTTCACCGCCGGTGAGTCGGATCTTCCGGATGCCGAGCCCAACGAAGATGCGAACGATGCGCGCAATCTCTTCGTAACTGAGTAGCGCCGTGCGCGGCTGCCATTGGCGTTGAATGGGCTCCGTGGAAAACTTGCGACCGGCCGGGGCGAAGCGTTGTTGATAGAAATTCGCCGCGGCCTCCGTTTCCGGAAGGCAATACAGGCAGCGGAAATTACAACGATCCGTCAGGCTGATTCGCAGGTCGCCCATGGTGCGACCGTACGAATCCACCAACGGTGCGCCATTGCTCATTGGTTGAGCGGAGTGACCTTGACCGACGTGCGATTGGTGGAGATCACGGGTGCCGATCCATCGGCTTTCACTTCGACGTCCAGGTCGTAGGACTTCGTTGGTTGCTCGGGTTCGGCCTTGAAGAGTTTCGACTGGAGCAGAGCCGCCCCTTTGAGTTCCTGTCCGCCGTATCGACCCGAGCGGATCATGTCCACGCGACGCGCCACGGCGAGTTCGTTTTGCAGGCGGTTGACCTGTTCTCGCAGGACCGCGAGATCGGTAAACTGGCGTTCGAGTTCCGCCTTTTCGGCCTGCATCCGGGTGAGTTCCTTGAGCAGGAAAGAGCGATCACCGCGGGCGGCGGCCAGCTGGCTCTCGGCGGTGCTGATTTTGCCTTCGAGGTCGGTAATCTTTTCGTTGAGCGACTTCATTTTGGTCGTCAAGTCGTCGCGCTCCGTCGTGAGTTCGGAAATCTTCTGGTCGCGTTGGGCAATTTCAGCGGCGGCTTTCTTGGCGGCTTCATCCGCCTCAACCACCTTGGCCTGCAACGTCGTGACCTGGTTGGACGCGGTGCTCAGCGAGGTGGCGGCAATCTGCAACTGATCCTCCAGGTTTTTGACGTCCTGCTCGAGCCGGATCTTTCCCGCCTGCGTTTCCTCGAGTTTGGTTTGCTGCGTCTGCGCCGTGTCTTCCAGTTCGGTGATCTTCTGCTGGTAAGTCGTTTCCTTCTGCTCGGCCTTGCGCCCGGTATCCAGCCAGAGATAACCCAATGCGCAAGCCGCGACCGCCAATAAAACCATGACGAATGCCTTCATATCGGGCGCAAGATGCGGGACCTGCCGCGGCTTGGCAAGGGACAACTGGACGTGCAATCGGACGATCCGACGTTCGTTCGGCGGGGCTTATTTGGATAACCAGCCGTTGACGCGCATCCAATCCGCCATGCGGTGGTTCCACGTGGTGACCGGTTGCCGCGTTTCGCGCAATCCGTAGCCGTGGCCGCCCTCGGAATAAATGTGCAGTTCCGCCGGTACACCGGCTTTCTTCAGTTCGGAGAAAATGGTGACCGCATTCTCCACCGGCACTCCATCATCATAAGCCTGGGCGATGAACATTGGCGGAGTTGCCTTGGTGATCTTCAGATAGTCGACCTTTTCGTGGTCCGTTCCGTGAACGGCGCCCGCCGCGTAAACCAGCGCGGCAAAATTTGGCGCGAGCGCCACCTGGTCGGCATCATCCACCGGATCGTAGGTTCGCTCGGTAAACGTCGAGGCGAGCAACGCCGTTTCGCCACCAGCGGAAAAGCCCATCATGCCGATTCGATTCGGATCGATGTCGTATTCTTTTGCCCGGCTGCGGACGATGCTCAGTGCGCGTTGCGCATCCTGGACTGCCGCCCGCCAGCGCGGTTCATTTCCGTTCACTGCGCGGGAGGGGACACGGTACTTAAGCACAAAGGCGGTAACGCCAATCGAGTTCAACCAATCGGCGACTTCGGTGCCTTCGAGATCCCAGGCGAGAATGGTGTGTCCGCCGCCGGGACATATGATCACTGACGTGCCGTTGGCATTATCCGCCGGCGCGCGATAGACCGTGAACGACGGTGTACTGACATTGCCGACCCGCATCAAACGGCGGCCGGCGATCAGATTGTCCGTTGGTTTGGTCAAGTCAGCTTCGGGCGGGAGTTCCTTGGTTTCGCCCGGCGGTTTACCTGGCCAAAGATTGACGACCGGATGTTCGGCGGCGGTGGCGGGTGGATTAAATAAAAATGAAATCGCGATGACCACAGGCAGCAACGCTGCACGAAGCAGACGACAAAAGGTGCCCGGGAAGGGGCCGAATGCGGGCGATTTCCGAATGGCAACATGCCTCTTCAGGGGAATCACGCACTTACCTGCTGCCGTAAGCGATTGCGATGGAATCAAAGTAGGCATCATGGATGAATCGGTTGACGTTTTGGTTGTGGATGACGGTTGATCACATTGCGAGGCCACGTGGGCAAGCCAAAATCACCCGAAACTGTGGCATGATGAGCAGGATTTGCAGGATAAGTGCTATGGCTCCTGTTTTTCCTATTCTACTTTTCCGGGACGAAATCGATGTGATTCGTGCGGACGTAACCGTAGTCCAGCAATTCGACCCAGTGAGGAAAAGCATTGGTGCCGAAGCCACCTACCAACCACCAACTTTGTCCGGTGGTCGTATCAAGTTTGATCACCGTTTTAGAAGAACTGACCACGTGGGTGTCCTCGTCGAAGGTGTCAACGGTGGCAGCCAGAATCTGAAACCTTGGCGCACCAGTCTGGGCCTGCGTGGCATGATCCTGTGTATCGCCGGAAAGTATGAATCCGAAGAGGCCTACGAGGACGAAAACGAGTACGAGCGGCCGCAAAGGTTGCATGTCAGAATAGTTAATGGGAGAAAGCAAATGAGGCGATGGAATTTTGGCTGGATAGTCAGAATTCACTGAGGAAACGCCACGCGATTGGTGATATCTCCCGTTTGCAAGAGCAGTTGGCGAGTCTGCTCGGGAGTGACTCGCATCACGCTTCCATCGGCCAGACCGAGATTGCCGACGCGGTCATGAAGTTTGCGGCTCCAAATCATCGTGGTGTTTGTCCGCAAGGCAACGACGCCTTTGAGCAGTGTATTACCGATGGTCAGATTGCGGTCGCCAGACAAGAACATGTTTGGACGAGTGTCTTCGGCATCCAAGCCGACGAAGTAGCTGAGATTTGTGTTTCTCAGAGAGAGCCAAGCGAGAGGATCAGAAGGTCTGAATGGAAGTCTCCGTGCAGTTCGGTCCGACGGACAACGTAGTATGACGGGAGCACTCAATTCGTTCGACATGACTTGAAAGACTTTCCAAACGGAACCCGTCGCAATCATTTCCCGAGCACCACCGTAATCTGTTGAAACGCTAGTCGGGTATGAATCTCCACAATCGGTTGACCAAATTCGGAATGCGAGACCGATCTGCTTGAGATTACCGAGGCAAGCGATTCTCTCAGACTTCGCTTTTCTTTGCCGCTGATTGAGCAGGACGATCACACTTATCAGCAGTACGACACACGATACCGAGATAATTGTGATCAAATCGGATCTTTTTAGATGCATCGGAACGTTTCGAGTTGCTATTCGATCGTTTGGTTAGTCGATGGCGATAGAATCGGTGGAGGGCGGTATTGTAAACGACTTCGTTGCTCTAACGAGAGTGGTTGTTTATTTCATCTCTCCCGCCATCACGTCGCGTTCGCCGAGCGCGATTTGAAACGGCTCAAGCGGTGTCGGTTCTTCGTGGTCCAGGGAATCAGCGCACACGCGGAAGAAATCGGCTTCCGTGTCGACGCGGCGGATCGCGTTTAGGAACCGGCCATCGGCGTCCACACCCACGCCGAGGAAGTTCATGTATTTCTTCATGTGCGTGACGTGGCCGCGTTCGTTGTGGTCAGCGTCGGGCAGCTTGATTGTCTCGTACAAATCGCGAACGTAGGCCAGGACCTCGCGACCTGTGGGGATGAATTCCGGTTCGCCTTTTTGGCGTTGGCGGAACTGCGTGAACAACCACGGATTTCGAATCGCGCCGCGGCCGATCATCAAACCACGGGCACCGGTCTCGGCGATCACAGCTTCCGCTTTGGCGGCGGAATAGACGTTGCCATTCGCAAGCACGGGGCAGGGCATTGCGTCAACGGCGCGCGCGATGAAATCGTAGTGAACGGCGCTGCGATACATCTCTTTGACCGTCCGCCCATGCACCGTCAACAAATCGATCGAGTGCTTCGCAAAGATTGGCAACAATTCGTCGAACACGGCGGAATCATCAAACCCGATTCGCGTCTTCACCGTGAACCGGCCGGGGATGGCTTCGCGAAGAGCACCGAGGATGCGATCGACACGATCCGGTTCGCGCAACAGACCTCCGCCCGCGCACTTGCGGTAAACGATCGGTGCCGGACAACCGAGATTGAGATCGATCGCGGCGACCGGGTAATTCTGCAATTCCTTCGCCGAGCGAACGAGCGCTTCGATGTCGTTGCCGATCATCTGCGCAATCGCCGGCCGGCCGGTGGGATTTTCCGTGATGGAACGCAGGATGTGTTTTTCGAGGCGCGACGTGCTGTGGACGCGGAAGTATTCCGTCCAATAAATGTCCGGCCCGCCGTATCGCGACATGACCTCCCAAAATTCCAGATCGGTCACGTCCTGCATCGGCGCCAGCGCAAGGATGGGCGCCGGGCCGGCAAGGAGTTGATCGAATTGTTCCGTCGGAGTCATCAGGTGCGTTTGAAGTTGCCTGATCTCCGCGGGAATGCAATCCGCGGGAGCCTGTCGAATTTGGAGGCACGTGCCGGATCTCGGCGAACGCCAAACCTACGGCTTGTAAGCCCGTGCACGCCGAGATAATTTTCGTACATGGATCGCCGGGCTGGTGGTTCAGATTGAAAGGCCCGGAAGGTTGCCCCGTTGCAAATCGGTCTTCATGTTTTTAACCGGACGCTTATGAACACTTGCTTATCAGCCGCAGTACTCCGCTTGAGAGTTTTGACTGCTTCCGCCTCGGTCATTCTGGGCAGTTTCGATGCCTGGTCAGCGACGGTCAGTTGGGATGGCGGGGCGGGTACCTCGGTCTGGCAGGACGCGGCAAATTGGAGTAACGATGTGCTGCCCGGCGCGGTTGATGACGTGATCATCAACGCCGTCGGCGACCTCACCGTCACCAGCCAGGCAGGCGTAACGATTCGCAGTCTGCAAAGTAGCAATTCTCTGACGCTTACCGCCGGCACGTTCCGGGTCACGGGAGGCGCGTCAGTCGTTCAGGGGCAGTTCACCGCCATTGGAAATCCCTTACTTTCGGTGAGCGGCGCGGGAACGACTTTGGTGCTTGCCGGACCGGTCAATCTGGATGCCGCAAGTTTTGAAGCAACATCTGGGGCCACGCTCACACTGTTGACATTGAATGAATATTCCAAACCCGCAGGGTGCGCCGCTGTCACCTGGCAGGCGACCGGCGCGGACAGTGTTTTGGAGATCCCGGAGCTTGCCAACGTTACCGGTGCCCAGTGTTCCGCCTTAACTTGGAAGGCCGTGAACGGCGGCCGGGTCTCGCTTGCCAAGTTGACGACCGTGAATGAAGGCCTGCTAGCTGTCTTGGCCGATGGAACCGGCAGCGTGGTGGAAATGCCGCTGCTGGCGGAGTCACTTGCCACACAGCGCGCATTGGATTTGGACGCGCGAAACGGTGGAACGATTGATATTCCCTCGTTTCGTGGTGGAACAATGGTTGAAGTGACGCTCTTGAATGGAGGTGTGCTGCCGGTTGGCCAGATGGAGATTTTGCGCGGTTTTTCGGTAACCGGAATGACTGTTGATTTTCCCGCGTTGACCAATCTCACTGCTGGAAACGTGCTGGTCAACGGAGGCGCGGTTGTCTCGGCAACAAACCTTGTGAGCCATGATCTGACCGGATGCCCCGTGAGCGATTGGACGGTGACTGGTTCGAGCAGCGCGTTGAACTTGCCGAACTTCGCCACGTTGTCGGGTCCCGATTGTGGTTGGCAGACGATGCGTGCCAGTGCCGGGGGCAGCCTGACCATGACGAACCTTTCCGCAATCACAGATGGCGTTGTCTATTTCATTGCTGATGGAGCCGGCAGCACAATTGATCTAAACGGTTTGACGTCATCTTCGACGGCGACACATTTGGTATCCTTCGAAGTCCGGAATGAAGGTGCGATACTCATGCCCGAATTCCCCGGGGGCCCCGCCGTCACGGTGACATTGAAGTCCGCCGGCCAGATGCCCGTGACGCAGTTGAAACAATTGAGCGGATTCACAGTCGATGGGATGGCGGTGGCCTTCCCCGCGCTGACGAATCTGACCGGCGGTGGCGTGCTGGTGAGCGGTGGGGCCGTCGTCTCGGTTCCCAACGTCCTGGAGCATTCCACGAGTGGCGCTTGCTATACTTACAACTGGCGCGTCACCGGGCCAGGGAGTGTTCTGAGTTTTTCCATTCTGGCGATGCTGTCAGGCCCGGCGTGCGGTTGGTTGAACGTTGAGGCGATCGACGGCGGACAACTTACTTTTGGCGCATTGAATTCGGTGATTGAGGGGACTCTCTATTTTCTAGCCGATGGCACCAACAGCCGGCTCGATCTGGCCGCACTGGATCAATCGCTGGCGATGGCAAAACCCGTTTCATTCACGGCGCGAAATAACGGCACCATCGCGGTGCCCTTGCTCGAAGGCGGCCCAACAGTGTCCATCGCAATTCAATCGGGTGGCTCGTTGGACGCCGCACAAATGAACCTGTTAAAAGGGCTTTCTGTAAGCGGAACGAGCCTGGCGCTCCCGGGGATCACCAATCTTTTTGCGGGCGACATCGCCGTGGATGAGGGCGCGGTTTTGAGTTTCCCGAATTTGTATTCGCACGATCAAGGCGCAGGTTGCGCCGTCAACTCCTGGTTGGTCAACGGTGCGGGCAGTGTGCTGGATCTTTCGTCGCTGACCAATCTCGTTGGTGGCGGATGCGGCGTCCTCGAGATTAGTGCTTTTGCCGGCGGCACGGTGCGGATGCCCAGCCTGCCGGTCATTGCGGACGGGGCATTGAGTTTTCTCGCTGAAGGCGCGGGCAGTCGAATCGAACTGGACATGCTCGGAGAATCCGTCGCCGCGTTGCGAGCGGTCACCTTCGAGGCGCTTAACTTTGGCACAATCAACATGCCATTGATGACCGGCGGTCCGACGGTGGGCGTAAATGTCGGGCCGGACGGCGATCTTTCAGTCGCGGAATTGAAGCAACTGAGTTCAATCATTGCCAATGGGAGCACCGTCAGTTTTCCCGCGCTCACCGAATTTGATGCCGGTTCGATTTCAGTGACAAACGGCGCGGTCGTCACGGTCGCCAGTCTCAGCACCTACGCGCGAGGTGGAAGCTGCAATGCCAAGGCGTGGCTGGTTCGCGATGCCGGCAGTGTGCTCGACCTGCCGGCACTCACGTACCTGACCGGCGGCACCTGCGCGCGTCTCGATGTCCAGGCAATGAACGGCGGGCAATTGTTGCTGAGCAATTTGTCGGGAATCCCCTCGGGTGGCGTCAAAGTCCTCGCCGATGGCGCGGGCAGTCTCGTGGATTTGAGTTCGCTCGATAGCTTTCTGAATCCGCTCAGTAAGTCGCAGTTGGTTGCCACCAATGCGGGAAGAATTCTGCTGAACGTCGATCCGTTCATTCTGGCTGGAGTGGCGCTGGAGATCGCGGAAGGCACGCCCAGTCTTCCTGAGGTTGCGATGGCCGCGGAGAACACGATCCTGCATGGCGTGCCCTGGCAAAGCTATTGGGTGGAGAGGCGCGATACATCATTTCCCACAAATCCGTGGGTGACTTTTGACCACGTCGCTTTGACCAACGAGTTTCAGGTGATTGCTCCCGTACCGGGCGCGGGTACTGAGTTTCGGGTTGCCGAATTTGTGGCAGACCCTTCCGCGATGGAACTCACGATCGTGCCGGAGATGGGAGTGCTTCCCGTCCTGTTCGGATCAATCGGCGCTGAGCTTGAAGTTCAGACCGCCACCGGTCTTGCGTCGCCGATTGATTGGCAGACCCGTTACTCGATTGCGATGACAAACACGTTTCGGATTCTGCCGATCGAATCATTCTCCACACCGCGAAGGTTCTTCCGGATTGTTCCCAGTCCTGCTCAGGTTCGGTGAACATTGTCGTTTCGAAATTCGCTTCTCACGATTGGTTTCGGATGACCTTGATGAAACTTCAGCGCGGTTTTCGTGGCCAAAAAGGTTGGCAAAATCTCGCGATGATGAAAGTCACCAAAGTTCCTGCCAGCGTGTACCACGGCCAGTAAACCTTTTTTGTGACGAGTGCCCCGCTACTTTCAACCGCCGGCCAGCTGAAGTTTGAAAGCCAGAGCATAAACCCGAGCGACGCAAACATGCCGATTACCACCGGCCATGGCGAACCGCGTTTCCACCATAGCAGAAGCAGCAAGGCTCCCAGCATGCCACCGGCGGTCAGCCCGTTCAGGCTGAAGGCGAGGTCGAGGACGGATCTCGTGTGCTGTGACCACCAAGCGACCAGCACCAGCACTCCGGCCCACACGAGGGTTGATCGTTTGCTGAATTGCAGGAGACGATGTTCGTTCCAGTTCTGGCCGAGCCAGTTTCTTAACAGGTCCATCGTGGAAACGGAGGACAAGGCGGAGAGCGCCGAACTGACCGATGACATCGCCGCGCTTAAAATGGCGACAATCAAAAACCCACGCATCACCGGCGGCATTTCCGTGAGGATGAAGATTGGAAAGACGTAATCGTTTTTGCCGACGCCTGGTCGGGCCTCGGGCAGGGGAATGGCCGACGTGTGTAGTTGGTAGTAGCTCCACAGCAGAACACCGACGAAGAGAAACAGCAGGAACAACGGCAGGATGATGATCGCACTCAGGATCAGTGAACGTCTGCCATCGGCAACGGACCGGCAACTGAGCACGCGCTGGACGACCAGTTGATCGGCCCCGTGCGACGACATGACTTGAAACGTCGCACCAATGAGCCCCATCCAAATGTTGTAAGGCGCGGCCAGCGAAAAATGTCCATTGAACCACGCGAGCTTGCCATTTGCGGCCGCCAGGTCAATTGCAGCGCCCCAGCCGCCGGCCAGTTTCGTGGGAATGTAGAACAGCGCAAACAAGCCGCCGCCGGCCAGCAAGACAAACTGGATCGCGTCCGTCCAGATGACGGCTTTTACGCCGCCGACGTAGGTGTAAATAAGCGACAGGACGACAAAGAGCAGGATCGCGAAAATCACCTGGTTGTCCGCGAACCCGAGCATCAATTGCAGTGGGATGCACGTGACGTAAATCCGTACTCCGGCGGCCAATGTGCCGGCAATTAGAAAGAAGAGGCTTGCTGTTTTTCGCACCGGGGAACCAAACGCT
This sequence comes from bacterium, assembly GCA_016124235.1. Lineage (GTDB taxonomy): Bacteria > Verrucomicrobiota > Verrucomicrobiia > Limisphaerales > RI-55 > RI-55. Next base: position 109,418 of record WGOC01000012.1, on the reverse strand, counting down.
TCGCCGAGCATCTGGTAGGGCGAATAGATTTCGCCTTTGAAGTAGTGCGGCACCATTACTACCGCGAGAATGATTCGCGCGATGACATAGCCGACGATGATCTGGATGAAGCCCAAATTTCCGCCATACGCGGCCGCCGGGACACCGATGAAAGTCAGGGCGCTCGTTTCCGTGGCGACGATTGAAAGGCCGACGCCCCACCAAGCGATGCCGCGGTTGCCGAGGAAGTAGTCGCGGGTGCTTTTCTGGCCGTGCCCGAGCCGCACGCCAAACCAGATGACGCCGACGAGATAAGCGACAATAACAAACCAGTCAGCGACGGAGAGATGGGCCACACGGGGACGTTAGCGAGCGCGGGCCAACGGGGAAAGTTCTTCCGATGAATCGCCAAATCACTCTACGGCACGATCACGACTCAGCAAGGCGGCGCAGTGTGCTGAGTCGCCGCAACTAAGAAAAAAACAACCGTGCCGGACATATGTCGGCACGGTGGCAAAAGACTGATGTGTGTAGCCCAACGTCCACGGTAGCGCGAAGAGTTGGACGAGCGCCAAAACGGCGGCGGCTCAATAGTCGGCGTAGCGCTGGCGGAGCATCGCGTTAAACGCGGCCGCCTTGTTTTTTTCGCGGCGGACCTTGCTCGGCTTCTGGTAGTGGCGGCGCTTGCGCAGTTCATCAAACACCTTTTCCCGCACCATGACTTTTTTCAGCCGGCGCAGACCACGTTGGATGTCCTCACCTTTTCGAATTTGGATCTCGATCACAAAAAGTTCCTCGCGTGCCAGACGACGACGGTGCCGCTGCCTCCGTCGGACGTATGGGAAATGTTGATATCTTGGCGGCTGTTGAAAGTGGAGCCGAACTCACCGGCCTGCGCACGCAAAGCGACCGTTAAACCGCTTCCCGCGTGGTGCGAGCGACGGCCATTTGCGCAAACCGTTGATATTTCAGGCATCATGCTTTCTTTCCGGAAAACTCGATTAATTCGCGGCGAAAACCGGCAAAAAGCTCGGTTGACGCGGGAAGAAATCAGCCACTTTTCCGGGCGATAAATTTCGATTTTTGGCCAAATCGAGACATTGCCGCCGGGTGTGCCATTCTCCGGAACGGCGGGGAGAGTCCGGACGATCGTGCCGCAGTGCAAGCTATCTTTCGGGAAATTAGAGTTTTATGGCCGGATCTCGATGTTAGATCTGCGGTGTAAGTGGCTAATTAATAGCAAGTTGCACGTCGGTTTCGGTTTAAGAAAATGCCGTATTACGATTTCGAGGCCCACGGTCCGGCCAGCGCACGATCGTGTGAATTTCGTTGGAAAACGGAAAACCCGAGCTGTTTAGAGCCGGATCCAGCCTTTTGAGCGGCTGCTTTTCAGAATCGCCTCGCACAGTTGAACTTCGTGATGTCCGTCGGCTGCGGTGGCAAAAAGCGCCGGCGTTTTGCGCTTGCTGGCGATGTGTTCATAAACGGCTCGGTAATGCATCTTGTGGCTGTCGGGGAATCCTTCCGGATGGCCGCCCGGATAATCAGTGAAGCCGGCGACATCCTCACTGAAGCCGGCTGTGGCCCGTTGCAAAACTTGGTTTGGCTCATCTCGACGTCCGACCAAAATGTGATTGGGCTCCTGGAATTCCCATTGCACGCTGCCTTTCGTTCCGTAGACACCGACGTAGAGACTGCATTTCCAACCGGCAGCGACTTGCGAGATCGATGCGTTGGCGTGGACCCCATTCACAAATCCGTGCTTTGCCCTGCCGAATTTCAGCAGCACGCTTCCGAAATCTTCGGTGTCTACTTTGTAGGGCACCATCTTTCGTGGGTCCGCCTTGGTGAAGGTCTGCACTTCACCCTTCGGTCGGAAGCGCGTCTTGTGAAACGTCTCGAGATGCGCAAAGACACCCTGCGCGCGGGCGCCCAGAATAAAAGACACCGCGTCAATCCAATGGGTGCCGATGTCGCCGACGGCGCGCAATTTGCCGCCCTCGCTCGCGAGCAGGCGCCAGTTGTAATCGGTGGGCATCTGGAGCCAGTCCTGAAAGAAATGGCCTTGCACGTGCATGATTTGTCCCAGATCACCGCGCTGCACCATCGCGCGCATTTGCAGCACGGCGGGAATGAAACGACACATGTAATTCACCGCGAAGACCGGTCCGCGTCGACCGCCCTTTTTGACCGCTTCGACGACTTTGGCCGTGTCGTTCGAAGTCATGCCCAGCGGCTTTTCGCAGACAACGTGTTTGCCGGCGGCGAGTGCAGCCAGGGATTGTTCAACATGCACTTTGTTTGGCGACGTGATGTGAACGACATCGACGTTTGGCGAGCGAAACATGGCGCGGTAGTCGTAGTCGCCGTAGACCTCGGGAATGCCCCATTTGGCGGCGGTGGCTTTCGCGTTCTTCGTGGAGCCGCAGATTGCGGTGACTTGAACGCCAAGGCGTTTAAGGGCTTCGATGTGAACGGGGCCAATAAAGCCGGTGCCGATAATCCCGGCGCGCAATTGGTGCAATGGGGTGGTCATTGCGAGGAGTGTATCGATGGCCGGTTTCACCGACAACTCCGCGTGAATGCTTTTGCTGTCTTCGACCATTTGGCGGCTGGTGGTCGGAAGCGGCAAAATCGACTGGCGAAATTATTGGGTTAAAGTCGTTGAGCGCTCCTCGGGAATGTTTTGCGCACCATGAAGAAATCACCGGTCTTGACGGTCGGAAGAATTCGGGCGAAGCAGAGACGGTTGTGAAATAGAACGTCCGACGCATCTGAATTGCGGCGCTGCGACCTGATTGTGCGAACGAAACCAATCATCTTACTGGCCGGTTTGCTGTTTACGGGCCTTTGCTTCGGCCAGTTTTGGCCGCGTTCGGGCAATGGTCGAGGGGGTGGCGATCACTACGTTCGGATCGAGGGCGGCTTGGTCGTCAATGAAGACGAGCTGCGAACGGCCCGCGAAACGGAGTCCCACGCCATCGGCATCGACGGCAACGCCATTGGCACGCCCAACTGGACCAACGCGCCCGGCTTTGGTTCGGATGTATTTACCTTCGCTCGCGTGATTTTCCATTCTGATCCCGGACCACCGTCGAGTCGCGGCAACCTGCGTTGGCTGGGATGGTGGGTGGATTATCCCGACGCGGATTTGAATCTCTCCTACCGGCTCCAGCAATTGACCGCGATCAAGACCGATCCGGATTGCCGGGTGCTCAAGCTGACCGATCCATCGTTGTGCGATTATCCGCTCATTTACATTGAGCACGCCGGCTACATGAGCTTGTCCGACGAAGAGGTTGGAATCCTACGGAATTATTTTCAGAGTGGCGGCGCGATGCTGGTGAACGATTTCTGGGGCGAGGAAGAATGGGAGGGTCTTTCCTCGGCGATCAAGCAGGTCCTGCCAAACGGTGAATGGACGGAATTGACGACCGACCATCCGATCTTTCACAACGTGTTTGATCTGCGCGGCCCGATGAAAAACTTCCAGGTACCGACGATGCAGTTCTGGAATGAGAATTATGATCCGGCGGATCCGCGGTCACCGTTGCAAACGGTTTATCGCGGCGAGGGGTCCGATCAAATGCACGTGCGGGCGATTTTTGATGATCATAAACGGATGATGATCATCGCGATTCTCAACAGCGACGTCAGTGACGGTTGGGAACGGGAAGCTCAAAATCAGAATTACTTCAACCAGTTCTCCGAGAAAGTGGCCTATCCGCTCGGCATCAACATTATCTTTTACCTCATGACCCATTGAAATCGGCGTTTGTTCGTCATCTTGGTCAACCGCGTACGATGTAGTACACGGCCACCATTATGCCGATGCTGATCAGGGACATGAGCAACGCGCTACCCACGAGGTAGGATATCGCAATCATGATCAAACCGCCGACCAAGGGAACGACTTCCTGTTGCTTTTTACCGTAGATAAAATAACCGACGCCAACGGATCCCCACACAAGCGAGGCGAGGAGAAAGTTTGTGTTGAGCAGATTCATGAGCCCGTTAATCGGTTGCAGTTGGCGTCGCGATGCTGGTCAGTGCGGTCTCAAAAGGTTGATAGCGAACGACGTTCTCGCTCACGGTTACCATGCTCCTTTTGTCGTCGAGAAGTATCCAGCCGCTCGGTGTGTAGTGTTTCACATACAATCGCCAGGACGGGATTTTCACGCGCAAACTGGTTTGGAGAACGCGAGCGACGTGATCTTTGACTTGTTGTTGACGGGAAGCCGCGGGAGTGGCCCACACATGGATATTCTCCTTGGGCGCGGCGGCGTAATCCGCCTCCGGGATTTTCAAGATCACGTTCTTGTGTGGCGCCAGCAATCCGCCGTTGTTCGTGTTGTTGGTGGGGGGCGAGTTGAAATAGGCGAGTTCCCAGACATCTTCCGACCAGGCTTGAATTGCGACCGGAACGTCCGCCTGGTTTGTGATCGCGATACTGATCGTGGCGCTGCCGGTTGAGGTTTTTGTTCGGACCGGTTTCCCGAGCGAAATGATTGGGTCCGTTCCCGGCATTTCCAAACTGGCCAGGTTGGCGCACTTCCAGACAACGGCGATGAGGATTGCCGCCAGCGCGAACGATTTGGTGGAGCGAAGCGCTTTCAATGTCGGACAGATCATCTGACCGTCGAGACGCCCGGACTTCTCAATCTTTTGTCAAATCCAGCATGCTTTTCCGGATGCGCTCCAAAACTTCTGCGCGTTCCTTGTCGCGAAAATTGCGCGGCACCTCGATCAAATCGCCGAGATGCAAATCGCATCGGCTGAAAGGCAGGGGGATTTGAAAGCGGTCCCACGACTTGAGAGTGATTTTGCGCGAGAGTGTGTAACTCATCGGCATCACCGGCAGGCACGTCATTTGTGCCAGCGACACCACACCCGGTTGGATCGAATACAATGGTCCGCGTGGTCCGTCCGGTGTGATCGCCAAATCGCAACCACGTTTCGCGTAATCCACCAGCTCGATCATCGCGTGCAGACCGCGCCGGCTGCTCGAGCCACGGACCGGCTGTGCGCCGAATCGGCTGAGAATGTAAGCCACCAAAGTGCCGTCGCGACTGGCGCTCGCAATTGCGGCAATCTGCCGACCGGGTTTGCGCTTTAAAACAAAGCGTCGCCAGGCCGGCAATGCGAGTGCGAGCCGATTGTGCCAGGCGCAAAAAATGACCGGTTGATTGACTGTGCGGGTCAGGACGTCATGCGGATCGTGGAGCCGCCAGCGCAGCGTGAAATTGACGAGTCGAATGACGCCGAAAATCAGTATCGCCAGCATTTTGCGTCCGGTGGTCAGCTCGAACGGTTGGACGTCGCGAATGCGGACGTTGACTGGTTCGGTGGTCGCGTCCACTAGCTTCCCTTTTTCAGACACGCCCGCACGAGATCTTCCACGGTCGCCGTATCGCCCAGCATGGCCTGGGCGGCGCGCACGGAATCGTGAGCCTCGTTTTGTTTGAACCCGAGTGCGAGCAAAGCCAGTGCGGCGTCGTTCAGTTTTTGATCTTCGTTGGACTTTCCGCGTTGTTCGCTGCTGGCCTCCCACGCGGCCGACGCGCCGATTTTGTCGCGCAGTTCCACGACGATTCGTTCGGCGGTCTTTTTGCCGACGCCACTGATTTGCGAAAGCGCCTTTACGTCGCCCCCCGCAACGGCACCGCGAAACATGGCGACGTTCATTCCGCTCAATACGTTCAGGGCGATCTTGGGGCCGATGCCGGAAACGGTGTTGATCAAAAGTCGAAACATCTCCCGTTCGGCGGCGCTCATGAATCCGTACAACACGTGCGCGTCCTCGCGAATGGCCAGGTGGGTGAGCACGTGGACTTCCTTGCCGGGCGCTGGCAAACGATCAAACGAGGAAAGTGGTATGAGTACATCATAGCCGACCCCGCCCACATCAACGGTGATCTGGGTGGGCAGTGCATCAACCAGGATGCCTTTGAGAAAGGTGATCATTGAACGGCGGGAGAATACGGAAGCGCCATCGGCGGAGCGAGCTTTTCGACGTGCACTATGCGCGGGCCGGCTAAATCTGCTTAAGCTGCGTCACGCTCAATCTGCCCTGGCTTTGGGTGTAGGCGAGGGCGACGGCGAGAGCGTCGGCGGCGTCGGGTTCCGGTTGTTCGGCCAGGTTGAGCTGTCGTTGAATCATGCGGGCGACCGCGTGTTTGCTGGCGGCACCGTAACCGACGATGGCCTGCTTCACCCGGCGCGGTGCGAGTTCGTAGATTTCAATTCCCGCCTCGGCGACAACCGACAACGCCGCACCGCGCGCCTGTCCCATGATCAACGCGGTTCGCATGTTCTGGGCGTAAAACAAGCCTTCGACCACGCAGACGGTCGGCGAATGTTTACGAACAACCTCGCGCAACACCTCGGAGATTCGAGCGAGGCAACGCGAGCCGGGCCACGCCGGCGGACACTTGATCGTGCCGTGGGCTTGTGAGTTAAGCTCGCCGCCAACGCGGGTGAGCACGCCAAAACCGGTGCCGCGCAGCGAGGGATCAATCCCGAGCAAGACGTCGGGCGAGGAGACGCTTCGCCCATTGGCCGGGATTGAACCAGCCGATTTTGGCTTACGACCGCGCAACCGATCTTCGAGCTGAGCGAGTTGTTTTGCGGAGATGCCCAAAGCGTTGACGCTACTCGCCGGCGGCCTGGCCGGTGCCGCCGTCATTTTTGGTGATGCCGTGGCGGGCGACGTATTCCTCGACGTAAAGCAAATTATCGCCGGCCAGTTTCACGACTTTGAGCAGGTTGTCCATGGTGGTGAGTTCCTCGAGTTGTTCGTTCACGAACCAATTGAGGAAATTGGCGGTGATGTGATCACCTTCCTTCGTCGAGAGGTCGACCAGGTCGTTGATTTGGCGAGTAACCGTCTGCTCCCAGTCGAGCGAGAGTTTGACGGCTTCGGCGACGCTTTTGAACGCGCCTTTCGGCGCTTTTACCGCAGGGATTTCCAGTTTGCCGCCGGCGTCGACGACGTATTTCACAAACCGCATCGCGTGGTCGCGTTCTTCCGAAGCCTGCTGGTAAAAGTGGTTCGCCAGCTCAGTCAGACCTTCCCCGGAAAAGTAGGCGGCGATCGAAACATATTGGAGCGACGCCCCGAACTCGTTGCCCACCTGCTCGTTCAGGGCGCTGTTCATCTTTTTGGAAATGATCATGAGAGCAGTGTTGGACTGAAAGCATCGTTAAGCAAGCCAAGCGTTTTGCGGTCAGTCCCAGAGGCCACGATTGTCTCTCTTGTGAAACCGGTTGGCGAAACCTCGGAGCGGGAGAATTAGTTGGGCTTGAATAAAACTCGGACGAACTGGTCTATTTGCGCATGCATTTTCTTTCCCGATCGAGTCGGGCTGGCGTTGCTGTGGCCGCGCTGGCATTTGCGTTCCCTGCATTTTCCGCTGACGAAAAGCCCATGCCGTTGGGCCCCCAGGAGGACGGTCCCTTCAAGAAAGTAATCCTTGAGGAGAACCCGGACCTGAAGCCCGAAGGCCTCACTTACCCGATGGAAATCGCGCCGGCGCCGGACGGGCGGGTGTTTTACATCGAACGCGACGGCCGGGTGAAAATCATCAAGCCCGACGGCAAAACTGTGCTCGCCGGCAAGCTGGACGTGTTCACCGGTTTGGAGGACGGCATGTTGGGGCTGACGCTGGATCCCAATTTTTTGCAGAATCACTGGATCTATTTGAACCGCTCGTTGCCGGACACGTTCAACGATGCGAACGGCCAGAAGGCGGGCAAAATTCGTTCGGCCCGGTTCACGGTGGTGGGCGACAAGCTGGATTTGGCGTCTGAGAAACCGCTGGTTGAAGTCCAGACCCAACGGGAGCAGTGCTGCCACGTCGGTGGTTCGATGGCGTTCGATGGAAAGGGAAATCTCTACGTGGCAGTCGGCGACAACACGAACCCGTTTTCGGATGATACCCAGACCAAGGGCCGCGACGGTTTTGCGCCGCTGGACAAACGGCCGTTGCGCGGTCCGTGGGACTCCGAGAAATCAGCCGGCAATATGAATGATTTGCGCGGCGGTGTGTATCGTATCCACCCGGAACCGGACGGCACCTACACGATTCCGAAAGGCAATCTGTTTCCTCCCGGCACGCCCGGAACCCGGCCGGAAGCCTACGCAAAAGGTACCCGCAATTCCTTCCGTATCTCCGTCGACAAGACGAACGGCTTCCTTTACTGGGGCGACGTGGGACCCGATGCCGGTTCAGCAAAGCTGGAATACGGCCCGGCTGGATTTGACGAAGTAAATCAGGCCAAGAAAGCCGGTTACTTTGGCTGGCCATATTTTATCGCGGACAACAAACCGTATATCAATTGGGATTACGCCACCGGCACGGGCCACGGCAAGTTTGACGTGAACAAACCGCACAACGATTCGCCGAACAACACCGGGATCAAAGACCTGCCGCCTCCACAAAAGGCGTTCATCTATTACCCGTCCGCGCCGTCCACGCGTTTTCCGGTGGTGAATAGCGGCGGTGGCCGTACTGCCATGGCGGGCCCGGTCTATCATTACGACGAAAACCTGAAGTCACCACACAAGCTGCCCAAGAAATACGACAACAACCTGTTCATTTACGAGTGGTCCCGCAACTGGATCATCGCCGTGAAATTGGACGAAAATGGCGACATGGTCCGCAACGGCCGACTGCCCGTCATGGAGCGTTTCTGCCCGAACATGAAATTCCGCCGCCCGATGGATTTGGAACTCGGAGCCGATGGCTGCCTTTACCTGGCCGAAACGGGCACCGCCTGGAGCGACAATCGCGACATGGAGATTTCCCGAATCGAATACCATGGGGAACAGTAGAAAAATGGCCCGCAAATGCTGATTTTCAGACCAGTTTGTTGACGCAATACTTTTGCGACGCCCCGCTTGATTTGGCGGGGCGCTTTTGCCTACGCTCCGCGCCGTGAAACCCTATCGTGTCCTGTTCGTTTGCATGGGCAACATCTGCCGTTCCCCGGCAGCTGAAGGCACCTTTCGCCACCTGCTCAAACAGGAGGGCCTCGAGCAGCGCGTCCAGTGTGACAGTGCGGGCACGATTGACTATCACACAGGCGCGACAGCGGACGCGCGCATGCGGGGCGCGGCACGCGAACGCGGCATTCAGTTGACCAGCATCGCCCGGCAGATCGCGGTGGAAGATTTGGACACGTTTGATCTCATCCTTTGCATGGACGAAGACAACCTGGAATACGTGGAGCACCTCGCCGGCGAGTCGCGGCATCGTGCTCGCGTCCGGTTGTTTTGCGAATTCGTTTCGGACAGCGACGCGCGCGAAGTTCCGGATCCGTACTACGGCGGGGCCGATGGTTTCGACGAAGTCATGGATCTGCTCGAAGACGGCTGCGCCAACCTTTTGGAGTACGTGCGCCGAAAGATCGGTCTCGACGCGGCGGCGAAATAGACGCGTGTTTGGTGGCCGAGGCTGCGGATGAGGATTTTCGATCCCGACATTTCTCGTTTGGCAGATTTCGTTGGAAGCCGTCCCGAATTCTCGAAGTCAGGGGCTGGGTAGTGGTCCGGCGACCATTTTGCGGAGAAAAGTTCTGTCGTTGCCCGCATTGGCGGCGCAATCTCGCCATCAGAATTCTGAGAGGCTGCCATGACAAACGACGAACTCATCACCGTAGCGCGCTCGCACACCGTGGACTTTCCCAAACTTTCGGGCGAGCCTTGGGCGAATCAGGAAACCTTGAACCAGGTCACCACGTTGGACACCGTGGTGGTGTCGTTCGAGAACGACCAATATCCCAAGAAGATCATGATCCTTCTGGAAAAAGAATCGGGGAAGTTCGTCGCGTCCTGGCTGGGGAAGAAACGCGATTGATCATTCTTCCGCAACCCCGCTAACCGTGATCGCTAATGAACCCATTCTACCGAGCCATTGCACACGAGATCAGTGAAGCCTCGGGCAAGGCATTTGAGATCAAATCCATCTCGCATCTTGGCGGCGGCTGCATCAACGAAACCGTCAAGCTGTCGGGCACCGATGGCTCGGCTTGGTTTCTAAAATCCAATACTTCAGCCGACACATCCGTGTTTGCCGCCGAATTCGATGGGCTCGGCGCGATGGCCGCGACCAACACCATTCGCGTGCCGAAGCCGTTGGTGATTGGTGAAGCGGAAGGGCAGGCGTGGCTCGCGATGGAACTTCTCGCCTTGGGATCAGCGCGGGCGGGCAGTCAGGAACAACTCGGCCGGCAACTCGCGGAACTTCATCGCGTGGAACAACCACACTTCGGCTGGCATCGTGACAACACGATTGGCAGCACGCCCCAACGAAATCCGAAGAGTAATGACTGGATTGAATTCTGGCGCGACCGCCGGCTGGGCTTTCAATTGGAACTCGCTGCTCAAAACGGCGCGCGCTTCTCCCACGCCGACGAGCTACAGGAAAATCTGGAGCCATTATTCGACGGTTACGAACCCAGACCATCCTTGCTCCACGGTGATCTCTGGTCCGGCAACATCGGATTCCTGACGGACGGTCAACCGGTGATATTTGATCCCGCCTGCTATTTCGGCGATCGCGAAGCCGAGTTTGGCATCATCGTGATGTTCGGCGGTTTCACCCAGGACTTCCATAGCGGTTACAATGAAGTCTGGCCACTGGACGATGGCTTCGAACGCCGATTGCCACTCTACGAGCTGTATCACACGCTCAATCACTTCAATCTCTTCGGAAGTAATTACGCTGCCGGCTGCCAGAGGTTGATCAATCGGTTGGTGGCAACTGCCACCTGAGATTCTTGTTACGCGAACGCCTCGGTGCTTCAATTCCAAAGACTTTTGCTGCCCGACATTGACCTGGTCACCTGTTTTTGTGAAACTTACGGAAACCCGAGGAAATAATATGGAGCGAGCTTTATGTATTCGGAGAGGTGGTCTTACAAAATGGGTGGCGGAAACCAAACAATGCGCCGTTACCGGTCTTCTCTTGGGATTGGTGTTTTCCTTATCGGCGGAAGTTGTAGTGGACTCCACGTTCAATCCACCTTCATATCCTTTTGGACAGTTGGCCATTAAAGCATTGCCAGAGGGGAAGGTCATGGTTGCTGCGCTCATGGCTGCTGGGTCCACCACTTACACGCGTCTGGATAGTGACGGTTCCGAAGATGGCAGTTATTTCCAGGGGAATTTGCCGTTTGGCGCCGTCGATGTGGCGACGTTCTTGGCTGATGGCCGTGCGATTATTGCCGGGAGGTCACTAACGATCAATGGAACCGGTTATGGAAGTGTCGTGCGGGTTTTGGCGGACGGCTCTGTTGATCCAGACTTCACAGGTCCTACTGCAGGTAATTCGCCTTTCTTCAAGATGGTGCAGGTTGATGGCAACGATCGAGTCTATCTTGCGAGTCCCTTCTTGCAGAATCTGGGCGGTCAAGTTGTCCAGCACCTGGTTCGGCTGAGTGCAAATGGCTCGATAGATTCCGGGTTCAATCCGGAGCCTGGGATTTCCTTTAGCCCGACGTTCAATCTTTTTCCAAATGGAGACTTATTGATGGCGGGCACGGCGGCGAGTTCCGCTGAAGTCGTCAAAATAGCTCAAGACAACTCACTTGTTTTGAGCTTTGGTACTTCGACCAATGTCATCGCCCAGAACAATTCCCTTGTCATGTTGGACCCGTCGGGCAGGCCAATCATGGCATCAACGATGATTGACGAGCGCTACACATTTACGAATTCCGTGATTCGTTTAATGCCCAACGGTGCGATTGATCCGGGATTTTCACCACGGTCTGTTACGTCCTCGGCACAACCCGCTTCCGCCTATGAAGCGCTGACAATCGACCGGTTCGGAAGATACTATTTGGGTGGCAATTTCGACACTTATGACGGCCTTCCGCGATTTCGGTTGATGCGGGTATTCCCTGATGGATCGCTCGATGAATCCTTTGTTGCGGATTGTAATGATCGAGTAACGCGGTTGGAAATGACGGCCGCCGGCGAAGTGCTCGTCGGCGGGTACTTCACGCAGATTAATGGCGCTCCTGCAAGCGGGTTGGCGCGGCTGCTGGTTGACGATCTCGTGGAATCGCCGGCCTTTCAATTGGTCAATACCAACCTCTACGAATATGACTCGGCGGGACAGGTCTCGATCACGGTCATGCGAGTCGGTCCGACGAACGCCGCCGCTACAGTCGACTTCACCACTTCGGCCGGTTCCGCAGTGGCTGGGGTGGATTACATCGAGACGGCTGGCACCCTGAATCTTGCAGCTGGCCAGGATATGACCAACGTCCTGGTCACCCTGCCCCGGAACACGTCGATCGAGCACGCTCGTGATTTCTATTTTTCGCTCTCAAATCCTTCGCTGGGCACGTCTTTGAACACGCGAGCGACAGCTCTCATCACATTGCTCGAGAGCGACGCGGTGGTTTCTTTTGAATCTCCGACCGCGACATTTGCGGAGGCCTCGGGAGTCGTGTCGCTTCACCTTCAGCGGACGGGCACGCAATCGGTGGCCGGTTTGCGATTGAGCGCACACGACGGTACTGCGGTTACAAATCAGAACTACCAACTCCAAACGACGTCAGTCCGTTTTAAGGAAGGCGAGACCAGCAAGGATGTGATGGTCGGCATTGTCGACAACCCTTACGAGAATCCCGACCTCAGTTTTTTGCTCAGTGCGGACGCGGTCGACGGCGCGGTGTTGCAAGATCCTTCGCTGGCGACCGTAACCATTGCCGACGATGACGTAGCTGAATTTCCTGGTTTGGGAATCTCGTGGGCGGGTTCATCAACCCACGGACCCGGCGCGCTTGCGCGGGATTCGCAGGGTCGCCTCCTGGTAGCGGGCGGGTTTACCCAAGTCAACGGATCGCCCATCACAAATCTGGTGCGACTTTTGCCATCTGGTGACGTTGATCCAACCTTCAATCCGGGCACCGGACCGAATGACTTTGTGTATTCCGTGGCCGTTGACAACTTAGATCGAATCATCATCGGAGGTTACTTCACCAGTTACAATGGAACCCCTGCCGGCCGAATCGCTCGTTTGCTGGAGGACGGCACTCTGGATTCGACGTTTGATGTCGGCACTGGTTTTGACAATATGGTGGAGCGCGTGGAAATCGAGCCGGACGGAAGGATCCTCGCGGGAGGCTTCTTCAAAAACTGCAATGGAAAGCCACGGTTGGCTGTGGCACTTCTCGGCGACTCCGGGGCCGTCGACGAGAGCTTTGTGCCTGACTCCGGGATACCTCCCTATTCCTTCTATTATGGGCATGGCGCGTTCCATTCGCCCGCCGGCATCATTGTCACAGGTGACCCAGGAAGCTCGGGTACCAATTGCTTATTCCGGCTTTTTCTAACAGGTCAACGTGATCCGTCATTTATTACGAGCATAAGTTATATTGGCAGCCCACTGGTTACCACTGCAGTCGTTCAGTTAGACGGAAAAATAGTCATTGGTGGAGCCTTTAATGCAGTAAATGGTGTGACGCGAAATAATATTGCCCGGCTAAACGCCGACGGCAGTTTGGACGAGTCTTTCGATCCCGGCGTCGGAACGGATGAGTGGGTTTTCCGGATTTATGGTGAGGCCGACGGAAAATTCGTACTCGTTGGCTTTTTCTCAAGTTACGATGGGATGCCCCGGCCCTACCTGGCGCGCGTCAACTCCGACGGTTCGCTTGATACCACATTTGCCCCAGGCGAGGGACCAAACGCCAGTACGGCAGCCGCTCTTATCAATCAGGATAACTCGGTCATTGTCGGCGGAGGGTTCCAACATTTCGACGGACTTAATCGTGGTGGACTAGCCGCGGTTAATGCGGACGGAACATTGGCGTTGACGGTTCCCAAATTCCTTTCGGCCGACGTCGCCGGCGGCAAGTGCAACCTTTCTGTGAATGTCGAACCACAGGTGGACGTTCGTCTGTTGCAATCCACCTCACTGAACGGTTGGTCGCCGGTCGTTACGAATCGAACGTACAAACGAGTCATTCAATTCGCTCCAGATATGAATGCCAGCGGCAATGGCTTCTTTCAAGCGGAGCGGTTGGGTCCTTGATTGTGTGACGGGGGGCTGGCCCGTTGGTTGATCCATTTCCTGATTGCCGGTGGCGCTGACGGTAGTCACGTTCGTCGGATTCCCGTTGTTCATTCAACCCCGCAGCTAGCGTGCATCAAACAGTCTCATGAAACTCGCCCTCGCGCAGATGTTGGTCGAACCCGGTGAGCCGGATCGGAATCTTGCGCGAGCAGAATTGCGCATCAAGGACGCGAGCGAACGTGGTGCGGAGGTCATCCTTCTGCCAGAATGTTTGGACTGTGGTTGGGCGGATCCGTCCGCGCGCGAGTTGGCTGCGGAAATCCCGGATGGTCGGTCGGCGCAACGAGTGATTGCAGCAGCGAACAAACACCGGGTTTATGTCTGCGCGGGTATCGTCGAGCGAGCGGGAGACAAATTGTTCAACTCTGCGCTGTTGATCGATCCGGGTGGAAAGGTTCTTCTTCATCACCGGAAAATTCATGAACTGGATTTCGCCCGGGAACTTTACGCGACGGGCGATCGATTGGGTGCCGTTGATACGCCTTTGGGTCGAATCGGGCTCATGATTTGCGCGGACGGTTTTGCGCCGGGACAAGTAATAAGTCGGTCATTGGCGATGATGGGAGCGGAGATCATTCTTTCGCCTTGCGCGTGGGCCGTCCCAGCCGATCACGACAACGAACGCGAACCTTACGGCGCGATCTGGCAGGAGAATTACGGTGCCGTTTGTGATGACACGGGCGTGACGATCGCTGGCTGCAGCAATGTGGGCCCCATCACCTCTGGACCCTGGCAAGGGCGGCCCTGCATCGGTTGTTCGCTGGTGATGGGGCCGGACGGCGAGTTGACGCGTGGCAGTTACGGAATCGACGCTGACGAACTTCTTCTCGTCGACCTGCGCTTACGGTGATCGTTCAACATCGATTCGATTGGTGTCCGCAATGCCAAGACGCACCAGGGCCGCATTGTCGAAGATCGTGTAGTTTGTCCGAATGTTGTCCGGAAGTGGCACCTCGCGTAGCGCGGAAAGTTCGTTCGCCGAAAGCAAATCGAGCGCAACCGGATCGCGGCTGAACCGCAGCTGGCAAAGGGGGCTGGTGTAATGCAAAAGACTCCGCTGTCCGCCTTCGTACTGGGCGAGCAAAGCATCGACGATGTTGATGGCCACGCGATCGCCCACTGATTCCAGTGCACAAATTTCCGGCACGGCCACCTGAAGCCGGTAGGCGTCGCCTTCGAAGCGGAGGAAGTTGTCGACGCTGCCGCTGGCGAGCGAATACAGACAGCCAGCCACGCGGGCCAGATTGTCGTTCAACATGGGGCTAACGTTGATGATGCGCGTGATTTCATCGGTGAGCAGGCGCGTCACGTGCGAATGCCGACCGGACGCGTCATCGGTTTTGCCGAACTCCAAATCCCCCCAGATCAACTTGCCCACGAGTGGATTGTCGTAATACGTCTTTGCGTCCCACCCGGTGGAGGTCGACCCCGCGATCCGGACGTTATAACGGTCGGCCAGATCGTAATACCCGGCGGCGCCAAGGTCGGCGATGCGCTTGTCCCAGATGATGATGTTGGTGGAGGGGACGCCGGCCTTGAGCAGGCCTTCCACGACTCCGGCCACCACGGAGGGACGCGTGCCGGCGACGCGGCCCGGTGCGGAATAGACCTTGATGCCAACGACATCGTTCGTGCGGACAAGAGTCAGCCAGGCGTCCGCCACGTTGGTCCGACCGGTGAAATCACAAATACCACGATCGACCAGCGCGTGGATTACGTCGGGCACCGGCTTGAGTTCGTTCAGGGCATTTTTGTCGGAAACCACGACGACGCGGGCGCGTTGGCCGGGGAGATAAGGTTGCAACGAATTCCCGTCCGCGTGCGCCCCGAGGGTTAGCATCGCGGTCAGCCAGATCGATTGAGTCAACTGCTTCATCTTCATCGATTTGAAGGGGTGGGTTCCTTGACACCATTTGGTGCCGGTGTTACCAACCAGCCTTGATGCAGACGCACCCAACACGCAAACCATTCGTTGCGCTCTTTTTGGCGCTGGCTGTGGCGTGGCTGGGCGGCGGTTGCACGCCGTCCGGACCCCGTGCCTTGTTGCAGGGGGCCGCGCTGATCCGCAAGGGAAAATACGAAGCGGCAATCACCAAACTGAAGATTGCCACGGATCTTATTCGCAACGACGCGCGGGCGTGGAATTACCTGGGGCTCGCCTATCATGGAGCGGGTCAATACGGCGAGGCCATCATTGCCTATCAACGGGCACAACAACTGGATCAGAATCTGGCTGAGGCCCGGTACAATCTGGGCGAGCTTTACCTTGAGCAGGGGAATCCGGTGTCCGCTTCCGATGAGTTTTCAATCTACACCGCCCTGCGGCCGAAATCCGTCGATGGCTGGCTCCGCCTGGGTGACGCCAACTTGCAAAACCAACGGTACGACCGTGCGCAAACCAGTTACTACATCGCAATCAATCTCAAACGCGAAACGCCAGAGGCATTCAATGGATTGGGCTTGATTCTGTTGCAGCGAAAGGACCCGCGCGATGCCTACAAATATTTTGTCGAGGCGACCAAGTACGACGCCGATTACGCGCCGGCCATTCTCAACATGGCGGTGGTGGCTGATTCGTATTTAAACGCACTGCCGACGGCGTTGACCAAGTACCGCGAGTATCTCGTCAAGGCGCCGGACGCTTCCAACGCAGCCGCAGTGAAAGCCGCAGTTCGGAGACTGGACACCATCGTGAATCCCAAGCCTCCGCCCCGCGAGGAACCCAAGACGACCATTGCGGAAAATGAAACGCCGCCTGAAACCGAGACCAGCGCGCAAAGCGACCTGCAAGTAGCGGCCAGGGAATCATCGAAGCCTGGTGCGATCGAGAAAGCCTCGACTGTCACATCCGCGTTAACAAATCAGCACACGCCGCCGAAACAGCAGACCGTTGTCAAGGAACGGTCGACGGCGAAGACCAACGCGACCAGCGAAGTTAAGGTTTCTGCCACGAAACCCGTCGAGCGCTCGGTGGCAGAAAAGACCGGCGGCGCATCGGCGGCGAAGACGAATGAAACTAAGGTTGCGAATACTCAAAAAGTGGCGGCGCAACAGCCGGAAAAGACTTCGCCGGTGACAAATGCTTTGCCGCAGATCGCGACTCAAACACCACCACCAGCGACCAACAAGCCGCCGGTGCAACTGGCGAAGAACGACGTTGGGAGCGTGACGAATTCGCCTGCCAAGGCGGTGCCAGAGAAAGCGAGTGAAGAAGTCGGCAACGAGACCAAGGTCGCCGCGAAGACGGAACCGCCGTCGGTAGAAAACGTGGTGACCAATACGGCGTCGCGCGTTGCTGATGAAAAGGTAACTGAAAGGACGGCAGAAAAAGCAAAGGAAGAACCACCCTTGGAGGAAGTGAAACTGGCGGAAGTGTCGCTGCCGCCACCAACCGAAATCAAAACGCCGGATGAAAACGTACCGGCGGCGAAGACGGACACGGAGCCGACGCAGGAGGCCGTCACAAAAGCGGAACCGCCACCTACGACTGTAAAACCGGCTCCCCAAAACGCGGAGGTGCTACCTCGGGTGGATAACAAAC
The DNA here is from genome assembly GCA_016124235.1 of bacterium. Taxonomy (GTDB): domain Bacteria; phylum Verrucomicrobiota; class Verrucomicrobiia; order Limisphaerales; family RI-55; genus RI-55. The sequence continues at coordinate 91,811 of WGOC01000012.1, read as the reverse complement.
CTACCGAGGAAAAGCGCGGATTCTTCCAGCGCATCAACCCAGTTAATCTCTTTCGGTCGAGCAAGCCGGAACAGCCCACCAAGCGGTCTGACGAGATTGTCACGCCGCTCCCGCCAGAAGATTCATCGCCGGAAAGCGCGACGGCACAAGCGACCCAATTACAATCGTCCGAAAAGCCACGGTTGGAGGCGAAAGCGGAGCCCAGTGCAGTGACACCGATGCCTCCATCCGTGTCGTTTCCACGGTATCAATACGGAAAAATCAAGAAGCCCACTGCGGGTGATCGATCCGCGGCGGAGCGGTTGTTCAGTCGGGGCGTGGATGCTCAAAATCGCCGCGATCCGGCCGGGGCCGCAACCTTCTTTGCCGCGGCGGCGGCGGCGGATCCCACCTACTACGCAGCGCATTACAACCTTGGTTTGGTGGCCTATTCGGAGGGGCAGCTCTTCAAGGCTTTGTCTGCATTTGAGACGGCGCTTGTGCTGGATCCGCACTCGGTCGATGCCCGATACAATTTCGCTCTTTCCCTCCAAAAGGCAGGGTTTCCTTTGGATGCCGCCCTTGAATTGGAGACGTTGCTCGCCGAAAAGCCGGACGATACCCGCAGCCGATTGCTGTTGGGCAACGTCTACGCGCAGGATCTCAAGAACACGCCGGCGGCGCGGGAACAATACGAAAAGGTTTTGGAGCTGGCGCCGCAACATCCTCAGGCCACGGCAATTCGGTACTGGCTGGTGCAGCATCCGGTGGAATAATTGGCGCGTGCCGATCGCGTTGTTCGTGCAACGGAACGCGGGGCCGTCGGTGCCCGGCGAACTTCATCAGGTTTCAAAATCAGGATGTCTGGAGGAAAAGGCACAACCATAGGTTGATCGATCGGAACCGGTCTTGCTGAAGGAGACTCGTGCGGCGGCTCAACGTGTTAATCTCAGCAAACGATCGGTCATGGAATTTGGTGCAATAAAACTGGGTTGGTTCGACTTCTTCTGTGTGGCTCTCGTCGTGGTGGGCTGCTTCCGGGGGCGCAAACGGGGTATGACGCAGGAATTCCCCAAGCTCGTTCAGTGGATCATTATTGTTGGCGCGGGCGCGTTCATCAGCAAACCCCTCGGCAGCCTGGTCTCGGACTGGACAGGCATGGGTAAACTTTTCTGGTTTGTCACCATCTACGTATCCTGGGCGGCCTTGGTGAAGGGTATCACGACCTGGATCGTTCGGAGCAAGGGCGACAAGATGGGCTTGGCGGACATGTTTGGGACCGCCGAATACCCGCTCGGGATGATCTCGGGCATGATCCGGATGGTTTTGGTTTGTTTGTTCTGCCTCGCTCTGCTGAATGCCCGCCTTTACACGGCCGCCGAATTGAAATCGATGGCGAAGTTTCAGGAGGACAACTTTGGCGACATTTCACTCCCCACGATTGGCACCATTCAACAATCCGTCTTTTTGGGATCTGCCCTCGGTAAACTCGTACACGACCATGCCGATGTTCTACTCATTGAATCAACCGCTCCGCGTACGGTCCGTTCGAACCGGCCGGCAAAGCATAAGAAGAACGCGATGGATTACTGGACCTGAGCCGGTTACCCTTCGCTGGTGGCTGGTCCCGTTCCTCCCGCTCTCCTCGAGCAGATTCGCGCGGCCAATGACATCGTTGACGTCATTGGCGGAGCGATCCCTCTGAAGCGCAACGGCGCCAACTTCGTCGCGCTTTGCCCGTTTCACCGGGAAAAGACCCCCAGCTTCAACGTCAGTCCGCAGCGTCAGAGTTTTCATTGTTTCGGTTGCCACAAAGGGGGCGACGTCTTCACGTGGTTGCGCGATTATGAAAACATCGGTTTCATGGACGCCGTTCGGCGTTTGGCGCAACGCGCGAACATCCCGTTGGAATTCGAACAAACACCGGGATACCAGCAGACCCGCGCGTTGAAGGATAGTCTGCTCGCGATCCACGAGGAAATCACCCAACGCTGGCAGCGATGTTTGAGCAACGAAGCAGGTGCGCAGCCGGCGCGGGATTATCTCGCTTCGCGAAAGATTGGTGCCGAAGCGATCGAGACCTTCCGCCTGGGCTACGCCCCGGATGCCTGGGAGGATTCCGTGAATTGGGCGCGGTCCAAAGGCCACGAAATCCAGTTGATGGAACAGGCCGGATTGGTCATTAAACGCGATGGCGGCGAAGGTCATTATGATCGGTTTCGCGGGCGTTTGATCTTCCCGATTTGTGATGAACAGGGCCGCGTCATCGGGTTCTCCGGTCGCGTGCTGGACCCGGCGGCCAAGACTGCCAAATACGTCAATTCACCCGAGACACCGATCTTCACGAAGGGCCGGGTATTCTTTGGTCTCGACAAGTCGAAGCGCGCTTTGCTCGATGAACAACGAGCGATCGTCTGCGAGGGGCAGCTTGATCTGATTCGGTGTTTTACAAATGACGTTCGGAATGTTGTCGCGCCGCAGGGAACCGCCCTGACCTCTGATCACGCACGCATCCTGAAGCGGTATGTCGAGGAAGTGGTGCTTTGTTTCGATTCGGATGAGGCGGGACGCAATGCTGCTGAGCGTTCATTTGAAAGCCTGGCGCAAGCCGGCGTGGCGGTGCGCGTGGCTCAGGTGCCGGAACCGCACGACCCGGACAGTTTCATCCGTGAACACGGCGGAGATTCATTTCGAGAGATCATCAATGGCGCGGTGGGCTATTTTGATTTTTTGCTCGAACGCTCGTGTCACGAAAATGATCCCGCGTCTGATCGAGGGAGGATTGCTGTGGTCAAGATCATGACCAACGCACTTGCGTCTGCACACAATCAGGTGTTCACCGACACGTATGTGCGCAAAACAGCGTTGCGGTTGGGGGTGTCGCCGGAAGCGGTACAAACGGAAATGCGCAAGGCTCGGCAGTCATCGGTTGGACGACAAGGTGCTGCGGTCGAAGCCTTGGATGACGATGAGTTGAATCCGCAGATGGAACGGCCGGACACGCTGGAAATCTGGATGCTCCGGCTGCTGCTTCGCCACGAAGATCTCGTTGAGTGGTTCCTGCATCACCTGGATCCGAATTGGCTGGAAAGCTCTGCGAGCCGGGACATTGTCGAAGCGCGGTTGAGCGAGCACGACGCTCCGGTTGCGGCTCTCTTGACGAGTCTCACGACCGACGCAGCTCGCTCGCTCACGAGTGAATTGTTGACCGGCGACGAGGAAGTTCCCGAGCCAAGGCGGCAGGCGGAGGATGTGGTGTTGCGATTGCGAAATCGGTTCCTCGATCGCGAAGTGGGGCGCCTCCTCGCTCGCGCCGGCGCAAGCGAAGTCAGCGATGCAGAACAGATTCAGCTCCTGCGTGAAATGGAAGCGCTTCGGAAAACCAAGCGTCAACCTTTGGCGCCTTTGCCGGAAGCTTAGAGCGAAGGTCATTGCCCGTTTTATGACGTCGCCAGCTCAGGAAATGGTGACTGCAGTATTTCTGATCAAATGATGGGTTCGAAGTGGTCGATGAGGAAAATTTGACCTTTCTCTGGGATTTCGGTAGCTTGCGACCAGTTCCAAGATCACCAACACAACTCAAGCTTATGAAGAAATCATTGATTGCCCTGCTCGCTGGATGCCTCGTTGCATTTGTTTCGACCGGTTGCAAGAAGGCGGCTTCCGTCGATACAGCCAAGCTGGAATCGGCTTTTTCCGGTGCGCCGGCCGATATCAAAACGGATTTGGACAAGGCCGTTTCTGCGCTCAAAGGCAACAACTACAAGCTGGCCATCAGCACGATGGATAGCCTCATCGCCAAGAGCAACAAAATGAGCCAGGCGCAGAACGATGCACTGGCCGAGGCGTTCGTCATGGCCAACGTCGTCTACACTGAGCAAGGCGCCGCCGCTTCCGCCGCCGAAGCGAAAGCCAAGGCGGGCGAATTGGAAGCCCAGGCGAAGGAGAAATAGTCTTTTTCCGAATCTACACCCGCCAATCGCAACCCGATTGGCGGGCTTTCGTTTTTCGGGAGCCACGTTCGGAGAGAATTCGGCGCGCGGCGCGGTATCATTTTTCCCGAGCGTTGATGACCTGTTCCAGAGTCATTGCCAGTGTCTTGATCAAGTGGCGCCAATTCGCGGAGTTGCCCAATGGATGACGCTGGTTTACTTCGAGTTCAATACCGAGGTAGCGACCGTCCGGCAATAATCTCCTGAGGTGCGTTGTCAGCCCGTCCGCTACGCCGCGATATGGGTAATTCCGGCGGACCGTCAGTCGGCTTTCGGCGCGTGATAGTTCTGAGATCCAGGCCCTGCAGAATTGCTTCTCTCGAATTCGGCGGGGATCGTACAGAAATCCGACGTCTGCTCGTCGCCTCTCGCCGTTCAACATCGGCGTGAATGAGTGGAGGCTGATGTGCAGGACCGAATGCGTAGATGCCAAGCAGCGTTTGATCGCGGTTTCAATCCCGGATCTGTAGGGCGCGTAATAGGAGGCGATCAAATCGGCTTTCTCGGAGGTGGAAAGGTCTTTGGAAAATTCCGACCACAAATTTGGATGCCAAGGCGAACGATTCAGCTCGATCAGCAGACGGCTCCATTTTCCGATCCAAAGTGGGGCGTCAAAGTGACGGGCCAGATATCTTGCCAATGCAGCCGTTCCCGGGTCGTAACCACGATGCGTCTTCAATACCTTGCCGGCACGCTTTGCCACGGCTGCAAAGCGACGAGGAATGCGGTTGCTGGCGTGTTCGCAAGAGAACAAAAGCTGAAAGCCGCGCTTAGGCATGCAGGAGTTTGCCGCGTTCGAGGCAATCGGCCAGCTCGGCGTAAACGCGGCGCAACTTGGCACGAGAGGGGCGTTCGCCGGTCTTCGTCAAAATGCGTTCAGCGAGGGTTCCTTGAATTAGAATCAACTCTATCGTCTCCCGCCAGGGAGCTTTGGCGGGCGCAACCGCCTCCAGCAGCAACTCAAGTAACTCGCGCGCTTCGAGCCCGGATTCTGAATCAATGCCAAAAGCGCTCAGGATTGTCGGATCGGTAACGCGTGCCTTGCCTGTCTGCTGGATGACGTCTAGCAAAAGCCCTTCAAGGACTCGGGTGCTGGGGCGCGATTGAGCGGCTTCCGGAGAGATTTTTGCGTTCGTCAATGCGCGCAAAACGGAGGCGACAAATTGAATGATCGCCAGATCGGCCGCCGGGCATTCCTGAATGTCGAGCACACGAATTTCAATCGTGTCCCGTTCGAAGCGCGCGATCGCGCCGCGTGCGTTTGCCCATTCCTCTTGCAACAATTTTTCCGGGTCGTGAGGCGTAAGATCGCGATAGATCTTATGAAGAATCTTCCGGCGGTATTCCGTCGGCGAATTCACGACGTCGGGAATGACGTGACCGGTGATGGACGGGATGCGGCGGCAATTGTGGCGATAAGTTTCCAATCGTGCATCGAGCATGGGCGCGCGTCGGCCTTCAATGAAGGGCGAACTGGCGGCCAGGGCGGGAAGCAAAGGCAACACGAGACGAATCGCGGTATGGAGCTTCCGAAATTCGGCGGCCGTGCGAAACGGGAGGTTGATGTGCGTTGATTGTAGATTGGTCCAACCGTGGCCCGAACAATTGAAGATTCGATCGAACGCGGCGTAAATTTCGCCATTACTGTGCGGCCAGAGTCGGCTTTCGCGAGCCGGGTCCATCCACGGATGCATCGCCGTGGGCAGCAGCCGTGCCCCGGACTTTTGCAGAAGATGGTTTATGTGCCGCACCTCTGTTTGAAACGCCGTGTCCAATCTAGAGAGCCGCACCGCTGGTCGTCCCGTTTTCAGCTCGATCAAATGCAGGGAAAGTTCGTTCGACCATTCGAGGCGACCACGCGCGACGTCGCCTGCAAGACTCCCTGATTCCAACGCAATCAACTTGTCCGACTCGGGGCGTACGTTGAGCGTCTCCTCGTCGACAATCATGTATTCGAGTTCAACCCCGTATCGTTCGAACAAGCCAAAGCTTTTTTTCATTCGATTGCCCGGCCTTCGCGTTGAGCTTCCAGTCGCCGTTCAAATACTTCCATGATTCGATCGTAGAGATACTCGCGCAGCATCTTGTCTTCGACACCTGAATCGATGCTGGGATTGTCGTTCACTTCAATGACACTGCAGCGGCCGCCCACTTCCTTGAGGTCGACGCCGTATAAGCCATTACCGATCAATTCGGCCGCGCGAAGGGCCGTCTGGACGACCCGCTTGGGCGCCATCTCGATGGGGATGGTTTCAAAATCTCCGGTATGATCGTCGCCTTGTTTCTGGTTGTTATAAATCTGCCAGTGGCCGCGGGCCATGAAGTAGCGGCAGGCGTAGAGCGGCTTTTGGTCGATGATCCCGATCCGCCAGTCGAAGTCCGTGCGCAAAAACTCCTGGGCGATCAGCAGGTCCGATTCTTCGAGCAGTTCCTCCACCTTGTTCTTGTAGGCGACTTCATCCTCAACCTTCACGACGCCGAGTGAAAATGACGAATCGGGCTGCTTGAGAATGAGCGGATAGCCGAGGCGTTTGGGCACATCGAGGATGTTGTCGCGATGCAGAATTTCCGTCCGGGGGATGGGAATCCGGTGACGCGTCAACAGTTCGGCCAGGAAGACCTTGTTGGTGCACTTGACGATCGATTCGGGGTCATCAATGACGATCAAGCCTTCCGCCTCGGCGCGGCGGGCGAAGCGGTAGGTGTAATTGTCCACGGCGGTCGTGGCCCGAATGAACAACGCATCAAACTCGGCGACGCGCCCATAGTCGTCCTTGTCGATCATTTCCACGGAAAACGACAAACGGTCGGCCGCGTCGGCGAAGCGTTCCAGGGCCTTGGCGTCGGACGGCGGTGTGGTGTCACTCTTATCCGTCAAGATGGCGAGAGCATGACGCGGCGGCGACTTGCGCGGTGGATGAGCGCGGGCTCGAGTGAAGTAATCCCGGGCGAGTTCGACGACGGCTTCGCGATGGCCTTCCGGAATGTCATTCGTCGAAATGGCGTTGATCGATTGCAACTGCCAACCGTCCTCGGTTCGGTTGAACTGGGCGCGGAGCAGGGGTAGGGGAAATAGATTGAAGAGCTGCCGCGCCAATTGATCGTAGCGTTTGGCGACGTTGCGCGAAAAGTAGATCGACAAAGTGAACTCATCGTGCGGCACGTGGCCCAGTGATTTTTGGATAAGTTCATCCAGGTCGGCGGAAATCGTGCGCGTCAGAGATTGGAAGCGAATGTCCTGAATCGTCGAGATCCGCGGCATCGGTTTGTGTCCGCGCGCCTCCGCCAACAGGGAGACGTAATAGCCCAGACTCTGATAAGAGTAGGACCGGTGGAGATTGTAGACCTTGCAGTTGCGCAGCGTGGAAAACTGTGGGTCGGTCAGGTAGGTCCGCGCCGAGACGACTTCCACTTCGGGCAGACTGATGGGCCAACGATCCGGATTGTTAACGACGAAAAGTATGCGCGGCATGGATGCCTTTTTATTGCGGGCGGATGATTAGCAGGTTCGCATCGTAGGTCAATACGCCCAGAAGAATGGAGTTGATCAATCGTTCCATGGTGACGGCGTAATCCTTTCCGGCTGCCACGGGATTGGCTTCGTATGGATCGGCAATCAATACCTTGTGCCGGCGTTTGTTGTAGCCCTTCAACACAACGAAATGTCCGAGCGGTTCGCCACGAATGTCGTCGTCTTCGCCAGTATCGGGGATTTCGCGGGCGACACGATAGAGAAACGTTGCGCTCAACCCCGTCAAAATGGGCTGCCCATTGAGCAAGTGGCGGCGAATCAGCGAGCCCGTCAGGTCTTCAAAAAGGACTTCGCCGCCGGCTTCCACAAAATCAAGGCAAGCCTGTGTTACCTGACGCCGTTTTCCGCTCCGATGTTTGATCTGCTGCCGCAGTTTTTCCGCCACGTCAAGCGGTCGGGGGTGAAACCAGGAAGGGTCAAATATGCGGAGATTCAGCGTGTACAAAGTGGCCTGGTAGCCTCGCCGCAACGCATGCACACCCAGCAAAACTGCGAGCGTGCCGCCGCCCTCCACGGTGGGCACTTCGTCGATCAATTGGGCCAGCGGAACGGCATCGCCGTGAAAGGCGTATACGGCCTGCAAGCAGGTGGGCCCACAGGATGAATCTGTGGGTTGCGCCTGCAGATCGACCGGTAGGTGCAGGCGGGACTTTTTTTGCCGTCGCGGCATGGCCCATTGCTAACGGAATCCCTTTCGTTTGGCGATCCCGCATTGAGCCGAAAAGCTATACGCGGTTGGCAGGTCCAGAAGACGATCAGGCTGCCTGGAGCAGGTTGATCTGCATCATGGAATCCAGCCGCGTGAACAGCATCGTTCGATGCACGTGCTGGCTGGCGACGGTGCAGCAAATTTTCCGGCTGTGTTCCTTGGCCAGGCGGATGATGGAAACGAGCAGGTTCAGGCCAACGCTGTCCACCATTTTGGCGCTGCTCAGGTCAAGATGCAGGGTCTGCCAGGCCTGGTTGTTGGAAGACAATTCCCGCTCAAGGAGCGCGAACAGTTCCTCCCGCAAAGCGGGTGCGGTGGTGCTGGTGATGTCACCGGGAATTTGCAGCTGCAACGTGTGAGTTTGGGAGTTGATGGTGTGGTTCATGTTTCGTGGGTGAGTTTGGAGCTTTCACACGGGCAATGAAATTCCATGATCAGCTCGGCGCCGTTCCGACGGGTTTCGATGCGACTGGCCATGCAATGCATCAGTGTCAGCCCTCGATGGCGATCGATCATTTCTTCCACCGCCCGGCGACTGTGTTGTTCTTGGTCGAAATCGTGTCCGTTACCCGGGTCGCTGACGAGGACGCGGATGGTGCCGGACTGAAAATTGTAGTACAGCTGAAAGCTGCATTCGCAGTCGTCCTTTTTTCCGCATCCGTGAGTCAAAGCATTAATGACCGCCTCGCGACTGCAAAGAAGCACGTCGTAAAGCCGGTCTCGGTCCAGTGTGGGGATCGCAAATTTAAGCGATTGTTCCCAGCTGCTTTGGATGGAATCGATCTCGTCGACCCGGGACCCGGCGTACGATTCGCACAGGACGGGATCGAATCGATTGTCGGACGAGCCGGCTTCGTGCTGCACGTCCACCACGAGCAACAATACGTCGTCCGGCGCCTGGGCGAGCCAGCCGGATGGAAGACTCAGTTTCCGATCGCGCTCCAGCCGCGTGGCCATGGCGAGCGGACTCACACCCTGTTGAGCGGCGGAATCTTCCAGACCATCGGTCCAAAGGTAGAGTCGTCCTGCCGCCAGCGGCCAGCTCTCGTTCGTGCTGCCGGCATCGGGAAACCATCCCAGGGGCCAGCCGCCCTTTTCGCCGAGCGCAATCGATGGTCCGTTTAAACGGGCGAGGAAGGGAATCGGCGAACCGTGATTGATGACAGTCATGTTTTCCGATTCTTCATCGATCACAATGGCGCAGACGCTGAGCGAACTGGCGATCGACGGCAGCTTCATTCCGCCGGCCGCGCTGTCGGAAACGCCGAGCAACCACTTGTTAAAATAATCGAGAATTGAGGGAACATCCTGCCCACCCACGATCATCCCTTGCAGGACTCCCTGGAAATAAGCGGACACGTAGGCAGCCTTCAGGTCGTGTCCCGAGACGTCGGCCAGCAAGACCAGCCGCCGGCCATCCGGCAGTCTCTTCGAGCAGGCAAAATCGCCGCCGGCTTGATGCTTTGGATGGAAGTGCAGTTGGACGTCGTCCAGGAATTGATCGGCGTGAAGCCCGACGAGAAGTTGTTGAACTTCGCCGAGGGCGGCAACTTCCGTGGCGGTTTCCTTGAGTCGCCTTTGGTGGTTGGTGGATTTGATTCCACGGCCGACCGCTTGCCGCAAATCATCCGGGGCCACCGGCTTGTCGAGAAAATCGGCGGCGCCACCCCGGAGCGTCCGGGCGACCGTTTCGCGTTCGCCCTGCGCCGTGACCATGATCACGGACAGCGAAGGATCTTGCTCCTTGATCCAGGCGAGCAGTTCAAGCCCGCTTTGTTGAGGCATCAAGTAGTCCGTCACCACGCAATCAAACGTTTTGACGCCGTGGCGGTTTACGCGGTCCTGCGCCTCGGCCACACTGGCGACGGCCACGACTTCGTGTCCCTGCTTTTGGAGATGGCGCTGCAGGAGCGTGCGGGCCAGGGCTTCGTCGTCCACCGCGAGAATGCGGCTGCTCCGTTCACTGGGCGGCGTTGCGATGGGGTGGTCGTTCATGCCAAGGCGAAACCACAACGGCTCAATAGCGGAGCCGGCAGGTCCCCTCTTGTAACGGCAAAAGATGCTCGGGACTTTAGTCCTCCGAAGGTCGGGAACGCGGGCCGTGTGCCACTATTGGTTTGCCAGGAAGGCGACCAGATCCCGCAGTTCAAATGGCGTCAGGATTTCGCCGAACCCTTCAGGCATGCCCGAGAGACCGCGTTCCCGATTCGCAATGTTCGACTTCTCGATTGTCTTTTTCTCAATGGTAGCCCCGGCCGAGGCCGCTTCTGCCGCCTCCTCATCCGCCACGATCGGCACTTCGAGAACAAGTTTCTGGTCATCTTCCGATAACACGCGGCCGGTCACCACCGCGCCATTTTTCAAGGTGACGACGACCTGTTCGTATCCGGGTGCGAACGCGGCGTTGGGATTCACGATCGATGTCAGCAGGTATTCCTTGGTGGAGCGTTTGCCCACTCCCGTGAGATTCGGCGCGGCGTCGCCACCGATCAACTGGCCGTTGACGCTGACCTTGTGGCAACGCAGGCACTGGGTCTCGGATTTCTCGAGGAAGATCTTCCGACCGCGACCGGGGTCCCCGCCGGTCAGGGCCAGCTTCTTTTTGCCCAGGGGATCCTTGGCGAGCATATCTTCAATCTTCGCGAGCGCACTCTGCACGGCCGGGGCCTTGCGTTGCTCGGCGGCGGCCACGACGTCGAGGCAAACTTGCGGCGCAAGCTCACCGGCTGACATTTGATCCAGGTAACGAACAAGATGCTGGTCCAGGTTCGTGGAAGCCACATGTGAAAGTGCGGCGAGGGCCTGTTGCAGATGTTGGTTCAACCGATAGCGCAACAGAAAGTCCAATTGCGCGGCCATGTTTTCGGGGCGCCGCCGGGCTTCGATTTGGACGCCCGCGCCGTAAACCTCGGCCGGGTTGGCCGACGGATTCAAGACGCTTCCCAGGGCCGCATCCAATTCCGGCGACTGATTCTTCGCGAGTATCTCCAGCGCGTTGATCCTCGCACCGGGTGCGCGATTTGGATCCTGCACCCAGCTCAATAACATCTGCCCGTCCAAATGGATGCCGAGGGTCGAGGCCAGCTGGATCACGTCCGCTCGCAAGTTGTCGTCGCCATCGATCATGCCGGCCAAATGCCGGTTCAAGGATTCCTTGATGGGCGCGACATCGCGGTGGGGCGGAGTAAGCGGGCGCCAGGCGCCCACGACCTGGTCGCGCGGATTCGGCTGCTGCCAATCGGCCATCAACCGCACCGCTTCGCGACGCATCGCCGTCGGGTTGGCCGGGTTCGCGGCAAAGGCGCCCAAGCGTTCGGCGTTCGCCGGTTTGCCCAGCCGGAAATTTGCATTCAGCGCACGCCGCGCGATCGGGCCAAACACAAAATCATTGGTCGGCGTGGTCGTGGGCGAGATCGCCGCCATGACCGCCGCCGGCAGACTGCCGTCCGCCTGAATTAACGCTGCGAGTTTAGGCGTTGCTTCTTGAATCGGCACGTCGTTGATCGCGCGAGCGGCGTCGGCGACAACCAGCGGATCGGCGTCCTTGAGGAACTCCGAAACTTCGGGGCGTTCCAATCGACGAAGCGCGACCGTTGACGCAATTCGAACGTCCGTTGATGGATCGTTGCGCGTCGCCAACAACGCGTCGACATCACCAATCTTTTCCAGTGCGTGAATGCCGGCGTAGCGAAGGTAACGGTCCTGTTTTCCGTTGCGGGCGAGCAATTGCTCGATGGGAGTAATGGCTTTGTGATCACGAAGTTTTGCCAGCGCTTGAGCCGCCGCAAATTCGACGCGCGGATTCGAATCCTGGAGGAGGTCGATCAACTTTGGCCCGACGGCGATCACTTGTCCGTCCCCCATCATCCGCGCGGATTGGGTGCGAATTTCGGCCTCGGAGTCACTCAATAGATTGGTCACGCCCATCAATGCTCCGGGCGATTTGCGATTGATCTGCTCGAGTCCCCACAAGGCGTGAATGCGCTGGAGCAAGTCGCCAGATGATGTCGCGACTTTCGTTAATGCCGGCACGCTGGCCGTTCCTTTTGCCGCGAGAGCGAACTGGGCTTCCCGACGAACGTTCAGATTGTGATGGCCCAGTAAATTGATCAGCTCGGATTCAGGGCGTTGGTCAAATCCATCTTCCAGCAGTTTTCGTGTTGCGAGCGTGTCGGCATTCGTGAGCGAAGTCGGACTGAACACCTTCCACACGCGCCCCCGGTTGTTGAGATCCCAGCCGCCGGCCCAGTCGGCCACAAACAACGCGCTGCCGTCCGGCGCAAAATCGATTCCGGTGGCCACGATGTCCTTCAGGAATTTCTCATCCGCGGCGACGTCGTAGGTCGCCCCGTGCTGCTTGAGCGTAAAACGGTTGATCGTGGAGCTGCCCGGACTGCCGGTGAATTCGGCCAGCAGGATGCGCCCGCCAAATTGATCATCCAGCGCGCCGCCCGGATAGAATTTCATGCCGCACGGCCCGGGCCCGATGTACGCCGCGGGTGGCAGCACCCAGGCGGATTGTTCGGGAAACCACAAGTGCCAGAGACCTTCGGCGTTCCACATCGGATAGGTGTCCTCGGTGGCGCCCCACATCTTGCCAATCTGGTATTGCCACCAATTGCGCCAGCCGTAGTCCGCGCCTTCCACGACGTGCAACCAGCGTTCGCGATCACCATTATCGCTGTCGTTGTCTGCCGCGAAAAGGTCGCCCAGTTCGTTGAACACGATCTCCTCCGGATTGCGCAAACCGCGGGCGAACACTTCAAAGTCTGAACCGTCCGGGTTGGATCGAAAAATCGCGCCTTCATTGGGCAGGTAATTCGACGCAATATCGCCGACCGACCAATACAACCGGCCGTCGGGCCCCATCGTGACGCCGTGCATGTTGTGACCCGCGTACGCGATATGAACCGCGAAGCCGCCGACCAAAGATTTGCGTTCGTCGGCCCGGCCGTCGCCGTCGTTGTCGCGCAGTTGCCAAAGGTCCGGCTCGATTGTCGCATAGACATCCTTGCCGCGTGCATACAATCCGGCCGCCACGCCGGTGACCACGGTGTTGAAACCGTCCGCATACGTGGTCACTTGATCGGCGCGACCGTCGCCATCCGTGTCGCGCAACTTGTAAATCACCTCGGTCAACGCGGTCAGATCACGCCAATCATTCGAGCCGTCGCCGTTCAGGTCGGCGACGCGGCGCTTGTTTTGCGCGCTGAGTTCGGGGGACAGTTTTTCGCGGAGGAACGCTTCCTTCATCGCGACATTCGTGAAGGAGAGATCGTAGTTCAGCCAGTCGGGCACCTGACGGATGTCGAGCCGATTGGCTTTGCGGCGTCGTGTCTCCGCCACGTAAACGCTGCCGTCCACATCGACACTCACCGCAACCGGATTCGCAAACATCGGCTCGTGCGCAAAAGCTTCTGCGCGTAAACCTGCGGGAACGGGAAACGTCGGCTTCAATTCATCTGCCGCGAAAAGAGCTGGCGAAAAAGTCAGCGCGCTGGCAACGAGCGACCACGAGATGAATCGGAACTGGGACATGAACCAATGACTACAGGCCGACGCGCGGAATTCAAGTCAGCAGGATTTGATTGTTGATCGGTTTACTTACGAACTCGGCCTTTTCGCCGCCTCAAGAAATCCCACAGTCCGGCATATTTGAAACTTGGATCGATATAGTGCTCGATCACATAGAACGCGAAGTAGTACGCGCGGCAAAATGCCCAGATGGCCAGCGCGAGCAGCAGGGCGGTTCGTAGTGTCGCGTTCTCCAGGATCAGCAGCGTGGACGACGCCACGCCAATGAACAGGAATAGCCATCCTTTGAGCCACATCAGCCGGGCACTTTGCAGATCTTTCATCCGACAAAGTTGGACCCGCCTGACGTCGATTCGTTTTGGTGTGGAAGGGCGTGGATCAGTTTTTGTCTTCCGGGATGCGCATCGCGTAGAAGGAGCGCCAGACGAACACCAATGCCACCGCCACACAGGCGACGCCGATGATGGTTGGCAGATGCGAACCGGGATTGGATTTCTTCATCTCGACGGCGATTTCAACCGCCAGCAAACCGAACAAGGTGGTGAACTTGATGACCGGATTCAACGAAACGGAACTCGTGTCCTTGAACGGATCGCCGACCGTGTCGCCAACGACGGTGGCGGCGTGAAGCGGTGTGCCTTTTTGTTTGAGATCCACTTCAACGATTTTTTTCGCGTTGTCCCACGCGCCGCCCGCGTTGGCCATGAAGATGGCCTGGAACAATCCGAAGAAGGCCATCGCGATCAAGTAGCCAATGAAAAAATACGGATCAAAGAACGGCAGCCCGAGTGACAACGCGAACACGACGAGGAAGATGTTCCACATGCCCTTTTGCGCGTAGACGGTGCAGATCTCGACGACTTTCTTGGAGTCGGTGATCGAGGCGGCTTCCTTGTCGAGCTTGATGTTGTTTTTGATGAAGACAACCGCGCGATAGGCGCCCGTGACGACGGCCTGTGTGCTGGCGCCGGTGAACCAATAGACCACCGAGCCGCCCATCAACAGGCCGAGCAACACGTGCGGCTGCACAAGGCTCAGTTTGGCGACCGCGCCGCCGAAAACGTGTTCCAGCAACATGATGATTCCGAACACCATGGTTGTCGCGCCGACGACGGCGGTACCAATGAGCACCGGTTTGGCGGTGGCTTTAAAGGTGTTTCCCGCGCCATCGCCTTTTTCGAGTTCATGTTTCGCGTTTTCGAAGTCCGGCTTGAAACCGAAATGCTCCTGAATCTCGTGGCTGATGCCCTTGTGATGTTCGATCCGGCTCAGTTCGTAGACCGACTGTGCGTTATCCGTCACGGGGCCGAAGCTATCGACCGCGATCGTGACCGGACCCATGCCCAAAAAGCCGAACGCCACGAGACCGAACGCGAAGATCGGCGCGGCGAACGCGTACTCTGCCGGCATGATCCCCATGAGCGCCGGGTTCTGCGAAAACATGTAGCTCACAAACATCAGTCCAAGGATGACCAGACCGGTCCAGAAACCGGAGAAGTTGCCGCAGACGAAGCCGGAAAGAACGTTGAGCGAAGCGCCGCCATGTTTGGACGCATTGGTGACTTCCTGCACGTGTTTCGACGATGTGCTGGTGAAGACTTTGGTGAACTCCGGAATCAATGCTCCGGCGAGTGTGCCGCACGAAATGATGGTCGAGAGCACCCACCACAGATCCGGTTGCGGTGCGCCGGAAAGATCCTTGAAATCACCGAGCAACAATTTGCTCGCGATGAAAGTGACGATGATTGAAACGATGGAAGTGATCCAAACGAGGTTCGTCAGCGGATGTTCCCAGTTAAAGCCTTTGTCATGGGCAAACAACGCCTTGCTGGCGATCTTATTGGCTTCGTACGAAACGATCGACGTGAGCACCATCAGGATGCGCATCGCAAAAATCCAGATGATGAGTTGACCGCAGATCGCCGATTGTCCGAGGGCCAGCGCCAGAAAGGCGATCAAGGCCACACCGGTCACGCCGTAGGTCTCAAATCCGTCCGCCGTGGGGCCCACCGAATCGCCAGCATTGTCACCCGTGCAATCCGCGATCACGCCCGGGTTCTTGGGGTCGTCCTCGGGTAGCTGAAAAACGATCTTCATCAAGTCGGCGCCAATGTCGGCAATCTTGGTGAAAATGCCGCCGCAAATACGCAGTGCACTCGCGCCAAGTGATTCGCCGATCGCAAAACCGATGAAACAGGGGCCCACCAGTTCGAGCGGCAGGAACGACAGGATGCAAATCATGAAGAACAATTCCACGCACACCAGCAACAGGCCGACGCTCATGCCCGATTGGAGCGGGATCATCAATGTCTTGAGCGGGCTGCCCTGCAGCGCGGAAAAGGCCGCGCGGGAGTTCGCGACCGTGTTGATGCGGATGCCAAACCAGGCGACGCCGTAGCTGCCGAGGATACCCAAAACCGAACACGCCAGAATCACCAGCACCGAGGCGATGGACTTGTGTTGTAGACCGATGAAGTAATAGAGGATGCAGGCGGCGATAAGCAGCCAGAGCACAAACAGAAATTTGCCCTGCTGTAGCAGATACGTTTTGCACGTCTCCCAAATGATGTTGGAGACATCGCTCATGGATTTGTGGACCGGCAGTTTTTTAGTCTGCGCATATTGGAACAGTCCAAAGGCGGCGCCGATCGCACAGACGATCAACCCGATGTACAGCACGGTGTAACCACCGAGCCCGCCAAAGGTGGTGAAATGCACCTGATCAAGCGGGGGCAAATTCAGATCCGCTTCACCGGCGTGGACCTGGCCGGCGAGGGCAAACGGGAGCGACAGGATGGCGGACAGACGGAGCAGGTAGGATGTCTTTCGTTCCATAAGGGCCCTTTCAAATTTCACGAAACACTATGAATGGTTTCGATCGTCGAACGCCAAGCATTTTCTGCCAAAGAGCAAGCAAAATGAGTTCAGCCGGGCACGGCATTTTGCGTCCGAGAGCAGCCTGTGGATCGTCACAACACACCGCATTCACGGGCTTTGTACGTGATTTGGCGTTCCGTGTTTTATTGCGCGCTGCGGCCAAAAAAAGAGCAGGCGATTGAGCCTGCTCCTTTTGAATCGTTCGCAAGTAAGCGGTGGGAAAGCCGTTTCCGGCGCGATCAGGGCGTCGGCGGTCGCAGGCGGAAGAACATATTTCCGGTGGTCGGAATCTGAATCGTCATGCGGACGTTCAGTCGATTGTCGATCGGCGCCTGCTGCACATCCGTCCAGTTGGATCCCGGCAGTACGGGGCTTTGCTGCAACACGTAACCGGTCAATTCCGACGGCCAGTTGATCAGGAGTGAGTCCGGCGTCGTGCTTGAGTATTCGTAACGCAACTGTTTCCCTTGTTCGGGCAATCCCGTGACGGTCAGTTGGTAGGTGCCCGTGCCGGCATAGCCGTTTGAGTAATCCGAGGCGACCACAGTGTACAATCCGCTTTGCGTGACGGTGAACGGAATATCCGCCAGCGACGCGTTGTATTTGCTGGAAAGCAACTGGCCGTTGACGTCGTAGAGGCGCAATTGCGGCGTAAGGGCCGTTCCGTTTTGTTCGGCCATCTGGATATCGATTACGTTACCCGCATTGGCTTCGAAGCTCCACATGTCCACGTCACCCGTCGTAATCTCGCCGGTCACGCTTCCGGTTTGCGGCAACGCACCCCCTTCGTCGCCGGCTGAAATCGAGAAGGCTTCGGGCATGAGCGCGAGCGTGAGCCGATAGTTGCCCACTCCTGCCCAGCCGTTGGAATAGTCAGCCGCAACCAGGAGCATCGTTCCGCCGGTGGGCGTCTTTGCACTGACCTCAGTGGCGGCTCCACCATAGGCTGCATCCAACAATGTGCCGTCGGGGCCATATAAGCGAAGTTGCGATGTCAGGGTTGCCGTGGTGGTTTCGCCCATGCGAACGATGATGTTATCCCCTGCATTCGCCGTGAACGTCCAGGCGTCTAGGTCGCCCGTATCGATGGCGCCAATCTGCTGGGTTCCATTGGGGAGCTGGCCACCTTCGTCGGACGGCGAAATTACCAGGGGACTGCCGGTCTTGGCCATGGTCAACCGGTAATTGCCTGAGCCGGCCCAGTTGGGAGTATTGTCTCCCGCGATGACTAGGTAGGTACCGTCCAGTGTGGCACGCACCGCGACTTCTGCCGCCGAACCAGCATAAGCGGAATCCAGTAGTTTTCCCTCCGGTCCATAGATGCGCAAAATCGGCGTAAGACTGGTGGTCGTGGTTTCGCCCATGCGGACGATGATGCTGTCGCCGGCGCGTGCTGTCAGCGTCCACGCGTCGACATTGCCGAGATCAATCGTTCCTTGATAGGTCGTTCCGTTGACCAATGGTCCTCCGTCGTCGGTGGGCGAGATGACGGGGGCACTGCCGGTCTTGGCCACGGTCAACCGATAGTTGCCCGAGCCAGCGAAGTTGGCGGTGTAGTCCCCAGCGAGTATGAGGAAACTACCGCTTTCCGAGGCGCGCACCGCCAGTTCGGCCGCGCCGCCCGCATAAGTCCAATCGAGCAACGCACCGTTCGGTCCGTAGACTCGCAATACGGGGGTAAGTGTAGTTGTGGTGGTTTCGCCCATGGCCACAAAGAAGGTTTCGCCCGCGTTGGCTGTGACGGTCCAGGCATCAACATCACCAACGTCAATTGTGCCTTGGTAGGTGGTTCCGTTGACCAAAGGTCCACCTTCGTCGGTTGGTGAGATGACCGGAGCGCTGCCGGTCTTGGCCATGATTAGCCGGTAATTGCCCGAGCCATTCCAATTCGCGGTGTTGTCTCCAGCGATCACGAGATATCGTCCGCTCTCGGGGGCTTGAATCGCTATTTCGGCAGCACTGCCGGCGTAGTCCGATTTTAGCAACGTTCCGTCTGGCCCGTAAATGCGCAGGATGGGGATGAGCGTGGTGGTCGTGGTTTCACCCATAGCCACAAAGATGGTTTCGCCCGCGTTGGCTGTGACGGTCCAGGCGTCAACATTGCCGAGATCAATCGTGCCCTGATAGGTGGTTCCGTTGACCAAAGGTCCCCCGTCATCGGTTGGTGAGATGACCGGAGCACTGCCGGTCTTGGCCACGGTCAGCCGGTAGTTGCCGGAGCCAGCCCAGTTGGCAGTATTGTCTCCGGCGATTACCAGGAAGGTGCCGCTTTCGGTGGCCCGCACGGCTACTTCCGCGGCATTGCCGGCGTAGGCTGAATCCAGTAGCGCGCCGCTGGGGCTATAAACGCGCAGAATGGGGATGAGTGAAGTGGTTGTGGTTTCGCCCATCGCCAAGAAGATGGTTTCGCCGGCATTGGCGGTGACGGTCCAGGCATCAACTTCACCGACATTGATTGTGCCTTGATAAGTGGTTCCGTTGACCATCGGGCCGCCTTCATCGGATGGGCCGGTCACGATCGGGCTGCCGGTCTTGATCAGGCTGATGCGATAACCTCCGGTGCCCGTGTGGTTCGCGCTGTTGTCATCAACTACCACTGAAAACGTGCCGCTGTTGGTGGCTCGAACGGCGATTTCTGCCGCGGATGCCGCATAAGCCGTTGCCAATTGAATGCCATCAGGATTGAGCAACTTCACCCTCGGCACCAGCGGGCTGGCCGAAGTCAGTTCGCCGACGCTTACGAATATCGTTTCACCGGATGTGGCGGTTAGAGTCCACGTTTCCTGGGCGCCAGCGGATGCGATCGTCCCCGTCTGTGATCCTCCATTGACCAGCACGTTGGCACCGGCCGCCCCGATCGTACCCCGGGTTAAATGAAGTTGATACGTTCCCGCGCCGATGCGGGTGGCGTCGCTGATCAGAACCGTGTAAGTGCCCGTTGTTTCGATGGCCGCTTCGATCGTCGCGACCGAGGCGTCCTGGGCAAACGTCTTGCGTGTGCCGTCCGGAGTGAACAGTTCAATCATCGGCGTAAAGGTCGCACCGCCCGTCAGCTCGGTGGCTTTGATCGTGATCAAATCACCGGCGGTTCCGTTGAATGACCACAGGTCGAGATCTCCGATGGCAATGGTACCGTCGGTATCAGTATTGTCCGCGAGGGCGCCGCCTTCATCGCCGGCGGGCACGGTGAATGATTCCGGAACTTGTGCCAGCTGAAGCTGGTAACTGCCGTTGCCGGTTGCATTCGCATCGCTCACCAAAACCGTGTAGGTCCCCGTGGCCGGAACCTGAGTGTCCAGCCGAGCGACCAGCGAATCCGAACCAACTGCCAGGCGCGTTCCGTCTGGCGAGAACAGTTCGATTTGGGGCGTGAAGTTCGCTCCGCCGGAGGTCTCACCCAATTGCAGGACGAGTCGTTCGCCCGCGTTCGCCGTCACTGTCCACAGATCCAGATCACCAAGTGTGATTGTTCCAGATTTGCTTTCACCATTGGCGAGGGCACCGCCTTCGTCACCGTTGGGGACCGTGAACGAAGCCGGAACCTGCGCGAACTGCAGTCCGTAGGAGCCCGCGCCGATCTGGTTTTTGTCGCTGACAAGCACGGTATAAGTGCCGGCGGAATCGGTTTGAAGATCAAGCCTTGCCGCCACCGAATCCGACGCGGTGCCGATCCGAGCGCCGGTCGGAGAGAAGATCTCGATTTGTGGCGTGAACGCGGCGCCACCTGATTGTTTCGCAATTTGGATGACCGCCCGGCCACCGGGGACGCCGGTAAATGTCCACATGTCCAGGTCGCCCAATGCGATTGTGCCGTCATGCTGCATGCCGTTGATCAGCGCGCCGCCTTCGTCGCCGACCGGTACGGTGAACGCCTGGGGAACATTCGCATACTGGAGCGAATAGGTTCCTGTTCCTGTGCCACTGTCATCGGTGATGACGACGGTAAAGGTTCCGGTAACGTGAGCTTGAAGATCCAGGCGCCCCGCGACGCCGTTTGTCGCGGAACCCAGGGTGAATCCATCCGGACTGAATGCTTCCATCCGGGGAGTGAACCCGGCGCCCCCGGTGAGTTTGGCAAACTGCACCACGATTCGATCGCCTTTATTTGCATCGATGGTCCAGGTGTCCGATTCCCCCGCGGCCGCGATCGCGCCATTGTGACTTTCGCCATTGCTGAGGGCACCCTGGCCCTGGGCCGAGATGGTAGTGAGAAACAGCGCGAGGCATAAGCCCGTGAGGATTCTTTTCCCAATTTCAAATAAACTCGGAAAAGCTGCAGGGCGCCGGGTTGCCGGCGAGCGGAATATGGTATTCATGGTGTATGTGGAAACGAAAAAATGTACGTGTGCATACGCAGGGGCGACCCAGCACATCAGAACGAAACGGTCTGCAAAACTGGACGCAGAACGAATTTTGCATCCAGGCGGATAACAGAAAAACCAGGCAAGCCGAGGCAAGGCGAGCGCTGGAGCGTTTGTAACTGAACGATGTGTTCAGTAGTGAGCCCGAGCGCTGGCAACCGACATCCCGATGCTAGGGAAAGCTTTTGAGGCCGGCGCGACTTTTTGGCAATTGCCATTCTGTAAGTCTCTTGAGTTTAATAAGTTGCGATCGCATGATTGGCTCTGATGTGAGGCCATTTGTGTTCGAGCCGGGCGGTCATGCTTTTCCCCCTTGTCGCACTCCAATCACTCCAGCAATCTTGCCGCCCATGGCCGATCGAATGGTTTCCGATGTACTGACCAAGCCTGATGCCGCGTTGGAAGTCACGCTGCGGCCGGCGGTCTTCGATGACTTTACCGGCCAGGCCAAGGTAAGGGAGCGACTTGAGATCGCCGTTCAAGCGGCCAAACAACGCGGCGAAGCGATCGACCATATTCTGCTTAGCGGACCGCCCGGCCTTGGTAAGACCACGCTCGCGAACATCATTGCCAAAGCGATGGGCTCAAGTCTCAAAGCGACTAGCGGTCCGACGATCGAAAAAGCAGGCGATCTCGCGGGCTTGTTGACCAATCTCGATGAAGGCGATGTGCTCTTCATTGATGAGATCCATCGCCTGCAGAAAACCATCGAGGAATATCTCTACCCGGCGATGGAGGATTTCAAACTCGACATCATCATCGATCAGGGTCCGAACGCCCGGAGCGTGCGGCTGAATTTGCCGCGCTTCACGTTGATCGGCGCCACCACACGCAGTGGCCTACTTTCGGCGCCGTTGCTCACCCGTTTCGGGATTCGCGAGCGACTCGACTATTACCAGGCCGAACAGATCCAGAAGATTGTCGTGCGGGCGGCGCGACTGTTGAACATCGAAATTGACCCGCAAGGAGCAATGGAGATTGCCCGAAGAAGTCGTGGTACACCGCGGATCTCAAATAACCTGTTGCGCCGCGTTCGCGACTACGCGCAAGTGAAGGGTGATGGCCACATCGACAAACCGTTGGCCGATCGAGCGCTGGCCATCCTTGAGATTGATGAGCACGGCCTCGACGAAATGGACAAGCGCATCCTTGAAACGATCATCGTGAAATTTGGTGGCGGCCCGGTTGGCGTTAATTCAATTGCGGTCGCGGTTGGTGAGGAGGCGGATACGCTGGAGGAAGTCTATGAGCCCTACCTGATCATGGAAGGCTACCTCAACCGCACGCCGCAGGGTCGGGTTGCTACGGAGTTAAGTTATGCGCGCCTCGGCCTGAAGCCGAATGGGAGCCAAGCGCGACTACTATAAAGCGGCCTCGTTTATTGGAAGTTAATCCTCGTACGCCGAATCAATGGGGTTCGGCAGGCTGGTGTTTTCGTGGTCACCCATTGCACACCTGTTTTGCCGGCTTGCCGACCGTTGGCGTTTTGACATCGTCTCGTCGTGACATCGTTGCCGCCGGTGGTTCCCGATTTTGATTTGTTGCGCCGCATCGGGCGCGGCAGTTACGGCGACGTGTGGCTGGCGCGATCAGTCACGGGTCAATTCCGGGCAATCAAGGTGGTCTATCGCGATCGGTTTGAATCCGACCGCCCGTTCGAGCGCGAGTTCGCCGGCATCCAGAAGTTCGAGAAGATTTCCCGGCAAAATCCTTCGCAGCTGGACGTCCTGCATGTCGGGCACAACGGCAGTGCCGGATTCTTCTATTATGTCATGGAGCTGGCGGATGCCATTGGCGCGTCGCCCGACGCGGTGGGGCAGCCGATTGATCCGGCGACCTACGAGCCCTGCACCCTGAAGGCGTTACTATTGCAAATGGGCCACTTGCCAGCGAACGAAGCGTTGGACTTGGCGGTGATCCTGACGGAAGCGTTGCACGAACTGCATTCAGCCGGACTGATTCATCGTGATATCAAACCGTCGAACATCATTTTTGTACGTGGTCGGCCGAAATTGGCGGACATCGGCTTGATCACCGCGGCGGAAGCGTCGGTATCCTTTGTCGGGACAGAAGGGTTTGTCCCGCGGGATGGTCCGGGCACGGCCGGCGCCGATTTGTTTGCGCTGGGGAAAACGATCTATGAGGCCGCAACCGGCAATGACCGCATGGATTTTCCCCGGCTGCCCAAACAGTTTGAGGATCGGCCGGATCGCGCACTCTTGATGGAGCTGAATGAGGTCTGGCTGCAAGCTTGCGATCCCGACCCGAAACATCGTTATTCCTCGGCGGCCGATTTGCGGAATGAACTCGTCTTGCTCAAGGCCCGCAAGAGTGTGCGCCGACTGCGCAAGCTCGAACGCCAGGTCAGACGGAGCCGTCGCCTGATTGCGTTCTCGCTGATCGTGGCCTTGCTTGTTGCCTATAACTGGTGGCAGAGCCATCGATTCAATCGAAAGGCCGCCGCGCAATTGGCTCACGTCTATGTTCAACACGGACAGGAGCGGCTGGAACAAGGTGACACCATCGGCGCGCTGCCGTGGTTTGCTGCGGCGATGGACCTGGAAAGTTATGACAAACAAAGGGAGGCGGCGCACCGCCAGCGCGTCGCCAACACGTTGGCGCAAAGTCCTGAACTGGTTCATCTGAGTGCTTACACGGCCGATCCCATGCCGCGGCACGTATTCTTTGATCAAAGCGCTACGCGTGCGCTCATTTGTGAACCCGGGCCCGAAGCCCAGGTCTGGGATATCGGCAAAGGAGCACCGCTGACTCCCAAACTCGAGCACGACGCGCCCGTGAGGCGGGGTTGGTTCAATGCGACTGGATCGCGCGTGGCCACGTTGAGTGGAGCGGGATGGCTGCGGTTGTGGGATGCGGTATCCGGTGAACCGCGGGGAGGGCCGATTGCTCCGGAAACCGGGTCGGCGGGAGCGTGCTTTTCGCCTGACGGACAACGCATGTTTGCGGCCGGTTCGAGTGGGCGCGTCACCGTCTGGGATCTGGAGGGTCGGTTGTTGCGCGAGAAATCAATTGGACTCGCCATCGACCAACTTGCGATTTCCGGGAACGGCCGCTTTTTGGCTGCGGGCTGCAATTCGCAAAAGCGAATCCTGGTGATCGACGCGGCAACGCTCGAAACGAGATTCGCCGCGAGTGAAGATTTAGCCATGGTCGGAGTCATCGCTCTCGATGAAACCGGCACGCATCTCGCGGCCGGAAACGAGAGTGGGATCGTGGAAGAATGGAACCTGATCGACGGAACCGCAAAGCGCGGTTGGCAATTGCAGCTCGCGGGTCCGGTCTTTCGCTTGAAGTTCAATAAAGAGGGCACCCGTTTACTGGCCGGCAGCGAACATAGCGTTGGCGTTTTTGATACGACCGACGGCCGGCCGCTGTTTCCGACACTGAACGCGGTCAGTGCCTTTCGGGTTTTGGAGTGGAGTCCCAGTCAGACTCGTTTGCTGGTCGGCGGGGAATCCCGGACGGCGCAGATTCTGAACGCTGACGATGGTACTCCTTTGACGGCACCACTGCGACAGGCGGGGGAAATTGCGATCGGTCGCTTTGTGGGAAGTGACGATGAATGGGTTACCGCGAGTGCCGATCGTACGACAAGGTTGTGGGCGACCGCGACGACAGAACGCAATGCGCTGCGTTTTAGTCATGCAACCAACCTGGTGGGCGCGTGGCTGATTCCAAACCAAACTCGACTGCTAACCTTGGACGTATCCGGTGTGCCGACGCGCTGGTCGTGGATCAGTAATCAAGTATCGCAAGTAACCGGAAATTCACTCGGCGCGGTGAAGGCGGCGTTGCCGACCGGCGACGGGGCAACAATCGTCGCGATGAACCACCGGAATGAGCTGCAGGTATGCGAGGCAGACTCCATGGTTTCTGTTGCCCGCTGGGTGCCCGATGTCTCCTGCCTCGGCGGCGCAATGGCGGTTGGCCACAAACGGTCGCTGGTATTCGCCGGCGGCAAGGGGCGATTTTTCCTGTGGAATTGGAGGACCGGTGAAATCATCGACCTCTCGAACAGCGGTACGGGAGAAGCCGTGTCCGCGCAGTTTTCGCCGGATGACGGAATCATCGCCGTCGCCATCTCCACCGGTGAGCTGTTGATCTGGCGGGTCGGCGCAATCACGCAATCGCCCCTGAAACTTTCCCTGAGCGATCGCCCCAGCTTTCTTGCCTTCGCGAAGGCATCCGACAGATTGCTGGTCGCCACCGAAGATCGTTCGTTCCAGTGGTGGAATCCAATGACGGGTCAACCGCTTTCGGAACAACTTCATGCCGAGGCGACGGTCAATTTTGCCCGTGTCAGCGGCGACGCCACCCGGGTCTTCACCGCCGGATTCAATTTTGAGGCGGTGATTTGGGATGCGATGCAAGGTCGTCCCCTGACCCGTCCGTTTCGTCCCGCGGCGCAAATCGTCGATGTGTCCTTCTCACCGGACGCGTCCGAGGTGGCGCTATTGGATCGCAACGGTGCCGTTCAGGTTTGGCAGGTCGATTCCGGAGAACCGGCGACGCCTGTCTTTCGCGGCCGAGCGCCCGCGACTGCCGGTGCATTTTCGGCGGATGGCCGCTACCTGATGGTCATTGAAAACGGGCGGGATGTGGTATTGCATCCGATGACGACAACGGTTCCTTCAGCCGCGGAACTCAACGACCGCGCCGCGCTGGTTTCGTCGTTGCGCCTTGACCAGAACGGGTTGCCTCAACCGTTGGAATTGAAGGAGCTTTGTGAAATTGCGCGACGGCTCCAAGTGCAATAGCAGCCAAACCGATGCCCTCGTATGTTCATTCTGACAAGAGCGTGCAGGGCATTGAAGCGAGTCGTCACTTGGGAAACGGTGTTCACCATACCGGATGACTTTTGTGATCGCTCGTAAGGGCTCGTCCATTTCGCCGGGCTTTGGCGACCATTCTCGATTGGTGCGGTATCATTGGTTGCTGGCGAAACAAACCGGCGCGATTCCACGCAGGAAATTATTTCGCCGGCATATCGATCAAACGTGGAACGCGGCAAAGTTTGTGACCATGACCGGACCTTCACATCAATCGGCATTCAAAGACAAAAAATTTGAAAGATCGGTCGCCGCCGACGCGTTAACCTTCCAATGGGATACGTCCCGGTCATGAACGCAGCATCCGATGATTCCCTGGCCACACGAGGCACGCTGCTCGCCCGGTTGAAGAACTGGGACGATGCCGACAGCTGGCAGGATTTTTCACGCACCTACGAGCGGTTGATCCTGGGAGTGGCGCGCAAGTCCGGCCTTTCGGAGACGGAATGCGAGGACGTCTTGCAGGAGGTCCTGCTGTCGGTCGCCAAGACCATCGACGGCTTTGAATCCAATCCGAAGCGCGGAACGTTCAAAAGCTGGCTGCTGAACCTGACGCGTTGGCGGATCACCGATCAATTGCGGAAGCGCCGTGGCCTTCCGCCGCTGGCACCCGCTTCGGCTGCAGATCGAAATGCCGACGACACGCCGACGATTGATCGCGTACCGGACCCGGCCGCGGCGGCACTCGACGATGCGTGGGAGCAGGAATGGAAATTGAGCATCATGGAAGCTGCCATCGAATGCCTGCGTCGACGGGTGAAGCCGAAGCACTTTCAGATTTTCGACCTCTACAATCTCCGCCACTGGACGCCGCATCAGGTTGCCCGTGAACTCGGTGTTACGCGGGTGCAGGTGTATCTGGTGCATCATCGGTTGACCAGGCTGCTGAAGGAGGAGGTTGCCCGCATCGAAACCCGGCTCAGTTGATTTCCGAGCGGAATACACCCAGGCCACACATCGCGCACATGAAAATTCCAACACAGGTTCTTGGCTGGCTACCGTTTGCGGTGGGCGTTTGTTTACTGACAACGCGATTGGCCGAACGGGCCGAATTTAGAGCCTGCCAGCAAAGCGTGACTGATAGTGGTTCGCCCTAATTGCCGCCGCACTGCTGTAACTGACCGAGAGCCAATCGCGGAATTAGTGACTCGTTTTGGGCGTTATCAGAACGGGACGGCCTTGCCTTTGCGGCAGAGTTCCTGACAGGTCTCGCAGCAATTGCAGATGATTGTTTCGCTGTCGTGCCATTGCGCCTGGTTGGTGCAATCGTGAGGTTCAGTTCCCGGGTGGTTGTGGCACTGTTCGCAGGGGATATCGGCCGGGGTACGATCTTGGCGATAGTTGGACATCTTCGGTCGGGCAGTCTATAGAGGAAAACGCCTCGCTCGGGCAATAGACGATAGCCGACCCTTTTCAAACATTTCCCCAGCGTCGAAAAAGGCGAAAGTTTGGACCGATCACCCCAAAAGGCCGGTTCAATCTTTTAACCCATTGAATTCCGGTGGCTTCCAATCTGATTCAGGCTGGTTCAATCTTTTCGGGTGTTCTCCCCGAGTTTTCGGGTGCATCCGGGTAATTCCTTGACCGACGGAATGTCATCCCTAGCATCGCGGCCAATTTGCGCTCATTCATGAAGGCAATTCTCGCACTTGAAGACGGTACGGTGTTCCACGGCACGGGGTTTGGTGCCGAGGCGGATTATTGTGGCGAAGTCTGTTTCAACACATCAATGACCGGTTATCAGGAAATCATCACCGATCCGTCGTACAAAGGGCAAATCGTGACGATGACCTATCCGCTGATTGGTAATTACGGTGTCAACGCGCAAGATGTTGAAAGCTACCAGCCGCATGTCGCCGGGTTCGTTGTGCGCGAGCTTTCGCCGGTGGTGAGCAATTGGCGGGCGGATTGGACGCTTTCCGATTACCTTGCCAAGGCCGGCATTCCGGGTATTCAAGGGATCGACACCCGGGCGTTGACCAAGAAGCTCCGCGTGCGCGGCGCGATGAACGGCTACCTTTCGACGCGCGATTGTCCCGATGAGGAAGCGATCGCCAAGGCCAAAGGCTGGCACGGGATGGTAGGTCAGGACTACGTCAAGGAAGTCACCCACAAAGATGCGTTTGACTGGGATGCGAAGGACGAACAAAGCGCCGCATTTCGGTTGCGGTTTGGCCTTGAGGAAGGCGAATACCGGCAACTTCGCAAACCCCTTCCGCCGGCGGACATTCCGATTGTCGCGTTCGATTTCGGGATGAAATACAACATCGCCCGGAGGCTGCGTCAGCACGGTTTCAAAATCAACGTGCTGCCTGCGACGACCTCGGCCGAGGAGGCGTTGAAACACAAGCCGGCGGGCATTTTTCTAAGCAATGGTCCGGGTGATCCGGCCGCGCTGGGATACATTGTTCAGAATGTCAAGAAGCTGGTTGATTCAGGCGTTCCGATGTTCGGGATTTGCCTGGGACATCAAATTTTGGGGCAGGCATTTGGCGGCAAGACGTTTAAATTGAAGTTTGGCCATCGGGGCGGCAACCAGCCGGTGAAAGACTTGCAGTCCGGTCGCGTGGAAATCACGTCGCAGAACCATGGGTTCGCGGTCGATGCCAAATCACTACCTGCTGCCGTCGCAGTCGATCGGATCAATTTGAACGACCAGACGGTCGAAGGATTGCGGCACAAAACGAAGCCGGTGTTTTGTGTGCAATATCATCCGGAGGCGTCGCCCGGTCCGCACGACAGCACGCCGCTGTTTCAGGAATTCCGTGAGTTGATCGAAAAGCGCGGCTGACCCGGCTTATTCGATTTCGACGAAGCGGTAGCCAACGCCGCGGACCGTATCGAGGTATTTCGCTGCGTTCCCCAACTTCTCCCGCAGGCGGCGCATGTGTGTGTCGACCGTGCGGGTGTCGATGATCGAATCGTATTCCCACACGTCCTGGAGGAGTTGGTCACGCGATTGCACGCGACCTTTGCGTTGAGCGAGCAAAGTCAGCAATTTGAATTCGGTGGCGGTTAAATCCACCGGCTGGCCCGCCACGAGCACGAGGTGCTTGGGGATGTCGATCAACAATTCACCGGCCTTGATCTGGTCGATCTTTTCCTCGGGCAACAGGCCGCGCCGCAGCATGTTCTTCACGCGCAAAACCAGCTCGCGAGGGCTGAACGGTTTGGTGACGTAGTCGTCGGCGCCCAGTTCGAGTCCCAACACGCGATCCACTTCGGCCGCCTTGGCAGTGAGCATGATCACCGGGATGCCGGCGGTGACGGGGTCGCGCCGAATGATTTTGCAAACTTCGAGGCCGTCCACCTCCGGCAGCATCACGTCGAGGATGATCAAGTCGGGCTGGAGGTCGCGGGCCATTTTCAACGCGCGCTCGCCATCTTCCGCGGTGGAGATTTCAAACCCAGCGTTGCGCAGATTGAAGCCGATCAACTCCAGCGCGTCCGGTTCGTCGTCGACAACCAGGATTCGGGGTTTGACTCGAAATGGTGGTGCCTTGTCGGGCGCTTTCCGTTTGGTGCTCATGATGGCGGTGAAAGTCATGTTCAGGAACGGGAATGGTAATTCTGCGACGGCCCCAGCCGCCGGATCAACGCTTCAAAAAGTCGGGTCAGGGTGCGAAAATCTTCCGTGCTCAAATCGAGTTCGCGGCCATCGGCCGTGACCCGGCAGGATTCGAGATCAATCGTCAAATGCTCCACGGTGAGCTTTGATTCGCCCTGCTTTCGAAGGGCCGTCACCGCGAGCAGCGACTGCACCCGTTTGACGAGTTCGCGCGGGCTGAAGGGCTTGGTGATGTAATCGTCGGCGCCGGCCTGAAGGCCAACCGTCCGGGCGCGCTCGGTCGCCCACGCCGTCAGCATGATCACGGGCGTGTGCTGCGCTTCCGGCAGTTTGCGGATTAATTCACAAACTGACACGCCATCCATTTCCGGCAACATCAGATCCAGAATGATCAGATCGGGGTGCTCGGTTCGAATCCGTTCGATGGCCGCCACACCGTCCCCCGCGGTCAGCACGTCCAGGCCGGCAGCACGCAGGTTGAAGGACACGAGATTGCGAATGTCCTCTTCATCGTCGACCACCAACACGCGCGCGCGGGCGGACTTTATCGAATTGGTTTCCCCACAGAATGTCATGTCCTGGATCACTTGGGTGAACTGGTTTCTCCCGCATTGGGATGACGGATATCCTTGCCTTCAAAAAGATAGACGACCTCTTCCGCGATGTTGGCGGCGTGGTCGGCGATGCGTTCCAGGCTTTTTGAAATCGTCATCAAATGGAGGCAGCGCGTGATCGTGCTCGGACGCTCGACCATGTAGCTGGAAAGTTCGCGGTGAAGCTGCTTGTTCAGGGCGTCGACTTCCTTGTCGCGCGGAACGATAAGCCGGGCCTTTTCGGGGTCCCGATGAACAAAGGCGTTCATCGCGTCACCGAGCATTTCGAGGGCGATGGTCGCCATTTTGGGAACATCGACGTACGGCTTTAGCTGCGGCTCCAGGCCCAATTCAATGCTGCGCCGACAGATCGTCGTTGTTTCGTCGCCGACCCGTTCCAAGTCCCGGCTGAACTTCATCGCCATCGTGATCAATCGCAACTCGGTCGCCAGCGGTGCCTTGGCGAGCAGGCTGATCGCCATTTCGTCGATTTCCATCTCGAGGCGGTCGAGTTCGCTGTCCGACGCGATGACCTCGCGGGCCTTTTCGTCATCGCGCTCGATTAACGATTCGATGGCGCGTTTGAGGGATCGCTCGGCAATGCTCGACATGGTGAGCAGCTTGTCCTTGAGCGCGCCGATTTCCTGTTCGTGGTGGCTCATAATTGTAATTCAACGGATCAACCAAACCGCCCGGTGACGTAATCCTCGGTCTGCCGTTTGGTGGGATTGGTGAAGATTTTGGAAGTGGTGTCGTACTCGACCAGTTCACCGAGATAAAAGAACGCGGTGTGATCCGAGATCCGAGTTGCCTGCTGCATGTTGTGCGTGACGATCACGATGGTGTAATCCTTTTTCAGCTCGAGAATCAGTTCTTCCACGCGGGCGGTGGCGATGGGGTCAAGCGCCGAAGCAGGTTCGTCCATCAACAAGAGTTCCGGTTGCACCGCGAGCGCTCGGGCGATGCACAAACGCTGTTGTTGGCCACCCGAAAGGCTGATCGCCGGGGATCGCAGGCGATCCTTCACTTCGTCCCACAACGCCGCCATGCGGAGCGTTTGTTCCGTGCGCTCGGCCAGCAATCCGCGATCACGAATGCCGTTCAAGCGCAGGCCCACGGTCACGTTGTCGGCGATGGACATGGTGGGAAAGGGGTTCGATTTTTGAAACACCATGCCCACGCGGCGACGCACGACGACCGGGTCGACATTGGCGCTGTAAATATCGTGTCCAAAGAGCCGGATCTGACCCTCCATCCGCGCTTCGGGGACCAGCTCGTGCATCCGGTTCAGCGAACGCAAAAACGTCGACTTGCCACAGCCGCTCGGGCCAATGATCGCCGTCACCGCTTTCGATTGAATATCCAGCGAGATCTCTTTCAGCACCTTGTTGGTCCCGAAGTAAATCGAGAGGTCACGGATCGTCAGGGCAATTTCCGCTGGGGCGCGCGTGCCGCCGGGTGTTGGATTTGCCGCCGGTTTGCTTGGCGCGGACTCTGGCGTCGTGCTGGCGCGCGGTGGTGACGTTGCGGCGGCGGGGTTGTTTTCGGGTAAGCTCGTCATGGTCAGTGAGTGCTTTGCGAGAACCGATCCCGGGTCAGGACGCGGACGCTCACGTTGATCAAAGTGATGACCAGCAGCAGCACGAGGGCGCCCGCCCAGGCCTGTCGATGCCAGTCTTCGTATGGGGAAATGGCGTAGTTGAAAATCTGTAGGGGAACCGCGGCGATCGGGTCGGACAAATTGTGATTCCAGTAACGATTGCCGAACGCGGTGAACAAAAGCGGCGCCGTCTCGCCGGCGACACGGGCCAGGGCCAGCAACACGCCGGTGACGATGCCTTTCAGGGCCGTGCGAACCACAATTTGCAGGATCGTTCGCCATTTGGAGATACCCAACGCCAGCGACGCTTCACGGTACCCGTTGGGGACCAGTCGCAGCACTTCCTCCGCGGTGCGCATGATCAGTGGAATCATCATCATGCCGAGCACGATCCCGCCGGCCCACGCGGAGAAGCCCTTCATCGGTACAACCACCAACGCATACACGACCATGCCCCAGGTGATGGAGGGCACGCCATTGAGCACATCCGCGCCAAAGCGAATCCAACGGTTAAGCCAGCTGGCGCCGTACTCCGCGAGGTAAATGCCTCCCAGGACACCGATCGGAACGCCGACCATCGCCGCGATGCCGAGCAGAACAAACGTGCCGACGAGGGCGTTGGCGATGCCGCCGCCGGTTTCACCCACCGGCTTGGGTAATTTGGTGAAGAAATCCCAGTTGAGCGCGCTGATGCCGCTGCTCAACAAATGATAAAACAAAAGGCACAGCGGAGTAATGACCAGGATCGCGCAGACCAGCGTGGTGATTTGCATCATCACGTTCTTGATCTTCCGCCACTGATGATTGGGCGCTTCCATGACTTAGTGTTGCGATTTGATTTCCGGCCCGCCCAGCGTCTTGAGAAGCAGTTGCGCCAGTGCGTTGACGAGCACGGTCACGCCGAGGAGCACAAGGCCCAGCTCAAACAGCGCGTGCAAATAGATGTCCGTCGTCGCCTCGGTAAATTCATTCGCGACCACGCTGGCCAAGGTGTAACCGGGGGCGAAAAGGGACGCGGCGATTTCGGGGCGATTGCCAATGACCATGGTGACGGCCATCGTTTCGCCCAACGCCCGACCGAGTCCGAGGATGACCGCGCCGAAAAGTCCCTTCTTGGCGTAGCTGAGGACGGCGATGCGGGTGACCTCCCAGCGAGTGGCGCCAAGCGCGTAAGCCGCTTCGCGTTGTAAACCAGGCACCGACCGGATGATCTCACGCGAAACCGACGTGATGATCGGAATGATCATGATGGCGAGAATGATGCCGCCGGCGAGCATGCTGACGCCGTAAATCGGGCCTTTGAACAGCGGCAGAAAACCGAGTGACGATTTCAGCCAGGGAAAGAGGTGCGTTCGCAACCACGGCACCATCACAAAGATGCCCCACAGACCGAGAATGACACTCGGAACCGCGGCCAGGAGTTCAATGAAAATGGTCAACGGTTGACGCATCCACCGGGGGGCCAGCTCGGTGAGAAATACCGCGCTGGCAATACTAAGCGGCACCGCGATGATTAACGCGATAGCCGACGAAACCAGGGTGCCAAAAATAAACGGCAACGCACCAAACTCTTCGCTGACCGGATCCCAATCGGAGCTGACCAGAAAGTGCCAGCCAAATTTCTTCAACGAGAGCGTGGAACCATGGGCGAGTTCATACCCGATCAGGATGATCAGGATGAACACCGCCAGCGCCATGAGCAACGTCAGGTACTCGAAGGCGCGATCGCCCAGCTTTCGCCGGGTCATCGCCGCCGGCGGCTGCGAGGCGGTGGCCGAAGGGTTGAGTGCGTTTGCCATTTTTTAGATTTTGACCAACAAAAAAGGACGAAGAGCGGGAGGAACCGGGACGCTCTTCGTCCCTTGTTGGCCGCATTCTAACGAGCGAACCAGCAAAGTCAGTACTGGATGGTTTTAATGCGCTTCAAGACCCGGTCACGCAGATTGTCGGGCAGCGGCGCGTAATCCAGGGACGAGGCGAGACCTTCGCCGCTCTTCATGGCCCAGTTCAGGAACTGGACGAGCTTTTCGCCCTTGGCTGAATCCTTTTGCTTTTCGTAGACCAACAACCAGGTGCAGCCGGCGATCGGGTAGGCCTTGTCGCCCGGCGGGTTGACCATCGAGAACCGGAAATCCTCGGGGATCTTTGCGGTTGCGAGCGCTTCGGTCACGGAATCCAACGTCGGCGTGATGAAATGGCCGGAGGAGTTTTTAAGATCGGCAAACGGCAGGTGATTCTGATGCGCGTAGGCAAGTTCCACGTAACCGATGGTGCCCGGCAATTGTTTCACCTGACCGGCGACGCCTTCGTTGCCCTTGGCGCCCAAACCGGTTGGCCATTTCACGGAGGTGGCCTTGCCGACCTTGCTTTCCCACGCCTTGCTGACGCTCGAAAGGTAGTCGGTGAAGATGTAGCTGGTACCGCTTCCGTCGGAACGATGCACCACAATGATGTCGTCGCCCGGCAGGCTGGCGCCCGGGTTCAACGAGGCGATCCGGGAGTCATTCCACTTCGTGATCTTGCCGAGGAAGATGTCCGCGACAGTGGCGCCGTCCAATTTCAATTTGGGGCTGCCTGGCAGGTTGTAAGTGATTACGACTGCGCCGGCGACGGTGGGGATGTGCAGCAATTTACCGGGAGCCTTGGCGAGGTTTTCGTCGCTCATCGGACCATCCGAAGCACCGAAGTCTACGGTCTCGGACATGATCTGCTTCTGGCCGCCACCTGAGCCGATGGACTGGTAGTTGAAGCGGACGCTGGGGTCGACCTTGATGTATTCGGCAAACCACTTGGAATAGATGGGGAACGGGAAAGTGGCGCCGGCTCCGTTAATGAGCATCGGGTCTCCCGCGTGAAGTTGTCCACCAAGTGCCACGAAGGCACCGGCGGCGAGGGCCAATATTTTAGTGAGTTTCATATTAGTGTGTTGCTTCAGCAACAAAACGTCTTTGTTTTTGGTTTGAGGTGTTCGTGATTAGATTTCTCAGTATTTCCACATCAGGTCGAAAAAGAGCCGGGTGCCGCCGCTGAGTGAACCGGCGGGACTGGCGTTGATCAGTTCGTTGAAGTAGCCGGTGAAGGTGAAGGTCAGCGAATCGGTCAGCGAATAGTTGAGCTTCACCAGGTGGCCTTTCACGTTGGTTCCGCCGGTCATGCCCGATTTTCCACCCACGGCGGCGGTCTGGTAGAAGGCGTTGTTGTCGTCGTCGACAATTTCCTCATACCACGCGTCGCCTTCGAGGCGTTGGTAACGATAGGCGATATCCCAGTTATGCTTTTTGCCGGCTTTGCCGAACGTGACCCCGGCCCAGTACCCCTGGTTATTGCTGCTTACCGCGGGGTTGTTCATGTAGGAACCGGCCACCTTGATCGGGAATTCGCCCTGATAGAGCGGGCAGTTGTCGAGCTTGTAGGTGACGGCACCTGAAACGACGATTGGGTTGTAGTGGTAAACCAGATTGCCGCCGGCGGTACGCGTGTTGCCGGCGTTGTTGTCCGGCACGTTGGCAGTCGTCAGGTTTTGCGTGTTATCGAGCGAATAGGCCGAGACACCCAACGAACTATCGACCTTCTTGCTCCACTTGGCTTTCCAGAACACCTGGCCGGCCAGCAAATAGGGATCGTTGCTGGAGCCGCTCAACTCGTCGAGCACGAAGCCGGCGCCGTTGAAGGCGAGACTGTGCTGGTCGCTCAGTTTGTAACCGGCCTGCAGGGCGGCTCCTTCCGGTGTGTAATCCGGATCGAACTCCATGTTCGAGACTTCCAGCGGATTGACCATCTTGCCGATCGTGGTGGAGAGCTTCCAATCGCCGTCGTGGATCGGCGTCCACTTCGCGTAGGCCGTATCGATCCAGATCGGCTTTTTGGTCCCGTTGTTTTCGATCGTGGTGTTGTTCGACAGCGCGTTCGCGCCGGAATCGCTCGAGCCGACTTTGAAGCCGACCTCGAAGTCGTCTTGCAAGGTGAGCGTGATCCCCGCGCGAAGGCGGTAACGAAACCGGGTACGGTCGACAAACCCGGGGTTGTCGGACAGTTGTTGATCGAGTCGTCCGCGGAAATCACCCGCGAATTTGAGGCTCGTGACCCACGACGGCAGACCGAAATTCGAAGCGGCCGCCTGCGGAGCAGACTTTTCTTCGCCGGCCTTGAGTTCGTTGGCTTCGGCTTCGGTGAGGATACCTTTTTGCACGAGTTTGTTAAGCAAACCGTCGTCTGTTTGCGCATGGGCGACGGTTCCTGCGGCCAGCCCGATGGCGGCCACGACAGTGGATTTGTTCAGGAGGGTTCTTGTTTTTTGCATGAGAGTGACTTGTTAACCACGGGCCCGAGCGTCTTACGAAGCTGTTACGCATTTGTGGCTGATTTGTGACAGTCGGGTTACGAAATCCCTGAACGGAGTCGGCCCGGAATGGGTTAGTCACTGGCAATGCAAATCGCTGCCGGAGCCTCAACTGATTGGTGTTGAGGTGCTAACGAATTGATTTATGCGGCGGAGGGATGGAATTCGGCGCAAGATCGCGCTCAGTTTGCCGGCCGCTCCTGAAGGTTCGGCGAGAAAGTAACCTTGCCCGCGCGAGCCAGGGCGGAATTGATTGACCGCTCGAGGATTTGCTCGGCGCGGGAAACCCATTCGCGAAAGGGGGCATTTTCAATCCGGTCAGGCAATTGTTTCAGCAACGACAAACGGAAGCGGCGGTCGGTGATGCCCAGTCCGAGATTAACCGCATCCAGGGCGTTGATCATCTGCTCCACGTGGTTTTCGACGGGCACCATGAACAACGGTTTGCCGAGCCAAGCGGCTTCACTTACCGACTCAAAACCGGCCGTGCAAACGACGGCTTTGCAGTTCGCCATCATGTTCAGGAACTTCTCCCCGTTCAATCGATGAAAGGTGAGGTTGGGACGAGCCTGCTCTTCCTCGGGCGCGCCCGGGCGATCATAAAAACAATGCAGCTTAGTGTCAGGATTGGCCTCGTGCCACGCCATGATTTCGTCGGCGTAACCGTGGTTGAGCAGGTAGACCAGATAGTAATCGCCCGGTTCGGGGCGCAGGTTGAACAATTGTCGGCGGAGGATCGGGGGACACACCGAGAGCTGTTTGTCCGGAAGATCGGGGGCTTCAAAAAGCGACAGTGCGAGCCGGTGCGATTTGGCTCCGACCAGATTCACGAACCAGCGCATTCCCATTTGCTGCACGGTGTGGCCGGGCAGCGAAACGTAGTCGGGATGGTAAATCATGTACTGATGGCCCACCGCGACCACGGGAATGTTCAACGGTCGGATCGTTTGCATCAATCCGGTCAAAGGCTCCAGGAAATTGATCACAACGGCCGGCCTTGTGCGGGTGATCAGCCCTCGCAATTCGCGGAGGCTGGCTCGGTAATTTCGGAACCGCCGCACGACCTGCCACATGGTCGCCGGTACGTCCACGGATCGACTGTTGCGAAAGACAAATCCGGGACTTGCCGCCGTCGACACTGGAACCGAAAAGCCTTCGGCAAAGAACGGTGGCAACGATCGCGAGCTGTTTTTGCCCGCGACCACGCCGACAATATCATGCCCCCAGCTCGACAGGATCTCGTGACACGCGAGCGCCTGGGTCATGTGCCCGCGGCCTTCGCCTTGGACGGTGAACAGGATTCTCATGATGATAATGGATCAGTTCGAAATTTCCGGCGAAGTCCTCGATCAGCGCGGTGCAGCTCTCCACCCAGTCGCCACAGTTGAAATAGCGCAGCCCGTCAATCGGGCGCATTTCCGCCCGATGGATGTGGCCACAAATGATTCCATCGACCTTGCGCAGATGTGCGAGGCTGGTCATCGCGTTTTCGTATTGCGTGATGAATTTGACCGACGACTTCGCCTTGTGTTTGAGATAGGCGGCGACCGACCAATAACCGAAACCAAATTGCCGGCGCACCCGGTTCATCCAGTGATTGAGATCGAGGATGATATTGTAGAGGCGTGCGCCGACGCGTTCCAACAAACGGTTGAAATGGGTCAGTCCATCAAACTGGTGGCCGTGAATGACCAGATAACGTCGGCCATCGGCACCGCGATGATAGGCCTGGCGAACAAGTTTTACGCCGCCAAACCGGAGGCCGACATAATGCTCCAAAAACTCGTCGTGATTCCCGGCGATGTAGGTGACTTTTGTGCCCTTGCGGTTTTTGCGCAGGATTTTTTGGATGAGCGTGTTGTAGGAATCCTCCCATCGCCAAGCCCGACGCAGCTCCCAACCGTCGATCAAATCCCCGACGATGTAGAGGTGATCGGCCTCGTTGAGCCGGAGGAACTCGAGGAGCGGCTCCACTTGCGCGTGTTTGGTGCCGAGATGGATATCGGAGATCCAAATGGCCCGATGGCGTCGAACGGTTGCCGGTTGATCTTTGGACATGTTCACAACCGGTGAATAATGTGGGAACAACTTGGCCCCGCAGCAACGCGAATTGCGGCGGTTTTCCGGATCTTCACGCGGGCGTAAACTGGCGTAACACGTCCGTAACAAAACCGTGACAATTCTGGCGGCTTTTTCGCTTAACAAGGATCTGGGGTGAGGTCAGGCTCTGAACCGTTCCGTTGTTCAACGGACGATTCTCAGGCAGACAACCTCGTAATCACAGGCGCATGACAACTCCTGAATCACTTCTCAAAACGGAGTGCGATAAACGTAAGTGCTCGATCTCATTTGAATGCCGCCGGGTGGGGCGGGAGGTGGAGTTTGCCTGGACCGAGGTGGCTACAGGAAACGAATTGCGTGACGAAGAGTATCAACTGCAATCCGTGTCCTGCTCGGGATTTGGATCGACTGGTTGCCCGTTACTTTCGATGGCGTTGAACCATCCCAGTTGGGATGCGTGCCCGCGGATTGATCGGATCCGCCGGAAGTTGAGCGGGCGGTTGGGGCGCTCCGAACAAGCGGCGTAACAGCGTCGGTTTTCGATTCTTCGGTTGGTCGGCAGAGCGACCACGATTTCCTTTTCAAATCATGCGACGGCCCGATCCG
Source organism: bacterium (assembly GCA_016124235.1). Taxonomy (GTDB): domain Bacteria; phylum Verrucomicrobiota; class Verrucomicrobiia; order Limisphaerales; family RI-55; genus RI-55. The sequence continues at coordinate 53,209 of WGOC01000012.1, read as the reverse complement.
ATTCGATGGGATCGGTGACCCGCGCTCCAAAGAGGAACATTGACGGTTAAGGGCCGTGTGATACCGTCGGCGCCGTGAACCGCAGCTTTTATCGCAACTATTGGTTTTGGTTTGGCCGGTATTTTGACCGGAAAGCCTGCGCGTAAAGCTGTCTTGAAACGAATTTAACCGACACAACCGCAGGATGTCCTCCTGCGGTTTTTTCGTTGGCGGACATCGGCATAACTCCACAAAAACATGATCGTCGTTCTCAAACCAAACTTGACCAAAAAGCAGGAAGCCGCCGTCCTGCGCGAGATCCGCAAGCTCGGATATCGTCCTCACGTGATGCGCGGCGTCGCCCGCACGGTGATTGGTGCCATCGGTGACGAACAAACCCATCACACGCTCGAAACGCTGACCGCCTGGCCGCAGGTCGAGAGCGTGATGCCGGTGCAAAAGCGCTTCAAACTCACGAGCCGCGAAGCGCACCAGCCCAATTCGCAGGTCAAAGTCGGAAAGAACGTTGTGATCGGCGGCGATCGATTCCACGTGATGGCCGGTCCGTGCTCGGTGGAAAGCGAGAAGCAAATCATCGACACCGCAAAGGCCGTCAAGGCCGCTGGAGCAACGGTGCTTCGGGGCGGCGCCTTCAAACCCCGCACATCGCCTTACGAATTCCAGGGACTCGGTGAAAAAGGGCTCAAGTTGCTCGCCAAGGCGCGCAAGGAAACGGGCCTGCCGATCATCACCGAATTGCTCTCCGAGAATCACGCGGAGATGGTCGCCGAGTACGCGGACATTCTGCAGATCGGCGCGCGTAACGCGCAGAACTTCCAGTTGTTGATCGCCGCTGCCAAGACCGGCAAGCCGGTGCTGCTCAAGCGCGGTTTGTCCATGAAGGTTGAGGAATGGTTGCTCGCCGGCGAATACGTCCTCGCGAACGAGAATCCCAATTTGATGTTCTGCGAACGCGGCATCCGCACCTTCGAAACCTACACGCGCAACACCCTCGACCTCTCGACGATTCCGATTGTTAAAAAGGAATCGCATTGCCCGATCGTGATCGATCCCAGCCAGGGTTGCGGTCGCGCGGATTTGGTGATGAATTTGTGCAAGGGCGCGGCCGCAATGGGAGCCGACGCGTTGCTCATCGAAGTGCATCCGAATCCGGCCGAAGCCTGGAGCGACGGTGCCCAACAACTCACACTCGATAACTTCAAACAACTAATGGACGAGTTGCCGCCGTTCGTCGCGGCGTCCGGCCGGACGATGGCATGAGTCGGGTGAAGTGATTCCAAAATCAACTTTCGCTCGATGATTGACTGAACTCCAATTCGGCGCTTTTGGGTTCACGAAAGTTTCGGCAAAGCGGCAGCTTTTCCCTTCCTGAAATGGGTAGGCGGACCTTCCGGTCCGCCGATTTTTCCGTGCGGAAGCGAAGCCGCTGAAAAGCTTTCTTAAGAATATGCGACACTTCGTGCGTTCCGTTCAGCCCGGCGATTTTGCCGTCATCTTTTGCGCGCAGCGGACGACTGACGACGGCGACGGCTACAACTTGATGGGCGATCGCATGATGGAGTTGGCGCAAACTCAACCGGGCTACGTCGGCGTCGAGTCCGCGCGTGGTGCCGATGGTTTTGGGATCACCGTTTCCTATTGGGAAAGCGAAGAAGCGATCGGCGATTGGAAGGCGAATGCCGAGCATCAAATTGCCCAGCAACTGGGGCGGGAGAAGTGGTATTCATCCTTTGAACTGCGGGTTTGCCGCGTTGAGCGATCGTACGGCACAGGCGGAAACGGCTGAATCCGCTGGCCGACCGCCATTGTGTCCGCTTGCCAAGGGGCGGCGATCTTTGCCACGTTTGCGACCCCGTTGGCGGCCAGGGTCGGTGGTTCGATCATCCGCGGCGGCCAACCAGTTCGCAGATTATGCTCAAAGCCGGAATCGTCGGCTTGCCCAATGTCGGCAAGTCCACCTTGTTCAACGCCGTTACCCGCACCCGCAAGGCGGAGTCGGCGAATTATCCCTTTTGCACGATTGACCCCAACGTCGGCATTGTCACGGTGCCCGACGCGCGGCTGCAAGTGCTGCAAAAGATTGCCAAGACGAATGTCGTCATTCCGGCGGCGGTCGAATTCGTGGACATTGCGGGCCTGGTCAAAGGAGCCTCCGCCGGCGAGGGCCTGGGTAACAAATTTCTCAGCCACATTCGCGAAGTTGATGCCATCGTGCAGGTCGTCCGTTGCTTTGAGGACGCGGACATTCATCACGTCTCGGGCACGGTGGATCCCGTCCGCGATATCGAAATCATCAACACCGAACTCGTCATCGCCGACCTCGAATCGGTAAAAAAGAAGCGCGCCAGCATCGCCAAGGACGCCAAACGAGGGGACAAGGAAGCAATCGCGCAGGACGCGGTGCTCGCGAAATTGGAACCCGTGTTGGACGCCGGCAAACCGGCGCTCACCGTCGAGTTGACGCCCGAGGAAAAAGTCATCAGCCGGATCTTTTGCCTGCTCACCGACAAGCCCACAATCTTTGCCTGCAACGTCAAGGAAAGCGATCTCGCGACGGCCGATCAAAATCCTTACGTCCTGAAAGTGCGCGACTACGTGAAGACCCACCTGGCCTGCGAAGCGACGGTCATCAGCGCGCAGATTGAGAGCGATTTGATCGATCTTTCGGACGAGGAAGCGAAGGCCTTTTTGCAGGAACTCGGCGTGCAGGAGTCAGGCGTCGGCGCTTTGATTCGCGCGACTTATCACTTGCTGGGTTTGCGCACGTATTTCACCGCCGGCGAGAAGGAAGTCCGCGCCTGGACGATTCACGTGGGCGACACCGCCCCCAAGGCAGCCGGTGTGATTCACTCGGATTTCGAACGCGGTTTCATCAAGGCCGAGACCGTGGCATACGACGACCTCGTTCGTTTGGGATCGGTCGCCGCCGCGCGCGATAAGGGCCTTTACCGAATGGAAGGCAAAGAATACGTCGTCAAGGACGGCGATGTGATGTTGTTTAAGTTCAACGTTTGATTAAGTGCGCTCGTGAAGCCCCGCAAGACTCTTGAGAAAATCCTATCCGGCACACGCAATATCCGGTTTGAGGATTTTCGACACCTCGTCGGAGCTTTTGGTTTCGTGCTGGCCAGAGTGAATGGGAGTCACCACATATTTACACATCCGAGGGTCGTCGAACTGGTAAATCTTCAAAACGTGAAGGGAGAAGCGAAACCATATCAGATTCGACAATTCTTGAAGCTCGTGGAAACCTATAATCTGCCACTGCGCGACTGACGATGAAAGACTACCACATCAACATTTTTTACAGCGATGACGACGGTGGATACATTGCGGACATTCCCGATCTACCCATGTGTTCCGCCTTTGGCTCCTCGCCGACAACGGCGCTTCGCGAAGCACAGAAAGCCAAGAGGGCTTGGTTGGCCGCGGCGAAGGAGTTGGGGAAGACATTGCCCGAACCTCGGTATAAACCGGTTTGGTATCAACTGGCGCACGCGTAGGCATTTATGGACGAAGCACAAATCAAAGAAGCACTGAAGGCCGTGAAATATCCGGGCTATTCTCGGGACATCGTCTCGTTTGGCCTGGTGAAAGATGTTGCGACCGGCAATGGCGCGATCACGGCGGTGATCGAACTCACGTCACACAACCCTGACGCGGCGGCCAAGATCAAATCAGAAGCCGAAACGGTGTTGCGCGGATTGCCCGACGTGAAAAGCGCCTTCGTCGAGGTGAAGATGCCCGCCGGCGGTGCCCCACAAGCGCAGGCGACGCCCGGCATGGCGCAGCCGAACAAAGTGCCCGGAATCGCGCGGGTCGTTGCGGTGGCGTCGGGCAAAGGAGGCGTTGGCAAGTCCACGTGTTCAGTCAATTTGGCTTGCTCGCTCGCAGCGTTGGGTTCGCGAGTGGGTCTGCTTGATTGTGACATCTACGGACCCAGCGTTCCGCTGATGATGGGCGTCAGCGGGAAGCCGCAGATCGGCGTGGTCGATGGGATTGAAAAGCTTGTTCCGCCGGAGAATTTCGGCGTGAAGCTCATGAGCATGGGCTTCCTGCTGGACGGCGATCAACCGGTGATCTGGCGTGGTCCGATGATTCAAAAAACCATCCAGCAATTCGTCACTCAGGTCGACTGGGGCCAGCTCGATATTCTGCTGGTTGACCTGCCACCAGGAACGGGCGATGCCCAACTGTCACTTTGCCAGACCGTCCCGCTCGACGGTGGGGTGGTGGTCACGACGCCGCAGGAAGCGTCGCTGGGTGTGGTGCGCAAAGGCATCAACATGTTTCACAAGGTCAACGTCCCAATCCTCGGTCTGATCGAAAACATGAGCTACTATTCGCTGCCCACCGGCGACAAGGCCTACATCTTCGGGCAGGGCGGTGGCCGCCTCGAAGCCGAACGTCAGGAAATTCCGTTTCTCGGAGAAGTTCCGATTTACCAGGAAATTCGCGAAGGTGGCGACGCCGGCCGCCCGGTGGCGTCCGACAGCAAAAGCACTCCCGGTCAGGCGTTCATCAAAATCGCTGAATCGCTAAAAGCCCGGCTGGGCTGAGATTCGCCTCGCTGGAACGTGGGAATTTTAAGGGAAAAAGTGGTGGTAGGTGATGGATTCGAACCATCGAAGGCGTAAGCCAGCAGATTTACAGTCTGCCCCCGTTGGCCACTTGGGTAACCTACCACTCGCCCGAAGGGACGGGGACTAAACCAAACGACCCGGGCCTTGTCAACCCGCCCCGCCGGCCCTAGCCTCCGGCCCCATGTTCGATTCGCTCAGCGGCAAACTCCAACAGGCTTTCAAGAACCTGCGCGGCCTCGGAAAAATCTCCGAGGACAACATCGCGGAATCCCTTCGCGAAGTGCGCATGGCGTTGCTCGAAGCCGACGTCAATTTCAAGGTTGCCAAGGATTTTATCGAGGCGGTAAAGCAAAAGGCGATCGGCCAGGAGGTCGTGCGCAGCGTCCAGCCCGGCCAGCAGATCATCAAGATCATCAACGATGAATTGATCGAGCTGCTGGGCTCGACCAACGCCGCTTTGAACCTCGGTGGCCAGCCAACGTGCATCCTCATGGTCGGTCTTCACGGCGCCGGCAAAACGACCACTTCCGGCAAGCTGGCGAAGCTGCTGCAAAAACAGGGACGCGGTCCGCTTCTAGTCGCGGCGGACGTGTATCGGCCGGCAGCGATGGACCAGCTCGAAGTTCTCGGCAAGCAATTGAATGTGCCGGTCGTGGTTCGTCGCGAGGAAAAGGACGTGCTCAAAATCGCCAAGGCTGCGCTCGACGAAGCGCGTCGGCTTGGTTGTGGCGTGATCATTTTCGACACCGCCGGTCGGTTGCAGATTGACGAACCGCTCGTGCAGGAACTCGTTCGCTTGCGCGATCTGGTCAAGCCGATGGAAACGCTGCTTGTGCTTGATTCAGCCACGGGCCAGGAAGCGGTCAATGTCGCCAAACATTTTGATGACGCCTTGAACATCACCGGTGCGGTGCTAACCAAACTGGACGGTGACGCCCGCGGTGGTGCGGCGTTGAGTTTGAAATCGGTCACCGGCAAGCCGATCAAGTTTGTCGGCGTTGGCGAAAAGCTCGAGGACTTCGAACCGTTTCATCCCGAACGAATGGCGTCGCGCATTCTTGGCATGGGTGACGTCGTCAGCCTGGTTGAGAAAGCCGCCGAAGCGGTGGACATCGAGGACGCGAAGAAGCTCGAGGAAAAGATGCGCAAGGGTCAGTTTACGCTGGAGGATTTTCTCGAGCAGTTGCGCCAGATGAAAAAACTCGGACCGCTCGACAAGATTGTCGGCATGCTTCCCGGTGGCGCTGAGATGGTGAAAGGTCAGGACATGAGCAAGTCCGAGCGGGAGTTCCGACGTTTCGAAGCGATGATCTGTGGCATGACTTACCAGGAACGCCGGCATCCGCAGATCCTGAACGCCAGCCGCCGCAAACGCATCGCCAAAGGCAGTGGCGTGCAGGTGGTCGAATTGAACAATTTGCTCAACCGCTTTTCGCAGATGCAGCAGATGATGAAAAAGCTCGGCAAATTCCAGAAGATGATGGCCAAGATGGGCGGCGGCCTTCCGGGCATGTTGGGCGGTGGCAGGTAGGACAGGCTTCCAGCCTGCCTCTTAAGGCTTTCGTGGCTGCAGGAGTTACGAACAAAGCCTAGGCGTCTGACAATTGCGTGAGTCAAAAGGTCCTTTTGACCTGACAGGCTGGAAGGCTGTCGCGCTTTTGCTACGAACGCGACTGAGGTCGTCCCGGTGACTGGGTTATCAAAACGCACTCGGTATGGCTCGCGAAGAAGGTTGGACAATTCTTCTGAAACTTAATGTGGAGTGCTGTGTCTTGGTAATCGAATGCCGCGCGGTCTACTACGCACCCAATTCCGGAGTTTGACGAGGACGTGAGGCATCGAGCTAACCTCTGAATCGATATCGGGGTCCCATTGAATCGCGTTCGAAGAATTACGATAAGCTTTTGGATCATCGCCGTGATCAGCGCGATCCTCTATTATCTGCTGCACCCAGGGCAGTTTACTCCGGAGCGGATCGCTGACTTCTTTCGCCGACAGCAGCAGTCGTTTCTCATTTTGTTTTTGGTGCTATCGATCGCGCGCGCATTCGTGCTCCTGCCCAGCACGCCATTGGTCATCGCCGCTGCGCTGTTGCTCCCGGAACGACCATGGGCTGTACTCGGGATTTCGCTGTTGGGCATCGGACTCGCCTCGGCATTGATCTATCACTACTCCGATTGGCTGGGATTCCGGCGACACTTTGAACGGGCGGCGCCGCGCCAGATCGAACAAATCGAACACTGGTTGAAACGACCGCTGGGAGCGTTGCTGGTCGCGTTGTGGGCGTTCGTTCCGTTCGTGCCGACGGACCTGGTGTGCTACGTGGCGGGCACAGTACAAATGCCGTTTCGGCGCTTTCTCGCGGCGACCATTTTGGGGGAAATGGTTCTGTGTTCCTTCTACGTGTTTGGCGGTTCCTGGCTCACGCATTCGATGCTTTCGTGAAGAACTCTCCATCGTTGTACGGCTTCCGTTCCCTTTCCAAATCGGTAAATTTTCTGATCGTGTGATCTTCACGCAGTGCGCGTGAAGGTGACGCTTTCAGTCGGAGAGGCTGTGATACAATGGCTGAAATCTCGCCCAATTGAACCACAATCCGCGACGGCATCGGCGATGCTAAACCTGCATCGAATCACGAATTGGCGAGGAAGACGATGAAGGCGAAACGAATCATAATACAGAGGAAGGGACTGACGTTCATCGAGGTAGTGGTGGCATTGGCGATTCTCGCCGTGATCATTGCGGTGATTCTGCCGATGTTCGCTCGCCCGCACATCCATTCTGCGCGGATAAGCTGTCTGAACCATCTCCAGCAAGTTGGCCTCTCGTTCCGCATCTGGGCCAATGACCACGGCGATCTTTATCCGATGCAGGTCGCCAAAGACAAAGATGACGCCGAGCAAGCAATGGCTGACACCAGCTTAGTACGCATTTTCCAAGTAATGTCGAACGAGCTGTCCGTTCCGAATACCGCGATTTGTCCGGCCGACGCGCGCGTTGCGGCGACGAACTGGAACTCGTTTTCCATCGCGAACATCAGCTACTTCGTTGGCTTGGATGCGGCGGATACAAGGCCCAAGATGATTTTGTCAGGCGACCGGGACATCGCGGAGAACGGCCGATTATTGAGCGGCACCGCCAACCTGACAACCAACCGCCCGGTCGCCTGGCACAGGTTGCTTCACAAGGAAGGCGGCAACCTGCTGTTCGCCGACGGCAGCGTGCAGCAAGTGAACACGATCCAATTGCGAGCAGTCCTTTCCCAAACGGGTGATGCGACGAATCGCGTGCTGTTTCCGCAGTGAAATGAAAGAAACGCCATGCGCTTCAAATCGCAATTTAGAGGAGGAATGGCCGGGGCTACATTTGTCGAAATGCTCAGCGGCCTCGTGGTGTTGACGATAGTACTGCTTCTCGTCTTGCCGGCGTTTGTCAAGGCTCATCCGGATGATCGTCGAATCAGGTGCGTCAACAATCTCAAACAAATCGGTCTCGCGTTTCGAATCTACGCCAACGATCACAACGATCTTTATCCGATGCAAATCGCTGAAAGAGACGGCGGCGCTTTGGAATCGATTGAGCGTGGCGACGCTTCCCGCATCTTCCTGGCGATGTCGAATGAACTGTCGGTGCCAAAGACGGTGATTTGCCCAGCTGACTCCCGCGTTGCAGCGACGAACTGGAACGCATTTGGCAGCACAAACCTCAGTTACTTCGTCGGCGTTGACGCCGAAGGGGCCTATCCCAACATGATCCTAAGCGGCGATCGAAACTTGGAACGAGGAGGCAGTTTGTTATCCGGACTGACCGTTCTCAGCGCGAATCCGGCGCCGACCTGGACATCAGCGCAGCACCAAAACGCGGGCAACCTTGGTTTGGTGGACGGCAGCGTGGTTCAGACCTCAGGCAGAATATTACGCAGCCAGTTGAATTCGGATGCGAACAATACGAATCGCTTTCTGTTTCCCAATTAGAAAGGAGTGCATAATGCGAAGATCAGAGGCGTGGTCCGGTCAAAAACCGGCCGCAGAAGAAATGAAATTAGGCGCAATTCCGGGGTTGCAAGACTCGGTTCGAGGTGGAAGATTACGCACAAGTTTCCCGCTAAGCTCTCGTAGTCTCATGCGCATGAAGTGTGTCCGCAAAAGTTTGTCCGGGATGACGTTGATCGAAATCGTTTGCGCCACGGCGGTCCTGTCGATGGTGGTTTCGGTGACGTTGGTTCGTGGGAATCTCAAGGCCAAGGCGGATCGGGTCCATTGTATTGCCAATCTCAAGGAGACCGGGCTGGCGTTCCGGCAATTTGCGAATGACAACGCAGACTTCTTTCCGACGCAGGTTCCCGAATCGATGGGCGGCGCGCGCGATGCCGCCAACGATGGGAATTTGGAAAAGGTATTTCAGGTGTTGGCCGACTACGCTCTGAAGCCAGATCAAGTGGTATGCCCCTCAGATTCGCGACGACCGGGCATGGATGTCGGGGAAGTTTCAGAGTCGCATCTGAGTTATTTCGTCAACACGGAGGCGCGGCGTTATGCGGCGAAATCACCACTAATGGGGGATCGCAATTTGATTGTCGGAGGTGGTGACGGGCGAAAGGCAGAATTGATTTCCGGCACGTTTCGATTGGGTGCCGAACAGCGGGAGCTCAAGTGGAGTTCGACGATGCATTGCGAGCGCGGCAACATCGCGCTGGCTGATGGATCGGTGCAGCAGGTGAAGACACCCCAGTTGCCCGGCATACTTTCACCGCCGGACTCGATGGCGGGGCGATTTTTATTTCCGCAGTAGGCAGTTCCCTGGGCTCTGACGACCGGAGGTTGGCGCGCGGCCATTCATTTAGGCTGAATGACGGCAGAGAGATTTCGAGTTTCGCCCACTTTGTGTGATGCCCACTTGCATTGACACCGACAAATGCGGTGGCCGATCCGGATACGTTGGCGCAAACTCGCGGCATGAAGAAGTTTTTCACTGGTGCCGCTATCAACGCCGACTTGTTGGTCACGATGCTGGACAAGCACGGGATTAGCGCCCGCCAGGAATTCGCCCACGCTGAGATGGGGGACGACGAAGACGAGTTCAGTCGGGAAACGGTCGTGTTCGTGCCGGAGGAGGATTACGACCGGGCCTATCAACTTTTCTACGCGGAAAAAGGGGACGAGCTGTAATGATCGTTTCTGGATCCATGCCTGCGTGAATTTGCCACGAAATGGGAACGATGCGCGCTGGCGGCTTGTGAAAGTGGCTCTCAGGTGTCGCACGAAAAGTCGGGTTTGAGAATTCGCTGTTTGCCGACGAATTGAAGCTGCAAATCCGGTCGGCGGCTGTTAACACCTTCCCATGCCCAGTCGAAAACTTCTCAATCCCGCCATGCTTGTCGTCGCGGTTGCCGCGTGGCTGACTCTGCCGATTCTGCCCGCGTATGCGGCTTCGCCCGTGACGCACATGGTGGCGATGCGCGACGGCGTTAAGTTGGGGACCGACGTTTATCTGCCGGAGGGCGAAGGTCCGTGGCCGGTGATCTTCCTGCGTTTTCCGTACAACAAGGCGCTGGCGGCCGGGATCGGGCCCGACGCGGCGAAGCGTGGTTATGTCTTTGTCGCGCAGGACACTCGCGGTCGGTTTTCGTCTGCAGGCGAAAACTTGCCGTTCGATGCCGACGGACATGCCGACGGCAAATGGGATGGCTTCGATTCGGCGCAATGGATTGCCGCTCAACCCTGGTGTAACGGCAAGATCGGAACGTGGGGTGGTTCGGCCGGCGCGATCACGCAGTATTTTTTGGCGGGCACGGGGCAGACCAACGTCGTCAGCCAGCATCTCACGGTGGGGACAACGAGCTTGTTTCAGGATGGAATTTACCGCGGCGGCATCTTCCGCAAGGCCCTGGTCGAAAAATGGATTGAAGGCACCAAATTCCAACCCGGGGCGCTTGATCTGTGGACGACCAATTATCCCTACACCCAGTATTGGAAGGACCGCGAGGTCATCAATGATTACGGCAAAATCAATGCGACCGGAATGCACATCGGCGGCTGGTTTGACATTTTTGCGCAAGCCACAGTGAACGCATTTCTTGGCTATCAAACGCAGGGCGGTCGGGGCGCCCGCGGGCATCAGCATTTGATCATGGGTCCATGGACGCACGGAGTTCTGCAGGACAAAGCCGGTGATCTGACTTTTCCCAATGCGAAGTCGGTACCGGGCGATGAGCAGGATATGTGGAAGTGGTTTGAGGCCACGCTGAAAGGTGAGTCCAACGGCATCAATGAATCTCCGGCGGTCACTTATTACGTCATGGGCGCCATTGGGGAAGCGGACGCGCCAGGCAATGAGTGGCGCACTGCTGATCAATGGCCGCCGGTCAGAACCGAGTCGCGAGCCTTGTATTTGCGAATGGATCACACGGCGACGTTTGCAGCGACAACCGATCACGGCAAATTGAATTACACGAGCGATCCGGAAAATCCCGTCCCGACCATCGGCGGCTACGAACTGACGATTCCCGCCGGACCAAAAGATCAACGTCCTATCGAATCACGAGATGACCTGCTGGTGTTCACCACCGAACCGCTCACCGGCCCGCTGGAAGTCACTGGGAATGCGGTTGCGAAAATCCGACTTCGCTGCGACACGCCGGATGCGGATTTAATTGTGCGCCTGTGCGACGTCTATCCCGATGGGCGCTCGTTCAACATTTGTGAAGGCGCGTTGCGACTACGCTTTCGCGACGGGCTGGATCATGAGGTCTGGTTGGATGCGAAACCGGTCGACGTGCAAGTTCGGCTTTGGCCGACCAGCATGATTTTCAATCGTGGCCATCGGCTTCGCGTCCATATCGCGTCGAGCAGTTCTCCCGGGTTGGAGCCAAATCTACATAATGGATTGGCACCCCGAACGGGCGAACCGCGCCAGGCGCACATTGAAATTCAATTCGCCGGGGATGTGCCGGCCTTGGTTTTGCCGGTCGTCGCGACACCGTGAAGAACGATGTGTTTGTCCCAACCGTCTGCGGCGCGATGGATTCAACGGCGCAAGCCTTGTTCTGATTCCGCTACGCAGGCATCGGCGACCGCACTCAGATTTTCCAAGAAAGCATCGCGGGCGTCGGGTTCAAGCGCATGGAGGACGGACGCCTGAAGTTCCTGCGCGATGCGGCGGGCTTCGTTGAATACCTTTCTCCCTTTCGCGTTGATGCGGAGGCGATAGGCGCGCCGATCCTGTGCATCGGGCGCGCGATCGATCACACCCGCTTTGCTCATGCGATCGACCAGTGACGCGATCGTATTAGGATCGCTGCTCATACGTTCGGTTAACTGACTCTGGATCAACCCGGTACGTCCGGCTTCGTGCAGGTTGCGCAGCGCGGTGAATTGATCAGGAGTGATGCCGGTGTGAAGAATGCGCCGGCGGAAGGCCTGGTTCAGGCCATACCAGGCGCGTCGCAGGAGAACGGGCAAACGACGGCGCTCCGGCGAATCTACCGGCAACTCATTGGCGATCGGAGACGGACGAACGGACATGACAGTGCGCGCAAGGCAGTTATTACGTGTAGGTACTAAAATTAATTGCCATGCGGCCAAAGGTGTAGAATAGTCGCCGGACTTCGGGAAGCTTATTTGTCGTGCCCGGTTGTACTTCCCGCTCCAGTAATCCAGCTGCACATATTGCGCTTATTATGAAACGGATTTTGTCTTCTCTTTTGTTGGCCGGTGGCTTTTGTGTCGCCACTTCCCCGGTGTTTGCGGTTGACGGTTGGCTCTATTTTCGCGGTCCCCAGCAAAATGGGACTTCGATGGAAACGGGGCTGCCGACCCATCTGGGGCTGAACAACGGGTCCCTCCTCTGGCAGACTGATTTGGGTGGCCAATCTACCGTCACCGTAGCAGATGGGCGGGCGTATGTGTTGGGAATTGAAGGAGACGGGCCGGATCTGCAAGAGGTGATTGCCTGTTTCGACGCGAGCACGGGAAAGAAGATCTGGCAACACGGCTTCAGCGATTTTCTCAGTGACATTATTTACAAGCGCTATTCGACCTCGAATCCAACGATCGACGCTGAGACCGGCAATGTCTACATGCAGGGAACGCAAGGGATTCTTGCGTGTTTCTCCCGCGACGGAAAAATGCTGTGGAAATTCTCGATGATGGAGCGATATGGCCGCATGACCTTTCCCAATGGCCGCACCGCGACGCCGGTCATTGATGGTGATTTGGTGATTACGCACGGAATCACCGCGAACTGGGGCGCCGACGGACCGCCCGCTGATCGCTTCTATGCGTTCGACAAGCGGACCGGCGAACTCGTCTGGTTTTGTACCCCTGGCGCGCGCCCCAAGGATAGTTCTTACGCGCCGCTCACGCTTTCGTGGTGGAATGGCAAGCGGGTGTTTTATTCTGGAACAGGGGATGGTTGCATTGTTTGCGTCAACGCGATGGACGGTGCGCCGCTCTGGCGGGTAAAGATTACGCAAGGCGGCGTGAACACGCAGCCGTTGATCCACGATGGGGACAAGATCATCGCCATTCACGGAAGCGAAAATCTCGACAATTCCGAAGTCGGTCGATTAGTGGCGGTCCGAATTCCTCAAACGCTGCCTGCGCCGCCGGCTCCGGGGCAGCCTGTTGAGTTCGATCAGAAGGATCTCGAATTATGGCGAAATGATCTTTCTGCGTTCACGAGTTCGCCGATCTTGGTGGGTGACACCGTGTATACCGTCGCGGAGACCGGTGACCTTTGTTCGATTGACGCGAACACGGGCAAGGTCGCCTGGAAGAAGAAGCTCGGAATCGAGCAACGTAACGCCAGCCTGGTCTACGCCGACGGTTACTTGTATGTGCCGATGCTGGATGATCCCGACTCCAAGACCGAGGGGCAGGCGGGCGCCGGTACCACCGGAGCGTTTTACGTGATCAAGCCCGGCAAGGACGATTGTGAGATCATTTCGCACGTGGCGGTGAGCGGCCGCTGCTTTGGCAGCCCGACGGTTTACAACGGAAAGGGTTACCTGCAAACGACACGCAACCTCTATTGCTGGGGCAAAGCCGGCGATAATCCGGGGTTGGCGAAAGCACCCGAACCGCGGCCTTGGCCCAAAGCCGGCAAGCCGGTCAAACTGCAAATCATTCCGCCGGAAGTCCTCTTGCGGCCGGGTGAATCGCAAACGTTCAAGGTGCGTGAACTGGACGCCAATGGGTTTGTCGCCAAGGAAGTGAGTGATCCGGCGAGCGTGAAGTGGGCTGGCTTTATCCCGCCGACCGCCAAGGTCAAGGCCAGCATGGACGCGAGTTTCAATGACCAGGGCAAGCTCGTGGCGAAGAAAGACGCGGAGCCATCGGCCGGCGCTTTCAAAGGCACGATTGATGGGTTGAGCGGAGTCATTCGCGGCCGTGTCCTTCCGTCGCTGCCGTACAAGGAAGACTTTGAGGAAATGGCCATCGATGAAGTCCATCCTCCGGGACACATGAATGCCGGGTTGAAGTTTGCCTATCCCCCGCTTCCCTGGATTGGCGCACGCTTCAAATTCGAAATCCACGAAATCGATGGAACAAAGGCGCTCGCCAAGACCATCGACAACCGCTTGCTCCAGCGGGCCACGGTGTTCCTCGGTGATGACACGCAGCGCAATTACACGTTGGCGGCGGACGTGATGACCGACGGCAACCGGCGCAAGATGTCGGAGGTGGGCTTGGTGAACCAACACTACATCATCGATCTCAAGGGCAACGCGCAGGAGCTGGAAGTCAACTCGAACTTGGAACGGCTCCGTGTCGATGTGCCGTTCCACGTGAAGCCGAAAACCTGGTATCGCATGAAGACCCGTGTGGATGTCGCCGCGGATGGTTCCGGCGTGGTGCGGGCCAAAGTCTGGCCGCGCGACGAGGCGGAGCCGGCGGAGTGGACCATCGAAGTGCCGCACAAACACGCTCACACCGAGGGATCACCCGGCCTGTTTGGTTTCTCGCCTCAGGAGATGCGCGTTTACATTGACAATATTTCCATCACCCCAAATTGAACCGACCAAGACCCGAGAGCACTAAACTTCATGTTCGGAGAATGATTATGACGAAGCTGACCAATTTTAAATCCCGGCGATGGATGCTCGCCGCGGCGACCTGTGTGGGACTCGGTGTGCTGGCCCTGCCGGCTCAAAGTCAGGACTGGCCACAGTGGGGGCACAATGAAAGCAAGAACATGTACGCACCGGACACCGGGCTGCCCGGAAAATTCGATCCGGGACAGTTCAAGCGGGGGACCGAAGACATCGACATGTCGACCACGAAGAATGTGAAGTGGGTTGCCAAGCTTGGTTCGCAGGCGTACGGCAACGTCGTGGTTTCACAGGGCAAGGTATTGATCGGCACCAACAATGAGTCCCCGCGCGATCCAAGCGTGCAAGGGGATCACAGCATGCTCTATTGTTTTGATGAGAAGACGGGCGATTTCCTGTGGCAGCTCGCCGTCCCGAAGCTCGCGTCGGGCAAGGTAAACGACTGGGAGAATCTCGGACTTTTGTCGTCGCCGCGCGTTGAAGGCAACCGGGTTTATCTCGTCACGAGTCGCTGCGAAGTGATGTGCCTCGACTTGAACGGTTTGATCGATGGGAATCAGGGCATGCAGGACGAAGCCCAATACATGGGCGGTCCGGGAAATCCGCCGGTGAAGGTGAATCCCAAGGACGCTGACATCATCTGGGTGTACGACATGATCAACGAACTGGGCGTGTTTCCGCACAACGCGTCGAACAGCTCGCCGCTGATCATCGGAGATCTGGTTTACGTTTGCACTTCGAACGGGATGGACTGGACGCATGTAAACATTCCCTCGCCGTTGTCCCCGAGTTTTATCGCGCTGAACAAGAACACCGGCGAACTTGCCGGTGAAGACGATGCTGGCATTTCGAAGCGCATTTTCCATGGGCAATGGTCCTCGCCGTCGGCGGGCATTGTGAACGGTAAGCCGCTGGTCTTCTTCGGCGGCGGCGACGGCTTCCTCTACGCGTTTGATGCGAAGCCCGAGCATGACAAGGATGAAGACGCCAACTTTTTGAAGACGGTTTTCAAGGTGGACATCAACCCGCCCGAGTACAAGATGAAAAACGGCGAGCCAATCAAATATCCGGATCCGGAAGGTCCTAATGAAATCAATGCGACGCCGGTCTTCTATAAGAACCGGGTTTATGTGGCCAGTGGCCAGGATCCAGAACACGGCGAAGGCCATGGACGCTTGATTTGTGTTGATGCGACCAAAACGGGAGACATCACAAAGACCGGCATCATCTGGGAATACCGCGGCATTCATCGCAGTATTTCAACGGTGTCGATTGATCCCAAAACGGGCTTGCTGTTCGTTGGTGATTTCTCCGGCTTCATTCACTGCCTCGACGCGGAGACGGGCAAGCTCTACTGGACGCATGACATGAAGGCCCATATGTGGGGCTCAACGCTCGTGGCCGACGGCAAGGTTTACGCCGGCGACGAAGACGGCGACCTGGTGGTTCTCACCGCGACCAAGGACAAGAAAGTCCTGAGCGAAGAAAACCTGGGCGCCCCGATCCACTCGACCCCGATCGTGGCCAATGGTGTCTTGTATGTCGGCACGGCGTCGCATCTCTACGCGGTTTACGATTCGGCCCGGGCGTCATTGACGGCCGACCAGCCGCCGACGGTGGAAATTAAAAAGTAGCCAGCAGCTGTTTCCCATAGAATCCTCTCCGCCCGCCAGCTTTGGCGGGCGGAACCTTGTTGACCAACAACTCAATTCACCTATGTCCGTTGACCCAACCGCAATCCAACAGGCGCAAGACCAGCTCAACGCCCACGTTCGGGAAATCATCGAATGGCATTTCAATCCGGCTACCGGTTGTCCGTTTTGGCTGAACTGGCAGAAGTCCGCTGGCTGGGATCCTCGCGCCGAAGTGAAAAATTTCGCGGATCTCATCGCGCGTTTTCCCCATTTCAAGGATGAGTCATTGCGGGACGAGCAGCCCGAAGTCTGGGTGCCGGCTGCGTTCAAGGGCAAACCGTTCAATATCTTTGAAACCGGCGGCACGACGGGAATGCCCAAACAGCGGATTGGCTGGAATGACTACAAGGTCGATTACGAGGAATTCAGCGGCAAGATCAGCGATGATCATTTCCCGCGGGGCGGTGCCTGGATGATGGTTGGCCCCACGGGACCGCGTCGGTTGCGTCTGGCCATTGAACATCTCGCCAATTTCCGCGGCAGCCCGTGCTATTTCGTGGATCTCGATCCGCGCTTCGTGAAGAAGTTGATCTCGAACAAGCAATTCGATATCGCCCGGCAGTACATGGACCACGTCGTCGACCAGGCGGTGACGCTGCTCAAGCATCGGAAGATCACCGGCCTGTTCACCACGCCGAAGCTTTTGGAAGCACTCGCGGAAAAGGTGGATCTGTATGACGCGGGTGTGCGGGGCGTGTTTTGTGGCGGCACGACCATGGCGCCGCAATACACGCGGTACATTGTCGAGGAAGTACTGGAAGGGCGCATTGGTTTTTACCCAACTTACGGAAACACATTGATGGGGTTGGCCGCCAGTGTGCCGCTCACCGAGGAAGATAATTTTTCGATCACGTATTATTCGCCGCAGCCGCGGGCCGTGCTGCGCGTGGTGAATCCCGAGAAAACGGATGAGCTCGTGTCGTATGACGAATGGGGTCGGGTGGAACTGACCACATTGACGAAGGAATTTTTTATGCCGCGGTTCCTCGAACGTGACGAGGCCATCCGCCGCAAACCCCGCGCGCCCTATGCGTGGGATGGAGTTGCGGAGGTCCGGCCGTTCGGCGCGATGCAAAAGACGATCGTGGAAGGTGTTTACTAAGTTGCAACATGCCTGAGTTACCCCACATACCGGTTCTGCGCCTGGGCCGACCGTACGAAAGCCTCGACCAATCGGAGGTCAAAAACCACCGCAACGGTGAAGTGCTCGCGAAAGTTTCCAGCGTCAACGCCGGGATCATTCGCAAGGATTTCCGCAAGATCGATTCGGCCCGCGCGGCGTTGAACAAGCATTCCGTTGCCGAGTTGATCGAGTTGAGCGCGAAAGCCGGCGAACACTTCCTGAACGGCACCTTGCCGTTGGGCGACAAGGGGCACACGCAGTCTGCCGCGCAATACATCGAAACGCTGAGTCTCACCTCGGGCCTGCCGCACGTGATGGTGAAGCGGAACATGACCAAGATCCACTTCGCGCTGACCCATTTGAAAAACGTGCTAAACGGGCTGTCGCGCGGACTTGATCTCTCGATCATCGACCAGGGCATGGGCGAACAGTTTGGGACGAAGCTCGCGTTTTTCCCCACGTCCAAGGCGCTGGGTCTGGTCATGCCGAGCAACTCGCCCGCGGTCAATTCGCTTTGGCTGCCGGCTATTGCTCTCAAAACGCCGGTGATCATCAAACCGGGACGCGAAGAACCCTGGACGCCATATCGTTTGATTCAGGCATTCATCGCTGCTGGTGTGCCGGCGGAAGCGTTTGGTTTTTATCCGACGGACCACGAGGGCGCGGGTGAGATTCTGCGGACGAGTGGCCGGGCGTTGATATTCGGCGACAAGAACACGACCGCTCAATACGCGAACAATCCGGCCGTGCAGGTTCATGGTCCAGGCTGGAGCAAGATATTGATCGGCAACGATTGCATCGAACACTGGCGTGACTACCTCGATGTCATTGCTGGCGCGATCTCGGATAACGGCGGGCGCTCCTGCATTAACGCCTCGGCGGTGGTTGTTCCGAAATACGCCGCCGAGATTGCCGACGCCCTCGCTTTGAAATTGGGACCCGTGGAGCCCACTGCGCCCGACGACGAAACCGCAAAGCTTTCGGGATTTGCCAACCCGAAAATGGCGGAGTTCATTGAGGGCTCAATCGAGGAAGGGTTGAAGACTCCCGGCGCCGTCGACGCGACGGCGAAATATCGCAAGGGGCCACGGAAGGTGGAATTCGAAGGCGGCACATATCTGCGTCCCACGATTGTTCATTGCGAATCCTTTGAACATCCGTTGGCGAACAAGGAATTCCTTTGTCCGTACGCCAGCGTGGTTGAGGTTCCGCAGGATCAAATGCTTGAAAAGATCGGTTACAGCCTCGCGGTCACGGCGATCACGAAGGACGAGAAATTCATCACCGACCTCATGGCGTTTCCGGAGATTGAACGGTTGAACATCGGCCCCGTTTCGACGATGGCAATTTCCTGGGACCAACCGCATGAGGGGAACATGTTCGAATTCCTTTGGAAACGACGATCTATTGAACGGGCGTGGTGAGTTTTGCTTACTCGAAATTCTAGAAGCGGATGCGGGCCGGATTAACCGGTAACCGACGGGACTCCAGCCCGTCATTTGCAGCGGTGCTTTGAACAAACGACGATCCAATTAAGTCTGTTGGCAGATGCAATCGGCGCAACCAGTTGAACAACTTGGAAGGAATGGCAACGGCCGGTTGCCGGAGGACTGGCATCTCGCCGGGTTTGATTTGCAGCCGCGGACAAGGCTCGTGTTTGGCCGTGATTCGCTGGAAAAGGTTGGTGCGTTGGCGCGTGATCTGGGCAGCAACCGGGTGACGTTGGTCACGGACAAGGGCATCAGCGCCGCGGGGCATGCCAGTCGAGCGATCGGTTTACTAGAAGCGGCCGGCCTGCACGTCGCGATCTACGACGAAGTTCGGGAGAACCCCACTACCGCGGATGTGGCGAAATGCCTCGCGATCGCCCGCGTGCATCGCACGGATTTGTTTGTTGGTCTGGGGGGCGGCAGTTCCATGGACACGGCCAAAGGCGCGAATCTGTTGCTGACCAATGGTGGTGAAATCAAGGATTACTGGGGCGTCGGCAAGGCGACCAAGCCGATGCTGCCGCTGATCGCAATTCCGACCACCGCCGGCACGGGGAGTGAATGTCAGTCGGCCGCGTTGATCGCCGAGGAGGAATCGCATCTCAAGATGGCCTGTCTCGATTCAAAGGCCGCCGCCCGCGTGGCCATCCTCGATCCTTTGCTTACCGTTTCGCAACCTCCACGGGTCACGGCGTGCACCGGGATTGACGCGATTGCGCACGCGTTGGAAACGGCGGTCACGACGAAACGCAATGGCTGGTCGCTGATGTTTTCACACGAGGCGTTCAAGATGCTGGTGCCGAATCTACCGCGTGTGTTGGACAATCCTTCGGACCTGGACGCGCGCGGCCGGATGTTGCTCGGCGCGGCGCTCGCCGGAACGGCGATCGAGAACTCCATGCTGGGCGCGGCGCATGCGGCGGCAAATCCATTGACGGCCCATTTCAATGTCGTCCACGGACAGGCGGTCGGGATCATGTTACCGCACGTGATTCGCTTCAACGCCCGGGACGAATCGATCAAACGCGCCTATGCGGAGCTGGCCAGCGGACCGGAGATCGCCTGCGTTAGCGAAGGTCTTGATGAAGCGGTTGAAGCGTTGATCGAGCGGGTGGAAGCGTTGCTGAACGTTGCCAGAATGCCGCGTTCACTGGCCGAGGCGGAAGTTGATCGAGCGATGATTCCCCGGTTGGCGGCCGAGGCGGAGAAGCAGTGGACAGCCAATTTCAATCCCCGTCACATTGATTCCAAGGACTTCGAGCAACTCTTTGAGGCGGCGTTTGAGCCGCGAAGTGAGGGCGACCGATTGGGCAATTGAAAGCCCGCTCAGTTGACGATGTCGAGCCGTTGCTCGGGCGACAGAACACTGTCAGAACGTCGAGCTGGCATTCCCTTGTACTCGTAATCAAACTTGAACTGATAATAGATGTGATCCTTGCTGGCCGGGATCGGGACGAGCGTTTCCCAACGGTTCTGAAGCAACGGCGTCGGACGCATGGGATAGGCTTCCAGACCGACGACGACATAAGGTTTGATGGAGTCCTGGATGACGCTTTGCTGGCTGCTTTGCCAGACGGCTTCGACGGGGTACAATCCGTCCGCGTTGCGGGACATCTGGGCCGGGGTAAGATTGGTGATGGTGCTCGTGGCGCAACCAACAAGCAAAAGCGGTAGCGTAAAAAGAATGAGATGCCGGATGTACTTGGTCATGCTGGCGTGAGCGAACCACAACGGGTCCGTTTGTGTAAAGTGGCATTTGATGGCCCGATTATCGGGGTTGATTGTGCTGACCGACGAACGGAATGTCGGCCGTCGTTGTCCGAGGCATTGAACTGAATGGAACGCAGCGAGAAGTCTAAAGATTGGTGGCGCCAACCGCTGGTGTTGGCGTTGTGCGCTTCCTTGTTGCTACACGCATTGTTTTACGGCACGTGGCGGATCGGACGCGCTTTTGGCTGGTGGAAGACGTCGCTTCCTTTCCTGTCGCGCATCTTGACGAAACTCAATGCCGCGCTCGTCGATCCGAAAAAGATACAGGCAGCGATTGAGCGCCAGCAGCAGCTGGCCGATCGCGAGGTGCCGCTCACATTTGTCGATGTCCTGCCCGAACAAGCAACGGTCGACAAGCCGGCAAAGCCGGACTTTTACAGTTCGCTCAATTCGGAGGCGGCCAGCAAGCAGGCAAGCGATGAGGATTCGAACAAACCAACCGTCGACGGTGAACAGGAAAAGGTCGTGAAGGCCGTTGATATACCGCGCAACAGCCCCGCGCCGGTGGTTCAAACCAAACCGCAGCCGACGCCGCCGGTTGAATCGCCGCCAGAACCGGAAAAGGTGGAGCCGGACAAATTGCAGCCCAGTGCGGAACCGGACACCAAACTCGCCGGTACGCCGGATGTGCCGGAGGCGAAGGTCGACGAAACGACCGCGACGAAGCCCGGGGTCTCCGAACCGTTGCGAACCCCGGCGCCCAGAACCGATAAACCGGGCGACGTCACCCGGGAGCAAGTCAGCACGCAACCGGAGAAAGGCGATGGCGCTGTCAAGCGGGGCGACAATGGTGAAGCCAAGCAGCCCCGTCCCCGGACCATCGCCGAAGCGCAACGCCAGCTGAACCAGAACAACTCCATCGCCGGTCAAAAAATGAAGCTCGAAGGAGCCACCCGGCGCCAGCGCATCCTGCCCAGTTTCAACACGGAACAAACGCCCTGGGGGAGTTACGACGCCAAGTTCATCGCGATCGTGACCAGTCGTTGGTATCGTTTTTTGGATCAGCATCCGGAAGCCTTCAACTTCGGTGGTCGTGTGGTGGTGAAGTTCGATTTGTATTACGACGGGTCGATCAAGAATTTTACCGTGCTCGAGCGCCCGTCGAATCTTGATCCGAAGATCGAGGACGAAATGCAGGTGTATGGATGCAACAAGGCCATCGTGCCGGAATTGGGCCGGACGTATGATCCGTGGCCGCCCTACCTGCGTCGCATCACGCAGAAAGACTACCGGGAGTTGCGTTTCACCTTTTACTACAATTAGGCTGGGTCCGCTGATTCACGGCCCGGGAAAGACACATGGAAACACTGATTATTGCCGCCCTGATTATCACGTCGATCGTCGGCCTGACGTATATTGTCGAGCGTGGTCTGGCCCTGCGTTGGCAGCAGGTCATTCCGCCCGGAGTTGAAGCCGCGCTTGAAGACTGCCGTTCTGTCAGCGACGTCGCCACGCTCAAACAGGTTTGCCTCGGTCAACCCTCGGCGTTGAGCCGCGTATTGATCGTGGCCATCGATCACCTGGACTGGCCACACGATGAAACCGTCGACGCCCTCCAAACCCGCGCGCGTCACGAAATCATCAAGCTGGAGCGCGGCCTGGTCGTCCTGGAAATCATCGTCGGCATCGGGCCGCTGATGGGGCTCACGGGCACGATCATCGGGATGATCACGCTCTTTGGCAGCTTGAGCACCGCAGGGCTGGGGGACAGCTCCAAGTTTGCCGGGGGCATCGCCACGGCGTTGTATGCGACCTTGCTCGGTTTGATCGTCTCCATTCCGTCGCTGGTGGCGTGGAGTTATTTCAACCGCAAGGTTGAACGCATGGCCGTGGAAATTGCCTCACTGTGTGACGAGTTTTTGCGACGCCAGCAACGGTTGCTGCGCCAGGGCAAGAATCGTTGAGCATCCCCTCATGGAATTCTTTCCGCGCAAAAGGAAAAATCCGCCGGCGGTCATCATCGTCGCCTTGATCGACGTGTTGATCGTGGTGCTGATTTTTCTGCTCGTCACGACGACATTCAAACAGCAGCCGGCGTTGAAGCTGACTTTGCCGGAATCGTCGCAGGCCAAGACCGAAGGCTCGAGCGAGCTGGCGCCCGTTTACGTGACGATCGACAAGGCCGGGAAGATTTACATTGGCCAAAAGGATGAACCCGTCACATCGGAAGGCCTCGAATCTCGCATGCGTCAGCTGGTGACCGAAAATCCGCAGGTGCGCTTTGCCTTGGAAATGGACGAAGGCGCGCCGGTCGGTTCGTTCATCAAGGTCATGGACGCCAGCCGGGCGGCCGGATTGAAAACACCGTTGAATATTCCCACTCGTAAAAAGGAAACCAAGTGACGCTCGTGTTCCGCCAATCGTCTATCTTAAGTTCCCGTGCCGCTACGTCGTTGGCGATTCTTCTGATTTCGATCAGCATGGTGCTCGGCGAAGATCAGCCCACCACCGCGCGGGAGTGGACGCAGCGAGGAAATGCCCTCGCGGCCGACAAGCAGTGGCAGCCGGCGATCGCGGCGTTCACGGAGGCGATCAAGCTCGCTCCCAAGCGTTCTGAATTATACGTGAACCGGGCGGTGGCGTACGAAAAACTGGGTGACTGGAAGGCGGCCGAGGCGGAATGCACGACGGCGATCAAATACAACTTTGAAGACACGCGCGCTTTCCTGCAGCGGGCGATCGCACGCTCCGAACAGGGAGAAAACGAGGCAGCATTTGAAGACGCCAGCCGGGCTGCACGCATGGAGCCGGACAACGCACAATGCGTGTTCATCCGCTTTCTCACCGCGTCGCGTGCGGGGCGCTTTGACCTGGGACACACCGCCGGTGAAACGTATATTGGCATTCAAGGATGGGCCGATCCGTTTGCGCCATACGTGGCCTTGCTTAATTACGTCGCGTTGCGTCGCGCGGGCAACGAATCAGCGGCCGATTCGATTCTTGCCGAGGCGGCGGCATCCCTCCCGGCGAACGTGTGGCCGGCGCCTGTAATTCATTATCTCCGCGGCCAGATTGATGCCGAAACGATGCTGTCGCTGGCCCCGGATCGAGACCGTGAAACGTTGGCGCGCTATTATCTCGGATTCAAGGAATGGCTGGGCGGCGATTCGGCGAAGGCGCGGGAACAATTTGAATGGATTCGCGCGCATGGCGATCATGATTTTCTGCAATTCAAACTCGCGGGAGATTACCTCAAGGAATTGGGCGCCGCGGCGCAGAAGGCTTCGCCGACTTCAAAAGAATAGCCACGCCAGCAGCGGTGCAAAAAGGATCGCCGGCAGGTAATCGCCGATCTTCACCTTGCGCACTTCAAACACGAGCAACACCGCGCAGACGACCAGCAAACCGCCCGTTACGTTCGTGGCGTGAAGCATCACTTCGAGTGGCGCTTGTTTGGCCGCCCAGGCAGTCAGCAGTGTGAGCGTCCCCTGAAGAGCCAGGACGGGAAGGGCGGCCATGGCCACGCTGCCGGAGAACACCCGCGAAAATGCAAACGCAGCCAGCCCGTCCATCACCGCCTTGACGATGAGTACATAAAAATCCCCGTTGAGCCCTTCCTGTAGTGGCCCCAGGAGCGACAATGGGCCGATGCAAAACAACGCCGAGCAGGCCATGAAACCGTCATTGAACGAGATCTTGGCTTTCTTGCTTTGTGCTCGTGCGAAGGTTTCGGCGGCAAATTTTCCCGCCCGGTTCATCGCCCCTTGGAGTCGAATGAGTCGGCCGGTCCATTGTCCCAGCGTCGTCGCCGCCAGGGCGATTCCGATCAGCCCAAACGCAGCACCCAGGCTGACCTGATGCAGGCCGCTCCAGATCATTTGAAAGCCAGATAGAATCACGCCCAACCCCACGGCCGTGCGCAACTGTTGCTGGCGTGCATTGGGCAGGTCGCGCTTGATTAAAAGCCCAAGCGCACCGCCCAGGAGGATGGCGATCGCATTGATCCAGGTGCCGATGGCGAACACGGGGAAAGTACAACATTCCCGCCAAAGCAGGTCCAAGCCAAAACGGGCGTGGTCAACCGTGTTGTCCGCGATTCGCCGTTGATCGTCGGACGTGGTTTGGCATCCGGACAAACCGATCCGGCGGACCGAAGTTTATCTCGCCGCCGTCTGTTGTCGTGCCGGGCTTGGCAGGCTGGAGGTCGATGAGGAAGGGGTCGTTTCGTTGAAATTCGCGTGGGCAAGATCGAGTTGGTAAATCATCCCCTGATAGCCGACGACGTAGAGGTTTCCTTTTTCATCGGTGCCGAACGACGTGATCGGCTGTGGCGCGGTGGCCAGCAAGTGAACCGTCTTCAGCGTTCGGTTTTTCTGAGTCAGTCCCCAAATGTGTTTGGAAACATTATCGCCGCAAATATAGACGCCGTAGAACGACGAGTTTTTGTCGCCGCGGTAAACGTATCCACCCATGACGGCGGAACCGTGCTTGCGCAATGTGGAAAAAATCGGTGGCGCGTAATCGGTGCCTTCCTTGCGATGTTCACTGGAAAACAATTCGTAGCCTTCGTAAACGCTCCAGCCGTCGTTTTCGCCGCGCCGCACGATATCGACTTCGTCGCCGCGTTCCTGACCGAGATCCGCCACCCAAAGATCGCCGTTGAGCGGATCGAAACTGAACCGCCACGGCTCGCGGAACCCGTACGCCCAGATCTCCGGCCTCACGCCTGGCTTG
Organism: bacterium; assembly: GCA_016124235.1. Lineage (GTDB taxonomy): Bacteria > Verrucomicrobiota > Verrucomicrobiia > Limisphaerales > RI-55 > RI-55. The sequence goes on along the minus strand of WGOC01000012.1, from coordinate 27,824 downwards.
CCGAGAAACGGGTTGTCCGACGGGATGCCGTATTCCAAACCCGGATTGCGTCGGTTGACATCGATGCGAAGCATCTTGCCGAAGAGCATTCCCAAATTCTGCGCCTGGTCTTGCGGGTCGAAGTTTGGTGCCGAATCACCCATCCCGACGTAAAGGTATCCGTCCGGACCGAATTGAATGCAGCCGCCGTTGTGGTGTTCAGCCACGCTGACGATTTTGAGCAAACGACGTGACGGGTTGCCGGAATCCGTCTTGAAATCGGGCGATACCGTACGCTCGACCAGAACGGTCGCGATCTTCCCATCTTCGAAGACCTGATGCTTGAGATAGTATTTCCGGTTCTGACGAAACTCGGGATGAAACGCCAAACCGAGCAATCCGTTCGGGCCGCGCGCGCTGAACACTTCCTTCGTGAGATCTAAAAACGGGGAGATTTGTTCGTCGTCGCCGTGCTTCTCGATCAACCAGATCATGCCGGCTTCGTCCGTGGCCAGAAAGCGATTGGCAAAGCCGGGCACCTGGCCAAACCAGACGAGGCCCGCCTGAATCTTGCCCGTTTCACCTGTCGTTCCCGCGGGCACGTGGAGCGGTTCCTTGAAAAACGGAATCAACGCCACCGGTTGCGCCAGCGCAGGAATTTCGTCGGGCATGCCGTGCCGGGTGGCGATTGAATTGACTGGTTCCTTGAGCGTGACCAAATAACTGATCAAGTCTGTGAAGTCCTGCAACGAAAGTCCTGCCTGCAATCCTTCCGGCATGAGCGAAACATCGCTGCCGTGTTGTTCCTTGAGATCGGCCGTATTGAGGCGAACGCGTTTGCCGTCGGCGCCGATCAGTTCGATCCATTTGTCGGTCGCCTGCTTGAGGACGCCTTGAACTTCTTCGCCCGATTTCGTTTCTGCGACAGTCGTGCTGTAGCCCACTGCGATCCGGGCCGAAGGATGCAGCACGGAATCGATCAATTCCCGGCGCGCAAACTGATCGCCCACCGCGAACAGGTCGGGTCCGGCCTTCTGCCCCTTGCCATCGATCGAGTGACACTTGGTGCAGCCCACTTTTTGTTCGTCGGCAAACAGTTTCGCTCCGTGCGCCGCGTCGCCTTCATGAACCATGGCAAATGGGCTGTACGCCTCAATGGGCGGGGGTTCGTTGGCGGCCTCTTGCGTTTGGCCAAAACTCGTAAAACAACCGCTGGCAAAACAGCCAAACGCAATTGTGGTAACGACAAAGTTTGATGGTTTGATGGTCATTGGAAAAGTTGGGAGACGCCAAAGAATGGAGCGGTGCTTCGCGTGCGGTGTCACGAATCAAAGGTTAGGTAATACGGTGTGGACCACGAAGGTAATGATAAGCCCGCCATGCTCCAGCCGAATCGCCGCTTTTTGGTTCAAGATCAAAGTCAGTTTCATCGGTCAGACTGGGAGCCAGATTCCGTTCGTTTGGGCATTTGTCGAAAAGGTTGCTCTCACAGACGCACGCCATCGTCCCGGCCATCAAATTGTGTGAGCCTTCTCGGACCTGCCTGGAAACGACAAAAAGAGCTGCCAGCGGATGGAAAGAATATCGTGGGTTCCGAATAACCGTGGCTGCGCTAGCTGACGGTGGCCCAGTCACCCTCACCCCGACCCTCTCCCCAAGGACAGGGAGCAAAAGAGGTAGCCCGGCGCAAAACTGGGGTTTACCGGCGTTCGCGAAGCCGACACCTGAGACGCCCTCTCCCACCGGGAGAGGGTTGGGGTGAGGGGATGGCAACGCCGCACCGATCAAGATAGCCGCGATATTTATTACATCGTTGCAGCGTGACTAATGGTGAGGAGATTCTCCGATCCAAGGTGTTGCTTCGCGTTGCCGTTATTTACCGGTCGCCAAAATAGTCGAATTCAATCAGCAAACCGCCGGGGATGTCCCGCGCGGCGATCTGCCCGCCCGGCTGTAGCTTGCCGGCAAGTGACGATTGATAATCATCAGCCGAAATTCGATTCGTGTTGTCGAACCGTGCCTCGACGCTGCCTTTAACGGAATCGTAACTTCCCGTGATCATCAGGTTTGTCGCTCGCGATCCGAGCGGCAATGGAAATCGGAAATCATCCGCTTTCATGCGGCAATAAATGGTGCGTCCCTGTTCAACCCTGATTGTCGGCAAATGGGACTCGGTCAGCCGCTCGATCCGGGAATTGAGAAACAGGGGTGCCAGCGTGTTGTCCACAAATCGAGCCACCACGAAGGCAAGAGTGACCGCCACGGCGATCGCGATGGTGGTGGCTGCAGTTTTCACGTTGAGCTTAAATCGAATTCGTTCCGCAGTATCCTTGCCCCGAAAGAAGTCGGGCCGCACCGTTGCTTTTATGGATTGGTCAAATTAGGCGTTTGAGTTGTGGCCGGTTCAAGCACTTGTTTGAGGTTGTTGAGCTGCGCGGAGGATGGAGTCGACCGGACCGTGCGATCAACCCACGAAAAGTGCTCCACTTTTCCCGATTGATTGACCGGGTGAATTCATAGTACGCCAAGCGGATGTCGTCGCGTCCGTCTGATCGCCAACCTAATCGTCGTCCGTTTCGCTCCAATAGACCTCCCGGTCGGCCGTTTCGACCGGCGTTGCCGTCGCGGGCGGAAAAGCTGCGGTCGGCTCCGGCACCGGAGGGTAGCGCGAACTGGCAGAAGCCGTGGGTGCAGATGAAGTACTTCAGCTATCACCCCACGATTTACCCGGCGATGATCCGCGCGGCTTCCGAGGACGCGAGCCCGGGGCAGATCGTGACGGTTTACGACAAGGAAGGGCAGCCGTTCGGTCACGGTTTTTACAATCCGCCGGCCCGCGTGCCGTTGCGGATGATTCATCACGGCGCGGAACACATCGATGAAGATTACCTGACGACGCTGATTCACCGGGCGATCGATCTGCGGTTGAACACGCTCAAGCTGCTGGACACGACGGACGCCTTTCGCGTGATTCATTCCGACGGCGATAGCCTGAGCGGGTTGGTGGTGGACAAGTTCGGAGACACGTTGAGCATCGAAGTCCACAGCCTCGGCATTTACGAGCGCCTGCCCGATTGGCTGCCGTTGCTCCACGAACGACTCGGCACCAAGCGCGCCGTCATCGATGTCGATCCACAGATCGCCAGCATCGAGCGCATGCAGGTCAAGCCAGAGTTATCCGACGCGGTGCGGACGGTGCGCATTCGTGAGCATGGAGTCCGCTATGAAGTGAACTTTGCCGAAGGGCACAAGACCGGTTTCTTTTGTGATCAACGCGAAAACCGGCTGAAGTTCAGCAAGTTCACCGAGGGCGCGCGCGTGCTCGATTTATGTTGTTACACGGGGGGCTTTTCGGTGACGGCCGCGGTGCTCGGCGGTGCCGCCGACGTGACCGGTGTCGACCTTGATGAAAAGGCGATCGAACAGGCAAAACGCAATGGCAATATGAATCAGGCGAAGATCAAATGGGTGCATGCCGACTCGTTTGCCTACGCGCGCCAGATGCAACAAAACGCCGAACGTTGGGACGCGGTGATTTTGGATCCGCCGAAGTTCGTACTGGATCGCGAGGGCTACGACGATGGCCGCCGCAAATACGAAGACCTGAACCAGCTCGCCATTTCGCTCGTGAAGCCGGGCGGCGTATTTGCGACGTGTTCGTGCTCGGGGCTGGTCAATCTCGAAGACTTCGAGCGCATGGTCATCAAGGGCGCGCACCGGCAGCAACGCAAACTGCAATTCCTCGATCAAACCGGTCCGGGCGGCGATCATCCCGTGATGTCGAATTGTCCGGAGAGCCGATATTTGAAGGTGATTTGGGCGAGAGTTTTCTGACGAAGTCCAGGAAAGGTCAAAAGACCAAAGCAAAAGGACAAAAGAATTACAAACTGATCAATATCCAAACATTGCGGCGGTCAGCGTTTGGGCGGTTGTCTTTTGAGAGTTCCTTTGTTCTTTTTTTCATTTGTCATTGGTTCTTTGCTGAAGGCCCGTGGTCATTTATTTTTCTTCGCGGCTGGCCATTTGGAGATCGATTACCGAAAACTCCGTCCATGAATTCCAATCTCTTCTCCGTTTCCGATCAGGTGGTGCTCGTTTCCGGTGGCAGCCGGGGCATTGGTTGCGCGATCGCGGCCGGCTTTGCGAACACCGGTGCGCGGGTGATCATTTCCAGTCGTGACGAGAACTCGCTCAAGGCTGCGGTTGAATCAATGACTGGCGCCAAGACGACGAAGTATCGTGTCGCCGACGTCGCAAAATCTAACGACGTTTCAAAGTTGGTGGCCTCGGTGATGGAGGAATTTGGCCGGATCGACACATTGATCAACGTGGCGGGCGTGAACCGTCGCAAACCGGTGTTCGACGTCACTGACGAAGATTACGATTTCATCATGGACATCAACCTCAAAGGCGCTTGGTTGCTCGCGAAGGAAGTGGGCAAGCATCAGGTGAAAGCCGGAAAAGGTTGCCAGATCAACATCTCGTCGCTGAATAACGACAAACCGCTCGCCAACGTAGCACCCTACGCCATGAGCAAGGCGGCGATGGGGCACATGACCAAGGTGATGGCGATGGAGTGGGGGCCGCACGGCGTCCGGGTCAATGCGATCGCGCCCGGATTTGTGATCACGGACCTAACGCGGAAGCTATGGTCGTTGAAATCAATGCAGGATTGGGTGATGCCCAACACGCCGTTGCGTCGGCTCGGCCAGCCCGAGGACATGGTTGGCGCAGCGTTATTTCTCGCTTCGGAGGCATCTGCCTGGATGACCGGCCAGATCCTTTATGTGGATGGCGGTTTTACGGCCGGTTACAACTGGCCGATTCCGCCCGGCGGTGGGCAGTAGGTTGCCCCAAAAAAACTGTCAATGAGCGCGTGACGTTTTCCCAGTCGCGTGGTCGAACTCCTGAAGCCACGTAACCCGACCTATGCTCATGAGCTGCACCCGCAACCCAAGGCATCCAAATCCGGTCGCGTGCTTTTTTGCCTGCGCGGCGGTGGTTTGGGCCACGACTTCGCCTGGGAACTGGGTGGTTTCCTGGTTAATTGGATACCGAACCACCGCCGTGGCGGGCACGCCGATCTCGTCATGAAACCGTCCCTCCGAACCTCGGTTATGATCGCGCTCGCGCAAACGGGCGTTTTGGTCGTCGGGATTCTGGCGGTGGCGGCGAGCAATCGCGTTGCCCACGAGATGGGACATGGTGATCTGCGCGACTATTTGTTCTTCATGAATTACGGCTGGCTGCTGCTGGTGCTGCCTTTGATATGGGTGGCCGTTGCCGGGCGAGTCCTGTTGAAGAATCGACCGGTTACGCGGGAGGGTGCCGTTTATGTGAGCGGCATTGTGCTGCTCGTAACGCTGGTATGCGCCATGGCGACGGACGCGATCCAGCCGTGGCGGACGCCCGCGATAAAGCCGGCGTTGAAGATCGATACGGAAATTTGAAATTCGGTTTATGGCTCAAGTTGTCATTGAATTTGATCAGCCGGTGGCATTCCCCGTGGAGCTGACCCAGTGGGAATGCCCGTGCTGCTCGGTCAATGGCTGGCCGGAGCTGGTGTTGGAGAATTTGGGGGAGGAGTGCGCCGTGGGCGTGAATCGGTTGGGGTTCGCGCCCGCGGCGACCGCTCTGCCTCAGGGACTACGAGAATTTTGGTGGTTTTGTGAACCACCATGGGTTAACTATTACGTGCTCTCCAAAAACGGTAACGGCGTGAATGTGCGCGAAAACTGCGAGCGCCAGTTGGACGTTTAGGCGGGCACCTTTTTGAGGGAGAACCGGATGCCATGAGCCGCTTCGTCAATCTTGAGCTCAGTGGAAGCGAGGAGCAATCCTCCCGCCGGGAACGTATTGTCAAGGACGCCGCCTACTACTTTGCCGAAGCGAATCAAGCGTTCGAAAACATGGACTTTGAAGAATCGCTTCGTTTGCACGGCAAGGTCATCGAACACGATCCCGGTTTGGCGGCGGCCTGGACGGGACAGGTCCGGTCGTTGATCGAAATGGGAGAGTTCGCCGAAGCGTGTGTCTGGGCGGACAAAGCGCTTGAGCATTTTCCGCGCGAAGCCGATCTGCTGGCGGCGAAGGCGGTGGCGTTGGGGCGGTTGGGCGAAATCGGGCCGGCGTTGGCTTTTTCCGATGCCGCCATTGAGGAACCGGGCGAATCTCCGTACGTCTGGCTTTCTCGTGCGGATGTGTTGCTTTGCGCCCGCGAGCAGCGCGCCGAGTATTGTTTTGAAAAGGCCCAGGCGTTGGCGGCCGGCAATTGGTTCATCGCCTGGCTGGCAGCGAGGATTCGGTATTTTCACCGGCAGTTCTTGTTGGCTTTAAAACTTGCTCAACGCGCCGTCGAATGGCATCCGCATCACGCGCCGTGCTGGCTGTTGCTCGGTTGGTGCCAGCAGGAGATCGGCATGGTGAAACCGGCCCGGCAGTCGCTCGCCCAAGCCGCCGAATTGCGTCCGCGGTGGCAGGAGGTGAGCAGAGCCAATCGAGCGGTCGACGATACGGGATTTTTCCGCCGCGTGATGGGTAGCGTTTGTGGCCTCTTCCAAAGATGATCCCTCCCAATCTCAATCGCTTTTTGGTCGCGGCCAACGAATTCAACGCTTCCGACCTGCATTTTATCGTCGGGGTGCCGCCGTCCTACCGCGTGAATGGAGAAATCATCCTCGCGCAGGAAGACGCCCTGACACCGCAGGATCTGAACGACATGACGCGGGCGTTGCTCAACGACCAGCAACTCGCCAAGTTCGATCAAGAATGGGAGCTGTGCATTTCGTTGAATCATCCGGAAGCCGGCCGCTTGCGCGCGACCCTTTACCGGCGAAACGGGCAGCCGGAGATTTGTTTCCGGTTTTGTGGCGAAGTGATTTACTCACGGGACGACCTTGGGCTGCCCGAGCGTCTGGATGAACTCGCTCGAAAACCAAATGGATTGATTTTGATTACCGGGCCAACCGGTGCCGGCAAGACGACAACGCTCAACTATTTGATCGACCTGATCAACCAGGAGCGTCGCTGCAAGATTGTGACGATCGAGGACCCGATCGAATACGTGCACCAGAACAACCGTGCGATTGTGGTGCAGCAGGAGGTGCTGACGGACACCAAATCGTTCAATCGGGCTTTGATTCACGTCCTGCGTCAGGATCCGGATATCATCGTGGTCGGTGAGTTGCGCGATCACGAAACCATTTCCACGGCACTGACCGCGGCCGAAAGCGGCCACCTCGTGATGGCGACATTACACTCACCAAATGCTACGCTCGCCTTGGAGCGCATCGTCGGCGTCTTTGAAGGAAATGCCCAGCGGCAGGTCATTCTTCAAATGTCAAACACGTTGCACGGGGTTATTTCCCAGGAGCTGTTGCCGGCGGCCGATCGTACCCGGCGTGTTCTCGCCTACGAACTATTGGTCGCCACAAACGCGGTGCGTAGTTTGATCCGTGAAAATCAACTTCACCAGCTCGACAATGTTCTCCAAACCGGCGGTCGCGAGGGCATGGTGATGATGGACAACTGCCTATATGATCTCTATTGCCGTTGTCTGATCACCTATGACACGGCCATGACACGCGCCCGCGAGCCGGAACGCATTCGCAACCGCATCGATCGCAATCCGGCAAGAGCTTGATTGTCGTGACTCTCAACCAGGCATTGGGTCTCCTGATCATACTGGCGGCAAGCGCCGGGTTGGTGTGGCTTTTCGTCAAGGGGCTGCAGACGAGCACCGAGCCGCGTACGATCCTCGTAAAGACAATCATCACGGCCGTCATTTGTGCGGTGGCTTATGTGGTTATCGGGCGAATGTTTGCCCAAGGAGGATATGTCGCCGCTTTTGGCGGTGTCCCCGCGGCAGCTGTCTTCGGGGTAATATTGGCGATCCTCTGGCGACGCCACATCACTGAATTAATCGCTCGACCATTTGAAGTCCTTTACACAGGTGGGAGCGCGCCGCCCGATCGACAGCCATTTTACAGCATTGCGCGCGGATTGCGACAGCAGCAGAAGTTCGGCGAAGCCATTGAGGCGATCGAATCGCAGTTGGAACAATTTCCCGATGATTTCAATGGGCTTATGTTCAAGGCCAAGATTCAAGCCGTCGATCAACGCGATCTCAAATGCGCCACGGAGACAATCGATCAAATTTGCCGTTCGCATCCAGATAAACCGGGGCGCGTCTTTGGGGCTTTGTCAGCGCTGGCCGACTGGCAATTGCAAATCGGCCGGAATCAGGCCGGTGCGATGGCGGCATTCGAACGTGTGGGCAGCCTCTTTCCCAACCATCCGGTGGCCAGTGAGGCTCAGCAACGTATCGCCCATCTGCCTACGCAGGAAATGCTCGATCAAAAGAATGAGCCGCGCACGATCGAGTTGAAGGAAATGCCCAAAGTAGTGATTCGCGAACGGTCGGATGTGAAAGTGGAGGTCAAAGAGGAAACGCCAGACGACGCCATCGGTCGGTTGGTGAATCACCTGGAAATTCATCCCCAGGACCGGACCGCGCGGGAAGAGTTGGCGGTGCTTTATGCCAAACATCTCGGTGATGCCGTTCTCGCTTGCGAGCAATTGGAGATGCTCGTTCGGCAGCCGGGCCAGGATCGAAAGAGCGTCGTGAGGTGGTTGAACCTAATGGCGGATTACCATATTCAAGTGGCGTCCGACGTGCCGGCGGCCGAAGAGGCTCTGAAAAGGATCGAACGGCGTTTTCCAAAATCTCCGGCGGCCGAAGTGGCGGCACGGCGGCGGGCCATGCTCGCGCGCGAGCTTAAGGGAAAAGAAAAGAGCCGAGACGTGCAGCTCGGCTCTTATGAAAAGGACTTGGGCCTGCGATAGTCCGCAGGGGTTAAAATTTATTTCAAGCGCAGGGCGATCTGTTTGTCGATTTCCGCCGCCAATTGAATGTCCGTCCCGCCGCCCTTCGTGAACACCTGGACCAGCACACGCGTGACCTGAGGCTCGAGTTCCTCGACCTTCACGTAGACCCGCTTGTTATTGACCTGACCTTGCAAGGTTCGGGTGACGGAGTCGTCACTGGTGATGGTGCCGTTGAACGCAAGCGTTTCGCGGGCGGCGACCAACACCTTGTCGATGGATCGGGGATAGCGGGATTCGATCGTGTCCTGCAGGAACGGCACGGCGAAATTGTTCCGGCCGGCCAAATCCGGCCGGCAACCGGTGACCAGCGGCAGAACACCGCAAATGAGGAGGCAGGCAAGCCATTTCATTTTCATGCGCCGGATTGCATCGGGAACGACCAGCTTCGTCAAGCCATAAGCAGACGGCAACGCGCTGGATTCGGCTTAAAATGCGGCTAATCATGAACTGAGTGTGTCGGTGATCTAGAATCTGGCGACCACAATTGAACTTGCCGGCTTCGGTGCAAAACTGGGGTTGCCAGCCACTGGTGACGTCGGGCAGTCTTCGAAAACACCTATGAAGACGTCATCGCTTCAACCACTGTTAGCCGGAATTCTGCTCTGGACTTTACCCGCAACGTCCGCGAATTGGCCTGACTGGCGGGGTCCGTTCCACAATGGATCGACCACGGAAACCGGTCTGCCGGAAACGTTCTCCAAGACTGAGAACGTGCACTGGGTGATGGAATTTCCCGGCCGCGCTGCGTCAACCCCGATCATCTGGGGCGACCGGGTTTTCGTTACGGCGACGGATGAAAATACGCGCACGCTGCTCGTCTATTGCCTGAAGCGATCCGATGGTGCGGTGCTTTGGAAGAAGGAGGCTGGCGTTGGGATATCCCGCGATGAGAAGAGCAATTACGCGTCGCCTTCGCCGACAACTGACGGCAAGCAGGTGGTATTCTTTTTCGGCAACGGAGAAATGATGGCTTGTGACTTTGAGGGGAACAAGTTGTGGTCACGGAATATCCAGAAGGATTATGGCGATTTTGCCTTTCAATGGACTTTCTCGAGCAGTCCATTGCTCTACGAGGGACGGCTCTATTTGCAGGTATTGCAACGCGATCAACCGGTCAACGGTCGCGGTCGGACAGACGGGCCGATCGATTCCTATCTCCTCGCGATGGACCCGCAAACGGGCAAGGAGCTTTGGCGGCATGTGCGCCCAAGCACTGCGCGAATGGAGTCACACGAAGCTTACAGCACGCCGGTGCCCTTCGTGTATGAAGGCCGTAAGGAACTGCTCATTGCTGGAGGTGATTGTCTGACCGGCCACGATCCAGCGACGGGTGAAGAATTGTGGCGCTGGGGAACCTGGAACCCCAATCGAATCACTCATTGGAGGCTTGTTCCATCGCCTCTGGGGGCGGGGTCCGTTGTGCTGGCGTGCGGTCCGAAAGGCGCGCCGATATTTGCAGTCAAAGCCGGACTTAAGGGGACGCATGAAGATGATGCCCTGGCTTGGGTGAGCACCGAGAGAGAGGTTTCTTCCGACGTCTCGACGCCTCTGCTCTACGAAGGCAGTGTGTACGTATTGAATTCCGATCGGAAAGTGCTGGTTCGTCTGGAACCCGCAACCGGCAAGATCATCTGGCAGGGAGAATTTGAATCACGTTCGAAGTTTGAAGCGTCACCGCTGGGTGCCGATGGCAAGATTTACCTGATGAATCACGATGGGCGCGTGTTCGTGGTTCGCGCGGGCGGGAACGAGTTCAAATTGCTGCATTCGGTCGACATGGGGGATCAAGGTGACCGCGAGCTACGGACCTCAATAGTCGCCGCCGAAGGGCAGCTCTTCGTACGCACGGAGCGCAAATTGTATTGCCTGCAAAAGTAGCAATTTGCGTCTATCTATTTTTGATTCAGCCAGTCGATCCCGTCACGGAAGATTAGGTGATATTTCAGAAAAAGGTTGGAATGAGCTCTCGTAAAACGATTCTCGTAACCGGCGGTGCCGGATTTATCGGTTCACATCTTGTGGAAAGGCTCCTGGCCGAGGGAAATAAGGTTCGCGTCATCGACAACTGCTCGACAGGCAGTCTGGATAATCTGGCGAACGTCGCGGCGGATCCGCAACTTGATTTAGTCAACGCAACGGTTTCGAATTGTGATCGATTAGCGACGTTGGTTGCCGAATCGGATTTTGTATTTCATCTCGCCGCCGCCGTTGGGGTGGAGCTGGTGGTCAAATCACCGATTGCAACCATCCATACGAATTTGCGCGAAACGGAAGTCCTACTGGAGTCCGCCAGCCAAACGAAAACGCCGACCCTGATTGCCTCGACTTCCGAGGTCTACGGCAAGAGCCAGAACGAGGTCTTTCGCGAATCGGACGACTTGTTGATCGGCCCGCCTCATTTGGGGCGGTGGAGCTACGCCTGTTCGAAACTGATGGATGAATTCATGGCGTTGGCATTTCATCGTGAGCGCGGAGTGCCCGTGATCATTACGCGATTCTTCAACACAGTTGGGCCTCGTCAGACCGGCCGCTTCGGCATGGTTTTGCCAAGGTTCATTGACGCGGCGCTAAAGGGAACGCCGCTAAGAATTCACGGCTCTGGACAGCAGTCACGCTGCTTTTGCCTGGTCAACGATACCGTGGAAGCGCTTTGGCGATTGCTTCACTGTGAGGCGGCCCGTGGCGAAGTAGTGAACGTGGGTGCCACGGAAGAGACCAGCATTATGGGACTGGCAAGGCTCGTAATCGGCCAGTTGAGTTCAAAATCCGCAATCGAATATGTCCCTTACGAAAAGGCTTATGCCGTCGGATTTGAAGATATGCAACGCCGACGCCCTTGCGTCGACAAATTGCAAGAGTTGACGGGCTTTCGTCCCGCAACGCCGCTTGTTGAGATCATTCAGAGAACAGCTCAATCCCGAAAACAATAAAGGCGCCCAAATGGGCGCCTTTATTGATAACTTGAAAGATCGTGAATTAGTTCACGCTGTTGTTGGAGTCAGGGAACAACACGTTGTTGTCATTGTCACCGGACGTGCGGAGCTGCTGAATGAGCGCTTGACGAGTAACCTGTTGGGCGCTGCCGTCGGCAAGACCAACATTACCATTCTTCTGGTGAATACGGTCGCTCCAAGCAGTCGTCACCGGGTTGGTGCCGATGCGCTTGTAGCCCGTGTAGAGAGTCGTGGCCGGCGCGGTGGTCGAGCTATCACCGAGGTTACGGTCAGCGGAAAGAAGCATGTTTGGATAGGTATCCTGTGCGTCAACTCCGATGCAGTAGGAAACCTTGTCGGAATTGAAGTCGCCACCATTGTTCGGGCCGGCCCAGTTGGTCGCCACTGTGCGGGTGTCCGCCGGGCAAACGACCGTCTTCGGCACGCTCAGCTCGTTGGACATCACTTGGAACACGCGATACAGAAGATTTCCATTGGCGCCTTGTTGGACGGCGTCTGCAGCACCGCCGAGATCCGTCTGGACCTTCATCGGATAGAGATCGCCGTTGTCATTGGCGTAAATACGGAATGACAAGCCGACTTGCTTGATGTTGTTTACGCAGCTGATGCGGGAAGCCTTGGCTTTCGCTTTGGCGAGCGCCGGCAGGAGCAAGCCTGCGAGGATCGCAATAATCGCAATCACGACCAACAACTCGATGAGAGTGAAAGCCGCGTACTTATGGTTACGAAGATGTTTCATACGGTTTTTTGGTTAATTGGGTTAACGGAACTCACTGTAATTAAACGCGACAAACCATGTCAACTTGAATTACAGATGCCACCTAGTTAGCACCGATGGTGCCATCGCTGTTTCAGCTCTTTTTCCGATTTTTTGGCGATGTTTGGAAATCCGATTGGAAACGCATTCGTGTGCTTCACGCAAACGCGCGTGAATTTCACGCATAGTCCTTATCCAGCTGAAATATCGATAGTTTTCGAATAACTCGTCAACTCGTCTTGGCATTTGGATCTGTCGAAATTTAGGCGCCACGGGGCATCAAAATCCGGGAGGCTGGTAGCGGATTTTGATCGCTATTGGCAGCAAATCGGGGAGATCCGTGCCAAACGTCGCGGAAATTGAGAAAACGACAGCGATGGGCGCCTTAATTGAATTGGCTCGATCTGCATCTTTGGAAGGAAGTTCGTGACTGTTTGTAAGGGATTCGCCTGAGGTTGTTCTCTGATTGTTGATCGAACAAACGGTCATTACCGGCTGGATGGGCGACGTCATTAGAATTGTATTGCACCCAATTTGACGGGCGCATAAAACCCACGGCCTGTCCTGTCGCAGTTCCAATCGGCAGGAATCCAGGGGCCCGCGTGGCGGAATTGGCAGACGCGCTAGATTCAGGTTCTAGTGAGTAACATCGTACAGGTTCAAGTCCTGTCGCGGGCACCATCCTTCCTTCTTCCTTGGCACATCTCTGGCTCCCAATCTGCCGATGGTTACGCATAGCACTAATGCAGAAGACGCCGCCGTGGAGACCGGTTCAGGCGTATTTATAATTCGTCAAGCTGGCCCCGCGGACGCCGAGGGTTGGCTTGAATTGGTTCGCTCCAATTTGGGCGACGCTTACCCTGCGCCTGAGGTGTATGATCCCGCATGGATTGCCGCGCAACTCGACCCGTTGTCGGGCGAGCAAACCTGGGTTGCTGAAGCGGATGGAAAGATTCTGTCGAGTGTGTCGTTCTTGCGGCCGTCTGATGCGAACAACAACCCCGTGGCCAATCTCGGCCGGAATCTGAATCGCGAGGAAGCCTACTCAACAGGGGCGGCCGAGGCGCTCGTGTGTGAAGTTGCCCAGCAAACCCAGAGTCAAAATCAGATGGCGGTCGTGCGAATTCCCGCGACCGACAGTCGGCAGCAGTTGATTTACGAGAAGATGGGCTTCGTGTGCGTGGGGTATCAACCGTGCAAACATATCCTCCGGTCCCGGCAGGGAATTCTTTTCTACGTTCGTCCTGCGGCACCGGTACTGGGAACTCGCATCCCGTTGTCGGAATCCCTGCCGCAAATCAGCGAACTGGCGACGAGGGTTTTGGCGAACTTAAACGTGCCGGCACCGTTTTCCGTGCGTGATGGATCGACGGGCTATCCTTTGCAGTCTGGGCTCGATGTGCAGCCGGCGAGCACAGAGGACTTCGATCTTTGGCGAGCACAGGCACAGTTATCAAATCCGCCTTCTGAAGTTTCATCCGGGTTTAATCGAAACCTGGGCCTCCTCCGGGTTGAGGATCGGGCGACCCAGGTTCAATGCTTTCTGGGGCAACTGAATTCGCAGGTTATTTGCGGTATCTCTTATGTTGTCGATCCGCACGACAAGTGTGTGCGGGTCCTCGATTGTTTTGCCACCAACGATTATTCGATGGGGCATTTGCTGAATCATCTTTCGCGCGTGGCCGCCAATAATCTTGGTGCAGCCTACGTCGAAATTGATGTGCTGATGACCGCGCCTCGTTTGTTGAAGACTGCCGATCAACTCGGGTTTGTGCCGGTTGCTTATTTCCCTGCATTCTTCCACCAAAACGATCACCATCATGATGTTGTCAAGATGGTGAAACTGAATCTGGTTTATAATCTCGAAAGCCGCGGCATGACTTCGGGGGCGGCCGCCATCATTAAGATCATCGATCAGAATCTGCAGGATCAGAAAGTAGGAATCGCGGTCATCAATCTTTTGCGATCGCTCTCCATTTTCAATGGTTTGGGAGACGGCGAGCTTCGCAAGGTCGCGCGGTTGTTCAAACAGAAGCTTTATCAACCGGGCGAACCGGTCTTCAAGAAAGGTGACCCCAGCGAGGAAGCGTACATCGTCATGCGAGGCCACGTGGACATCTGTCTGCAGGAATCACCGCGGCCGATTGCCTCCGTTACGAACGGCCATCTGTTTGGTGAGATGGCTTTGCTGGATGGCTCGGCCCGGACGGTTAGGGCGATATCGCGGCAGCCAACCATCATGTTGGTGATCGAACGATCGGCATTCGTCGCCTTAACCCAGCGCGAACCTCATCTGGGGTTGGTTGTCGTGCGGAACCTGGCAGAGGAAATTTCGGCTAAATTACGCCGGAGCAATTCCGCCCATGCCGGCGTCCGTTAGGCGGGATCGATTGACCAGTCAACCGCGACGGCGAGCTTCTGGTTAAACCGGTTTTTGTAGAAGAGTTGGCGATGGTGGACACCGTACTCGTAGACGAGCTTGGTGATTTTTACGTCGTAACAGCAGTATTCGGCAATTTCCAGAAGCTTGCCCTCTCGAAACCAGCGAATGGCCTGCAGTCCCTCGGCCGTTTTTTCCACGCCGAGCGTCGCGTTGGCGATCGAGTCCAGCGACAAGCGGTGATTCAACTTCTTTTGGAGTTCGATCATCATGTCCAGCGTCGGCACCTGTTCGGGATCGAAAAACGGATTGTGGCCCGTTAACACTTCGTAATCGAAGCGCTCGTGATTGAAGCCCACAACCAGGTCCGCCCGTCGTAGTTCTTCAATGAGATCGTTGACCTGGTTTTCCCCGTAGATCAGATAGTCACCCCGTGTTGTGCTGTAAGTGACGCCAACGCTCATGCGCATATCGCGAATGTTATTCCATCCGCCGACTTCTTCGGCGGATTTCTGCGTTTCCAGGTCAAAGTAAACGATGTTCTTCATTCGACTGCGAGTATTGGCCGCCGGCAACCCCTTCGGATGACGCCGCGTTCCGCTGAGGAGTGCATCTAAGCAGGTGAGTTCTTTAAGGGCGTCTGGCCGCGAGTCTAAGCACCACGCTCACAGTCGGCCAATGACAAATCCCGGCAAAGCACTTCACTTAATTCGCCTTCGTGCCGATATGAAACCAAATGCGGTCCGTCCGCAGTCGCGATTTCATGACCGCCACAGACGATTCCATCGCTGAACTTGCCGGGCGCGGGCGCCAGACCGTCGCGCGTATCCGGTCCGCGCTCGACTCGGGCAAATCGGCCAGCATTGCCCACATCGTTGAGCTCATCCGCGAGGTGACTTGCAAGTTTGATACGATTTCCGTCCAGGGTCTCGGGGAAGTGATCGGCCGTGATTTGCTCACGGTGTCGCGTGTGATCAGTGTTGCCCACACACTTGGTTACAATCCCGAGGGCGTCGAAATCAGCACCATCAACCAGGCGATCCACGTAATCGGGTTCAACAAGATTCGCAACTTGGCCTTGTCGTTGATGCTTGTTCACAACGCGTCGACGGAGATGGCGGCGGAAAAACGCGAAGTCGCCGCGTTTGCCTTGCTCAGTGGTTTGATCGCCCAGAGTGTGCGCGAACGGCAGCGCCCGGATGACGCGGAGGAAGCGTTTGTCTGCGCCGCGCTGCGAAATTACGGACGGATCATGCTGGCCAATTTCATGCCCGATGAATACCGGCAGGCAGTGAGTCGGACCCAGGGCGGTAATGAGGCGGCCGCCTTTCGCGCGATCTTCGGTCTGTCGCCGCTTGAACTGAGCGTGGCGTTGCTGGAGCAAACCCGCATGCCGCGCAACGTCATGATCGGGTTGCGCGAAGTGCTCGCTGGTGAGCGATCATCGGGCAACCTTCCTGCTGAACTCGAACTGCCGCTGATTGCCGATTTTTCCGAGGAACTATGCCGTTTGACGGAGGAACCGCGCTTGGACGCGGATCAATTTACAGCGCGCGCGATGAGGTTGATCCATAATTATGGTTCAAACATCGGACTCTCTGAGGACGACCTGTTTGAAATGCTGGACGAAGTCTCCAGTACATTGAATCTCTTTGGTGCGTTGCGCGATGGCAACCCGCTGAATTGCGGGTTGTTCCAACGGCTTCGAGCATTTGCTCATCGTGCCGATCCGCCAGCGTCGGGCGCGAAGACGCGTACTACCGGAACCGATGCTGCTGCGGGCGTTGCCCCCATCAACGGGCAGACCACACGTCATTATCGCGATCCGTTGGCCGCAGGCATCGCGGCACTCATGGAAATGGAATCGCATCACGCGATCACACTCGAACAGGCGCACGCGGCGGCATTGAAAGCGATCCACGCAGCGTTCGATCTGGGGCAAACAATTGCCTTTCGCCGCAATGGCAATGAACCAACCTACCGTGCTTGGATGGGCGTCGGCGATTTCTTTGAGGTCATCAAAGGAGAGGAACTGCTCGATGCCAAACGGCGTGATGTTTTTAGCGTGTGTTTGAAGCGCGGCGAAGACGTGCTGATCCAAAATCCGGCCGACCCCAAAATCCAACCATTCGTACCGGAATGGCTTGCCCCGGCGGCCGGCAACAATCCGATGATTCTGCTTCCCGTTCGCGACGATCACGGCACCGTGACGGTCTTTTGCGGGCTTCGCAACGAAGCGGCGGATTTCCTCGTCACGGCCCGTCAGACGCAGCAGCTGCGGGCACTCCGTCAACACCTGGCCCAGATCGAGCGACAGGCAAAGGCTGCGGGTGGAATTGTGGATGTGCCAAAAGTTGCTTGAGTGACGCGGGCGAGAGTGGCGCCTGCCGATAGGTCGGCTCCACGAGCGGTTCAGCACTGGTGGATGCGCGTGCGCGTTTAAGCCAGTCCATCCCCAACGGTTCATCGATCATTGATCGGTCATTACTTGCGATGGTCGTCTCCTCTTTCTCGCCCGTCGCGTGTCCGACGCCCACGAAGAATCCGGCGAGCAACAGAGTCGTTCGCAACATGGTGGATCGAGAATACGTCGGCATCACACACGGTCGATTTTCACTGAGCCGGCGTTGCAAGGCCCCGAACAATGGAAGTGTCCACATCGCGGCGTTTCGGGCGGGTGAATAGGCATCGAATAGAATCGCGTGGGGCGCGGGTAGGTCCGTGATCGATTCGTCTGCCATCAAAGTCGGGAAATCACCAAGCTTCACTTCCCAATGTACCGCTCTGGCTCCGTGTTGAAAGTTGACGACACTCGATTTCAGCAATTGATCCACGTGGCACGTCAGATCCCCAAAATAACCGAGCGTGTCGGCGTGTTGCCTGGCGAAACGAAGTGGTTCGAGTGTGCGATCGAAACTGACCATTCTAACCCGGCGTCCCGCCCCGGCGGTTTGGTTGATAACCGTCAGCGCGTTTGCGCCTCCACCCAAACCCACATCCCAGATCACAAACTCAGCAGCTTCCTGGCGCATCCGATCGCAAAGTTTGAGTTGGCGAACGTAAAGCGCCTTGGCTTCGGCGGCGGGTCCAATGACTGGATGGAATGTTTCGCCCTCGGCGAGCGAGCGAATGCTCCAATCACCGTTCTTGAGTTGGACCAATTGAAAAAAAGGAGCGTCAGCCACCACCCGAGGAAACCGGACGGAGTGGTCGCCGTCGAGCGGGTTTCGCGACGGTCGTTCGGGCAGGTTGTCTCTGTAACTATTTGGCTGAGGCTCGGCTGCGGGGATAAATCGGTTTGACTTGATATTGCTCGTGAAGATAATCACGCGCAAATCACCTGCCTATGGCCAGACTTGTTGTACTTACCGAAGGGTTAACTGGACGCACCTATGAGTTAAAGGTGGACCGGACCACTGTCGGCCGGGTGGAAGACAATGCATTCCAGATCGCCGAAGCCTCCGTTTCCTCTCATCATTGCGAGATTCTTCTCCGTGGCGATCAGGTGATCGTCAAGGATCTGGATTCCACGAACGGAACGTACATCAACGGGCAGAAAGTGTCGGAAAGCCCGCTGAAGAGCGGGCAGATTCTTCGTTTGGGTCAGGTGGAGTTGCGCCTCGAAACGGGTGACGGCAAGGAGCCGGCCAAGAAGCAGGACCGCACGCTCGTGGTGCCTGCGGGTGTCAAACTGAACGACCTCGAAAGCGGCAGCAAAACCGACGCGATTGCCACTAATCCGAATTTCAAAAAGAAATCCAACAAGGTGGGTACGATCGTTATTACGATCAGCATCATCCTTGGTGCGATCATTTTGGTGTTTCTGGCGATTGCCTTCCTCCAGACGCAGAGCAAGTAACGCAAACTCTCGCTGGGGTTCTTCCAATTCTCATCCTTCGGCCAGCCATTTGGCTGCATCGGCAGCGGCGTAGGTGATCAAAATATCCGCACCGGCCCGGCGCATTGCGAGCAGGGATTCCATCGTTACCGCACGCTCATCGATCCAACCATTGGCCGCAGCCGCCTTCACCATCGAGTATTCGCCACTCACGGCATAAACCGCGGTCGGCAATTGGAACGCCTCTTTCACCCGCCAGACGATGTCCAGACAGGCGATGCCGGGTTTGACCATCACCATATCCGCACCTTCGTGCACATCGAGCGCCACCTCGCGGATCGCTTCGTCGCCATTTGCAGCGTCCATTTGGTAAGTGCGGCGGTCACCGAATTTCGGCGCCGATTCAGCGGCATCACGAAAAGGTCCGTAGAATGCCGATGCAAATTTCGCCGCGTAAGACATGATCGGCATTTCGAGAAATCCTTTTTGATCGAGCGCGGACCGGATGGCGGCCACCCGGCCGTCCATCATGTCGCTCGGGGCCACGAGATCCGCGCCGGCTTCGGCGTGACTGACTGCGGTGGCCGCGAGCAATTTGAGCGT
Source organism: bacterium (assembly GCA_016124235.1). GTDB lineage: Bacteria > Verrucomicrobiota > Verrucomicrobiia > Limisphaerales > RI-55 > RI-55. The sequence continues at coordinate 8,427 of WGOC01000012.1, read as the reverse complement.
CGAATCGTTTGCGACCGTTTTGCCGTATCTCGTCGAATGGATCATTCCGCAATGACCGTGACTGGTAAATTCGCAAAGGCAGACGTCGGTGATGACCAGCAGATCGGGGATTTCCTTTTTCAATTCTCGAACCGCCCGCTGCACAATCCCGTTTTTGGCGTAGGCACCCGTACCCAAGGAATCCTTCTTCTCCGGAATGCCGAAAAGCAGCACGGCGTTCACACCGACAGTCTGGGCGGCGACCGCTTCCTTGATGAGTTCGTCGACGGAAAGTTGGAACACGCCGGGCATCGCGCCAACCGGTTGGCGGATTTTCCGACCCGGACGCACAAACAGTGGGAGGACGAGCTGTTCGGCCGACAAGCGAGTTTCCCTGACGAGCCGTCGAAGCGCGGGCGATTGCCGCAGTCGTCGCGGACGGGCAATCGGAAATGAAGCCGGTTGAAATTGCGTCATGCGCGAGAGTGTACGCGCGCTTCAGCCCGAGCAAAGGCGATTCTTTGGCCCAGGCTGCGCCTGACTCGATGAATTGATTGGACGGCCCGGGAAACTAAAGCCGGGTCAATCGGCCAAAGTCCAATTGGCGGTGCATTCAGTGAACGTCTTCCGCCTTTGCAATCGCGGCTGCGGCGCGGTGTTGCTCGCCGGGCAGCGCGTCCAGCGGGGGAGTTTTCACCGAGCCCGCGATCAGTGCCTTTTGCGATGGGTGGGCTCCCATCCAACTGACGATTCCAGTTTGCAGATCGTAAACGGCGCCGATGACCCTCAGTTTTCCGCTGACGGCCAATTGGCGCACTTCGTCGCTGCGATGGAATATGTCTTCGATCGATACCCAGACATTCGCGCGGACTGCGGCGTCGATGATACCGGCCGGTGTCGACGCCTCGTCCTTGGCGCGTAAAACCGCTGGCACAATGTTGTCGATCAACTTGGGAATGCTGCCGCCCACCGCCGCGTTCTGTGCGACGGCAGTTACCGCGCCGCAGCTGGTGTGACCGAGGACCAGCAGAATCGGCGTGTGAAGATGGCCGACGCCGTATTCGATCGAGCCGATTTCATCTGTGTCGGCGACATTGCCCGCGACGCGAATGCTGAAGATCTCGCCGAGTCCCTTGTCGAAAATGATCTCCGGCGGCACACGTGAATCGGAGCACGACAAAATGGTGACTCCGGGATGCTGGCCTTCAGCGATTTCCGAACGACGGGCCAGGGAGGTCAGATCGTGGATCATTCGGTCGGAAACAAAACGCAGATTCCCTTCCTTGAGTTCGCGCAATATCTGGTCGGGCGATGCGGAATCTTCTTCGGGCGCGGCGGTCGCGTGCGTGTCGTCTGCTGGTTTGGCATGAGTCGTTGCGGGCGTTGTTTCCGCCTGATGTGATTCGGCGGCCCGCGCGGCCGGAGTTCCCGGAATGGCGAGTACGGGCGCGGCGTGGTGGTTGGATTCGGCGGCGAACGCGGGACTGATCGCGAGGGCCAAGAGCATTGCCAGGATGAGCGGGCGTTTCATTGGAAAAATGTCAGTTGTCAATTCACTCAATCCCATGGTTTGTCGGTTGAATGGACGTTTGGCTTAAGTCCCGTCGGCAATTAGTCGTCGCCAACTCGGCCGTGAAACGTGGCGGCGCGTGGTCAAATTACGATTGCTTTCCCGCTTTGCAGCTCGGCTGGATTCAATACACTGCCGCACATGGCTTCCCGAAAGCTGAAGATCGCGGGCTGGATTCTCGGCGGTGTGCTGGCAATCGGCATCGGCGTGGGGGTTGTGTTGCCGCGGCTGCCGTTGATGCTGCTGCCCGAAGGCCAGGTCCGCCAGCTCGATACGCCGGCGGTGATTCAGAAGATTCAAGGCATCTCGCAACTGGTGACCGTGAAGTATGTCATCGAGAAAGTGATCGCGATCGAGGATACCAAATGGTACGGCGACAGTCGCGTTTTGCTCGTGGCCCACGGCATCGCAAAAGCCGGGATCGATCTCAGCAAACTTCAACGAGCCGATGTGGTTGTTGAAGGGAAAACGCTGAAGATCTTTTTGCCGCCGGCTGAAATAACCGATTGCTATCTCGACGAACACAAAACGCATGTGATCGAACGCACGACCGGCTTGTTGCGCGAGTTTGACAAGGACATGGAGCAGAATGCCCGTATCACCGCGATCGACGATATCAAGCGCGCAGCCAAGATGAACGGCATCATCAAGGACGCCGAGCAACGCGCCGTGCAACAGCTTCAGGTTTTGTTTCTGCAGTTCGGCTTCGATTCGGTGGAGGTCATTCCCCATAGCGGTGTGAGCGCGACCATTCAATAACCTCGCCAATTGGTCTGCCGGCTCGACAATATGCCGTTCCAGTGACACGTTGCGTTCATGTCCGCGAACAAGCTCGAACAACTGCGCGAAATTCTTCGGGGCTATGGCTCCTGTTTGATCGCGTACTCGGGCGGCGTTGATTCCGTGTTTCTGGCCAAGGTGACCCACGATGTTCTCGGCGAAAAATCGCTGGCGGTCATTGCTGATTCTGCCAGCCTGCCGCGCGCCGAATTCCACGAAGCCCTCGCGCTTGGCGAGCAGTTTGGGTTTCCCGTGCACGTGGTGAAGACGAGCGAGTTCAACAACCCAGACTACCTCGCGAATCCGCTGAATCGATGCTATTTCTGCAAGCACGAGCTTTTCACAGAACTTGAACCGCTCGCACGTGAGAAAGGATTCGCGGTGATCGCCTACGGAGAAAATGCCAGTGACGTGGGCGATTTGCGACCTGGTGCGAAGGCGGCGGGTGAGTTTCAAGTGCGAGCGCCGCTCAAGGAAGCGGGGCTGACCAAAGTGGAGATTCGTGAGCTTTCTGCTGAACTGGGATTGCCGACCGCAGACAAGCCGCAAATGGCCTGCCTGAGTTCGCGAATTCCGTACGGCGAATCCGTTTCACCGGCGAAACTTTCGATGATCGAACGGGCTGAGGCGGTCTTGCGCGAACTGGGGTTTTACGACGTCCGCGTGCGTCATCACGAATTGGGGAGCCTGCACGCAACCACTCCACCACTGGATCGGGACCTGCATCAGCCCAAACCGTCCCTGGCGCGGATTGAAGTCGGCGCGGCGGAACTGCCCCGGCTGCTGGAGGGCGGACTCTACAGTGAGGTCGCAAAGAAACTCAAAGCGGTCGGTTATAACCACGTGACGCTCGATCTGGAAGGTTACCGGCGCGGGAGTTTGAACGCGCAGGTTTCGACGGCCACCGGGAAGCGTTGAATTTTCTTTTTCCACGTTGCGACACGACGGGCCAGGCGCGGAAGCTGAGGCTGGCCGACGGTGCCCGCGCCACCGGACTTTTTTATCTGATCGGAGCGGTGAAAAAACGATCGGGCAGCCATATCCAACCGCGTGTTTTCTCTTGCGACGGCCTCTTGGTTCGTTTGCCGGGGAAGGTGAAAATCGCGCAGCGACTGTGATCACACCCGGTGATGACGGTGGCATGGGTCGCGGAGCGCTTGGGATTGGGGCGCCGGAATTACGCAGACCTGTTGTTGCGGAGTCCATTATCGATGGCGGAGAGTTCTCATCGGTTAGATCTGAGCCCCTCTACCCTTTATTCTGGCTCACCAATGTTTTCGTGACGTAGATCCGGTTTCCGGCGCGACTCGTTGCGACTGGTTATCGCGGGGGGAATTTTCTGGCGCCGCAAATGCGCGACTGTTACAAGGACCGTCACATTGGATAATTCGCGAAGGGACCTTGGGGGTAAATCTGTTGGTCGCTTCGAACGACGATCAACGTCATGACACATCAAATCAATTTCTTCAATTTTGCATACTTCCGATTCCGCGGCCCGAGCATTTGCCTGAGCGCATTTGTCCTGGCTGTTATTTGCCTCGTAACTCATGCCGCTGATCCAGTCGGGATCGACGAGCGATTGCTCGGCGACTGGATCGGAACCAGCGGAGAGTATCAAGGGGCCAAGGCGACGATCAGCCGCGATGCGATCGTGCTCGCCGGCGAGCGACTGCCGCTCCGATTCATCTCGACTGGCGTGTTGATGATGGGATCCGTCGCCGAAGAGACTCCCCTGCGGTATCAGTTGTCCGGTGAAAACCTGACGGTTCAAAGCGATGGCGAAACCTCAACCTGGCGACGGGTTGACGCGGTTCCAAAAGCTGCCGAGACCGTGGTTGAAAGAAAGAAATCGCCAGGCGATTCCAGCGAACCGGAAGCTGGTAAGAAACAACCCGCAAAGAAGGGAGTTCGCACCTCGTCGGTCGTGTTCAAGGAACACAAACTGACGGACCCCGGAATGAACAACATGGTCGCGTCCACCATCCTGGTTCCGGAGGATTGGAAGGCCGAGGGCGGCCTGAAGCGCATGCCGCCACCGTTTTACAGCATGCCCGTGATGGCCGACATCAAGTTCATCGCGCCCGACGGTCGACAGGCCCATTTCTTCCCGAGTCTTGCGTTCGAATTCGATCGTTCCCACCCGGGGCAGTTGATGCAGCCAACGTTGAATGGCAATCTCTACATGCCTCTGCCGCAATCCCCGGGAACCTGGCTCATGGAAATGGCGCGGCTCAGTCCCGAACCCGGTACCACCAATTTGAAGCTCGTCTCCGAGGAAGAAGTGCCAGAAATCACCAAGCTGCTCCGTCAACAAAACCAGCAACTGATCCAGCAGGTCGAACAGGGGAACGAGCTGGGCCGGCAGACCGGTTTGCTGACGAAATTTGACACGCGGGGAACCAAAGTCGTGTTGAGCTACGATCGCGACGGCCGGTCCTACGAGGAAAGCGTGATCGTGATGTGGAATTACACTGTTTCATCCTGGCAGGGACAGGTGTCATCCGGGTTCTGGTCGATTCCGGCGATGTTCTCGCTACGGGGGCCGGTGGGCACGGATTATATGAACGACCCCGAATTGATCGCGATCCTGGGATCGGTCCGGATCAATCCCGCGTGGCAGGCGGAGATGAACAAATACTGGCTTCAGCTCGCGCAGATCCGGCACAAGGGCGCCGTGGACCGGATGAATGCCTCCGCGGCAGCCCATCAAAAGCGGATGAACACACTGAATGAAACGTCGGATATTCTGATGAACGGATGGAAGAGCCGTAATGCGTCGCAGGACCGCATGCAGTCCAAAACGATTGATGCGATCCACGAACAGACGCCGTACACAACTCCTTCGGGCGAGACGGTAAAACTGCCGAGCTTTTACAGCAACGTCTACACGGACGGAAACGGTCGTTACATCCTCAATAACGACTCCCTATATGAACCGAACACCGACCCGGCCGTAAACAGTCAGAACTGGCAAAAGATCGAGGCCCGGCCCTGACTCCAAGACTTTGCCTTCGCGTCCTTCAGGCAAGTTTCAAGCGTCGATACGGGGCGAAAGACTCCGGTGCGCAAACCGGCCTGAAATCGCGATCCTAATTTCGCAGCAGTCTGAGCGCGATGTCGTGCTCGTAGGCGGGTGCGACCAGAGTTCTGGTCTGCCCTCCGTTCAGCTCCGCATTTAGCACCACATTACCCGTTTTCGTATCCACCCACTCGGCAGTCCAGCGGCCGGCGGGCAATTCAATCTGCAATGCGGTGCCGCCGGCTTCGACGGAGCTGCTAAATGGCGGTTTGGTGCCCCACGCAAAATCTACCGTTCCGTCGTCGCGTGTGGCCCAGGCATTTTTCAAGTCAGTTCCGTGAAAGTATTCTCCGTGCAATCCCCAGGCATCGCGGTTGGGCAATCGAAACGCGTTCGCGGGCATCGCTTCTTTTTTTCCGCCCGGCGGCGTCCACCAGAGCTTTGTCGCGCCCTGGCCGCCGTTGTAGAAGTATTCCAGCTTCACGGCGTAACGCTTACCCGCCTCGAGTGCGATTTGGGCCGAGTCTTCCTTTTCACTGTGGTCGGTCCAGTTGTCGACGAGTTGCTGGTCATTGATCCAAAGTCGAACGCCGTCGTTTGAAAACGTGTGAAATGAATACTCGCCGGTGGCGGGGGCTTCGATGAATCCGGTCCATCGGGCGGACCACGGTCCGGTGGAACCTTCACTGCGAACGTAGATCGCCATGGCCTTGCCCGGTTCGACCAAGGCTCGCGCCGAGCCGCTTAATGGTTGGCCCCCTTTGATCACCGAGTTGTCGGGATGCATGTGGATGAAGTCAAAGCCGTCAATAAAATCGCGCAGAATCTTCATCTCCCGCCGGAACTGGGTATTGCCGCCGCCGGGCTGTGAATCGGGATAGACGAACGTGCCGTCCTCGTGACCAGCGACAAATGAGTAGTCGAGATTGTCGAAAAGACCGCCGCCGGCGATGATGAAATCCCAGGCTTCGCCCCGATACGGGATGTTGTTCGTGCCGCGGAATCCGGTTTCGTTGTCGCCGATGACTTTGTTCAGTTGGTAATTCATCGCGACGGTGTCCGGCGGCGTGGCGTAATGAAAGTTGAAGACGGAAACGGACGGGTGCGGATTTTCGATCTTCGCCTGGTTGTTTGCGATGTTTTGCGTGATCAGGTGTTTGTTTGGAAGCGTGCGTTCTGTTTCGATGATCTGATTGGCTATATGATGTTGCCATTCCATGGTCACGCCGCCGAAGTAGGGTTCGTTGCAGATTTCAAACATGACGTTGTCGAACGGGTTCAACTCCGTGACGAGTTTTTGAGTGAGCGCGTCCTGGATCGCGAGGAGGCCGCCGTTCTTATTCAATGTATGAACCTCATTTCGGCCAATGTTGCCGATGTCGTTGATGTTGTTCTTCGCGTTCATCGGGCTGAGGTTCCATTGCTTGTCCTCATACATCGGGCAGAACAGGGTAAACTCGACGACGATGCCCTTTTTCTGGGCGTAGCCGATGAAGTCTTTGAGCTGCGCGAAATACGCGTCGTCCCAGCGCGTGAGGTCAAATTTGTTCCCGCCGTTGGCGTAGCCAGGCTGATCGCTGCGCGCCCAGGGGCAAATGAATTTGCCGGGGGCCGGCGCCAGCGTGTTGTGCGCGATGTTGAACGCCCCATCCGGTTCGCAATACGTGCCGCTGAAAGTACGGGTGAGCATCATTCCTTCGGCTGCCAGCGTATCGAGGTACTTGTGATTGTCGAAATCGAGATTCAATACCGAGCCGTAGTGTTCGCCCGAAGTGATCAACACCGTTGGCCGGTTGTGCCAGAGGAAGTAATGCGGATTGTCCGGATGCAACCGAATGGGCTCGGCAAGTACACATCGAGTGAGGAGGCAAAGCGAAATGACCACCCACGGGTTGCGGATTGATGCGTGGGCCATGCTCAGGGCTTTCATAGGACGGCAAGGAGACTCAGGACATTCCGATCGCAAAGTCAAAGCGCGATTCTGCGTGGAGCCATGACAAAAAATGGCAGCAGGAATCTTATAGCTGGGGCAATTTCTGGTGGCACGATGAGGCCTTGCATCGAAGCTTTCAACTTGCCCGGGCATTCGGTTTCGCCACCGCGATGACTTTCCTCGCGGTCTTGGTGGGGAATTCTGCTTCGGCGTCGGACGCTGACCCAAGATCGCCCGGTACCGTGGCGATGATCGAGCGGTTGAAGGAGATTGATGCGCGGATGGATATTCGCCTCAACAGCTACGAAAGTGAACGCCGTGCCAAGCTGTATGGCGAACTGGCCGCCGGAGAAAAGGACCCTGACGTGAAGCTGGATTTGATGCGGCAACACGCGATTGAAGCGTTGAATGCCGGGCATAGTCTGGAAGCCGTCTCGCTGTTTGGCGAGATTGAGAAGGCTGAGTCAAAAGTGGCTTCACCGAGTGCCGAGAATCTTCGATCAACCCAGATACTGAAAGCGACGTCGTGGTTGAGAGTTGGGGAGCAGGAGAACTGCATCAGCAACCACACGACGGAGTCGTGTTTGTTGCCGATCCGGGGCAACGGGGTGCACCGGATGAAGGAGGGGTCGACGGAGGCGATGAAGATTTTGGAGGAGGTGTTGGAGAAGGACCCGTATCGGTTGGACGCGAGGTGGTTGTTGAACGTGGCGAGCATGACGCTAGGCAAATATCCGCAGGAAGTACCGCCCCGTTGGCTCGTCCCTCCTGAACGGTTTGAATCGGACTACGACATCAAACGTTTCACCGACATCGCGGGTGGTCTCGGAATTGATTTGAATGAACTGTCGGGTGGCACGGTGATCGATGATTTTAACAATGACGGTTTGCTGGACCTGATGGTGTCTTCGTACGCGCTCAACGAGCAGATGCATCTGTTTCTGAATAACGGCAATGGAACGTTTTCCGATCGCACGCGTGAGGCCGGCCTCGAAGGATTGACCGGCGGTCTGAACATGGTTCAAGGGGATTACGACAATGACGGGAACGTGGATGTGCTGGTGTTGCGGGGAGCGTGGCTTGGGCGGATGGGGAGGATCCCCAATTCGCTGCTGCACAACAACGGGGACGGGACGTTCAGCGACG
>WGOC01000047.1 GCA_016124235.1 bacterium | reverse complement strand
CGCTACCGTGCCGGGCGCGATGGAAAATCTGGACACGTCCCGCGAACACGGCCCGCTCAGGGAAACCGTGCGGATACTGGTCATCGAAGATGAGCCGGCGATGCGCGATCTCATGGTCAAGGTGCTGACCCGCGCGGGATGCGACGTGGAGGCGGCGGAAACGGGAACCGAGGGCCTGCGGCTGGCCGGGCACGGCGGATTCGATCTGATTGCCTCGGACATCGATCTGCCCAAAATGACCGGGTTTGAGATTTGTTCACGGTTGAAGCGCGACCCGCAATTGCGCCATACCCCGGTGGTCTTCATTTCCGGGCGGTTGGCGGAGGAGGATGTCCGGCGCAGCCGCCAGGTTGGCGCGGCCGATTACATCACCAAACCCTTTGATGCGCGCTCGTTTGTTTCAAGGCTGCTTGCCCACGTCAAATACGCAACCCCGTTAAAGCTTCAAAAATAATTTGTGCGGATGAACTTTCAGTGCCCTGGCAATTCTGACGAGGATTTTGACGGTCGGGGAGCATTCGCCGCGCTCAATTCGGCCCACATAGTTCGGATGAATGTCCGCCCTTTCCGCAAGGGCTTCCTGGCTCAACTTTGCGCGCCTGCGATACCCAAGCACAGCCTCACCGATGATTTCATCCGCCGTTTTTGCCACCGCTGGTTACGGAAGCAAAAACGAGAAAAACCCACCACACACGCTCCGTGTAGAATACACTCGATTTCGAGCTTGCAGTTTTTCGTTTGATTGTTCAAAGAAGTGGCATGTCGAAAGTGGGAAGGGTGAAATTAATCGGAGCGACGAGACAGCACGAAGTGAAGCATTTTCAGATGCGAAGACCCAGGCGAGCAAGGGGTCGGTTGGGCGCCCGATGGCAAAATCAACCAACGGGGAGTTACGACCAGGAAATGGTGAGCGACAGACGATTCATTACGCCAATTCTCACCTCGGCAAACAGGGACACAGTTTAGCGAATCAGCATTAACATCTACCATCACTCAAATGAAACTACTGACGTGCTGTTGGAGGTCACGCAGTGTGATGAAAGCCGCCGGGCTTTCTGCCGTTCTGCTGCTCAACCATAACCTTGCCGGGATTGCCACCGCCGCGCCGCGAACACCTTTTCCTCCGTGGCCGGAAAAGTCCTTGAGCATCTTCGGGTGGGACGAGGGTTACTTCTACACGCCGATGCGGCTTCGGGCCATCAACGCGGACCAGGCGGTGATGATTCCAAGCTGGTCGGGTTACTCGTTGGTCCGGCAGCCGACGGATCAAACACCCGTGGCCATTCCCGCGCTTGATGTCGATGGCAGGAGCTTGATTGCATCGGACACGGGCGCTGTCCGGTGGTGGTTCAACGCCAACTGGTCCTCCGTGGCCAAGCTGAACGCCAAGGAAGTGGGTTCGCCGGACATGGGTCCGGGACGGCCGGCGCGGTTGTTGGAGCTGGCCAATCTCGGCGGGCAGTTCGCGGACATCCGCTGGACGCTTTACGCCAACGCCGAGGGCAACCAGTTGCGCCTGACCGGTATCGAGTACGGCCAGGTCAAACAGATGCTCACCGCGCCGTTGAACATCGTCGCCGGCCAGTGGGTAATGCTGACTTTGTGCTACTCTCCGGCCCAGTCTCAACTCTGGCTCGGAGGGCAAAAAATCGCGGAAGGTTCAGGCATCAAGCCGGGGATCGTTGGTTGGGAGGATCGACTCGGGCTGGTGATCGGTAGCTCGATAACCGGCGGTGACTCGGCCAACGGCCAGTTCGAGGAACTTGTCTCGTTCGATTACTGGCCGGATGCGGAGCAACAGCAGTTTTATTATCGGTCATATTCCAAACGGGCGTTGCTGGGTCCGGTGGGATCGCCCGAGGAGGAGCTTTTCAAGATGGACCTGGTTCACGCGCTGGACGGACCGCCCGCGCCGGGAGAAGGCGAGGGAACCGGCGGAGGTGGCGGCACAAACTCGCCCGCCTACAACTACACTACGAACGATCTGTGGCTGGAAATCACCGGGAAAACAAACTCGACCGGTTATTTCGTGATTCATGAGCCCACGACCGCCACGGGCGGCCTCTACGATCTCTTCTCGACCACTAATTTAAGTCCGTCGGTCTCGGGCTTGAACCTGACCAACTGGCTGTGGGTGACCCGGACAACTTCCGGTCTGACCAATCTTACGATCACCGGCTTGTCCGCCGACGAGGGTTACTTCCAGCTCGGAACGATGCTCGACAGCGACGGCGACGGTTTGCCCGACGCTTATGAAAAGCTGGTCACCCATTCCTCGCTGTTGAGTGCTGACACCGACGGTGATGGGCTGGCCGACATTGGTGATCCCAATCCATCAATCGTGAACGGACCCGCCACCTTCGCGGGCAAGACGCTTCCCTATTGTCCGCAGTAATCACCCGTCCCGACTTCACTTCAACCGATTATTCTCATGCAATTTCCCAAGATGATCTCCCTGTCGGGCGCGGCGGTGGTTGCGTCCCTCCTGTTCTTATCCGCTCTAACTTCCCGGGCAACGACGTCTCCGGGGCAAAACTCCGGTCCGCCCGCTTCCGGTGAGGGCTCGTTGCCCGTTTCAACCGGCAAACTGGATTTCCAGACCGATTTGTTTTCCGGCCGCTTCGGATACAGCGTACCCATCGTGACGCCACCGGCCCGCAACGGTTCGGAACCTTCGCTCGCACTGCACTACAACTCGACCGGCGACAACGGCTGGTGTGGCCAGGGCTGGGAACTGGAAACCGGATACATCCAGCGGGAAACCCGCAATGGCGTGCCGGTCAAATGGAGCAGCGGTCTTCCGTTGAACGAGTATGAAGACGGCAAGGGCTTCGTCTTTTCGCTCAACGGGGCCAGCTCGCGCTTGATCAACGTCGCAACCAACCAGTTCCGGGCGGAGATCGAGTCAGGTTTTCTGAAGTTCAATTATCTGACCAACTCGGGCGGCAATTCCTGGCTGGTCACCGACACCAGCGGCAACAAGTTCTACTTCGGCGAGACGGCCGACAGCCGGATGGTGAACACCAAGTGGGGCAGCAACACGAACCTGCCCAAGGGGACGTTCCGCTGGGCGCTCAACCGGTCGGTGACCGTCACCGGCACGACCAACCAATTCACCTACCAGATCATTTCGGGAGCCCAGTATCCGAAACTCATCAACTACAACGGCCACGCCAGCAGCATTACGGCGAACAACCAGATTGAGTTTGAGCTGAAATCAACCAACCACAGCCTCACGTGGGATCAATCTTTGGAACGCGAAGGGAAAACTGCGAGGCGGGCACTCGATTGGAATTGCGGTCCAATTTTTGTGAGAGGCAGATTCTTCGGAAACAGGTCATCCAAGCCAACACCAAGAGCTTTTGCCAGAAACAACAATTCACAATCCGGCACCCTTCGGCGCTGCAATTCAAGGCTTGCAAGGGAATCCCTGCTGACGCTCCAGCCTCGTAGCTGGAGTTTGGTCGCCAACTCTGCCTGCGACCAACCCTTTTTCACGCGCCATCGACGCACTTGATCGCCAACCAAGTTTAGTAATGCCTTTGCCACTCATAATCACGTTAGAGAAATAGACTTTTCATGCTGTGTTGGCATGCACACAATCAATTGCACATTCGTCTTGCCATCGTTGTGTGAGCATGGTCGATTTTCATTGATGCCGGCCGGGAGGTCGGAAGAGAGCGAGTACACCCTGCAACCACAAAAATGAACCACATGGAAAACAAAATCATGCCGGTTCCCCCAAGGACGTTTCGGTGGGGAAGAAACCTTGGAACTATCGCAATTCTTACCGTGTTGGCCACCACGCTTGCCGCGCAAGACGTGCCGCCCGTGCCGGGTGGTGGAACCAACGCGCCGCCCTACAATCCCACGCCGGAAGAACTGGCGGCGCAACAGAAAGCATTGGAGGCGTTCTGGCAAAGCAATCGGGAACGGTTCGCGCCCTATCTGCACACCACGCCCGCGCCGGCACCGGAAGACCTGGTGTTGAAGCAACGTCTGATGTCAGCCGAAATCGCGGAGCGCCAGCGGAAAGTTGAGGAAGCCGCCGATAGGGACGCGAATGTTTTAGCGTGGGCGGCGGATCAGAAGAAGATGAATGATGCGGCCCAAGCGGAACTTCACAAACGCGTGCCGCAGAAGGTTATTGACGAGTTTGCCAAGCGAGGCATCCGGCTGGACTTTCGGGACGGGAGAATTGTGGGTATCAAATCAATGGATGTGGAAGCTCAAAAGACCATCGGTGCGTGGAAGGCCAAGACCAACGCGCCGTCGGATTATCCGCTGAATTTCAGTGGCCAGTTGGTGGGGCTGTGGGAATACAGCGTGCCGGACACCAACCACGTCGAGTTTAACAATGGCGGCATACCCCGGCTGATTTACATCGACACAGGCACCAATGTGGATCGCCGGGACCATGCCACCGAGATGGCCGGTACTATTGAGGCCGCCGGTATCATGACGGATGCCGAAGGCGTGGCCAGCACGGCGACTATCTTGGCGAGTGATTCTGATGGGGACACTGATGAGATGGGCACCTACTCAGTATCATACGGGCTCCGTCTTTCCAACCACTCTTACGGTTCAGCGCTTGGCTGGGATGATTCGCAAGGAGTTGTCGTTTGGTATGGCCCTACCAACGATGGTTCTTACGATGATCATTTCGGGGCCTATCTTACAGAAGCTGCGAACTTGGACAGTCTAGCCTATCTCCATAAGGGTTATCTCTCGGTGTGGGCGGCCGGCAACGACCGAGACGATGGCGACTATTCCGGTTCGAACCACTATCATGCCGATGGCACCTTGAACCTTTATCACGATAATCACGTGGCCGACCAAGCGTATTTTGGTGGGTATCGCACGATAACCCCGGAAGGAGTCGCGAAAAACATCATTACAGTTGGATCGATCAATGATCAAGTTAACGGCTGGCAGGGTGCCTCAGGTGTGACCAACTCCTCTTTCAGCGACCGTGGTCCTACCAGGGACGGCCGGACGAAGCCGGACCTTGTGGCCGGTGGCGAAAGTGTCTATTCCGCAAGCGCCAACAGCAGCAGCAACCATAATGTCTACAACTACTCGACCGGCACCAGTCCGGCCGCCGCCGCCGTCACCGGCGCCATCGCGCTGATCCGCGAGCGATTTGCTGAAGTTGGCAATCCCGATCCCTCGGCCGCGCTGGTCAAGACCGTGATCATGGCCACCGGCCACGATGCCGGACCGGTCGGCCCGGATTACCAATTCGGTCCGGGTGGCGTGATGGACACCAGTCAGGCCGTGGATTTGATCCTGACCAACAAGTATTTTTACAACGCCGGCGGCGGCTTGTTGAAGAGTGTTATTTACGAAGGCGTACTGACCAACGGCACGACCCTGAATTTCATCGTCAACAAGAACCCCGATACGACCATCAGTGCAATGCTGGGCTGGACCGACCCGGCGGGCTACGTCAACGCGGGCAGCAGCAACCTGATGCTGGTGAACGATCTGGATGTGAAGATCATCCAGAGTGGCAGCACGAACCTGTCCTATGCTCTGGATCCCGGCAACCCGACGGCGGCGGCCACACGGACCGGCAATTCGGTGGACAACGTCGAGTTGAATGTCCTGACCAACAACTGGAGCGGCCAGATCACGATTCAAGTCAGTCACAAGGGAACACTCAAGGACGCGGGGTACCAAGGCAACACCACCAACCAGGACTTCGTGCTGGTTGTCACCGGCCAGGTTCTCAATCCCGTGCCCGAGATCGTGGACATCGCGCAAACGTCCAGCAACCAGGTGACGCTGGAGTGGACCGGGAACCTTTACCATTACTACAAGGCGCAGTACATCGACGAAGTGGACGCGCTGGCTTCTGCCTGGACCGATGCGACCGGTTCGATCTACATGACGAACAACCCGGCGGCGGTGGCGCTGACGCTGACCAACAACCCGCCCAACCGGTTTTACCGGATGGTGCAACTGCCCTAAACGGAACTTGTCCCGCACCCCCACGAGAGACCCTGTGCCGCCTGTGCGTTTGACGGCACAGGGTTGCGGGGAACGGTTGCGTGCAGCAGAGTAGCGCCATGAGCCATTGCTCCGCCAAGGGACCTTTCCTCGTCATCGGAACTCTTCTGACATTGCTCGGCGCGGAGACTCCGGCTCGTGCCCAGGGCAGCATTGTCTATCATGGCCCGGTGGATGTGCTTTTAATCTCTTCCGGTGCCGAAAGCTACACCTACGGCATCGACATGAATGAAGACGGAACGGAGGACTTCGTCTTCAGGGCGTTCAACAGCTTTGGCGTTTATAGCACCACGGGTGGGTTGACCGTGGGAGTTCCAAAAGGCGGATTTGATCTTGGTAATTGGTCAATTCCACTTTCGGACGGCTTTTCAATTGGGCCAATTCTTGAAGACCCTTTGCAGTGGACTGCAAGTCAGCAAGGCATGTTTGACTGGATTGGTGCCACACTTCACATACGCAACACCTCCGGCAGTTCCGGCTACTGGAACCCGCCGCCCGGAAGCTTATTGATTGCGTATGTGGGAACTGAGTTCATGCTCGCCGACGGGGCGCATTACGGTTGGATTCGCGTGCAAGTAGCTGGAATTGGAAATGGCGGAATAATCAAGGACTGGGCCTATAACTCAATTCCCGGCCAGCCCATTCTCGCGGGTCAGGTGCCCGAGCCATCGACGTGGGCTCTGATTACCGCTGGAAGTGTTTTGCTGCTGGTCCACCTGCGGCATCAGTTTGTTGGATCACGCTCATCAAGCAGGCGACCAGCAACGAATTGACCGCCGCTGGTCCGGCGATTCCTGACAGTAAACGGACTGGAGAAGTCATCCCCGTGCCGTTAGTATTTTTGCCCGCATGCCCGGACGATTCCTCTTTGGTTGGTTGACCCTCGCCCTCGCGGCAGCTCTTCCTGTTGAAGCGCGGTTTTGCACGCTTCCCCACTTTGCACACAACAGTTACGGCAACCTGACGATCACGACCAACGAAGCGGGGATCGTCACCACGACGGACTACGACAGCACCAAGACCTTTCCGATCACCGAAACCACCGCGACAAATTTCGTTACCTCGTTCCTGCATGACACCAAATCCGGAGCGCTGTTGTGGTCGAAGGCATCCAGCGGCCTGGTCAGTTCCAATCAGTTCGACACGTTCTTCCGGCTGACCAATTCGTGGGTGTCGGCCAGCTCCAACGGGTCGCCGGGCATTTCGTTGGAACGGCGGAGCTACAACCTCGGGGGTATTTCCAGCGGCAGCTCGGCCAACTACGTGAAGGTCACTCTCAACGACACCACCAGTGACAATCCTGCCAATGGTCTCGATTCCTACACCTACTCCGACGGCCTGGGCCGAGTGATCCAGACACGGGCAGAGAGCGAGACCAGCGGTACTTACCGGGTGGCGCAGACCGTTTATGACGAACGGGGTTCCGTGCGAGTAGTGACCCAGCCGATGTTCCTGACCGGGTCGGGCTATTCGGTGCTCAACACGAACGGCGTGGCTTCCTCGGTCAACGAATACGACCCCATCGGGCGGCTCAAGAAGACGACCAGCCCGATGAGCGTCAATTTCACGACCGGTGTGTCGACCAACACGCCATCGGCCATCTCCGAATCCGGTTCACTGATCGGGTCCCTGCAAATTGCCTACAACGACGGCAGTAATCCGTGGACCCGCGTGGTGACCGATGAAGTCGGTTCGACGAACGGCCTGGTCCGCAAGTACGGGCTCGACGGGTTCGGCCGGACGAACGTCATTTACGATGTCTTCAACGGCACCGTTTACGCCACCAACCGGATCGCTTACGACCGGCTCGGCCGGATGACGAACCTGGTGGACGCGGCGGGCAATCAAATCCAGTACGCCTACAACAATCTCGGCCAGATGATCGCGATGGCCGATCCCGATCTCGGGTTCTGGACCTACCAGCGTGACTATGCCGGGCGGGTGAAAACGCAGATCGACGGCAAGGGCAACACCATCGACTTCAACTATGTCGATCCGCTGGGCCGGCTCAAAACAAAGACGGTCACCCCGGCCGGTGGCGGGACCGGTTACACGGTGACCTATGATTATGACACGAGCAGCGGCAGCGGATTTACGGTTTATCCGGGCCAGCTCGCCAAGATAACCGACAGCGCGGGCACCGAGCGCTATTCCTATGACGTTCGCGGAAGGACGCTCAAGACCGCTCGTGATTTGAGCGTCAATTCGCAGAGCTACACCAACCAGTTTCTGTTCGACAATGCTGACCGGCAGATTTCGGTAACCTATCCGGTCGGTGGCCCGACGGTCACCAACCGGTATGACAACGGCGGGAACCTGACGCAGGTCCAGCGCGTCGATGCCGGCGGCAACACGACTTACTTCCAATCGAAAGGTTACAGCCAGCTCCGCGAATTGCTCGGGGCCACATTCGGCAACGGGACGGAAATCAACTACACGTACTTCACGAAGACCCGGCGGCTGCAGAACCTCGCCAGCAAGAAGACAAGCGCGGGGACCAACTTCCAGTCACTGGCCTACACCTACAACGAAGTCGGCGACATCACCGCCATCACCGACACGCTCTACACGTCGGGCACCAACTCGGCGACGATGTCGAGCATCGGTTATGACAACCTCCATCGCCTGACTTCACTGACCCGTCCCGGTCCCACCACCACCACGTTCACCTACAACGCGCTCGGCAACATGCTGAGCAACGGCGAGCAAGGAGGCAGCACTTACGTTTATCCGACCAGCGGTATCCTGCCGCACGCGGTGCGGATCGTGGGCACGAAAACGAACGCCTACGACCAGGTCGGCAACATGAGGTTCCGGGCCGGGCAATCGCTCGGCTACGATCCGGAAAACCGGCTGACGAGCGTGGTGTCCGGCGGCGTGACGCTCGCAACCTTCGGTTATGCCGACGACGGCGATCGTCTCTGGAAACAAACCACGAACACACTCAGCGTCTGGATCGGTGATCTCTACGAGGCCCACGGCACGACCAACCTTTTCCACGTCTTCGCCGGATCGCGGAGAATCGCCACCTACAGTCCGGGAACCCAACTGCCCGGTGCCGGCGGCACCACGACTTCATTCAATTATTATCATCCCGATCATTTGGGATCATCGAGTTTGTTGACCGACGGCAACGGCGCGGTGGCCGAGCATTACGAGTATTCGGCGTATGGCCGGGAACGGGCCAACGGAACGGCCGCGCCCGACGCCTCGCACCGGTTCACCGGTCAGATATTCGACGCCGAGGTCGGGCTTTACTACTACGGGGCGCGTTACTACGACGCCGACCTCGGAAGGTTCATCCAGGCGGACACCACGATCCCCGATTATTTCGATCCCCAAAGCTGGAATCGCTATGCTTACGCCAACAACAATCCTATCAAATACACGGACCCAAGCGGGCATGACGGATTTGTGGCCGGATCGCTTTTCGACTCACGATACAACCTGTCCAACTCCGAGTTCCGTCGCGGATTTCAACAAGGAGCCGCCGATGCTTTCGTCAAAACGGCCCCGCTGGCAGTTGGAGGCATTGCCGCTGTTTACACGGGCGGACTCGCCCTCCCCGTTTTGGAAGGCTGGGGACTGGGCGGAATTGGTCTGACGGCAACCACCGCGGGGGTGGGAGGGTTTTATGGCGACCTTGCGGCTCAGGGAACACAGGCCGCAATGGGACAGCGCGCGCCGGGAGACATCAGCGTTATCGAGGCGGGCCAAGCCGGGGCTACCGCGGCCGTAACAGGTGCCGCGCTGCATGGATTGGCGAGAGGCTACGGGGCGCTCAAGAATGCAGCGTCCGGAGCGGCCGGGACTGCCGAGGCAAGTGCGGCGGGATCGACGGCACCAGCAGCCTCAAGCGTAGAACCATTACGCGTGGATCCAGCCGAGTTACGACTTCCTCCAACGAGGTCCGAAGGGGCCGACCCATTTAAGCTCGCGAATCAGATCAAACAACATGGAAGCTCAACGAGAGGGATGCCTCCGATAGAGGTCACGCAAGGTGGAGATGGACTTCTAAGAATCAATGATGGTGTAACGCGGGCGACTCGCGCCGCAATGAACCCCGGCACAACTGTCCCTGTTCAAGTGATCGAAAAAAACCCAGCGCTTGATTTCAAAAAACTTCCAACTGTTGGCGAGCGGACTCCGGGTAGGCCATGAACATAAGTTCAACGCTGCAAACTGAAGCGGGCGGTCACGAGAATCAAGATCGGGCCAGCGCATTTGTGTTTGGTTCTAGGCGTTTTCTGGTCGTCGCTGATGGAGCTGGTGGAATTACCGGCGGGGCAATAGCTGCTGACCTGGCGATAAAGTTTGTCCACAGCCAAGCGGATCAGATGAGCGACTCAACTTTTTGTGCATCCGTTCTACAGGATATGGACCAAAGCATCTGCAAAAACCCAAGTGCCGGCGAGACAACCTGTGCAGTCGCTGTCATATCTGAAGATCAAATCTATGGTGCAAGTGTGGGAGATTCGGGTGTCTGGATAATCGATGAGGTTGGGGTCATTGATCTGACTCGATATCAATCAAGAAAGCCGTTCGTAGGTTCGGGAAATGCGCGGGCAATTCCTTTCAAAAACAACAAATCGTTTGGCGCGTATTTGCTTCTTGCCACGGATGGGCTTCTAAAGTACGCGTCACGAGAGCAGATTGTTACAGTTTGTCGCGAATCCACAGCAGAGCTCGCTGCAAAACGATTGATCGAGTTAGTGCGGTATCCATCGGGAGCGTTGCCCGACGACGTGACTGTTATCCTAACTAAAATGTAAAGCGATGTCGCTTGATTTGCTATGACATCGGTTAGACAAGAGATTCTCAAAGCCCTGGGAGAACTTAGTGAACGCTATCCAAACTGGAGATTTGGCCAAATGGTTTCAAACGTGTCTTGCTGGGCGAATGTGCCAACGCCTGAAGCGATCTGGGATGTTGAGGACGAGCGTTTCTTGGAAACTATCCGAAAGCATTTGAAGAAAAATCCGAACGGATGACCCAATAACCACATACATAACGTGGCCGACGTGAGAAAATTCCATCGGTAAATGTTCAATCTTTTGCCCGCATGCCCGGCCGATTCGTTTGAACGACACGGGCCAACCAAAGCACCGGTGATACCAGCAAGAAACAGACGCCTGAGATCGGCCTCTTGGCTTGCTTCGGCATCAATCCGCAAAACATCGACAGTCAAGACATGACTGAGCGAACAAAGAAAGCGCACCCATTCAACACCGTAGGCGGCATTGTCGGAGCTGCCGGAGGATGGGCGTTTAGCCGGTATTGCGGGCTGGCCGCTTGGATTCCCATCATCGCTGCAGGTCTCCTTTTGTTGCTGTTTGCCAAGACTCCGGTGCGTCCCAAGTGGTTCGCTGGTGCCATCGCTGTCACTGGAGCGCACGTTATATGGTTCATTCTCACCAGTGCTCTCGGGGGAAACTGGGCATTGGCGGCACCCGACATTGTCTTACTGTCCGCTGGCATCATCTGGCTTTGGCTTCGTCCCGGCATCGGTGGCGCACTTTTCCTCGGTATCCTCCAAATTGCATCACTCACGGTGAACATCTTTGCATTAAGTTCTACTTCGATTGGGAGTGCATTACACCGAGCCCTCACGGCGCATTGCACGTTCAGAATCCTCGCCATCGTCTGCCTTTGTTACGGGTACTTTCGTATGCGTCGGTCAGCTTCGATTTCTGCGGCTGCTGTTTCCGATTCTATGGCGTGATGGGCATTGCGGGGCTGCTCGCTTCGTGCAAACGGTTCCGGCGACGAACATTTCTTGTAGCGAGGATCGGCTGATTGAACTGACGAATTGATTCGGGCGGTGGCGGCCGGACTTCCCCTCCCTCCTCCACACGGCCGCCGCCGTCCCGAATCGCTTTGATCGTCAAGTGCGATCATACGCACTCGACTTGATTGCGGGTATTTGGTTGGCTCCGTTCCAGTCCGCTCAAAGCGGACACATCATGTAATCAGCAAGCAACAATCCAATTTGGGTTAGCCGCTGCTGTCCACACTCGATATGATTATTCGCATGGATTATTGGGACCGTTTTTTGCCAACTGGCATTGTCTGTGCCTTCCTGGTGATCTATGGCCATTTAGACCCCGCGGAAGGGAAAGAGCGCGTTCAATTGTCGGAACTGACCGCAGCAGGCGACCGCACTTTGGACCAGTTTTGCAAGAAACCTGCAATATGGTCCGCTTTGCATACGCTCCAGAATGGCAAACAAATCAGAGTGTTGGAGTACAGAAACTGCGACGAGTTCGTTTGCAGGTTTTCAGTCGAAGACGATGGAAAACGGCTCCAGTTGGGCCGGATTGTTTCAAAAGGAGGCGAGTGGTACGTGATTGACAGCCTCGGAGCCAGGAAAACCCGTCCCTACGAAGCCGTGCTGGGCATCCCACTTGGGTATTTGCTCATTGAATTGTCGACCCCACTCGTATTGGGCAGCAAGATGCTGAATGAAAAGGACGCGTCTATTCTGGGTGAACAAAATGCAAATGTAGAAATGGTGCTGACGAATGAGGCCCACACGCAACAAATCAAAAAGTTTGCCGAACTCTGGAACAAATCCTCGACCAACTCTTCGGTTCCCGGGGAATTTCAAAAACCCAATTCGCGATTCCAACAGATTATGAGCTATGCCGAAGATGATTCCAAATTCTTTGTGGATAGGACAAACGGGCTGATCGTAAAGCGATCCACCAAAGGAATCAGCACACAGATTTCTGATTTCATGTTTCTCGATGAGCCAAACCCGGACTACCTCAAGACCAGTGGTGACTACAAAGACGTCGTTAGTCCACCGGAGTTTAAAGATGCCCATGAATGGATTCTTTTAAATCACGATCCGCTCTACGAAGTGGGAGGCTCACCCATGCCCGATGGATCGTACTTCAACCTTGCCTCGAAAGAGCTTCGTCGTATCCCCTATTGGGGCTTTGAGTCCTCTCCCTGGTGCTTTCTCCAGGATCGAACTCAGGTAATCGCAACTGGCTTCTCATTCGCGGGAGCCCATGAACTGATCAAGGTGGATTTACGTCGTGGCGAATACAGCCGTTATCGCGACCCGTTACTAGATCGCGGCTTTATCGGGTTTGGAGTGCTTTCTCCTGACGGGAGGACCGTCGCGGCAATTCAGCAAGTCGCGGACGATCACCCACTTTCCATGCAAATGATTCTGCTCAATGTGAAAACAGGCAGCGCTCGAACGTTGGGCGAACCCGGTATGATCGGCGCTCCAATCAACTGGGCGCCAGACGGTGGTGCCCTGATTCTCAAACGATTTGTTCGGACGGACGACCCTTTGGCAGTCGAACCTCGAATAATTTGCAAACTGGACTTGGACGGGCGGTTTACTGACATCAAGCACGGGGACTGGCCAATTGTCCTTCGCAAGTCCAGAAGATTGATTTACGAGAACCCGAAATCGGCTTGCTGGCAGATCTGCGACTTGGATGGCGGAAACGATCAGGTCTTCGGAGATGGTTTGTCGGGATTCGACCAGCCAGCCGTGTCTCCTGATGAGGAAGAAATCATATTCAGAAGGAGCGGCAACAGGGGCCGGCCACAACTTTTCTTGTTTAAGATTGGGGACGCGAAAGGCACCGAGATTCCAACCGGTTCAGGATTCTTCGGCCAAGTCGTCTGGCGTTAGTACCCAATGGTGGAAATTTTTCCTTTTCATGGCGGTTCGCAATGAACTCGGCAGGTCAAACAAGGCACCGGTCACGAGCAAGTAAACTCGATGATTCGATTCGGGCGGTGGCGGCCGGCCTTTCCCCACTCCTCCATTCCATACGGCCGCCGCCGTCCCGAATCACTTTGATCGCCGAGGGCGTAACGATCTTCGATTCTCACTGTCTATGAAAAAATCAATCAAATGGTGGTGCAGTTTAGGGATCGCACTGAGTGGACTTATCGTGATTGTTTGCTTAGTCTGGCAGTGTTTTTGGTGGCGCAAATCTGTCGATTACCTGGCCAAGTTGGCAGGCTATGCGTCGGCGCGATCCACTTTTCGGAATGGAAACCTTGTACTTTGGGAGATCAATCCGACCAATGATTTCCCCCGGTTCTCAGGACGCACTAATGGGCCATTTGTAATTTGGTGGGCCGAGTATCACTCAGATATGCCAGGCCCTTGGAATTACGCCCAACGGAGATTATGGGAAGAACATAATATTTCGATGCGTCACCTCTACGATGGATCGAATTCAACGGGCACCACAAATGTAGAATCTGCAACAATACCAAAGTGACCTCGACACGCCAACCTGTGCGTCGGAAATGCCATGAAGATGGCAGCCATTACAGGTGTAACTCCCAAGCCCCACATGGTGGTTGGCCAAATGGGGCAGCTCGCTTCGCGCAGGTGCTCCCGGCATTGAGCACTTCTTGTCGCGAGGATCGGATGATTGAACTGACGAATTGATTCGGGCGGTGGCGGCCGGACTTCCCCCACTCCTCCACCCCACACGGTTGCCACCGTCCCGAATCAGCTTCCGCGTTCGCCGGCTAGACTACTTAGGGCGAAAAGGTGGGATCAAGCGCGACTGGCGCTTGTAGCCAACCGCTTTCACCGTGCGGTTCAGTTTGTGCGCGACTTCGTGGTCGGGAAGTGTGCCCAGCAGACGCAGCTCTTCGGGCTTCCAGAACCGGTCGGCATCTGCGGGCCGGCAGGGAATGTTCAGTTTGAGACGGCGGGCTCGCACCGCTCCGCCGTTGCGTCCGACCCGCCGGGCAACTTCCACGTCCGGCATGGTTCCCAAAAGCTCGTCTTCCTCCGGCGTCCAGAATCGGTAATCCACACTGGGAATGCCCAGCTTGGCCCGCTTCAAGGCCACCGCTTCGTGACTGCGGCCCAGGCGGCGGGCCACTTCCAGGTCAGGCAGCTTGCCGAGCAGTTCGATTTCCTCGGGCTTCCAATACACTCCCCGGCTGGCTCGGACCGAAGGGATGCCGAGTTTAT
>WGOC01000037.1 GCA_016124235.1 bacterium | reverse complement strand
GGAAGCGGCAGGAGTTCAAGGCACTTCAACTGGACCATGCCTACCGGATCACCGAAGGGCAGGAGAGGCCCGAGGAACTGCACCTGCCGGCCACGCCCTTCCAACTGACCCACACCCATGACCCCATGACCATGGACATGGGCTTGAAGAAATAGGTGGGTTTACCGTTGCCTTTCAAAAACTGAGCGTTTGGTCGCAACGCGCGCGCTGCTGCTGCGGCCGGATATCTTGGTCGACAAAATCCCCGAAACGCAAAGTTTGAATCCGGCGACGAACGCGATTATAGGTTCGTCAAGCCATGTTCCGACCGTTCATTCACGCGGCCCTACGAATACCGTTGTGCGGTGCCATCTGCGTTTTCATTTTCGTCCACCAGGCGAGGGCGAAGATCGATTTCGATCGCGACGTCCGACCGATCCTTTCCGACAATTGCTTCAAATGCCACGGCTTTGATGAGCACGAACGCAAATCCGGACTGCGGCTGGATGTGCGAACGAGTGCGGTGAAGCCGGCCAAGTCTGGGGACATCGCAATTGTTCCCGGCAAAGTCGACGCCAGCGAACTCGTTCGAAGGATCACGACCACGGACGAGGACGATCACATGCCGCCCGCGAAATCCGGCAAAAAGCTGTCGGCCGACCAGATCACCACTTTGCAACAGTGGATCGCGGAGGGTGCTCCCTACGAGGCGCATTGGTCGTTCGTCGCTCCACAACGGCCGTCGCTGCCACCAGTGAAGAACACGAAATGGCCCCGCGACGAGATTGATTATTTTGTGGCCGCCCGCCTCGATCGGGAAGGACTGAGCCCCGCGCCAGAAGCGAATCGGGAAACGTTGATCCGCAGACTTTACCTGGACCTGATTGGGCTGCCGCCGTCGCTCGATGAGATTGACGCGTTTCTCGCGGATGATTCGCCCGGCGCGTACGAAGCGGTTGTGGATCGCCTGCTGATGTCGCCGCGTTACGGCGAACGAATGGCGTTGGATTGGCTCGACGCCGCGCGTTTCGCGGACACCCACGGTTATCATCTCGATTCGGGTCGCGACATGACGCCGTGGCGGGATTGGGTGATTCGGGCTTTCAACGAGAATCTTCCCTTTGATCAATTCACGGTCGACCAGCTGGCCGGCGACATTTTAGCGGAACGAAAGCACGTGAATCCGGATGAAGCGATCGCGCTCAAGATCGCGTCGGGTTTCAACCGCAACCACATGATCAACTACGAGGGGGGAGCGATCGCGGAAGAATACGAACACGCCTACCTGATCGATCGCGTCAACACGACTTCGACGGTCTGGCTGGGGCTCACGTTCGCCTGTGCGCAATGTCACGATCACAAGTTTGATCCAATTACGCAGAAGGAGTTTTACGAATTCTATGCGTTCTTCGCCAGCGTTCCGGAGTCGGGACTCGATGGCAACACGGGCAACGCCAAACCGTTTCTCCAACTGCCGACGCCCGATGAATCGCGACAAATGGAGCGACTGGACAATGTGATCTCCGCCGCCAAAGCAACATTGAAAATGGAAGAAGATCAACTCGCGTCGTTGCAAGCTGCTTGGGAAAAGAAGTGGCGC
Organism: bacterium; assembly: GCA_016124235.1. Taxonomy (GTDB): domain Bacteria; phylum Verrucomicrobiota; class Verrucomicrobiia; order Limisphaerales; family RI-55; genus RI-55. Next base: position 37,384 of record WGOC01000037.1, on the reverse strand, counting down.
GAGGAACCTCCGGTGAAGCCGGACGAAAAGCAAAAGCCAATTGTCGATTTGCTCGCCAAGCCGGCCGATTCGTTAAACGACGAACAGCGAAACAGGCTCACGGATTTCTATCGCGACCAATACGCGCCGAAGAGTTATCACGTGGCGCGCAGCTTTTTGGACGAGTTGCAGAAAGCGCGGTCCACGTTGGACAAATCGATTCAGACCACGATGGTCATGGGCGAGTTGGATCAACCGCGCGACACCCACGTTCATGTCCGCGGACTGTACGATCAATTGGGTGAGCAGGTTTATCCGGGAGTTCCCGCCAGTCTGCCTCCCATCAAGAGCAACGGTCCAACGAACCGACTGGCGCTGGCCCAATGGCTGGTTTCGCCGGACCAACCGCTCACGGCGCGCGTGACCGTAAACCGCTTCTGGCAACAATATTTTGGCGTGGGTTTGGTCAAGACGGCGGAGGACTTTGGCTCACAAGGCGAATTTCCCAGTCATCCGGAATTGCTCGACTGGTTGGCCACTGAGTTCATGCAAAGCGGTTGGGACGTGAAGGCGTTGCAGAAGAAAATCGTGATGAGCGCGACCTATCGACAGTCATCTCACGTCACTCAGGAGATGTTCGAACGGGATCCCGAAAACCGGTTGCTCGCTCGCGGTCCAAGATTTCGCCTGCAAGCTGAATTCATCCGCGATCAGGCACTCTCGTTGGCGGGGATGCTTGACGATCGTATTGGCGGTGCCAGCGTGTCGCCTTACCAACCGCCGGGGCTTTGGGGCGAGCTTTCGCAACGGGCGGATAGCGCAAATTTTTCTGCCCAGTTCTTCAAGCAAAGCCAGGGGCGCGATCTTTACCGGCGTTCGATGTACACCTTCTGGAAGCGCACCTCGCCGCCACCGCAGTTGTCCACGCTCGACGCGCCAAATCGGGAAACCTGCACCGTGCGGCGGCCGCGCACCAACACGCCGTTGCAGGCGCTCGTGTTGCTGAATGACCCGACCTATATCGAGGCGTCGCGCCATCTCGCGGAGCATTTGTTGGCGGTGGCCAAGACCGACGACGAACGATTTCGTCTGGCATTTCGCATGGCCACCGGCCGTCCCATCAATGATCGTGAATTGGCCGCGCTGCGAGGAGTCTTCGAAGACCAGCTAGCCCGCTATCGGCAGAACAAACAGGCGGCGATCGCTTTGCAGAGGAATGGCGATTCACCATTTGATGAACAGCTTGATCCCTCGGAGTTGGCTGCCTGGACGATGGTTGCCAGCACGTTGCTGAACCTCGATGAAACGATCACGAAGGGCTGAGCTGAAACCATTTGCCACGATGAACTCAAACCCGCTCCATCAAGAATTCGCCCGCCTGCATAATCGTCGCGCCTTCTTCCGCCGTGGTCTCGCGGGAATTGGTGCGGCTGGGCTTGCGTCGCTGCTGAACGAAAACTTGTTTGCCTCCTCGCCGGTTCCGCAGGCCAATCCATTCGGCACTTTGCCGTCGCTGCACTTTGCTCCCAAGGCCAAGCGAGTGATCTTCCTGACGATGTCCGGCGGCCCGTCGCACATCGATCTGCTCGACTACAAACCGGAGCTGAAAAAGCATCACGGGGAGGAATTGCCGGCATCGATCCGCATGGGACAGCGCATCACCGGCATGACGTCCGGGCAGAAATCCTTTCCGTGTGTGGCGCCGATGTTTGAATGGCAGCAACACGGTCAAAGTGGTCTTTGGTTGAGTGAATTGCTGCCCAACATTGGCTCCGTCGCGGACGACATTTGTGTGGTCAAGTCCATGCACACTGAGGCGATCAATCATGATCCGGCGTTTACGTTCATCCAGACCGGCCATCAACAACCCGGCCGCCCAAGTTTGGGTGCCTGGCTGAGCTACGGCATCGGCAGTGAAAATCGTCAACTGCCGGCATTCATCGTCATGATTTCGCAGGGCAGCGGCAACAAGACCGATCAACCGTTGTTTTCGCGACTTTGGGGTCCTGGCTTTCTGCCGAGTCGGCATCAGGGCGTGCGCCTCCGCAGCGGCAAGGATCCGGTGCTCTACTTGAACAACCCGCCGGGTGTCGATCAAGGCGGGCGACGTTCGATGCTCGACGGTCTGAAATCGCTGAACGAACTCGCCGCTGAATCGTTTGGCGATCCGGAAATCAACACCCGGATTGCCCAATACGAAATGGCGTATCAGATGCAGATGGCGGTGCCGGAGTTGACCGATATTTCCACCGAGCCACAACACATTCGCGACATGTACGGCATCGCGGACAACCCTACCGATGGCGGATTTGCCCGCAATTGTTTGCTCGCGCGGCGCATGGTCGAGAAGGGTGTTCGCTTTGTTCAATTGATGCACCGCGGCTGGGATCAGCACAGTGATTTGCCGAAACAGATTCGCGGGCAAAGTCGCGACGTTGATCAGCCAAGCGCGGCGTTGATCAAAGATTTGAAACAGCGCGGTTTGCTGGAAGAGACGCTGGTGATCTGGGGTGGTGAATTTGGTCGGACTGTTTATTCCCAGGGCCAACTCTCCAAGGACAACCACGGGCGCGACCATCACGGACGCTGCTTCTCGCTATGGATGGCCGGCGGTGGCATCAAACCGGGAATTACCTACGGAGCCACGGACGATTATTGCTACAACATCGTCGAAAATCCGGTGCACATCCACGACTTTAATGCGACCATTTTGCGCTGTCTTGGGATCGATCACGAACGCCTTACTTATCGATTCCAAGGCCGGGATTTTCGGCTGACCGATGTGCACGGGAATGTCGTGAAGGATATATTGGCCTGAGCCTCGCTCATTCGCTCCAGCGCGATTGATTGAATCCTTCAACAAATCGGCTGATTTAAGTGCAATTCGACATCCCGATCAGGTCAGTGAATTATCGCCGTCGAGCAGGCCGCCCAGACCGCCGAGGATTGAACCCTCGCCGCGTCGCTTGCCGCCGGCACTGGGCGCGGATTTGACGATGCGATCCGCCAGCCGGCTGAGCGGCAGCGACTGCAGCCAGATCCGGCCGGGGCCCCGCAGCGTGGCGAAGAAAAGTCCCTCGCCGCCGAACAACGCCGATTTGATTTTGCCAACATACTGGATGTCAAAATCCACGCCCCGTTCAAAGGCAACCACGCAGCCAGTGTCCACGCGGATCACTTCGCCGGGTTGCAGCGTGCGTTCGTAGATCGTGCCGCCGGCGTGCAGAAAGGTCCAGCCATCGCCTTGCAGCCTTTGCATGATGAAGCCTTCACCACCGAACAGGCCGGCGCCGATTTTCTTGTTGAACCCGATGCTGATGCTGACTCCCTTGGCGGCGCACAGAAAGGAATCCTTCTGGGCCATCAAATCGCCTCCGACCTCGGTGAGGTGAACGGGAACAATTTTGCCCGGATACGGCGCGCCAAACGCCACCCGTTTTTTGCCGACACCCTGATTGTGAAACACGGTCATGAAGAGTGACTCGCCGGTCAGCAATCGTTTACCGGCACCGAGCAGGGCGCCCATGAAACCCGTCGTTTGTTGGGAGCCATCGCCAAAGATCGTTTCCATCTCGATCCCATCCTCCATGTACATCATGCCCCCGGCTTCGGCGACGGCGGCTTCCTGGGGATCAAGTTCCACTTCGACGAATTGCAGGTCATCGCCGAAGATCCGGTAATCCACTTCGTGTGCGGTAGGCATGGCTAAGATGAATAGCCGGTCGCTCGCGGTCGGGAAAGTATGGAGTTGGCGGTGAATTGTAATTGGCTGGCCGAGGGAGCCTCACGCGCTGACGTAACTCCGGATGTCCGCCGGCTTGTCCATGTGTCGCGGGCGTGAAAAGCAAAAAGGGCCGCATGGATTCATGCGGCCCCGTGAATTGGCTGAGGGCGATGCGTATTCAGTTACGCCGGTTGGCCAGCGAAAGGAAGTAGAGCAATTGGAGCACGGCCGTCACCATCGCTGCCACATAAGTCATCGCCGCGGCACTCAGCACGCGGCTGACACCCACGTGTTCCCGCTCGGTGACCAAGCCCATTTGCAGAAGCACTTTTTTCGCGCGGCTGCTGGCGTCGAACTCGACGGGTAAAGTTACCAATTGAAACAGCGTCACGACACCGAACAAGACGACGCCCGCCATCATCATGTGCTTGCCCATCGCCGTGGCGATGAACAGCCCGATCATGATGAGAATCATCGACATTGAAGAGGCGAAGTTGGTGATCGGGACCATCACCATGCGCAGCTTCAGCGGCGCGTAGGCCGCCTTGTGCTGCAGCGCGTGACCCGCCTCATGCGCCGAAACGCCCACCGCGGAAATTGAGCGACCACGATAGTTTTCGGACGACAGACAGAGTCGCTTGCGCAGTGGATCATAGTGATCGGTCAGGTGTCCGGGGACTTCCTGCACCGGCACGTCCTGCAAGCCTGCGCGGTCGAGAATTTCGCGGGCAGCCTCAGCCCCGCTCAACCCTGAGGCCGTCGGTTCGTTCAGATAACGGGAATAGGTTCCCTTCAGTTTGGCCTGGGCGATCAACCCAATGATCAAACCGGGCAACATGAACAACCAATAGATCGGATCAAGTCCAAGTATCATCGTTTATAGAATCAAAGTTTTTGGTTTTATCAGGTCAAGTCGGACGCGTTCAAAGAGCGCAAACCGTGCCCAACCGAATTGCCGCCAAATTGCCGGAAAACGCCAAAAGCGCAATAGGCAGCCAACGAGAATTGTGTCAAGTGGGACTGCGTGTGGGTCAATCCGACACGAGCGTGCCGGACTAAAGCTCGAGCACCTTCTCGAACTTCGTGAGGTTTTTGGGGCGGCCGTTTTGAATCACCACCACGTCTTCGAGCCGAACGCCACCGCCCAATTCCGGGTAGTAAAGACCTGGCTCAACCGTGACAACCATCCGGTTTGCAAATTTTTCGAGTGAACGAGAACCGATGTTTGGAGCCTCGTGCAGCTCCAATCCGATGCCATGGCCGGTGCCGTGGAAAAAGCCGCTGTGGCCTTGCTTGGTCCGGCAAGTCTTGTAGCCATTTTTGCGGAAATGGTCCTGCACCGACTCATGAACGTTCCGGCATTCGGTGCCGGCTTTCATCGTCCGCATCGCGATCTCCTGCGCTTGGTGCACACAATCATAAAGCTTGCGGACGGCTTCGGAGGCCCGCCCGCGAACGACCGTCCGCGTGATGTCTCCGTAATAGCCGGTCTTTTGCGAGCGCGGAAAAATATCCAGGATGATCGGCTCGTTCGCCTTGAGCGGGCCGTGCCCAACGTGGTGCGGATCACACCCCTGTTTACCGCCGGCGACAATGGTGTGTGCGGCCTGTCCGCCCGCTTGAACGATCGCGGTATCGATAATTGCCCGGAGCCGCTCCGACGTGAACGGGGCGTTGCGGAAAATCAATTTGCGATCCTTGGCCACGCGGCATTGTTTGAGTGCTTGCATGCCTTCGGCGAGACCCACTTCCGCCATCAATTGAGTCGCGCTGATTTTTTTGATTTCGTCAGGGGACTTGTGGGTTCGTTGCGGAAACGCGCCGTCTTTTGCCAGCTTCAATTTGACTTTGAGGTCGCGCAGTTGACGGGCGAGGCCGAGGGGAAAGTTTTCCGGCACCTGCACGCGGCGGACTTTTCGTTCCTTCAACAAAAGGCGAATGACCTGCGCCGTATCGCGGTATTTGCGGACACCCTGCTGCCGTAGTTTGTTCCAACATTGGCTGAGGGAAATGATCCGACAATGCGGCGCCTGCTTGCGTGCGCGATCCAGTTCCAAGTCGCTGACGACCACGTGGCAGCGGCCGTCGATGCGCAGGTAGATGAACGGGTCCGGTACAAACATGCGAACTGCATAGAGCATGTCTGCATCCCGTACACTATCGGCAACGATCAGCAGGTTTTCACGCTTCATGGGGAAACGGGGTGAGGACACTACTCACGTCGTGGGAAAATAACCAAGACGAAATTGTTAACGGTCCAACAATCCGTCGTTACAAGCCAAACAACCGGTCGCCGGCATCGCCAAGACCGGGAACGATATAGCCGCGTTCGTTCAAGTGATCATCCACGGCTGCACAATAAATTGGGATGGTCGGATAGCGTCGGCGTACGGTGCGGATCCCTTCCGGCGCGGCGACGAGACTGACAAGTCGAATGGAGCGGGCGCCGCGTGCGGTTAGTTGTTCCAAGGCCGCCACGCAGCTCCCACCCGTTGCAAGCATCGGATCGAGCAGGAATATTTCGTGTCGTTGGAGACGTCTGGGAAGTTTGCCGTAGTAGGGTTCGGGCGCGAGCGTTTCTTCGTTGCGCTGCAGGCCGATGAATCCCACATGGGCGTCGGGCAGACGCGCCAGGATTCCATTGAGCATCCCGAGGCCGGCGCGCAATACCGGCACGAGCAGGACGGGTTTGGCGACTTTTTTTGCGGGAGCGAAGGCCAATGGGGTGCGGACGCGACCCTGTTTTCGATCGAGTTTGCGAGCGGCTTCATAAAACAACCAACCACCAACGTCGCCGAGCAGTCGGCGGAACTCGCCCGGCGGCGTCTTTTGATCCCGCAATGCCGCAAGGTTTTGCTGCACCAACGGGTGGTCGATGATGTGAACACCCTTCATCAACGGGCAAAAAGGGGTGGCAGGAAATAAAGGTGGCCGGTCTCGAGTTTGGGAATGTCCAGTCCGAGATCGATCTTCATGGCGCGCTCACCGGGTGCTTTGCTCTCCGATTCACCGAGCAACCGGAAGAGGGAGCCCAGTCGAAACGGTTGCCGGTAGGCGATCAGATTCGCGGCATGGACACCGGTGATCTTCAACGCTCGATCAACGGCTGTTTCGAAGTTTCCGAGTTCGTCCACGAATCCCAATCGTTGCGCTTCCGTCCCGGAAAGAATGCGGCCGTCGGCGTAATCTTCCCAATCATCCGCCAGCGATCGGCCGTCGGTTCCGTTCTTCTTGGCGGCACTATCGCGACCTTCGCGAACGACTTGTTTAAACCGACCGAACGTCTCGTTCACCATACCTTGCACCATTTGCTTTTCCTCCGCAGTGATCTCCTCTGGGCGTTTGCTGGGGCTGAGCATATCCTTGAATGCTCCGCTCTTGAACACCATCGGTTGCACGCCTACCTTGTCCATCAAACCGCGCCAGTTGTAGCCGGACATGATGACACCGATGCTCCCGGTAATGGTCAGTTCATTGGCGACGATCCACCGGCAGGGCGTTGAAATGTAATAACCACCGGACGCGGCCATGCTGCCCATCGACGCGATGACCGGCTTGCCGCTGTCTTGTTGGAAACGCTGGATGCGCCGGAAAATCTCGTCGGATGCCAACACTTCACCGCCGGGCGAATCGACTTTCAACAAGACCGCGCGAACGCGACTATCGTCTGCCGCCATATCGAGCTGATCGCCGATGTAATCGACCAGGCTGTACCCGTTCGGATCCATCGATTGTCCGCTGATGACGCCATCGACATTGATCACCGCGAATTTGTCACGCGCATCGTTATCCTCCAGGACGACTTCCTGAAAATTGGGACCGACGTGACTGGTGGTGGACGTTGAAAATGAAAGGTTCGCAAACAACGCCGAAAGCAGGTTGCCCAACAGGCTGAGCGCGAGCAGGCAGCTGAGAACGATGGTCGCCAGAATCCAGCCACCAGACGATTTGCGCGGACGCTTCGGCTCGGGACCGCTTGGTGGAGTTCTAAACACGGGCGGTGGCGGAGGTGGTGCCGGCGGAGCGGCGGAAACCCCGCCCATCGAAGGTGGGGGTTGGTGGGCATGCCCCGACGGCGGCGGATTCGGCGTGTCGTAGTCCATGGCGGCCGAAACTAGAGCAAGCGTTCGGGCGCCGCAAGTCGCGGGCTTGGCGTTCCGGCAGATCGGCAACTGCGCGTTATTTACTCGCGCAAACGGGTCCACTATTCTCCCGGCCGCATGGCACTTCGTTTGATTCCGATCCTGGGACTCGGCGTTTTTCTTTTGCTCGCCTGGGGCCTCTCCTCCAATCGGCAACGTTTCCCGTGGCGGGTGGTATTGTGGGGCCTCGCTCTGCAATGGATCTTCGCGATCATCATTTTGAAAACCGGTCCGGGCCAGCAGGTGTTTGATTTCTTCCAGCAGGTGTTCGTGAAGTTGAACACCTTTGCCATCGAAGGTTCGGCGATGATCTTCGGGCCGCTCGCGCACAAGGAGGCGATGGACCAGGCGTTCGGTCCGGGCACCGGCGTGGCCCTGGGCATTGTCGTGATGGCGACGATCATCCTCGTGGCATCGCTCTCGTCTTTGCTTTATCACTGGCGTGTGCTGCCGGTGGTCGTCGAATTCATGGCGCGAATCATGCAAAAAACCATGGGGACCAGCGGCAGCGAAAGCCTCTCCGCGGCGGCAAATATCTTCATGGGTCAAACCGAGGCGCCGCTGCTGATCAAGCCCTACCTGAATTCCATGACGCGGAGCGAAATCCTCACGATGATGACCGGCGGCATGGCGACCATCGCCGGCGGTGTGCTCGCCGCTTACGCGAGCTTCGGGGCCAATGCCGGCCATTTGTTGACCGCCTCGGTGTTGAGCGCGCCCGCGTCAATCGTCATTGCGAAAATCATGGTGCCGGAGATGGAAGCCAGCCCGACAGCCGGGCACGTGAAACTGGTCGTGGAACGCAATTCGATCAACAGCTTCGATGCGTTGTGCCGCGGCGCTTCCGACGGGTTGCAGCTTTCGTTAAACGTTTTTGCGATGATCATCGCGTTTGTGGCAGTGGTCGCCCTCGTCAATTTTCTACTGCAGATGATTGCCGGCTGGTTCGGCGGATCATTGACGCTGCAACAGTTGTTGGGCTGGTGCAACGCGCCATTTGCCTGGCTCATGGGCGTACCGGGCAAGGACTGCGCGACCATCGGGCAATTCCTCGGCGAACGCATCGTCATCAACGAGTTCGTCGGCTATCTGTCCCTGACGCAAAACAAAGCCGTGTTGGATCCGCGCAGCGTGACGATCGCGACGTACGCGCTTTGCGGTTTCGCCAACCTTGGCAGTGTCGCCATTCAAATCGGCGGCATTGGTTCACTGGCCCCGGATCGGCGCAAGGATTTTGCCAACCTGGGCCTGCGTTCGATGATTGGCGGGCTGCTGGCGTGCTATCTCACAGCGTGCATTGTGGCCATTTTGGTGGCGTCGTGATCGACGATTAATTGTACTGAAACGTTTCGCCCGGCTCCCGCGTCAATAGATGCCAGAAATGCCCCTCGTTTGCGCAAAAATTCTTTTTGGCCTTTGGCGTGCTCGCTGATTACCCTCTGACCCGCAGATGCAAATCAACCTGACCAAGATCATTTTGTATGTGGTCCTGGGCGTACTGGCCATCCATTGCGCTCGCCAGTTCGTTCTGCGTTACTCTCATCTGATGGCGTCGGACGTCGATGCGGACCCAATCGCCATGATCGACTCGGGCAAGAAAGTCCCCGCCACAACCGCCGGCACCAATGCCGTGGTCACCGCAACCAATGAAACCGCGGTAGCGAATTCACCGACGAACGACGCGTCCGCCGCGGTGACAAACGCGGTAAGCCCGGTCGAGACAAACGCTCCGGCGACCAACGCCGCCCCACCGGTCGAAACCCAGGCATTGACCAAACGCGGCATGGACCGACCGGACGCGCCGGATGCCTCGGGCATTGGTTTCTACGCGTTTGGCATGTTCGGAACGTTGATCGGTCTTGGTTTTTTGATCGCCCACGATGTTTCCAGTTTTATGGGCCAGAAGGCGCACAAATTCGTTCACAATGAGGAGGGCGAGGGCATTCACAGCGTGGCGTACGACAAGGCCGAGGACGTTTGGGCCAACGGTGATTATCTCGAGGCCATTCGCCTCATGCGGGAATATCTCAACAAAAACCCGCGCGAAGTTCACGTGATGGCGCGCATTGCGGAAATCTACGAAAAGGATCTCAACAACCACCTCGCCGCCGCGCTCGAGTACGAGGAATTTCTGAAACAAAAACTGCCGCCAGAACGCTGGGCCTGGGCCGCGATTCACCTCGTGAACTTGTATTACGGGAAGCTCGACAAGCCCGATCAGGGGTTGGCCTTGCTCTGGCGCATCCATCGCGAATACGGCAACACGCAGGCGGCCGGCAAGGCCCGCAAACGACTTAATCAAATCGATCCTGATTTCGCCGTGGAACAAGCGCGGCTCGACCGGGAAGCCGCCGAAGCGGCGGCCGCCGATCGGGATTTTGATGAGGAACCCGAGGACGAGGGAACAACCGCTGACGGTTATTCGGCACCGGCCGCGCCGGCTTGGGAGCCTCCGGCCGACGACGATTCCAGTAATCTTCCCAAAGGCTTTCGGCCGAAGAAACGGTGACCGGCGGCGAGATCGCGCACGCTGTATTTTCGTCTGTCATCCAGCGATGCGATGCGCTTTGATTCGCGCATGCTCTCCCGCCGCCAGTTTATCACCCATTCATCGGTCGCGGTCGCCGCACTCAGTGCCGGTTGCCAGACCCATCGTTCGTCGAAATCCATGACCGCTTCCACCACGCAACGCCCGCTCATCGTCTCCACTTGGCCCTTCGGCAAACCCGCCAATGAAAAGGCCCTCGCCACCTTGCAATCAGGCGGCTCCGGACTCGACGCGATCGTCGCGGGCATTGGTGTCGCCGAGTCGGATCTTTCGAACAGCTCGGTCGGTGCCGGTGGATTGCCCAACGCGGACGGCGTCGTGCAGCTCGACGCGTGCATCATGTCCGGACCCGGTCATCAGGCCGGCGGCGTCGGTGCGATCGAGGACATCGAACACCCGATCGCCGTGGCACGCGCGGTCATGGAAAAGACACCTCACGTGTTGCTCGTCGGTGCCGGCGCCACACAATTCGCGCTCAAGGAAGGCTTTCCCGAAAAGGACCTGAACACGCCGCAGGCGCAGGCCGCGTGGCGTGAATGGAAGTCCAAACAAACTGGCGAGAAAGGTCACGACACCATTGCGATGCTCATGCTTATGCCGGACGGCAATATTTACGGCGGCTGCTCGACCAGCGGTCTGGCTTACAAAATTCCGGGACGCGTCGGGGATTCGCCGCTGATCGGTGACGGACTCTATGTGGACAACGAAGTCGGTGCCGCCGGTGCGACTGGCGTCGGTGAAAATGTGATGCGTTACTGCGGCTCCTTTCTTGTCGTCGAATACATGCGCCGCGGCGCGACGCCTGAGGAAGCGTGCGCCGAAACGATCCTGCGCACCGCTCGCCAGGACCCGAAAGGCATCGACCTCAGCATCAATTTTGTGGCACTCGACAAGCAGGGCCGGTTCGGTGCCGCCGGTGTCGGCAAGGGTTTTGATTACTCGGTTACGTATCCCGGTTTCAGCCAGGTCCTCCACAGCCTCGCCCTCAGTAACCTTGAGGTAAAAGTTATTGGCGGCCACATCAGGTAGGACAAATGTCGGACAGGCGTCCCGCCTGTCTTCAGCCGAGTTAGTTTTTGCAGATTCCGTTGAATTCCTTGCGGATTCGCCCGTAAAGGCTCCCGAATTCGTAAAGGTTTCTCCTTTCGAAGAATCTATGATTCTTCAGACCGGTCGAAAGACAGGCAGGATGCCTGTCCTACTTTTTGCCGCCACTCGGTTCGTGGGAAAGTGCGCTTCTGAAGTGACTTCGCGCGTTAATCGATTCACTTTCCGTCGCCCATGTCCAAGCCGATGCACATCCAGTTTCCGGGACTTGATCCCATCCCGATCCTGTTCGAGGACCGGACGGTGCTGGTGATCGACAAGCCAGCCGGCTGGATGTTGATTCCGTTCACCTGGCAACGCACGAATCGCAATCTCCAGGCGGCGATCGATTCCAGCATCGCCGGCGGCCATTTCTGGGCGAAGTCCCGAAATCTGAAATATCTCCGTCACATTCACCGCCTCGATGCCGAGACCACGGGCATTTTACTCTTTGCCAAAAGCCCAGGTGCGCTCGACGTGGTCGGCGATCTTTTCGAGGAGCGGCAGATGGAGAAAGTTTATTTGGCGGTGGTCGCCGGTGAACCCACAAAAACGGCGTGGACGTGTCACAAAGCAATCGGTCCGGTGCCCAAACAATTTGGCCGGATGCAAATCGATCCGAAAGAGGGCAAGCCGGCGGAAACGAGTTTCAAGGTGCTCGCGACGGCGAACGGTCGGACGTTGATCGAGTGCCGGCCGGTGACCGGTCGCACGCATCAGATTCGCGTTCACCTGCTTGACGCTGGTCTGTCGATCGTTGGCGATCCGATGTACGGCAAAACGCAAATGAAAAGTGCCAACGGCCATTTCCCCATGGCGTTGCGGGCGGTGAAGCTGAGTTTCACCAATCCGTTCACAAAGAAGCGCGTTTTCATCAAGGCGCCGCGCGAGGAGTTTCTGGCGGCGTTTGGATTTGAAAAGCCGGTGCTAAAGGACCAACAACCAACGACCAATGACAAAGGAAAAGCCAAATCTCAGCCACCAATGAAACGCAGGCGCCCATAGTGATTACGATGCCTGGTATTTGGAAGTTGGTCATTCGCTGTGCCTTTTTCTTTTGTCCTTGGCACTTTGATATTTGACCTTCCGCCCCGTCGGCCCGTCACCAAAAGTTCACCATCTCCGTCGTTGACGGCGGGTATGGCAATCTCTATTAATCCCCACGTAACGATGAAAATGAATACCGTCATTTGCGTAAAGTGCCAGAAGCCGGCCGCATGGCTGCGCGCTTCCCGCATTGCGCACCAACCCGGCGGTGGAGGGTTCATCGACTAGACAAAAACGACGAATTTCCAACCCACCGCTGTAAACGGCGGTGGGTTTTTTGTTTGCCCGACGCCGGAACAGAGGTGGGGGAAAGGCAAAATGAACGACGACATATATCAAGTGAATACCATCGAAATCGAAGCGGAACGGCCCGCCCGGCGAACCTTCCGGGTCTGGGAACTGACTGCGGTTTATCGCGAGCTGGGGCTGGCTCCGCGGGTTGCGATCAAAGCGGCTGTGGCCGACTTGCGGATGTTCCCGGCGAGCGACTTCTGCCTGCTACAGGAGGAGGCCGCGTGAGTTCCGATGGTTCCCAGTTGGCGCCGAATCGTGCGCTTGTGATCGCGGCGTTCGCCGCAGTTTACCTCATCTGGGGTTCGACCTATTTGGGCATTCGTTACGCGGTCGATTCCATTCCGCCGTTCCTCATGGCCGGCAGCCGTTTCTTCGCGGCCGGCGTGGTGTTGTTTCTCTGGGCGCGGCGCAAACATTTGCCCTGGCCGAGCCTCGCTCAATGGCGTGACGCGACGATCGTCGGCACTTTGATGCTGCTCGGTGGCAATGGCGGGGTGACGTGGGCCGAACAAACGATTCCCTCCAGCGTCGCGGCGTTGATGATCGCCATGACGCCGCTCTGGATTGTGTTGCTCGACTGGCGAACGAGTGGTGGTTCGCGTCCGACAGCGAAAACGATGATCGGTTTGGCGCTCGGTTTCACCGGGGTCGGAACACTCGTGCTCAACGGCAAAGGTTATGATGGCGGCGCGCTCAATGGTTGGGGCTTGCTGGCCTTGTTGATCGCCACGCTCACGTGGGCATCCGGATCGTTGTTCAGTCGTCGCGCGGCAAAACCACAATCGGCGTTACTGGCAATCGGTATGCAGATGATCACGGGCGGCGCGGTCATGACTTTGGTGGGGGTCGGTTCGGGTGAACTGCGGACGTTTGACGTCGCATCGGTGACCGCATTGTCGGCCGGTGCATGGATCTATCTGATGCTCTTCGGCGCGCTTGTCGGCTTCACCGCATACATCTGGTTGCTCCAAGTTTGCCCGGCCTCGAAGGTTTCCACGTACGCGTTTGTTAATCCGCTGATCGCCGTCACTTTGGGCTGCACGCTGGGCAACGAACCGTTTTCGTGGCGACTCGTTCTGGCGACCGCATTGATTGGCTTTGCCGTGCTCCTGATCATCTTGAGCGGACCCGCTGGAAAACAAAACCCGCGAACGCGATCGACCATTCTGAATCCGGAAAGAGCGGCTGAACGGCCATGCACCTGACCCATCGACAACGCGTGTTGCTGAAGTGGCTGCTGGAAATGCGGCGCACGCTGGCGCTGGGTTTTCCCATCATAGCCGGCATGGTCGGTCACATGTTGATGGGCCTGGTCGACACGGTGATGGTGGGCCGCGTCGGCGTCGTGCCGCTGGCGGCCGCGGCGCTCGTGAACACGGTGGCGCACGTGCCGGTGGTCTTCGCGCTCGGACTGCTCGGAGCGGTGCAGATTCTCACGTCGCAGGCTTTCGGCGCGAAGAAGCGGGAGGACGCCGGGGAAGCACTCCGACACGGGCTGCTTATTGCCGTGATCACCGGCACCATCACCGCCGTATTTCTGGTGTTTGCCGGGCCGCATTTGACGCTCCTGGGTCAACCGGCCGATGTCGTCGAAGCCAGCCAAGGTTATCTGGAATTCATCGCGTGGTCGATCGTGCCGGCGCTCGTTTTACACGGCACCAAGCAGTTCTCGGAATCGCTCAACCAGGCCTGGCTGCCGATGCTCGTCATCTACGCCGGCGTGTTGCTCAACGTTTTTCTCAACTGGGTGTTCATCTACGGTCATCTCGGATCGCCCGCCATGGGACTCGCCGGCGCCGGCCTGGCAACCTTGTTGGCACGCATCGCGACTGCAACGGCGATGGTGGTCGGCATTTTGCGCTCAACCAAAACACGTGACTGGTTGCCACGCGTATGGTTCCGACAATGGTCCTGGTCCCGGATCAAAGCTCAGTGGCAGATCGGGTTTCCGGTTGGTCTCCAGACGCTGATGGAAGTCGGTGCGTTTTCCGTGGGTGCATTGATGATGGGCTGGATCAGTGCGGAAGCGATTGCTGCGCATCAGATCGCCATCACCTGCGCCGCGACGACGTTTATGTTCGCGCTCGGTATCGGGATGGGCGTGAGCATCCGGGTCGGTCACGCGTGGGGTGCCGGGCTGCCGTCGCGCATTAAGCGAATCACCTCCGGCGGCGTGGCGATGGGAGCCGGGACGATGGGCGTGTTCGCGATCGCATTCATGTTTGCCGGAACGACAATCGCCGGCTGGTTCGTCCACGATCAAAGCGTTGTCCGCTTGGCGGCGTCGTTGTTGTTCGTGGCCGGCATTTTCCAACTCTTCGACGGCACGCAGGTCGTGATGATCTCCGCGCTGCGCGGGATGAGCGATGTGCGGTTGCCCGTGTTCATTGTCGCGTTCGCCTATTGGCTGGTTGCTTTGCCAACCGCCTATTGCCTGGCGTTCGTCGCCGATCTCGGCGCTGTGGGCAACTGGATCGGGCTTGCGATCGGTCTTGGCACCGCGGCCCTTTGCCTGAGCACCCGTTTCTTTTGGCGCGTCCGCGAAGCCCAGGGATCCGTGCGTACGCGCCCGGTTCCAGCGCTGGCGGTTTCGGCATGACACCGAAAGCGTTCGCCAGTTTCTACTTTTCATCCAACGCGGCATCCCGTTAAGTCGCGCCCTGATTTTGAACTGCAATTGAACACCAAAATGAAAATCGTTCTCGCTTACTCCGGCGGTCTCGACACCTCGGTCCTCATGTCGTGGATCAAGGAAACCTACAATGCCGAAATGATCGGCTTCTGCGCCAACATCGGTCAGGAAGACGAACTCAAGGGTCTGAATCAAAAGGCCAAAAAGACCGGCGCGTCCAAGATCTACATCGACGATTTGCAGGAGGAATTCGCGCGCGATTTCATTTATCCGATGCTCCGCGCGGGCGCGATTTACGAAGGTCAATATTACCTCGGCACCTCGATTGCCCGGCCGCTCATCGCCAAGCGCATGGTGGAGATTGCCCGCAAGGAAGGCGCGCAGGCGATCGCACACGGTGCCACCGGCAAGGGCAACGACCAGGTGCGGTTCGAGTTGACCGCCGCCGCGCTCGCGCCCGAACTCGACATCATCGCTCCTTGGCGCGATGACCGGTATCGGAGCCAGTTCCCCGGTCGACAGGCGATGATTGATTACTGCGCGGCGAAGAAGATTCCCGTGCAGGCCAGCGCGAAGAAACCCTACTCGATGGATCGCAATCTCCTGCACATTTCCTACGAGGCCGGTATCCTGGAAGACCCGTGGTACGATTCGCTCGATCCGAAGAAGAACCGGGATTACTTCACGACGTTGTCGGTGTTGCCCGAAGACGCGCCGGACAAGCCGGAGTTCGTCGAACTCGAGTTCGTAAAAGGCGATTGCGTGGCCGTGAACGGCACGAAGATGACGCCGCTTCAGGTGATGAAAAAGCTGAACAAGCTGGGCGGAAAACACGGTGTCGGCCGGGTCGACATGGTCGAGAACCGGTTCGTCGGCATGAAGAGCCGCGGTGTTTACGAAACGCCAGGCGGCAGCATTTTGACGTTTGCCCATCGCCAGATCGAATCGCTGACCATGGACCGCGAAGTCATGCACTTGCGCGATTCGTTGATCCCGAAATACGCCGAACTGGTTTACTACGGCTTCTGGTTCGCGCCCGAACGGCTCGCGTTGCAGGCGCTCGTCGAAGAAAGCCAGAAGAACGTCAGCGGCACCGTGCGCGTGAAGCTCTACAAGGGCGGCATCTACGTCGCTGGCCGTAAATCGAAGCACAGTCTCTACAACCCGCACATCGCCACGATGGAAGAGGATCCAACCAAAGCCTACAACCAGAACGACGCCACCGGTTTCATCCGGTTGAATGGTTTGCGACTGCGGGTGAACTCAACCGTGAACGGCGCGAAGAACATGGCGAAGTTGAAGTAGGAAATTTCCCCTTCGTCCCGTCCTTCTCTCCCACTGGGGGAGAAGATGCCTTGAGGGCGGTTGATGGGAAATTCAGGATCAAAGTCATGCCGGCCCGGAGACCAACGATTTACGTGATCGCGGGATGTAACGGCGCCGGCAAGACGACTTTCGCACGCGAGTTTCTGCCAAAAGAAGTGAAGTGTTTGCGATTCCTAAACGCGGATGAAATTGCTCGCGGACTTTCGCCACTTGATCCCCGTGCTGCGGCAGTGAAAGCCGCGCGGTTGTTGCTGACCGAGTTTCGATCCTGTGTGGCGAACCGCCAGACCTTCGCCATCGAAAGCACTTTAAGTGGGAAGACTTACGTTGGGTTGTTTGGGGGCGCGCGGCAACGAGGCTTCCGCATTGAGTTGCACTACTTGTGGCTGTCGAGCCCATCGCAAGCTGCGGCACGCGTACGGCAAAGAGTTCGCAAAGGAGGGCATGATGTGCCCGCAGCGGATATTCACCGTCGTTTCAAGCGAAGCCTGAACCATTTGGTCGATTGCTATCTGCCGCTCGCGGATTCGTGGGCCGTTTGGGATAACCGCACGCCGCAATCCCGGGTATTGGCATCGTCCGCCGCGTATGCTATGGAAGATGTGCGGGAAATGATAGGGTTATGAATTCAATACGTAAAACAAATCGGTTTCGAAAGAAAGAGCAGCCGGAATTTGTGATCAAGGCGGGCCGTGCCCTCCGTCGGGCCGCTCGGAATGTTCGCTTGGAAAACCAGAAGATGGGTCTTCCTTTGATCTCCTGGGAAAATGGAAAAGTTTTCAGACTTTCGACTGATTGATAGGAAATTCGCACTTGCTCGGTTTTGAGGTTTTACGTGCAGAATCTTCAGTGAACCGCGCGAAGAACATGGCGAGGTTGAAATAAATCCGCTGCAGCTGGCGTCACTTCGTTCGTAATTTTCGCCCGGGCTGTTAAATTAAACGCTACCCAGATTTGGACGCCGCCATGAACTTAGACAAATTGCTCAAGACGATCTCCGCGCTTCTTTTGACTTCATCGTTGGCGGTTCACGCTGATGACGAAGGCAAGCCTACGAAGAGCAAGGAGCCCAAACTGTTGCCGCCCGCCGTGTCGCTCGATACCGGGCTTTTGTTGCAGCCAGTCCTGACGCTGCCCGATTTTACGTACGAAAAGTTTGCCGCGGAGATGAGCACGGTCGGGCCGGAAAAGATTCACAAGGAATGGACCAGCCCGGTCGTCGCGCTGGCAAAGCATCCGCAGACCAACCCCAAGGGGCTGACTCACGATGAGGTGAAGGCGTACATGACGGAGGTGAAGCAGATGTTTGACGAGGGCAAGGCAAACCCTGTTTCGGACGTCGGCCTGATCAG
This sequence comes from bacterium, assembly GCA_016124235.1. Taxonomy (GTDB): domain Bacteria; phylum Verrucomicrobiota; class Verrucomicrobiia; order Limisphaerales; family RI-55; genus RI-55. Next base: position 19,254 of record WGOC01000037.1, on the reverse strand, counting down.
CACGCAGGAGGACGTGATCCGCCAGCCGATGCTCAACCATGTTGCGGCGTTTTCAAACGATGTCGTGCGGGCGTATCTGCTTGTGCAGCGGACCGCGTCTGATCACGGTTGGTCGTATTACTCGATTGTGCAGGACCTGACTGCTGAGCCGAAAATTCACTACTTTGCGGAACTCAAGAAGGACGGCCCGGAACTTCAGGCGACGAGCTGCTACAAATGCCATTCCTCCGGGCCGCTGGCGATTCATCCGGCCCGTGGCGATCTCGTGTTGGACGCAAAACTTCTGGCCGCGGTGGACAAGCACATCGCCGAGCAGCCGCGCTCCGAATTCTACTTCCCGCCCGACAACCCGAAGCCGCCGACCGGCAAGGAGCTGACCATGAAATTCTGTGCGCGCTGTCACAATGATGACGACGGTGACCGCGCTGCGCTCTTCCAGCTTCAATCACACGCGATCCGCGTGATGGTGGACTTCGGTTACATGCCGCCCAATCGGCATTTGAAACCGGAGGAAGTCGCGGAACTCAAGGCGTTCTTGGAGCACAAGCCGAAACCGTGACTTACCGATACACCAGTTGCCACCTTCAGCACGTCTCTGATCCAACTCCTTCAGAGTTGTTTCCGTTATACCACCCTTAACCCAGCGTAGCGCGACGGTGTCACGCAACACTGGGCTGAATGCCGCAATCCCTTCGGGATATGTCCCTAGCGGTTGGTGTAGGCGCTTACTTCAAATCAACCCGCTTCCCGGTTCGCGCGGATTCATGCGCGGCATCGAGAATCTCCACGACTGTCATGTTGACGGAAAGCGAGGAAAGTCCGGTCGGGACGATTTCCTTTCGGGCGACTGCGGCCAGATAAGAAATGTAGTCGGTGTTTACTCCGGAGAGCGGCGCTGGTGTGGATTCCGTCAGCTTGTTCTGGCCCGGCAGGCGCACTTGCAATTCGTTCGGGTGCGGCACGAGGACTTCGCCGGTGCGTCCGTAGATTTCCATATCCTTGCGATCGAACGGCCAGTTCCATGACGCCTGCAGAATCGCCTGCGCTTTCGGATATGTGATTACGATCGTTGCCTCGTCCTCCACCTTGGGATAGATGTCAGGCTTGATTTGCTGCGTCACCGCCGTGACGGACACGGGGCGCTGGCCATCCATCAACCATGTCGCGAGATCGGCGCCGTAGCAGCCAAAGTCATTCAACGCGCCGCCACCGTTCAAAACCGGGTCGGTGAGCCAATCGAGGAAATACTGCGAGCACCCGATTTCCTTCGGCCCGCGATGTCCGTCGTGCACCACGATTTTGCGAAGGTCGCCGATTTCCTTGCGATCGTGAACGATTTCGTACGCGGCGTGATTACCGGGATACCATGTCGTTTCGTAGTTCACGAACACCTGAATGTTCCCGCGCTTGGCGGCGGCCTCGATCGCGCGTGCGTGTTCCATGTTCACCGCCAGCGGCTTTTCCATCATCACGTCGACGTGTTCTTGCGCGCAGCGTTCCACGACAGCGCGATGTTCAAACGTGCTCGTGAATGTGGCAATCGCCTGGACTTTCGTCCGGGCAAACAAATCGTCCAAGCTGGGAACAAAAAGCTTCGAATCGAGGTTGTATTGCTTCGAGTAGATGTCGATCAGCTCGCGGTTGGTTTCGACGATGCCGACCAGCTCGACTTCGGAGCGTCCTTTCAGTTTGGGAAAGAATCCGCGTGCGTGATCGTGACTGAGGCCGACGACTGCGATGCGCACGGGTGGTTTTGCCGTCTGCGGGTGAGCAGGCAAGGTCATGGCGAACAGAACGGCAAAAATGGCTGAGCGTATCGAATTCATAAACGGGAAAAGCGTTGGGATTCATCAATTGGATGCGCAATACGGCGGTGAGTCAAGGTTGGTGGGATACGCACGAGATGGTTGGGCGCAAAAAAAGGCGCCCCCGTCCGGGAGCGCCTTTGAGATTCTTAACCGTTTCCGGTTGCTGTGAACGCGGTTACTTGGTCGGTACGGTCGCGATCGTTTGCAGGATGCGGCCGGCGATCTTGTACGGGTCGCCCTGGGAATTGGGACGACGGTCTTCAAGGTAGCCCTTGTAGTCGTTGTCGACGAAGCTGTGCGGAACACGAACGGAAGCGCCGCGGTTGGCGATGCCGTAGTTAAACTTGTCGATCGATTGCGTTTCGTGGAGACCGGTCAGACGCAGGTGGTTGTCCGGGCCATACACGGCAATGTGTTCGTTCTTGTATTTGTCGAAGGCCGCCATGAGCGCTTCGAAGTAGGCCTTGCCGCCTACTTCACGCATGTGTTGGGTGGAGAAGTTGGAGTGCATGCCGGAACCGTTCCAGTCCACGTCGCCACCGAGCGGTTTGCAATGCCAGTTGACGTCCACTTCGTATTTTTCGCACAGGCGCATGAGGAGGTAGCGGGCCACCCACATTTGGTCGGCGGCGTTCTTGGAGCCTTTGCCGAAGATCTGGAATTCCCACTGGCCTTTGGCCACTTCGGCGTTGATGCCTTCGTGGTTGATACCGGCGGCGAGGCAAAGCTTGAGGTGCGTGTCCACAATTTCGCGGGCGACGCTGCCGACGGCATCATAACCGACACCGGTGTAGTACAGGCCTTGCGGATAAGGGAAATTATTCTGGCCGCACGGGAAACCGAGCGGGCGACCGTGCTTGTAGAGGAAGTATTCCTGCTCGAAACCGAACCAGGCGCCCGGATCATCGGGAATGTTTGCGCGGCTGTTGCTCGGATGCGGGGTCTTTTTGTCCGGCATGTAAACTTCGCACATCACGATCGCGCAATTCTCACCGCGGGCCACATCGGGATAGACCGCGACGGGCTTGAGCATGCAGTCGGAGCTTTTGCCCTCCGCTTGGCGCGTGGAGCTGCCGTCGAAGCCCCACCAGGGGAGCTCTTCCAGTTTCGGGAAGCTGGCAAATTCCTTGATCTGTGTCTTGCCGCGGAGGTTTGCGACGGGTTCGTATCCGTCGAGCCAAAGGTATTCCAATATGTATTTCGCCATGTGATTGTTTGTATCGATAGATTGAAAGTGCCCTTCGCGATGGCTTCAACGCGAGCGTCAGACGAGGGGCGCGTCGTCTTAGCACCGCTAGTACCGAGTCGCAAGGATTTTGAATTCCCGGTAAGACAGGTTTGTTTATGCGTTTGTATTCAAGCACTTGCGCGCGGTCGATCCGGATGAGCATGGAGTCCGATCGATGAATGATGCTGTTCATTTCTGACCTTTATGAACGAAATCATGCATTTTCGATTTTCCTGATCGAATCGATACAGTCATCTGAGAAGACGTGAGAAGTTGTCGCTGGCTCAAAATACGGTGAATGAGCCTGAATTAGCCTGAACGACACTGAAGGTCAGCTGGTTACACATCGAAGCTTTTCCAAATCAAGAACTGGGAAATTGTCGCTGAAAACGGGAAGTTGTCGCTGCGAAATGTAAACCGGTTTCTCTCGCAACATATTGAAACTCTGTGAGTTGAGTCCAAATTTACATTTCACAGCGACAAATCAAATATTCGAGTTTGAGTGAGAAATCGGAAATCGCTAGAGGGAGATGGCGAGATCGCTACAGATTGCCACTATTAGGCTATCTTCACGTTGGGCGCCGGTAGTGGCCACCGCCAGGCGTCCCCATCGCGGGCCTGTCGCGCGTCTTCGGCGGGTGGCTTGCGCGTGGCCGGGTCTGTGCCGTGCTCATAATGGGCTCTTCGCACAGACAGCAGGAAGATCATGGTTCCTCTTGGGCTAACAGGTAATCCTGCAATAAGGCGTCCAAGCGCGAGACGAACTCGCGCGATAGAGGATCTTCCACTTCGACATCTGGAATTTTGCAACAAGGCAGCGGCAATCTCTTACGAAAAGCCTCCGACCTACTCACATGTTGAACATATGCAAAGGATTCGAACGCGAATGGGTCCCAAGGCAAATCGAACACCGAAATCCGTCGCCAGATATCATCAGTCGTCGCGGCAATCAAACGCCCGTCGATCAATTCGCCGCCTTCCATTTGCCAGCGCTCTATCCAGAAAACTCGGGCATCCTGCAGGTTGACGAGTTCCGAATACGGGGCAATATTGAGCATCGTGGGGCTTGTTGATGAACACCATTGGCGGTGCCCCAAAGCCAGGCTTTGAAGGGTACGAAACAAAAGCCGCCAGTATTCTCCAGTAAAGCCAAAGATTTGGCAGGCGTCGGAGACCAAGTTCGGAATGCATGCCAGAGCACCATACTTGTTCCGTTGTCCCGCAATGACTTTTCGAACTCCTTGGATTGCGAAGTCTGCCATCTCATCTCTCACGCTGGCCGATCCTTCTCAGGTTCCTTTAGATCGCCGCACGGTACCGGGCCCGGCGCTCTTCGCTCCAGTACTCCGGATCAGTCCGGGTGCCGTTCAAATGTTCTTCGATCGACTCGACATAGAGCACGATCTTGCGGGGGCTCGGCCGCTCGCCTTCGACCAGGCCGCATTCATAGAGGCGATACCAGGTGGAAGCGCTGGCACCAAATCGCCGCACAACTTCTGGAACGGTGAGCGTGTTGCGACCGATTTGAGGCCGCCCTGGATTCACCGTGAAGGAGCCATCACCACGTGGTATTACCTGCGGCTTCGGGAAGCTCACGTTGCTGGGAGCCAGCTGCCTTACTTGTTCAATGTTCGCCTTCATTGTTGCTCAATGCACCGTGTTCATTACCGGCCAAGCGACCAGGTCATGGTGATACTCGAATTGGTCCCCTGCCCCTCGCCAAAGGTGACCAGGCAACTTCCCTTGCTGCCTCAAGCCATGCACCAGATCTGCAGATCCGCGGAATACCAGGTCAGCCAGCGCATCAGCTGACAACCATAGAGCCGGATCCGCGCGCCGCTGCTGCAGCCAGGCAATCGTGTCGCGATGAAACATCACGCCACCCGCGCGGCGCCGCCACAGATCACGCGGCATGACGCCTTTGATTCGCAGGACGTGAAGTTCTTCCATCGAACAATCGGCGACGTGTTCAGCCAGGTCGCTCGCAGCCATCCAGGGATACACAATTGTGGCGGTCATGCGATCAGCGCCGGCTGTTGAAATCCTCAATGAAATCAACACTTTCGGGCCTGTGGAGGATGTTCCGGCCGACTCGTTTCCAGTAGCTTCTGGGCAGAGCTCTTCTCCTGTATGCTGCGATGTGAATGGGTTTGGTGCGAAACAGCTTTGCAGCAAGTTGGCGAGTGGTAAGCCATTTCTCCAGCGGCAAATCGGGCAGATCCTTTTCGATCGAAACCATGATTCAAAGTCGTCAACCGATGCGCCGCCGTCAAGCCAGTGTACACGAAACAGCCCGGCAGGCGCTTGTCTTGCCGGGCTGATGGTGTGAGTTGTTCGGTCGCTACTGAATCGCCAGCGTGCCGGACTTGAGCAGCTGATCCCATTCATCCACACGCATGATGCCCGCCAGCGTGATTGACCACGCCGGCACATTCCCTTGGTGTTTGCGGGCCAGCTTCGCTTTGGCCAGCTGACTCATTCGGTCGTGAACACTGGCTTGTGTTATGGTGATTCCGAAGCGTTCAGCCAGCAATGTGAGCGCTTCTGCGCTCAGGCCGAATCTGGTGCGGTTTGCCTCCAGGATCCGGAGCAATGTGTGGTTGCCGTTGTTCCATTTCTCGGAGGTGGCCGTGGGCACACTCCGCCTTTTCATTGATAATGACATGGCGGCCTCCTAGTTGCGCACAGCGCTGAAAGATTCCCACGATTGCTTTCCATCGGCCATTGCTTTGGAAAGGCCGTGGGTTTGTAGCTCCACCACGTCAGCTGCTTCAAGCAACTGATCGGCCCACCGGACGTAAGTCTGTGCGATCCGCCGGAGTCGCGACGAATCACCCGTCCAGTGAAACTTGATCGCCGTCTTCCTTAAGTTCGGCTCCAAGACATCCAGCCACGGCGGCAGCTGCTTGAGGTTGATGGGATGATCTGCCGGCGATTGAACTTTGGCAGATTTAACGCTAGGTTCGCCTCCGCGAACTTGACCATGGTTCTTCACAGTTTCCTTTGGTTGAGTTTGCACGGCCGCTTTGTGTCAGCAGAGCGGCCACTTTGTTTCTTACTTCGTCCTCTTTTCTTGCAGCTCGCACCAGCGGAGCAAGCGGAAACCCACTTCAACACCAGGTTCTCTTTTACCGCTCAGCCACAACGACAGGCTTGGCCGGGGAACTTTCAGGTGGCTCGCAAGAGCCGAGATAGAACTTGTCCTGGCGATCACCTTATTGAGCCTTGATCGAAGCGTTTCCCATTCGGACTTCACGTTTTTGACTGTAACGTTTTGCAACTCGCTTGCAAGCTCCTTTTCAACAACTTCACCATTCGCTGCTTTGAATTCCGCGACAGCGACCCCGATTTTCCGAGCCAACGGCAAATACAGATGCGCCGGCAAATCTCCCAGCTGGCCTTTGATTATTTGAGCAACGCTGCGAGCGAAGTTGGCACCGGTGACCATCCCAATTGTGCGAATGGGAGTCGCCGTGAACGGCACGCCTTTTTCCCTGGCTAACACCTGTTCAATGAGCGTTGGCCCCTCCTCAACAGATGCCAGAAGTGCTGGTTTGATATGTTGATCGAATGCTTCGCTTACGAGTGCTCTTGGTGCGATTTTAGCCCCGATTTCCGGGCCTATTCCGATCCGGTCATGAGGGTCGCCTTGGCCTTCAACCAGCCAGGCAAGGTTCATCCCGGTGATGTTCGCAAACTTGCTAGCGATCGAATACGGAACCGGTACCGCGGCATGCTCATAATTGGACAAGCGAGACGCCTTGATGCCTAGCTCAGCGGCCATCGTTGAGCGTGGTATTTTGGTGCCCCTTCGGAACTCGGAGAATCGTTTGCAGATTTCCGCTTCCCGGCGCGGCATTGGGTTCTTTCGAGCCACCGGCGTGATTGTGACAGAACCACGGAGGCTTGAAAATAAGCTTGCAAGAAGGACGCCTATATCTTTCTTTGGCTCCATGACATCGGTACTGACCGGCAATTCGCGGAAGGTCGCCCGCTTCATAGTTAAGCGGGCGCTCATCGACCGGGGGATGCAACTAAGGGAGCCGGGGTGACTGGAGCGATACAGAACCGGGGGATTGGTACGGTGGGGACGACCTGACTCCTCCGCTGTATTTCAAAAATTTTGACGAAAAGGGGGAGATCGTTATCACTCGCGGACAGCTGCTCGGGATCAACGATGACAAGTCGAATAAGATTCTAGCCGGCCGGTTGATTCCTTGTCGAACATACAACGCCATTCAAGTGAGGTTGGTGACATACGATGCTGTGCGTAAATACGGACTGCCTCGGTGTGGATTCAAATTTGAGAACGGTATCTGGGCGGCGGCTTTAATTGATGGCGACGTGAACTCAACCGCTGTTTCGTTTATGGCGACGCAGCGTTTTTTTGAAACCAATCTGCCTACTCCCCTTGTGTTCAGGAACGGATCTTCCCTCGGAAGTGGATTGAACAACCCAAAGCTTGGGACGCGAGTTCGGCATGTCACGACGCCATGTGCTAAAAGCATCGAAGGAATCTGGAATATCCTCCAACGGATGATGGAAGCGGAAGGCTGCTACATCGGACGGAATGAGCAGATCGAAAAATTTGAGGAGAACCAACGATACCTCCGCCTGGCTAGGGGCGGCCTGCGTGAAGCCCTGGAAAAATTGCCGTGGTTTGACGAATGGAGAGACCGCTTAAGTGAGATCGTGGACGAGTACAATGACACTCCGCAACCAGCCTCCAAGAAGATAAAGAACATGACACCGAACCGAGCATTTGGCGAGGGCACGAATCGTAGTCCTTTACGGAAACTTGAGAAGGAGATGGAGTATCTGCTTTGGAGCCACCAGGAACGCGTAAAGATCGGAAAGCACGGTCTGCGCGTTACGATATCGGGCACCCCTTGGTACTACGCTTCAGAGGGAACTGGCCGTCGTGAAGGTCAGGAGGTGATCGCTTATTGGAACATCGAAGATCCTTCGTACATCATCGCGACTGATTTGGATGGATCTAATCCGTTCATCGCGGACAACCTCCACATGCCCGCAAATACGGCCAGTCCGGAAGATCACAGGCGGGTTGCTCGTGCCCAATCCGGTCACCTCAATCAAATCAGAGGTGAGTATCTGGCACTCAAACAAACGTACCATTCGACGATCACCCGTGATTCCGATTTCAGTCGTGCAGAGAAAGCCCACGGTCGCCAGTTGGAGCAGAAACGGGGACAAGCTCAACAACGCAACCGCGCGCGCCAGCTCGCAGTTCACCAGGCGCAGAGACGGGCGGCCGACCTTGGTATAGATATTGATCTGAGGATGACTGACGAGGATCTGGCCCGCCGCATCCGGGCGCGCGAAATGGAGTTGGAAGCGGACAGCACGATTGAGTCAAGCAACTGAAGCAAACGTGAAAAATGAGTTACTCCGACACCATCACCAAGCTCAACCAAAGCGCCGGCCGTCCCCGGATGTCTAAAGCCTACGAACTGGCTGGCGCCGGCGGGTTCATTCGCCCGGATCTATTGGCTGCGAAGCTCGAGGCAATCCAGATGGGGGAATTTCCGCGAATGCATCTGCAGCTGAGGGAGCGTCCACGCTTGGCCGAGGCGTTATTGTTTGCTCAATGGAAATCATATCAATCTGGCGGCCTTCAGAAACTCGCGCGTGAAATGGTTGATGCATTTCCACAACGGATCGGTCTGCGATCAGTGCGCAACATGAAGCCAATGGGGCGTACGGGATTTACGGATATTCAAATGTGGACTCTCGTTGAGGGCGTGGATAGCCGAGTTCTCCGCGCGATGGGGTATCCAGCCGTTGACATCGATGAATCAGTCGCAGATGAAGCGCGCAAAGACCTGGTTCTCGGTGGCAGGTTCCGCAACCCGGACGAATGGCGGGATTTTGCGGTGGAGAAATTTATCACGATGGTTCCGGGTTACTTGGCCCATCTCTGCCAGTCTGAGTTTGCCGAATTCTCGGAGAGAGAGAATGACCTTTGGTGCTTTGATGGATTTCTCGACGCACTGATTGATTATCTGGATAGGCACGCGGCGGTCACGGCCGGGAGCATCGCCGACACAAGCATTCGGGAACGGATGGCCAATGAATTTTCGTTTACCCAAAGCCAGCGTATTGCCATCCGAATCATTGGTGATACTCGCATCGGGAAGACAACAATTGCGACTAACCTTTGCGCGATGTGGCCGGGGAAAATGCGTTACCTCGAGGTTCCCAGCGGCCAGGACATGTCCGCGTTCGATCGCGCTCTTGTTCAGAGCTTAGGTGAACTACCGACGCCAACTGGAACTACTCAACACCTTAGGCAGATGGCACAATACTGTTACCGGGCGACTGGATTGATGTTGGTGGTGGATGAGGCGCAGTTTCTTTACCCCAGCAATTTCACGGAACGCACTCGTCCCCGGCGACTCGATTTTTTGCGCACAGCTTTCATTGATCAGCACGTGCCTTGTGTCTTGATCACTACGCCCCAGGGAATTGAGGACTGGGCTTCGTTCGATGAAAAGACTCACTACAACAGCGACCAGTTCAAGGGCCGCCTAAGTCTGACCGTGGATTTCCCCAAAAAGGTCCCGGAAGAGGATGTGAATAAAGTAGCCGTTCACTTGATGCGCGGATACCCGCTGGCGTGGGCCCAGAAAATTGCTGGTCGTGCGTTCAATACGCCGACGAGTTTGAAAACTGTTCAGGCCATCTACCTGCGCGCTTGTTGGTACTCACAGGGTGCGCATCGGGAACAGATTTCGATCGAAGATTTACGGGCGGCGTGTGATGACATCGTGCCTCTTGCCTTGGTCGGTGATTTGCCTGGCAAAGTACCGGTAACGAAAACCGCGCCCACAACGCCAAGCACCCGCAAGGGGTTCGCGGGGATGTCGCGGCCATCAGATTTCAAGGATACGGATGAGGCAGTACGCGGCCGTCGCGATGATGCCGTGTTACTTAAGTCGTCCTAATCCTTGGCTTATCGAAAAACTGGAAAACCCGTCGCCAAGACGGGCATTACCGCGTACTGCTATGGCTAGTTGCATTTTGCATTTTGTTCAGCGACAACTTTTCGCGCGATTACACCAGTGAACGACGAGGGCGTCCGTCATTCCTCAAGTTTGCCTGAGCGAGGTCGGGCTTTTCTTCGATCGCATGATCGTCGAAACTGCTCACCGAAAGCCGACAGAACAACCTGTTACATCCATTCGCCACCCAGTCATGCTGAAGGTCAAAGACACACTGCGCGCCACGGTGCATCTCACGTTCGATGGACGGGTGATCAAGGCCTATCACGGACCGGATGCGAAGAAGCGATTCGACAACGAAGTGCGAATCCTGCGCCATTTGGAGGAGAAGGGCTGCAATTTCGTGCCTCGATTGCTGGAGGCTGATCCGGCGAAGCTGCGGATTACCACGACGAATTGCGGCAGCCGCGTGGAGCACATCGACAACGAAAGAGTCAAATCGCTCTTCGCCGAACTCGAGCCGTTCGGTGTTCGCCACGACGATCCGGAAAGCCGAAATGTCACCTACCGCCAGTCTGATGGACGTTTCTGCGTCATTGATTTTGAGTTTGCTTCCTTGCTCGATGATTGCGAATAGCTGCCCGCCCCTATGATTCATACCCACGCCGAGCATCACGACGTCCAGCCCGGCACCATTTCTCTTCGTTGGTCCGGGTGCACCGACCGCGGCCGTTATCGTCCCAACAACGAGGATTCGTTTCTGGCGCTCCAATTTGATGCCCGTGAAGTTCATCGCCTCGGCAAGATCGGCGAAGCGTCCATGGCCGACCATGATTTCGCGTTTGCGGTAAGCGATGGGATGGGTGGTGCCCAGGCGGGTGAATTTGCCAGTCAAATCGCGGTGGAAAAAATCACGACGCTGCTTCCGCGATCCTTCAAACAGGCCGCCAAAGGGCTGGATGCCGGCATCTCAGATGTGATGATCGAGTTGTTTGATCAGATCCATCGCGCGCTCGTGTACGTCGGTTCGAGCTACGAGGAATGCACCGGCATGGAAGCCACGTTGAGTCTCGCCTGGTTTACCCCCGGTTGGATGTACTTCGGGCATGTGGGCGACAGCCGGATTTATACGCTGCCAAAAGTGAAAGGTGGAATCAAACAAGTCAGCCAAGACGACACGTATGTTGGCTGGCTTTATCGCAACGGGCAGATCAACGAACGCGAGGCGCGCACGCATCCGCGTCGCAACGTCCTGCAAAAGTCGCTGGGGGGTAACAATCAGTTTGTCGAACCGCAGGTTGGCGCCGTTGCGTTTGAGCCCGGGGATATCTTTCTGATCTGTTCGGACGGCCTCATCGACGGTCTGTACGACCATCACCTGCTTGATCTGCTACACACCGAACAAAAGCCTGGAACCGTCGAGGAAAGCAGTCGCCGCTTGGTGAATGCCGCATTGGACGGAGGCAGTCGCGACAACACGACGGCGTTGGTGGTCGAGGCGTTTTAATCGCGCACCATCTTGGGCCGCCGTAGCGTTGATTTCCGAACAATTCCAAAAAGAAAAACGCGGCGCACAATCATCGTGCGCCGCGTTTTCTGAATTGAGGTGAAGGCGTCCCGATCGATTACGGGTGGTAGCCTTCTTCGCCGTGTTCGGCGAGGTCCAGACCGATCGTTTCGGTTTCTTCGCTTGGACGCAGCCCGATGGTGGCCTTCACGATGAACGCGATGACGGCCGTTGCGATGATCGACCAAAGCAGGGTCAGGATGATGGCCTTGATCTGAGCGAACAGCAGACCATTCGACAGATCTCCAACCACCGGATTGGCTTCCTTGCTGGCAAGTATGCCCGTCATCAACGCACCCAATGTGCCGCCGACACCATGCACGCCGAACGTGTCAAGCGCGTCGTCGTAGCCCAATAACGGCTTGAGCCAGGTGACGGCGAGGAACGGGACGATGCCCGCCACGATGCCAATCACCATCGCGCCGTTGGTCGTGATGAAACCACATGCCGGCGTCACCACGACAAGGCCGGCAACAATACCGGAACAAAAGCCAAGAATGCTGGGCTTGCCCTTTAACAACCATTCAACCATGCCCCAGACGAAGCCGGCTGTCGCGGCGGCGAGCGTCGTGGTGGTGAATGCCTGTGCGGCGACGCCATCCGCGGCCAGCGCCGAGCCAGCGTTAAACCCATACCATCCCACCCAGAGCATGCCGGTGCCCACCATACAAAGCACCATGCTATGCGGCGGCATCGGTTGTTTGCCAAAGCCCATGCGCGGCCCAAGAATCAAACAGAGGATCAGCGCGGACCAACCGGATGTCATGTGGACGACCGTGCCGCCGGCGAAGTCCAGTGCCTTGATGGCGGCATTCTTTGCGTTGAGCGGACCGCACATGAGGCCGTCACCTGCCCAGACCATGTGCGCGAACGGGAAATACACGGCGAACATCCAGATCGTGATGAATAACATGATCGCCGAGAATTTCATGCGCTCGGCGATCGCACCCACGATCAGGGCCGGCGTAATGATCGCAAACGTGAGCTGAAAGATCGCCCAGACGTTGTTTGAAATCCAGTTGCTGCCCTGGCCGACTCCCGTTCCGTTCACTCCCTTGAAGAAGGCAAAATCGAATCCTCCGATTATCGAGTTGCCGCTCGAAAACGAAAGACTGTAACCGCAGATCCACCAGAGGATCGTCACGAGTCCGGCGATGCCCAAACATTGCGCCATCACGGACAACACGTTTTTGCTGCGGACAAGGCCGCCGTAAAAGAGTGCCAGGCCGGGCAGGGTCATGAAGAGGACCAACGCGGTCGAAGTCATTTGCCACGCGTTGTGGCCGGGGCCGGGGCCGGGGATGTTCGACGGCGCATCTGACTGTCGGGCTGCGTTGTTAACGTAAGCCTCCAAATCCGCAAGCCGATCTTCGACGGATGGCTTTTTGTTTGGTGCTTGCGCGGCGTCCTGCGCGACAACCGGACCAGCCAAAAACATTACCGCAAACGCCACCAGCAGACCTCGGTTGATCCAATCAAAAAATGAAGACTTCATACGGCGTCGTCCCCCCTTTCTTCGGTTCGGATGCGGACGGCTTCGTCAATCTGATGAACGAACACCTTGCCGTCGCCGATCTTGCCGGTCTTGGCGGCCTTCACGATCGCCGCGACCGCGTCATTCACGGTTCCGTCGGCGGTCACGATTTCGATTTTTAACTTGGGAATGAAATCGACCGTGTATTCACTGCCGCGGTAAATTTCCGTGTGGCCTTTCTGGCGGCCGAAGCCTTTGACTTCCGTCACGGTCAGTCCCTGGATGCCAACGTCATTCAGGGCTTCTTTCACCTCTTCCAACTTGAATGGTTTGATGATCGCTTCGATTTTCTTCATGGAGTCAGTTTGAGTTTCGGAAATGGCCGATCAGCAAAGCTGCATGGGTCGACAACGCGCCTGCTAAACAGAATTATCCCAGCTTTCGGTGGACGCGAATCGACCGATTACTTTGATTCAATCAAGCCATGAACGTGATTCATTTAGCAGCAGTAATACCACTCGGCCCAACTTGATTAACCTCCCTGAAAAAGGGCCTGAAATTGAGGAAACGCACGGAAAGTTGGATGCTCGCTTTTGCCCTGATTGTTTTCGAAAAGCTCAGTGTGGGCAAAATCGAACAAGCATCGGGTGACCTCCAAAACGCAAAAACCGGCGGACTCTTGCGAGTCCGCCGGCGTTGAGTTGGTTCCTTCCCAACCGGGGCAAACTAACGTTCGGCAGCGGTGGTGAAGTTCGGGTAGGCTTCGTTGCCGTGCTCGCCGATATCGAGACCTTCGGTCTCTTCTTCAGCGCTCACCCGAAGACCCATCACAGCCTTGATGATGTACCAGATTACCATCGAAGCGATGAACGTGAACGCACCGACAGCGATGATGCCCTTGAGCTGGATCATCGTTTGTTTCATGCCGCCAGTGACGTCGAACGCGGCCACCGCATTGGAGATCTTGTTGTCGGCGAAGATACCCAGGGCGAGGGTGCCCCAGATGCCGTTGACCAAGTGAACAGACAACGCACCGACGGGATCGTCGATCTTGATCTTGTCGAAGAAGATCACGGCCACCACGACCAACACACCCGCGACGGCTCCGATGATGATTGAACCACCGACCGTCACGAACGCGCACGGCGCGGTGATCGCCACGAGTCCGGCGAGACAGCCGTTGAGGATCATCGAAAGATCAGGTTTTCCTAGCATCACCCAAGCGGTGATCATCGAGGTGATGATCGCGGCCACGGCGGCGGTGTTGGTGGTCACGAACACATGCGCGATCGCGGAACCATCGCCGACACCCATTGTGGAACCCGGATTAAATCCGAACCAACCGAGCCAGAGGATGAACACACCCAATGTGGCGAGCGAGAGGTTGTGACCCGGAATCGGGTGGATCTTGCCATCCCGGAATTTCCCAAGCCGGGGTCCGAGCACGATTGCGCCGGCGAGAGCCGCCCAACCGCCCATGGAATGCACCACCGTCGATCCGGCGAAGTCATAGAAGCCGCCAGTGCCGAGCCAGCCGCCGCCCCAGATCCAGTGACCGGTGATCGGGTAAAGTACCGCCACGAGAATGAAACTGAAGATCACGAAGGACATGAACTTGATGCGTTCAGCGACCGCACCGGAAACGATTGTTGCTGCGGTCCCAGCGAACACGAGCTGGAAGAAGAACTTTGCAAGCAATGGCGTGCCGCTCCAGGCAATGGAGCTGTAGACGCCTTTGTAGGCGTCGCCCATCGCAGGACTATTGTCGGCACCCGTGAGTGCGAACAGGCCTTCTGTCCCCATGAATCCACTCCCGCTGCCAAACATGATGCCCCACCCGATGAAATAGAATGATAGGGATGCGCAGGCGAACACCACGAAGTTCTTCGCGAGGATGTTGACGCAGTTTTTGCTGCGACAGAGTCCCGACTCAACGCAGGCGAAACCCGTGTTCATGAAGAACACAAGCGCACCTGCGAGCAGTACCCAAAGGGTGTCGAGACCCACACGCAAGGCGCCGGTCGTCGTGGTCAGCTCGGCAATCGGGTCCTTGGGGGCGGCCGCGGCCGCGGCGGCAGCTGGAGCCGCGTCCTGTGCCCACGCCGAAAGCGCGGACAAACCAATGATAAAGGTTAAAGTAAGTAAGAGTTTTTTCATATCAGTCGTTTTGAATTGGTTGGAATGAGTGCGTGTGCGTTGCGGATCAAACGGCCTCCTCGCCTTTCTCCTCGGTCCGGATGCGGACGGCTTCGGCCACGGGGGAGAGAAACACTTTGCCGTCGCCGATCTTGCCGGTCTTGGCGGCCTTGACGATGGCCGCCACCGCGGCATCGGCCACGCTGTCGCCGACGACGATTTCGATTTTGATCTTCGGGAGGAAATCAACCGTGTATTCACTGCCACGGTAGATTTCCGTATGACCTTTCTGCCGGCCAAAGCCCTTGACCTCGGTGACGGTCATGCCCTCGACACCGACTTCGGCCAGAGCATCCTTCACTTCCTCCAACTTGAACGGTTTGATAATGGCTTCGATTTTCTTCATTGGTTTTTCAGGTTGCGGACAATGGCGACAGCGGCTGTCCCGGTCGGGAATCGAACCGGCCGGATGATGGTCATCCAACAAGCCAGATTTTCTTTGCCACCACGTCTTCGGGTTGCACCCAGTCGGCGATAACGCCTTTTGGATGGCGCGGCTTTTAGCACCGGTGGTGCCAGTGAAGTGAGGCCCTCTTCTATCTCCTTAATTACCAGTGCCCGCCCACAATGAATGAAAATAAATCATCGTTCGGATGAGCTGCACGTCATGGTCTGGCTGGTTCCTTTTTAGCAGACCTCGCAATTTGCCCCATCGGTCAATTGATGAGTTTTAGTCATGCGAACCTGAAATGCTTTGCGGGAAAATGGGCGATCTCGTGCGGGCCAAAGAACGTAAACGTGCCGGCAAAACGCCCCAAATTTTGAAGGAAAATGGCTGACCGCGAATGGCTGAAACTTGAACCAAACTGCTCGTTACTCAGTCGCCTCACGCGGCGAACGCGAAGTGCCGTCGGCGACAGACGCACCAGTACTACGTGCGTTCGCCGAAAAGCACAGTTACGGCTTGGGATAGTCGCGCCAAAGCCACCGTAGCGAGTCAGGCAGGATCGCGCCGCCGTGTTTGCCATTGTGGCCGCCGTCGCCAAACTCGAACCTGTAGTCGTAGCCCATGAACTTCAGCGCGGCCGCCATTTGTTGGGCGGCCAGGGGCCAGCTGCCGTGGAGATTATCGAGGTCGTGGGACCCATCCTGGAGAAATACGCGGATGGGTTTGCGTTCAGTCTTGCGAATCATCGCCTCGTAATTGTGCCCGCCACGGATGTTCGTGAAACTGCCGACATGACTCAGCACTTTGCTGAATTTGTCCGGTCGTTCCCATGCCGCCGTGAATGCACAAATTCCGCCCGAGCTAATCCCGCAGATTGCCCAGCCTTCGCGATCGTCCGTGATGGAATAATCCTTCAGCGCGCCGGGAATGAATTCCTCGAGCAGGAAACGCACATAACGATCGCCCAGCGAATCGTACTCGAAGCTCCGGTTGCTGCGCGCTTTCTTGCCGGGTTCGTCGGATGGGACGGTTCCCGGATTGATGAACACACCAATCGTCACCGGCATTTCCTTCGCCGCAATCAAGTTGTCAAAGACGGTGGGCACGCGAAACGAGCCGGTCGACGACACGTAGCCGCCGCCGTCTTGAAAAATCATCATCGCGGCAGGCTTGGCCGAATTGTACTGGGCGGGCACGTAAATCCAGTAATCGCGCACTGTGCCGGGGAAGATCTGGCTTTCCCATTTGAATGGCCCTTTGACCTCGCCTTTGGGCACGCCGTCCTTCGGCATGGAATCGGGACCCAATTTGTAGTCGCCGGCTCCGCAAACGGGTTGGGTGCAAACGAAACCGGCAATGCCGACGATCAAAAGCCAGCCGGGGAGGGGAAGGCGGGTGTGCATGGCGGGGAGATTCCCGCTTTGACCCCAGCGAGTCAAAGGTTTCGCGCGGCCCACTGGCACGCGGGCGATGCAGTTTGATTTCGCGTTTGTCGCGCACCTCGGGCATAAGCGCTTCATGCAATATCTTTACGCGGCGTTAATCGGATTGTTCGGGGGCGTGGCCAGTGGGTTATTTGGGATCGGGGGCGGGATCGTGATGGTGCCGGCCATGATCTTTTTGATGAAACAAGATCCGAAGATCGCGGTAGGTACTTCGCTGGTGGTCATTGTTCCCACGGCGCTGGTTGGATCATTTCGGCACTACGCGTTTCATAATATCGATTGGCGCATCGCCGTGATGCTGGCGCCAACAGCGTTGATCGGAGGATATTTTGGACCACAAATCGCGGAGGCGATTTCGGGCCCCGCGCTAAAACGGGCTTTTGGAATTCTGATGCTCCTCGCCGGATTGAAGCTTTTGGCAGGTAAGTAATGCTTAATTCCGCGAACGCGGTTAGTTCAATTAAACACCGAGGCAATGCGTCCAACCGAGGCGATCGGCAGTTTTTCGAAAACGACTGTCGCCGCTAGAAGACGTTATGAAAACCAATCTGAATTTGCTTTTCCTGACCGCCGCCGCCGGGTTGATCAGTGGTTGCCAATCCTTGCCGCCGGGTGCCGAGCGCGGACCCGACGGCACGATGGCCTACACGGTATCCGTCGAGGCCTCCCCGCCCGGTGCGCAGATCGAAGTCAATGGATCGGTTGTCGGCAAAACCCCGTTGCAGATCAAAATCTTCGGCGACCGCGACGGAACGTTTCACGACTTTGGTTCTGAATTCTATGTGATCCGCGCCTTGCCGGTGTCCACGAACCAATTTGCGCAGGTTCACTATTACGGCACCGGGCGGTTCTTTGGACCTGAGGACCGGATACCCGATCACATTTATTTCGACATGAACCAGCAGATGCCCAGCTACCCGCCGGTGGCGGATCCGGATCGGGTCTATGTTCATCCGGGCTATTGGCCGCCGCCTTATTACTATGGACCTCCCTATTTTTACGGCCCGGGCATCCATTTTTATTACGGGCCGCGTTACTATCCGCATCGGCACTGGCGTTGACCCGGGAATCGATTCATCGATCGTGAGCGAATAAGTGAACAACTCGCTGTTGCCCAACGGCGGCGTTTCGGACATGCTTTCGCCTTCCCCCTGCTTGCAGGAAAAAGTCGAATACCAGTTCCGTATGCACGATGTTCGGGCAATCACACTCGATGTCGGCGGCACGCTGATCGAGCCGTGGCCGTCGGTCGGCCATGTTTACGCCGAAGTGGCGGCCAGTCATGGATTCACGGGGATCGATCCGACCACATTGAATCATCGTTTTGCTGCTGTCTGGCATGCGCATGGTGATTTCGAACACTCTCACCAAGCCTGGTGCGATCTGGTCGACGCGACGTTTGAGGGGTTGCTCGATCACAAGCCGAGCGAGAGCTTCTTTCCGGATTTGTATGAACGTTTTGCCGATCCGTCGGTGTGGCGGATTTACGACGACGTCCTGCCCGCGCTCGATGAGCTCGCCAGCCGTGGAATCCCGATGGCGGCGGTTTCAAACTGGGACGAACGGTTGCGCCCGTTGCTCGCGGCGCTGAATCTGGACGGCTACTTCGAAGCGATTCTGATTTCCGGCGAATTGTATTTTGCCAAGCCGTCGAACGTCATATTCGAGCATGCCTTGCGCAAGCTCGGGGTTGCTCCCGGCGATGCGATGCATATCGGCGACAGCCTGAAAGAGGACGTCGAAGGTGCCCGAGGCGCCGGTATGCAGGCCATGTTGATTGATCGGTCCGGGCGCTCGTCCACTGACAGCATCAGTTCACTCACTCAGTTGCTGGATTTGGTGCCGGCGCAGTTGTGAGACGAGTCGCCGTCGGGGGGAGGTGCAAAGTTCAGTTCCGTGGTTTCGCTGAAGCCCTTTCGTTGGGGTCACTTGCGGAATGCTGGAAAACCTGTCACCGATCAGTTGGCAAAAAGGGAAAGTAGTGTTCGAAGCGTTACGACAACCGCCGGAGCTGCCGCGCCACCGGTCAACGAGTTGTCAATAGTCAGAACTGACCCGAATGGCGCTTAGTTAAGGGCATTGATCGACGTTTTTTGTGACTGCTTGCGACTGCGTTCGACGACCATCTCGTGGCGCGGCCGCGTGAGCAGGCGAAAGTTCTTGGGCCGTCGTTTCACAGCTCGCGG
>WGOC01000011.1 GCA_016124235.1 bacterium | reverse complement strand
CTGGACGCCTTCCTCGGTGCTGTCGGTGAACTTGAGGCGGCCGGCGGCGACGTTCTTTTTGACCAATTCCTCCAGCCCGGGTTCGTAGATGGGAATCCCGCCGGCGCGGAGCATCTGGACCTTGCGGACGTCGTTGTCCACGCAGGTCACCTCATGCCCCACTTCGGCAAAACACGTCCCTGTCACCAAACCCACATAACCCGTTCCGATGATTGCCAGTCTCATTAAATACTATAACAGATTCGCCTCGTTACCGCTGATTTTGAGGCAATCACGACAAGCGCTCGGCCGAACAATTCCAATGGTCCCATTAAGAGCCGGGCGGTTTCGTCGGCAGAGCGGTCGGAAGCTGTGTGGGAGCGATGCTCGGCGTGGGCGAAGCAGCCGGCGCATTGGTTTGCATCAAGCCGGGGTTTTCCTTGAGCAGTCGGCGGAATGCGATGGTGGCATCCATCTGCAACGGCGTCGCCTGGCCCATTTGGCTCATACTGCCGGCATTTTGTGAGGCGAGCTCTTGATAAATCCGAAAAGCCTGCTGCTGGTCGTTCTCCTGTTCGAAGATCCTTGCCTGGGCTAACCGGGACCGACCGACGAACGCCGAATCGGGGTAGCGGGTTGTGAGTTCCTGGTATTTGGAAAGAGCTTCCTTGGTTTTGTTCTGGGCCTCCAGACTGGTGGCCAAACCAAAATTGGCCTCGGGCAGCAGCGGGCTGGATGGGTGTTCCTTGACAAAGGTGTCGAAGGCCGACTCTGCCTCGGCATATTTGCCGGCCGCAAATTGGCTGTTTGCTTCGCGCAACTGGACGTGTTGGGCGATTCCCGTATCGGCGACTTTGGGCAGCAGCGCCTGATATTGCGCGGCGCTTGGTGTGTTCGTGGACGCCCCAGTTTCGACCTGCAGCTGGAAGAGGGCGGCGGTGGCCCTGTTTTCCTTGCCTTCCCGGCTGGATTGCCGTGTGACGAAAACCAAACCGCCAATGCCGATGATGGCGATGACGGTAAAAATGATTTTCTTGCGCTCGTCGAGCCAGACGACGATCTCTTCCAGACTAATGCGCGGTGGTTGCTGCTGCTGATCCATAAAACGAGTCGCGAAATCTCCGGGTCACCACCTTAAAACGCAAGTCTGAAATCCGCCGAAAACCGGGAATTTCCCGGTCCGAACCCGTCTAAACCGCAGCTGATGACGAAGTTAGCGCCCGGCGCCCCGCAAATTCCTCGATGCGTTGGGCCATGCGTTCGATTGGGAGCACCTCCCGGGCGGCACCCAATCGGATGGCTTCCCGCGGCATGCCGAACACGACGCAGCTTTCCTCATCTTGGGCCAGGGTCTCCGCCCCGGCGTTCTTCAAACTCAGCAACCCGGCCGCGCCGTCGGCACCCATTCCGGTCAATACCATCGCTAAAGCATTCGGGGCAGCTCCGCATTTTGCTGCAGATTCGAAAAGCACATCCACCGCCGGACGTTGATGGTGTAATTTGGGGCCGTCATTCAAAATGATGTCGTAATGTCCGCCATTCCATCGCAGCACAAGATGGTGCCCGCCGGGGGCGATCAGCGCCAGGCCCGGTTTTGGGCGATCGCCATTTTGAGCTTCGCGGACTTCAATCTGGCTCAGACTGTTCAGGCGTTGGGCGAACGCGGCGGAGAAATATGCCGGAATATGCTGGACGATGACGATGGGTGGAATTTGCGTGCTCAATCGAGTGAGCACTTTGCGGATCGCCTCAGTACCACCCGTGGAGGCACCGATGAGAATGATGTCCCGCGGATCAAAATGCCGTTTCCTTTCGTCAGTGGCCGGGGCGGGGTGGCGACGAGTGAAGAGGGTTTGTTCGGAGGGCAATTGCCGGCGGAATCGACTGCGTGCGGCCGCGCGGATTTTTTCAGCAAGGACCGCCGTGTCTTCCGCGTGAAACCGGGCACTGTCCGGCTTTTGCATGATGTCCACGGCGCCGGCCTGCAAAGCTTCGAGGGCTTTGTGCGATCCCGCGGCGGCAAGCGAACTGACGATGATGACCGGCATCGGCCGGTGTTGCATGATGACCTTGAGAAAAGTAAGGCCATCCATCAGCGGCATCTCAATATCCAGCGTCAGTACGTCAGGCTTGAGTTCTAGAATCTTGTCACGGGCTTCGTACGGGTTGATGGCGGTCCCAATGACCTCGATGTCCGGCTGATCCGCGAGCGAGTCCGAAAGGATTCGCCGGACGACCGCGGAGTCGTCGACTATCAGCAGGCGAATGGGCCGTGCGTTCATTTTTCTCCCATGGCGCCAAAGAGGCGCTGAACTTCGTCAAATTTCTCGATCGTCTTGATCATGTAGCGGGCGAGGTCATCCGGCGAAAATCCAAGAATTTCCAACGCCTCAGCCCGACCGCGCAGCGCAAAGGCCTGGTGGCCAAATCCAAAACCGAGGAAATGGGCAATCATGTTTCCGAGGTAAACGTAAGACGCGAGTTTTTCGTGTGGCTTGGCAGCTGCCGGTTGATGGTGAAACCAAACGGCGCTGACCAGGTTTGCGGGGAATTTCCATCGGGCCAACAGGCGTCCGCCAATCTCGGCATGCTGGACGCCGAGAAGTTTCTTTTCCGACTCGAGCAGCGAATGCTGATTCTGCTCGGTTTCCTCCATGACCTTCGTGTAGATGCCTTCGAGGGCGCCTGCCAGGACCAGTTTGCCGACGTCATGCATCAGCGCGGCGGTGAAGACCACGCTGGTGTCTTCGCCCTTGTCCTCCGCCATGAGTTGGGCGGCAACCGCCGTGCAGACCGAGTGCTTCCACAGTTCGCCCTCGGCAATGCCATAACCCTTTTGCGCCGGTCCCAAAACCCGTGCACCGCTCACGGCAAGGACGACCTGATAGACCTCACGAAAGCCGAGGCGTTGAATCGCCTCTTGGAGGTCGTCCACGGGCGATCGACCGGCAAAATACGCGCTATTGCAGGTTTGAATGACCGCAGCGGTGAGCGATTGATCGTAAGTGATGACGTCCACCACGCGGCTGCAGTCGATGTCCGGCTGGTTCAGCAACGGCAGCAACTGTGGCAGCACCAATGGCGCCGGTGGCAGGTGTTTTACCTTGTTGATGTAGTCGTCTAATTCTTGCATAACACGACGTCTTCCGCCTGTCCGGATACCTTCAATTTCACTTCTCCGGTCGCGAGATTCAGATACATCGAGCGGCTGACCATACCGCCCACTTGTTCGGCGCTGATTTTCAGGCTGTGTTCATTCAGGATCGATTTGAGCATTTCGTAATTCCGTTTGCCGATGCTGAAGAAGCCGCTGGCATCCATGACCTGTGCGCCGCCGGCCACGCAGATTTGCACCCGGTATTTCTCCGCCTTGAGCTGGTAGGCGGCCCGGAATAATGCCGGGATGCCCGTGTCCATGAACATCGCCGGCTGGCGTTGCGCCTTGTCGATGTCGATCTTGGACTCGGGCAACATCACGTGCAGCAGGCCGCCGACCTTGACCACCGGATCGTAGATCGACACGCCGATGCAGCTGCCCAGCGAGTAGGTCGCCAGTGTGAGCGTCTGGTTGTTCGACACCGCCATGTCGGCGATGCCCACCACGACCTTCTGCTCAAAAAATCCGGCTAATGATGGTGAGGCCATGGGTGATCTAAAGCTTTCGATAAATGCTCGGCCGCTCGCACTTGAACGGCACGTTCAAACCGTTGAGGCTTTCCGAATGACCGATCAACAAATAGCCGCCGGGCACCAGGAAACGCGCCAGTCGCGAGACCAATTGCTCCTGGGTGGGACGATCAAAATAGATCATGACGTTGCGGCAAAAAATCAGTTCAAACGGTGACGGAAACGCCAGGTCGCCGAGCAGGTTTGCATGCTTGAACTCAATCCGCCCGGACAGATCAGGCTTGATACGAAAGTGGCCTTCATACTCTCCAGTGCCCCGTTGGCAATAGCGTTTCAACCAGTCCTTCGGCATGGTTTGCGCGCGTTCGAGGCGGTATATTCCCGCGCGAGCCTTTGCCAGGGCCTTCGTCGAAATATCCGTCGCCAGAATCTCCCAGTTCCATCCCTGATTCACCGGGAATTTCTCCGCGAGGTAAAAGGCGATGCTGTACGGTTCCTCGCCGGTGGCGCATGCCGCACTCCAGACCCGGAAGCTGCTGCGTCCATCGGGCAAAACCGCCGGCAGCGCGCGATCCACCATGAAATCGAAATGATCTTTCTCGCGCAAAAAATTCGTGAAATTCGTGGTTAACGCATCGACGACATGAACCAGTTCGTCTTCGTCCGCCATGTTCTGCAGGAAATGGCAGTAGTCTTCGAACGACTCGATGCCGTGGGCACGCATCCGCTTGCCTAGACGCGACCGAATCAGGTGCTGCTTGCCCTCGTGCAACCGAATGCGGGTTCGGTCGTAGATCAGCGAGATGATGTAATCGAAGGCTTTCGCCTCGGACATTGATGTCCTCATAGTGGATGACTGGTCGCGTGCCGCCCATCAGCGTCGCCGGCCACGGCGAAGCCCAAACTATTGCCGTAAGAGCATCGGCAAATTTCGGCGGTAACTTAATTGGAAAATTCTGCCGGGCGTCGCCCACACGGCCGAATCTGCCGGGTGCCCAATCGCATCCCAAAGCGGGCGGACGATCGATGAAAACGACTTGTCAGCCGGCCGGGTCACCAACAACTTCCGCCCGTGGCTTTGTTCATCAAAATTTGCGGCATTACCAATCTCGCCGACGCCCGAGCTGCGGTCGACGCGGGGGCCGACGCCTTGGGCTTTATGTTTTATCGTCCGAGCAAGCGATTCATCGAACCAATGGCCGCCCGGGAGATCATCGAACAAATGCCGGCGAACGTCGCGAAAGTGGGCGTGTTCGTAAACCCGTCCGCCGCCGAAGCCCGGGAAGCGCGGTCGGCCTCCGGGATCGACACAATCCAATTTCACGGTGAGGAAGCCCCGGAGTTTTGCGCGATGTTCCGGCCGTCGCGAATCT
Source organism: bacterium (assembly GCA_016124235.1). GTDB lineage: Bacteria > Verrucomicrobiota > Verrucomicrobiia > Limisphaerales > RI-55 > RI-55. Next base: position 41,865 of record WGOC01000011.1, on the reverse strand, counting down.
GGAAGGCGTTCCGGATCAAGGATGCGACGTCATTGGCTGAGCTGGGCCGTTATTCGGAGGCGGATGGGTGGTTGCTCGACAGCCACGTGGCCGGTAGTCACGGCGGCACCGGCCAGGGCTTTGACTGGAGCTTGGCGGTCGCCGCGAAGAAATTGGGGCGACCGATCATTGTCGCCGGCGGCTTGAACCCGGAAAACGTCACCGATGCTGTGGTGACGATCCGTCCCTTTGGCTTGGACGTCTCGAGCGGAGTAGAATCGGCGCCCGGAAAAAAAGATGCCGCCAAGATCGCGGAATTTATTCGAATGGGAAAAGCGGCTGCCCGGTAGTGTCCTTTGCTGGGCGGGGACCCAGTGAAGCGAAGGCGCTTTTTCCAAACTGCTCTTGAACTTCGGGTATATCCATTCGCGTCAGCGCTTGGTTAAACGCGAAACTGATCACCAAGTAGGACCAAGGAATCGTCCATGGCAAAATAGGTCCGCAGCATAGCGCTGCGAGCGTCGCAACCAGACTGATTGCCCACGCCTCGAGATAGGCACGCGGCCCCGCGCCAATCAGCCTGAGGGTTCGGCCCAATGACATCGCGCTGCGGAATCGCCGAGTAATCGACACTTGGAGAAATGCTGCCGGCAATATGAATATGAAAAAAGCGAAGCTGATCGCGATCAATGCCGATTCCAAGGCGGTGAAGTGAATCCATTCGCACACTTGAGGAAACACAAATAGGAGCAAAGGTAGTAAGGCCGGAATGAAAGAACCTATTGCGACCGTAGCTCCGAGAATCTCAAACCAATGGGCTTTCGCGCTGGCAAAGGAGTCGACACCCAACACCCAGAACAGGATGATGGGAATCAGGAGGTGCGCGTAAATAACGGCGAGCGCTTTTGTCCCATTGGTGAATGTTGGCACGAACGGGGCCCATTCCGGCAAAGTTGGAGTCGCGTTATCCCAAAGGGCCCAAGCGCAATTTGCCCGATATCCAAGGGCCAAGAGCCAACCCACCGGAGGACAAAGTAACATCCAGATACCAGCGCGGATCAGACTTCTTCTCCCGCTTGGGCAGGCAGTAGGATACCGGAATGCGTCCTTCCACGAGAGCATGAGATCGTTGTGATGAATAAGGTTCATCGCGAAAGAAGCTGTTCGAGGCATAATAATCAAGTCATTGCGGTCGCCTCCGCGGTTACTCAATTCCCGCGCGACGCAATTCAATGCGATTTTCTTCCTCGCCAAATTTGGTTCCGTTCCTAGCCTCGCGGCCATGCGAAACATTTTGGTCACCGGCGGTGCCGGTTTCATTGGTTCCAATCTCACGCTCACGTTGCAGGCGCAACATCCCGAGGCGCGGATGGTGGTGATTGATGATTTCCGGTCCGGTAATTTCAAAAACCTCGAAGGCTACAAGGGCGATTTCGTCGCCGCGGATGTTTCGCGACTCGACTGGCAGCAGCAGTTCAAGGATCTGAAGTTTGACGCGATTTTTCACGAAGCCTCGATCACGGATACCACAGAGCACGATCAGATGCTGCAATCCCACGACAACATCGAAGGCTTTCGCAATCTGCTCGAGTTCGCCGCGCCACACAAAACGCCAATCGTTTATGCATCCTCGGCCGCAACCTATGGCATCGCCGCCGGCGTGAACCGCGAGGAACAACCGCCGGCCCCGGCAAACATCTACGCTTTCAGCAAAGTGCAGCTCGACAATCTCGCGCGCGAATATTCACGTCGAGTGCCCTCGTGGAAAATCGTTGGTTTGCGGTATTTCAACGTCTATGGACCGAACGAGCCGCACAAGAAGGCTGCCGCCAGCATGATCTACCAATTGTATCTTCAGATGAAGGCGGGGAAGCGGCCGCGTGTGTTTCGCGGCGGTGAACACAAACGTGATTTCGTTTATGTAAAGGACGTTGTCGGCATGACCATCCATGCGCTCGCGGCCAAGCAAAGTGACATTTTCAATTGCGGTTCCGGCGTGGCGTTTTCCTTCAACGAAGTGATCGCTGAGTTGAACAAGAACCTCGGCACAAAACTGGAACCGGAATACTTCGAAAATCCGTATGCCTTTTATCAACCGCACACCGAGGCCGACATGTCAAAAGCCGCGAAGGAACTGGGTTGGGTGCCGAAGTTTACGCCCGTGACCGGCATCGCCGATTACGTGAAGATGCTCGAAGGAAAGTAGAATAGGCGTCCCGCCTATCTGGGTAAAAATCAATTCACAACATGGGGTAAATGCCGCGTTGCGGGCGGATCCACTTGTTTGGGATCGGACTTATGCGTTACGAGACAGGCAGGATGCCTGTCCTACCTTGGCCGTTCTCGTTTCAACCACTTCACGGCGCGCTTCACATTCCAGCGTTCGCGTTCCAGCGTTGTTCGGCTGTCATCCATCGAATGTTCAGTCAAGGTGGCGACGATTCGCGTGGCGCGGTCGCGAAGCTTCACATTTGATGGGTTTAGATCGACCATCAAATTACTGATCACTTTGCCCAGGCGTACCATCGCGATCGTGGTGATCATGTTCAGGATCAGCTTGGTCGCGGTGCCCGCCTTGAGTCGCGTTGAGCCGGTCAATACTTCCGGTCCGATCCGTGGACAGATAGTTATGCCTGGTTTGTCCTCGCGCCGGACTTGTAAGTTTGGATTGAAACAAATCAACGCGGTCCGCGCGTGGCGAGCTTTCGCTTCGCGCAACGCGCCCCAAACAAACGGCGTGCGACCGCTGGCGGCGATTCCAACCACGACGTCGTTCTTCGAAATGCCGCGATAGCGAATCGCCTGGGCTCCTCCAGAAGAATCGTCTTCCGCGCCTTCGACGGCGGACCAGATGGCGGTTTGGCCGCCGGCGATGATTCCCTGCACCATTTCCGGCGTGGTGCGAAAGGTGGGCGGACATTCACTCACGTCGAGAATACCAAGCCGTCCGCTGGTGCCGGCGCCAACGTAGAACAAGCGCCCGCCGCGTTTGAATGAGCGAACCACCTGGTCGATGAGTTTCTCGATCGGCTCGCGCTCGCGACGGATCGCGGCGGGAATCTTTGCATCCTCGCTGAGCATCAACTCAACCGCGTCGCCGACACTCAACCGATCGAGCCGCATCGATCGCGGATTGCGCTGCTCCGTAGGCGAAAGTGTAGGACAGGCATTTTGCCTGTCTTTGGGTTTTTGAGTTGGTTCCAACAACTTGGAATTTCGATTCGGAGAAAAGACAGGCGAGACGCCTGTCCTACCTTGGCGAGCTAGTTCAACCGCTCCCCAGGCAGTTTCACGGGTCAACTTTTTAAACGCTGCCTTCGGCCAACGCTCCTTGATGGCGCGTCGAACTCGCCCTGCAAATGCCGGTTGCTTTTGCAGCACGCTGCCCGCGAACACGAATTCCACGGGACGACCTTTCGCCGCAAGCCGACGAGCGCATGCGACCGCATCCTTCGCGAGCACATGCGCGGCTCCCTCCAAGATGTCGCGGGCAATCTTGTCGCGTTGGCGTGCGGATTCAAAAACTTCCAGTGCGAGCGCGGCGACCTGGTCTTTCGTCGCCGATTGCACCCAGGCGATGAGTTGTTCGGGATCGTTCAATTGCGTTGCACGCAAAATGCGTTGACCGAGCTCGGTCCAGTCGCCATCACGATCGAGATAAAAGACGACGGCCTTGAGCGCGCGCAGCCCGATTTCATAACCGCTGCCCTTGTCACCAAGGATGTGTCCCCATCCGCCGATCTTCACCGTCGTCCCGTTGGGTGAACGACCGTAGCAACACGAGCCTGTCCCGCTGAGCGCGATCACGCGCGGCATCTTTTCTGGCGAACCGCCCGCTGCCCACAGCGCTGTTTCCAAATCATGACTTGTATGGATCGGGACATTTCGCCAGACGCCTTCCGCCACTGTTCTCACTTGCGCGCGATCGTCGTCGCCGCGCACACCGGCCATCCCAATCGCGACCGCCGCCGGAGCGGGGAGTGCTTTCGCGAGCCGGTTGAGATGCTTTTGCAAGCCGTCGTTGCCGAGTAACCGCCAATTTGCCGGGCCGCCCTCGAGTCGTTTGACCAATTGGCCGGCGGTGTCGACTGCGATCGCGACCGTGCGCGTGCCTCCGCATTCGATCCCGAGATAGATGTTCGATCGTTGTGATCGCTTCCGCATGGGCGACGTTTTAGCCGGTACGAAAAGGAAAGTAATCAGTATTCAGCAGTGGATGAAATGTGATCGGACCACTTGTTGTGTGTTACCGGTCCCCAGAATCGAATTCTGCCTGCCGATTGGGATTTTCGAAACGCTTCCGTTTTGTTCGTGGAGAAGATTTGCCGGAGAGGAATTGGAAGAAGAAAGTTCCAGGGTTTTCTCTCTTACCCTGGGAAAAGTCACGCTTTTGGTCCTAACCATGTGTTACGTCATCACCCTGTCGCTTCCCTCGGAAACCATAATCAGCCGTGCCACAGCCATCACTGTTAGGTCCCCGGCTTCGTCGCCAGGCGGGGTGCTAATTGCACGCGAGTTAAGTAATATCCTTATCGGCCGGGCGCAAGGCTTCTTGAGCAAATACTTTGCGGCGAGGAATTTAATCGTGTCGCGTAGGTGCTAACGCCCAAGCTGCCAACGTGCTTGTCGCAGAACCGCCTTTGCGCTGCCGCCCGGGTTCTCGTACCAGACCGTCAGCAGCTCGCCATGCGCCAGCTCGACAGTCGATGGATAGCCGAGGTCACCCCCAGCACCATCATCGGAAATAACCAGCGGTGCAGACCATGAGTCACCTTCGTCGCTGCTGATGCGCGCCTGATTGCCAAATGGTGGGCGACGATATCCGTAGGTCATGAGCAATCGATCGTCGCGAAGCCGGAGCAGATGCGAGGGTAAGCCCCAGACACCAATCGTGTGCGGCACGGACCAGGTCTTCCCAACGTCCGTCGATTCGCTCTGGAGTGTTTCATTCGCGTTGGTCGAATTCTCGTTGCGAATGTGAATGATCAATTTTCCGGAGCGCGTCTCCACCGCGTGCAATTCGTGGTAACGCTCGGCCTCGTCACCTTTTCGAGTCGGCAGTGTGGCGAGCCATTCCCACGTTTTTCCGTCGTCGGTTGAACGACAACAACCGACCCGGCCAGCACCGGTCCAAAGTGCCTTGCCCGCATAAAGCAAATCTCCACCACGGAGTTGGATTGGCCCGTGCGGACTATTGACGATACAGCGATAACGCGTGGACCACGTGCGGCCTCCGTCTTCAGATCGAATCATCCATTGGCCTAATTCGGATTTTCGCTCGTCCACGGTCAGCCGATCATCAACCGCCAGCCACGCGGCCAAACGCTCCGGCGGCCAGGTTTGATCCTTGATCGCCCCTTGCAAAATCGATTCATAAGCGAGCGAGGTAAACGTCGTGACGAGCAACGTGCCTTTGGATGTTTCGAGCACCCCGGAATCCCGGTCGTCGATATCGGTATCCAGCAACACGCGAGGCCAGCTCCAGTTCCTGCCTTCATCACGGGAGATCATCATTTCAACTTGGCCAAACGGGCAGACATGCGATTCGCGTCCGCCAGACCAGACCACCACGAGTTCGCCATTTTTCCGGCGAGCAACTGTTGGCCAGCCGTTGTAATATTGCGGCTCTTGGCTGATGGCTTTGGTTTCCAAAACGCGTATCGACGGCGAATCGTTCTGCGCGGCCCGAAGCACCGTAGGCGCGGCAAGGGAGCCGGCTGCCAGCTGTGTGATAAACTTTCGGCGATTGTTCATGATGACTGGGCGAGGTAGGGGATGGTGAGTGGGCCTTGCGGAAGCACGGCGATTCGCGCCGATCGACCGAGTCGTTTTAGTTCGGCGTTAACCGCGGACTCGATGTCAGGGCACGGAGTCAGATGGCAGGCACGTGTCACGTCGTCCGGCAACGAACTTTTGACCCTGGCCCGCGCGCGGCTCTGCACGAGCGCTTGAATCTGTCCCTGCCATTGTTCGGGACGAACGAAACCGGGAGTCGCGAGGCGGGCAAGCAATTCGGCGGGAGATGCGCAGTCACGAAGCAGGCGATCATACGGGCTTCCATTCGGCACGCCATCACTGCACTCGGAAGCGAGGATCAATAATCCGCCATTCCGCAAAATGCGGGCGGCCGCACTCATCCCTTTGACGCCTTGGTAAAGATTTTGATCCAGCGGATAACCGCTGTTGGTCGTCACGACGATGTCAAACGGTTCGGCGACGTTTTGCATCGCGGATTCGCGAACAAATTCCCGGCCCGCGCGGTGCGCTTCGAGCATGTCGCCGGCAAACACGCCGGTAATCTGCCGGCGTTCGTTCAGCGTGACGTTGAGTAGAAACTTCGGTCCGGTGCGCAAAGCGATGTCGCGAAGTTCCTCCCAAAGCGGATTGCCCTCGGTCACGCCAAATGTCGAGCGCGAGTCGCCGATGTTCGCGTGCCCGTGATTGCTCATCACCGTTTTCAGCCCGGCAACGCCCGGCATGATCCCTTTCGGGCCGCCACTGAATCCGGCAAAGAAATGAGGTTCGATGAACCCGGTGACGATCCGCCAATCCGCTTCGACGGCGTGACGGTTGATCAACGCCGGCGCTCCGCCACGTGTTTCACCAAGCTGAACCAGTGCGTCGTCGTTTTCGGGTTCGTGATTCACGACACGATAATCTCGAACCACGCCGGACGTCAGCATCTGCTCTAGCTCAGCCCGAGTGTTGGGTCGATGCGTTCCGAGTTGATTGAGCAACGTGATGTTTTCGCGCGGATGATCCTGCAAATGATCGAGCAACCACGGAATCAACCGCTCGTTCGGCGTTGCTCGGGTAATGTCGGTGAACAGGATGCACAGCCGATCGGACGGCTTGATCAGTTCGCGCAACGGCCGACAACCGATCGGATGTTCCAGCGCGTGAATGACCGTCGCGCGCTCATCCACGAGTGCCGGGTGATGGGTCGGTTCGATGACGGTTGTCGAGTCATCGGGGAGCTCGATCGCCATTTGGCCGCGACCGTATGCAAGGCTTACCTTCATTGCGAAGCGCCAAGCATTGTACAAAAACTGCGGCCGTGCAACGAGTGATGCCGGCCGCAGTCCGCTAAATCAGTTCAGCTGGAAATCAGGCCGCGAGCGCCTTTTTGAGATGTTCCGCCGGTTGGTAGTTCTCGAGTACGACCGTGGTCTGGCCGTCGCGATGCATGCGGACCTGCTTGACCGTGATTTCCGGCGTCTTGCTCGGCGAAAAGAGGATGTCGTCATGAGTGGCGTTCATTTTCGAAGCGAATTTTTCCGGCGTCAGATGACCGCCCAGATGGTCGCTTCGACCGGTCGCCACATGCATCGTCCCGAGGATCTTCTCGTCCTGAATATCCCGACCGGACACCGGCAACACCTGCGTGCCAAAACCTAGTTCACCGATTTCGCCAGTGACCGGATCCGAGGCTAGCTTTGCGTTGTGAGCGTCGACGGTTGTGGCGTTGCCTTTGAGCAGCGTGGCTTTTTGGATGCGACCGCCGCTGACCTCCATGACGCCGAGTGTGCCGTCATCGTAGCGCATCGGGAATTTGCCCTCCGCGCCTTCCGGTACGAAATACACTTCGCCGGCCGGCAGATTTGCCACATCCGGCTTTTCGCCACGGCAAAGGCCATGGCTCTTCTGGGCTTCCTGCTGGTTGCAGATCAACTTGAGCGTCAGCGTTTGGCCGTCCACCACGTAGTCGACTTCGAACCAATCGGCGCGCGTCATCCCGAGACGCAGTTTTTCGGCCTGAGCACTCACTTGGTTGTAGTCCACGGCGAGACCGCTGCTGAGGATGATTTCATTGAGCCCGTGCAACGTCGCACCACGGAAACCATATTGTTTGGCGAAAGCCGTCAATGGCGCGGTGGCCGAATACGTGGAGATGCAGAGAATGAGATCGTAATTGGGGTAGACGTCTTTCGCGAGGCTGACCTGGCGGCCGTCCGGAGCGAACGCTTCATCCGGCAGATCGAGATTGCTCCCGCCCGTAATTTTGTAGGCAAACAATTCGCCGCCCTTCAGTTTGAGTTCATCGGCGACGCCGTTCTTCAGGCCTTGATAAAAAACATCATGCGCGTGTTTCTGGATGGTCAAATTGGGGTCCTTCAAAAAGGCGAAGTCCTTGACCTGGCGTGGGTCCGCGAGATCGATCAGAATGCAAACCCGTTTGTTTTCGACCGGCTCGAATACGGTGCGCAACAGGCGCGCCAAACTGAAAGGCGGGAATTTGTTTTCGTCCATGATGGTAGTTCGTTTGTTAAATGAGCGGCTAAAATGCGGCCAATCTGGCGGAGCGCAAATTTCCGGTCGGAAGAATTTTCAGCACGAAGGTCAAACAACCCCACGTCATACCAAAAATCCGGCTTCGGAAGCCGGTATCATCGCGAATGGGTGAGGCGGGGAAAAGTCCGAAGTCTGAAAAATCTTGGTGTCAACGGAGAGTCCGTGGCGGACCCAAGGTTGAGTGCGCTGAATCCAATTGCGCAAATTCCATCCAACGCGGCGGGGAGTTCGCGAAGCCTCCCGCAGTGGCCAGCATTAGCTGCCGCGTTCGTTGACCAGCCGATAGGCGCTGGCGTTGCCGAATCGCTCGGGTGTGTAGTGATTGCTGATGTTGAAGGTCGTTTCCGCGGAGCCGAGGAAGAGATAGCCGTCGGGCTGCAGGATTTCACGGATTCGCCCCAGCAGTTGCTGCTTGGTGGCAACGTCGAAATAGATCAGGACGTTGCGAATCAACACGATGTCGAAACGTTCCCGAAACAGCCAGGGCTTGAGCAGGTTGAGTTCGCGAAATTCGACAAGCTTTCTCACGTCGTCGCGCAGCCGCCAACCGGCCGGCACTTTTTCGAAATGTTTGATCAAGAGCGGCGCTGGTAGACCGCGGTTGACTTCCACTTGATTGTAAATGCCGGACTTTGCCTGCTCCAGTACGCGCAAGGAAAGGTCAGTGCCGATGATTTTGACATTCCACCCCGCCAGCTCGGGAAAATACTGCAGGAGCATCATGGCCAGGCTGTAAGGCTCCTGCCCGGTTGAACAAGCAGCCGACCAAATTCGCAATTCGCGCTTGCCGCCCCGCTCCTTGATCAGGCGCGGTAAGATATCCTTGCGCATGGCCTCGAACGGGTGGTGATCACGATAGAAGCTGGTTTCGTTGGTGGTCAGCGCATCAATCACCTTGACCTGCAGCGTATTGAAAACGGTGTCCTGCTCCAGCATCTGAAACAGGTTTTCCAACGAATCGATTCCCTCCTGGCGAGCCAGTGCCGATAGCCGGGTTTCGACCAAATACTCTTTGCCGGTCTCCAGCACGATGGCCGCTTTCTCGCGGACCAGTTTCGCAATTTGCGTGAATTGTTCGTTGGTTATGGGCACGGTAGTTGTGAGTTCAGGGCGTCGTCGCCAGCGACTTGTTTGTGCTGACGCGGCGGACAATTGCAGATTGAATTTCCGGCAAGGGCAATATCTCGCACGCGATGCCGGCGCGGGCCACGGCGCCGGGCATACCCCAGACCACGCTGGTCGGCTCATCCTGGGCGATGACATGTGCGCCTTTCGCCTTGAGGCCGGCGCTGCCTTTTTCGCCATCGTGTCCCATGCCGGTGAGAACGACGGCAAGTGCGTTCCCGCCACAAGCGCTTTCAACGCTGCGAAAGAGGACGTCTGCGGCGGGGCGGCAGGAATGTTCGGGCGGTTGGTCGTTGAGATGAATCACGAAAGTGCCGGCGGTGGGCGCCACCGTCATGTGGTGTCCACCAGGCGCGATATATGCGTGACCGCGTTCGAGGCGCATGCCTTCTGCGCCTTCGTGAAATCGAATGCCTCCGACCTTGTCCAGTCGCTCGGCTAACAATTGCGTGAACACAGGGGGCATGTGCTGAACGATGACGATCGGCAACGAAAACGGAGACGGAAAATTGCGGAACATTTCTTCAAGCGCGTTGGGTCCACCAGTGGAAACCGCAATGCAGACAAGTTCGGGTTGCCAATGGCGCTTGTTTAGAAGAATCGTGTTCTCGTGCGGGAATGTGGGCGCGGACGGTCGTGAAGGCTGCGGTGCAGGGCCACGCCGGCACAGGGTCTTGATGCGCGGCGTCAGTTCACGGGAAAAATGGGCGATCGTGTCTTCCGCGTTCGTCGACGATTCGGGTTTGGTGATGTAGTCCCGTGCGCCGGCGGCCAACGCGTCGAGTGTGGTGACGGCGCCGCGGCGCGTCATTGAGCTGCACATGATCACCGGAAGTTTTGGGTGCTTCCGGTTGATTTCAGTGACCGTCGCAATGCCGTCCATTTCCGGCATCTCGACATCCAACGTTACGAGGTCTGGCTTTAGTACTTCGAGTTGTGCGAGGGCGTCATTACCATTGCGAGCTGTGCCGACCACGCTGATGACGGGATCACGCTCGAGCGCGGTGGAGATCAATCTGCGCAAGGCGGCGGAATCGTCCACCACGAGCACTTTGATGATGCCTCCTTGTTGCATTTGGCCGGAGAGGGAATTAGTCGATCAACCCAAGCAACCGCAGTTTTTCCGTCAACATTTCCTCAGTGAGCGGTTTCATGAGGTAATCGTCGGCGCCGAGCTCGATGGCTTCCTTGACGGAATCGTAATTCGTATTGGCGGTCACCATCATGACGCGCAGGCCGGCATTGTCGGTATCGGCGCGCAGTTGCCGCACCATTTCCAGCCCGTTCATCACGGGCATGTCCCAATCCACCAACGCCACATCAATTGGACGATTGCTGGCCAGTTGTTTGAGTCCGTCGCTCCCGTCCTGCGCGGTGACGGTTTCAAATTGATGGGATTTGCACCACGCGGAGAGAAGTGTGCGCATGGCGCGGGAATCATCGACAATCAGTGCTTTCATGCGGGAAATGGAGCCCGTGCTCGATTAATTTACTGAGAAGGTATCGGCACAACGGCCAAACTCCTTCAGTGCATTTTTTGCCCGGGAAAGAATGGCGGCCTGCGATGACAAATCGCGTGATGGAAACGGCTTGCTGCGCGACCCGTCGTATGTGCGGGATGAGCCGCAAACGGAGGTCACCCTGGTCGCGGTTGAGGCGTCTGGGGGCAATTAAACCGCTGAATTGAACGGACCACGTGCCGCCAATTCACGCGACTTACGGCTCGACCCAGTTTTGCCGAATCTGCCGCCGTCAGTCGCGGATTGTCGTTTTGCCGATCTGCAGTATGCGCTGGATCAATCGAGGGTATGGAAATCCCGCTTTTTCCGCCGCGACGGCAAAATCCTCGTCGCTCGCGAGCATGGGGTTGGGGTTGGCCTCGATGAAAACGATTTCGCCCTCGGGAGTCAGGCGCAGATCAATGCGTGCGTAACCGTCGATCAGGAGCAGATGATAGATGCGCTTGCAGAGCTTCTCGATGCGCCGTGCCATGTCGGCGTCCAGTTCGGCGAAATCATTTTCGATGCCCCACCGTTCGCGGTAGTCGTAGTCCCACTTGACCTTGAAGGTCGCAAACCTCGGTTCATCCTCCGGCACTTCGTGGAAGATCATTTCCCGCGCCGGAAATGTCTGCAAACGATGGTTGCCCATGATGCCGACATAGAGTTCGCGACCCACGATGTACTCCTCCGCGATCGCCGGTTGGTCGAACTTCTCGTGAATGAACTTCACGCGCTCATTGAAATCGTCGTCGGATTCGACAAACGACGCCTGCGAAATTCCGTAGCTCGCCTCTTCTTTCAGCGGCTTGATCAGGATGGGAAAACGCAGCCGCTTGGGACGTTTGATTTTGCGGCCCATCGGCAGGACGACAAAATCCGGAACGCGGATGCGGTGGTAGCTGAGAATTTTTTTCGCGATGCTTTTGTTTTTGCAAAGCGTGATGCCGACCGCGCTGCAACCCGTGAACGGGATCCCCTGCAACTCGAGGAATGAAGTGATTTTGTGTTCGGCCGAGCTGAGGTTGCCGAAGTGCTCAACCATGTTGAAAATGACGTCCGGCTCGAACGTGGTGAGCTTTTGGCGGAGCAGATCCGTGTCGTCGTGCAGGCCGAGAATTTCATACGGATAGCCGAGCTCCTTTAGCGTCGCCATCACGTGGGCTTCCGTCTTCCAATCTTCGGTTTGCAGTTCGTCCGTGTAATCGTGCTCGAGTGTGGTTGGTCCGGCGGAATCAAATAATACGAGAATCTTGTCGCGCTTGGGCATAGGTTACTTCGTCCGTTTAAAGCGGCCCGTGAAAAGGTAGTTTTTGGTCAGGGATGTAATGTAAGTGGCGACGTGCAGGTCGCGGTTGACGTCGGTGGTTCGCGAGCGCAGTCCCAGTTCATCGCATCGCGAGATGATCCGCCGCAATAATTGATCGATTCTAAATTTGTGTTCGTTGGTCCATTTATAGACCGCGTTGACAATCTGCCGCCGCCGGCGCCGCAGGTAGGTCGACGCCTTCTCCGTTCCTTCGCCGGTGTCGGCGACGAAAAACAGACGCAACAGATCGTTGTCGTAGAAGTCCGGAAATGAATCCGCGTATTCCTTGCGCTTGCGGGCGTAATACGTCTTGAGCTTGAGGTTGAGGAAATTGTATTCCGCGACCTTGAACGGCGGATTGTGCACGGGCGGTTTGTCGGCGAGCGAACGCATCAACTGGTCCGTGTATTCCAGTTTTTGAATGGCCTTCCAGTCCTTGTAACGAGCGCGCCAGTCGAGGTCCGGTGTCAGCCAGACGGCGAACGTTTCCGCCCAATCTTCATCGGGATGGCTTTGTGCGTACCAGTCCTCCAGGTGAATCACGTAGCTGCGGCTGTATGGCCGTGGTCGGTAGGTGTCGGATGCTTCGGTGGACGCGAGCCCGAAATGTTGCTGCCACTTCTTCTTGTGCTGCAATCGATACGCGTAACTGAAGGCATGACCAGCTTCGTGGCGCATCAACTTCATGAACGCGTCGGTGCGTTCGCCTTCCACTTCCAGGATTTGTCGGCGCTCCAATTCACGAAGGCGCGGATGAACAAGAAAGAATGGAACAAAGATCGCCGGAATGCCGACCGGACAAAACCACTCGTCGCCCACGTGGCAGGGCGGATGAAAAGTCAAACCTTTCGCATCCAGTTCACTGTAAAGTTGTTGGACGAAACCTTCCAAACCGGTGCCTTCGAGCGTGAGGCCCAGCCGGGCAATATTCTGCTCCAGCAATTCCTCATCGTTCATTTGCATCCAGTCCACCGGCGTCGGCATGCGGATTCCTTTAACCGAATGCGGCCGGCTGGTCATGGCAAATCTGTTTTGGTCTTTTGTTCTGGCGACTGGTTTTATACGGGTTCAGTGGTCATTCGCGGACGTGACTTGGAGGCTGTCTTTCAGCAAACTCACTCCATGCACAAAACCATTCACCTGCTTGGCGCCACGTTCCTCGCGATTGCGATGAGCGGCTGCGTACACGATCCGAGTAACGCGGGTTGGCAACCCATTTTCGATGGTAAAACTCTGGCCGATTGGTCGGCACCCGACATGAGTTACTGGCGCGTAGAAGATGAAGCCATCACCGGGGAAACAACGCGCGACCACAATCCGCCACGTAATCAATTCATCGTTTGGCAGGGCGGCGACGTCGCTGATTTTGAATTCAAGTTTGAAGTTCGAATCTTTGGCGCGCAGTCGAATTCCGGTATGCAATTTCGCAGCTCGGTCAAAGACCATGGACTCGTCCACGGATATCAGGCCGACCTGGACGGTGCCGGCAAATATTTCGCCGGAATTTGGGACGAATACGGTCCGCGCCAGTCCCTCGCTGCTCGCGGGCAAAGCGTGGTCATTGCCGCGGACGGCACGAAAACGACGCGTGCGCTGGCGGGGGTTGACGCGGCGATGCGCGGAATCGAACTTTCCCAGTGGACGGAATATTATTTGAAAGCCGTGGGACCCCGAATTCAGCTTTGGATCAACGGTGTGCTCACGACTGAGCTGGAAGACCATGAAACCGGGAAAGCCGCGGCAAGCGGTGTCATTGCGATGCCCATCATCCCCGGCGAACCGATGAAAGTGCAGTTCCGGCGCCTGCAACTAAAACGACTTTGATCGCGCGTTCCTAACTGCAATTCAATGTCATTGGACTCTTCCATTTCACGGCGAATTGTTCGGCTCAGTGCTGGAAGACCTTCGGCATGCACGGACAAGTTGACCGTCGAAGAGCCGCTGGAAATCCGGCTGAATAACCAACCGCTCAGCGTCACGATGCGTACTCCGGGCCATGATCTGGAACTTGCCGCCGGATTTCTGTTTGCCGAGGGGATCGTTCGGAACAAGTCCGACATCGCGCGGATGGAACCACATCCGCGAAATCAACAAGGCAATGTGCTCAATGTGATTTTGAACGACGGCGTCGGCGTCGATTGGTCGCGGTTGAAACGGCAATTTGCGACGACGTCGAGTTGCGGACTTTGCGGACGTGAGAGCATCGCGGCGGTTCGCCGACGGCTGCCTCGGGTTAAGTCGGGCGAGAGGATTTCCGTAAACGTGGTTGATTCGTTGCCGGCGAAATTACGAGCGGCGCAAGCTGTGTTCGCGGAAACGGGTGGTCTGCATGCCGCTGGCCTGTTTGATTTGCGCGGCCGATTGCTGATCGCACGCGAAGATGTCGGTCGGCACAATGCCGTGGACAAGGTGGTTGGGTGGGGCCTGCGAAACGGTCGTTTACCTTTTCGCCGCCACATCCTTTTGGTCAGCGGCCGGGCATCCTTTGAGATTGTGCAGAAGGCGTTGGCCGCCGGGTTGGCGTTCGTCGGAGCTGTTTCAGCGCCGAGCAGTCTGGCGGTCGATCTGGCAAAATCCGCTGGCATCACCTTGGTGGGCTTTTTGCGGAAAGGTTCGATGAACGCTTACACCCGCCCGCGACGAATCGTGAAATAACTTCGAATAGGTTAAACCGTCTAAGCGGCCGAGTTTCCGCTGACGTGTTCGGCGGCAAAGCGTTGAATCTTTTGCCACACCCGGCCCAGGCCGTTTTTCCGGTTCTGCGAGAGGTGCTGGGTGATTCCCGCTTTGGCCAGAAAAGATGGATCGGTTTTCAAAATTTCTTCGGCGGGCTCGCCGCTGTAAAATTCAGTGAGCAAACCGGCGATGCCTTTGACGATCATGGAATCGCCGTCCGAACGAAACCAGCATCGACCGTCCCGAATTTCCGGGACGAACCAAAGATTTGAGAGGCAGCCCTCCACTTTGAATTCGTCCGTCTTGAACTCGTCCGGCAAAGGCGGGCGCTTTTTTGCGGCATCAATGACAAAGGCGAGCCGGTCCTGCGGATCGTCAAAGAACTGCAGATCGGAAATCAGTTTTTCGCGTTTTTCATCAAGACTCATGACTTTGAACGGCCGGCACGTGATACGACTCCAAGCGCCGCCGGACAACGCAATTTTGACCACCGGACGTTTTGCGCCGCTTACAAAGGATTGCTCCTGTGCGGCGCCTTGTGCTGGTATCAGCCGAACCAACCGGTAATTTGTAATTCGACGCATTTTGAAGCATGGCAGGACATAATCGATGGACGCAGATCAAACGCCAGAAGGGCGCGGCCGACGCAAAACGCGGCAAGATCTTTTCCAAGCTCGCCCGTGAGTTGATTGTCGCGGCGAAGGAAGGGGGTGGCGATCCGGCCATGAATGCCCGCCTACGAATGGTCATCGTCAAGTGCAAGGCGGCCAGCATGCCAGCCGACAACATTGATCGCGCGATCGCCAGGGCGACGGGCGGCGGTGAAGGGTCCACTTTTGATCAACTCACTTACGAGATCTATGCGCCGGGCGGCGTGGCGATGATGGTCGAAGTCAGCACGGACAATCGCAATCGCACCGCGGCTGACGTCCGCCACATCGTCACCAAACACGGCGGCAACATCGCGACGCCGGGAGCGGTATCACGTTTGTTCCAACGCAAAGGTCAGATCATCGTGGCGCGCGACAAGGCCGGTGAAGAGGCTTTGATGGAACTCGCCATCGAGGCTGGCGCCGAGGATTTCAAGGCCGACGAGAATGGCTTTGAGATTCTCACCGATCCGGCGGCGTTTGAAGCGGTTCACCAGCGGCTCGATCAAAAACAGATCGCCTGTGAAATTGCCGAAGTAACTCAACTGCCACTTACGTCCGTGCCGGTAAGCGACGCGCCGACTGTGAAAGCCGTGAACGAAATGCTGGAACTGTTCGACGATCACGACGACGTGAAGTCCGTCTACCACAACGCCGACTTGCCGGAGGAAGTTTGAAAATCGCGACCGTAACGGAAATCACCCGCAACGCATGAGCAACGCTCCTACGAGCTGGTCGGGTCGCCTGCTTTCGTGGCTGGCCTCGTCCGTGATGGCGCACCCGCGTTGGTGGGTGGTGCCGCAGCTGGTGCTCTTCGTGGTGGCGGTCTTCTTCACCGTGTTTCAGCTCCAATTCAAAATGGACCGGAACGATCTCGTCAGCGCCAATGACGAGGATCACCGCAATTACCTGGAGCTGGTGAAGGAGTTCCCGCTGCAGGAGGAACTGGTGGTCGTCGTGGAAAGTGAAAGCCGCGAACGCAACCGGCAGTTTGTCGAGCGACTCGGCAGCCGGCTCGAGGCGGAGACGAATCTCTTCACCGACGTGTTTTACAAGGGTGACCTGAAGATGCTCGGTGACAAGGCGCTGTTGTTCCTGCCGGAAAAGGATCTGAACGATCTGCGTGACCAGCTCAAGAATTACCGGCCGTTCTTAAACAATTTCACCGAAGCCACAAACCTGGTGTCGTTCATCAATCTGCTGAACCGGCAGATTCGTACCGCTGACCGAAGCGCGAGCGCGAAGAACGATGAACTCGTCAGTGCCTTGCCCGCGATTCGGAATATTCTCGATCAAGCCACGGACAGCCTCGGTCGGCCCGGCGTCCCGCCTTCGCCCGGATTGGCTGCCTTGTTTGGCGGTGGCAAGGAAGCGGAAAGCCAGATGTACATCACCTTTGCCGACGGCAACATGTACCTGGTGACCGTTCGAGCCCGCAACGGTGACGTCGTCAATGATGCCATCGAACGGCTGCGCGCATTGATCGCGGAAACCAAGCTGGAAGTGCCCGGCATGACCATCGGGCTGACGGGGGAAAACGTGCTCGAGTACGACGAGATGCACCAGTCCCAGCGCGATTCCACGCTCGCATCCGTTGTTGCGTTCATCCTGTGTGGATTGATCTTTGTGTTTGGCTATCGAGAAACCGGGCGTCCGATCAAAGCCGTGTTTTGCCTGTTGATCGGACTGGGTTTCACGATGGGCTACACCACGCTCTCGGTCGGGCATCTCAACATTTTGACGATCACGTTCGTGCCGATCCTGATTGGTCTCGCGATTGACTTTGGGGTGCATCTGATCACGCGCTACGAGGAGGAATTACGTCGTGGACTGGACGAACACGAAGCGATGCGTCTGGCGATGGTTCACACGGGGCAGGGGATCTTTTCCGGGGCATTCACGACGGCCGGTGCGTTCTTTGCGATGGCGGTCACCGAATTCAAGGGCATTCGTGAAATGGGGATCATCTGCGGCGGTGGCATGCTGGTTTGCCTGGTGCCGATGATGACGATGTTGCCGGCCATGTTGCTGCGTGGCCGCCAGAACGTGCTCGATCATTTCAAGGCCAATAAGCAGGGCTGGACCAGCCGCTTTGAAGGGTTGTGCCTGAATCACCCCGGATTGACGGTTGGGATCGGCGTGGTGGTCACCGCTTTGGCCATCTGGCAGATGCCGAAGGTTTATTTCGATTACAATCTGCTGAACATGCAAAGCCGCGATCTACCCGCCGTGGCGTTGTCACGGAAGTTGATCGATTCGGATTCGCGATCCGTGCTCTACGCCGCGGTTCAGGCAGACAGTCTGGATCAGGCGATGGCGTTGAGTGCGGAATTCAAAAAGTTGCCGAGCGTCAATTCCGTCAGCTTTGGCGGTATCGATGAAATGAGCGATTACCTCACGGAAGATCAAAGCGCGAAGCTCAAACTCGTCGAACAAGTGAAGGATGAGATCGCCAACATCCGATTTGCAAAGCCAGACACGAACGACGTGGACATCGATCAATTGAGCGTGGCGTTGTATTCCCTGGGCGGATACATGGGCCTGGCGGCTGAAGCGGTCGGCGACGATGATCCGGCGTTGAAAACGGAGTTGCAAAATGTTCGCCAGTCGGCGCTGACGTTGACCCGTCGAATGAACGACGAGGACACGCCTCGGCCGGCGGAAAAGCTCGCGCAATTCCAGACCCGTTTATTCGACGACATTCGTGACACGTTTGCGGCCATTCGCCGCCAGGACACGAGCGGTCCGTTGCGAGTGCAGGATCTGCCGCGCAGTCTGCGCAAACGATTCATCGGTGTGACCGGAAAATGGCTGCTACAGATTTATCCCAAGAAGGATGTGTGGGATCGCACGAATCAAGGTGAGTTTGTCAACGAGTTGCGAACGGTCACGAGAAAAGTGACCGGCTCCCCGGTTGAGCAATGGGAATACACCTCACTGCTCGTGCGAAGCTATGTCGAGGCGGCGATTTATGCGTTGATCGCAATATCACTGCTGGTGGCCGTTCATTTCCGAAGGCCGACTTTGGTGATCTTTTCTCTTCTGCCGGTTGCGTTGGGCACGATTTGGACCGCAGGTCTGATGGGGGCGATTGATTTGCCGCTGAATCCGGCCAACATCATGACGCTGCCGTTGGTCGTCGGAATCGGAGTGACGAACGGCATTCACCTGCTGAATCGATTTGTGGAAGAAGGAACGCCTTCGCTGGTCACCAAGAGTACGGGCAAAGCGGTGATCGTCTCCGGGCTCACGACGATCGCGGGTTTTGCGAGTCTGGCGCTGGGCAAACACCAGGGCATCCAGAGTCTGGGATTGGTGATGTCGATCGGAGTGGCCACCTGCATGTTTAGTGCGTTGACGGTGTTACCGGCTTTGTTGGCCATGCTTTTCAAAACCGGCCGTACCGAAGAAAAAACCCAGTGACGACGGTTCGCCGGCACTGGGTTGGGAGGAACCGAGGTAAAAACCTCTTAAGCAAGGCTAGGATAAAAACGACGCGCCGTTTGTCAACCCGGATGTCCAGGACGACTTGTTTTGCCAATTCGCATCCTACGGTATCGTTACAGGCTCTGCGTAGCGCTGTGCGTGGTCGAGACGAAAGTGTGCGCGGACGGCCTTGACCGTTGCGGGTCTGCTCCTACTATCGGCGCCCGTTATCTATTCCGATTTGTCATCGAAAAAGCCGTTGACCCTGTGGCTGTTAGCAGGCGTGGTAGTCTTTTTTTGGGGAGCTCGTGCGAACGCCGGCGAGCCGGAATATGGTCCGCTGCTCCACAAGTTTCCGCTGACGCTCGACATCGGAACCAAGACCGAAGCCGCCGGTCCGTTCTATTATCGAGAAGATGCGGAAAACTGCGAACAATGGGCGGTTCCGCCGTTCGTCGCGCGTCGCTATGACAAAAAGGCGGACAAACTTTCCTGGGATTTCTTGTGGAAGGCGGCCACTTACGATCGCATGGGACCGGAGTCCAAGTTTTCCCTGCTGGAAATGTTCAACACCAGTTCGTCTCTTTCTTTGGATGAGGAGGGCGACCGGCATTTCACGATTTTCCCGCTTTATTTTCAAAACCGCTCGGACAACCCGGAGCGCAACTACACCGCCGTAATGCCGTTCTATGGCACGCTACGTAACCGTTTGTTCCGTGATGAAATTCACTGGGTGATGTTTCCGTTGTACGTCCAGACGCGGAAACGTGACGTGGTCACCGACAATTTTGTGGCGCCGTTTTTCGACGTCCGGCACGGCGACAATCTTTCCGGATGGCAGTTCTGGCCCTTGATCGGCCGGGAACACAAGGGGCTCACCTACAAAACGAATGTCGTCGGTGAAGTCGAAGAAATTGGTCCGCACCGAAAGAGCTTTTACCTCTGGCCCTTCGTGATGAATTCGCACACTGGGATTGGCAAGCCCGAGGAGGAAAAGCAGCAGACCGTGTTGCCGTTTTACTATCTCGAGCGGTCACAGGCCCGCGACGTGACCACACTGCTCTGGCCGTTCTTTTCGTGGACGGATGATCGCGGTGCCGGCTATCGCGAATGGGATTTCCCGTATCCGTTCGTGATGGTTGCCAAGGGACCGGGGAAAACCGGCGGACGTTTCTGGCCACTTTACGGACAGGCACACAGTAAGACGCTCGCAACGCGATTTGTCCTCGGGCCACTGTATCGCAGCAAGGAATTGAACTCGGAAAACCTGTACCGTTTTCGCTGGCGAATTCTATATTTCCTTTACGATTCGCTGGACGAGGAAAACACGGATACCGGCAAAAAATCCGAGCGCCGCGGATTCACGCCGTTCTACTTTTACACCAAGGATTTCAACGGCAACAGCTCGCTCCAGATTCTGGCGCCGCTGGAGCCAACCCTGCCCACGAGCGATTCGCTGCGGCGTTGCCTTTCGCCATTGTGGTCGATTTGGCGTTCAGAATCGAATCCCAGCGCCGGCCGGACCAGTCAGTCATTTTTGTGGAATCTCTACCGGCGCGACACTTCATCGGAGACTCGCAAGTCATCGTTTCTGTTTGGGTTGTTCCGTTGGGAAAAGCGTCCCGAGCGGCGATCTCTCCAGTTGTTTTATCTACCCAAGATCAAGTTCGGCGGCGGTGAACCCACCAACGTCGCACTTGAGCCTGCCGGGCATTCGGCGCCATAAATGGCCCCCGCGATACAATGTTCAACACCATTGGCGAAATCATCCTTCTCTTCACGGAGTTTCTCCGGGCTCTGCCGCGCGCCTGGCGGGAGCGACAGAAGGTGTACGAACAGCTTTATGAAATTGGCAATGCGAGCCTGCTTATGGCGTGCATCCTTTCGATCTTTATCGGCGGCGTGATCGCGTTGCAGACCGGCCCGGTTCTCGTCGAGCGAGGTCTCTCGAATGCCATCGGCGGTCTGGTTGGTTTGTCCATGTGCAAGGAACTCGCCCCGGTGATGATGTCCGTGCTGATCGCCGGCCGCATCGGATCGGCGATGACCGCGGAAATCGGCTCCATGCGCGTTTATCAGGAGATCGATGCGCTGCGCACGATGAACATCAATCCGGTCACGTATCTCGTGCTTCCCCGGCTGATCGCCATCAGCATCGCGTTGCCGACGCTGGTTGTTTTTTCCGTGCTCGTCGGTTGGATGGGTGGCGGTTTGGTGTCTGTTTACAACCATTCAATCTCGATCACCTTTGAAGCGTATTTCAACAACCTCAGCGAAATGGTTGATCTCAAGGACGTGTTGAACGGCTTGATCAAGAGTTTCTGCTTTGCCGTGATCATCGGGCTGGTGGCCTGTCAGCAGGGCTTTGAAACCATCGGCGGTCCGCGGGGCATCGGTCGGTCGGTCACCAAGTCGGTGGTCAACGCGATCGTATCGATCCTGATCCTGGACTACTTCCTCACCCGGCTTCTGCTGTTTATGGATAACAAGCCATGAGCACTTCCGCGCCGCAACATACGAACGTCGGTCTGACCGTTGGCGAGCTGCACAAAAGCTTTGCTGGCGTGCCGGTGTTGAAGGGCATTGATCTGACGGTCGCGCCCGGTGAGTTGTTTGTCCTGATGGGGCCGTCGGGTAGTGGCAAAAGCGTTTTGCTTCGTCATTTGATCGGCCTGGAAAAACCGGATCTGGGCGAAGTGAAGATCAACGGCCGATCCATTGATGATGAAGCGCTTCGCGACGAATGCCGGATGGCGATGGTCTTTCAATCAGGAGCGTTGCTCAATTCGTTGACCGTTGGCCAAAACGTCGGGCTTTACCTCTCGGAGCATCGGCTTCTGCCGGCGGAGGAAATCGAACAAGTCGTTGCGGAAAAACTCGAGATCGTTGGGCTCAAAGGCCAGGAGGACCGGCCGGTCAGCGAACTTTCCGGCGGCATGCGCAAACGCGTGGCGATCGCCCGGGCGCTGGTCATGGAGCCGCATCTGATTCTTTACGATGAACCGACCAGTGAGCTGGATCCGTTGAGCGCGCTCACGATCGCGGAGGAAATTGTCGAGCTGAACCGTCGCACCGGCGCGACGTCGGTCGTCGTGACGCACGATCGTGACCTCGGACTGGGTATCGCCGATCGGATCGGTATTCTTTTCGACGGTGAACTGTTGCAGGTGGGAAAGCCGGAAGAAATCCGGAACTCGAACCACCCGTTGATCAAAAAATTTCTTGGCGTTGATTTCCGGCTTACAAACACCAACCGCTAGCTCTCATGAAAAACACACTCGAAACCCGTCTCGGCATTTTCTTCGCGCTCGCCATGTGCGCGGCTGTTCTGCTGGTCGAAACGATCGGCGGAGCGGGCTTTTTTCGCAAAGGCTACCCGGTGACCGCCGCGTTCAAATCCGTGCAGGACCTCAAGGTGGGCGATCCGGTGAAACTCGCCGGCGTGCGCATCGGTAGCGTGAGTGACATCACGCTCACGAACGATTTGGTGCAGGTGACGATGAAGATCGAGCGCGACAAACAGATCCGGACGACCAGCAAGGCGAAGATCAAGTTTGCCGGGTTGATGGGCCAGAATTTCGTGGAAATGGATTTTGGATCGCCGGACGGTTTGCCGATCGATCCGACGGTCGGTGGCACGGTGGAAACAGTGGAACAGCCGGACTTGAGCGCGTTGATGGCGCGGTTGAACAACGTCGCGAAGGGGATCGAAGACGTCACCAAATCGATCAATCCGACCGGCCTGCAGGACATTTTGGGACCGCTTTCCGATTTCATGCGGGACAACAGCACGAACATCAGTGCGATATTTGGCAACGCGCGGGTCATCTCCGGTCAGATTGCCCAAGGGAAGGGCACACTCGGACTACTCGTGATGGACGACACGCTTTATCACGATGCCGTTCACACGGTCGAAACGCTCGGCAAGTCCACCGATCAGATCGATAGCTTGATCGGTGACGCGCGCGAAGTGATGGCCGGCGCGAAGACCACGGTGACCAATCTCAACGCGGGCAAGGGGACGCTGGGCCTGTTGCTCACCGACGACGCGCTTTATCGCGACACGACCACGGCCATGGATAATTTGAAGGAGATCATGCAGAAGATTAACCGCGGCCAGGGAACCGTCGGCAAATTGGTGAACGAGGAGAACTTCCTCAGCACACTGAAGCTGACTTTGCAAAAGGTGGAAAAAGCCACCGACAGCTTGGAAGATCAAGGACCGCTCAGCGTGATCGGCATGGCCGTCGGGCATCTGTTTTAGCTGGACTGGCTCGTCTCCTCGAGCGGCTCATCGTCGTCATCGTCGTCTTCGATTTCGTGAATCATTTGCCGCGAAATGTGCGGTCGGACGAAGCCGTAAACGAGGTAGCTCGTGAAGAACAACGGCAGTATCCAATACAGAATGCGTTCTCGCAGGACCACGATCAATCCGACCACCAGAGCGGCGATCAGTGTCTTCGTGAAATTGCGGCGCGTCTTGAGATTGATCGATTTGAACGAGGGATAACGCACCTTGCTCACCATCATCACTGAAAGGAAGACCATCAACACAGGCAAAAGGTATTTCCATTTGCCCTCGTGAAAATCCCGTTCCTCAAACCAGAGGAGAAAAAGAGTGATGGACGAAACCAACCCGGCGGCCGCCGGAATCGGGAAACCCAAAAACTCCTTGGACGCGGTGCTATTCGGCAGCGCCGCAAGGCAGTTGAATCGCGCGAGCCGGAACGCGCCGCAGCCGAGATAAACCGAGGCAATAAACCAGCCCAGCTCCGGCATGTTAAGAAATACATCCCGCAACACAATACGATGCACGAGAAACGCCGGGGCCGCTCCGAACGAAATGATATCTGCCAGTGAATCGAATTCCCGGCCAAACGGGCTTTCGTGGCCGCCCCAACGCGCGAGCCGGCCATCCAGGAGATCAAAAATGCACGCCAGCAGAATGAACCCGAGGGCGCTCTGAATATCATTGATCCAGGTAGGGGACGAAAGATCAGCCTGCACAATCCGCGTGAGCGCGACAAATCCGCAGAACAAGTTGCCTGCCGTCATCAGGTTCGGCAGGAAGGGAATGGTCAGCTCGGATTCATCGTCCGACACAGGGACTTTGGCTCGTTGGCTCATGCTTCGTTTGGAACCGCCGGTTCGTTTCAGGTCTGGCCGCTGGTATCGGATGGTAGGCCAACGATCGGACATGAAAAGGCGAATCCTGTTCGCAGAAAGATCGCCTAATGCGGGTTGCTCGATGCTGGGTGGAATTCTGCCTGTGCGTTTCAGTGCCCATCTGGACATTTTCACTCAAGTCGAATAGCTAGTAACTCATGGGATTGAGGATAATTCAGAGTGTGGTGTTCTTTTTGGTCTTTGGCTTGAGAACGGTGCCTGCATTTTGCGAAGTGTTCCGGGTGACACCTTCTCCCGCAGTGGCACCGGGATACGCAAGTCCCGTACAACTTGATATAAACGGGGACTGGACAAACGCTGCTCGTTCGTAATTTATGCCTTGATCTCTTTGGGTTGTCCGACCGGTGGTGGTATGACGATCGAGTAATTCAGTCCAGGTGAGAGCACCTTTTTTGTCGGCCATGGTTATTCAACTGTGGCAACGGAATCCACTTGCGTGTTGGTGGCGGTGGCACTAGATCGGAGTCGCGTCTGAATCGACGTCTATGAATAAACAAATCGCATCGCTGATCGCTGGATTGGTCACCTTTCCATTGATCACACTTTCCGGTAACGCCGCGCCGCTGACCAACGCGGTCTCCCGCGCCTCCGCGCCGACCCACGCCGCGGCCAAAACATCGCCATCGAAATCCAAGCAAGCCACCAAGGCCCATTCGGTCGCGAAAAAGAAGACAGCCGCCAGGCATTCTGGTGCCAAACGTAGATCCACCAAAGTGGCCGCCAAAAAGAAAACCCGTCATACTGCGTCGGCTCACAAAGCGAGATCGCACACGGTCGCTTCCAAAAAGAAAACGGCGAACGGCAATAAGCCTCACTCGGTGCCGAAGAAAGCGCCGTTGGACGCCGTCACCCAGTCATCTCCCGCCAGCGAAAACTAACTCAACCCAATTTCAAAAACCGAGCGGTTGCTCAGCCGGAATCATCGGTCGCTGAGCAGCCGCTCAACTTTTTCCACATCTTCCGGCACGTCCACTCCCACACTATCGTAGTTCACCCTGACGACGGCGATGGAGATGCCGTTTTCAAGTGCACGCAATTGTTCGAGTTTTTCGGCGGTTTCCAAAGGTGATTGCGGGAATTTCACCAATCTCAGTAGCGTGTCTCGCCGGTAGCCGTAAATACCAAGGTGCTTCAGAGTCGGGAACGCTCGCATCTGTTCATGGACCGATAACGTCGCGGCGTCGCGCACAAAAGGAATCGTGCGCCGTGAAAAATAGAGTGCGTGGCCATCGAGGCAGGTCACAACTTTTACCACGTTTGGGCTTTGCCATTCTTCGACCGAGCGAAGGGTGGTTGCAGCCGTGCTCATTTCACAGTCGGCCAGAGCGCCGGCGACACCGTCAATTACCGCTGGATCAATAAGTGGTTCGTCGCCCTGAATGTTGATCACCGCATCGCATTTGTGATGTGTCGCAACTTCCGCGATTCGGTCGGAACCACTGGGATGGTCAGATCGGGTCATTTCCGCGCGGCAGAATTGCTTTGCGAGATCAAAGATTCTTTGGTCATCGGTTGCGACGATGACCTCGCTGATCGAATGAGCCATTTGGCACCGCTCAATCACGCGCTGAAGCAACGGCTTGCCCGCGATCGGATGGAGCGGTTTGCCGGGAAAACGGGTCGACGCAAAGCGGGCGGGTATGACGCCAATGATGTTCACGAACGAAGGATTGCGACGGCTTCGGGTTCCGTCGAGTGCGGAAACTTGGGGTGGCTCAGGACGGCAACGGCGCTCCAATGTTGATCTTGTTTTTCAAGCAATAAGCCGCGTTTACGA
Organism: bacterium; assembly: GCA_016124235.1. Classification (GTDB taxonomy): domain Bacteria; phylum Verrucomicrobiota; class Verrucomicrobiia; order Limisphaerales; family RI-55; genus RI-55. The sequence goes on along the minus strand of WGOC01000011.1, from coordinate 15,945 downwards.
CATATTTGTCCGCCCACGATTTTAGATCGGCGCGTTCGGCAGGACTCAATGCCCTTTTCACTTTGGCGGGTGAACCCATCACCAACGAACCCGCCGGAATTATGGTACCTGGCGTGACCAATGAATGAGCTCCGATGAGGCATTGTTCGCCGATTTCTGCGCCGTCGAGAATGGTTGCGCCCATTCCAACAAGCGTTTCATCGCCAACGACGCATGCGTGGATCATCGCGGAATGGCCGATCGTTACATAGTTGCCGATAATCGCTGGATAATCGTCGGCCAGATGCACGACCGCATTGTCTTGGATGTTCGAATGATGGCCGACGCGAATGTAGTTGATGTCGCCCCGCAGTACGGCGTTGTACCAGACGCTGGAAAGCTCACCAATCGTAACGTCGCCAAGCACGACGGCGGTGTTGGCCAAATACACCCCCGCCGCCAATTCAGGTTTCTTTCGCAAGTGCCGATCTAACTGTTCGTGTAGCTGCTCCATCCGGCGAATACTCAATTCCGGGTTGAACGATCGTCAAGCAATGGGTTGTTCATCGAGCGGGTTTGGCGCTAGTTTGCAGCCGTTAAGCGAATGAAAGCATCCGGACGCAATCACAAGCCAGAGCCATTGCCGAGGAAGTTGCCGAAATCGTTCAAAGATCTCACGCCGACGAAAGCTTTCAATCCGCGCACATTCTTCCACGAATTTGTCTGGAAGGCGCTGATCACCAAACGGGGCGGGGAGCACAAAAAGCCCGATTTTCCAAAGCTGGAATACGGTCAGGTCGCCATTACCTGGATTGGCCATGCGTCGTTTCTGATACAATTCAATGATCTGAACGTGTTGATTGACCCTAATTTTGCCAATTGGTTGTTCCTCCTGAAACGAATTCGCAAGGCGGGGTTGAAAATCGAAGATTTGCCTCGAATTGATCTCGTGCTCCTGACGCATGCGCATTACGACCATTTTCACAAACCCAGCATCCGTAAGTTGCCGGCACCCAAAATTGGTATCATGCCTTGGGGTATGGGGAAATTGGCGCGAGGACTCGGATTTGAGCGAATTATTGAGCTCCAGTGGTGGGAAAGCTTTATCCGCGGCGATTGGAAAGTGTCGTTCACACCCTGCAAACATTGGGGAGCGCGGCGATTGCACGATCACGATCGTGGTTTTGGTGGGTTCGTAATTGAGCACCAAGGCAGGAAGATCTACCACGCGGGCGACAGCGCGTATTTCGATGGATTTAAGGAAATCGGGCAGTTTTATGCCCCTGAAATCGCGCTCTTGCCAATTGGTGCCTACTATCCAGATTCATTTCGCAATGTGCACATGGGCCCAGACGAGGCGCTGCAGGTGTTCCATGATCTGAAGTCCAAAGTGATGGTGCCCATGCATTTCGGAACGTTTAAGCTATCGTTTGAGGCAATGGATGAACCCCCACGCTGGTTGGGTGAACTTGCAGCGGCCGCAGGAGTTCATGACAAGATACTCATCTTGGAAGAAGGGGTGCCGACCGTCTTTTAGTATCAACTAGGCAGGAATTGAAAGGCACACAATGGCAAACAAAAGCGCGATATGTAACCCCAATGCTTACGATGTGATTGGGATTGACGGAGGGAAAGGCTGGTAACGAAGAGGAAGAGGCCGCCGCACTCGGGAAGTGCGTGACGAGGGGATTCTGCTATTCAGGCGTTGATCTCCCTTGGGGACGGACCATTTCTCCATCCGGAAGCCGCCATCCGGCGTCGCTTCGCTCCGCCGGCGGGCTCTTGACACGCTTCTTGAGAGAGGAAGCTCCGTGATGCTGGTCAACCCGTGGCCGCACACTAGCCTTAGGCGGCCCGGTGCTTGCCCAGGCCACACCCGCTGGGCCCTCCGCTGCCACCAACTCAACTACAAGTCGGGCACTAGCACCTTGGCCACCCATTGGCGCGAGCGCTGGCGCAACCGGCCCGGCAGCATTACCAGTTTCTTGAGCAGCGTCTTGATCCGCCAGTCGGCGTAGAAGTGGGCGGCCTTTTCTTCCCAGAGGGCACGGTTGCGCTCGATCATCGACAGGAGCTGAGCGCTCACATCCGTGGGGCTGCCCAGGTGGCTGTCGCCGAGCAGCGGGTCGAGGCAGGGCAGCTTGCGCAGCTTGTTCCAGAGATCAAGCCGCCGGGCCATGGCCTCGACGACGGCCACGATCCCGGCTTGGATGGAATGATCGGTGTTGACGACGGACTGGAACTTGAGCCGGGTCACTTTCTTAGCGATGGCAGCCATGCGGTTCCGCTCAAAACGCGCCCAGGTAACTTCACCACCATTTGCAAGCCTGTAACTCACTCATAAGTTTCGGGGTAAATTTGTCAGGCTGCCGGCGGATCATGTTTGTGTTTTCTTGGCGAACTTCTCGGGATGCCAAAACTTTGAATCGTAAGGGAAACCCAAGAGATCGAACTCACGCTTCCGGGGTGCCGTCTTGGGCCAACAATACTGGCAGTCGAGGCAAAAGAACTCACGCGGCATCAGGTGCATGGCCATCAGGCAAGCCTCGACGACGGGCATGAGGAATTTGCGTGTGATTTGCGGAAACTCCACCCGAGATGAGCCGCATTCCGGGCATCGGACCGCCTGGTCGAGGACTTGATCATGCTCGTGCAAGTTGTGAATTAACTGCCGGGCGCGCAGATAGTCAGGTTGGTCAACTTCAACGTGAATTGCGGCGAAGGGTTCGGACATGAACCAAAAGCGCTCCAGCTTTGATTCATCGTGGACGGTGGCATTCACACCGGCCTGATTGAGCCGTTTTTCCAGTTCTCTGGCCGGCTCGATCTCATTGAACGTAGCGACAGAGATAGGTTTTATCATATAGTAAGCGAGCACCGGTTTGGCGGGAATGCAAGGGGTTCTTCGCGTGGCCGCAAATTGCGACGGTTCCCTGCTGACAAACCCCGGGCCGCTCCCGTATGCTTTAAACGCATGAAGTATATCTTCGTCACCGGCGGTGTCGTCAGTTCCCTCGGCAAAGGTCTCACGGCCGCCGCTCTGGGCACGCTGCTTGAAAATCGCGGCCTGAAGGTCTGCCTGCAAAAATTTGACCCGTATCTGAATGTCGATCCGGGCACGATGAGCCCTTATCAACACGGCGAAGTTTACGTGCTCGATGATGGCGCCGAAACGGACCTTGATTTGGGCCATTACGAGCGATTCACCAGCACGAACCTCAGCCGGATGAATAACCTGACCAGCGGCCAGGTTTACCAGACGGTCCTAAACAATGAACGCGAGGGAAAATACCTCGGCAAGACCGTCCAGGTGATTCCCCACGTCACCGACGAGATCCAGAAGCGGATTCTGGAAATCGGCGAAACCTCCAAAGCCGACGTGCTGATCACCGAAATCGGCGGCACCACCGGCGATATCGAAGGCCTGCCGTTCCTCGAGGCGATCCGGGAATTCGCGCTCGATGTCGGAATGGGCAATGCGATTTTCATCCACGTCACCTACGTGCCATTCATCAAAGCCGCCGGCGAACTCAAGACCAAACCCACCCAGCAATCGGTCGCCAAACTGCGCGAAATTGGTATTGCACCACATATCCTGGCCTGCCGCTGCGAAAAGCCGCTCGACAAGGAATTACGCCAAAAGATCAGCCTTTTCTGCAACGTCCCTTACGAAGCCGTCATCGAGGAAAAAGACGTCGATCACTCGATTTACGAAGTGCCGCTCATGCTCCAGCGCGAACGAATGGACGACCTCGTTTGCCGGCTGTTGCACCTCGATGTGCCGGGCGGCGATATGTCGCACTGGCAGGAAATCATCCGCAAACTGATCGCTCCCCAACATCGGGTGCGGATCGGTGTGGTCGGCAAATATGTGGAACTTCAGGACGCCTACAAATCGGTCTACGAAGCGATCATCCACGGCGGCATTGCCAATGATTGCGGCGTCGCCATCGAGCAAGTCGAAGCCGAAGACATTGAAAAATTTGGCGCCGAAAAAGTATTGAAAGGCCTGGGCGGTATTCTGGTCCCCGGTGGATTTGGGGAACGCGGCATCGAGGGCAAAGTTCTCGCCGCGCAATACGCGCGTGAAAAGAAGCTGCCCTACCTCGGTCTCTGTCTCGGGATGCAGATTGCGTGCATTGAATTTGCGCGCCACGTGGTTGGGCTCGAGGGCGCCCATTCCTTTGAATTCAATCCCGAGACCAAGCACCCGGTGATCGCGCTGATGAACGAGCAAAAGAAGGTCACCAAAAAAGGCGGCACCATGCGGCTTGGCTCCCAACCGTGCCAACTGGTTGTCGGATCACGCGCGGCCCAGCTCTACGGAGCATTCCTCATCAATGAACGCCACCGCCACCGTTACGAATTCAACAACGCCTACCGTGCCCGTTTCGAAAAAGCCGGCATGGTCTTTAGTGGGACTTCCCCCGACGGCTTGCTGGTGGAAATTATCGAATTGCCCGATCATCCCTATTTCATTGCCAGCCAGTTTCATCCGGAGTTCCTAAGCAAACCCAATCATCCGCATCCCTTGTTCAAGGGTTTTATCGCGGCGGCCCACGCGCAGATCCATCAAAAGAATCTGTAGTCCGAATTCCCGGACCTGCCGAGCACGTCAGATTGCACGTTGAGTCTGCGCCAAAAGCCGTTAGTATTTGGCGCGTTCACCCTTTGCACGCGCGTTATTGCCTATGAATAAGCAACAACTCATGGACCTTTACTTTCTCGACGCCCGGGCGCGATTGATCGATATCGCGGCGTTTCTCGATCGGATCGAGCGGGCGGAGGGCACCGAGGATTTTCGAATGGTCGCCTTCCGCAAGGCCGTTGGCGTGCTCAGTGCAGGAAACAAACAAAAGGCCCGTGAAGTCCTGATGAGTTTCAGCGATCCGACCGACAAACCAATCGAAAAAGCACATAGTAAGGGGGCCTGCGGCGCGTGGCCCGGGGAGGTGAAATCGTGAGATACATCGAACCTCACGGCCACATGGTCAGCCGCACGACGGATGACTACATCAAGATGGTCACCGCCGGCTGCGCCGCTGTTTGCGAACCCGCATTTTGGGCAGGCTTTGATCGGTCGTCCGCGCAGGGTTTTTACGATTATTTTTGCCAGCTCACGGAACACGAACCCAAGCGCGCCGCGAAATTTGGGCTGCCGCATTTCACGTGGTTGTGCATCAACCCCAAGGAATCGGAAGACGTCAAACTCGCCGAGGACGTGCTTGCCATCATTCCGCAGTTTCTCGACAAACCGAATGTGCTCGGCATCGGCGAAATCGGCCTCAACAAAAACTCACGCAACGAACTCAAGGTCCTGGAAATGCACGTGGACCTCGCCGCGCGACACAACCAGCTCATCCTGGTTCACACGCCGCATCTCGAAGACAAGCTCAAAGGCACCAAACTCATCATCGACGTGCTCAAGAACGACAAACGCATCCAGCCCGAACGCTGCATCATCGATCACGTTGAAGAACACACTGCCAAGCTCGCACACGACGCCGGTTTCTGGGCAGGTATGACCCTCTACCCGGAAACAAAATGCACGGCCGCCCGGGCCATCGATATTCTGGAATACTACGGCACCGACCGCATTTGGATGAACAGCGCGTGCGATTGGGGGATCAGCGTCCCGCTGGCCGTGCCCTATGCCGCTTTGGAAATGCGTAAACGCGGTTACTCGGCGGACTGGATTGACAAGGTCGTTTACCAAAACCCAATCGCGTTCATGAAACAAAGCCCGCGGTTTAACCTGCCGGAAAGTTAATCTGCCTTTTTCCGCGAAGTTTCCATGACACCCGCCAACGAAAAATTTCCCCGTTCGTTGCTGGCGATCATGGCGTTCTTCAGCCTCCTCGTCATCATCCTGCCGCTCGTATTCTGGTTCCGGCTGGACTATTACGAAGTCTGCCCGACCTGCGCCCGCGAACGCGAAGTTCAGGATTGGCTCATTCCCTTCACGCGCACGCCGTACTACACGTACACACAGATTGAGGATACACCGTTGACGGCCGAGCTGGCCAAGTTGCATTACGTGGACCAGCACCAGCATCACTGGTTGATTATCCGTGGCGTCGGACCCGGCAACGACGAGATTATCGGCGAAGGAGTACGAGTTGCACCCGGCTTGATCACTCCGGCAATAGCCCCGTTTGTTGAATTATTGCACAAATACACGGACCCTGAAACCGAGGCATACTGGTTCGCGCGAATGACCCATCCACAACAATCTGACTTCGTGCGGAAAGTAGCGGAACAAATTACCACGGAAAGCTTTGCTGACGGCGAGGCGTTTCGCGAGCGGCTGCGGGCACTAAAATCATCGGAGCGGCGGCTATTGATCGCGCGCTGGGGAAGAGTTTATGAACCTCAAGAACGGACTCCACCTCGCCTACTGTACCAACGTACATCGAGGTGAAACTTGGGCTGAAACCTTTGGCACACTCGAACAATACACTCTCAAGGTCCGCGATCGCGTATCGCCGGGCAAACCTTTTGCCATAGGTTTGCGACTCGGTGCGCAAACCGCCCGCGAGCTGAGCGATCCTACGACTTTGGCCGCGTTTCAACGCTGGCTGGACCGCGAGAACTGCTACGTTTTTACGATCAATGGTTTTCCCCACGGACGCTTTCACGGTGGGCGCGTGAAGGAACAGGTTTACCTGCCCGACTGGACGAGCGCCGAACGCGTCGATTACACGAACCTGCTGTTTGATCTGCTCGCCGAATTGGTTCCGTCGGGCGTCGAGGGTAGTGTCAGTACCGTGCCCGCGTCGTACAAGGAATTCATCAAGACCGACGAACAAGTCGCGACGATGCGCCAGCAGATTTGGCAAACCATCGATCACATTGCGCAAGTCAGCGAACGCACCGGCAAAACGCTGCACCTCGGTTTGGAACCCGAACCGCTTTGCTACCTCGAAACCAGTTCGGAAATGATCGAGTTCTATCAACAACTGGCGGCCGATCGGCCAAGCGATCCCCGACTGGCCCGGCACCTTGGCGTGAACTACGACACCTGCCATCTCGCCATCGAATTTGAAGATCCACACGAGGCTGTCCGCCGTTATCGCGAGGCTGGCGTGAAGATCAGCAAACTGCATTTCAGCAACGCGCTCAAAGTCCGCCCGACTCCGGAATCACTCGCCGCCCTCAAGCCGTTTGATGACATTGTCTATTTTCACCAGGTCATCAGCCGTTCGGCCGACGGCACGATCCGCAAATTCAAGGACCTCGACGTGGCACTGGCCGCCGCGGAGAAAAACCCGCCGCCCACGAGCGACGAATGGCGAATTCATTTTCACATCCCGCTGCATTGCGAACCGACAACGCTCTACGGCAACACGGCCGATCATTTACTGGGCGTGATGGATGAACTGGCGCAGGACCCAACCATGTGTTCCCACATCGAAATGGAAACCTACACGTGGGAAGTGATGCCCGGCGAAATGAAGCGCGACATCGTCGATCAACTCACCGGCGAATACGAATGGACATTGAAGGAAATGGCCAATCGCAGCCTCGCTTAGTGTGTCGTTAGAACCACGAAGAGCGGAACTCCTGCGCAACAAACCAAAGCGAGGAGCCACCGCGACTTTCGTCGTTGACCAACTTGGAAAGCTCATGCGCAATTAGCACGAGTCAACTGAAGGACGATTTATGGTGGGGAAGAACCTGGTTTCACGATGGGCCGCAGCGGCACTGCTTTGCGGCGCCGTTAGTTCAAGTTGGGGCGCCACGAGCGACCCACTGGATACTTGGTATTGGCGTAACCCGACCCCGCAAGGAAATCCCCTTTACGGTGTTTGCTACGGCAACAACGAATTCGTCGCCATCGGCGCTAACGGAACCGTAATGACGTCACCGGACGGTGAAGCGTGGTTGAACCACACCCCCTCCACGAGCTTCGATTTGCATGGCATCACCTACGGAGCCGGTCGATATGTCACAGTGGGAGATTACGGGATCATCCTTTACAGCGACGATGCCCGGAACTGGCAACTCGCCAACAGTTTTTGGTTCTATCACCTGAAGGCGGTCACTTGGGGCAACGGCCTTTTCGTCGCCGTCGGAGAAGACACAGCGATTCTGACGTCGCCAGATGGGGAAACCTGGACGCTACAGGCAACTGGCTCCGTTCCTTTGAGTTCGGTTGTCGCGGCAAATGGTGTTTTTATTGCGGGAGGCGATCGTGATTCATCGTACGCTCAAATGCTTCTTCGATCAACCGACGGCACCCATTGGGTCAACACATCGGCAGGATTTGATGGGCCAGTTACTGCGCTGGGATTCGGTTTTGGCAAATTCATCGTCAGCGTTCGGAACTATTCTGACGACCTGCTACTCAACTCAGCAGATGGATTGGCCTGGAATCTTTTATACGCGACCCCCTTGTACGCGAATGGCCAGATCACTTCGATCGTCGACGACGGAACTGCGTTGCGCGCCATTATTGGATCCATCCAAGATGTCTCGGCTCCCCCGCTCATTTCCACGAACGGCAGCGATTGGGAAGAAGATCCCAGCGCTTATTTGGCACCACTGCATGCCATGACGACGGGCACAGGTCGAACGGTGGCTGTGGGGGAAAGCGTTCGCTACGGCACTTATGGACTCGGAGGAATCGTCGTCCATAAGGAAGGCCAAGGCTGGGTTCCGGTAGCCCATAATCCCATGCAAATACAAGACATGGTAAGCGGTAACTCACTGGCCGTGGGGATCTATCCGCAGTGGAACGAAAGCACTTCGGTCAACGACCTTTATGCCGCTGTTTCGAGCAACGGATTCGATTGGCAGAGCTCAATCGTCGTGTCGAATCGTGTTGTTGCACCTTACAACTCATTCATTTTTGCCAACGGTCGATTTCTTATGTGGGATACCGATGGCTTCCTCGCCCATTCGACGGACGGCCTGACGTGGACGACAACCACGAATCTGGTCGATCCCTATCAATCCTTTCAAACGCTGATCGCCGGCGACAGTGCCTACGTGTGGCTGGCGAGAGGAGGCAACTACTTCTTTTCCGACGACCTGACCAACTGGGAGGCACTTCCAAAACCCGCGGATGATCTGACGTACCCACCTTACCTGCCGGCAGCTTACGGAAATGGATATTTCGTGCTGACAGATTCCGAGCGAGGAGGAGTTCAGCGATCGGCCGACGGTCGTAATTGGGAGTTTCAGAGCGTGCCCAACATGCCGAGCTTGTTTGGATTTTTCGACGATCGTTTTCTCGGCTGGAAGGACGGATTATGCGTCTCCACGAACGGCGTGAATTGGATCAAGATTCTTGATGGGAAGAAGGTAACTTCATTCGTTAATGCCACATACGGAAGTGGCCGTTATTTGATCAACGGAGTTGGCCACACCCAGTCCAGCCCGGGATTTCTGCTGGCGTCGGTGGACGAAGGTGTCACGTGGGACTTACACCAACTTCCAGGAACTCAGCCTTTTTGGCGGATCATGTCCGCATTCGACTCCGTATTTTTGAACGGTAGCTACGGCGCACTTGTACAGTCGGCCCCGATTCACGACACTACGCCCGTCATCATTCATGCCTTGAATTCGCGCGCCGTTCGGCCAGATGAGCCTTTGGGTCTCCAAGCCGACGTTTATGGCTCCCTTCCGATGAATTACGAGTGGACTAGAGACGGCGTGACCATATCCGGCGCAAACGAGCCGTTGCTGCCGATAATCAATCCCGCCGCAGGCGAAAGCCACGAATACTCGCTCGTCGTTTCAAATGAATTCGGTGCGGTGACCAATGGTCCGGTTCGCGTGACGGCAGGTGCTCCCGCAACCCTCGGCCTCGCCGCTGGTCAGCAATTGAATGGATCGTTGGTCGGCACGGCGGGACTGACGTATCGAATCGATTTCCAAGACGGCTCCCCAACTGGGTCCGATTGGCAGACTCTGACCAATCTCACCTTGAATGCTAGCGCAGGCGCCTTCACGGACTCGCCGCCAACTAATCGCTTCTATCGCGCGCTGTTGGTCCCATGAGATTCGTTCCCATCGGCAATTACAAATCCCTTTGATTGAAAGTTGAGCCTTTCTCCCGCTACGCTGCCCGGCATTAATGCGCAGCGTGGTGCCCATGTGGATTCGCACCGGATTTGGATCAGTTGAATCGTCGACGCGAAGGCAGCGGATGATTCATCGCGACAGCGTTCAACGATCCGATTCGTTCACGAGCGAAACATGACCGCCTGATTTATGCGCTTGCACGTTGAGCGATCATGAACACCGTTCCTTCAATCGACTTTGAATTCAGCTCATGACTTCTCCCGATTTCCAAAACAACCCCGCGTCGCCAAAACCGGCCGGTTCGCTGCGCTCCACGCATTACCTGATTTTCGGCGGGTTGATCGTACTCTTGCTGGTCCAACTGGTGTTCTCTCTTCGCCGCCACAAGTTCGAACGCGAGCTCACGATCACCCAGGAAAACCGCGAGCTCTGTCTAAAGATCGCCGACGAATTGCGCCGCAATTGGGACGAACTCGGTAACATGGCCCGCTTGTTTGTCGCCACCGGCAACCCCGCTTACGAGCATTTCTTCAACGAGATTCTGGCCATCCGCGACGGCCAATCTCCGCGGCCGGCGGAATATGACAAGGTGTATTGGGACATGGTGCTGGCATTGGGCCATCAACCGTCGGCGACCAGAGCGGCCATTTCGGTGGATTCGCGCATCAAGAAGGCCGACTTTACAAAAGCCGAAATCGCCAAGGTCGAAGAATCCAACCGACAGGCGGCGAATTTTCTTTTGCTCACCCGCGTGGCGATGAACGCCGCCAAGGGAATATATCGCGATGCCCGCGGTCACTTCGGCTTGTCCGGCGCGCCCAACCGGGAATATGCGGCGCGCATGCTCGCGGGCCCGGAGTTTGTCCAGGCCAAGGCGCGAGTCTTGAAGCCGATACTTGATTTGCAGACAATGCTCGACCGCCGAACACGCGCCGAGTTCCAGCGCGTCCAAACCGCCTCGATCTACAACGCGAGGCTCGAGACGGGCTGGATCGCGCTGATTATACTCGCGGTCCTTGGCGGCTACACGCTCTTGAACCGGCGGATCTTTGAGCCGATCGCACAGCTCGCGGCATCGGCGGCCGCCGTCGGTCGTAATGGCTTTTTCCGTCGTGTGCTCGTCACCAGCCAAGACGAACTCGGAACGTTGGCCAGCGCGATGAACCGGATGAGCGAAACGGTGGAGGAAAAGATCGCCGAAGCCGACGCCGCTGACAAATGGTCGCGCCAAGTGCTCGACTCGACGGCGGACGCAATCGTTATTTCCGACGCCGAATCCACGATCACCGAAGTCAATCGTTCAGCCGAAGCATTGCTCGGTTATGCGCGGGAGGAACTGATCGGACAGCCGTTGACCTTGATCATCCCGCCGTTGGTCGCGGACACACCGGAGCAACAACCTGAACTCGCCAGCGATTCACTCCCACCAGTTGTCAGTGCCGAGCCGAAACAAACTGCGCGCCGCAAGGACGGCAGCGAATTCCCGGCGGAAATCAGCGTGAGCCCCCTTACTGGAGCGGACGGCAGTCAATTGGTCTGCAGCACCATTCGTGATGGATCGGAAGTGCGGGTTCATGAACAGCAGGTCGATGCGCTCGCCGTTCGGCAATCCAACATTCTCGACACGTTGCCGCAACCGGTTTTGATCCTGGATTCGCAGGCGCGCATTACTGCCTGCAATCGCGCGTTCGAACAGGCGTTGGGTGTTTCTCGGAATTCAGTTTTGGGCCGAACCACAGCGGAGTTGGAATCCCTTTCGGAACCAGTCCGGGAACTCCTTCGACGCGAGGAAACGGAAGCTTTGCGGATCGGTTCGCGTCGAGAATTTGAAATCGCCGTGAGTTTCTCCGACGAAACCCAGCACCGGCTTCGTGGCCATATCGAATGCCTGCCGGGCGAAGGCGGAACGGCCGGCGGCTTGATCGAGATCTTCATGGATGTCACGGCCGAATCAAACGCGGCGGACGCGATTGCGGAAACGCGCTCGGTCCTGCAAACGCTCATCGATCAAGCGAGTTCGCCGATCTACGTCAAAGACACCGAGGGGCGGTATCGTTTTACCAACGCGAGTTATGATGCGCTGCTTGGCCGCTCACCGGGCAGCTTGATCGGACTGTCGGCCGTGGAGGCGTTCGGTCGTAAACTCGGCAAGAATTCAGACGAGGCTGACCGTGATGTCCGCGTCACTCGCGAGTTGCGCACGCGGGACGAGATTTTGGAAATCGAAGGTCAGGCACGGAGCTTTCAGTCGAAGATCTTTCCCGTCGTTAACGATCGCGGAGACCTGTTTGGCACCGCCGGAATCGCTGAGGAAACCACCGAACTTCGCGCCACGCAGGCCGAATTGGCCGCCGCGCAGGAAACCCTGGAGCAATTAAGCGAACAACTCGCTAAACGGCCGGAAGCGGTTTCGGAATCGCAATCGGAGTTTGCCGGCAAGCACGTGCTTTTGGCGGTTTCTGATGGCGACGCCAGCAACGCGATGAAAGACGCGCTTCGATCCGCCGGCTTGAAGGTGGATCTTGCCGAAACCGGCGATGAAGCCCTCAAAAAGATCGGCGAATTCCTCTACGACGCGGTGCTCTTGGATTTGGAATTGGCGGGCTTGGGGGGGCTGGAAACGACAGGTATTATTCGCCAACAAATGGGTGAAGGCACGTTGCCGTTGATCGGCATCACGGCGAAAGCCACCAACGAACAACTCGCTGCCTGCAAAAAAGCAGGCATGAATGATTACGTCACGCTGCCACCCAATGGCAATCTCCTGCTCCGCGTGATGCGCAAGTGGTTGAACGCCGAACGCATGGAAGCCGTCTCCGCGCCCGCCGAATCGCTCGCCAACGATGATCCAGAGCTGACGGCCGATATTGAGGATCCGGACACAGCCCAAGCGTCGACGGAAATGGCGCCGGCAGATGAGGCTAACGAAAGTGAAATCGCCGAAGAGTCGCCAATCACTGACGAGCCAAGCGACGATTCGATGGACGCCACGATTGTTGAAGAGGTGGTCGTGGCCCTGCCGACCGAATCGATGGCTCCCGAACAAGACGTACCACCGGCCGAACCGCTCGTTTCACCTGAAGGACCAACCGCCAAAAACGCTGCCAGCGACGAAGACAAGCCGGGCGCAGAAAGCGCTATTGAGGAACTTTCACCTACGCTACCCGAGGTGACCGATGTTCCGCCGACGCCAGAAGAATCATCGGCACCAGATTCATCGGAAGCAGCCGCACCACCTGATGAAGCGAAGCCCGCCCGCAAGAAAAAATCGTCCCGCAAAAAGAAGGCAAAACAGGATTCCCAGCCGGATCTGTTTGGCGGATACGCTGGTGAATCCGATGACACCGGTCCCGAAACCGTGGCAATTGAACCGGATGGCATACCTTCAATTCCCGGTTTTGATCTGCGGGACGCGGTGAATCGGCTGAGCCTCTCGCCGGATGCGATCAAGCAACTCGTAATCGAATTTGCCGGCACGTTGGAAAGGATGTTTGGGGATTTGCAATCTGCGCTCTCTGCCAATGATCACGAGGCCGCTCGGGAGCTGGCGCATTCACTTGCTGGAGCCGCCGGCCATATCTCAGCCGATAATCTGCGCCGACTCGCGAAGACTCTCGAACTCGGCCTCAAGTTCGAACAAGGCGACCTCGACAAAATCACGTCCGACCTGCATCTCGAAGCCGCGCGATTGATGAACGGCATACGTCAACTGGAAACCCTTGACGCTGGTGAGCCCGCTCCGATGCCGACTGTAAAACGGCCGCCATCGCCAACCTCGCGCAAGTTGCAAACCGTTTTGGAGGAGCTTGCGGCCGCCCTCGAAGACGGTGAGATTGATCCCATTCGGCAAGCGGTGGACCGGCTGAAATCACAATCTCTGCCCGAGGAGTTGCAGGCTCACTACGAGCGCTTGAGCGAGTGCGTCGATAGTTTGGATTACACAGAAGCGGCCGAAGTCGTGCGCAGCATGCAGGCTCTCGCGACGAATGGTTGATCACCTCAATCGCGAAAACGCAGTGCCATGACCGAGAATAAACATTTTGAGCCCGCGTGCGTGACGATTGGCAGGCCGCGTTGTCAGAATCAGCATGTCCGTCGCAGCCAGCAAGCAGCCATTGGAAATGCAACCCGGGGTGGAACCAAATGATTATGGCTGCGCTGGAACCGTCGTTGTGGGAGAAGCGGAACAGGAGGGAACCATGGAGTCACCGTTGGACGCGCCAGAATCATTAAGTGAATTTCCGGAGTTGGCGTCGCTCTACGAGGAACATTCCCGCGCTATTTATTATCTGGCGCTGCGTTTCCTGAGCGACCCCACGCAGGCCGAGGATGCCACGCACGATGTCTTCCTCAAGGCATATCGCGCGATCAAGAGTTTCAAGGGCAAATCGGCCGTCCGGACCTGGCTTTATCGAATCGCGATCAATCACTGCCAGAATATCCTGCGCTCGTGGCACCACCGACACATCCAGAATTGTGTGGATGACGCGGTTTGGAACACGACCGCCGGAAGCGAGGATTGCCCTTTCCGCGTGCTGGCCACCCAGGAATTAGGGGAGAGGATCCAAAAAACACTCGATTCCCTACCGGAGGAATACCGGTTGATCCTCCTGCTGGTGGCTGATGAAAAGCTTTCTTATGAGGAGGTCGCTGACCTCACGGAACAATCCGTGGATGCGGTTCGCGGTAAACTCCACCGGGCGCGCAAGGCATTCGCTGGAGTGTTCCACCAACTTGATTGAATCGATATGAACGAATCATCTCACAACATGAATTTCCGGCAGCGGCAGGATCAGGACACGTCCATGGGTCACGAATCGAGCACCTCATCCGAGGTTCTCGAATTCCAGTCCGCCGAGGAAATGCTTCGCCACGATGCAGCGCAGATCGAAGTTCCGGAAAGCTTGAGCGAACGAATTGCCGATTCAGTCCGCGATACCACGCCAACTCCGTGGTGGAAGCGGATCTTCCGTTCGGGCTCGGCGTGAGTCGCGTCCATCGCCGATCAATAGCGGACATCTCCCGTTCCCAAAAAGAGAAGCGGCCCGGAAAATTCCGGGCCGCTTCCGCGTTAAACCAACTAACCGGACTTATTTCAAACCGGTGGTGTGTTCCCAAAACCAGGTCGCGTCTTTCCGAGCATTCGCGCTTCCTAGGCTCAGGAGGGTGTTGTGTTTGACCGGCCGTTGCAACTCGGGCTCGATCCACTTGTGAATCTCGGAATGACCGTCGGCGAAGAAGAAGCCGCCGGCTCCGTTGTGGTAAGCCGCTGGATAATCGACGATCAAACCAGGCGCACCGGGAGCAGTCTGTTGCATATCAACCGCGAACCATGCGTCGTTGATCGAGTCTTCGCGTTCGTCGAGCACCACCCAGGTCTTCGATGGGCTTGGGCTCACCATATCGGCCGTCTTTTTGACGACTACGTATTCTGTTTGGCTGTTATAAGCCGAACCGCCGATCCAGTTGCTCATGGAGATGGAACGAACGCGGTTCTGCAGGCGGCCGAAGATCGTCACCTGGCTCTTGTCAGCCGGGCATTTGAACACCGCCGGGGTCTTCACGTACGGACCGAGATGGCCGTAATAGCCGTTCTTCTCGAAGTTGATGAGATAATCGGTATTGATGTTGTCCAGACTGGACGTGAAGTCCAGCCAGCCGGTCACCCACGATTGTTGGGTCGCACTCCCCTGACCGATGCTGCCGTCATTGGGCGTGACTTTGCCTTGGTTATCGTCGGCATACATGACCCACGCCAGGCCGAGCTGACGGAGGTTGTTGAGGCACTGGATGCCCTGGCCTTTGGCCTTGGCTTTACTCAGTGCCGGCAGGAGCATGCCGGCCAGCACCGCGATGATCGCGATCACGACCAGCAACTCGATCAGCGTGAACGCACGCTTCTTTGCACTCTGGTTACGCATAGTTTGTCTTTTGGGT
>WGOC01000017.1 GCA_016124235.1 bacterium | reverse complement strand
GGGTCAGGCGGCGGACGGTCAGTTTGTGAAGTGGCTGAAGGAACACCAGAAGGAGGCCGGTGTCTTCGCCGTGATCTCCGACCTGGTCGATCAACACAGCGACAACCCCGCGGCCAAACTGACCGCCCAGGAAATCCTGGACCGGATCCAGAAGGCGCAATCGACGAGTTGAGGTTTTGGTTGGGTTGAATTGGGAGACACAAAAGCCTGGTCGTCATCAACGGCCGGGCTTCTTTGTTTGGGCATGGAACTGCATGACAGATCATGACAAAACTTCTTCGGGCAAGGTATGTTTGGGTGCGAGTTTGAAACAGGGCGAAACGAAGAATCACCAATAACGACGCGGGTTTCACGCATGTCACCGAAGCTCATAACAAAAACTCATTGGGCTACCAGCCAGACGGAATGATCGCGGCGTGGCGTGCACCACAGTGGTTGTTCAATTCAATAATGTGTCGCTCTCCATTCGGTCGGCAGGTTGCCGACCGAGACAGGCTGGTAGCCTGTTCCACCCAAACCAACACCCTGGGTGCGTAATGTCCGGACTAGGCGGAACTTCTTTGATCAGAACATTGGCAAGCGATAGCTTCCTGCCTCATGCAATCCCGCGCCGCCATCGCCGACGGACAAGGCAACTTCACCATCGAGACCATCGAGGTGGGTGAACCGCGGCTCGACGAAGTTTTGGTCGAGATCAAGGCGGCGGGCATCTGCCACACTGATCACGCGTCGTTGAACTGGAAACGTCCGCTCGTTATGGGCCACGAAGGCGCCGGCGTCGTGCGCGCGGTTGGTCCGCTGGTGCGGCACGTGAAAACCGGCGACGCGGTCGTGCTGAACTGGGCGATTCCTTGTCGCACTTGTCCCCAATGCCTGCGCGGTGACGAAGTGCTCTGCGAGGAAAGCAAACCCGCTTACGTGATGGAACGATCCGCCGGTCACGCGCGACCTTCGGGCACCACGTGGAATGGCCAACCTGTCGATCGCTCGTTCAATATCGGAACGCTCTCGCAATTTACGCTTGTTCGCGCGGCGGCGGTCACGCCAATGCCGGCGGACGTTCCTTTCACCTCCGCGTGCATTGTCGGTTGCGGCGTGATGACCGGCTTTGGCTCGGCGGTGAACATCGCCAAAGTTCAACCGGGTTCAAACCTTGCCGTCATTGGTTGCGGCGGCGTTGGATTGAACATCATTCAGGCAGCGCGCATTCGTGGCGTGAATCGGATCATCGCAGTTGATCTCCGGCAAAGTGCGTTGGAAACGGCTCAACGATTTGGCGCCACACACACCATCGTCGCCGACCCTACGGACAAGGAATTCGACGCGCTGGCTGCTGCCGTGCGTGAATTGACGGACGGACGCGGTGCCGACTACGCGTTTGAGGCGACGGCCGTTCCCGCGCTCGCTTTCGCACCGCTCCGGTTGATCCGCAACGGTGGCATGGCTTTGCAGGTGAGCGGCATCAACGATCCGGTCACCGTCCCGATGCCTTGGTTCATGTGGAACAAAACCTATGTCACGCCGCTTTACGGTGGTTGTGTGCCGGGGCGCGATTTCCCGCGCATCTTCGATCATTATCGCGCGGGTGATTTGAAACTCGACGAACTCATCACGCGCACGTACGCCTTGGATCAACTCGGCGACGCGATCGACGACATGCTCACCGGCCGCAACGCCAAGGGCGTGATCGTTTTCAGCTGAGCAACCACGAATGAACACCAATGGACACGAAGTTTTTGTCCCTCGGTGATTGCGATTTGAATTCGTGTGAATTTGTGTCCATTCGTGGTTTATGAAATCTCACTTCCGCACCATTGAAATCTCCGATCCGCGCTTTGAGTTCGAAGGATTGCGTTGGGTCACGGTCAAGAGCCCGGCGCTCAAGCAACGCGCGGACATCACGCTCTTCGTTCCCAAGCAGGCGGCGAATTCGAACGATCTGCCGCTGATCATTTTGATGCATGGCGTTTACGGATCGCATTGGGCGTGGGCGCTGAAAGGTGGCGCGCATCGCACCGCGCAACGCATGATTGATCACGGCACGATTCCTCCGATGGTGATCGCGATGCCGAGCGACGGGCTGTGGGGCGACGGCTCGTGTTACGTGCCGCATGGTGTCGCCGAGGCTCAGCGGGAGCTTCGCTCCACCAATCCAGATTTTGAAAAATGGATCGTGGAAGATGTGCCGGCGGCCGCTCGCGAAGCGGTTCCGAGCGTGACTAATCGATCGCCGCAGTTCATTGCCGGTCTCAGTATGGGCGGATTTGGCGCGTTGCGGATTGGTGCAAAATATCCGGAAATGTTTCGCGCGATTTCGGGCCACTCGTCGGCAACGCATTTTGAGCAACTCGAAAAGGCGATCGAAGAACCATTGGCCAGCTACGGCTGTGCAGCGGCCAATCGATCGGCGTTGGAAACCATCCTGCAAAACCGCGATCGCTTGCCGCCGTTGCGATTCGATTGCGGTGTGGATGATTTCTTGATCGAGTTGAATCGATCACTGCACACCGCCTTGGAGGAAGAGGGCGTGCCGCACATTTACGAGGAATTTCCCGGCGCCCACACCTGGCCTTATTGGGAAAAACATCTCGAAGAGACGCTGCGATTCTTCACCCGGCAACTTTAATCCAGCGGCCAGCTTTGCCGAGAGGTATCTTGGCGCACACCATTTCACGGTTTCCAATTCGGATTCGCCCGCTACAGTCGGTCCATGCGCAACATCTTTTCCACAACGCTGATCCTGTCTCTTGCCCTCACCACAGTCGCCTTTGCCGAAGATCCGACGCCCGGCAAACAAGTGGAACAATCGCTCGCCACGTCCGATGGCGGTAGCATTCCCTACTTGATTTACCTCCCGAAGGATTACTCGGCCACCGGCGAAAAAGTGCCGTTCATGCTTTTTCTCCACGGGCGCGGCGAAAGCTACGGACCGTTGCACATCGTCACCAAATGGGGACCGCCGCGCCGATTGGAAGCGGGTGAACAAATGAAATATCTGGTTGTGTCGCCGCAATGCCCGGGCGACTCCGCGTGGAACAAGGACGACCAGCAAAAGCGTCTGCTTGAACTGATCGCCTTCATCGAGAGGACGTATCACATCGACGAAGACCGCGTTTACCTCACCGGTCTCAGCATGGGGGGCTTCGGTACGTGGCGATTGGCGACGGACCATCCGGAAATGTTCGCCGCGGCGGTGCCGGTTTGTGGGGGTGGCGATCCGTCCAAGGCCGCGAACCTGGTCAATCTTCCGATCTGGGCATGGCACGGTGTGGCGGATCCGACGGTGCCGTTCCAACGATCCGTCGACATGGTCGAAGGGATCAAGAAAGCCGGCGGCACCAAGGTGCGTCTGACGAGCCTCGAACACATCGGTCACTTTTCCTGGCAGGCGGCCTATCAGTCGAACGATCTCTACAACTGGATCGATAAACAAAAGATCTCGCAGAACAAATAGCGCGAGTGTCCGATCGTGGTGGGGACCAATCAGGAGCCGGATCAGTCACGTTCTCACAGGAATGCCAATGGCGGCACAAACGCGTCGGTTAAGGTCGCGGCGTCGGTTGTGTTTGTCCTTGCCGTCGTTGGTGCGATCACAACCTTTGTATTTCGCGCGGGGTGGGGACACCCGCACAATACGATTACCTTGCCGGACGGTACGACCGTTCGGTTACTCACCATCACGGTTGGCACACGCCACGTTTACGGATCCTTGTTTGCGCGGACGGTGGAAAAGCTCCCGGGTTCGACGGGCAACTTCTTGCGGAATCGATGGCCTGACGCGACGCGTGTGCATTGGTTCGATTCTCGCGAACAGCAATTGGTCGCTTGGTTGGAATACAATCGACCGCCCGCTCGTCCCGACTGGATTCCATTGCTGGCATCCGCTGATGGTCACAAGATCGAGGCCGCCTCATACGGTGTGATGCGGTTTACGACCAATTCGAGTTCCGTGGTCGTGCAGGCATATTATCCCACCTGGCCGAGGCGTGGTAAAAACCTTGAGTGTGTGTTCCAACAAAAGATGGGCAAAGAGCGGCCGGTGCAATTGGGCTCCTTTCGATTTGCCAATCCTGCACCGGTGGCGGAGTCGGTGCCTTCATGGAAACCAATCCAACTTCCTGCCACGAAAATCGCTGTCGATTTGAAAGTCACGTTGGAGTCTTTTCGTTCCGGAATTAGCGAATCCGAATGGCTCGATATGGCGCGACTTCAGTACGCTCCCTTCGGCATTTCCAGCACGTTTTATGACCTCCCCGGAGCCGCCTTCCAGATTGTGATTCACTCGACCAATGGGCAATCCGAAGCCTGGAAGATTGCCGGCGTCGAATTGACGAATGCCACGGGAAATCACTTGTCGAGGTTTAAGCGGCTGACCATTGAAGGCGACAGCGCCTTCATTCGGCCGGTCCTTTGGGCGGACGAATCGGCGTGGGAATTGAAACTCACCCTTAAGCGCGGCGCCGCCGCCGATCGGAAGGACTTCCGCACCGTTGCGTTCAGAGTCGACCCAAATTGGCAGACGAACAAGACCGCTCCCGATGGCAATTGAGTGAACCTCCCGGAACCTAATGCGGGCCTTTCTGTAGGGAGATGAAACAGCAGCACTCTTGCGGCCCGTGCTCCGGGCCTGGGTTCATGGAGATGGTCAATCAACTCACACACGGGCATTTTGATTTGGGCTTAGTGGGGCTTCCGTCTACCATGGCGCAAGCGCTGAATTGATTGAAGGAAACCTGATGAAACCAAGTTCCAAACTGCTCATCATCTGTTTGTTTGCGCTGGTGGTTCTCGGTGGTACGGCAATGTTCATATTTCGTGATGATCCCGCGTGGCACCAGGCAATCAGTTTGCCCGATGGTTCCGTTCTGCATTTTCGCGGAGTTACTCAGGGCACGAATCATGTCCAAGGCAATCTCGCGGGTCGGCTCGCCTATGAACTGCCCAAGTCGATCGGCGATTGGCTGACCCGTGGTTTTCCCAATGTCTTCACCGTGCAGCACAAATCCACTGCGGAACCGCAAACGCTCGTCTGGTTCGAAGTGGAAACGGCGCCGGGACCATCAACTGCGCAACGTCGCGCGTTTCTGACTGGCGAAGGAATGCCCGTGTCGGGTGAAAGTGAGTACGTCTCCATCTGGGCACCACCTTCGGGAAAACAACTGATGAGTGTCGGATTCGACAGCTGGCCGCGCCGCGCGAAGCATTTGGAGTTTATTCTCTACGAGGCGGATGCGAGTTACCATTTCAACGAAGTGGGCTGGTTCGGGATGAAGGCGCCGAATTCGGTGACAGCTCCTGCCTTTCAACCCGCATCGTTGCCGATCACTTCAAGCGCCGGTGATCTTGAAGTCACGTTGATGCAGTTTGCCACGGGAGTGGGGCACAGCACCTATTCATCCGTGACCAGTGACGGTCACCGGAAAGTCCGATTCAATGCAAACGATCCCGGTGAAGCGCCCGCCGCCTTTGCTGTTTTCAAGGTCTCGACTCCGCGCACGAATGAAGTCTGGGATGTCGCCAAGGTCTGGCTTGCCGACGCGGGCGGCAATCGTCGGAAAGCCACCAGCTGGTCGGGTGCGCGGGACGGCATTCTGCGCTTCAGCCCCGCGCTCTGGCCGGATGAACCGGGCTGGAAACTCATTCTGGATTTCAAACGTATGCAGAATATTCCGCCGGATCAAAGTCTCACCCTGACGAATATCGCAATGCCGGCGATCGGCACAACCAACACGTATGCCCTGACTAACCGGGTCAACGGAATTCAGACCGTATTTGCATCCTTCGTCCGTCGGCCCAATGTGACGAACAACTCGTGGAGTAGTCGTGACACCAGCAGCCTGAAGCTTGAGCATGACACGCTTGATGAGCGGACCGTGGTGGATCTGATTTCAATCAGCAGCTCGGAAGTTTCCACGAATTTGCCGTCGAGTGGCAGCAGTTGGTCGGACACGAGTTATGAGACCACGCTGCTGACCATACCAGACCAAGTGACCCATGTGGATCTCAAATACGCCATTCAACGAACGCGTCGAGTTGAATTCGTCGTAGCACCAAATTGGATTCAGGGGACCAACGGTTTCACGTACGTAGCGGATGAGTAGTGCTCCCGGTTGCCGGTCGATTGGCCGGCTTTCGTTGACAGGTCCAAAGACGAGTAGTAGCGGTTGAATCATGAAAGTCGAACGAGGAAGCCGATCGTCAGTTGCGTTAGACCGGAGGTCCGGAACAGCCGTTGACGATTGCCGCCATCAGACGTATTTGCTGAGGGCAATTATTATGAGGGTCTTTGTTTTCGTTTTTGTCACCTGTCAGGCGACGTTCGCAATGACGTTGGACGCGTACTCTCAGACAGCCAAAAACATCCTGCCGGGAATGACCATCGAGTTCATAGGTTTCACCAATGATATTCGCGGAACCGCCGGGGTATATCGCTTTACTAATTCCTCGCCCCGAAAGGTGACGTTCCAAGTCACAACCGTGGAACATGAGGCTCCAAATGGCTGGACCAAAATTCTTCCGCCTCAGTTCGGCAGTAGGGGGCTTCATAGCTATTATCAAGGGCCGTCTGGCAAACCTGGATTCGACACGGGTGTCGGCTTCACCAGAACACTCGCGCCGGCAGGCACAGCTGTTGGGCTGTTTAATGCCACCGATACAAATGTGGTTTGGCGGATCCGGGCATTTTGTGTCGAAGAGGCAACTGGCGTACTTGGCGTTGTTGATCGAGGAAAAGAGCTGGTCCGCAATCTTGAAACCGGCGGGAAGACGAAAATATATAGCGGCCGAAAATACTTCGCGACGTTGCAGACAGGCCAAACGAAGAATCAAAAGAGCGGCAAATCGAATGGAAACTCGAGTTCGCCTTAAAGATTATCGCAAAGCCGGTATCCACGTTTCATTTCTTCGAACGATTTCTGTCATGAGAACACTTCAATGCCTCGCCTTGCTTTTGTTTTTAACTTCAGCAAATGCAGCTGAACCATCAAAGGATGCCGGCGTTGGTCTCATATTGGGCGTGGACGGAAACGCGATCGTTGTGAAGGAAATCGTCCCGGACTCGCCCGCGTCCGCCGCGAAAAGCATTCACGCTGGCGACCAGATCGTTGCAGTTGCCCAGGAACACGAATCTTCAGTCAAAGTTCAACCGGGAAACCTTGAACAGGCAGTTCATCTGATTCGCGGCAGCAAAGGCAGCACGGTTCGGCTGACGATTATTCCTGCTGGAGAAGATGAATCCCGAGCCCGGGACGTGAGTTTCACCCGTGGTGTGCTCAAGGCGCTGGCGGCTTGGGGAGATGGGATTCTGCTGACGAAGGGGACCGAAGCACCGGATATTCAAATGCGCGTGATCGACACCCAGTCGTCGGAGCGCTTGTCAAACTTTGCCGACAAAATCGTCGTTCTGGAATTTTGGGCAACGTGGTGCGGTCCCTGTCAGGGGACGATGGCAGATCTGCAACGCTATTCGAGGAAGTACGCGGACTGGAAAGATAAAGTGGTCTTGATCGCTGCAAGTGTTGACGACACTGCTGATGTGGCTGCCGGCCACTTGAAAAGAAAAGGCTGGGACGAAACCCACAATGTTTGGGTGGGCGTTCCCGCTAGAAAGGCCTATCACGTCAATGGACTTCCAACGGTCTACGTCATTGATCGACAGGGAAAGATCGAGGCTACAAATCCGAAAGACATTCCGGATGCTGTGAATGGCCTGCTGCATCGCGATGAAACCGAGCGCGCGTCGGGCCCTGGCTTGGATGGGAGAGAAATTACAGTCTATGTCTTCTGCAGTTGGGGTTATAAAGAAGGAATGCGGTTGATTTACAAACCTGTGAGCGTCGGCAAGAAATTTACCTTCGATGGCGGATCTGAAATGAAATTGCGCGGACGGGTCGAGCTTAGGAATGGCGAAGTAATCGCGAATCTCGCCGCACAGGGGGCTGCCCAAGGAGGCACCTTCAATGGACCGGTCACGATGGGTAGTCCATTTCAGTCAACGATCTGGAGTGGGAGTCGGCGTTCCAACAATGATCTCGCTCCTTTTTGGTTCGGCATCTCAACCAACAGTGACGCGAGCCCCATAGTGGATCAGGTCAATGCTTTTTGGGATGAATGGAGTAAAACCACCGCCGCCGAACCAGAGGCCGCGTTGCCACGCGGCCGAGCGGAACAACACCAATGAACGACCGACTTTGGGGCTAGATCAGTTGCCGGTCTTGCCTCACGCCATGGCCGGCAATGTGGTCTTTGCCCGGTCCAATACGGCTTGTGGCAGATCGTGGTCGGCGATGCTGCCGCTGAGGTAGCGCTCGTAGGCCGACAGATCAAAGTGACCGTGCCCGCAGAGGTTGAAGACGATGGTTCGCGACACTCCCTCCGCCTTGCACTTCAGTGCTTCGTCGATCGCGCCGCGAACGGCATGGGCCGCTTCCGGTGCCGGAAGAATTCCTTCTGAACGTGCAAACAACACGCCGGCTTCAAAGGTCGCGAGTTGCGGCACGGCCCGCGCCTCGATCAACTTGTTCCGATAGAGTTCACAAATACTCGATGCCATCCCGTGATAACGCAGGCCGCCGGCGTGGATCGGTTCTGGCACGAAATCGTGGCCCAGTGTGTACATCTTCATCAGCGGAGTGAGTTGGGCGGTGTCACCAAAATCGTAAGCGTAGACGCCGCGCGTCAAACTGGGAGCGGCGGCCGGTTCGATTGCAACAACTCGCGGGCCCTGGCCGCCGGACTTGAGTTTGTCGCGCAGGAATGGGTACGCGAAACCGGCAAAGTTGCTACCACCACCGATACAACCGACGACGACATCCGGTTGAGCGTTGGCTAGGGCGAGTTGTTCGACCGTTTCGAGTCCGATCACCGATTGGTGGAGGAGCACGTGCTCGAGCACGGAACCGAGTGCGTATTTGGTTGGCACCTTGGCCGTGACTGCGTCGTTGACGGCCTCGCTGATCGCAATGCCGAGGCTGCCGGTGCAATCCGGATCCTTGGCGAGGATGTTGCGCCCGGCTTCCGTGTCGGGTGACGGGCTTGGCACCACGGTGGCGCCCCAGGTTTCCATCAAGTTGCGGCGATAAGGCTTCTGCTGGTACGAAACCTTCACCATGTAAACCTTGAGTTCGATGCCGAACTTGCCGCATGCGAAGGCCAGCGAACTTCCCCATTGGCCGGCGCCGGTTTCCGTGGCGATTCGTTTCGTGCCGGCGAGTTGGTTGTAATACGCCTGCGGAACAGCGGTGTTGGGTTTGTGACTGCCGGACGGACTGACGCCCTCGTATTTGTAATAAATCTTTGCCGGCGTATCTAGGGCGTTCTCAAGTTGGTGCGCCCGGAACATTGGGGTCGGCCGCCAGAGTTTGAGCACTTCCAGTACGGGCTCCGGGATTTCAATGTATTGCTCCTTGCTGACCTCCTGTTCGATTAACGCCATCGGAAAGAGCGGTGCCAGATCGTCAGGCCCGACCGGCTGTTTCGTACCGGGATGAAGAACCGGCGGCAGATCAAATGGCAAATCAGCGCGGAGGTTATACCAGGCTTTGGGAATGCGATCTTCGGACAGCAGATACTTGGTCGGTGAACTCATGGAGCTGATTGCACTGAAGTTGCGCGCGATCGACAAATCAAATTCTCGCGAGTTCACAACGTGATTTGTTCAGTGCTGGGTGCGAACGGGAAATGCACATCGCAGCATGGGGCTCGTGGGGTGGTGAACGCCGCCGTCCGCGCGGCCTGCACGATCAATGGCTGGAATCTCGAAAAAACCATTGCACTGGGCCGCGGTGTCGCGCAAGGTCCGCGCCCCTTTTCCGGGGAGGCCGGCCAATCCCAGTGCCGGCGTTCGTTCAAAACACCCATGTTTGATTTGATATACCGAAAGTACGGAAGGCGATTCCGTGCCAAAGACGACCTGCTCTCGGGTCTCACAGTTGCCCTGGCCCTCGTGCCGGAGGCGGTGGCCTTCGCATTTGTGGCGGGGGTGGAACCGCTCGTTGGTCTCTACGCCGCGTTCATCATGGGGTTGGTGACGGCAGCGATTGGTGGACGGCCCGGAATGATCTCGGGCGCGACCGGAGCAATCGCCGTGGTGATCGTTTCGCTGGTCGCAAAGCACGGTGTGCAATACCTGTTTCCGGCCGTGGTCCTGATGGGTTTGATCCAGGTGGGCGTGGGCTTGCTGCGGCTGGGCAAGTTCATCCGGTTGGTGCCGCATCCCGTCATGCTCGGATTTGTCAATGGATTGGCCATTGTCATCTTTCTCGCGCAATTGCCGCAATTTACCGTTGATCCGACCACGCCCGGCGCCGCGTGGTTGAGTGGAGCGCCGTTCTTTTTGATGCTGGGACTTGTGCTGGTCACGATGGCGATCACGCACTTTTTACCCCGATTAACCACCGCGCTCCCGGCCTCGCTTGTCGCGATTCTCACGGTTACCGGCGTCGGCATCGCGTTGCAACATTTTGGGGGCTTGAAACTCCGCACGGTGGGTGATCTCGCGCCGGTGGGCGGCTCATTTCCATCGTTTGCCTGGTTTGCCGTTCCACTTGATTTCGAAACGCTCGGCATCATTTGGAAGTATTCGGTGATCATGGCCGCCGTCGGTTTGATCGAGTCGTTGATGACTCTGTCGTTGATCGATGAGTTGACCGAAACGCGTGGGCAGGGAAATCGCGAATGCATCGGGCAGGGCATCGCGAATGTGCTGACCGGTTTGTTCGGCGGGATGGGTGGCTGCGCGATGATCGGTCAGAGCATGATCAACATTCGCTCGGGCGGACGCGGTCGGCTGTCGGGCATTTCAGCGGCTTTGTTCCTCCTTTGTTTCATCGTGTTTGCTTCGCGCTACATCGAGATGATCCCGCTGGCGGCATTGACCGGGGTGATGATGATGGTTGTTCTGGGGACCTTCGAATGGGCTTCATTTCGGATGATGCGCCGGGTGCCGAAGGAAGACGCCTTTGTGATCGTGCTCGTTTCGGTGGTCACGGTGTTCACCGACCTGGCGTTGGCGGTTTTGTCCGGAGTCATCGTCTCGGCCCTGGTTTACGCCTGGAAGAGTGCCCGGCACATTCACATCGTGGAAACGACCAACAACCATGGTACCAAGATGTATTTGCTTCATGGTACGCTGTTCTTCGCGTCGGTGCGCAATTTCCAGGACAAATTTAATCCGGCTGCCGATCCTGAGGATGTGATCATTGATTTTGCCAACTCGCGGGTGGTCGATCATTCGGGTATTGAGGCGATCAATACCCTTGCAGAACGCTACCTCAAGGCGGGTACGACATTACATCTCCGGCACTTGAGCCACGACTGCCGTCGCTTGCTGGATAAGGCGGGTGACCTGATTGAGGTCAACATCCTGGAAGATCCCGATTACCACGTTGCGATGGATCGCACGGACTACGTCGTACGCGGACCGGAAACCGTGGGCGCAACCTGAGGCCGACCGCACGAATAGCCGTCGTGCTGCTTTTTGAATTGGGCTCCGCACGGGCCTCGCTCTACCATTAACCGCGCATGAGCAATGTAGCGATTGTGGGTGGTGGCATCACCGGCTTGGTTGCGGCGTTTGAACTGAAACGCCGGGGCGTTCCCTTCACTTTGTTCGAAGCATCGGATCGGGTCGGCGGTGTCATCCAGACCGTGCGCGACCAGGGCTTCCTTGCCGAGTTCGGGCCCAACACATTGTTGGAAACGTCGCCAAAAATCACGGAACTGATTCGCGCGCTCGGGATCGAATCGCGTCGGTGGTATTCCAATCCGCAGAATTCCAAGCGCTTCATCGTACGCGGTGGGAAGCCCCGCGCGATGCCCGCTTCACCCCCGCAGTTTTTCACGAATAGTTTCTTCTCGTGGTCAGCGAAATTTGCGTTGTTAATGGAACCATTTATCAAGGCGTCACCACCGGACATCGAGGAAAGCCTTGCGCAATTTGTGAAGCGTCGGTTGGGTCAGGAGTTTCTCGATTACGCGATCAATCCTTTTGTCGCGGGTGTTTACGCCGGCGATCCCGAACGGCTCTCGGTGAAACACGCGTTCGCCAAACTGCACGCGCTTGAGCAGAAATACGGTTCGCTAATCAAGGGCCAGCTTCAAGGTGCCCGCGAACGAAAGAAGCGAAACGAGGTGGCGAAGGATCGCGCGAAGATGATTTCGTTCGATCACGGTTTGCAGGTGCTGACGGATGCGCTGGGAGCAACGGTAGGAGAAAACCTGCGCCTGAACTCGCCGGTGCAGTGCGTCAAACAAGTTGAAGGCGGTTGGGCCCTGACTGGCAGGGCGACAGCCTTGTCGTCGGACTTGGGCGGTACGAGTGCAGGCCTTCCGTT
This sequence comes from bacterium, assembly GCA_016124235.1. Taxonomy (GTDB): domain Bacteria; phylum Verrucomicrobiota; class Verrucomicrobiia; order Limisphaerales; family RI-55; genus RI-55. Next base: position 360,712 of record WGOC01000017.1, on the reverse strand, counting down.
TACTCATGTGTTGCTCACGTCCCCGGCTCATCGATTGGCCGAATTATCAATCGAATCCCCGAGCGGCGGCGATCTCAGTATGCTTGGCGAGATTGTCTATCCGCCCGTGACCAGTTACGTGATGGGCTTCCGGCGTGAAGACGTCGCGCATCCGCTCGATGGTTTTGGTGTGTTGATTCCCAAGGTGGAAAACCGCCATTGCCTCGGCACGTTGTTTACTTCCTCGCTTTTTTCCGATCGCGCCCCCGAAGGTCATGTCACGTTGACGAACTATATCGGCGGCATGCGTGCTCCGGAACTCGCGCTCAAGTCACCAAACGAAGTTCGTAATCTCGTGATGGACGATTTGCGTGAATTGCTGGGCGTCCACGGCGAACCGGTTTGGGAGCATGTGAAACAATGGTCCAAGGCTATTCCGCAATACGAAGTCGGCTACGGCCGGTTCAAGGATTTCATGGACCGCTTCGAGACCGCGCATCCTGGCCTCCAATTCGCCGGGCATTATCGCGACGGGATTTCCTTGAGCGACTCAATCCTGGCTGGCTTCAAGGCGGCCGAGCGCATCGGCGCTGAGCAGAATTCGTAGTTCAATGGCGATCACGCGAGGAAGCGAGACGGCGTCTGGGCGACTAACGCAAATGTGCGGGGATAAGGTTCCAATTGATGGTGGCGCGGTTTGAATCTGGGTCGGGGATCGTGGGGCAGGTTTGCAACATTTGCACCAAGTCGGCGGGCAAGTCGTGTTCCCGGGCGCCCGCAAGGATCAGAGCGAGATACCAGTCGTACGGCGGCAGACCTTGGGCGAGGCGAATAGGATTTCCCACGTAGAGAAACACGTTGTCATGCCCGTGCTCGGTTTCCGCGGTTTCCGCGGCGATTTGGTAGGCGCCACCCAAATCTTCGAATTGGTCGAGCAGAGATTTTCCGAGTTCGTCCAATTCGTAGATCGCACCGTGCAGGGCATCCTGTGGCGAATTCGTGTTGATCGCATTCGCTTTCGCGGATCCGTCGGTTGAACGGAGATTGAACGCGAAGCGCCAGCCGGCGATGTGGCCGCCGTGGATGAATTTCGCGTGTGGGACTCGCGCGGCCAGGCGCGCCGTCAACAGATTCGAGCCGTACGCGAAATACCGCATGGGAGGAACTTCATTTGCCCGCGGGCATGGCGGCGCTCGAACGTGGGCTGGCTTTCCGGGTGATGTTGGATTTCTTGAAGCCGGTACGGGTCATCTTTCCCCAGCCCTGCTGCTTGCGGAAGAATTGCCAGGTGCCCTCGATTCGCCAGAGACCATTCAACTGACGATAGCCAAAGTTTTCCAGGAGAGCTGCCAGCATGAGGATTAACAGATCGCGGGCGCGCGTCCTGTCAGTGGAAGTGATTTCATCAAGAAAGAGGCACCAGACGCTGACAAACGCCCCGTAGCAGAAAAGGAGCGCGACGTAGGCCAGGAAGAATGGTTCGTTCAAAATGCCAAACGCATAGGAGAGCGGCACAATGAATAGGCCGAGTAATTCGAGAAAGGGTCCGACACCATCAATTATAAACAGATAGGAAATGCCGAAGAGTCCGATCGATCCGTAACGCGGGTTGAAGATCATCCTTTTATGTTTGGTCAGGACCTCCAGAAGACCGCGATGCCAGCGGCAACGCTGAGAACGTAGAATCCTGTGCGTTTCCGGAACTTCGGTCCAACAGACGGCATCCGGCACGTAGGCAAGCCGGTACTTGAGTTTCTGATCGTGATGATACCGGTGGAGTTTCATCGTCATGTCCATGTCTTCGCCGACCGTATCCGTCGAGAAACCGCCGACAGCGAGCACCTTGTCGCGCTTGAACAAACCAAACGCGCCGGAAATCAGGATCAACGTGTTGATGTTGTTCCAGGCCAGCCGACACATCTGAAAGGCGCGGACATATTCGATGAATTGAAAAAGGGCCAGGGGACGCGCCGGGAGACCAAATTTTTTGATCCGGCCAGCGTGTAGTTCACAACCGTTGACCGCACGAATCTTTCCGCCAACGGCGACCATTTCCTGGGGGTGGAGAATGAACGGTCGAACGAGGCGCAACAAGGCGTCCGGCTCAATGATAGAATCGGCGTCGGTCGAACAAATCAACGGATGGCGGGCGACGTTGATGCCGGCATTGTTGGCGTCCGAACGCCCACCATTTTCCTTATCGACGACGACCAGGTTGGGAAAGCGGCGGCTCTCGTAGACGCCGCGGACTTTTTTGGTGGGGATCGCTTTGTGAAAAACGCGTTTGCTCGGGCGAAGATCAAAAGCCGTCGTCAGTAGTTCCATCGTATGATCCTTGGAGCCGTCGTTGGTAATAACCACTTCGTACTCGGGATAGTGTAGCGCCAGCATTGCGTGCAGGCTGTCCACGATGGTCTTTTCCTCGTTGTAGGCCGGGACGACAATTGAAATCGGAAAGGCCACCTGACCGGTTAGAAGCCACCACGGATCCGCCTGCTTTTCCTGGCGTCGGACCTCGCGCAATTCCAACCAGGCGGTGATCAATTGAAAGAGATAATGGGCGCAATAAAAAATCAGGTAGCCGAGCACCAACCAATCGAGTGCAACGACGGTTGAACGAAAAATGGTCATGGCGTCGGCTTCGCTCATACCATCGCCAGCCCTTTCTCCCGCAGGACACCCCAGGCCATGTTGGAGGCGTCGGGTTGGCCTTCCTCGGAAATCGCGCGCAAGCAAAGCACGCCGCGATGTCCCAATGCATAAAGCGCCTGCGCCGCGTGGTAGCGCACCCACCATTGATCATCGGCCAGCAACTGTTGAAGCACGGGAACCGCTTCGTCACTGCCGATGCGTCCCAGACAGATGGCGGCCTGCGCACGAACTTCCCACGCGGCGTCATTGGCGGCCAGCATCGCCGCCGAGAGCGTTCGTGGATCGCCCAGTCGACTCAACGCCTGCATGGCAGCGATCCGGATCGGCAGATGCGAGTGGTCGTAAATGTCGAGGAGTTCCTCCACTGCGGCAAGTGATCCCAGTCGGCCGAGTGCGTCAATCGCCAGGACTTTTGCTGTCAGCGGAACCGTTCGATCCTTGAGCAGTTCGCGGAGTTCGTCGATATGCTGCGCGCCGAGCGAACGAAAGACTTCAGTGATGGAAAGCGACGGGTCTGTTTGACGACCGATCAGGGCATTCACGATTTCCCTGACCGATTGCACCGACTGCAACCGAGCCAGCGACCGTGCGGCGGCGATGCGGACTTCCAGACGTCGATCCTCCAGCGCGCGGTAAAGCGCGAGAACGACGTTCGGATCATTGAAATTGCCGAGCAATTCGGCCGCCTGCGCCCGGCGATACCAGATCGGGTGATTGAGTCGCTCGAGACATTCCGTCATCAACCCCATGATCCGCATCAAACTGTTCAAGCGCTCGGCGAATTCGCCCTTGAGTTGCTTGCGCATCTCCTCAAACACGCCAAGCAGCAACCGGCGATCAGATTTTCCGTATTGCTTGCGGGCTTCGATGATTTGTTCGGGATTATTAACCAGATGCACGGCAAGCCGGCGAAGCTCCCGGCGCCGGTTCGTATCGCGTAGATCAAAGCGGTTGCGGAAGAATCGATGGACAACCAGCAGGCTCGTCACAATCACCGACAGCACCGCCAACAGGCTGCTGGCCTGCCAGACAAGTTTTAGGAAAACATCGGCCATGGAGCGCGATTACGGCTTGCTCATCCGGTTTTGGCTTGTCGGTCTGCCATCGCGGGATAGATTCGCGGCGCAGCCACGTACGGCCGCGCCCGGTTGCGCGAGTTAAAACACAATCGCCGGGCCCGTGCAATCCGCATTAACGACTGCCAGACTGAAATGAACACTTCTCTTGCCACTTTCCTGCGTTGGACCATCTGTTGCCTGGCCGCCCTTGTCCTGACGATTGCGTCGGGATGCTCGACGACTACCATGACCGCCGGTCGGCACCAGACGGGCGCCAAATCGATTGCCGTCGTGCCCTTTGAAAATCTCAGCAGCCACCGCCATGCCGGGTTGATCATGACCGATCTGGCGACGACGATCTTGCACGTGTCACCCGCGTTCGATGTCCATGAAGTCAGCGCCGCCACCAACGATGAAAACCTCCGGCTGCGACATCTCGAAACCGACCCGTGGGAGCGGCAGGTGGGAATCAACACGGCCGCCGCGGTGAAAGTCGGCAAGGAGTTGAAGACCGATTATGCGCTGGCGGGTTCGGTGGGCGAATACGGATTTGTGGACGGCTTTGGCGAAACGGCCGATGTTGGTTTGACGCTGCGGCTCGTTGACGTGAATAGCGGCGAGGTCGTTTGGGCGGGGTCGCTGAGCCGCAAAGCGGCAACCACCGCCTTCAGCGAGGAAAGCGTGCACCGATTGGCGCACCAGGTATTGGTCGAGCTGCTCGCCACGATGGAACGCGAAACCGCGCAGCCCTAGCCCGGAAACGGATGACCGGCCATGGGCGGTTTCCTTTCCAAAAATTCTTTGCCGCAACCGCGCGGACGGCGTGCTGTGCAAGCTCCTTTTTTTGTTCGACTTCTTAGCTTCTTTGCTTTGGTTGGCTTGGTGCATCCCGTCGGCGTGCAGGTTCCCGACAACTGGCAAACCACGGTTCGTGATGCGCTCGATCATCGGGAGTTCGGCAGCGTTCGTGATCAGTTGAATCAGGTGCTCAATGTCGAACCGACGAATCTGGATGCGCAACGTTTCCAGATCGAAGTCCTCGCGCGTCGCGGTCAAATCACCAATGCGTTGGCGCAAATCGATCGATTGATCACCGATCATCCGGACGACCGGCGATCGGTCTTGTTGAAGGCGCAATGGTTGAATCAATTGGGAAGTTCATCCCGTGCGCTTGCCGTTTATGACCGTTGGCTGGCTGACGAACCGGGTGACATCGATATGCGCATTCGTCGAGCGATGATCCTGCGTCAAAACGGTGAACTGACGCGTGCCGTCGAAGAACTCGAAAACACCCTGACCGCTCAACCCGACAATCACTTTGCCCGGAATTCCTTGCTGCGAACATTGATCGCCAGCGGCCAGAACGCGGAGGCGTGGCGGAGGGCAGATGAATGGGACACGAACGGTGGTGGGACCGACGCCGAATTGGGGCTGATCAAGGCGAGTCTGGTGGCCCCCCTCGAGGCGAACGAACTGGCTGACAAGCTGGCATCGCGAACGCCCGCGGATCCGGATCAAGCCCGCCGTCAGCTGGCTTTTCGCGCGATGCTGTTGATCCGTGAGGGCCGGCAAAAGCAGGGGCTGGAATTGCTCGCGCCCTACGCCGACCTCCTGTCGGATGACTATGATGCGCTGTTCGACATGGGCAATGCCTACGCGGCGGCGGATCGTCTGAACGTCGCTCGGGCATATTTCCAACGCGCGGTTTCTGTCACGCCGCAGCGACCTGAGGCGCGCATGGGTCTGGCGCGTTTGGCCAGCCGTGAAGGCCGATTGACGGACAGCCTGTCTCGCTACGAAGCGATCATTGCCGAAAACCCGGAGGCGCTCGAAGCCAGTTTGGGCGTGATCCGGATCGCACGTTTGCTGGACGACTTTCCGACGGCGAATCGTGTTTTGGAGGGCGCCCGTCAGTTTGCGCCGGATTCTGTCGAACTGTTTCGCGAGGAACTGCAACTGGATTTGGACTCTGGCAATACCGCGGCGTTTGCCAAAACGCTCGAACGATACGCGGCCGCCCAACCGCGTGATCCGGTTGCGCGTTTGTGGCAACTGCGCTGGCATTTCTTGCGGATGGATGAATTGGATACGGCTGCCACGGTCGCGTTGCTGGACCCGTTTTCGCCCGCCGTCTCAGGACAAGCACTTCACCTGCTCGCGAGCGCCGGTGAATTCGCCCGCGCGACACCTTTGGCCGCCTGGCAAAACGATGAATCCCTGCCCGCGAGAGCCGAATTGTTTCTCGCGCTTTCGCGACAAATGATGCTTCACCTTCAGCGAAACGAGGCGGCTCAGTTCGCGCGCGTCGCCAAAGAATTGTCCGGCTCGGCGTCGGACCAAATTAGCGGGGAAATGTCCGAAATGTTGGCGGCGGGTTGGTGGGCGTACATCGCCGCGCCGTTCGCGTGGTCTGGAACACTGTCGCCCGAGTTTGATCCGCAGGCGATTAGTGTTTGGCTCGCCGGTCAAGTGCAACGCCGACTTCGCACCTTTGCCATCGAAGCCGAAAGTCCGCTGGAGCACGAATGGCTGCTGCGTCGGGCGATCTGGTTTGATACTTGGCGCGATCGTTGGAGTTCGGCTGAAGCGGCCGCGGCACTTCGCAAACAACTCGAAGATTTGGTCCCCCTGGCGAACGCTGGGATCACCCAGACCCAAATCGAGAATGCCTGGCGCGTGAGCGAACGCTGGATGGCGAATGGGGGAAGGAATTTCAATTTGCGAATTACCCGGGCACGTTGGCGTCAGGAGCGATTTGAATTTGCCGGCGCACTGGAGATCTATCGTCGGCTGGCCAGCGATTTTCCGGACGCTGCAGAGCCGGCCCAACGGCAGGCGGTCTTGCTGCGCGGGTTGGGGCGAACGCGCGATGCACTGGCGGTCTTGCGCGAACTCGTTTCTCGACCTTATCCCAATCCGACTGCCCGGATGGAAGCCGCCCAGATGTTGACTCGTCTGGGCGAGTTTGAGCCGGCGGAACAACAGCTGCGGCTCGCCGCGGAATCCGGCTTTTCGGAGCCGCTGTTTTTCATCCGTCACGCGGAGCTGGACCTCGCACGCGGGCTGAACGACCGGGCGGACAAATGGATTGTCGATGGGCTGGCGCAACATCCAAACGCGGGCGCCTTGCTGGCGTGGAAGGCGGGACGCTTGCTCGATGCCCATGATTTCGCAGCCCTGGCGGAACTGGTCCGAACGAATACTCGAGCTTCCTGGCTGACTCCAGATCTGATTGCGGCGGCTCAGCCGTTTCTTTCTTCGTCGGAAGTCAAATCGATCACTCGCTCATCGTCGTGGTGGTTTCAATGGCAGTGGCTTCCTTGGGAACGCCTGGAAGCTCAATCCATCGCCGCTTTGCGAAGCACGTCTCGCGATGCGATCCGTCTTGGTCAACGCGAACGAGCGCTCGATATTCTGCGGCCCGCGACAGCCGCCCGTATTCCGGATGCAGACCTTTGGCTCGCCGCCGGGCGGATGTTTGATTTGAACGGTGATTGGCCACAGGCCGAGCAAGCATATCAGTTTGCTCATGCATTGGGCCTGGGTCGACCTGATGCCGATGTTGCGGCGTTGAGTCGTCAGGCCCGGCACGCCAATCCCGAATGGGTCGCCCGCGAATTCGCATCGCGGTTGGAACAAAACCCGGACGACTTCGGATTGCGCGCTGGATTGGTGGTCGCCCTGTTGCGTGCAGGAGAAGTGGCCGCCGCCGATCGCGCGCTTGTTCCGCTTGTGGGAAACGATCCCAACAGTCCGGCTGTTCGCGATCTCGCCGCGCAGGTAAAGGGTGCAAAAGGGCAGGTGCGCGAAGCCAGGTCGCTTTACGCATCCATTCTTCGTGGCGACCCGACCGATGTTGATCGATTGGCCGCGATGCGAACCATGCAAACGGCGAACCAGTGGGGCATTGCGAGCGGATACGAATTCAGCGATCTGCACAGTACCGTCGGTGGGGCTGATCCGTCGGACTGGCACGAAGCGTATGCGAGTGTGTTCTGGCAGCAGCCGATCAAACAAAGCTGGGGCTTGGAATATCGTTGGTTCGAGCGTTCCAACACGGACGCATCGCACGTCCGGCTCGATTACGGAGTCGGCCTCGATCAGGACTGGGTGTTGCGCGGTCACGTCGTGCCGTCGGTGGAGGGCGACATCATTCCAAAGCTCAAGCTCGGTGCGGGCGCGAGCCGGCGGGTGATCGATCCATTCTTTCTCACGTTGGATTTTGATTGGCTCACGTTCGATGATTTGGATGTTTACCAATTTGCTCCCGGAGCCAGCTGGCGTTGGCATCCGCGCTCGACCGTCGATACGCGTGTTTATTTGAACAATAACGTGCTCAAGACCGGCACCAGCGAATGGACGGCCACCTGGGTGATGAATGCGAATTGGGAATTCTCCAAACAAAGCTCGGCTCGGCTCAGCTTCGCCGTGGGTGATGAAAGCGCGGTCAACCCGTTTCGAGATCTGATCGGCAACGACAGCGTGGTAAGCATCGGCTTGAGCGCCAATCTGGGGCTCGGCCGCAAATGGTCCTTGATTCCTGCGTGGCGTTACGAACGGCACGATCGGTTTGATTTGAATGCCTTCGGACTGAACGTCGTGTTCAAATATTGAAACGACGAGGTGCGCAGGTGGGTAAAAGCGACGCGCGATAATTTCTGCCGACGCTAAACAATCGGCCTGACTCTCAACCCTTCAGCAAGCGTGGCTGGCGCTCGTGCAACGGCAGCCAGATGCGGAAAGTGGTGCCGGTGCCGAGATGACTTTCGACTTCGATCCGTCCGCCGTGCTCGCGAACGATTCGTTGGACGATCATCAATCCCAGCCCGGTGCCTTTCTTCTTGGTTGTGAAGAACGGCTGAAAAATCTGGTTGATCTTTTCCTGCGGAATGCCGCCGCCGGTGTCGGCCACACTGACCCACACACCTTCGCCGGTGACGCCTGTCGCCAAGGTCAATTTGCCGTGTCGCGTCATCGCCTGCATGGCGTTCTTGATCAGGTTCAAGAGCACTTGTTTGATCTGTCCGGCATCGATCGGTGCCATCGGCAGATTGGAAGCCAGGTCCTCCTCGATTTGGAGGCCGCGATTGACCAGCTCCGGATGCAAAAGCGCGATCGTGTCGGTGACGGCCTGGTTGAGCGAGGCTTCCTCAAGCTGCGGTTTCGTGGGCCGGATCGCCTGAAGGAACTGCGTGATAATGTAGTCGAGCCGCGAGATCTCGCCCTTGCAAACCTCGAGATACTTGTCCAATCGATCGGTGATTTCGGCCAGGTCTTTTTTGAGACTGGCGCCAGCGATTTTTTTTGAAGCTTCCGCGTGACTGCCGCGAAGTTTCTTCAGCTCGCGCTCCATCAATTGCAGGTGGATGTGCAACGCGTTGAGCGGGTTGCCGATCTCGTGGGCGACGCTGGCGGCGAGCAGTGTCAGTGCTTCAATCCGTTCACTCTCGATCGCTTCGAAGGTTTGCTGCCGCGCTTCGGTGGCGTCGTGAATGATCAATGCCATGCCCGAACTGTCGCCGTCGCTGCTCAGTGGAGCCGCGTAGAGCCGGATGAAACGCTGCCGCGGATAGAACACTTCAAACTCCTGCCGCAACACCCGCGCGGAGTTGCTTTTTTTGCGTTTGGCGAGCGTTTCCCAATCGAGGTCCGGCAGATAACGGCGGATGTTCTGGCCCTCCGCTTCGCGCTCCTGCAAGCCGATCAAATCCGTCACCGCCTGGTTGAAGTAGAGAATTTTTCCCGATTCATCGATCACCAGCACGCCGTCCTCGATCGCGTTGAACAGCGTCTCGAGAAACGTCCGTTCACGGGCGAGCCGTTCGATGACGGTTTGCAGGCCTTGTTTGTCGAGCCGGCCAATCCGACCCAATACGCGATCCAAAAAGCTGCTTTTCGGCGTACTCACGATTCGATCAAAACCACTTCTTCCGTTTGAAAAACCAATACGTCAACGCCGTCGTGACAACCGTGAATCCAATGGCGACCGGGTAGGCGTGCTGGTGACGCAATTCCGGCATGCCCTCAAAATTCATTCCGTACCAGGTGCCCACAATCATCAACGGCGTCGTGAGCAACGTGATCAGCGTCAGCAATTTCACCACTTCACCCGTCTCGTTGGAGGTCATGCTTAAATAGACCTGGAGAATCGCCGTGAGAGAATCCGTATAGCCCTGTGCCAGTTCGTAGATTTTGAACAAACCGTCGTAGACGTCGCGGTAATACGGCACCAAATGTGCCCGGATCAGTTTGAACTCGCCCCGGGCAAATCGCGCCAAAACTTCGCGCTGCGGACCGATGATCTGCCGCAGGTGGAGCACTTCCTTCTTGATCTGGATGAGCTTGTTCAGCACCTCCTTGTTGGGATTCGTCAGCACTTCCTGCTCGAGTTCCGCGATTTCCAACGAGAGTTCCTCCAACGCCGGTTTGTATGCGTCTACGATGGCGTCCAACAAAGTGTGCGCCACGCGGTCCGGCGCGCGCGCGATGTGCATCTTGGAATTGATCGCGCGTTCCTCGGTCAGGCTGACACTCCGAATCGGAACTTCGTGATACGTCACCAGAAAGTTCTTCCCGAGGAAGAAATTCAACTCGGTCGTCGCGAACACACCGTCCTTCCGGCTGTAGTTCACGGCGTGAATGACCATGAACAGGTACGGCGAAAATCCGTCACCTTCCTTGGGCTGATACTCCTCGACCTTCGGCGATGAACTTTCCTGCACCGCGTCCTCGATGGAGAGCGGGTGAAAATGAAACACACCTTCCAACAGTGATTTTGTTTCCTCCGGTGTCGCCGCCTCGAGGTCGACCCAGAGAAACAGGTTCGTGTCTGCCAACAGCGTGGGCATCAGGAACACGTCGATGTCCTTGCTATGCAGCCGGCCCTGGGTGGTAAATACAAGCGAACGAATCATGCGCGATTGCCGACGAGTCTTAATAAGACCCGGGAGCAACGCAAGCAGGGAGGCAAAGATCAGTGGCGCGAAAGCGATGCGATCCAAAGTAGGACAGGCTTCCAGCCTGTCTCACTGCCGGCAGCACACTATTCCAAGTTTAGCCGAACCGATCACGTCTTTGGTTGCGAGCGACGAACTTTTTCGACTTGAGCTTATGGACTAAAAGGTGGGTTGGGGGTGTTCCCATGGAACCCTGTTCATTCGCCGGTTCGGCGCGAGCCTCGATCGGCCGTCATTTCTCGTCCGGCTGTTTCGGGACGGCGTCCTTGGCGAAGGGCATGTCTTCCGGTTTGTGGACCGTGTTTCCAGCAGGGTCGATGATTCGCGGAGTGATCAAGACAAGGAGATGGCGGGTTTCAGTTTCATGCCTTTCGCTTCGGAAGGCGCGGCCCAGGAGGGGGATGCTGCCCAAAACAGGAACCTTGCTTTTGTAAATCATCGGTCGCTCTACGATCATGCCTCCGATCGCCAATGTTTGGCCGTCCCAAACGTTGGCCTTTGTGGTCACGCTTCGGTCGATGACGTTCGAGATCGGGGTGCCCTCGGGTTGTCCGGTTGACGCAGGATCGTCGTAACCAAGAAACTCATTGTGATGGAAATTGAGATCCAGGGTGACGGTGTAGCCGTCCGGGCCGACTTCAGGTTTCAAATCCAGGACGTCGCCCAATTCGAGATCCTTGGAGAGGTGGGTTGGACCGGCGGGTCCATTGGCTTTACCGGTAACAACCGTTTTCAACGAGACGGCCTTCAACTGAGTCTGGCTGCCGCTCAGCGTCGTGACTCGGGGGAGGAAGTGTCGCTCCACGTCAGATCTTTGTTTCAGCGCGTCAAGCACGACTTTGGCCTGAGGTTCAGTAAAGACAGGCGTAACACCATTGGTTGCCGCCGATTCGCTTTCTGAATCGGCGTTCAAAATCCAATGGAGTCCGGCTGCCTGAACATCATCAGCCGTCAAGAAGAAGACCTGCGCTTCAATCGTAATCTGCGGCGGCTCGTAATTGAGCATTTCAACAGCTCGCTGAATAATCTCGAGGTCCGCCGGGGTTGCCCTGACCAACAGTATTCCCGTACGGTCGTTGAAGTAGACCCTCTTGGGAGCGGCAATCTCGACACCGGCCGCGTCAAAATAGGCCCGTATTGCCTGATTGAATGCAGCCAGGCGATCGGTGGACGAACGGAGGTCCGTACCGCTGGCATTGGCATCCGGATTGTTGGTCGTGCCATTCATGTTGGCGATCACATCCATCAGTCGTTTGTAGAACGTGATGGGATTGACCCGGAACGTGCGCGTTTCGAGATGTTCGGTTTCGGGCATCCGCGACCTGATAATGACTGCAAAGTCATCAACGTTGAATTCGATCTTGCGATCCGCCGCCAGGACGATCGCGTTCAATGCGTCGATCAGCTTGATGTTGTACATGGGCGGATTGATATCGATGGTCGTGCCCTCAATGTCCGGCTGACTGACACCTGTCCAAGATGTGGCGATGGGCTGGCCCGTTGCCGGATCAATCGTATTTTGTATCGACGAAGCGAGCATGAAATTGATGCCTTCACCTGCGGGATCCCGGCGACGCGCCTCGTCGTTCAAATCATTAACCACCTCTGACAACGGCCTTCCTTCATAGACGAGCTTCTCGATGGTGATCTTTCTCAACTTCTCCATAATCTTGTGCCGGCCTGGAGTGTCGCCCGTATTCGGTTGCGCGGATGGCTGTTGGTCGATCGGTTGTGGCCAGGCCTGCTCTACGTTTGCTAGGGGACGGTGTAGGTCATTTTCCTCCCCGCGTGGTTGTTCTTCCGGCGGCGGACTGCCGATGTTTTTCAAAATGACCACCTGCGCGAAGCCCGGCCGCACTTCATTCGTGGACGCCCAAACCAACGCCGCGCCCAGCGGAATGTCTGCCTCGGTCCTGGCGAGACTCGGCGGATCATACGCACCGGTTTGGAAACTCAGCAGACAGCGCAACGAATCGTCCTCCGCAGCAAACGGCCGGGCCAGCAGCGTGAGCGGAACCCAGTCCGGCGTGTAGGCCGGCATGTCCTGCCGCGCGCCGAAGGCGACCTCGTGGTTCGACGAAGCGGCTTTGGTTGTCTGGAATTGCACGCGCGCTACGGCGTTACTGGCGACGTTCCAGTGGAAAACACCGCCGCTCATCTTGCCGAAGCGCATCGGCTCGGCGGATGAATGATCCATCGCGCCGGCTTCGATCAATGAGTTGGTCAGCGCGTCGAGTTGGTTTGAGGCGACGATGAGCGGTTGGGCGACCGGCAGTTGACCGTTCAGCGCCTTCTTCAATCCCTCGATGGGAACCAGCACAAAGCGCGGTTCCAAACCGATCGGGTGATAACCCTTGAACCGCGAATCCGGCCAAGAGGATTGATCCCGGATCATGTGCAGGCCCATGACGTCCAAGTTCGTATCGTTGAGTGAATAGGGAGGCGAGAATCTACTTATATCTGAGCCCGGCAAATTGGATGGAACACCGCCCTCAAATTGTGCGGACTGTTTCGCCGCAGCAATTCTTAGCGATTCCAACACGTTCGAGCACTGGTTGACTTTGATTCCCGCCTGCACAACGGGGAGCAGTCGAAGAAACTCGGACTTGCTGAGCGTTTGTTCAGGATTGAGTGACGGGTCGGATCCCAGCTCGTTCTTTAGTCGTTCATATTCTGATCTCGCGTGTTCAAGCTCCAGTGCAACGGAGGAAAGCTGGTTTGAGATTGCGCCAGCCGCTTCGCGTTGATCGTATGGCCCGCGATTTTTGTTCAGTTCGGCGTTAATCTTTGTCTGGGCCAGCCGCATTTCAACGGTGTTTTGCCGATTGCGCGCTTCCCTTAGCTGATCAATGCACGCCTGAAGTTCTGGCTTCTGCGGTTCAAGTAACTTTAGTTGATGCTCCACAAACGGACTGCTGATTGTTGCGGTGTCAAACGTCCAAAGCTTCACGTATCCGAGTTTATCGCAAAGCGAGCGTAGCGTGTCTTTCTGGGCCTGTAGATCGACGGCAGCGGCGGAGACCAAGTTCGAGAGGTCGGTCGTTTGCGTATTGGGGTTGGTACTGTCCCGTTTCTCGTTGGTCGGTGGTTCAGTGGGATTCGAATCAGTTCCTTGATCCTTTTTCCCCGTGGGTTGCGGTGGCCTTGTATTTGCGCGAGACCAGTCGAGCTGCTTGCCGACGATGGAAGGTGTGACAAACACGAGGGTCTGAGTCGTGTTGGTTGAGTCGCCTGCCCGCGAATGACCGGGTGAGCCTGCGAGAACTATCGTTTGACCGTTCCAGACGTTTGCCGTGGTTGTGATTCTCCGAATATGGAATGGTGAAGGTTTTGGCGCATCGGCGTTAATTTCTGTCCCTCGGTTGCTCCAGTCTTGAAAATAGGATTTATGTGCTGGATCTGCTAAATCCCCACCTCCGGGACGAGACAGGGAATTGGCCGATCCCGTGGCATCCGCAAACGGACCTACGGTTGCGGCGACCGTCGTTTGAATCATTGCTCCGTCAGCCGCGACATAAGGAATGACGTCGATCAAAGGACTGAAATCTTGAAGAAGACTGTTCTGTTGGCGTGGACCCGAAGTCGGCGAGTTGGTCAGTCTAAATTGGGCCGGTTTCCCGCTTGCGGTAGTGACACGAGGGACGAACCATTGATTGACGCCCTGCCTCTGTTCCAAGGCCTTGATGACTATGCGGAATTGGGGGTCCGTAAGGATTGCCAGACCATCCTTGAAGCTGACCGCTTCCGGAGTGTTGAGTCCGGTCGGAAGTATCCAGTCCGGCCTATCAAGTCCGAGGTTGTGCAAATTGGTTTCCGCGATTTCTATGATTCGAACTTCAACCGAGACGTTGGTGGGAGTGCTGTCATTCTCAGTTATGGGCGAATTCGAATTTGGCTTTGGCAATTCTTCGGCGGTGGACGTTTTGCTCTTCTGGCTGGAGAAATCGCGCTGCCCCTGAGCCATCGGCAGCGCGGCGAGGGCAAAGCCGATGAGAGCGGTCCACTGCCACCACTTGAGACGAGTGCTGTCGAGAGGCTTTTGTTCGAGCAAGCGACGAATGCGTTGCTTCAGGGCGTTCTTCGATTCCAAAATGCCGACCAATCCGAGCGTCATCAACGGTCGGGTAATGGTGAATTTGGCGACTTCGAGTAAAGTTGCGGGATAGGCATCGGCGTCGTCGCGCAACGCGCTGGCCACCGCTTCATCGACGGCTTCCTCGCGGACGCGTCGAATCCGGGCATTAGCCAACCAGAGCAACGGGTGCCACCAACACGCGATTTGCAGAATCGACTGCAGACAGTTCACCCAGAGATCACGTCGGCGCAGATGGATCAACTCGTGCAGAAGAACGGTGCGGAGTTGCTCGATCGAGAGCCGGCTCACGAGTTGTCGGGGCAACAAGATGACCGGACGAAATAGACCATACACCGCTGGTGACATCGGAGCATCGGTGAGCCGCAGGGTAGGAGAGGCGTCTCGCCTGTCTTTCTGCCGGCAAGCTGCCGGCAGCACACTGGCGCCGGACGACCTCATCGATTGAATACAATCAACCGCGAGTTGCTGAAGTTCATCAGCAGCCGACGTGCTGGCTTTGACGATCCGGTTGACCCAACGCCAGCGCCAGAGCATCCAACTGAGCAGAAGCAACGTGCCACTC
The DNA here is from genome assembly GCA_016124235.1 of bacterium. Lineage (GTDB taxonomy): Bacteria > Verrucomicrobiota > Verrucomicrobiia > Limisphaerales > RI-55 > RI-55. Next base: position 345,409 of record WGOC01000017.1, on the reverse strand, counting down.
ACCGAAGCAACCAACAACCAGCCATCGCGCGAGAGCTTCGGTGTCGGTGGTGGTGGTGCTGGTTCGGTTGCCGGAAGCGGTTCGAAGTTTTGGACGCTTTGGAAAGCTGATGCCTCGGTGGTTACGACGGTTGGGTAAGCGACTTCGAACTTTGGCTGAAGGACCACCGTTTGTTGCACAGGCGTTTCTTTAGTCGATCGATTGACCCAATAACCCACGCCCGTCGGGAAGGCGATGGTTGGCGGCAGGACCAACTTGACCAGCAATAACGTCCAGAGCGTGTAACGAAAGCCCGCCCGCACCCGGTTGCGCAGGACCAAATCCAGTGCCAGCAACACCACGATCAACACGCTCGTCTGCCACAGCAGTTGGGCGGCGAAGGGAATCGCGGTCAATCCCCACTGGTTCAGTTGTTCAATGAATCCGTTCATACGGGATCATGTTTGTTCGCAGGGGGGACGGGTGAAGTTCCAAGGTCAAAGGTCAAAGTTCCAGGGAACTTCCAACAATCAACCCATGGAAGAGTCAACGTTTGGGGCGACTTGATGGCGGATTGTTGAATTGGTAATTGAAGTTTCATTTGGGCTTGAACCTTGGTCCTTGGACCGTCGGCCGTTCCAGCGTTTGCGCGAGGAACTAGCTTCGCGGTTTCGTTTGTCGTCGTTTTCATTTCCCCCTCCGTTTGCGCTCGCGAATAAGCGTTTCCAGTTCGGTGATCTCGGCATCGCTCAGCTTTTGCGATTCGAGAAGGCACTGAACCATCGGCGTGAGTGCACCATTGAAGGCGTGCTTCAACGCGTAAAGAAGTTCGCTGCGCTGGGCCTGGGCGCGCGTGACGGCCGACGTAAAGCTCGTGACCTTGCCTTTCTTGGTCGCCTTGAGCAGCCCTTTGACAGTCATGCGATCCATGAGCGTACGGACGGTGCTGTAGGTCCAGCCGGTTTGTTTGAAGAGCGCCTCCTGGACGGCCGGGGCGGTGGTGGGCTCGGACTTCCAGATGGCTTTGATGATGGCCCATTCGGCTTCGGTCAATTCAACGGATGATTCAGGCATGGTCAGTGATTTTGGGTGGTTGCCGGCCACTATCTCTACAAACGTAAAGATGTCAACCGGTAAATCTACATGTGTAGAGAAAAGGGGTAGAAGGCACGGGATGGACGCGAATTCCACGAATTAGCGCGAACTACTTGTCTGTTGTTCAACCAACGTGGATTTGGATTGGCGAGAATAGCGAATTGCAGGCCGCGCTCCGGGAGGACCACGGGCGGTAAGCGCGTCCTGTTTTGCGAAGCAACGCGCCCACTCGCCGTCGCGCGCGCTCCTCTGTGTGTTGAAGGCCTGCCCACGACCGGCTCCAGCTTCTGTTCGTAAATCAATGGCTAGGGGGGAATGATCCGCCAAGTACGGAACTTTGTACGTTTTCAGTTTTCATCGGGGACGGCTCCCGGCAAAACTCGCGCATGCCTTTGATGGAACTGGCGGGTGTCAGCGTTTTGATCGTTGACGACGAGGTGCTGCTGCGGAAGCAGATCGCTGCACATTTGGAGCGGTTGGGCGCAGATATCTCGCAGGCCGGTGATCTCGGTACGGCACGGAGTTTCGCCGATTCGCTCAGTTTCGACTTTGTATTGCTCGACCTCAATTTGCCCGACGGACGCGGTACCGAATTACTCAAGATCAACGCGTTCGGCACCAACACGGCTGTCATCGTGATGACCGCCGAAGCCGAGGTGAATACAGCCGTCGAAGCGCTGCGATTGGGTGCGTTGGATTTCTTGGCGAAACCTTTTGAACCGGCGGAATTGCCGTTGGTGTTTCGCCGGGTGCGGCGTACACGCCAGTCGGATCGCGTGGAGCAACATCGACGCTCCGAAGTGGCGCGCAACCAACCGGCCTTCTTTTTCGGTGAGTCCCTCGCGGCGCTGGAAGATCGGATCAATAAAATTATCGCGGCCGACGTGCGCATGGGAGTGAGCGAGCCCGCGCCGCCCGTTTTGATCGAAGGTGAAACGGGCACGGGCAAAACCACGATCGCGCGTTGGATTCACCAGAATGGACCGCGGGCGAAGGCGCCGTTGGTGGAGGTCAACTGTTCGGCGTTGCCGGAGTCGTTGGCGGAGTCGGAACTATTTGGACACGAGCGCGGTGCTTTTACCGATGCTAAGGCGGCCCGCATGGGGCTGTTCGAGGCCGCTGACGGGGGAACGTTGTTTCTCGACGAACTACCAAGCTTGTCGTCGGCGTTGCAGGCGAAGGTGCTGACCGCGATTGAGGACCGGCAGATCCGGCGCGTGGGAAGCAACAAGCCGATCAACGTGAACGCCCGGATTATTGCGGCGACCAATCGTGATCTGCGCGAAGCCGTGGCGAACGGGGAATTCCGGGAGGACCTGCTGCATCGGCTCGATCTTTTTCGACTCAGCATTCCGCCGCTGCGTATGCGGCGGAATGACATTGTGCCGCTCGCCGAACGTTTGTTGGATCAGGTGTCACGAAAGCATCGAGTGCCAGCGCGAAAGATCAGTGACGCCGGGCGCGAGCGTTTGTTGCGACATGGCTTTCCGGGGAACGTCCGCGAGTTGGCCCATGAACTGGAGCGTGCAATCGTCTTCGAAGAAGGCGACCAGTTGGAATTCAGTCATCTGGATGGAGCGAGCTCCAGCTCGGGCGTGCTGGGTGGTGGACTCGGTCCCGACCAATGGTTCAATGAGGCATTTCGCTATCCGGAAGACGGTTTTTCGTTGGAGGCGGCGATCAATCATTTGATTCACCACGCGCTTAAGCAAACCAATCAGAACGTTTCGGCGGCGGCCCGGTTGCTCGGTGTTTCGCGTGATTACGTGCGTTATCGCCTTGATGCGAAACGTGGTGCGGCCGATTAATTTTGGCGTGAATTTGTACGTGGGCTGTCGCCCCCAATTAATTGATGCCATTTGGCCGGAAACAGGGTAATTTCACCCAACTTTGGCACAAACTGACGATTTAAACTGACCAAGTGTTGTAATTGTAACTGACGCATTAACAACCAGGTGCACTGGAAAACGCGCGAATGGCAGGCATCCTGCAAACGGCCTTTCGGAAGCGATGTTAAATGCAGTTCAGATAATGAAGACGAAAGAACAATCCCGGATGCGTGGACTTCTCCTGTCGGCCTTGTTGGCCGCCGGTACGGTGTGCGCGCAGGACACCGGGTCGACCAACAATAAGCCGGCGCAGGCGAATCCGGCGAGTGACCAGGCACCGAGTATTAGCGACCAAGGCCGCCAGATTGGCGTTCCGAACTCGCCGACCGCCGGGAGCCCCACCGCGGGTGTCAATCGGCCGGAGCCGAACCAACCGGCGGATCTCAAGGAAATGATCGCCCGGTTTCAGGCCGCGCGGGAGCAGTACTTGAAAAAGCAAAAATCGATCGCCGCAAACATGCGCCAGGCAAACGGTCAGGATCGGGCAGCGCTTCGCGCGCAGATGCGGGACAACTTGGACAAGTGGCGCGAACTGCAATTGGAATTTCGCTCCCAAGTCAAGGAACGTGCCGTTGAACTCCGTCGCGAACTGCAAAGCCAGTTGCGTGAAGTGGTGGACGAAGGGAGCAAGGAAGGCGCGGGCGATCGCCGTCGGCAATAGTCAAAATTGGCTGCAGCGAATTTTGTGAGATTAATCGACAATCACCAGCTAATGGATCGTCTTCAGGGCATGGTTCCGGATGGGTAATGCGATCGTACGTGGCGCCGCTGTGTTTTTGATGTTATCCGCGGCAAATGTTAGAGCTGAAAACCTCGAGCCGGGAGACCTGCTCGAGGATTTGCCATTTTGGCAGCAGTTTTACAGTTTGCGGGCGGGGCTGGGTTATTCGGACAACATTCTTTTTTCCGACATCAACAAGAAATCCACCACGATGTTGGTGTCCGGTTTTGACGCGACGATCGTGCGGCTTCCGCTGGATGGCACTCAGGTTAATGTCTTCGCCAGTGTTGACGACCGGCGTTACTTCGATGGCGGCCGCATCACCAACTCACTGGCTGGTCCGGTGATCACCAATCGCATCGACGACGTGCGAGGCGAACGAACCATTCTTGCGTTCGCCCAGGTCAAACATGATTTGTCACCCAACTGGCAGGTTGGTCTCGGCGAGCGCTATTTTTATCAGGATCAAGTAATTGACCTGTCGGCCACGGAGGCGGACTTGAGCACGCTGCCGGTGCAGGGCCAGCAGTTCCAGACAAGCGGTGAAGTGTTGCGGCATTTGGGCAAGAACAAACACGTCCGCCTGGAGATCGACTGGCAGCGCGAGATCTTCGAACAACCGGAAGTGGACGACTATTCTGAGTACGGGCCACAACTCGAATTCGGCATTGATCTGAAAAAGAGTTCCGCCGTCAAACTGAGCTATCAAATCTATCGCCGGGATTACGACACTCGTCGCGAATATGCGACCGACGGCACACCCCTGGCGGACACCAAATTGTCGTATCTCATCCACACCGCTGAACTCGAGTGGCAATATTATTTTGACGCAGCGCGGCAATGGCGGTTGGTCGCGCGCGGCGGTTTTGTGCGAAACGACGATGGGGCATCCGGGTATTTCAGTTACAACCGTTACTCGGCGTTGTTGCAGCTCCGCTATCGGGACAAGAATTGGGAGGCAGAACTTCGCGGACGTTTTTCGTGGTATCAATATGATCACCAACTCTCGGACGAGAATCCAGGCGAACGACGTGAGCGATTGATGAGCGAAGTGGGATTGCGGGCCAGTCGGCGGCTGAGAAAATCCTTTAAGTTGTTCGCCGATTACATGTTTGAGCAGTCGGACGCAAACCTTTCGTACGACAATTACACCGTGAACACCGTGAGCACGGGAATCGACTGGGAGTTCTAGCGAAATGGCCGCCACGACCAGACCGATCGACGACGAATTGCACCGCAATCGTCGGGTGATGTGGTCGATGTTGGCGCTGATTCTTGCGGTTTACGGACTGGCCATCGGCGAGCTGGCTCAGCGGATGCGGACCCGCGTTCGGCAACAGATTCTCAACCGCGACGTCGAAGTTCTGCGCGCGATGGTCGGCGCCCAGTTCGCCGAGGTTGCGAACGAGGTTCGCGCGGAAGTGCGGGAGCCGGTCGATCAATGGACGGTTTTGCTCAACGCCTCGCGGGCGCGCGGTGTTCTCGCCACTCGTTTGTTCGAAACGAATGGATCGTGTTATGCGACAATGCCGTTCGACGTGTCCGAAGGTTCGCTGACGCCTGCTGAAATGGCACGATTGATGTCGTCCAAACCGGTGACACAATTTCGACCGGCGGTCCATCGTTCGGAAATATTTCTGACGGCCGACGAGACGTCCGGTCAGGAACCCGCCCTGCCGCTTCTTGAGGTGACCCTGCCTTTGCAATCCAAGCCCGGCGCGGAGATCGTGGGCATTGGTCAGTTCATCCTCGAAGGACAATCCATCGCCGCGGAGTTTGCGGATCTCGACCAAAGCCTGATCACCCAGGCGGCGGTGATGTTCGGGTTGGGCGGCATCATTCTGACCGCGGGCGTTGGCTGGGCGTTTTCGCGGATGCAGCGGAAGCATCGTCAGTTGGCCGATCGGACTCGCGATCTTTTGCGCGCCAACGAGGAACTCGCTCGGGCCGCGCGAACGGCCGCGGTTGGCTCGGTGACCGCACACTTGATTCACGGGCTGAAGAACCCGCTCAGCGGGTTGCACCAGTTTGTGCAGGGGCAAAGCGGATCCACGGAAAGAGTGGAGAACCCGCTCTGGCAGGATGCGGTTGATTCGACTCGACGAATGCAACAAATGGTCGCCGAGGTCGTGCGCGTGCTGCGTGAGGAAGAGCAGGGCGTGGCCTATGAATTGTCGCTCGCGGAGTTGTCCGAAATCCTGAACCAACGGATGGCAGGCCAATTTCAGCCCGCCGGGGTCTTCCTCAAGACGGACGTTTCGGGCGATGCGCAACTGGACAACCGCCAGGCGAATCTCGTGAGTTTGATCCTGGGCAATCTCCTGCAGAATGCGTTGCAGGCGTCCTCTCGTGACAGCGTTGTACGGTTGGAGATGACCGGCGTTCACGACCAGCTCACATGCCGGGTTATCGATCAGGGCCCCGGTTTGCCGGACCCGGTCCGCCAGGATCTCTTTGTGCCGTGCAAGTCGACTCGCGAAGGTGGCACCGGCATCGGCCTCGCGATTTCCAAGCAACTTGCCGCTCATCTCGGTGCGGAATTGCGATTGGAGAACAGTTCGCCGGAGGGAACGTCATTCGTATTGGAGATTCCCCTCTGCCAAAAAGTCGAAAAATCTCCGCTGGATGAACCGCTGGTGCGGCCTTAGGTTGGCGGCGCTGTTCGCCTATGGGATCCCAGTCTGTAGCCAGGCAGGGGCGGTGCCGTCTGTTCGGGGCACTGATTCTGGCCGTTTGCACGATGCGAGTTGCGGCAGTGGATCTGCCGTTGCGCTGGCGTTGGTCCAATCCCACACCGCATGGCAATGCGGTCTACGACATGATCGCCAAAGCCGGTTTTGTCTATCAGGTGACCGATAGTGGGCAGCTCTACTCCAGCTATGATCAAGTGCTCTGGGACCCACACGAGACCGGCACAACCAACTCCCTGCGAGCTCTTGCGTTTCTAAATGACCGGCTGATCATCACCGGCGCAGAGGGAACGGCACTGTATGCCGATTCGTTATCGGATATCCGGCCGGCGGTGCTTAATCCACCGACCACCGACTGGCTGGAAGGCGTGGCGGCTTCGTCAAATCTCCTGGTCTCGGTGGGCGACAATGGGGCCGTCTACACCAGCAACACGGGCGACGAATGGACCCGCCAAACATCCGGCACAACCAATTGGTTGACCAGTGTCACGGTCAATCCCAACGGCTTGTTCGTCGCGGTCGGTCAAGGGGGATACATCGCAACCAGCTCGGACGGCGTAATGTGGACCAATCAAAACTCGCTGACGACGTCCTGGCTGAACAAAGTGCGCTGGCTGGGCAATAGTTTTTGGGCGCTGGGCGACAACGGCAAAACGCTCGTGAGTCTCAACGGAGTGAGCTGGCAACCGGTTGGAACGGGGGCCACGGCCGGTCTCTTCGCCGCTGCCAACAATGGCTCGCAATACCTTCTGGCCGGTGATTCCGAGGTTCGCATCGGCGAAGGGCTGCCCTTGAACTGGTCAAATGAGCTCGATCCCAATCAGCCGGCGCCGCCACCGGCCTGGACTTATTTTGCGGCCGAACGAGTTGACCCGTTCTATTTTTTGGCCGGCCGCTCGGGAATGTTTGTGAGCGGATTTACCTCGGGAAATCCGTCGAAGCTCTACTGGGAGACGCACAGCGATCCCGTGCGGTCGTGGCTATGGGACATGGTGCGATTGCCGGACCAATATGTGGCGGCCGGGGATTTTGCGACGATCCTCACGAGTGACGATGGCGTCGACTGGAACTTGGAACTGGTGCCTGACGCGGTGACGAATTCGATCTTTCTCGGCATTGGCGGCGATACCAATGGACTCGTTTCGGTTGGCAATCAGGGCAGCATTATTTACAGCCCCAGCTACCTCACAAATGTCTTGATCACGAACGTCGTGGATGGCGTTGAGACGGTGGTCACGAATGAGGTCGATACTATTGGAACAATCTGGTACGCGGTCGATCCGCGTCCGACCACCAAGGACCTGCAAGGCGTCACGGTACACAGTGGCCGGTTCGTGGTTACCGGTGCTGACGGAACGGTTTTGACAAGTGACAACCGCGGCACGAACTGGACCGTGCGAACGTCTCCCACCACCAACTTTCTCTCCAGCGTCGCGGCAGATGATTTGGGCTTTGTGGCAACCGGCGCCGGGGGGACGATTTTGGTCAGTGCCGATGGCGCAAGCTGGACGGCGATCGATTCGAACACGACCAACTGGCTTTATCGGGTGCGCCATATCGCAAATCAATTCATGGCGGTCGGACAAGGTGGGACGATGCTCCAAAGCGCGAACGGAGCAAACTGGACGGCGGTCGATTCCGGTACCGGCGTCTGGATCAATGACATCACGCGGGCAGCGGACACGAATCAGACCTGGTTTGCGGTCGGCAATCAGGGGGCCGTGCTGGCGAGCCTGGATGCGATCCACTGGACGAACGCCGGATCAATTACGCAAAAGTCGCTGTATGCGGCCAACCACGACGACACCGGGCAGTTGGTGGTGGCCGGCGTGGAGGGTGCCGTTCTGCGAAGCCAGCTCAACATCCTGACCAACGCGATTGAAATCGTTGATTACTCGCGCGGTGCCAATCTGAGTTCGTATTTGTTTTCGGGCGCGACCGGTCAGCGGTTTACGTTGGACCGCAGCGAGCAGTTTACCAATTGGATCACCGGCGAGGTGCTCGAGTTTCTCGACGGCACGGGTACCTTGCTTTACGTGACTCCGAATGCGACGAATCCGCCGCCCGCGGAGTTTTATCGCGCAGCCCAAGTGCCGTGACCGGCAGCTGTCGGCGGGTTGGGGTGGGGTTCGCTTTTCCTGACGACGTGCCGGCTTTGCTTGTTTATGATGACGCCATGAAATCACGATTGATCACGTTCATTTTTGCCAGCCTGTCGTTGACGATGGCGACCCTCGCGGACGTGAGCCGGACGAGTCTTGATGACGCGCAAAAGGCCACCTTGCTGCTGAACAATGCGATGGGGGAAATCGCGGATGCCCCGTTCCGTCTGGAAGTCAATGCGTTCAAACCCTGCGCGCTCAGGAGTGACGATAATACCGGCGCGTTGGCGGTCCCGGTTTACTCGTTGAAACACAAAATTGAATCGGCCCGCCCCAGGACGCCCATTCCCGTCGCGCAGCTTTGGCTGCACAAAGTGGTCCCGGTCATCGATGGGAAACCGGCCGGCAAGGAATCGCTCCGCTTGGTGAAAGTGAAGACCAACGATGGCGAAGCGGAGGTGAGCATGTACCACGTTGCCTTTCAGCGCGTTGGCAAAGGCGGCAAGCTGATCCTTTACGGTAAGGGCGAAAAGCCGTTGTTGGAGATCGCGCTCAAGCCATTGAACGTGCCCCAGGAAACTCCGATCGATCTCGAAGCTCGAAAAGGTGAGAACGGCGGCCCAAAACTGGTTCTTTACGTAGGCGACAAATACGAAGGCGACCTGCCGTTGGCGCACGCGGATTGATCCCTTCACCTGAGTTCGAGGCCGGTTTGTGCGTCGGCTCGCGGTTTTTTTGATCAAATTTCGCCGCAACCATGCTCCGGTGCCGACGGGCTTCTCGCCGACCCAAAACCTTGCTTTACGGCCCGGCCGAGCTGCTCTAGCGTCGCGCCCGTGCCGAAAACATCCAAATCCAGCGCAACAGCCGTGGCGTCGGACGTTTCCTTTGAAGTGGCCTTGAAAAAACTCGAGGCCATCGTTGAGGAGATGGAATCCGACGAACTGCCGCTGGAGGAGTTGATCAAGCACTATGAACAAGGCACCCAGCTCGCCGGCGTCTGCCAGAAAAAGCTCGCCGAGGCTGAGTTGAAGATTCAGAAACTGGAAAAGAACGCGGCCGGCGAACTTGAATTGAAGCCGTTTCCCGTCGACGACGATACCGCAGAACAGGACCCGCAATGAGCCGATACCTCGACATGGTTGACAGCCCGGAACACGTAAAAAAGCTCACCCTCGAACAGTGCGAAAAACTGGCGGAAGACGTCCGTCAGGAGTTGATCACCACGCTTGCCAAGGCGGGCGGCCACCTCGGACCGAACCTCGGCGTGGTGGAGTTGACCATCGCGCTGCACAAAGTTTTTAGCACGCCCAAGGACAAATTTGTCTGGGACGTGAGCCACCAGAGCTATGTGCACAAGATTCTGACCGGCCGGAAGGATCGCTTTCACACCATTCGGCAAACCGACGGGCTCAACGGATTCTCCCTGCGCACCGAGAGCGAACACGATTGCTACGGTGCCGGCCATGCCGGGACAGCGCTTTCGGCGGCGCTCGGCATGTGTGCGGCCCGGGACAAGAAGGGCACGGACGAAAACGTCGTTTGCATCTTCGGCGACGCCGCGCTCACCAATGGGATTTCCTATGAGGCGCTGAACAACATCTCGTCCACGACCAAGAAGTTCATTGGCATCCTGAACGACAATGAGTGGAGCATCGACAAGAACGTCGGCGCCATCGCCGGTTACCTGAATAAGATCATCACGCACCCGCGCTACACTCAGTTGCAGCGTGATCTCGAAGGCTTGTTGCGGCGCGTGCCGAAAGGTGAAGTGGCCATCCGCCTCGGTCACATGGCGGAAGAGACAATCAAGGGCGTGCTTACCGACGTTTCGCTCAAGCCCGGCCAACCCGGTCTCGGCGGTGACGGCAAGGGTGGCTACGGTAGCAGCCTTATTTTTGAGGAGCTCGGACTCAAATACATCGGACCGATCGACGGCCATAATCTGCCGATGCTCATCAGTATTTTGGAGTATGCGAAGGATTGTCCGGAACCGGTGGTGATTCATATCCTCACCAAGAAGGGCAAAGGATTCGAAGCCGCGCAAAAATATCCCGAGAAATTTCACGGCCTCGGGCCGTACGATGCCAAAACGGGAACCACGCCTTCATCAAAGCCCGGTTCTGCGCCGACTTATATGGACGTCTTTGGTCAGGCGATGGTCCGGATGTGCAAGAAGGACACGACCCTTGTCGGCATTACCGCCGCCATGCCCAGCGGTACCGGCTTGAAATTCCTGCGGGACGAACTGCCCAATCGTTATTTCGACGTCGGCATTGCCGAGGAACACGCCGTGATCTTCGCCGCCGGCATGGCGACGATGGGCATGCATCCGGTGGTCGCGATTTACTCGACGTTCCTCCAGCGAGCGTACGATTGCATTCATCACGATGTTTGTCTGCAGGACCTCCCCGTGATTTTCTGCATGGATCGCGCGGGCCTCTCCGCGAATGACGGTCCGACGCATCACGGCTTGTTCGACATCGCCTACTTGCGTTGCCTGCCGAACGTCATTGCGATGGCGCCGAAGGATGAGGACGAACTCGTCGACATGATGTTCACCTGCACGCATACCAAACACCCGACCTTCATCCGCTATCCACGCGGTGGTGCCGAGGGCGTGCCGATCAAGGATCAACCCAAGTTGCTCGAAATCGGTAAGGCGGAGGTGACGCAGAATTTTGGCAACGACGGCAAAGCCAAGGTCGCGTTGTTCGGCCTGGGCAACATGCATTCGGTGGCGAAGGAGGCGGCGCAGTTACTGACGGCCGCCGGGTACGATTGTGCGGTGATCAATCCGCGTTTCACCAAACCGATTGATGCTGCGACGCACTCGTTCTTCGGCCAGGCCGCCGATGTGGTCGTGACGTTTGAAGATCACGTGCTCATGGGGGGCTACGGTTCGATCGTGATGGAGCACTTTGCCAGTGAGCGCATCACGACGCCGGTCGTGCGGATCGGTTGGCCCGATCAGTTTATTGAGCACGCCAGTTCGGTCGGTTACTTGCGGGAGAAACACGGTCTCACCGCCGCCCGGGCGGTCGAGTTGGTCCAGGCCGAGTTTCAGTCTGGGAGCCGGACCGCACAAAAAACCGTGGCCATGGCCTGACGGCTACCAAGAATCGGTCGCTGACCGTCAATTTCCACGTTGATCAACAGGCCGCGCATCGGCACGATGCGCGGCCTGATTTGTTCTTAAACTTCTCCGAAATCGAAACATGGCATACACAACCTGCAAAGTTCCCGAAGGCGGCAAGATCAGTATTCAAGCCGGCAAACTGAACGTTCCCGACCAGCCCATCATCCCGTTTATTCGTGGCGACGGCACGGGCCCTGACATCTGGGCGGCCAGCGAGCGCGTGTTTGACGCGGCGGTTGCCAAAGCCTACGCCGGCAAACGCAAGGTTTCCTGGATGGAAGTGTTTGCCGGTCAGGCCGCGAAAGACAAATTCGACAGCTGGTTGCCGGACGACACCGTCGAGGCGTTCAAGGAATTTCTGGTTGGCATCAAGGGACCGTTGACCACGCCGGTGGGCGGCGGCATCCGTTCGCTGAACGTGGCGCTTCGGCAAATGCTCGACCTGTATGTTTGCCTTCGTCCCGTCCAGTATTTTGCGGGTGTTCCGTCGCCGGTGAAGCATCCGGAAAAAGTCGACATGGTCATCTTCCGGGAAAACACGGAGGACATCTACGCGGGCATTGAATACGCCGGCGGCACGCCCGAGGCGCAGAAGTACCTCGACTTCATGGCCAAGGAATTTCCGAAGGAGTTTGCCAAGATCCGCTTCGGCACCGAGGACAAAGCGGCCGAGTTTTGGAAAATGGTTGGTGCACCGAACGTCGACAGCAAGGTGAAGGTCGGCATCGGGATCAAACCGGTCAGCTGGTCGGGCACCTGCCGGCTGGTGCACAGCGCGATCAGTTACGCGATCAAGAACAACCGCAAATCGGTGACGCTCGTGCACAAGGGCAACATCATGAAATTCACCGAGGGTGCCTTCCGCGACTGGGGTTATCAGGTGGCGAAGGAATATTTCGGCGCCGAGGAACTCGACGGCGGACCGTGGTGCAAGATTCCCGAGGGCAAACCGGGCGCTGGTATTGTCATTAAGGACGCCATCGCCGACATCACACTCCAGCAGGTGCTCACGCGGCCGGACGATTTTGACGTGATCGCCACGTTGAATTTGAACGGCGATTATTTGTCCGATGCCCTCGCGGCTCAAGTTGGAGGCATCGGCATCGCGCCCGGTGGCAACATCAACTACATCACCGGCCACGCCATCTTTGAAGCCACGCACGGCACGGCTCCGAAGTACGCGAACAAGGATCAGGTGAACCCGGGGTCGGTCGTGCTCTCCGGCGAAATGATGCTGCGCCACATGGGCTGGATCGAAGCGGCTGATTTGATTCTGAAGGGCCTCAACGGCGCGATTGCGTCGAAGAAAGTCACCTACGATTTCGCCCGCCAGATGGAAGGCGCCACCCAGATCAAGTGCTCGGAATTCGGCGACAACATGATCGCCCACATGTAGGGTGAATCGAATTCGAGAACAGCTTCAATTACGACAATCCGCCGGACTCAGCCTGGGTTCGGCGGATTTCTATTTTTCGACAAACAACGCCAAGGATGCGGTGTAGCCGTGCAAGAAGTTCTTGTCGCCTACCGGGCCCAACTCGCCATTGCAGAAGAAGCCGGATAACGTCAGTGGTCCCAATCGATCCTGAATCATCCGGGCATCGTGGCTTGGCGCTTGAAACAGACCTTGGCCGCGTCCGTTGCAACAGTGCAACGAACCGCCATAGATCGTGCGGCCGTCCAGTTCCCGGCTGGAACGAGTCAGCAATTCGCTCATGTCCTCGGTGGCCGCCCGGGCGTCACGTCGCTGAAACTGAATGGTTTGTCCCATCCGCGGGATCGCACCAACGACGAGCGCGCCCACGCTTGGGTCAGCGCCCATCAGATTGCGAATCAGAAAATCGCCGCGATGAAATGCCTCCAGATACTCGTTGATCACGAGTCCGACAAACAGGTTGCCGCGCAGCGTTAATTGCTCCGCTTCGCTCAGTTCGCCGATCGTTTCCATCAGCACTTCGTACGCGGGGCGATTGGCAATTTCGAGGATCACGTTGCCTTGCGCCTTGGTGATCGTCCACGTGTCGCCAATCGGTGTGCAGCCCTGTGAAATGACGCTGGCCAGACGAACGTCGCCCCCGATTGACAATGCGACACCGCCTTCGTCAAAGACGTCGCCGTTCAGGTAGAGTTGCGTTTGCTGCGCTTGCTGATCGCCGCTCGCAAGGCCGCCCAGCACCGGGAGCGGGGCATAGGCTTCGTTCCATTGATTCAGCCAGCCCTGGCAATCCATGTGAAACGGATCGGCAAACACCAGCCAGCCGTTGTTGGCTTCGGCTTCGACACCTGTTTCGTGGTGCCAATACGCGGCACTGTTGGCTTCTTCGACCTGCTCCGGCGAGAAGTGCGACGCCCGCAAATCGGCACCTGGCAGGTGATAAAGCGCGACCGCAACACCCGAGGTGTTTTCCAATTCCTGATGATTGACGACCAGGCCTGTACTCGAGCATCCCATCAAGAGCGGTATGCGACCGTGTACGCGCAGAATTTCGAGCGTCTGCTCGGCCTCGTCAAAATAGTCCGGTGTCATGAACGCGAGCCCTAATGACACGGGACCGGCCGCGACGCGGCTGCTCAATTCGCCGACCCACTCCTGCAACGCTTGATCATCGAAGGGCCCGGAAAAATGAGCGGCAGCACTGAACGCTTTTGTCATGCCGCCAACCTAGAACGACGTATCCGCAACTGGCAAAAATGAAATGAGATTTGCGGGCAATTTCGTGGCGACCGCGAGGGCAAATTGCGGTTGCGTTGAATCTCGGATGCTTGCGATAACGTCTTACTTAACCCGATGAACAAGTTCGTTGTTTGCTCCATGTTGCTGGCATTGCTTTTGCCGGCAGGAACCCTTTCCGCCGCGGATGCCAAGTTGCCGCCCCAGCCGCGCCCGCCGATGTTGTCACCGGCCGATGAGTTGAAACAATTTGAACTGCCATCCGGTTACCAGCTTGAGTTGGTACTCTCGGAGCCGGTTATCGAGGAACCGGTCATCACTGTTTTTGACGGCAACGGTCGGATGTTCGTGGCCGAGATGCGGTCCTACATGCAGAACATCGATGGGACCAATGAACATGCGCCGGTCAGCCGCGTGTCCATGCACGTCGATACGAATGGCGACGGCAAATACGACAAGCACACTGTGTTCATCGATCATCTCGTGCTGCCGCGCATGTTGCTCCCGCTGGATGACAGCCTGCTCGTGAGGGAAACCGACTCGGGCGACATCTATCGTTATTGGGACACCGACGGCGATGGCGTCGCAGACAAGAAGGAACTGTTCTATCACAGTGAACCTCGGCGGGCGAATTTGGAACATCAAGCCAGCGGCCTGATCTGGTCGCTCGACAACTGGATTTACACGACCGTCAACGCCTGGCGCATTCGCTGGACGCCAAACGGAATTGTGCGCGAACCAACGGCGCCCAATGGTGGTCAATGGGGCCTGACGCAGGATAATTACGGCAAGCCGTGGATCGTCAACGCCGGCGGCGAACGGGGTCCGTTGAATTTTCAGGTGCCGATCGTTTACGGCGCGTTCAATGTCGCGAACGACGTTCCCCCCGATTACCGCGAAGTCTATCCGCTCGTCGCGATTCCCGATGTGCAAGGCGGAACGGCGCGGTTCCGGCCGGAGGAAAAGACGCTCAACCATTTTACGGCGACCTGCGGTGCGGCCATCGTGCGGGGCGATCAATTGCCCGACGATATTCAGGGCGATTTGCTTTTTGGCGAGCCGGTTGGGCGATTGATCCGTCGGTCGAAGGTCGAAGTCATCGACGGGATCACGTATTTGCACAATGCGTATCCCGGTTCGGAATTCATTCGGTCCCACGATCCTAATTTCCGCCCGGTGAACATCGCCAATGCGCCCGATGGCACGATGTACATCACCGACATGTACCGCGGTATCATTCAGGAAGGAAATTGGGTGCGGCCGGGCAGCTATCTGCGCACGATTGTGCAGCAATATCAGTTCGACAAGAACACCGACCACGGCCGCATCTGGCGGCTCAAACACGTCGACACCCGCAAGGTGGATTCGCCCCACATGCTCGACGAATCGCCCGCCACCCTGGTGACACATTTGGAAAGCAATAACGGCTGGACACGTGACACCGCGCAGAAACTGCTGGTGTTACGTCAGGATAAATCGGTCGTGCCGGCATTGAAGGACATGGCTGAGCACAACCGCAGCGAACTGACCCGTATTCACGCGATCTGGACATTGGAAGGCCTGGGTGCCTTGGATCCGGAATTTATTCGTGCGCGATTGATGGACCAGGATCCGCATGTCCGCGTTGCTGCAATCCGCGCTTCCGAATCGTTGTTCAAGGCCGGCAATGACGATTTGCACCTCGATTTGAAACTGGCCGCGCTGGACGGCAGTCCGGAAGTGGCGATCCAGGCGATGCTGACAATGGAAATGCTAAAGTTTGACCAGGCCAAACCAATGATTGAAGCGGCCGCCGCGAATTCCTCCTCAAAAGGCGTTCGGGAGATTGCGCGACAACTGCTCAATGGACCTCAGGATTCGCGTCCGCCGGTGCAGTTGAGCGCCGCCGAGCGCAAACAACTCGCGGACGGCGCGGCGACTTACAAGGAACTGTGTTTTGCGTGCCACGGAAGCAACGGCAAGGGCGCGCCGATGGAAGGTGCGAAGGGAACGATGGCTCCACCACTCGCCGGATCCAAAACGGTCAACGGAAATGTGGCCGGTGTCATCAATGTGATTCTGCACGGTCTGAACGGGCCGGTTGATGGCAAGAACTACACGGCGTTGATGGTGCCGATGGGTGCCAACGACGATCAGTGGGTTGCGGCGATCGCCTCGTACGTTCGCAACAGTTTTGGTAATGAATCCTCGTTCGTGACGCCGGCGGAAGTGGCCAAGGTTCGCACCGAATCAGCCGCGCGCACAACGCCCTGGACGCTCGATGAACTGCACGCCGTTCTGCCGCAGCAGATCGGTGACAAGCAGGCGTGGAAACTGACGGCCAGCCACAACCAGAACAAGGTTCGCAACGCGATCGATGGCAATCTCGGTACGCGGTTCGACACGGGCACGCCGCAAGTTCCGGGCATGTGGTTCCAGATCGAGTTGCCCAAGGCGACGACGGTCTCCGAGATCAATCTCAACACCCGGGGGTCGAATGGCGATTATCCGCGAGGCTACGAAGTGCGGGTTTCTGACGATGGCAAAACGTGGAGCGATCCTGTCGCCAAGGGCAAGGGTGACGGTCCGGTGACCGATATTGCGTTTGATCCGGTCAAGGCGCGGTTCATCCGCATCACGGACACCGGGAAGGTGGACGGACTCTTCTGGTCAATTCACGAACTCAACCTTTATCAGCCAGGCAAAAGGATCACCTACGCCGGCCAGCCCAAGGCGAAGTCCGGACAATCGTTTGAATAGCGCGACGGACACCATTGCTTTGAGAAGATGATGCGGCTTCACCCCTGTTCGGTTGCGGGCCTCGTTCAGGGTTTCAAAACGATCTTGCCCGCGATGGCTCCCGATTTCTTGATCGTTGCGTCCTCCTGAATTTGGTGCGCTTCCGCGGCCTTGCTGAGCGGCAGAATGCGATCGATTTTAGCCTTCAGTTTGCGTTGCACCAGCCAACGGTTGATGTCTTCGGCGCAATGGCGCTGCTCCTCGGGCGTGGCGAGAAACATCACAAAACCGTGGAGCGCGCAGCCCTTCACGTAAAATGGTCCGACCGGGAACGGCGGTTTGGCGTCGCGTCCAGCCATCACGATCATCCGACCTCGGGCCGCCAGCGCGCTGACCGCGAGTTCGAAGTTCGGTTCGCGCGTCGTTTCCCACCAGACATTCACGCCGGCGGGTGCGGCCTTTTTGAGTTCTTCGCCGATGTTATGGGTCTTGTAGTTAAACGCCGCCTCGGCGCCGAGTTCCTTGCAGGCAGCGACTTTTTCGTCGGAACCGGCACACGCGAAAACTCTCGCGCCAATCGCCTTCGCCATCTGGATCACCGTGGAACCGACGCCGCCGCTGCCGCCATTGATGAAGATCGTTTCATGCGGCTTGAGTTTGGCTTCGCGCACCAGGCCGAGATGCGCGGTGATCCCGACCAGCGCAATCGCCGCGGCCTGCTCGTCGCTCACGTCGCTGGGAATGGGATAAAGAAAACATTCATCGACAGCGGCGTATTCGGCGAACGTGCCCTGCCGGCCGAGCAAACCCTGGTTGCTGCCCCACACGCGATCGCCGGGCTTGAAACGTTTTGCGTCAGCACCAGTCGCCTCGACGACGCCGGCCAAATCGCAGCCCAGAATAAAGGGCTTCGGCAATTCGGCCGGGATCAAACCGGAGCGAATGTAGGTATCGATCGGGTTGACTGAAACGGCGGTGACGCGAACGAGTACCTGGTTATGCCGGAGTTTCGGTTTGGGAAGATCGCCAAACTGGATGTTGGAGGCAGGACCGGTTTCGTTGATGAAGGCGGCTTTCATGGAAGCAGTGTGATTGGCCGTGGCTGCGAGGTCAACGAAGTGTGGTGGTTTGGAAAATGCCGACTTACGCGGTTAGTCGTCAGCCTGGGGTGCAGATTGATTTAATGCCTCGATTGACGAGTCGGCGATGGCAAATGATCACGCCAAACTAACGTTGGCCTGGGGCGATTCCGGTACGTTTGCGGCACCGAAGGTCGCGCTGGCGAATCTGGGCACCTTGCTCAAGTTCCACCGATAGCGTCGTTTGAACCGCGAACCGCTGGCTGCCTGCGGATCATCGAGCGGAACGGGCACCTCATTTTCAAAACAGGCTCCGAGACCTTCGATTGTCCGCCGGGACGCCAGGTTTTCCGGGTCGGCAGTTAGGATCACGTCGTCGTAGTGCCGGGCGAGCAGCGGGGTCAGCGCGCGACACGCTTTGCCGGCGTAACCGTGACCGCGGTAAACCGGCTTGACCGAGAATCCCACGTGGCCGGCGTAGAGCCGGACGTGATCCGTGTCGCCCACTTTGAAATTGATGTGACCAACGTCCGCCGAGTCCACGAGGATGCGATGATGATAATAGGGGACGATTCCGCGATTTTCATCACCCGGCATCACGCCGACGTAGAACAAGCTGACGTCCTCATACGTCAGGCCCTCCGGCGGTTCAGGCAGCAATGATTTCATTTTGGATGCACCACGCCGGGTTGAGCTACAGCTGATCTGCCAGCAAACAACGGGGTGCTGATTGTAAGACTCCCGAGCGCGGATTTTGTTTCAAGATTTTACGCGACGCAGTCGATTGATTCCGGGAAACCAGTTCAGTTCGTCTTCGTGGCAGAGATAAAGCACGCCGAGAATGCGCATTTGAACGAACAAGAAATAGAACGACACGCACCAGCTTAGCAGGCCGCCAAACCAGGGAATGATTGCGCCGACGAGATTCGGCCCCGCTGATCCGATGATGACGGCCACCACCAACACCACGCACGCAATGAGATAATGTCCAAATGTTTTCAGAATCGACGGGATCACCAACAATGGATTAACCGCAGCGACCGACTCGAATTGAGCGACGCCGATCAAGGCCATCGGCGCGTACAGCAACCCAATGGTATAAACCGTCCAATAAATCCAACCGCGTCCATCGGCGCCCAGCCAGCGATCAATTATCATGGCGGGTCCAAAACAAACCAGCAAGGTGCCGAACAAACGGAAGAGCGGCATGAGCAGATCGTTCGTGATATCTCCAAGGTCCGGCCAATCTGGCAATTGTTCATCGCCGCGGGCCGAGGTTTGAATCACCCGGAACATATAGGCGGCGAGATATCCGGTCCCGAAGACGGCCAACAACAGTTTCAAAAAGCCCATGGCCAGCACCGCCACGGTGCCGAGCGCGAAATGGGAAAGGAGGTCGAAAAGCCAAAACACAAGGGCGCCGCCGAGAATGATGCCCCAACCGTTGTTTTTGAGCGGATAGGCAAATGCGTCGGCCAGTTGCGGTCCAAACTTGGGTCGGACTGACCGGCGGGCGCTGCGCTTCTTCGGACGCACGAGGGATTCACAATCGCCTCCGCAAAGCGTGCAGAAATGCATTTCATTCATCTGCACGAGGCGGCGCTTGACGCATTCGGGACAGAGTAATTGGCCACAACTGTTGCAGCGCCAGGCTGGTTTGACGCCCACGTGAACCGCGCACGTCGGCTGCTCCCAGCCTTCGGGCAGATCATTTCCCGGGTCGGAAATTGGCAGGTTCTGCGATTCATCCGTTTCCATGACTGTCCCATCAAATCAGATTTTGGCCACCCGATGCAATTACAACACCGGCGCGCGATTGGAGTTTGCAGCCATTACGTGGATCAATTTTCTGCGCGGTTGGTATTGGCTTTCCGCTTGCGTGGATTGCGCCACGGCCAAAGCTTTCGGCATGCGCATTCCGATTCTCTGCTCGAGCCTTCCGATGATCGCTCTTTTTGTGACCGGTTGCACAACCGTTTCTCCGAGGTCGGACGTCCGGCTCAACCAGATTCAGGTGATCGGGTCGCACAATTCGTATCATCAGCGCGCGCACGAATCCCTCCACACCTTGCTGGCGCGTCGCAATCCGGAGGCGGCCAAGGCGTTGGACTACTCGCATCCGCCATTGACCGATCAGTTCGAACGTCTCGGCATTCGGCAGATTGAATTGGATTGCCTGGCCGATCCACGAGGTGGCTTGTATGCGCATCCCAAGGGAATCGAATGGGCGAGCCAGGCCGGCCTTCCCGCCGTGCCCGATCAAGATCCCTCGGGCGAACTCCTCAGTCCCGGCATCAAGGTGCTGCACGTTCCGGACATCGATTATCAATCGTCCGTGCCCACGCTCGTTGACGGGTTGAAGGAAATTCTGGCTTGGTCCGATCAACATCCCAAACACGTTCCCATCTTCGTTCTGCTGGAACTCAAAAACAGCGCAGAGAGTCCCGAACTAACTCAGCCGGTGCCTTTTGACGAAGGCGGACTCGCGGAGCTGGAAGCGGAAATCAGATCGGTCATTCCCCGGGAAAAGATCCTCGCGCCGGACGACGTTCGACGTGGGGAACCGTCGCTGCCCGCCGGCTTGAAAAAGTTTGGCTGGCCGAATCTCGATGCTGTTCGCGGTCGGATTATGTTTGGTCTGGATAACGAAGGCCCCGTTCGTGATCTCTATTTGAAAGGGCATCCCGCGCTTCAACACCGGTTGTTGTTTGTCAGCGTGCCCGAAACAAACCCGGCCGCTGCCTGGATGAAGATCAACGATCCGATTGCCAATTTTGATCGAATTCAGAAACTCGTGCGCGCCGGGTTTCTGGTTCGGACACGCGCGGATTCCGACACGGAACAATCGCGGAACAACGATCCAACGCAACGCGAGAAAGCGATGACGAGCGGCGCGCAATTCATCAGCACGGATTATCGCGAACCGAATCGTCAGTTTTCAGACTACTCGGTTCATTTCGAAAATGACGAAGTGGCGCGCGTCAATCCGGTGAACGGGGATCCTTCCTTGCGTGGTCTTGATTTGGAGAAAGCCAAGAAGTGATCTTGCTCCAACGTGGCGCCGGTTCGCGCAGCCGCGGGAAGCGAATTCATAGGAGGATCAACAGAGATTTATTCCGCTCCAGTTGAACCACTTACACTGGCCCATTTTGACTTTCCTTACAGATGTGATCTAAATTCTCCGCGTTAGTAAGCAGCCTAAGCCGGTTCGCCTTCCTGCGAGCCGGCGCGGGGGACCCACTCTCCGGGAAACCGGGGCGGGGCGAACGACGGAACAGGTGTTCGTCGCGGTCACTTTCAGGATCGAGCCCGTCAGCTAACCTCGTCGGCATCTGGAAGGGCGATCCTCTAGGGCTCCGCTTGGGCGGTGCACCCACGTTCTCCCCAATCACAAAGCGTGCGTCTCATCGCGCGGCGATAAACCGTCGCGATGTGTCGCCATATCGGAGATAAACATGACTGCGTTGGTATCGTTGGAAAACTTGGCGACCCTGGCCTCAACCATTTTTGTTTTGGTGGTTCTGGCTTTGTTCGTCCTCATTCCGATTCTTTTGGGTGCGGTGTTCATTCGGGAACGCCAGATTGGTGTCGTGGTGAAGAAGTTTGGCCGTCGTTCGTTGCCGCCCGGCCAGTTGATCGCGTTGGAAGGCGAGGCCGGTTATCAGGCGGACACGCTCGCGCCGGGTCTGCATTTTGGTTACTGGCGCTGGCAATACCGCATTTTCAAGATGCCGGTGACGGTCGTACCGCAAGGTGAAATCGCGTTGGTGGTCGCGGCTGCGGGCGAACCGATCCCGAGTGAACGCATCCTCGGCAAAGTCGTCGACTGCGACAACTACCAGGACGCGCGCAAGTTCCTGCTCAACGGCGGTGAGAAAGGCCGTCAACTCGGCATTCTCACGGCCGGTACCTATCGTATCAACAGCGCGTTGTTTGACGTGATCACCAGCGACAGCGCGGAGCTGCACGGCATGGAAGCGCACCAGCTCTACCTGCAACACGTCGAACCGGACAAGGTGGGCATCGTCACCATATTGGACGGTCGACCGATTGACGCGGGCGAAATTGCCGGTGCGATTATTCCCGCTCACGACAACTTTCAGAATGCTCAGGCGTTTCTGGACGGTGGCGGCCGGCGCGGTTTGCAGGAGCAAATCCTGTTGTCCGGCACGTGGAATCTCAACCCCTGGTTCGCGCAGGTGGAACAGGTGCGCATGGTGGAAATTCCGATCGGTTACATCGGCGTTGTCATTTCCTTCGTCGGCATGGCGCACGAAGACGTCAGCGGCGCGGAATTCAAACACGGCGACCTCGTAAATGCCGGCCACAAGGGTGTGTGGGTGACGCCGTTGTATCCCGGCAAACATCCGCTCAATACGCGCGTGATGAAGGTCGAACTCGTGCCCACGACGAACATCGTCCTCAACTGGGCGACGCGGACCGAGGCGCATCATTTCGACGAGAAACTGTCGTCGATCACGGTGCGTTCGAAGGACGGTTTTGCGTTCAGTCTCGACGTGGCGCAGATCATTCACGTCGGCGCGCTCGATGCGCCGAAAGTGATCAGCCGTATCGGGTCGATGCAAAACCTGATCGACCACGTGCTGCAACCGATTGTCGGAAACTACTTCCGCAACTCGGCGCAAAACTACACGGTGCTCGACTTCCTGAGCGCCCGCAGCGAACGCCAGCACGAAGCGGCCGAACACATTCGAGCCGCGCTCCAAGCCTACGACGTGCAGGCGATCGACACGTTGATCGGCGACATCAATCCGCCAGCGTCCCTCATGGAAACGCAGACCGATCGCAAGATCGCCGAGGAACAACGCAAGACCTACGAGGTGCAACGCGCCGCGCAGGAACAACGACAGCAACTCGTGCGGCAAACCTCGCTGGCGGACATCCAGCAGCAGGTGGTCGGCGCGGAGCAGGGCGTGAACATCGCTGAACTCCAGGCCAACGCTCACATCAAGCAGGCGACCGGTGAATCCGAAGCGCTACGTCTACGCGCGCTCGGCGAATCGGAAGCGATCCGCGCCACCGGCCAGGCGAAGGCGGAAGCCTATCGCGCGGGTGTCGACTCGCTCGGTGCCCAGGGTTACACGATGATGCAACTCATGCAGATTGTCGGCGAACGCAACGTTCGCATCGTGCCGGATGTCGCCGTCAATGGCGCCGCTGGAAACAGCAGCCTGGTGGATGGGTTGCTCGGCGTGATGCTGCGCGATAAAAGCAATGGCGACGCGCACGCGAAACAGAATTGATTCAAATCGTGGATCACCCCGTCGGGCCCAGGTCCGGCGGGGTCTTTCTTTTGCCAACTCAATTCCGCGTTGAACGGCGATCTTCCTCCGCACGGATGAGTGCCATCAGCGTGTAGAGATCCACGACCTTAATTCGATCACCTTTCATCTGATCAAGTTCTTTGAAAACGGCAGCATGCCAGCCCGGTGTTTTGAGGATCGTGCGAAAGACGTAGAAGCGATGCGATGAACTCTTGACGTGCCTGCGAATGTCGCCGGCAGCTTTGGCGGGACTGCCGTCGATGTCCGCGTACATCTGGATGAACGGCATGTCTTTGTGAACACCCTGATAAGTCTTCTGATAGGAGACGATTCCATCCGGTGAAAAACGGGCGTACGCATCCAGTGCGTCCGAATTCAATTTGGGCGCATAGCCATCGATGATGAAGCCGGTGAGGCTGATGTCCCATCGTTTAAAATACTCTTCACAATGACTTGTCCACGCGTCCAATCCGGACGGCAATCCGGAATACTTTCGGGGCGGAGTGAGATAACCCGGATTCAAATAACCGGCGCCTGAATCTCCGGCGACGAACCAGTCGTTCGCGGTCCGATGTTCACGCGCCCAGGCCATGCCCAACGGAAACCGGTCGCTCAAATTGGGATTGAACGCCCACGAGAGGGGGATCGTGCCGCGCGCCGGATCATTCCACATCGCCGGCAATTTCCGGTAAAGCCACGCCGCTGAATCGTAGTCGCCGACATAGATCGAAATATACTTTTGCGGAAGGACCTGACCATCCGAATTCAAGAGTCCTTCGTTTTTAAGCGTTGTCCGTGTCGGCTTGGGATTTTGCGGATAGCGATCGGCCAGCGGATAGTGCTGGTAGAAGGACGCGTTCGCCATTGCACCGAGTCCAAGTGCGTCGGCATCCATGTAGGCATTGAAGCAGGAAAGAATCTCAGCGTAATGCCACTCGGTGGGCACTCCATCGTGCTTGCCGCCGGCGAACCAACTGGGGCTGCGCGCGGACGTATACTTGTAAGCCCATGGCACAAACCCTGCCACGTGGATCATGCTGTTTCCGTTGAAGCGATCGTATTCGGCACCGAGCAATTTCTTCAACGTATCCGGATCGGTTCCGGGTTTTTGGTTGGGATCGTCCACCGGTGTTTCGTCATCCCAAACACCGAGATCGAACAGCACACCTCGATGGGCGATGACATAATCCTGATTGCACAACGTGGCGTTTTCGGGAGCGGCGGCCGACCAGCATTTCAACCAAAAGGCCTCCAGGTAGTAGCCCATGTAGAGTGGATTCACTTTACCGGTGCGTACGTATTTCTCGATCAACCAAAGATAGGCATCGCATTTGGAGCTGCCCGACGAAGACAGGTGAGTGTCCGGAATGGTTCCGCTGCCGGTGAACTTCGGCTCTCCGTGCTCACCCAGCAAACTTGCCCTGATCGGAATGGAGTTTGTTCCTTGGGTCAAACGCTCGTAAAGCGAGTTGGGACGCGGATCGAATCGCAACGGCAGAAGATTATCACAACCGGCAATGGTAGAGGCGAGATTGGACGTGGCCGGAACGCGTTCGTCCCAGACGACGGCGCCACGGAAGTCGTTCTCAAATCGCTTGAGCAATTCCTCCAGGCTTTCAACGCGCACGATCTTTCGTTTCGCCAGCCAGCCGTCCGGCTGAGTCATTTGCTGCCACCAGAAATCATCGGGTTCCCGAACGTAGCGAATGAACAGCCGTGGTCGGTCGCGATTGACGAGACCTTCCAGCGCGGTCACCAAGTGGGACTCGTCCCAAAACCGGCGGCGTTGCGCGTCGTCATTGAGATCGAGCTTGAACAAATACGTGAGATCAAAAAACACGATCGGTTCTGTGTCGGTGCCTTCCGAAATCGGAGCGTTGGACGTTTCGGCGGCGTGCAGATGAGCAGACGCCAGCGAGATGCCGGCCAGTAGCGCGGCCAACCATGTCCGATGCGAACGATGGATTTGTGTTTTTAACTGATTCAAAGCCATTTGGTGGGCGGTAATTTTAAAGCGCTTTTGGCGGCCTGCAAAGTCAACGGTGTGAGATGCATTGAGCGACGCAACCAACCCCTTTGCTTATTCGATTCGATTGGCTCCGGAGAACCGGAGTCGTGCGTGAACGAACGAAAAACATTCGTGACTCCGTTCCTTTCCGAGTCGGGCCGGGCCGTGTGAAAGTTGTTGCTCGTAAATGCGGCAAGGCTGATTACCGTTCGTCCATGCCCGGCGACGTCACCCAGCTGCTCAGCGCGATTGATTCCGGCGATTCGAATGCTGCGGAGAAATTATTGCCGCTGGTTTACGAGGAACTCCGCCGAGTCGCGGCCCACAAGATGGCGAACGAAAAGCCTGGTCAGACACTTCAAGCAACCGCCCTGGTCCACGATGCCTGGCTCCGCGTGGCCGGTTCGGACCGACAACAGTGGCGGGGGCGCGAACACTTTTTCAGCGCCGCCGCCGAAGCAATGCGCCGCATCCTCGTCGACAACGCCCGGCGCAAGCAAAGGATCCGTCATGGCGGCGGGATGGAGCGCGTGCCACTCGACGCGATGGACCTGCCCATCGCTCAAAACGACGAGAAGTGTCTTCGCGTCAACGACTATCTGGAACGGCTCGCAAATGACGATCCCGAGAAGGCTGAAATCGTAAAGTTGCGGGTGTTCGCGGGGCTGGGCGTGGCGGAGATTGCGGCGATCATGGGATGCTCGGACAAAACGGTTCAACGGCATTGGAACTTCGCGAAGGCGTGGCTCAGCCGGGAAATACAGCGGGACGACGAGCCCCGTGGCACTGCCTGAACAAAGACAACCGATTTATCGGTGCGGATCGGTGAAGTAATTTTTTTCAGAATTCCTGTCCGATCGCGGGGCGAAACGTCGCCAGACCAGTTGAACGCTTGAAACCCCATGAAAAATCGACGCGAAAAACTGGAAGCCATCTTTGAAACCGCCGCCGCTTTGGAAACGGATGCTCAGCGGCACGATTATCTCGAACGAGCCTGCCCCGATGCCGAATTACGAAAGGAAGTGGAATCACTTCTGGATGCGATGAAGAACCCGGACAGCTTGTTCGATCAAGGTGACACCGTGAGCGCATCCACCCTGGCGGCTACGCCGGTACTGGAACAACCCGGCACGATGATCGGCCGCTACAAGCTTTTGCAGAAAGTCGGTGAAGGGGGGATGGGTGTGGTGTACATGGCCGAGCAGACTGAGCCCGTTGTTCGCAAAGTCGCTCTCAAGATCATTAAGCTTGGCATGGACACCAAACAGGTCGTCGCCCGGTTCGAGGCCGAGCGCCAGGCACTGGCGATGATGGACCATCCTAACATCGCCAAGGTGCTGGACGCCGGAGCCACCGACACCGGCCGTCCCTACTTCGTCATGGAACTGGTGCGCGGCGTTCCGATCACCGAGTACTGCGACAAGAACAAGCTCTCCACGCAGGAACGGCTCAACCTTTTCATCCCGGTCTGTCAGGCCATCCAGCACGCGCACCAGAAGGGGGTGATCCATCGGGACATCAAGCCGAGCAACGTGATGGTGACGCTCAATGACGGCGAGCCGCACCCGATGGTGATCGACTTCGGTATAGCCAAGGCGACGAACCAGAAGCTCACCGAGAAGACGCTCTTTACCAACTACGCCCAGATGATCGGGACACCGGCGTACATGAGTCCCGAACAGGCGGAGATGAGCAAACTGGACGTGGACACGCGGACGGACGTTTATTCGCTGGGGGTTTTGCTTTACGAACTTCTCACCGGCACGACGCCGTTTCCAAGCAAAGAGTTGTTGAGCATGGGCTACGGCGAGATGCAGCGGGTGATCGCGGAGAAGGAACCACCGAAGCCGAGCACGCGCATGAGCACCATGCAGGGTGAGGAACTCACGGTTACCGCCGACAAGCGAAGCGTGGAAGTCGTGGCCCTGCGCAAGCAGTTTCAGGGGGATCTGGATTGGATCGTGATGAAGGCGTTGGAGAAGGACCGGACGCATCGCTACGAAACGGTCAATGGACTGGTGTCGGACATCCGCCGACATTTGGACAACGAACCCGTATCCGCAGCCGCGCCAACGTTCAGCTACCAGTTCCACAAGTTCTACCGCAGGAATCGCAAGTATATGCGCGTCGCGGCAGTGATTGCGGCATTGCTGGTTCTGGCAGCTAGTTTTGCCACGTTTCAAGCCGTTCGCGCCACCCGGGCAAGCCAGCTTGCGGAAGCGGCTCGGCGCGCCGAGCTAAAGCAGAGAATTCTGGCTCAGGAAAAACAGAAGGATGCCGAGACAGCGCGCGAGCGGGCGGTGACTGCAGAAGCCGACTCCCAGGCCGTCTACGATTTCCTGTGGGGGGACGTTCTCTCTCAATTCAATCCCGGAAAAAACTCTCCTGGCGGTTTGACCATACAAACTGTTTTGGACCGCGCGTGTCAGGAACTGGATCGGAAGGCCCACAAGTCTCCGCTGGTCGAAGCGCGCATCCGCAGCATGGCGGGGCGTGTTTACGGGGGGATCGGGCTCCACAACAAGGCCGTGAAGCAATTAAGCGAGGCGTTGCCGGTTTTGGAGAGCGGCTTGCCGAACACAGATCTCGAGATTCCCGTCACCCAGGAGGCGCTGGCGGCAGCGTTGGTGGAACTGCGCCGGACCGATCGTGACTTGGTCGAGGCCAGCCGTCTCCTGCAAAGCGCCGCGGCGTTTCGCACGCGGGTGCAGGGAGAAGGACATCCCGACAGCATCCGAGCCCGCCTCGGGCTGGCATTCCTCCAATTCTATTTTGGAAATTTGAAGGAAATGCATCGGCAGTTGGAGGAGCTCCGCCAAACAGCCAGGCACTCCCCCTTGATCGGCGCGGACGACGTGGTGATGGCTGAAGTGGACAAGGCACTGGGGGAGGATTACTCCCGTAATCTTCGCGTCGGCGAAGCCGGGCCGCTCCTGAAGCACGCCATTCAGGTGTTCAACGACAAGCTTGGGCCGGACCACCCCAATACCCTCGAGGCCGAACGATGGAGCGCGGTCCTGTTGATTTTTCAGTTCCGGTATCAAGAAGGCGCCGCGGCCCTTGAGGGGCTGTTGCCACGTTACAAGGCCGTCTTCGGCGAGGCACATTCCTCGACCGTATTGCTGATGGATACCCTGGTTGCGACCTATTTGGCCTGCCTCCAGGACCCAAAGGGAGCCGCACCTTTAGTGAGGCAACTCGTCGAAATCTGCCGGAGCGCCTCCGGACCCAACAGCGTCAACACCGCCCGTGCCCTGATGTGGGAAGGCCTGTGGTCGCAGCAAACCGGCGACCTGGTCACGGCGGAGCGGACGCTGCGCAAAGCGGTTAAAACCTACGAAGCGCTGAGCAGCCCGCAGGCGCTCACCGGCTTTGACCAGGCGAATTACGCCTGGGCCTTGTCCCTCCTCGGCGGTTGTTTGATCGAGAAACCGAACCCGGGGACGAGTGAGTTGAACGAAGCGGAGGAACTGCTCCTCCATTGCGCGCAGATTCACGAAAAGCAGGATGTTGCCTGGGGCGGAGGCTTGCGAGCGGCCTCCCTGGTTCCGATTCCGCAGAACTTGGCGCGGCTGGTACGGCTTTATGAATTGAAGAAGGAACCGGAGAAAGCCGCCGTCTGGCGCGACAAGCTGTCGAAACTCGAAGCCCGAATCGATGCCTACAAGGCGAAGCTTCAATAACGTCAACAACTCAAAACAATGTTGAAGAAAACAACCATCACCGTTTTCGCGCTCGGCCTCCTCGCGACTCTCGTCGTCCACGCTGCCGAACCGTCGTTCGATCAATGGGCCGACCAGTTCGCCGCCGACTGGGCTCGCGCTCATCCGCAGCTCGCCACACGCACCCAATACTTCGAAGGTGCCGAGCAGGACGCCATCGACCGGCGGCTGGTGCTGGACCGGGGCGTGAAGGCGGCCCATGAGGACGCCGCGCTCGCCCGGCGCGGCTTGAATGAGTTGAAACGTTATCCGGACGACCGGCTCAGCCCGGGCCAGCGCATTTCGGCGGCGGTGATTCGTTGGACCTGCGAGCAGGCTGTGGAGGAGGAGAAGTTTGCGCGGCACAAGTTCATGTTTGAGCATTTTCGCGGAGTGCATGTGGCGCTCATTCACTTTCTAACCACGGTTCATCCGATCCGAAACGAGCGTGACGCGGAGAACTATCTTGTCCGGCTGGCCCGGGTCGGTCCGTTGCTCGATGAAGGCATCGCCGAAGCGCGGGCAGCTGCCACCGCCGGGTTTCTCCCGCCGAAGTTCATTGTCGAGCGCTCCATCGAACAGATCGACAAGTTCACGGCGAACGCGCCGGACTCCAATCCGTTCGTCACCACCTTGAACGCTCGCCTGACCAGGTTGGATGACGAGGTGAGCGGGGCCAGGCGGCGGGAACTTGTGGCCGCGGCCGAAACGGAAGTCAGTTCCTCGGTCCTGCCAGCTTACCAACGCGTTCGAGATTTGTTGGCGAGCCAGCTGCCCCGCACCACGGACGATGCCGGCATCTGGCGTCTGCCCGACGGCAAGGCGGCCTACGCCATCGGCACGTAATGGGGACACCTTGGCGACGAGTGGTAGTTTCGGACTTTCTTTTGATTGAGGAAGTTTTTGATCGAACGTTTGCACAGGCGAACGCGACCGATTCCATTCCCGGCTTCAGTCTGGCCAACGAAAGCTGGCGGGATTAGCGTCAGCTCATGCCCGGCGACGTGACCACGCTTCTCAGCGCAATTGATTCCGGTGATTTACAGGCGGCAGAAGAATTGTTGCCGTTGGTTTACGACGAATTGCGTAAACTGGCGGCCAGCCGGATGGCCAACGAACGCGACGGCCAGACGCTGCAGCCGACCGCCCTCGTTCACGAAGCCTGGCTTCGACTCGGTGGCGACGCCCAACCAGCCTGGCAAAATCGCGCCCACTTTTTTGCGGCTGCTGCCGAGGCCATGCGCCGGATTTTGGTTGAGCGCGCCCGTCGGCGTCTGGCCGCCAAGCGTGGTGGTGGGGCGGAGCGACTGGGCCTCGATGAGGTCGAGATCCCTTCGCCGATTACCGATGATGAGGGACTGCTGCGGGTCAGCGAAGCGTTGGAAAGGCTGGCCGCCGTCGATCCCCGCAAAGCCGAACTGGTCAAGCTGCGGTACTTTGTCGGGATGACGTTTAATGAAACCGCCACGGCCTTGGGTATTGCTATTCCGACCGCCAAGCAATGGTGGGCCTATGCCCGGGCCTGGTTGTCGGTGGAAATGCGCGGTGGACCATCGAGTCCTGACGAGCACTCGAAACGGTAATCACGCCTGGCGTCCCTTGGGGACAAAAGTATCCCACGTGCGGCCCGACTCCGGTTGCACATGCGTAAACCCGGTTCCGGGAGGCGGGCTGGGAATGCGGATCAGGTGATTGCAGGCGGGACATTGGATCTGCCGCCCCGCGTGGCACGGATCACACTTCAGCGGTTGGTCGCAGCAGGAACAGTAGAATTTGAAGTCGGAATCGTTCATGGTTTTCACCGTTGTCATGCGTGAAACACGAGCCAAAAGTATATTGCATTCGCCCACATACTTTTTGCAGCTGGAATGCGCACTACAGTATGAATGAACACAGAGCCCATGCCTGCATCCCAGGAAAAAGAAGCTGCCTTGTTTGCGCTGGCCGTGACGAAGTCCGGAGATGAGCGAGCCGCGTTCCTGAATCGCGAATGCGGTGATGATGCCGGTTTGCGTCAGCGCCTGGAAGCGTTGCTGGCGGCGCACGAGCGGGCAGATTCAGTGTTGGATGGTCAACCTGAAGCGGCGCGGGCAACGATCAGTGTGGATATGGTGGATATGCCCGACGAAGCGATCGGCCAGACCTTGGGACGTTACAAACTGCTGGAACGCGTCGGCGAAGGCGGTTGTGGCGTGGTCTATGTGGCCGAACAGACCGAGCCGGTAAGAAGGAGAGTCGCGCTAAAGGTCATCAAGCTGGGGATGGACACCAAACAGGTCGTCGCCCGCTTCGAAGCCGAGCGCCAGGCGCTGGCGATGATGGACCATCCCAACATCGCCAAGGTGCTGGATGCAGGAACGACAGAACAGGGCCGTCCCTACTTCGTGATGGAACTGGTGCGGGGGATCAAGATCACGGAGTACTGCGACCAGGAGAAGATCTCCACCAAGGAACGATTGGATCTATTCATCAAGGTCTGCCACGCCATCCAGCACGCCCACCAGAAGGGCATCATCCACCGGGACATCAAGCCCTCGAACATCCTGGTGACGCTGCACGATGGCGTGCCGGTGCCGAAGGTGATCGACTTCGGGATCGCCAAGGCAACCGAGGGGCGGTTGACCGACGCGACGGTTTACACGCAATTGCACCAGTTCATCGGGACCCCGGCGTACATGAGTCCGGAACAGGCGGAGATGAGCGGGCTGGATATTGATACGCGGAGCGACATCTACAGCCTGGGGGTGCTGCTCTACGAACTGCTCACGGGAAGAACACCGTTTGACGGTCGGGAGTTGATGTCGATGGGACTGGATGCGATGCGCAAGACCATCCGGGAGAGAGAACCCGCTCGCCCCTCGACCAAGCTGGCGACGTTGCATGGTGACGACCTCACTACCACCGCCAAGCGCCGCTCGGTGGACACCTCACGACTCTTGCACCAGCTCAAGGGCGACCTCGACTGGATCGTGATGAAGTGTCTCGAGAAGGATCGTTCCCGCCGCTACGAATCGGCCAACGGTCTCGCCGCCGACATCAAGCGACATCTCGACAACGAACCCGTCGTCGCGCGGCCGCCCAGCCAGCTTTACCGGCTCCAGAAGATGGTGCGAAGGAACAAGGCCGCCACCGTCGGGGTCGCCAGCGTTGCGCTGGCCCTGGTTCTGGGTCTGGGACTCGCCACCGCCGCGTTCCTGCGCGAGCGAGCCGCACGGGAACGGGAGCGCACGCAATCCGTCCGGGCGGACACCGTGACGACCTTCATCGACAGCCTGGTATCGCAACAGTTGCCCTCGCTGCTGCAGCAAGGGAATGTCCGCGGTGCGCGGGAGTTGATCAGCAAAGCGGATGTCCTGGCGTCGTCGTCCCTGTCCAATACCCCGGCGGCAGAACTCAGGCTGCGTTGGAAATTGCGCGCCGCCCTGATTGATCTGAACGATGCCCAAGGTGCGTTGCGCCAGGCGGAGCTGATGAACCGGCTCCTGCCGAAAGTCACTGACGGGCAACTCAGCGAGCCGCGTGACGAGATAAGAATTGCTCTTCCTGAAACCCGTCTTTGGGCGGCCGGGGACCAGGTCCCGGGGCAGGAACAGGCCATGAAGGATTTGGGACGCCTCTATGCGGAGTTCATGGGGCGGAAACCGCCTGCCAAAGAGTTCGCTGCCAGTTGCAGGTTCTACCAGGCGAACTGGTTTGGATTCGTCGGCAGAACGAACGAGGCGGAAGCGGCGATTGTGGAAGCTCACGAACTGCTCCTCAATACCCCGGCCTCGGTTTCCTTGCGAATCCAAGTGGCGGCCAAATACGTTGAAGTAGTGGGGCCAACAGATCCCGTGCGGGCCGAACGGGTCGCCCTTGAATACTTGGGGAAGCCAAATTACCTGGACCCCGAAGTCCGGGCCGAATACCTGCAGCTGATTGTGCAATTGAGCAACACGCTTTGCCGGCAGGACCGTTTCGCGGAGGCGACCGCAATGCTGGAAGAGCAACGCCGGTTGCTGGTGAGTCGCGGCGGTTCCGGGACAGATCTGGTCCGACTGGATGCGCTGCGCGGAGCCGTCCTGGCCCGCTCCGGCAACGCTCGGGAAGCTCTGCCGATTCTGGAGGCCGTGGCCACCAACCGGCTTTCCGATGTCATGGATTGGTTTAACGCCGCCGTCGTAGCTAACGCCATCGGCGACCATGATTCCTTCGAGCGACTCAGGCAGACCTGCTTCCTTCGCTTCACCTCAACCGTAGAGGGAAAAGCGGCCCTCCTGGTTGTGGCCGGCCTGTATCAGCAACCCATGGACGAGGAGACCCTGGCCATTGCACGTGCCTTGATGGACCGGGCCGATGACGGTTCGATCTTTATCAAGCTCCAAATCAACTCCGTCCGCGCCGTCCTGGCCTATCGCGAACATCGATACCCCGAAGGCCTGGAATTGATAGAAAGATTTTTTGGCACGCCCAGCTCTCGGCCGGGAACCGGAGTCACACTGACGGATCCAGCCCAACAGGCTTCCTCACGGTTTATCAGGGCGATGCTTTGTGCCGAACTCGGGCGCTTGGAGGAGCCCCCCCGGGACTTCGCGCAAGCCCGCGACCAGTTGAAGCGGGCACTTGGGGACAAGCCGGGGCATGACCGCGGCGGCGAGGGACCTTGGGTTAAGCCTTGGGTCAAAACGTATCAGGCGGAATCGAGGCAACGTGAAGCCGAAGCGCTTTTCAAGGCCAAAGGCATCCCCCTGCCCGAGCCGGACGCGAAGTGAAGCCGGCGCAACCGCATGATGATTTCCAAATGAACCCCAATCGCGAAGAAGTCCTGTTTGCGTTGGCGCTGGAAAAACTGGCGTCTGAACGCGCCGCATATCTCAAATGCCGTTTACGGCAACAACAGATTCAATAACCTTTAACCCATGAAACACCCGATAAACCAATGAACTTGGCCACGTCCATTCCCAGCGCTCCCGCACAACCCCAATCCCGCTCCTGGCTGCAACCGAAAAATCTGTTGTTTGCCCTCTTTGGACTGATGGCGATCTACGTGCTCCAGCACAACGAACGGTTTATTGTGGATCCGCAAGCACCGGTCTGGAACCACTACCAGCCGTTCAAATGGTGGCTACTGGTGCATGGCTTGGGCGGGGCCTGCGCGTTTGTGCTGGCACCCATGCAGTTCTCGGAACGTCTCCGCCGGCGTTATACCGGACTGCACCGCATCGCCGGGAGGATTTACGTAGTTGGAGCAATCATCGCCGGTCTGACGGGAGCCTATATTCAGTTCTTCCAGGAACGGACCGGCGGGACGCAATCCTTCACTCTGGCTGCAGCAACCCAAGGAATGTTGTGGATGGTGACGACCCTCATCGCCTTCGTCCTGATTCTCAAGGGCAAGGTTCAACAACATCGCCAGTGGATGACCCGCAGCCTGTTCCTTGGGCCGGTGGTCTTTGTGACCGTGCGCGTGATTCTCGGAGTGACCGGACTGGAAAAGCTGGGGCCGTCGATGATCGAGACGGTCGTTTGGGTCTGCATCACCTGCGCCGTCCCCGTCGCCGATATTGTGATGCAATACGAGGAGTGGCTGCGCTCGCGGTCCGCCAAGTGTGCAGCGCCGATATCTGCGAAATAAGGAAGCTAGCGCAGCCATGAATGTGAATCGCGAAGAGGTCTTGTTTGGAATGGTGCTGGAAAAACCGGCGTCGGAACGAGACGCCTTCCTCAAAGCTGTCTGCGGCGATGACACGACTCTACGTATGCGCATCGAAGCGCTCCTTGCCGCGCACGAACAAACGAGCGGCGCGCTGGCAGAACCAGCTGCTGCTGCCAAGGCCACGATGAAGATCGAGTTCACCGAAGTTCCCGATGAAACGATTGGTCAGAAGATTGGGCGCTACAAGATACTCCAGAAGATCGGTGAAGGTGGTTGTGGCGCGGTTTACATGCCATACTGCGGAAGCTCGGCTACACGGAAGGTAGCGTGCAAGAACGGAAGAGAAGTTGGAAGCAACTCTGCCGATGCCCTCCGGCCCCGATCCACTCTCGGCCATGCTGGATAAGATCTCGGTGATCATCGGAATAGCGGTGCAGGAAAGCCGAATGCACCGAAGCTCGCCATCGGACTTCGGCTTGAGATAAACACCCGGCTATGCCCGCGTCTTCGGGAGCGGATGATTCGTCTCGCTTTGTAAGTTCCGGGCTCTGTTGCCAGCCGTTACAGGCTACGACGCGGGTTCCATCGAACAGCGTTGGAAAGACCGGTGCCATTTCTTTGGGGCGGCGGCGTGATGTGGTCTCGTTGTGCAGCATTAGAATTCCGCGATCCAAAGGCGCCGCCGAATAAGTGCCCGCGAGTGGTCTCAATCGAAGTCCTGTTACCCCGTGTCTGGAGAGGCCAGGGAACCGCAAAGTCACGGCTCGGCCTTCCAAGTGTTGTTGCTCCGATCGATGTCGGGCAATACATGATCGGGGTCGAGAATCACCGAAGTTAATTTGCTGGTCGTGTCAATCTTGAACGTGGCCGTCGCACCGCGCTGCCAGGTTTCCACTGGCAAACGAATTCGCTGGCGGCGTCCGTTGGCGTCGGTGATCTCGGCGAGCACGGGCATCGGGAGTTTCTCCAAATTGGCGATTGTGATTTCCACGCCCTGGCTGGGATCATCTTTCACGTAACTCACTTTTTCCACGGCCTGGTCCAACCGCCAGTTGTTCTCGAACCAGCCGCGCCAGAACCACGAAAGGTCCTCGCCCGCGCCGTTGTCCATCGCCCGGAAGAAGTCCCACGGCGTCGGATGCTTGAACGCCCAGTCGGCGATGTAGCGGCGAAACGCGTAATCGAATCGTTCGTGTCCGAGAATGACTTCCCGGAGCAGCACCAGTCCGAAAGCGGTTTTAAAATACTCCACCGGATGCAGGTCCGGACCCGAAAACGTGTCCGCCAGCGACATGATGGGCGGAACGTTAGAACTCATCATGAGCGGTACGATTTCCTCGGCCGGATTGCCGCCTTTGGGGGCGTATTCTCCGTCGCGTTTGGGTGCGTATTCGCCGTGGTTAAATTCTTCGGACGCATAGATGTCGACGAACGTGTTGAATCCTTCATCCATCCAGGCGTGCCGCCGTTCATTGGAACCCACCACCATGGGAAACCATGTATGACCGATCTCGTGCGAGAGCAGACTCCACAGCGACTTACCTTCGGCCTTCCAACCGTCGAAGGTCAGTCCTGGAAACTCCATGCCGCCGACGTGCCCGGCGACGTTGATCGCCACCGGATACGGGTAAACGAACCAGCTCTTCGAAAAGATCTCCACCGAGTGCTTCAGATACTCGGTGGCGCGCCCCCACGAATTGGTGCCTAGGCTTTCGACCGGATAAAACGACATCGCCAAGGTGCGTTGGTTGTTCGGTAGATTGATTCGTGCAGCATCCCAGACAAATGCCCGCGATGCCGCCCAGGCCACGTCGCGCGTCCCTTTCATGCGAAAATGCCAGGTGACCGTTTCGTCGATCGCCGGCTGCGCTGCTGCCTCGCGGACTTCGTCGGCCGAGCGAATGAAAACCGTCTCATCAGAATTCCGCGCCTGTTCGAGACGGTCTATTACTTTCCGTGGCAGGACTTCGTCCGCGTTGATGAGCTCGCCCGCGCCGGCCACGACCATTCCCCGGGGAACGGTTACTCGGTAATCCACGTTTCCATAGTCCGCATAGAATTCTCCGCTCCCGAGAAATGGGAGGGTATCCCAACCAAGCACATCGTCGAAAACGCACATTCGAGGATACCAATACGAAACCTCGTAAATGGGTCCGTTGGTGGTCGAAAGAATCGCTGAACGCCCGCCACCACCCGAGTTCAGCAATTGATAATCATATTTGAAGCGGAGACGGATTTTGCCTCCGTCAGCGCGGAGCGGCTGCGCCAGTCGAATTTGCATCCGGGTGTCGTCGACCAGGTAGTCGGCGGGCGACCACTGGCCGCGTTCGGATTGCTCCACCACCGCAAAATGGAATCCGTTGGTGGTGGACGTTTCGCTTGCGGGTTGATTCATCTGATGAGAGCGGGAATCAACGCCATCTATGTTCTGATCCAGTTCCAGCCAGAGAAACGACAGGCTTACCGGGCTGTGATTGACGTAGTCAATTACGACCTCGCCGGTGAGATGTTTTGTCTGCGGGTCGAGCGTGGCGGCCACTTGGTAGTTGGCTTCATTCTGCCAGTAGTCCGGCCCGGGCGCACCGTCGGCTCCACGAACGGCGTTGGCAGCATAAGGATAAAAATCGGGCGCGAACGCCTCTTGCGCGTTGTAAGCCGTCTGCGCGGAGAGGGAGGTTCCCCAGATCGTGATGGCGATCAGAAATGGCGACGAGGAAAGCCAACTGTGGGTGCGCATGCGCGGCTTTTTAGTCTGCTCGCGCCTGACGGGGAAGCGCAATTCCGCGCTGCTTCGCCAGTCGCAATCACCACTCGATTCAGCGCTGTTTGTCTGGGTGCTGCGTGTCAAAACAGTGAGTCGTCGCAACACGATGCCTTCATTATCGACTTTCGATGTGACGCGCCGGCGCCGCACGCGAAACGCCGACGAACTTCATGATATGCGCGTGACCAACACACTGGACCCGGGAAACGGACTTACTGTCGAGAGCCATTTGCGCCAGGTGTGAGTCAATGCGGCCGTATGGTTTGGTTCGCGCCCGATAACAATTGAGGGTTTTCAAAATTCCTGGTGCGTTTGAATGGGGGCCAAGCTAGTCTCAGCATTTGAATCCCCAATAACCTCATGCGTGACTTTTCAAAGCGGCTCGCGCCGTGTTGTCTCGCGGTTGGCGCGATGTGCCTTGTCTTCCCCATTGAGACGATGGCTCAAGAAAACTGGCCTCAATTTCGTGGCCCCGATGGTTCGGGAGTCGCCGAATCCGCCCACCCACCCATTCATTTCGGACTCGAAACCAATTTGTCGTGGCGAACGGACGCTCCGCCCGGTGTTTCATCGCCGATCATTTGGCGAGACCGAGTTTTCGTGACGGGTTTCACCAATCGGCAATTGATCACGCTCTGGCACCATGATG
Organism: bacterium; assembly: GCA_016124235.1. Lineage (GTDB taxonomy): Bacteria > Verrucomicrobiota > Verrucomicrobiia > Limisphaerales > RI-55 > RI-55. The sequence continues at coordinate 307,284 of WGOC01000017.1, read as the reverse complement.
GGTTGAGCGAGTTGATCGTTCTCGGTCGGGGTCAAGTCGATGGCTATGAACTGGGCCGAGGTCAGCTCAAATGGTGGGTCCGCGGTTGGGGCTTTAGCGCCGTCACAACGCCGGTGGCGGGCGACAACCTGTTGTTCGTCGGCGGCAGGGGCATGGGAGATCCGTCGGCGAAACCAGATCCGCTGTTCGACTGGAACATGCTGATCGGTAAATACGATGCGAACCACGACCAGCAGCTGGCGATCAACGAAGTTCCCGAATCGCTGACCTGGCAGATACGCAAAGAAGTTCCGACCAGCACTCCCGGAAACTCCTGGGCACTGCGCGGCCTGCTGGGCGCGATGGTCGATCGCAATCACGACGGGACCGTGACCAAATCGGAGTGGGATGCGGCGATGGCGCGGCGAAGTGACAAATTCATGGCCGATCGCTTTGTGGCCATCCGGCCCGGTGGTAGCGGTGATGGCACCGATTCGTTCGTTCAATGGGAGACCACTCGAGGACTGCCGGAACTGCCTTCACCATTGTATTACCAGGGTGGCCTCTATTTCGTGACCGACGGCGGGATGGTCACCGTGACCGATCCGAAATCCGGCAAGCGATTGTTGGACCGTGAACGTTTGGGCACCGGCGGCCAATATGTCGCGTCGCCCATCGCCGCAAACGGATTGGTTTACGTCGTGAATGAGCGCGGCACACTCACGGTGTTCCGCGCCGGTAATACATTGGACGTGGTGGCCGTGAACAAGTTGGGTGAGGAAGTCCGTTGCACACCCGCAATCGCCGGCAACGCACTCATTGTCCGGACGGCAAACCATTTGTGGGCGTTTGCTCAGAAATAGAGCGATCCGTTGGCGCGATGCCCGGAAGGCAATTTTTCCTCCGGCATGACCTGCGGCAGTCCTCAATGAAGCGGTCGCCATGATCAGGCACAAAGACTTTTCGCGCTTGGAAAAATGGGCGGCGACAACGGCGCTGCGTTCAGTCGATTCGAATGAAAGTTCGCCCCCGCTGCGGGCGTTCAGTTGCTGCATGGGTGACGGTTTGTCAAATGGACGATCGGAATGAACTGCTCCAAGGATTCGAGCCAACCATCCCCAATTCCTTCTGCGATAGCAGGAGCGAACGTGCCGCAGAAGTCGAGCGGCGGCAGTCGCGGCGTGCGAGCTGTCCTCCTGCGCCATCAGTCGGGCAGACCGTCGAGCATCGCCATGCCTCACTACTTTGCCAAAGACACGCAGACGATCTCCTGATCATTTCGCACAAAGACGCATTTGTCGGCAAAGGCCGGGTGCGACCACACGACCGGTCGGCCAGGATCGTGGTTCACCGGATCGATCAGGTGAGCCCGGCTCAATTCCTGGTATTTCTCCGCGCTCAACTTCGCGATGATCAGATCACCTGTTTCACTGAACAGGAAACAACGGTCGCCGTGCTCCACAGTGAACGCGTTGCCCCAGCGTTCGGACTTGCCGCTTGTCGGCGCGAAGGTTTCCCACAAACGTTCGCCCGTCTCCAGGTCGAGACAGCGATACTGACCATAGCTGCCCGGTCCGTAAATGTGACCGTCCTCGATGAATGGCTGCGCAAACACACTGTGCAGTCCGTCGGTGTCGGTCTCGCTCACCTTTTTGCTGGCCCACACTTTTGACGCTCCATCGGGGCCGATTCGCAAGAGCAACGACCCGTTGTAAAACGACGTGAGGAATAATTCATCGCCCACCTTTCGCGGAGTGGGAATCGCCATGCCCTGTCGCACCGGCGGTTCAAGCTCGTAGGTCCACAGAACTTTCCCCGTTTCCGGGTCGAGCGCGTTCACCGACTCGGGATCCCAGATGATCAACTGCCGTTTGCCATCGAATTCATAAATCATGGGCGGTGCGTAACCGGGTTCCTTGGCGCTCAACGCCCGCCACAATTCCCGGCCGGTCACCTTGTCGAACGCAACCGCCACGCTGCCGTTGCCACCAGCAAGGCAGATCAACTTTTTTCCGTCCACAAGCGGGTGCCCGGCGAAGCCCCACGTCGGTGTCTTGATTCCGAATTCCTTTTTGAAATCATGGGACCAGATTACTTTGCCGTCCTCGACATTGAGGCAAAACAAATTGCCTTCAGCACCCAAAGTGTAAACGCGGCCATCGGACACTGCCGGTGTGGCGCGTGGACCCGCTGCGTAGCTGACCGTGTAAGGGCAATCGTAAGTGTGTTGCCAGAGGATTTTGCCATCTGCCTCGTTCAAGCAAAGCACCCGCTCTGTGCCGGGAATCTGTCCCCGGGAAAAGGCGTTCTGAGGATTGGCATTTCCAGCAGCGAGCTGACGATCCATCACGAAGACCCGACCGCCCGCTACAGCCGGCCCGGAATAGCCGCTACCGATCGGGATGCGCCACCGATAAGTCAGGCCCCCGACAGGCAACGTTTCAACAATCCCCGATTCGCGCCAGACGCCGTCCCGCTCCGGACCCAGCCATTGCGGCCAGTCATCGGCTCGAGTATGGAACGCGGGCATTCCAATCGAGGCCAGCAGGACGCCTTGAACCGCGTAACGGCGAATACCTGAAATGTTCATGTGTGGCATGGACCCAATCTGGTCCAAATCATCCGGGATGAGAAGCCCGCCTTTTCCCTCCGGTTTTGTGAATTGGCCTCCGCTAGCGACAGGAACTCAAACGTATCCGTACGAGCAAATCGTTTAAGCCATTCCGCGTCGACTCGTCCGGTCGCTCGGGAAGTTGGCTGGCTTCGTGGGCGGATTGCAACTGACCTCGCAGCCGCTGGTATTCCGACTCATGAAACGACAGATCGGCGTCGGACAAGGTCGTGTTCTCGCCGGTCGTTTTGCGCTCAATCAACTCGGCGATGTATGGCAGCTGGAAGTCCCCATTCAACGTCACGAGGTTGGCTTCGATGACCCCAGTGCGCATCAAGTGAACGCCGGTGAGCAGGACACGATAAACATAGAGCAGCGGCTTCACCCGCCGCGGCGACTCCTTCAAAAACAAATTCCACTGCGTTTCCGCGAATCCGAAGTAGTGATGGGCATGATGTTTAGTGATTACGCCCGTCTGCTTTTTGTGGCCGCCCGCAAGGGCCTTTAACTCCTCGTGCTCAGGCGTGGTGTGAACGATGAGCGGCGAAAACAGTTGTTCGAGCACATAGCCGTTCTTCTTCAGGAGCAGGCCAAAGAACTTCCGCACGTCATGGCTCACAATGTCCATGTCCAGACCATCAATAATCCGACTGTCCTCTAGGGTCTCATTCTTCACCTCCAGACCGACGACCTTTTCGAGCGGCAACACATGCGCGCCACGCAAATCAAAATCAGAGTCCGGGGACGGAAAACCATACAGGTGCGCGCCGCTGACGGTGGCAAACAGCAGCGGATACGGCTGCGCAGCAACGATGCTGTGAAGGCGTGTGTCGATGGTCATGATCACCAGGATAGTTCGCGATACTCGCCCGAGCGGAGGTTTTTCAACGCCTCTTTTACAACCAGCGTGTGTCGCTCGATCACCGGCCAGCGCGTTGTCGGCAGTACCAGGATGGCAACTCGACGATCCGCCAGATTTTGCTGATACCTCAGGTTCTTGTCGGTGGTGATCATCGATTCGAAGCCGGCCTCCTCGGCCGAACTTAGCAACAGGCCGTTGCTCAAGGCCGACCATCTCTGTTCAAACGCAGTGGAAATGCCGTGCTCGGGAAGCTCCCTCCGGAGCGGCACCAGCACGCCCTGATCGAAAAGAATTCTCACGCCACGAGACGGTGTTCCGCGTGGGAAAGTACTGCGACGACCTGTTCACGGGAAACGCCGGGAAACCATTCGAGGGAATCCTCGACGGAGGCACCCTCTTCCAAGTTTTCAAAAAACGCCGCCACCGGAACGCGCGTGCCCTTGAACACCCACGCGCCACTCACGACGTCCGGGTGACGTTCCACCTGTTCGCACTGGCTCCAGTCAAGCATGGCAAAAAGTTATGCTGCCGGAGTGAGGCCGTCCAGCTTGCAGCTCAATCGTCCGGTGATAAACCTCCCGTCAAATACGAGGCGCTGATCGTGGCAAAGAGCAGCGCGTAAGGCTGCGTCGCAACGATGCGGTCGAGACTGGAGTCGATCATTGGAGCGTGCTTACAAAATCTCGAACCGATTCCACTTCGGCCGGAATTTGCACTTCATCATTGGCCCACATTTGCAGCACGCATCCCTCGACAATCTCTGGCCCTCGAAAGCCTAGCTTGCGGGAAATTTCGGCCAATGTTTGTTTGCCTAAACATTCTTTCCAGAGGGTGTCAGCAAGTCGGACTCTTTTATAAATTCTTGCAGCTATTTCCAAGGCAGTCTTGAGGCGCGTTCGGTCATTCGAATTAAGTGCCGGTTGTAGCGCGATGAGTGACATTACTTTGCTTTCGATGTCCTGTGAGAAAACAGCCCAGCTAGAATTCCAAAAGCCGTCTTTTAGAGTTCTGCTCGGTTCGGGCAGATCATTGGTCTGGGTGTATGCATGCTGGAATATCCAACCGCCTGCAAACCGGTCACTGGCCAATTGAAGCAATCCCTCCACAGATTCGGTGCCTCCCATTCTTTTTTGAAGTTGTGTCAAACCAGTTGGGTGAAGGAATAAATTTTCGACTTCGTGGCACGGCAAAACGAATACTGGCAGGTCTTTGGTGAGCGCGTCGAGCTGGCTTTGCGTTCGGAAATCCCGATCGAGAATTCCTCCGACACGTATCTGACTTTCGGTTTCAGCCGCTAGTTCGCTCACCACTCTCACTCTACCGATCACTTCTTTGCAGCCCCCTCCTTCCATGAATCGGTTTTCCGGAGCATTCTGGCAAAGTTTGTGGAAGCGCTCTCTTTCGTCTCTGCCGCGGTCTCCCTCGACGAATACGAACCGCAATCTTGTGAGAGAAAAGGCGGGCGAGCCTAAGGCGCCGGCAAGAATGTTCAGAATCGGTCGATTTTCCAACGAGCTGGCACAATCAACAACTCGTCTCGTTTCCGAACGTTCCAAAACAAATGTTGAAATCCTGCCGGCGACCTCGACTGCCTCCAACGAATGAGTTGCGATCCAGGTTTGCCCGTCTTCGACTGTATCTCGTAAGAACGATATCCAAATACGTATAAGGTCGGAATTCAAATGCAACTCAGGTTCGTCAACTAGCAATAGGCCTCTTCGAAGTTGAAATCTTTCGATTTGACCGATCAGAAATGCGATCTCGCGTTCACCGCCGCTCAATTGATTGTAGTTAAGTGGCCCAGCAGCGGTATCGAATAGGATTGTTTGGTGCTGTTGATCAACTCCCTCGAATTGCAAATGTTGTAGCACCTTTCTCAAAGAGTTTTTGAATGAAAGGAAGTGGTCTGTAAATAGCGGTGCAGGATTGCAAAGTTCTTGCGCTTTTCTAAGCTTTTGAAAATGTTGAGTTGCCTCCTGCCCTTCGACCGAAAGCATAAAATTAATCCATTCTTCGTAAAGTTGGCGTGTCGGCAAAAACGCCTTGTTCTTACGCCATTCGATCGAATCCCACGCACGCATCAGTCCTTCTGCAAAATGTTCACGGCGCAGTTTAGTCGGAGGGTAGGCTCGGTCTGCGTCAAGAAAGAGGTAAAACGTATCCTTTCTCTGTCGGATTTGAGGGATAAGATTGCTTATAGCAAACGAACGAGCGACTTCTGGATTTTCGATACCGCCCGCATACACCAATGTCTGGTTTCGAGTGCCTGTTCCTCTTGAGCTCTCAAGGCGCAATGTTCCGTCCCATGTCGGGTAATTGTCGATGATTGTTTGGCAATATTCCTCGCCTAACAGAATTTCTCTCGCTTCCGGAAACTTGATAACAATCTCAACATCGTGGTCTTCATCGAAAGGATTTCCACGCGCTATCTGGATGCCAGGTGAAATGCCGAAGTAATGCGCAGCCGCGGAAATTAATTCCAGAATATTGCTCTTCCCAGCCCCATTCTCTCCAACCAAGCATACCAGTTTGGAGCCCTCTGGAATTTCCAACGAAATACCCCTGAAATTGCGCCAGCTGTTTATCTTAAGGTTGACTATTCGCATGGGTAATCGTGGTAGTTCGTTTTTGCTGTTACCATCTCTCGCCGCGTTTTAATCAAGATCCTATTTGCCGCGTCGTAGTCTGGGCGTTCAGGCAATTTCGTTTCGGCCAAGGCGCGTTCGAAATCGCGGTGGAGTTCTCTGCGCCAGGCGTCTACTTCGGGCCATGCGAATTCGCCACGTTTGACGGCGAGCAAGCGGTCACGGTGTGCCTCGACGCGCACCGGAACAGTTCCGGTTCTCAATGTGGCCGCGCCCGTGAGCAGCAGACGCAGTAGGTGCATTGCATGTTTCCATTTGATCTGGCCCGAGTTTCGCAAATCCTGCTCGATCTTCTTGAACTGGCTCACGGCGTAACCGTTGAACGTCTGAAAAATCATCTGACTCAAGAACGCTTCGCGCATGGTCAAAAGCTCCATTCCCAGGTCGGTGACTTTCTCGACCATCGGCGACCAGAGACATTCGAGAATGTTCGGGTTGGCCTTGAGGGCCATGGTCAGAAATTTCTGCAGCTCCCAATAACAACTTTGCGTGGCGTGGTCCTCAAATTGTTCCGGCGCACCAAAAAGCGACCACTGGAGATCGGCGGGCGCGAGGTAAACGCCTCGGCGGTCGGTGTCCGATTCGTCGGTGTCGAGTCCATAGGCCCGCGAGCCGATCACGCAGCGGTAGATGATGCAGGATTCGAGATCAAAGGCCGGAGTGCCATTGGAGACCGGTCCCAATCGATCTTTGAAATGCTTGAGCACATCAAATTGATCACGTTCGAACGTCCCTTCAAAGCCATCCGGGAATCGTATGAGAAACTTTTCCCCTGCGACGGCCGGTGTGCGGGTGACCACTCCGACCGCACCGCGCGGGTGTACCAACGAATTGTTGGTGCCCCGCACCTCGATCAGCGCAACCACCTGGGTTCCGGCTGAAACGTTGTCCGCCTGATGCGACATCTCCGGCGGCAGTATGACATTTGAATCGGCCGTGGCGAGCTTTCGATACCAGGAGGCACCGACTACAGGCACGTACAAGCCGAATCACGCCGCGGCCCCAGAGGGCGAGGCAGTCATCCAGCACCCCAGTTGATGACATCTATTGTTACTGAGCCACTACTCCGACAATGAAGATACCCCACTTCGAATCATCCATTGGGCTGGAGGCTTTAACATGCGAGCAAGTTCCACCGAGAACGAGACTCTTCGGCCTTGAGCCTTGCGGTCGAGGAACTGGGCTGAGTATCCAAGCGCCGGCCGCGTTCGGGCAGAACTGCCGAGCTATCTCGACTTGCGGGATGCGGTGGCAAGGCAGGAATGGATCCGGGCCCGGGAGGAACTGGGCCGGGTCGGGGATAGTTGACCACGCGATGCTTCGACCCGGAGGCCAATCTGCACTAATGTCGTTCTGACCCAATCGAGTTGAACTCCTCGATTTCACGTCAGTCTCTGCTGCCCCCAATTCATTCGGCTTCAACCCAAATCGGGAATGCCATTGAAGTTGAACCAAAACTTGGCCGAGTGTTTGGCGATTCTTGGCCACATTTCTCTTAAATAGCGACGAAATGTCTCGAGGCATAAAATGGCCGGGGGCATAAAGAGGCCGATGCGGCCATTTTATGGGTCAAGTCACAACAAAAGAAGGGGGTATTCAGGTTGGTACCGGTGGAGGGGCTCGAACCCCCACGTCCGCAAGGACACCAGATTTTGAGTCTAGCGCGTCTGCCAATTCCGCCACACCGGCCCAAAGCAGGGCGGCAAAGTAGGGAACGTCCCCGGCCCGTGCAAGCGCGGAGTTGCAGTTGAAATCGAATGTGTGCTGATCGTCTGGCGGCACGAATTGGCGGACTGAGCGCGTTCAACCAGTCAGTCGAAGCGTTTTCGTGATATCTTGGTCGCCCCAGCATCAGTAACGTGAGGGTCGTTGACGGAGCGTTTCACTTCCCGCTGAACGGCGTGGCGGGTGAGAGCTATCAGGTGTACACAACGACCGACTTCGGAACCTGGGAACCGATATTGAACGTGTTGGTGACGCCGGGCAGTGCCTTTTTGGATGTGGTGATCGAAGGCTGGGGCGCCGACGACTATCGCTTTTTCAAGGTAGAGTTTCTGCCGTAACCGGAACGATGCAATGGTCTCGGACAGTGCGCTTGCTGGGGCAGGGAGTGCCCGAGCGAACGATACAGATGTTATTTTCGAAATCGATCCATTCCGCGCTGTGGAGTGTCTGCGACGCCGCTGGTCCAGCAGGAGTTCGGGCAGCTGGCATGAGTGCTCCACGTCGGCGTGCAAGTCTTCGCGAACTTGCATGACTTTCTTCGCGTTGCCTCAAAATGCCCGTGCGGCCCTCAACCGTCCCGGCTAGTTTCACTCACATGAGTGCTTGTCAGAAAATTGGCTTCCGGTGCGACAAACCGCTCACCTTGCTGCGCACACGCCAAAGATTCATTGGGAGCGCGTACCGGTCGTCCTCGCCCCGCCGGCGCGGGGAGAAGATTGAGGAGCTGGGAGTGTTTAAGAGACCGCCTCTCCTCGACCCTGTTCGCCGCTCCGCGGAGGAGCGGGAGTCGTTGCGGTGTAAGCCCGCGCAGCTGTCTTCGGAATCCATCGTGTCACCTTTCCCAATTTGCCCCAATCTCTGCGGTGGCACATTCCAAAACTCAGTTTTGGTAAAGAAACAGTAAAGAAACGGTAAAGTTTTCGTCGTCGTCCCGTCGTCGCTTTCGCGCTTCACCTCGCGGCCGTTCTCAAGCACTCTGCCGCCATGCAAATCAATGTGGGAATTGTCACCGTTTCCGATCGCGCGTCGAAGGGGGAATATGACGACCTGGGCGGGCCGGCTTTGAAGGAGGCCGCCACTGGCTACGGGTGGAGTATCACCGGCGAGAGTCTGGTGCCGGATGAAAAGCGCGACATCCAGCGCGCGATTCGCGAATTCGTTAACCAGGGTTGCAGTCTGGTGCTGACCACCGGTGGAACCGGCGTCGCTCCCCGAGATGTGACGCCGGAGGCCATCCGCGAGATTGCGTCGCGCGAGTTGCCGGGTTTTGGTGAAGCGATGCGGATGGAATCGCTCAAGATTACCAAGAACGCCATTCTGTCGCGCAATCTCGCGGCCGTCGTTGACTCGGCCCTGGTGATCGCGCTTCCCGGGAAACCAAGTGGGGCGGTCGAGTGTTTAAGTTTCGTCGTTGGCGCGATTCCGCATTGCGTGAAAGTCATCCAGGGCGTGCCGACCAGTTGCTGAGAAATGCCGGCTATTGAACATCGAATAATGACGCCGCCGCGTGGTTTGCCAGCTTCGTGCTTATGCGGATTGAAAAGGGTCGGCCGCGCGGGTGGCGGAGTCTTGAAGGTGGCGGTTGGTATCATTGCGGTCGGTTTATGCGTTGGCTTGCTGCCTGGTTGCGTGAGCAAGCAAGCTGCACAAGAGCAGGCGCGTCGGGCCTTTGAAGCGGGCCTTCAGCAGGGCCAGAAAGCGGCCGAAATGAATATGACCCACGTGTTTGTTCGTGGCCCGGTGCGGAAGCCCGCCATTCCGTGGCATGAGGGTTTGACGGTGGCCAAAGCAATTGTTGAAGCCGTTTACACCTCGTCGCAGGATCCGATGGCGATCAATATTCGCCGCAAGGGGCGGATCATTCCGGTGAATCCGACGGAGCTTCTGCGGGGTGTTGATCCGCCGGTGGAGGCGGGCGACGTCATTGAATTGCGCTGATCATGGAAACGCAGACTTTGGAAGAATTTGTAAGTGCCGCCGCCGCACAGGGCGCGAGTGATCTTCATCTGGAGCCGGACTTGCCGCCGGCCGTGCGCGTGCAGGGTCGGTTGTTGACACAGGGCTCGCCGATTGACGGTCAACTGCTGCTGGGTCTTGCCCGCCGTCTGATTGGTGAGGAGTCGTGGAATGAGTTTGTGCAACGACGCTCGTTCGATGGTTCGCGACGCATCGCGGGCGTGCGTTGCCGGGTCAACGTGTTTCAATCATCGCGCGGAATTGGTTTTGCCATTCGTTTGCTGAGTTCGTTCGAAGCGACCTTGCAGACGCTGAACCTGCATCCCTCCCTCAAGGAGTTGGTTCAATTGCCGCACGGTTTGATCCTGGTGAGCGGGCCGACGGGCAGCGGCAAATCCTCGACGATGGCGGCGTTGATCCAGGAATTGAATCAGGCGGAAGCGCGCCATGTCCTCACGCTGGAAAGCCCGATCGAATATGTCTTTCGCCCGAAGAACGCCTTCATCCGTCAACGCGAAGTTGGCCGCGACACACCATCGTTTGAGCAGGGTCTGTTGGATTCGCTGCGTGAAGATCCGGATGTGCTGATGGTCGGCGAAATGCGTGATCCCGAGACGATGCGGTTGACCTTGAGCGCGGCGGAAACGGGCCACCTAGTATTGGCCACGGTCCATTCGTCGAGCTGTGTTGAGGCACTGCAACGGGTGATCGGTGCGTTCCCGGCGGACATTCAAAACAGCATTGCCGCGCAGGTCGCCGATTGTTTGGTGGGAGTCGTCTGCCAACGATTGCGTTATCGCGCGGATCTCAACATCACGTTGCCGGAGCTGGAAATTCTGCGCCCGACCAATCCGGTGAAAGCGCACATCCGCAGCCGGGATTTTTTCAAGATTTCGTCCGTGATGGAGACTGGCGCCGAAGCCGGGATGTGGACGTTTGCCCGTTACCAAGCGTGGATGGCCAAAAAGAGTGACTGGCACGTTCCGAAAGCGGGCTCGCCAGCAGTTGAGGTTTCCGAGGAACGGCCAGGCCTGGTGAAACTCCCGCCGTTGCGATCGGATGTTCCCAAGGCACCGCGCAAAACACCTGAAAGAGCATCAAATGATTCCGGTGGTCGGATCGAAATCGAACCGGTCGCCGGTGGACTGGATGATGTTCTCAAGGAACTCCAATAGTTGCGCCCAGCTAAATTGAGAATCTTGAAGGCTGCGTGGCATTGGTGCTAAATCATCGCGTTCCCACGCGCCGCCATGCTCTTCAATTCAACCGACTTCCTGGTCTTCTTCGGGGTCTTTTTGCTGGCGTGGTATGTGGTCCGTGATCGTCTGGCTGCCCGCAACGGGTTGATTGTCGTCGCGAGCTACATCTTTTACGCTTGGTGGGATTACCGGTTCACGGCGCTGCTGCTTTTCTCGAGCGTCGTTGACTATCTCGTGGCGCTCGCGATGGATCGATTTCGAGCGCGGCGTTCGTTGCTGCTGGTCAGTCTGGTCACCAATCTCGGCGTTCTGTTCTTTTTCAAATACTTCGATTTTTTTCGCGAAAGCACGCGATTGTTGCTCGCTCAATTCGGGGTCGATGTTCAATGGACGGGCCTGCAATTTGTGCTGCCGGTGGGGATCTCGTTTTACACCTTCCAGACGTTGAGCTACACGATTGATGTGTATCGGGGCCAGATTCCGGCGACGCGAAACTTGATGCAGTTCATGGCGTACGTGTCGTTCTTCCCGCAACTGGTGGCGGGTCCCATTGAACGCGCCGCGCATCTTTTGCCGCAAATGGCGCGCAAGCTGACGATCACGCTTTCCATGGTGGAGTCCGGAGTCTGGCTGTTCATTTGGGGCATGTTCAAAAAAGTGGTTCTGGCTGATGGCTTTTCGCACATCGTGGATCCGGTCTTTCGAATCATTGAACCCGAGGCCAGCCAGACGTTGATTGCGACCACAGCCTTTGCGTTCCAAATCTACTGTGATTTTTCCGGCTATACGGACATGGCTCGAGGCCTTGCGCGCATTCTAGGATTTGATCTGATGGTGAATTTCAATCTGCCGTATTTCGCGACCAGCGTGCAGGATTTCTGGCGGCGCTGGCACATCAGCCTTTCCACCTGGCTGCGGGACTACCTCTACCTGCCGCTTGGCGGCAACCGGATCGCGGCCGGCCGAACTTATCTGAACCTAATGATCGTAATGTTGCTAGGCGGCCTGTGGCATGGCGCCGCCTGGAACTTTCTGGCGTGGGGACTCTGGCAGGCGATTGGTCTAATCGTGAACCGCTTCTGGAGTGAAAACATTGTGGGCAAACGGGTGCCTGCTTCACGGGGCGAAAGCGGGCAAGAGTCCCGGCTTTCCGATCATGGAAGTCGATTCGCCATGCCGGGCTGGCTGGCTTGGCTGCTCACGATGATGTTCACGCTGTATGGCTGGTTGCTTTTCCGCGCGAACTCGGCCGAGCAAGTTCTGACGCTGACGGCCTCGCTGGCGAATTGGAATCCGCCGGTTTGGGCGGGCGTGATGTTCCGCGAATTGTGCGTGCTTTCAGTACCGCTTCTGGCGATGCAAATTTGGCAATGCCGAACGGGCGACCTGGAGGCGGCGATGCGGCTTCCACGATGGGCGCGCGGTTTGTTGCAGGCCGCGTTGATCTATTCGATCATTCTATTCTGGCAACGCGAAGCCCCGGCGTTCATCTATTTTCAATTCTAGAATGAGAACGTTGAATTCCATTTCGGTACTGGTGGTAGATGCGATTGCGCGGATGAGCGAAATCGCCGACCGTGAAAGGTCTGCAAGGAACGGTGCACACATCTTAAAGTTTGGTGATGCCGGCCGAGCAAATTGATGAACAGCCGTCCTTCAACACCAGCGACGAGTCATGAACTTCAATTCAAGGCTGGTGAATTGGTGCGGGTATTTGCGCCGACGTTGCTTGGGGTTGCGGCGATTGTTTTGTTGCTCCATTTCTTAAGTCTGGCCGGTTGGCTTCCCGTTGCCGCGCCGGTGGAGAGTCCCGACGAAGTCCTCATGCGGCGACGTTATGACATGTCGCGCGCACCCTCCGACGCCAACGTGATCATCATCGGTGATTCGACCAGCGGGATCGACGTTCAGGCAGCGTTGCTGACCAGGTTGCTGCCCGACGGCAACGAAGTCCTCAACCAGGGCATGTTCATGGGCATCGGGATGGACATCTATGGCGATGCCGCGGGCGAATTCATCAAACACCATCCAGGGCAGGTGAAGTTGGTGGTGTTACTGGTCACGCCGCAGGAATTGCAGAACGCGAACATGAGTCCGCCCCACCAGCGGCTTTGGCACAATTTGTTGGCCGGTCGATCGATCGGTAGTGAAGCGACGCCAATGCAAGAATGGCTGGCGCTCGATATTGCGAAGGATCGGATAGCGGGTCATTTGGTTCCGATGACGCTCTACGGCAATGCTTCACTCTTTTATGGGCACGCATATCATTTGCGTGGATATCTGCCGAAGCATAACGGTTCGATGGTTGAGTACGGTTCCTACAACCCATTGAATAAATCGCGGGATTCACACTATGTTATTACCGACGCGGTGAAACTTGAAGCGGCAGAGCTTCGTGCACGCATCCCGGCGGGACCCAAATTGGCGGTCGGCATCACACCGTTGCCGGATTCACAGATCGCCGCCTCGTTCAAAGACCGTCGAGACCAATTGCTCCGTGAATTTAGTCAATCAGTGCACGCCGATTACTTGCTCACGAATTTGCCGGTGCGATTGCCGAACGGCTATTTCGCCAGCGTGTATCATCTAAATCCGAGTGGGGCCGAGCATTTCACCAGAGTTCTGGCCGGCGAACTTTCTCGGCTGCCGATACTTTCCTCCAACTCGACCAATCACGTTTCGGGCAATTAATTGCGCCGGGGCGACCTGAAAAGTCCGCCGACCCGAATGCGATTCCGTGTCTCGGCATTGCACGTGCTAAGTTTTCTGCAGGTGCGATCGATTTTATGAGCAATTTCGGACAGACGACCCTTGTTCCGCCCGCAAAATCACGGGTGGATTTGAATGGCGACGGGGAAAAACCTGCGCCCGTTTCCAAATTTCCGACCCTCGAAGACGAGTACATCAAGGCGGAGCTGCACAACGGGATCGTCATGTTTGCGGACATTCGGGACTTTTCCTCGTACATGGACGCCAACTCGGATTACGCCATCAGCCTGCTGGCGTGCTTCCGCCGCGTTCTGAGCCAACATCTCTCAGCTGAATCGCTGAAAGCTAATGCCAAGGATCGTTACACTACGTTTGCCAAGGAACTCGGGGATGGCTTGATGCTGATTTGGATTGCTGAACAGGGTTCGATCACCGACATCACTGTCGACGAAATCACCGGCCTGGCGTGCGTGGGCCAGGAGGTCGTGAAAAATTTCTACGAAGTCTCCGCGGACTTCGCACCGGAAAAATACAACGTTGGAATTGGAATCGCGATCGGTTCCTTTCAACGGTTGCTCTACCGCGACAAAACTAATCCGAATTTCTTCCGCTACCGGGACTACTGTGGTGGCACAATTAATATGGCCGCTCGCTTGGAGAGCCTGTCGCGCCCGAACGGCGTGACCGTTTCCTTCAATGCGTTGCCGTTGAATAAAAAGACTGAAATCGAGGCCGCGTTGAAGGCCAACGATTTCAATGAGGTGGTTCACGAAATTCGGGGTATCGGCAAGACCCGTCTCTTCCAGTGGAAATTTGCCGAGGCCATCGAGGCCGAGGGGTTGCCCACTGACGTGCCGGATCCACGCCACTGAGCTGGTCCACACGCCGGCGACAGTCGTTGTTCGGTAGCAATTTGAATCTGCGTTCAACGCAGCCTCTGCTCTTGCCTTGCGTGCGTCGTAAAGCGACAACAGACGCATGCCCAAACACATTCTTGCTGCGTTCTTCGCTCTCACGCTGACGACGTCCGCGGCCGATCTGCGCATCGGCATGATCGGACTCGATACCTCGCACGTCAGCGCTTTTACCAAGATACTGAACGACGCCTCGCAAAAGGATCACGTTGCCGGCGCACGTGTGGTCGCGGCGTTCAAGGGCGGCAGTCCGGACATCGAATCAAGCGCATCGAGAATCGAGGGCTACACCAAGGAGCTCACCGAAAAGTACGGCGTGACGCTCTATCCGACGATTGAGGAAATGTGCCAGCACGTTGATGCCGTGATGCTGGAAAGTGTCGATGGACGGCCGCATCTGTGGCAGGCGATCCCGGTTATTCAGGCCGGAAAGCCAATCTACATCGACAAACCGATGGCCGGTTCGCTCGGTGACGTGATTGCGATTTTTAAACTGGCAAAAGAACACAACGTTCCCGTCTTCAGTGCGTCATCTTTGCGTTACGGAAAAAACACGCAGGCCGTTCACAGTGGCGCCATCGGCAAGGTATTAAGCGCGCAGACGAGCAGTCCGTATCACGTTGAGCCAAGTCATCCGGACATGTTCTGGTACGCCGTCCACGGTGTGGAATCATTGTTCACGGTGATGGGCACCGGATGCGAAAGCGTGAAGCGCAGCACCAATTCCGCCGGCGAACTCGTGGTCACCGGCACGTGGTCCGGCGGGCGCACCGGCACGTACGTCGAGTCGAAGGGCTATAGCGGCCATGCCAAAGGTGAGAAAGGCGAGATGGATGTCGGCGCGTATGACGGTTACGCGCCGTTGGTTGTCGCAGCAGTGAAGTTCTTCCAGACCCGCGAAGTGCCGTTCGCCGCCGCGGAGACGATCGAGATCTTTGCTTTCATGGAAGCGGCAGACGAAAGCAAACGCCGCGATGGGGCGGAAGTGCCATTGACGGATATTTACGAGCGCGTCGGATATGTGCCTGGATCACTAGACAAACAATAATTCCACCTGTCATTTCTGCTTGAGTTTGCCGGCTGCTTGTCCAGCAATGCACGCCGCGCGATGAAAGAGATCATCCCCCCACCGCCGATCGTTCAGAACGAACAGCAACAAATCCAGGAGCTGTTCAACAAGTTCGTTGTGCCCAGCTACGGGCGATTTGACCTGACGTTCAAACGCGGGCAGGGAAGTTATCTCTGGGACGTTCGCGGTAAGCGTTACCTCGACCTCGGCGGTGGCATCGCGGTGTGCGCGCTCGGTCACGCCAATCCGGAAATCACTGCGGCGCTCGTTGAGCAATCGCGCGAGTTGATGCATGTCTCAAATTTGTATTACCACGCGCCGCAGGGTCGGCTCGCGAAAAAAATTGTTGAGCATATCGCGCCTGGCAAAGTGTTCTTCTGCAATTCCGGCGCGGAAGCGAACGAAGGACTTTACAAACTCGCCCGCAAGTTCGGTCACGACGAAGGCCGGTTCGAGATCGTCGCCGCGACCAATTCCTTTCACGGTCGGACGCTCGGCGGCATTGCTGCGACCGGTCAGGACAAGGTAAAAAAAGGTTTCGAACCGATTATGCCCGGTTTCCGGCATGTGCCGTACAACGATTTGAAAGCGGTCGAAGATGCCATCTCGCCGGCTACGGTCGCCGTCTTGATTGAAGGCGTGCAAGGCGAGGGCGGCATCACGCCAGCCAAACCGGAATATTTGCTCGGCCTGCGCAAATTGTGCGATGAACGAAAACTGCTGCTGATGATCGACGCCGTGCAGTGCGGTCATTTTCGGAGCGGTCGGTTTCAAAGTTATCAACGGCTCCTGGAAGGCGTGGACGGCGGCGAGGCGTTTCTGCCCGACGCTATCTCGATGGCCAAATCGTTGGGCGGCGGTTTTCCAATCGGTGCCTTCTGGGTGCGCGAACCGTACGGGGATCTGCTAGGGCCGGGTACGCATGGCACGACCTTTGGCGGAACGCCACTGGGTTGCGCGGTGGCGTTGAAAATTTTTGAAGTGATCGAACGCGACAAGTTAGCCGATAACGTCCGTCATTTGGGCGACTGGCTGATGGCGGAATTGCTGAAGCTGAAGAACGAGTTTCCGCAGGTGATTTCAGAAGTGCGCGGCGTGGGCTTTTTGATCGGTATCGAACTCGCGGAAAGAATTCCTGCGTTCACTGGATTGGACAAGGCGCCGTCCATTCAGATGGTTAATCGCCTACACGAAGCGGGGCTCATGACCATCCCATCCGGCCTGCGGGTTTTCCGTTTGTTACCGGCACTGAATCTCACGAAGAGCGAGGCTGCCGAAGGATTGGCAATCATCCGCGCCGAAGTGAAGAAGCTGGCGGCGTGATGGCATTTACCTGTCACGCTAGTTCCGCGAATTCGCGCCAATTCTTGAAATTCGCGTAAAACCCGTTCCGCATTCCGCGCTCTTCATTACGCACTGAAATGAACGTTCTCATTTGCCCCGATAAATTCAAAGGCACGTTGACCGCCGAAGCGGTAGCCGAAGCGATGGCCGTTGGCTGGAAGAAATCACGCCCGCGTGATCACGTAACACTTTTGCCAGTCAGCGACGGCGGAGACGGTTTTGGCGCGATCATGGCGACGATGCTTCGTGCTCGCCCCATCAAATTGAAGACGGTCAACGCCGCGCACGAACCGATCGAGTCGTTCTGGTGGTGGGAGCCAAAATCGAAAACGGCAATCATCGAGTCAGCCGGAATCATCGGCCTCGCAATGTTGCCGCGCGGCAAATTCCATCCGTATGACTTGAACACGTTCGGACTTGGGGCCGCCTTGTTGGCTGCCGCGAAAAAAGGCGCGAGCAAGGCCATCATCGGAATCGGCGGCAGCGCGACCAACGATGCCGGCTTCGGGTTCGCGCGGGCGCTGGGCTGGCGCTTTTATGATCGCGGCGGCGGAGAGGTCGTCGAGTGGCTCAAGCTGAGCAAACTCGCGCGAATCACGCGCCCCGAAGGTCGGCCGTTGATCCCTTCGATCGCAGTTGCCGTCGACGTCAAGAATCCATTGCTCGGCGCAAAAGGTTGTTCACGCATTTACGGTCCGCAAAAGGGGCTAAGGCCGCAGGACATGAAACCAGCGGAAGCGGCATTGCGACGGTTGGCGAATGTTCTGCAAAAAGAATTTGGTCTAGGCGACGTTCATGAGCCAGGCGTCGGCGCGGCTGGTGGACTGGGTTTTGGTTTGCGTGTGTTTGCCGGCGCCAAGCTTCAATCGGGCTTTGATCTGGTTGCCCGGCACGCGAGCTTGAGAAAATTGATACGTCAGTCTGATCTGGTGATCACCGGCGAAGGCGCGCTCGATCATCAGACCTTGATGGGAAAAGGCGTGGGCGAAATCGCGTTGCTCTGTCGACGAGCGAAGAAGCCGTGCATCGGACTCGCGGGGTTTGTCGAAGATCCCAAACGCGCGGCCCGACTATTTTCCCGCACCGGAGCATTGGTTGATTTGACCGACCAGGAAGCGGCAATGCAGAAGCCGGCTAAATGGCTCAAACAATTGGCTGGGCAAGTCGCTAAAGCGTTTTGATTCTCGTTCAGCGGGTCTTCGCGATCGGTGATCACTTGAAGCCCGCGCACCAATCACGGTAGGCTGCGGCCTTATGAACAACGCCAACACCACGGCGACGGAATCTTCGAGCCAACTCGCGACTTTTGGGGGCGGCTGTTTCTGGTGCGTCGAAGCGGTCTTCGAGCGCTTGCCGGGCGTGAAGTCGGTGACTTCGGGTTACGCGGGCGGCGGTTCGCTGAACCCGGATTACAAGCAGGTGTGCTCGGGTATGACCGGCCACGCCGAAGTGGTGCAAATCGAATTTGATCCGGCGACGATCTCGTTTGATCGACTGCTGGAAATCTTCTGGCACGCGCACGATCCGACGACCTTGAACCAGCAGGGCGCCGACATGGGAACGCAATATCGTTCGATCATTCTTTATCACGACGACGCGCAAAAAAACTTGGCCGAGGAATCCAAGGCGAAGGCTCAGACTGAATTTGATTCGCCGATTGTGACCGAAATCGTGCCGCTCGAAAAATTCTGGCCGGCTGAGGAATATCATCAGGATTTTTATCGAAACAACCCCCGGCAGCCCTACTGCATGGCGACCATTCCGCCGAAGCTGAAGAAGCTTGGTCTGCTCTGACGATGGCCGACCTCAGCCAGATTAAATGCCCGACTTGCGGCAATCGTGGTGCCTGGTTTGATGGCGATTACGGCCCTTTTTGCTCGAAGCGCTGTCGGTTGATCGATTTGGGCAAATGGTTCGGTGAGGAAAACAAAATCAGCGAACCGCTGCGTCCGGATCACTTTGCCGGGTATGACGAACTCCCACCCGGGACTTCGCTCGACGAGACGTGATGTTGAAAATCAAGCTGGGACGGAGGTCGAAGACTGGACGGCGCTCGAAGGAATCGCCAGTCTTTGCCCAATGAAGATTGCTCGCGTCGAAGCGTTCCTGATGTCCTGGCCGATGCCGGAGCCGATCCGGTTGCCGAATTATGGCGGCGTGCGCACGATCATCAAGCGAGATGCCATGTTGATCCGGGTGACGGCGGACAACGGTTTGAAAGGTTTCGCACCGGGACCAGCTCACGAAAAGGCCGCGCGCGACATCGAACAACAAATCGCCTCTTTTCTCGTAGGCAAAGATCCGCTCAAGTTTCGCGAGTTCAATTTCGCCGGCGAACTTGAACTGGTGAAAACCTATCACGCGGTCGAAATCGCGGTCATGGACTTGGCGGCAAAGTTTGAGAAGTGCCCGTTGTCCGAACTGATCGGCGGGCGTAAACGCGATTGCATCAAACTCTACGGCAGCGCGGGCATGTACATGCCGCCGGAGAAATTCGCCGAGGAAGCGGCCGCGATCAAAGGAATGGGATTCGCGGCTTACAAGATGCGTCCCGCGCTCGGTCCCGAGGACGATTTGCGCACCGTCGAGTTGATGCGCCAGGCGACGGGTCCCGATTTCGGTTTGATGATTGACGCGCATTCGTGGTGGCGCATGGGCGATCGTAGTTATGGGTTCGATACCATCAAACAGCTTGCCCGCGACCTAGCAGCGTATGATCCGGTCTGGCTGGAAGAACCGTTGCCGCCGGATGATCACGCAGCTTACCGGCGCATGCACGCCGAGGGTTTGATCATCCTGGCGACCGGCGAACACGAACAGACCGAGGACGGATTTCTCGACCTGATCGAGACACGCGCGGCCGATTACATCCAGATGGACGTCTGCTGCCAGGGCGGCTTCGCGATGGGCAACCGCATTTTTGCCGCGATTGAAAAGGCCGGCTTGAAGTTCGCGTTCCACAGTTGGGGCAACAATCTAGAGGTGCTTGCGGCTGCTCATCTCGGCGTCTGCTGGCCGGAGAGTGTGGTCGAATGGTTGGAATTTCCCTGTTACGCGAATGACGATCGGCCGGGCATGTATCCGTTTCCGCTGGCAGATGAGATTCTCAATGCGCGGCTTGAAATCGAGGACGGCCACCTCGTCATGCCGGACGAACCGGGGCTTGGAATCGACATCGATGAAACGGTGATTGAGCGGTATCCGTTCATCCCGGGCCCATGGTCGTTTTTCCAAATTGATTCGCCACCCGAGACCATAGCCGTCACCGGCGATCACAGCGTGAAATGGGTGGACGGTGTTTCGTCCACGTAGAGCTTGTGCTAGTGCCATATTGGGCACTCGTTGTTCATGCTGGGAAAGGCGGCGCTCTTGCCTCCTCCTCAACCCGGGCGACAGGAATGTCGCCCCTCCGTTTTGTCCGCAGGCCTTTGCGGGCACGCACAGATTCGACAAATCCAATGGCTCCGTTAGGAGTCCACTGTTTATAGAATATCCGGTTTCTATTGGCCTAGCTCCGTAGGAGCGTCACTTTCCAATGTTCAGAACGATCCTACGGAGCTTACCTGATAATTGGCCATTCAATCTATAAACAGCTCGGCCCGCCGGGCCTTTCCTGAACGCATTCGTGCAAGATTTTGTTCCAACCTGCGCTGGAATGGGCTGTCTCTTTCTCGTTCGAAGGCTGTCTCGGCGGTGCCTTGCTTGACTTCGATTTTTGCAGGCCGCATTTTCGGGGTTCGCGCGGAAATGGCGCCCCGAATTTGAAATCATGAGCAACCCGCACAACCTGTTTGATTCCCTCAAATCCTTCGACCTCGGCAACGGCGGTCAGGGCAAATTTTACTCGCTCCCCGCGCTGGAGAAAGCCGGCCTCGGCCCGATCTCGCGCCTGCCGGTTTCCATCCGGATCGTGCTCGAGTCCGTGCTCCGAAATTGCGACGGAAAAAAGGTGACCGAGCAGAACGTGCGCGATCTCGCTGCGTGGAAACCAAGCGAATCACGCACCGCCGAAATTCCGTTCTCCGTCGCGCGCATCGTCCTGCAGGATTTCACCGGCGTGCCGTTGCTCGTCGATCTCGCGGCGATGCGTTCGGCCGTTGATCGGTTGGGCAAAAATCCGAAGATCATCGAACCGCTCGTGCCGGTTGATCTGGTGGTCGATCACTCGGTGCAGGTGGACGTCGCGGGTTCAGCGGACGCGTACGAGCGCAATCTGGAGATTGAGTTCAAGCGCAACCGCGAGCGTTACCAATTTCTTAAATGGGGCATGCAGGCGTTCGATACGTTCAAGGTCGTGCCACCGGGCATCGGTATTGTTCATCAGGTGAATCTCGAGTATCTCGCGAAAGGTGTATTGAACCAGGGCGAAATTTATTATCCGGACACGCTGGTCGGCACCGATTCGCACACGACGATGATCAACGGTCTTGGCGTCGTCGGCTGGGGCGTGGGCGGCATCGAGGCCGAAGCCGGTATGCTCGGTCAGCCGGTGTGTTTCCTCACACCCGACGTTGTGGGAGTTCACATGACGGGAGCATTGAAAAAAGGCGTCACGGCGACCGATCTGGCACTGACCGTCACGCAGTTGCTGCGCAAGCACAAGGTTGTGGGCAAGTTTGTGGAATTCTTCGGACCCGGCGCGAAAAACCTGCCGCTCACCGACCGTGCGACGATCGCTAACATGGCTCCCGAATACGGCGCCACGATGGGTTTCTTCCCGATCGACGAGGAAACGGTCAATTATCTGCGCGCGACCGGGCGCAGCGACGAACTCTGCAAAACGTACGAGAATTATTACAAGGCGCAGGGCCTGTGGGGCATTCCCGAAAAAGGCCAGGTGGAATATTCGTCCGTGCTCGATTTGGATCTTGGTTCGATCACGCCGAGCGTTGCGGGACCGAAGCGGCCGCAGGATCGCATCGAACTTGCCAAATTGAAGGAGAACTTTGTCGGCGCATTTAGCAAGCCGGTTGCGGAAAGTGGTTTCGGCAAGAAGGCGGAAGAATTCTCGACCGTGAAAGCGGAAGTGTCCATGAACGGTAAGGGAACGGCCACGGTCGGCAACGGCTCCGTGTTGATCGCAGCGATCACGAGCTGCACGAACACCAGCAATCCGAGCGTCATGCTCGCTGCGGGCCTGGTCGCGAAGAAAGCCGTCGAACGGGGCATGACGGTCAATCCCGCGGTGAAGACTTCACTTGCGCCCGGTAGTCGGGTGGTCACCGATTATTTGGCAAAGACGGGCCTGCAACCGTATCTCGATAAAATTGGTTTTCAAACCGTCGGTTACGGTTGCACGACCTGTATCGGCAATTCCGGTCCGCTCGCCGCGCCGATTGAGGAAGCCGTTGTGAAGAACGATCTCGTGGCCGCGAGCGTGTTGTCCGGCAATCGCAATTTCGAGGCGCGCGTGCATCAAAATATCAAAGCGAACTTCCTGATGTCGCCGCCTTTGGTCGTCGCCTTTGCGCTGGCCGGCAAGGTGAACATTGATCTGAGTAGCGAACCGATTGGCAAGGACAAGGACGGCAAGGAAGTCTTTTTGAAGGACCTCTGGCCGACGCTCAAGGAGGTGCGCGATCTCTTGCAGGCGGCGCTCAAGCCCGAGGTGTTTCGCAAACTCTACGCCGACTTCGCCTCGCAAAATCCGAAGTGGAACGAGATTCCTTCGTCGACCGGCGACGTTTACGAGTGGGACAAAAAGTCCACTTACATTCAGGACCCTCCGTTCTTTGCCAACTTCAACTTGCAACCCGGATCGATCACCTCAATCAGCGGCGCGCGCCCGCTCGGCATTTTCGGCGACAGCGTGACGACCGACCACATTTCACCGGCCGGTGCGATCAAGCAGAAATCACCAGCCGGGAAGTATCTCTTGGAGAACGGCGTCGCGTTTGAAGATTTCAACAGCTACGGCTCGCGGCGCGGCAACGATCTCGTGATGACACGCGGCACGTTTGCCAACGTGCGCGTCAAAAACCTGCTGTGCCCGGGCGTGGAAGGAGGCTACACCGTTTATTTCGGCGATCGCGAGGTGCCCGCGCCGGACAAGGCCATCAACGTTGCCGCCGGCAAGCCGACCTTCATCTACGACGCCTGCATGGCCTACCAGAAGGATGGTGTGCCGTTGATCGTGATTGCCGGTCAGGAATACGGCACCGGTTCGAGCCGCGACTGGGCTGCCAAAGGCACGAACCTGCTCGGTGTGAAAGTCGTCGTCGCGCAAAGCTTCGAACGCATCCATCGATCGAATCTCGTGGGCATGGGCGTGCTGCCGTTGCAGTTCAAGGAAGGGACGACCGCGCAATCGCTCAAGCTTGACGGTTCGGAGACTTACGATGTGCTGGGACTCGACGCGAACCTGAAACCGCAGCAGGATCTCAAGTTGAAAATCACGCGCAAGGACGGCTCAACGCAGGAAGTGCCGGTCACGTGCCGTATCGATACGCCGATCGAAATCGACTATTACCAGCACGGCGGCATTTTGCCTTACGTGCTGCGGCAATTAGTCGCGAAGGCGTAGGGCTTTGAGTTAAACGAGAGCTTCCGCAACTCGTTGCAGACGCTCGTAGGCCTGTTCGCCGACGTCGCGGATTTTTGGATCCGAATCGAGTCCACCGGCCGCCATCATCGACTTCGGATCGATGATCCGAACGAGCGATTTGTCCGGTCCCATTGCTTCGACCGTGACGTTGCAGGGAAGCAAAAGCCCAACATCCGCTCGCGCCGTGAGAGCCTGGTGTGCCAGCTGGGGATTGCACGCACCGAGAATCGTGTACGGGCGGAAGTCCACATTGATCTTCTGCTTGAATGCCTCATGAATGTTGATCCTCGTAAGCACGCCAAAACCCTCTGCCTTGAGTGCGTCAGTGACCCGCTCAACCGCCGTGTGGAACGGAATTGGAAGTTCCACGTTGAAGCTCATGGATTCGTTCATAGATAGATAATTGGACGCGGACGCGGTTGGATGGTTTCAGACCGCTTTCGACGGATAAGGTGTTGATGGTTGCGTCAGTTGAAGAGGTGCTCCGTCGATATTTTGGTCGGCATCAGAACGCGCTCGAAAAGCAAAGGGCCGTTCCCGAAAGCGGGAACGGCCCGGCGAAATCTTTTGGCGAATGCTACTGGCCGAACTTGGTCTTGAGTGTGTCGAGACCCTGTTGAAGTTTCGCCGCGGAATCTTTCCATCCGGCGGGCATGTAACTGTCATACATCTTGCCCAGAAGATCCTTCTGGTCCGGCGTCAGAGTGGCCTGACTGTAAAGTTTCTGGAGTGGGGGCAGCGCGTCGGAATAATTGCCTTTCCACACAGCCGTTGCGAGCTTGCTGACGTCAGTGTCCATGCCTTCGATGGAGGAGAAATTGCGTTCAGTGACCAGCGCGGCGGCGGCGTTGTAAACTTCCTTGGCCAGGGTCGATTGCTCTGGCGTCAGCTTGGCAGAGGACATGCCACCAAGGCTGCTCACCGCTTCACCGTCTTTATTGCCGAGCAACGATTTGATGCCGGCGCTCAGTTTTTCCGTGAGCGACGGATCGTCTTTCGCCGATTCGCTCAATTTCTGAACCTTGTCCTGCAAGTCGGTGGTGATGTTCTTGGTCAAATCGTTGCTGGTGCCCTGGTTACTCGCAGTGAGTTGTTGGCTGAGATCATTGTAGGCGGATTTGACCTGCGATTGAATTTGTTGAGCCGCTTCGGTCGCCTGCTTTTTAACTTCGGTGACTGCCTGATCGGTCACCTTCGTTACAGCGTCCTTGACCTGTTCGGTGGCTGATGGCTTGGCCGGCTCCGATGAACTGGTTTCAGGAGTTTGGGGCGCTTCGGGAGTCTTTTCTTTGCACCCGATCAAAAGGGTGCAAGCGAGAACGGCGGTGGCAGACAGCGAGATTCGTTTCATGGGGCGGAGGTTAGGCGAGGTCCTGACGAAAGGCAATCCGCAGCCTCTAACCGACTGTAACGCAATCTTGTGTGCCAGATCGGGGAAACTTTAGCTCGTGTAACCGCCGGGAATTGCCAACTTGCCGCTGAGTTAAAAGAGGTTACAGTCCTGCCCATAGCGAATGAATAACGGGCTGGGATGACCAGTCGAAATAATTGAGTTTAATGGGCGGCATGAGGAAGGCTGAGCCAGCCCAAGAAACACGGGAACTTAAATACTGAAAACGAGGATTCCCTATGAAACCCAAAACCATCCTTTTCATCGAGACCGGAGTGGCTGTTGCCGCCGTGTCGTTGGTGGTCGCCTTCAATTCTTTGCGAGCCGCCACTGAAGTGCCAAAGCCGGAAAACGACAAACCGGTCGCGGAGCAGACGGCGGACAAATCCGACAAATCGGACGCCGCCCCAACAGCCGACGAAGCCGCTGCACCGGCGGAAGCGCCGACATTGGCACCGCCGCCGTTGAATCCTTCGCCAGGAATGAATGAGATTTTTGAACTGGCCCGCTCCGGCGTTTCCGAGGAAGTCCTCACCGCTTACATTGAGAAATCCGGCAAGTCGTATAACCCAAGCGTCGAAGAAATCATTTATTTGAAAGACCTGGGAGTCGCGCCGGCGGCGATCGCTACCTTGATTCGAACGGGAGACGACAAGGCCAATCTCGCGGACAAAGTTGAAAATGGAAAGTTTGAGGGCCTTGCCAAGGATGTGCCACCGGCCCCTACGGAAGGTGACCAAGTGACGCCCGAACCTGAACATTACGCCGCAGCTCCGCAGCCGATTGAAAATGCTCCGGTGACTACCGTGACAGCACCAAGTGATTCGGCGGTGGACCTTGACTATTTTAAGGCATCTCTGGCGGCTTACGGCTCATGGGTTTATGTCGATGGTTACGGTGCGTGCTGGCGGCCAACCGTGGCAATCGCCAATTCGAGTTGGCGACCCTACTTTGATTCGGGCCGGTGGGTTTACACGAATTGTGGCTGGTATTGGCTTTCCGATTACTCGTGGGGGTGGGCGCCATTTCACTACGGCCGTTGGTTGAGCAATCCGCGTTGGGGTTGGGTGTGGGTGCCCGGGTATACTTGGGGACCGGCGTGGGTCCAATGGCGGACGACCTCTGCCTACTGCGGATGGGCTCCGTTGCCGCCGTATTATGGAAGCAGCTTTGGCGCTTACTATTCGGATGGCAATTGGGGATTCAGTATCGGCTGGAGTTTTTACAATTGGGTGCCTTACCGCTACTGCGCCGGCTATTACCCGCGCCACTACGCGGTGCATCATGGGCGGGGGCATGACTTCTACCGCGAATCGACGGTGATCCGTCCGACGATCATTGGGAACAACAACACGGTGATCGTCACGGGTCCGGACGCGCGGGTCATCGCCAACGCCGGCCACACGGAAATTCGCCGCGTGAATATTCGTGACGTCAGTGGCCGCGACCCTCATGGATCGCGCGATTACCTGGAGAACGGCGGCCGCACGTTGGCGACGTTCCGCCCAACTTTAAAGCCAGACCGAGTTCGGCCCGAAACCGAACTCGCCAACCGGCGCGCCGAGTATCGCCGAACGTCGCTGGTGAAACCAAGCGCGCCTGAACTGGCATCGGCTGAAGAGAGCAACGCAAACGCCCGCAGCTCCAGAAACATTATTCTGCGGGGCAGTCCTTCGGATCGCCAGAACACGTCGTCGGTAACCGAGTGGCAGAACGGAGTTGCCCGCCGGTCCATTTACAACTCCAACAGTTCGAACGCGCCCCGGCGGGAAGGGCAGAATACGACCATCAATGCCCGACCCGAGTACAGCCGACCAGCCACCGAGTCGACGCCGATTCTGAGCAATGGCCGGACTTTGAATTACAACCGGCCGGTGACGGTGAGTCCGTCCGTGGTTGGCGGCGCCATTCAAAGTCGATCGAGCCAGACCACGCGTTATTGGAGCCCGTCCGGGAATAGTTCTCCCAAATCGTTTTCCCAACAATCCGTGAGAACCCCGGATCGATCGTATTCGTCGCCGCGGATCGCTGATGCCCCGACAATTTCGCCATCGCGCCGGCCCACCGAAAATAACTCGGGCAATTCGCTATCCCGATCCGCAAACAGTTTCCGGAGTCAGAATTCACGCAGCTTTTCGCCGTCGATTCGATCTGGAATGACCATCCCCGCGACACCAAGCCGGAGCTATTCATCGCCGACGATCGCGCCGCCGTCGCGACCAAGTTATTCGGCACCGCCATCGCGGCCGTCATTTTCTCAACCGTCGTCGTCGCCAAGCTCGCGTGGCTTCTCGCGACCGGTCCAATCGTCCGCCCCATCGCGTTCGGCGAATGCACCATCGCGATCGAGCAACAACAATGGTTCCTCACGGGGCGCGGGTCCAAGTCGTCGGGGAAACTAAACACGGCTGAACCCAGGGGATGAATAGGAATTTCATCGTGAAACGATGTGCCGGATTGGTTGCGCTTTCAGTGACGGCAATTCAGTTGCACGCCGCGCCGCCCGTTCAAACAAATCTATTTTTCACCGGGTTTGAGTATCTGGAGGGCTTTGATCCGGACATTGTATTGGCGACCCAAAACGGTTGGAACGACTATGCGGAATACAACAGCACTGCGGTGCCGGATCTGCTGTCGAACGGCCTGGTGACCAACGTGTTTGTCGGCCTCGGCCAGCAGGGATGGATCGGCGGACCCTTTGTCGACAAACCCGTCACCAGCGTCAGCGTCTGGCATCCGCTCATTCTCGATCCGGTCCCGACCGACACTCCAATTGTCAAAGTGTCCGTTTTGATGGCGATCGAGGCTGGCACAGCCGATAAATATGATTTCTTTCGATGGTCCGTTTACAACAGCCAGACCAACCGGCTGTTCTCCCTCGATTTTGAAAACGCCAACGACACGATTGCCTATTTGCTGGATGACAATTCGTTCCACGATGTGACCACGCAGTTCTTTCCCGATACCATTCATCATCTGGAAATCGCGATCCATTTTGCCGCCAACCAGTGGAACGCCTGGCTCGACGGCGAGCAAATGGTGACCAACGCGCCGGTCACCATGACCAACCAGCGCCGATCGCTGGGCGAAGTTGATGCCGTTTGGCTGCCTGGCGATCCCACCAACCGCACCGACAAGCGGATGTATTTTGACAATCTGCAACTGAGTGCGGAATCCCTTCCCACCACACCCGTGGCACCCACGCTATTGACGCTGGGGAGAACGACGAACGGATATTATGCGCTGCGGTTGCTCGGCGAAATTGATTCCCGATACGTGCTCGATTACAGCGAGGACGCTTCGACCTGGATTCCATTGAAAACGAACATTGCCGTCGATGGTTCGTTTGATTACGTGGACACGAACGCGCCTGTGACACCGGAACGAATCTTCCGAGCTCGCTTACTTTCGCAATAGGCCTGTTCGCGCATTATTTCGAGTTCCGCATCGCGTTCTAATTCTCCTGGGGGCAATCTCGCGGCGTGGTGAAATTAAAGTCCATTCCCGCCGCATTGACCATCGCCGGATCTGACAGCGGAGGCGGTGCGGGCGTACAGGCCGATCTAAAAACTTTTTCCGCGATGGGCGTCCACGGCTTGAGTGCAGTCACTTGTCTGACGGCTCAAAATCCATCAACCGTGCTGGACGTGCAGCCGACGTCACCTGCCATGTTGAGAAGGCAGTTGGACGCCATCGTTGCCGCCTTTGCCCCGCGTGCCATGAAAACGGGGATGCTCTTTTCCCGAAGATTGATTGACGTGGTTATTTGCTTTGCCGAGGAGCACCGGAAGATTCCACTGATCGTCGATCCGGTGATGGTGGCAACGAGTGGTGCCATTCTGCTAAATCAATCGGCTGTCACGGCGCTGAAAAACCGCTTACTACCGTTGGCTTCTCTGATCACTCCGAATGTTCCGGAAGCCGAAGCAATCGTCGGGCGGCGAATTAAATCTATCGAACATCAGCGCGATGCCGTGCGCGAATTGTTTGAACGGACTGGAGTGCCCATCGTCATCAAAGGCGGTCACGTGAAAGGGGAGGAAGCCGCCGACATATTTTATGATGGTACCGACGAATTATTGCTGACGGCACCTTACCTCCGCGGCATCAAAACTCATGGCACGGGTTGTACTTTTTCAGCAGCGGTTGCCGCCGGCCTGGCCTTGGGGGTCGATTTGCAACAGGCGGTTTTTGACGCAAAACAATTGGTCACCCAAGCGATCGCGGAAAGTCGGCGAGTCGGAAAACACACCGTGCTATGGCCGTTTGCCTGAGAGAGGCGGGCCGAACGAAACGAGGGCAAGTCGGTGTTCTAGTCTTGCCTATGATGCGATGCCTTCTGCGATCTTCGAACAATACGTCCACGCATTCATGGGGTTGGAATCTGGTAACCTTATTGGCTCGCTGAACGGACTTTTTCTGCTATCGTTGCGCCAAGCATGAATTGGAATCTGGGACTTCTCTGCGGACTGATATGGGTTGCTGCCAATGTTGGACACCCAGCGGAAGCCGCCAATGCGGAAAAGTACGAATTCAAAGATCGTGTGCGGCATGTGTATCGAGTGGTGGACTCGGCTCCCGGCCTGCTATCGGTCCCGCAAACAAACCAGTGGTTGAAGGTTGTGCGCGACGATCGTTCCGACTTGCCGTTTTGGATTGGCTCGCGAGTCGTCCTCCAGTTGAAGGCGGGGATCAAGCTTACGACAGTCATGAAAGGCTCGCCGTTGAAGGCGGGCAAATTGGTCGCGCCTGGAATGTATCTGCTGCAAGCCACCGGACCCCGTGAAGCGGCGGCTGAGGCACATCGGCTTTGCGCGTTGCCTGAAGTGGCAGCCTGTGAACCGGAGATGCGCCGCCCCATCCGGTCGGACAATGCGTACGCGCCGGCGCCCAATGATCCTTACTTTCCGCAACAATGGCATTTGGAGGATCGAACGAATGACGGTTCCCGGCTGGGTGTCGATATCGATGCGCGAGCGGCGTGGCCATATGCGACGGGCGCGGGAGTTCCCGTCGCAATTGTCGATGAGGGAGTCGAGTTGCAGCATCCCGATCTCACGAACGCCAGTTTAGCAATGCCGCATTTCAATTTCTTCAGTAGTAACACCTTTGCCGGGCCGATTTCGCCAGCGTCCGGCCACGGAACGGCGGTTGCCGGATTGGTGTCCGCGGAGGGCAATAACGCGATCGGTGTCAGTGGTATTGCACCTGGTGCAAATATTGCCAGTTGGGTGATCTTCGATCTCGATCCGATGCCCATCAGCGATCTGCAGCTGCATGACATGTTTCAGTATGAGTCCAATTCGATTCCTGTGCAAAATCACAGCTGGGGCTACAGCTACTTTACCCAGCAGTTACCTGGTCCACTGACTGAGGTGGGCATCTCCAACGCGATTACCTTTGGTCGTGCCGGCAAGGGTGTCATCATGGTTCGCTCGGCGGGCAACGATCGACCGTACCTGGTTAACGCGAACGACGATGGTTACCCCAACGATCCCCGCGTGATTCCCGTGGCGGCCGTTCGTCGCGATGGACAGGTGACGAGTTACAGTAATCCCGGCGCGTGTCTGTTGGTCGCGGCTCCCAGCGGTGACACGATCGATGGCTTTCCCAACCTGCTGACGACCGATAATCCGGGCGCGACCGATTTTCCGCATTTGCCGGGAGATCCCGAGTATGGCCTTTTTACCGGTACGTCCGCCTCGGCACCGATCATTTCCGGCCTGGTCGCGATGCTGCTTGAGGTGAACCCCAACCTGACTTATCGCGACGTGCAACAGATATTGATTAATGCCGCCCGCCAGACGGATACAAGTGATCCGTTGACCGTCACAAATCGGGCCGGCTATCGAGTCAACTTAAACGTCGGATTTGGTGTTCCTGATGCCGGCCGGGCGGTGCGTCTGGCGAAGAATTGGCCGCTTCGTCCGGCGATGACGAACCTCGTCTTCATCATTGAATCCACCAACCAGATTCCGAATCAGGGCTTGCGCTTGGAAACGTTTGGTACGGACTTGCCGCTGCAACTCGCATCCATCGCCGCGACTCCCGGATTTGGATTACATCCGCAGAACTTGACGCCTTTTATGGCGGTCGTTGATGTGGGGGGCGCGACCGGGCCAATTGGCGAAGACCTGACCGGTAAGGCCGCCTTGATTCGCATGGGCACCAATACTTTTTTGGAAAAGATCAACAATGCGGCTGATGCCGGCGCCGCTTTGGCCGTGATCGCAAATTATGCGACCAATAACGACTATCTGCTCATGAGCAACACGTTTCGGGCGAAAATCCCGGCCGTGTTTATCAAGGGCGACGACGGAGCCAGT
The DNA here is from genome assembly GCA_016124235.1 of bacterium. Classification (GTDB taxonomy): domain Bacteria; phylum Verrucomicrobiota; class Verrucomicrobiia; order Limisphaerales; family RI-55; genus RI-55. Next base: position 276,011 of record WGOC01000017.1, on the reverse strand, counting down.
TTGAGGAACTACGTGGCCACCAATTCGACCGCGCAGGTGAGGTCCATTCTGTATTCGGCGAGTTATACCAATTCGTGTTCGCAACCACTTCTTTTGGAACATGTCGGAGTACGCGTCAAAGTGGACACTCTGCATTCCACGCGGGGGGACTTTCGCATCACTGTGACCTCACCGGCGGGAACCCGAAGCGTGCTTCAGCAGCTAAGCAATGATTATTCGCCGGGACCTGAAGACTGGACCTATTGGTCGACGCATTTCTTCTACGAAAGCAGTCAAGGTGTCTGGACCATCCAGATCAGCGACGAGAACGGTCCCAGTACATTTGGCAGTTGTCTATATACTGAACTGATCCTGCAAGGCGTGCCCATCAAGGACCAGGACCGCGACGGTCTCGATGACGACTGGGAGATTGCGCATTTCCAGAATCTTGCCGCGCGACCGTACGAAGACGCCGACGATGACGGAGAATCCAACATGGCGGAATACATTCAGGGGACCGACCCGCTGACACCACTGGCACCGTTTCATGCGGACATTGCTCAGTGGAGTCCCGATCATGTGAGGATCAGCTGGCCGGCCAATTTGAATCGGACCTATCAAGTGCTTGGCTCGACCAATGCGACGGAGAAATTCAACGTCATGACGAATCTGCCCGGAACCTTCGACACCGGTGAATGGTTCACGCCCACGACCAATTTCTGGAACCAATTCTTCATGATCCGGTCGGCGTTGCCGTGATGGATCGACCGATAGACCCCTATTTCTTTGCAGCTGGCCGTGCCGCCAATTTTTGAATCGAGCGTCGCATCGGGCCGTTGTTGGCGTTCAGTTCGTAGCTGAATTCGCGACCGGGCAGGGGCTTGTTCCAAAAATCACCACCGGCGCGTTCCAGGATCAACCCGCCCGCCGCGATGTCCCACAAGCGGATGCCGCCCTCAAGATACGCGTCCATGCGCCCGCTTGCCACGTAGGTCAGAGCGAGTGCCGCCGATCCCATAATGCGGATTTTTCGCACGCGATGGATCAACAAATCGAACACTGGCAAGGTCGCGCTCATGCTCCATTTGTATTTCGCGAAGCCGATGGCCACGATGGCTTCGCGCAATTTTGTGCGACGGCTGACGCTGATCTTTCGCCCGTTCAATCGCGCCGGTCCGGTTGCGGTTGCCGTCCAGAGCTCATCGCAAAACGGATCGTAAACGACGCCGAGCACCGTTTGGAAATCCGCTCCTGTGGGGTCGATGGAATCACTTCCGGTTCCGGCGATTCGTTTCTGCAGCGCGATCGAAACACAGGCGTGCGGAATGCCGTAGGCGAAATTCACCGTGCCATCGATCGGGTCGACCACCCAGCGATGCGCAGCGCCGAGATCGCCCACGGTACCTTCCTCGCCCAAGACGGCCGTTTCGGGAAATGCTTTGAGCACCGTCCGTTCGATCATTTTCTGACTCCGCACGTCCAGCTCCAGTTTGATGTCGTGTTGGATCTCTTCGTTGATCTTTTTGGCCGAATGAAAATTGCGGCGCATCAATTCGCCGGAATTCTTCGCCGCCGTTACCGCAGTTTTCAGGGCATCATTCAAACGCAATTTCATCGGCCGAAGCGTTTCGTGTGCAACGATCGAATGCAAGGTCAGTTCGTTGAGCGTTCAAAAATTGCATGTGCTTTATTTCACTTCGTAAAGTGCAGAAGCGAGCAGCCCTTTGCTCAAAACGCGGCGCTCGATCAAATTCATTTTCAACTCGGTAAAGCGGGGGTGAGGATCAATCAATCTGCGGGCGGAGATCCCGGTCGCCAGTCGGAAAAAGTCATACAGCAACGCCACGACCGTGCGGGACCAGAGTTTCATGAAGCCCGATTCGGGGATCGCAAAATCGGACCATAGCCAGCGTCCACCATTTTCCAACGCACCACGCAAGCGTTTGGTTGCGAGGTACATTTCAGATTCGTTGAAACAGTCGAGAAAGAAGTCCGTGACGACGAGATCCACGGATGGAATGGCGGTCGCCGCGTCGAGCAGGCTGGCGTGAACAAACGTGACTCTTGGCGAATGATTCACCCGTTCCCGCGCAAGGTTGATCATGCGTTGGCTGGCATCGATGACCGTGATCTTGGCAACGGGATTCGATTGCAAAAGCGCTTCAAGGAATCGGCCATTGCCTTCGCCGACGATCAAGACGCGTTCGGCGGTTTTGACTTCATCCAGTAATGCGATTCGACAACGTTGCAAGGCACCACCGAACGCCGCCATTTCCAGGAAGCGGTACCATCGTGCGACCGGATCGAAGTTGGCGGCCATCACAAAAAGGGAATGAGCAAGACCGGGCTTAGCAGGGTGACGTCGATCAAAAGATGGCGGGTTTCCAGATCAATCGCGCCGCCCCATTGGACCAGTCCAAGCGCACCAACGGTGGTGATTGCGGCGGCCAGGGCTGTTCTCGAGATTGGCATCGACCGAGCAAAGACCGCGAAGCCGATCATGACGGCAAGAAATGCCACGCCGGACTTGAATACCCGGCCGATCTTAAGACCGAAACGTATGGCGAGTGATTGTTGCGCCTGCCGGGTGTCCACGCCTTGTTCCCAAACGGAAACGACCGCGCAATTCAGCAGGCAGAGCACGATAAGGATGAACAGCGTGATGAAGTGCGATGCCGTCAACGTCGGGCTACGGGCGAAAACAAAAACGGCCGCACCACCGCTGACCAAAACTGAGACTGCCAGTTCCTTGAGCCAGCCAAATCGCTTGAGCAACGACTGCCGGTGGCAGGCGGCCAGGTAAGCGATCACCGTCGCGGCGAGGCCGATACCGACGGCAAACTCTCTTTTCGTGAGCGTGGCGATCGCGAGGAGGAATGTGCCGATGAACACAAAAATCCAGGCCACGGCGATCGGCTTCGAGAAGCGTTGGGCAAATCGGTGGCGGGCAGTCACGGCCGTTTTCTCCGTCAGTTTGCGGCCGTCCAGCCAGCGATCTGCCATGTACCCGAGCCAGACGGACATGCCGAGGAGCAGCCGATGGGCGGGCCGCAGTTCCACCGTGAAAACGCGGGCAAAGAAATCCTGCCACACGAGCGCCACCACCGGCGCGTCCAGACTGAGAATCGTCAGCCAGTGCCAGGGGCGGATGTTTGTCGGACCGTTCAAGAGCCGTATTCAACGACCACTCAAACTTTCGGGCAACTTTCTTCGTGCTTTCCAAGGGTTTCCGCTGTCTCTACCGTATGGCCCGGATGTCAGCCCCCCTGTTAACCGCTGAGTTGCTGCGCCGATTGGAGCAATTCCAATTGCTGGCGGCGCGGCGTGCAAAAAGCTCGGCCCGGGGCGAACGCCGCAGCCGGGCGCGTGGCCAGTCCGTGGAATTCGCCGACCATCGCAACTACGTTTTGGGCGACGACCTCCGCTACCTCGATTGGAACCTTTACGGGCGACTCGACCGTTTGTTCCTCAAGCTCTACGAGGAGGAACGTGAACTGCCGGTGACCCTCTTCATCGACGCGAGCGAATCGATGTCGTTCGGCGAACCGCCAAAATTTGACTTCGCACGGCAAGTGGCGGCGGCCATTGGTTATGTCGCGCTTTGTGGATTTGATCGCGTACGGGTGCGGACATTTCCCGAGCAGTCAGCCGACGCCGCCTATCTGGGTGCTTTGCGAACCGTGCGCGGACGCAAATCTTCGCTGCAATTCTTTCAAAATCTGGGACACCTCACAACCGGAGGAAGCGCGCAATTCAACGATGCTTTGCGGCGGGGCGCCCTTTCGGCGCAGCAGGCCGGTGTGGCGATCGTGCTCAGTGACATGCTTGATCCCGAAGGGTACGAGGAAGGGCTGGGCGCGCTCGTTGGTCGAGGTTTTCAGATCAGCGTTGTGCAAATACTTTCGCCGGAGGAAATCAACCCGGAGACGTACGGCGACTTGCGGTTGATCGATTCCGAATCCGGCGCGGAACAGGAAGTGACCTTCGGCAAGTTCCGCCTCAAATCCTACCGTCAGACCGTCGATAATTTCTGCCAACGCCTCCGCGAGTACTGCACCACGCGCGGAATCAATTATTTCATGTCGCCATCCAATGCGTCGCTCGATCAATTGCTTTTGAAACAGCTGCGCGAAGCCGAGATTTGGGGCTGATGAATTTTCTTGAACCAGCTGCATTTTGGTTCGCGCTGGCGTTGCCGGTGGTGGTGGTGTTTTACCTGCTCAAGCGCAAGCGGGTGGTAAAGCTCATCTCAAGCACGTTGCTCTGGCAGAAATTCCTCGCAGAAAATCAGGCCAACGCGCCGTTTCAAAAGCTGCGCAAGAACTGGTTGCTGTTTCTCCAGTTGTTGATGTTGATTCTCGTGATTCTGGCGCTCGCCCGGCCGTATTTTGCCGCGGAAACCAAACCCACCCGGCTCCGGGTTCTCGTGCTGGACGCGTCGGCTTCGATGCAGGCCACCGACGTCAAACCCAGCCGGGCTGAGGAGGCTCGAGCGGAAGCTTTGAAATTCGTCGACGGCCTGCGGGACAATGAATCAATGATCGTCCTCCAGGTCGGTGCGATCACCGAGGTCAAGCAATCCAAGACCAGCGAAAAGGCGGCTCTGCGACGGGCGATCAATGATTACAAACCGACCGATTCCATCACGCGACTCGACGAGGCGTTGCGGTTGGCCGAGACGCTGATAAAAAACGAACAGGACCCGGAGATTCATTTGTTCAGCGACGGCGCGTTTCCATTTCCTGAAGGTTTCGAAACCAAACCGCTGCCGTTGGTTTATCATCGCATCGGCGTGTCGTCCGACAATGCCGGCATCACCGCGATGGACGTGCGCGCGAATCCGGACAACGCCGCGCAGCGGGCGATCTTTGCCAGTGTGTCCAATGCGTCCAGCAACGTCATCAGCGGTCGGTTGGAATTGAGCTTCAACGGTCAGACCATGGACGTGAAGGCGATCGAGATGAAGCCCAAGGAGAACGTCGGAAAAGTGTTTGTCGTTGATCAAAAGACGAATGGCGTCTTCACCCTGAATCTCGTGGTGAACGACGATTTGGCGATCGACAACCAAGCGTCGGTCATCAGCCTGTTGCCGCAGCCAATCAAGGTTTTGCTCGCCAGCAGCGGCAATCGCTTTCTGGAAAAAGCCGTCAAGGCGGCTCCGAACGTCCAGCTGAGCACCACGTCGGATCTTCGTTTGAGTGGTGGGGATTACGACGTTGTGGTGGTGGACAATGTGGCGCCGATCGAATGGCCGACCGCCAATGTTCTGGCGATCAACACCTGGCGGACGAACTGGTTCGGCGCTATCGGCAAGCTCGAACAACCGGCGATCGTTGACTGGAAGAACACGCATCCGCTGCTGCGGTTTGTAAATATGCAAAACGTGGCTATCAACGAAAGCCTGGCGGTGAAAGCCCCGCCTTGGGCTTTGCCCTTGGTCGAGTCACCGCAATCGCCGCTCGTGCTGGCTGGTGAACTCAATAACCAGCGCATCGTCTGGGTTGGGTTTGACACCCTCGCAAGCACCTGGCCATTGCGTGTATCTTTTCCGATCTTCATCGCCAACGCGATCGATTGGTTGAATCCGGCGACTTCGCGTGCGGAGTTGCTTTCGGTTCAGGCGGGCATGCCATTTCATTTTCGGTTTGAAAACCCGGTCAGCAGTGCGACCGTGACGCGACCTGACGGGCAGGAAACGGAATTGGTCATCAACACCAACACGACGGAGGTGCTGTATGGCGACACCACCAAACGCGGATTGTACAAGCTCAAAACGCCGGACGGCGAAACGGACTTCACGGTGAACCTTCTGGACAGCGGCGAGACGGATATCACGCCGCGCGATGAGCTGCCCTTTGGCAAGAACGGCCGGACAATTGCCACCACCGTACAGCAGGCCAATCTCGAAATCTGGCGCTGGATCGCGCTCGCGGGACTGGTTTTGTTGATGTTCGAGTGGTGGTTCTACCACAAGCGCACGGCGTAAGTGTAGGACAGGCTTCCAGCCTGTCTTGAAAAGGAAGAAGTACGGAACCGCTTCAACGGGTCACCGCATTTGATGGGAGCGCTTTTGAGACAGGCAAGATGCCTGTCCTACTCTTCAGGAATGTAGCAGCCAATCACTTCGGTGGTTCGCGGTTTGACGTCCTTACCCGCGAGAATTGCGTCCAGAGTATCGCGCAAATCATGAACCGTCGCTTTTGGCCGGCGCTTGCCCAGAGCTGCTTGGCGATTGTCGATGCGACCGTTGTAAACGCGTCGGCCATCCTCCAATAGCACCACCGATTCAGGTGTCATCGTGGCACTGGTGTATTTGGCCAGGACGTTCTTGGGATCGGTTATCACCGGCAACGTAAACCCGTAGTCCGTGGCGTGTTTGCGGGCGCTTTCGAGATCCAGATCGGGATCCACCTGTACGAGATACATGGCCACGCCGCGATTCTTGTAATCCTGGTAGATGCGCTCGATCTCCGGCGCGTAGGCGTTGGCGACCGGACAGGTTTGCCAGACGAAAATCAGCACGGTCGCCTTGTGGCCGGCGGTTGCCAGCGGTCGTTGAATTTGGCCGTTGAGATCCTTGAATTCCGTCTTGGCGTCCGCTGCGCCGAGATGCAACGTCCATCCCAAAAGCAAAACCATGAGCGTGTGGAATCGGAGTTTCATTGCTTGTTCGACGAACCTAGCGCCAATCGTGTTTAAATTAAACCCAAAGCTTTTCTCCAGAAATTGCGCCTTAAACGGCCAATTTGGTCCGGATTGCCATCTATTGTGAAGGATCAACGCATATTGAAGCGATGGGTTGTGATTATCGGTGGCGTGCTGCTCGTCGCTTTTTTCATCAAGCAAGTGCTTGATCACGAGCCACGTTTCGAGGGGCGCAAACTTAGTGCCTGGCTCGACGATCCTGAACTGAGCGAGGCGCAAATTGGCCGAGCGGTTCGGGCGATTGGAACCAATGTGATCCCGCAGCTGGAAGCCTGGTTGCTGGAAAAGCCGTCCACGCTGGAAAAGTCGCTTCGTTGGTTGGGACACAAGTCGCCGTATTTGAGTTCCAGTTATCGGCCAAGTGTTGACGCCAACTTGCGCGCGATGCGTGGGTTCTTCCTTTTGGGCGAACAGGCCGCGCCGGCGGTGCCGTGGCTGGCAGCGCGTGCTGCGAAACAGGATGATGATTTTGAATTCTATCTCAAGGCGCTGGCGGCGTGCGGTCCGGAGGGAGTCGACTCGATCAATCGCCTGGAGCCCGCCATGACTCAACAGGAGAAGAAATCATTGTTGGTCGCACTGGCTTTTGGCATCTCGAGCCACCCGTCCAACCAGGCAGCGCTCGAATCAAAGCTCGCCGCATTCTTGAACGATCCGGATCCGGCCGTGCGACTGCGGGCGTATTGGACAGTGCGAAATTTTCGCGACCGCTGTCCGCGCGACTTGGTCAAAGAGTTTGCCCAACAGATCGAGCGTGAAGCCGATCCCGGTCTGCGCGACACCGGGCGATTGTTGATCGGCGAACTGACCAACGAAGTGCTGCACGCACATCCTTCGATCAATTTGGACAAACCAGCGTCCGCCGTCGCCCCGGCGAATTAGGAGTTACTTCACTTTCCACTCGAGAATGCCGGCGGAGAAGTTGGGCTTGAATTGCACGTCCAGCCGGACGCCTTCCGCGGTGACGGGATCAAAGGTCACGCGGTTGTATTGATCAGGTTTTGTTCCGACCGCGCTGGCACCCTCGACCGGCAACCATCGTTCGCCTTTGCGATAAAGTATCTGCCACGATTGCGGCACACGGCATTGGCCACGACCCGTGTCGTCAAACCAATAGACCGACACTTCGGAAATCTGTTTCGGCTTGTCGAAGCCCCATTCCACCCATTCCTTCGTGCCGCGATGATCCCACCAGGTGAAGCGGGGGATGTCGTGGTCGTTGGAATTTTTCGGCTCGATGCCGTCGATCATCGCGTCGACCGGATCGCTCGTGGGGAACGAAGCGGAGACCGGCGGTTCCTTGGGGAGCGTCCATTCGTGTGCATCCGGGCCGTCACCAATCACCGGAAACGATGTGATCCGCAACCGCGCCGCGCCCATCGGGATCAGCGTGATGTCTTCAAGCGGTTGATCCGACTTGACCGGGTTCGGCTGCAGTTTGCCGACGACGTTCAACCGGTCCATCTGCCAGTTGGGAATCCGACGGCCTTGGGCGCGCAGTTCGATCGGGGCGCCAGCTTGGGTGAACGGGTTTGCCCCGGGGGCCACGTTGCGCTTCACCACAGTGAAGGATTGTCCCGGATGCTGCTCATCGAACACGAGCCCGTAATTCCAGGGCGTGGTGGGATAGACTTCCCACTGAGGCCAATCGGGATTGCGGTCGCCGTATTTTTGCCAGTGTTCGCCAATCTCGAGCGAGAAGGTAAGTGGTCCGTAGTCCACCGACGCCGAGTTTTTGTTTAAGGCCCAACGGCGAATCTTGACCTTCATTGGAAGCGTAAGCGTCACGACATCGCCGTCGTTCCACTCGCGATCGACTACGGCGAATGTCGACGGTTTGGCCGCTACGTCCTGCTGGTTGCCATTCACGTTGATGGTCGCGCTTTCGGCCCAACTCGGAATCCGCAGGTGCAGCGGAAACTTCACCGATTTGGGCGCCTGGATGTGCAGCGTGACCGTGTCGTCGAACGGATAAGCGGTGTCCTCGGTGATTGTGATTTTCGTGCCGTCGGCCACTTTGGCGGAGACTTCGCTCGCGGCGTAAAGCGATGCGGCCAATCCGTTGTCCGCGGTGGCAAGCCAGAGTTCTTCGGCGTAATAAGGCCAGCCGTGCGAAACATTGTGCTGGCAGCAGCGATACACCTCGAACGGCGAATAACTCATCATTGTTCCGCCGTTGTCGATGTCGGGCGCCTTGTTGTGGCTGTCGAGTTGGACCTGATTCGGCGCGGTCAAATAGTGGAGTCCTTTCCAGTCGGGCGTGATCGCCGCCGGCAATGAGTTGAACGCGACGTCCTCCGCACGGTCCGCCCACCGCACGTCGCCGGAAATCTTTGTCAGCATTTCAAAGCTGTGGGTGAACTCGACCATGCCGCACGTTTCAAATCCTTGTCGCGGATCGGTGTATCCCGGGCGGCAATTTTCATCGCCGGCAAATCCACCGCCGGAGAATTGACCGTACTTGCCGATGATCTCGCGGTAGTTCGCCTCGGCCTGCGCGAGGTCGCGCTCCTTGCCAGACTCCGTGAAGAACACACCCGGTTCGCGGAAACCCTGGGCGAGATTGACATTGTGCCAGTTGATCACGCCGTCGCGCCAGGCGGCCATGTTCTCGTGAATCTTCTTCGCCAGATCGAGGAGGAACGTTTCACCGGTTCGATTGTAGAGCCAGTTGCACGTTTCAATGTCGTCGCCGAAGCGGATGTGCGGCCAGTAACCATTTGCTAACGTCGACGCCGGTTGTTCGTTGAGCCAGCGGTGATACTTTAAGAGAAACGGCACCACTCGCGGATCGTTGGAGTAATCGTACCAGCTTTGCAGGATGTTGTTCACGATCATGTGCGGCCAGAGATCGGGCTTGCCCTTCAGCGAGGTGAGCAACTGCCGCGGCCCGTAATAACCGTCTTCGCGTTGGGTCGTGAGAATCGCGTCGATCCATTTCTTCGCCTCGGCGATGATCCGTTCGTCCTTCAACACGTATCCAAGATCGCCAAAGCCCTTGAGCCAGTAGGGCATTTCCTCCCAGCCGAAATTGCCGGAGCCATCGGCCTTGGTCCATGAACTCTTCTCAAAGTTGAGCCAGGGCGAAATCTCCATCAAATGACCGGTCATGCCGTTGGCTTCGAGTTCCAACTGCTCGCGCAACCAGCCTTTGGGCGTGATCGAACCGATCGGCAATTTTATGAACGGCGCGGCTTCCAGCGGCGCGCGATTCTGCACATAAAGCCCGCCGCGCGGGGCATTCGGAACGGGAACAGTGACCGAGCCGGCGGTCGCCTTGACCATTTGCCCGGCGTACTGCGCCGCGCCCTGACTGCTTGTTTCAACTGAAGTGTTGGGTTTGGCGGCCGCTTGCGTGTCCGGCGTTTTTTCCCGAACCAACCCGACATCGATATATTGGCCGCCACCGGTTTGATGGCAATGAACTGCGATCACGTTCTTGCCCGGCTTGAGCGCCTCCCGACCAGGCGCGGTCAACGGAATCGTTTCGTAATCGGTGGTGTAACCGCCCACCGCCGCAGCGCGGACACCGTTGATGTAAACATCCATGTCCTCGTCGTGATGCGCCTTCAACAGGATGTCGCCGTCCAGGTCGCCCGATACGGTGAACGTTCGCCGGAGCCAGATGTCATTCGAGTTCCATTCGGTCCGGATGATCGCGCCGGGAGTTCCCTTTGTGCCAAAACCGGCGGCTCCCGCTTTCCAACTACTGTCATCGAAGTCGGTCGCAAACCAATCGTCTGCCGGGCGCCTGGTCGTGTAATGCCATTCGACGTCGGGTCCGTCCTGGGCCGTGGGTGCCACCGAGATGTAAACCGGCGGCACGTAAGTCGGCATCGGCGCCCAGTTCGCAGCCTTGGTCTTGTCGCGTTTCGCGTATTTCGTCCACGTGTCCTTGTCGTAGAGCATTCGGGCGAACACGCCACCGACTACCGGCCGCGCAGTGAAACCAACTTTGCGCGCGGTCTTCGTTTGATACCAATCCGTCATCGGTGAGCGATCGGTTGTTTCGTTGAGAAAACGAAACACCGGATCGACCAACGCCGTGAAATCGTCCTGTTCGCGCGTCAACGTGGCCGTCCAGAGGATCCAGTCCAGCTTGGTGTAATCCTTCCGATTATCGAGCGGCAGTCCGTATTTGTTCTGCGTGCGTTTGTAGAAAGTCATTTCCTTCTGCTTCACTTCGTCCGGAAACAAGTTCAGCCCGAGGATGCGATCCCAGATCAGATTGTATTTCTGGCTCCACGTTCCGGGCCGGTCAAAGGCGAGGCGAAAGTGATCGCCATCGTTTGCTTCCCGGACCCAACGCTCGGCAAATTGTTTTGCGAGTCGCGCGTATTCTTCGGCCTTGGTGCTATCGCCGCGCATTTCGCAGAGCTTCGCAAACGCGCCGAGACCACAGATCGCCTTGGCGCTGAGATTCACATTGTGCGCGAGGTGGCCGGCGAAGTCGTCGGTGCAAAGCTGGTTTTCCGGATCGAAGCCCTTGTCCTTGAGATAGGCCGCCCATTGTTCGAGCCGGCTCCAGTAATGGCCGGCGAAGTTCGCATTGCCTTCCATTTCCGCCACAGCCGTCATGAGAATCAAAAGATTCCCACTCTCCTCGACAGGCATTTGATTTTCCTCGTTGCGTTCACCGCCGCCATAAACTTGACCGTTCGCCTTCGGATACGTGCCCAGATCGTGCGGCGCGAAAGGGAATTTCCACCGATCGCTCATCGCGTAATTCATAAACGGCACAAGAAACGACTTTGCCAGCGTGGGACCGAACAACAGGAACTGCGGCGACATCGGATAAAACACATCCGACGTGCTGATGCAGCCGTTGGAATGGTTCTCCTTGCAGAACTGGAGCGGTTGACCGTTTTCGTCCGCCACAAATTTGCCGGCGGCGAAACATTGACGATACGCCAGCGCGCCAATCTTCGCGTAACGTTCACCGCCGTCGCGCGTCAAGTCGCCCATCAATTCGTCGTCAAACGCGGCGCAGCGTTCCTTCAGTGATGAATAGTCGTTGGCGGCAGCCTTCAAAAGATCGGCCGCTTCCCAGCCGTTTCGACGCCAGTAAGGGCGCAGGTTCTTGTGGTTGTATTGGATCGAATAAAGATCGTCATAGGCGAGCATCGCCCATCGAGAAACGGGTTGGCTGGAGACTTTGCCGACTTCGATGGCCATTCCCGCGCAAAGTTCGCCACCGGTTGCCGGCGCCTGCGGGGGATCGGCCCGGACAGATTGCAAACCGTTCTCCACAAATCCTCCTTGGACCGCGGCCCGATGGGCAAACACACGACTGGAAACCACCGAGGACGGCGCCGCTATATAAAAGTAACCCCAATCGATTCTAACGTCGTCACCCTTTCGGGCCAGTATGGCCTGATCCCGTGAACCAATTTTCATCGCGCTCAAATCACCGATCGCTTCCCCGGACCAGACGACTTCCTGATCGGGCGTGTTGACAGCCAATTCGCCGGACGCATCCAGATAGAGCGCCACGTCATGCTCGGCGCCGTCAGCGGCGCGCACATCCCAGGTCAGGTAAGTCACCGGGCGCGACAGTATGTCGATGTCCTCCGGCAGTTGCGGCGTCATAAACGTGAGCGTGAGTTCCACGCCCGCGCCTTCGAACGTGTAAATGGTTCGCGTCGGCAGCACGGTCAGGTTCTTTTGTTCCAGCGCCGGCACACTCGCGGGATCGGCGCCCATGATGCGATACGCTTTGCCGTCGACGCGCACCAGGCTGGTCAGCCGTTGTTGTTTGCCGGTCCAATGAGTTGTGTCGACATCCGTCAGATGATCCGCCTCGGACCAGATGCTGAAATAGGGATCGCAAGCAACCAACGGTGTGGCGGGAGGAACGAGCGTGTTGCCGGCGGTTTCTCGCGGCGGCATCGGCTGGTAGAGTTCCTTGTTGGCGGCCGCGACGTCGGCTTCGTTCATTTTCACGAAAGCGCGGTCGTAGGGCATCAGGCCGTTGACCTCGACTTCAACGTCCGTCGTCTGCGTGTAAATCGCCGCCGACAAACCGTTGTCGCGAATCATCGGACGCAGCTTGCGGATCAAGTTTAAATAGGCCGCCGTCACTTCGTCGCGCGATTTGAAACTGCGGTAGCCCCAGTTCGCTTCGTTCTGCCAAGTATGGCCGGGCAACGGCAGACCCAGTCCGCCAAATTCGCCCAGCACCATCGCACGATCCGTCACGCGCGGCGGAGCGCCCGGCCCCGGATATTGATGATGATCGATGATGTCGCCGGCGGGAAAGTTGTTGCCGCCGCTCGCGCCATCGACCAATCGGGTCGGATCGTATTCCTTCGTCCAGTTCAGGATGCGGACGGTGTCGAACTGACCCCAGCCTTCATTGAACGGCACCCACGTGACGATGCACGGGTGATTGTAGCGCGCGTCGATGATCGCCTTCCATTCGTGCTCGTAGATCGCGGCCGACTCGGGCGAACGCTGCATTTCCTTGCCGTCGACGCCGCTCGGTCCGTGCCATTCGGCGCTCTTGTCGCCGCTCGGCATGTCCTGCCAGACGAGCAGGCCCAATTTGTCGCACCAGTAATACCAACGTTCCGGTTCCACTTTCACGTGCTTGCGGGCCATGTTGAAGCCAAGTTTTTTCAACACCTCGATGTCGGAACGCAATGCTTCATCGGTAGGGGCAGTGTAAATGCCGTCCGGCCAGAATCCCTGATCGAGTGGGCCGAATTCGAAAAGCGTTTTGTTGTTCAACTGAATCCGAAGAAGCCCTTTATCATCGCGCGCCATTGAGATTTTGCGCATGCCGAAATAGGAACCGACTTGATCCACCGGTTTTCCGTCCTCAAGTAGAGTGATTCGTAGATCGTAAAGTTGCGGCGAATCCGGCGTCCATGGTTTGGCGTCGGGTACGCGCAGTCTGATGGAAGGCGCGATCTGCGGCGGAATCGAACGTGTCGTGATCATCGTGTCGAGCTGGGCTTGCTGGACGACCTTTCCGTCTTCGAGGACCTCAACTTTGAGCGAAGGTTTGGCGCCCGCAGAAATGCCGTGAGCCTGCACGGTGACCGAAGATTCATCAAAGTCGGGAGTGATTTTGATCCGATCCAGATGCGAGGCGTCGACGGGTTCCAGCCACGGCGTCTGCCAGATACCGGTCGTCGGTGTGTACCAGATGCCGTGACCTTCGCGCACCTGTTTGCCGCGCGGCTGTGGGCCGAGGTCGCTCGGGTCCCAAACGGAAACCACAACTTCCTGCTCGCCGGCCGGCTTGAGCGCATCCGTGATGTCGAAGCTGAACGGATCGTACCCGCCGCGATGCGTGCCCAGTTCCTTGCCGTTCACCGAGACGGTCGCCTCCCAGTCCACCGCGCCGAAGTTCAGCATCACACGCCTGCCGGACCACGAGGCGGGAATCGTGAACGTTCGACGATACCAAAGTCGATTCGCCGCCCCGACGGATTTCTTCACGCCGGATAACGCCGACTCGACCGGGAACGGCACGAGAATCTTGCCCTCGAACTGACCTGGCGCCGGCGCGTTGGTCGGTACGATCGCGTAATCCCACAAGCCGTTCAGGTTTTGCCATTCGTTCCGCACCATCATCGGCCGGGGGTATTCGGGATGCGCGTTTTCGGGCGACACATCCTTTGCCCAGCGCGTCATAATGTGGCCCGGGACGGGTTGCCAACCGTCGGCGGCAAGGCAGTTGGAAATGGATGCCGCAACCAAAACGGCGTGGGTCAGGAAAATCTGCAGGGTCCGTTTCATAAGAATTTAAGTATGACGTTCGCCAGCGGCTTCCAAGTCATCCAAAGGGCAGGGGACGGCCTGAAAGTAACGGTGATTCGCAAGTTGAATGATCCAAATCTAGGGGAGTCCCGCAAATCAACAATGAGGAATTCAGTCAATTGCTGGAGGAATTGCGTCGCGGAAATTGGGCCTGAATCAGGGAACGATGCTCGGGCGGGTAAGGCTAGCCTTCCGTGCCGGCCCGCCTTGTCAAAACACCACGATAAAACCCAAAATTAATACACCGAAACCGGCGACTATTTCACAGCAACGCGCTTCAGAAACTCCCGCGTTCGTTCATTGCGCGGATTGCCGAAGATCTCCTCCGGCGGACCCGATTCGGCCACGCGGCCGGCGTCGAAGAACAACACCTTGTCCGCCATGTCGCGGGCGAACTGCATTTCGTGTGTCACCACGATCGTCGTCATGCCTTCCTCGACGAGCTGCCGCATGACGCGGAGCACTTCGTCGCGCAGCTCCGGATCAAGCGCACTCGTGGGTTCGTCAAAAAGCATGACCTCCGGCTGCATCGCCAGCGCGCGAGCGATCGCGACGCGCTGTTGTTGTCCGCCGGAAAGCTGCGCTGGGTAGGCGTCGGCCTTTTGTTCGAGACCGACCTTGGCGAGCAATTCGCGCCCCAGCACCTCCGCTGCGCGCCGGTTCATTCGCTTCACCACAACCGGCGCCGTCGTGACGTTTTGCAACGCGGTCAAATGCGGGAACAAATTGAACTGCTGAAAAACCATCCCCGTTTTCATCCGTAGCTCGCGCTGAAGTTTGTGGCTCGCCGCGCGCGATTCCTTTTGCCCGCTTTTCACCGTGACGCCGGCCACCGAGATCGATCCGGAGTCGGCGGTTTCGAGTTGATTCAGGCATCGGAGAAAGGTGCTTTTGCCACAGCCGCTCGGGCCGATCAACACCACCGCTTCGCCGCGCGACTGCGTGTGATCGATGCCGTGGAGGACGCGGTTGCTGCCGAACGATTTCACGAGTTGTTCAACGACGATCACGTTGCAACCTCCTTTCCAAACGGCCGGCGAAGATCGACGCCGGATAGCTCAGCGCGAAATAGATCCCGGCCGTCATCAGGCCGAGCCCGATGTAATCATAGGTGGACATCGCGAGCATGCCGTAAACCTTGGTCAGCTCCACCATCGTGATGACCGACACGATCGACGAGTCCTTGAACATCGCGATGAAATCATTCGTCACGGGCGGGATCACCATTCGCAACGCCTGCGGCAGAATGACATGGCGCAAGGCCTGACCGTGACTCATTCCGAGCGCCTGCGCGGCTTCCATCTGGCCCCGTGGGACGGCCTGGATTCCGGCGCGATAATTCTCCGCCTCGCTCGCCGCGTAATTCAATCCAAGCCCAACTACCGCCGCGACGAAGGCGTTCAACCGGATGCCGATTTCCGGCAGGCCGTAGTAAATGAGAAACAACTGGATGAGCAGCGGTGTGCCGCGAATGAATTCGACGTACGCCTGAGCGAACCAGCGAAAAGGCGCGACGGAATACAGTCGGATTAATACGATCACCAAACCGGTCACCATCGCGAGCGCCATGCCCAAGACGGAAAGCTCGATCGTCGTCACCGCACCGCGCAGGAGCAGCGGCAGGTACTTCGGCCACTCGCGCAGCGTGGAAATGGTTTTCCGCTGCGCAACGGCTTCCTGATGGTAATCCTTCAGCACGGCCTGGCGTTCGTCCCAAAGGCCGTATTTGCGGTCGATCTTTTCGATCGTTCCGTCCGCGAGCAGATCAGCGATCGCCTGATTCAACGCGGCCAGCAATTCGGGATCGGTTCGGCGCACTCCGATACCGTAATAACCTGGCGCGAACGGTTCCCCCGAAAGGCGCAACGCGGGATCGGGTTTCGCGTAAAACAACGCAATCGGCAGATCGAGCACCGCCGCGTCGATCCGGCCGGCCTTCATGTCCTGAAAATTCTCGACGTTGCCCGGATAGATGCGGACGTCGATCCCGCCGAAGGCTTGCACCAGACGTTGCGCCGCCGTCGCCGCGAGCACACCGACGGGATGTCCCTTGAGATCGGCCAGTGTTGTCAAATTCGTCGTGCCGGTGAGCGTGACGATTTGCTGTGCGTAAACGTAGTACGGCCGGGCGAAGTTGATTTGTTGCTGGTTTTGCGGCGTGATTTCGAGCCCGTTAAGAATGATGTCGAAGTTGCCACGCTCCAACGCCGGGATGAGCTGGTCCCATTGATTTTGAACGACGCGCGCCTTCACGCCGAGCCGGTTTGCCAGCGCGTTTGCGAGATCGACTTCGAACCCGATCAGCTTTTCGGGATGCTCTGGATCGGGATAAACATAAGGCGCGCCGCCCTCGGCGTCCGCGCCCCACAACAACTCGCCGCGCGCGCGAATCGAGTCGAGCGTATCCGCGGCAAACGCGTGCCCGCTTCCTCCCAGAAGAAGGAGAATCGCAATGGTCAGTGCGCCACCGGAGCGCGCCCAACGCAGGGCGTGTTTCATGAGCGCCGTCTCGTAACACAACGCGGCAAAATGCAAAGCGAATTTATCGGTACGAAACCAAAATCCGATTTGAGGCGATCCGATTCATCGACCGTTACTCATCGTAGCCGAACAGGTTTTAAGATGTTTTGGATGCCGGAGCGCGACAGTATATTTGGGGAGCGCACGCGTCTCGCGTCCTGCCGCCGCCGTCCCGGTGGTGGCTTCGGATAGATCTCATATCGGCAGATCGAAGTTCGATGAACTGCGGTTCCTTGTTGTTTGGCGAGACGCCAAACAAGGCACGCGGGACGCGTGCGCTCCCCAATGACCAGCGATCGCCCAGCTTCAGTGCAACAGCGTTTCGCGATGCGGCTGGTGATCGCGATTCCAACGCGCGAGCGCCGCGTCACTCTTGTCTTCAAAAACCGATTTGAGCGTTGGCGACTCCACACGGCCGTTGCAAAATAATAGGTTGATGCTGGCCTGATGCCGGACCGGACCCTGGCCCCAGTCCCGGTAGTATCGGCGAAGAATCATCGATGTGCTGTCCAGACAATCCCGATCGCCATCATGTCGGCGGGAACCACGACGCCTGGTTCGACAACGGGTTTAGGACCAGCGATCCGCGCCGATTTTGGGCTTGATGCAACAGACAGCGGTCGCAGAACATGAGCCTCGCCATGAAGGCTTTCCTGTCGGCTTTGCTTCGCCAATCCCTCGCCTGCGACATGCAGTTCCCGTGTTCTGCTGGGTGCTGTGGTGCGGCGTCTCACAAATTTCCTTGCGTGGTGCAAGCCTTTTTGACTGGCGCACTTGCATTCGCATGCAGTTCCGGTTTTGGGCAAACCAATTGCCTCCTGGTTGGAAGCACGCCTGAGGCGAATGCCAGTACTCTGCGGTCCGTTGCTTTCGACACAGATCGTTTTGTTGCCGTCGGTGATGGCGGGATTATCGTCCTTTCCACAAATGCGACGAACTGGTTGCGACAGCCGTCCCCAACCACGTCTACGCTATATGGCATAACCTTTGGGGCAGATAGGTTCGTTTCAGTAGGGGACGCAGGATCTGTTTTGCAATCGACAAATGGTAGCGATTGGCTGTCAACAGGTGCTGCCGTAACGAACAACTTTCGAGCCGTTGCCTTTGGCAATGGACAATTTGTCGCACTAACCGACGACTCAAAACTGATGAAATCTGCCGACTCAATAACTTGGGACAGAAGCACCAACGGAGTGCCGGTCGGTAGAACTCTTTACGGAGTCTATTTTGGAGGTGGATTGTTCGTTGCCAGCGGCGGTGATGGGATAATCTTGGTATCCTCGGATGGTCTCAACTGGACAAACACAAGCGTTTCGACCGCGAGCACCTTTAAGTGTGGAGCTTATGGGAATGGAGCCTTCGTAACCGCAGGTTGGGGTGAGTTCGGTATGGATCAAGTCGCCCGTTCAACCAATGGCGTAAATTGGTCAACTGCGCGGCACAACATGAACTTTAGCGCTTTCTGTTTCGGGGGAGGTTTGCTCCTGGGTGTGGGTCAAAGTAGTGCTGAGTGGAGTCCCGACGGTAACACGTGGACAAACGCTTACATTGGTGAGATCAACTGCTTGAGCGTGGCTTTTGGATTGGGTCAATACGTGGTGGTCGGCGACGGGGGGGCGATTTATTCCAGCAGCAATCTGTCCACTTGGACCGCACAAAATGCCACCGTATGTCCGATCGCTGCGTTGGCTTCCGGGAACGGAATTAGTGTAGGGATTAGCGGCAATTGCGGTAAGATTTACAGTTCAGAAGACGGGATACACTACGTTCAGCGTCGTGGTTGCGACGGTACGCTAACAGGTCTCGACTTTGGCAACGGACTTTTTGTGACGGCTGGGAGCGTTGGAATTTTAGTCTCTTCCGACGGAACGAACTGGACATCGGTTCCATATCCGCCAATCGGCGAACTCCCCAGCCTGCGCTTCGAGCAAGGCGTGTGGGTCGCCGCGTACAATGGCATAATTTCCTCTGAAGATGGCACGAACTGGTTATTGCGCGTGGCGAATCCCGGTTACCTGACAGGTCTAACCTATGGCAACAATCGTTGGGTCGGATTCGGATGGAATGGGGCAATTTGGAGTTCCCCAGACGGCACGAACTGGCTCGACTGCAGCTTCCCTACAAGTGCGAATTTCGGTGTCGGAATTTTTCAGGGCGGATTATTCAGTCTCTATGCTCCGGAGGGCTATCTACAATCGCCAATGGGGTTGGTTTCGAACGATGGCATAAACTGGTTCGACGCTTCAACCAGCGGTCCTCTCCTCTCATTGCACGTAGATAATTCTAGTTCACTAACGCTCGGACTGGCTGGGGAATGGGGACGCAAGTATCTCGTGAGTGGATCAACCGACCTCAGCATTTGGTCCGATATGCGAACTTTCACAAACACAGCTGGTGTTACATCCATGCGGGTTACGAACTCACTGAATGCTACTTCAGTGTTCATCCGGGCTGTTGCCCAATGAACAAGACGTGTTGGTTTTGGGTGGAACACCAAATTCAGTGTGAATCCAAGTAATGCTCTGATTACGATCTACGACTGATCCTTCAACCTGCTGACCACTCAATCACCATTTCCGAAATCGAATTGGGAATCTCCCAAGCCGCAGTGCCCGACTTGCGATCAAACGTCGCTTTCACGCGCCGGCCATTCACAGTGACCTTTGGTTTCTTCCCGGCGGTTCGAAGCACGATGCGCCAGGTCTTGAGCGTTGATTCATAGTCTCCTTTGGCAGCGCCGATGATGAGCCGGCCATCTTGTTCGTTTGAGGAAACCATGACCGATCGTTCGGAAAATTCACCACCTTCGAAGGCTTGGCTGACACCGTCGTCTTCGCGCCAAGTGAACGAATCCATTCCGCCCGGCCAGACATGGAGCGAGGCTTCGCGCAACGGCTTTTCGCCGGTGTGTTGTTGAACATCGCGGAAAGGAATCACGGCTCCGGCGCGAACGAAGAGCGGCAGGTATTGAATCGGCGCCGGCGTCAAAATGTGTTGGCGACCGGGAATCCGTTGGCCGGACCAGAATTCGCACCACTCGCCCTCGGGCAGATAGACACTACGCGCTTCGGCGCCTTGCTTGGTGATCGGCGCGACCAGGAGGTTGCGGCCGAGCAAAAACTGATCGCTGATGCCGGCGGCCGTGGGGTCGTCCTGATGATGCCAGAAAAGTGGACGCATGATCGGCGCGCCGGTACGGCTGGTTTCGACGAATAACGATTTCAGATACGGCAGAAGCTGGTAACGCAGTTCAATGTAGTGGCGAACGATTGCCTCCGCCGCGGGACCGAACGCCCAAGGCTCGTGATCATTCGTGCCAAGGTTGGTGTGCGCTCGGAAGAAGGGCGTGAAAGCGGCGCATTGCATCCAGCGGATGTAAAGTTCGGGCGTGCAGTTTTCGAGGAAGCCGCCGGCGTCGCAACCGCAGAACGGCACCCCGCTCAAGCTGAGATTGAGCAGTGATTGGATCGAGTCTTCAAAATGATACCAAGTCGAGCTGTTGTCGCCGGTCCAGACGAGCGCGTGACGTTGCACGCCCGCCCAACCAGCGCGCGTGATGACGAACGGCCGGGCATCAGGTTGGGCAGCGAGCGATCCCTCACGCGACGCGCGGGCCATCTGCATTCCGTAAAGATTGTGAGCCTCCGCGTGCCGGCGCGGCCCGTGATCCGTTTCGTGGCGGGCGAGGGGATCGAGCGTTTTGTCCGGGCGCGCGAAGTTCGCCGGTTCGTTCATGTCGTTCCAAAATCCGGCGACACCGAGACGCGAGAGCTTTTGTTGTTCGCCGGCCCACCAATTGCGAGTCCGTACATTGAGGAAGTCGGGAAACCGCGCTTCGCCCGGCCAGACACGACCAAGGAAATCCTTTTTACCCGAGCGATCCTTCACGAAGGCGTCGTGCTTTCGTCCGCGTTGCAGCACGCCGAACTTGGGATCGTTTTTCACGCCCGGATCGACAATGCAAACGGTGTGAAATCCATGGCGCGCAAGTTTGGCGATCATGGCCTCCGGCTTGGGAAACGTTTTGCCAAACGTAAAAACGCGATAGCCGTCCATGTGATGGATGTCGAGATAGAGCGCGTCGCAGGGGATGCGTTTCCGGCGAAATGTGGCGGCAACTTGTTCGACGCGTTTGCGCGTTTCGTAACTGTAGCGACATTGATGAAAGCCGAGCGCCCAGTCGGGCGGTAAGGGCATGTGGCCGGTGAGATCGGCGAAGCGGCCGACGATGCGATCGAGCGACGGTCCGACAATCAGGTAGAGGTCGATTTCGCCCGAGTCGGCGGAAAGTTTCCAACGATTGAAATCGGTCGAACCGATGTCCCAAACCTGACGCGCGGGATTGTCCCAGAAAATTCCGGCGGCAATCGGGCCGCGCAACGAAATGGCGAACGGGATCGAAACATACAGGCTGCGCAAGCCGGGATGAATGCAACCGGCGTGGCCGAGGACATCGATGTTCCAGAATTCGCGGATCAACCCGCGTTTGTCGAAGGTGCCGGTCGATTCGCCGAGCCCGAAAATCTTCTCGTCGAGCGCGAGATTGAGTGCGAACTCGGGCTTCTTGCCGTCAAAGTGTGCGGGCTCACCGGCGAACAATTCATTGCCGCCGTCATCGACCAGGCGCCAGCGACCGGTGGTGGTTTGGAGAGAAAACGTTCCGTCGGCAGTTGTCGCTGAAAGTGTGGATTTGCCTTCGCGCCACTTGGCTTCTGCGGTTGGCCAATCGCGTGGAATAATTGACCAGGACGGCTGGTTGCTCAGTTGTTTGCTGCGTCCGATACGCAGGCGAAAGACGTCACGATCAAGAACTGAGATTTCCGTGATTCGGCCGGCGCATAAAAACCGACGAGCATCGGGGACAATTGCTATCGAATTGGAATCGCTTCCTGAGCGTAATTTCTTTTCCACGATTTCGCGCATCGGCGCGAGTTAAACGGCAGATTGGGAAGCTGGCGAGCTTAAGCGGGAACGATACTGGAGGTCCGGGGAGTGCGGGCGTCCCGCCTGCGCTGGTCCGCGTCCCCGCGGAACATTTTGCCCCGTGCTTAATCGAAGGTGTCGTGCGGCAACACAAAAACCAAACAACCGGCGAGGACGCCGGTTGATGCACTCGGGACGGGCGCGCTCCCCGAGATTGAGTGTGTCATTCCGATTTGCGGCCTCGTTCGACGAATCGCTCGCGCCATTCGCGTCGCGAGATCTTTCCGCGGGCGTTGGTTGGAATTTCTGCGACAGGCCACCAATGGCGGGGACTTTGCCATGCTGGTAGATTGGCTCCAGTTGCCCGGCGGATGGCTTCGAGTTGGGTTTCGTCGGATAGCGCCACAATTGCCAGGCCTTCTTCGCCACGCGTTTGGTCCCGGGCCGGTACACCCACGACGACGCATTCGCGCACGCCGGGCTGTTTGCGAATGACTGCCTCCACCGTTTCCGGCGAGAGTTTGCGACCGGCGATGTTGATGACGTCGGACGACCGACCGCGCAAAAAGACCTGCCCGTCGCGCAGTTCCGCAAGATCGCTCGTGTGAAATTCGCCTTCGCCGAGCCGGGCGTCGCCATCGGGAAAATAGCCGGTGCCAACGGCTGAACTGTGGACGATCAAGCAGCCGTCATCGCCTATGGACAAAGAGACATTTTCCATGGGTTGGCCAATCATTGACGAGTCCGTTCGAGGACGAGAAGAATGATCGTAGGCGATACCGCCGCATTCGCTGGAGCCGTAAAAATTGTGGAGCTTGAGCCCGCGCGAATTGAACACGGAGGTTTCGAGTTCGACGGGCAAAGGCGCACCGGCGGAGATGGCCAGTTTGACGTTGAGCGGAATCGCATCGGCCTCATGCCAAGCGCGCCACAACGCGGGCACTGCGGGAAGCGTGAGAGAATCGAAATCCGCGGCGGCCGATTTTACGACCTCTGGCATGGGTGAGGCGCAAAGCACCAACGGAATGCCATGAAGCAAGAGCGGTGTGACCAGATTTGAAAAACCGTATGAGTGCGCAAGACTGATGACGCCCAAGTTCGGCGCGGTTGGATTGAGTCCCATGGTTGCGACGATGTTTGCCGCGTCCGCCGCCAGTTGCTCCGCCGAAAAGGTTATCAACTGGCTGGCGCCGGTCGTGCCCGACGTCGCCTTGAGATGCGCAACGCCGGTAGGAATGGTGTCGAAGGAAAGCGGACCGGCCGTGGTTTGTTCAACCGGAAACTGTGGGCGCCCCTCCCGCCAGGCAGCGAGAACGGTCAAAATGAATTCGGCCGTCTGACCCTGAGCGACTACGGGTGATTCGTCGGCAATCGAAAACGTTTCGGCAGCCCTGGCCAGTTCGGCGAAGGTCCAACGTCGGCTTGTCGCGCATTCGACGAGGGCCAGTTCCCCCGCGTGTTCGCGCGCCACGGCCTGCCAGCAGTCGTAAAGCATTGCGAGTGAGATTTGGCGCCGCTAGCGTTTCCGGCAAGCATGTTGTGTTTATTTGCTGCAGTTCGAAAATCCATTTCAACTCAACCGATGCGCCTGGCCGCGCATTTGTTCGCCGGTGTGCTCCTGATGGTGGCAAGCGGTTGTGCGTCGATAACAACCCGTCAGCCGACGGGAAGACATTTCGAATTTGGGCGCGACAACTTCGCCTACGCGAACGAACTTCAGTGGGTTTACGAACCGGATTTGGAGGCCGGCAAAATGAGGACGCATCCGCGTGTTCCCAAGCCGGATTATCATCAATATTGCTTCGTCATGTCTCGTGCCGCGCGGCAGTTTTATGACTTTGCCCGCTTCGATCCAAAGGCGCCCAAAGCTGACGAAGAAACGTATCGCCACTTGATCGACGAAGTGTTGTCGCACGATCCGCGATCGGATCCCGCAAAGCACAAACCGGTCGTCATCCCGGGTTACGCGGATTTGTACGATTTCAGCCGGGACTACGAATCAGACATCAAGGACCTGTGCGGTGGTTGGTGGCAAAGCTATGTGCAGCGCGGACACTGGAGGATGTTGTTTCCTTTCAGCGACGCGCATCAGGCGAGGACCGTTGTTACGCTACGGCGCGAACTGGAAAAAGGAATCGCGCCGGTGATCCACGTGGTGCTTTTTCCGGCGCAGACGATCAATCATGGCGTGGTGGTCTACAAGGTGGAGGACGTGCCGGAGGGAGTGCGGTTTTGGTGTTACGATCCGAACAATCCCAAAGCGCCTTTGCAAATCACCTATCAAAACGACGACGGCCGATTTCACACGCCAATGAGCAACTATTTCTTCGGCGGCGAAGTGGATGTGTACGAGGTTTATCGAAACTGGAAATATTGAACCACGGGTCGGTCTTTGCCCGTTGGATCACGGTGCATAAATAAAGAGCCGCGACCGGATTGGCCGCGGCTCTTTTGGGGAAGGGAATCGGATTCGCGATCAGTGACTGCAGCCGCAGCCTCCGCCGCCGCCACCGCAGCAGCCGTCTTCAAAATCACTTTCGCCGGGCACGCGGCCCAGTTCGAAGGTCTTGGCAACATACTTGGACACCAAGTCGCGCATCTTGAACGCCTCGTCCTGCGCGTCGAGAAAACCACGAGCCACCGGGTTGTTCATGAGAGCAGTCCGCTTCTTCTCGAAGGTCTCGACTTCCTCCTGCGTGAGCTGCACGCCCTGGTGCTGCTTGTGGTGGAGGTACTCACCTTGTTCAGTCAGTTCCTGATACTGGGCGCGTGCTGCGTCGTTGATGAGGAATTGGTCGATCCGCGTGCGCATGCTCTCGAACTCCGGCTGGTTGATGATCGTTTCGCAGAGCTCGCGGGTCTTGTCGAGGACAGTGGTTTCAAGGGTCGTTGTCATAGTTCAAATCTAACTTGCAGGTGCGACTTTCGGTCACTCGGTGGATTTCGCAAGGCCAATTACGCCCTGGCCCACGCGTCCGCCGGCATTTCCGGTTGGCTGGCCGCCGTCATCAGCCTTGGCGTGAACGATGACGCCGCGGCCCAAGATCGGGTTCCGCAGGCCGGCGATCGAAATGTTGGCCACCGTGATTTCGTAGTGGGCCTTGCCGTCGGCATCGGCGTGGACGTTGCCCAAATCCCCGGCGTGTCGCATGGACGTGGTCGGCAGGGCGTGGTCGTGCTTTTCCGGATTGTAATGCCCACCCGTGGCGGTGCCGTTGTCCGCCGAAATGTCACCCAGCTCGTGAACGTGAAACCCGTGGTCCTGGTTGGGCGCGAGCCCACTGAGATCAGCCACGACTTTCACAGTGTCGCCCTGTTGGTAAAAGTTTACGACTCCGGAACACTCGTTTCCGGCGGTGGGGCGAATAACCGCGACGGCATGATTGACGGATGCCCAGGCGCTGGCGTGGTCCGGCGGCGCCATGTGCGTGTGCTCCGATTCTTCGTGAACCGAGATGCAGCCGGCGGCAAACAGCGTGGTGGCCAACGGCAAGGCGAGCGAGAATACGTTCTTCATTTTCATAAGCGGTGGAACATGGTGTACGTGTTTCGGGACCGGTGCAAGTTTTCGGATTGAACGGTTCCGTTCTTCCCCTGCGGTACGAGAAAAATGCTCCCGGAACGACTCCGGGAGCATTGAAGCAGAACGGCCGTGTTCGGCCGCCGGTTATTCGAAGCTGTGGTCGTGCTTTTGGTTTGCGGCGGGCAATTGAGTGGCCACGGGGTGCGCCTGCAAATAGGCGTCGACGTCCTTGGTCACCACGAGGATGCCCCACATCACCGGCCAGTGACCGGGGAAGGTACAGAAGTAATTGTAGTCACCTTCCTTTTCCGGAGCGGTGAGTTTGAGCGTGGCCTGCTGACCGGGCTCGATCAGCGGCGTGGCGTCGAGGATCAATTCGTTCGGTTGTGACAGGTGAGTGACGCTGCTCGGGATGAATGCCCGACCCTTTGAGTCCAGTTTATCCGGCTGCATCTTGTCCGACATCGGCCCGATAATCTCACGGCCGCCGGGCATGGAAACCACCATGTTGTGCGGCATGAAATCGTCGTTGACGATGATGACCTGGAACGGCTTGCCGGCTTCAACGACCATCCGGGGTGTGTCGTAACGCATTTGCTCGCGCACCGTGCGGACGACAAACATCGCGACGCGAATGTCCTTCAACTGGTGGCGCAACGCGACGGCTTCCGGCGCCGGAAGCAGCCCGGTCAAGTCCGAAGCGGTTTGGGTTGTCTCCACGAAGTCCTGCGAAGTACGCGCATCCGTCGGGACGGATTTGGCCCAATCGACGAGCGCACGCGCGTCGGCTCCAGCTTCCTTGGCGGGCCAACTTGCGCGGGGCACGCTGCGCAAAGCGCGGGTGGCTTCCACGACTTCCTCGCCCTTGACGATGAGGTCCGAAAGGGCGCCGAACGTCTCGGCCGGCTTGGTTCCCATGCTGGCGAGCGCCTGGATGGCTGCCCGGCGCATGGTGCCCACCGGATCGGTGCTCACGTTGATCGTGACATTCTTCTCCGGCGCAGGGTTGTCTTTTTGTTCGAAGATCACATTTCGTGAATCGTCGAGGACCTGCAACGTGAAGTGATCAAGGCGTTTGCCTAGTTCGCCTTCGGTACGATTCCAGACGACGACAGAATTGATCGGACGCGTCGCACCGAGATCGACCTCCCACCATGGGTCGCGGGAATTCTCTCGAGTGTGCGTTTGAGTTCCGCTGCCGAAGTCGCCATCAGTCCGGCCGTCAATCGCGCGATCGGCGGTGCCGCCATTGGCGACAGATGACTCGCTGGCCTTGCCGAACCGGGCAATGTTGCGGCCGTCGCTCATGACCTCGACTTCAGCCAGAGTCAACGTGCCGCGACGAGGCAGCTCGATCCTCACATACCGGCCTTTGGTGCCGGCTTTCATTTTGCCGCTGTCCCAGCCGCCAGGAAGGGAGGTCAACAATGGCCGAACTTTCGGCCACGCCGCCGCCCGCAACGTTGGGTCCATCAACAGCGGGATGCCGTTAAGCAGTTCCGTCAGTTCAGCCGGATCCTTCTCGGCGCGATTGAAAACGGCGTCAAAGGAACCGTCAGCGGCTGCGAGCGCGGCCCAAGCCGCCGGTCTCGCCACGCCCGGTGCATCGGGTTTGGTCAGTTCCGCAACCATCGTCCGCTTGGATTTCAGTTCGTCGGGCGGGACGGTTGGCAATTGCCGGGCGAGATTGGCCTGCGCGGCGGCATCGTCTTTGTAGGAACCCTTGATCAGGTCCATCAGCAACGTGGTGCGGTCGGTGCCTTTTTTGTCAGCCAAATCCGCCAGAGCCACAGCGCGATCGGCATCGGTAATGCCGGGCCGGGTCAGGTAGGCTTCCAAAACACCCGGAATGCGAGGCAGGTTGGCGAGCCCGGAGTTTGGCACGGCGTTCAAAATGTATTCGACGCCTTTCGGGTTGTCGGCGGCGATGGATTTGCCTTCGCTCAGCGCTTTCCGCCAGACCGGCTCGAGTTGGCGCATGGTCTCCTTCAAAGTGTATTCGAGGTAGTAATCCATCGGATGTTTCAGCACTTCGAGGGCGACCTCGGCCGCTTCCGGACTATCGAAGAAGCTCGCCGCGCGAACCGCTTCCAGACGGACGCGGGGACTGGCGTCGTTGGCGAGCTTGCGGAAGAGATCCAACGCGTCCGGCACGCGATCGCGCCAGTAGCAGAGGACGCGTCCAGCCGCCGCGACGGCACGCGGATCGGGCGAGTTGAGCATGCGCTTCAGCAAGTCGACGTTGACGACGTTGTTCCATTGATGAACCCACAGCGCTTCCATCATTTCGTGCTCATAATCGGGCGACGATTTGTCGAGCGTGGTGATCCACTTCTGCACGGCCGCCGCCACTTCCTGGGCGTCGTGCTTGGCGAGTTCGATTTTCGCGAGCTGGCGTACGCCGTCTTCGGGCGACTTCAGCAGCTCAAGCAAATCGGGAATCGGTTGGCCGTCAATTTTCGGCTGCTTCAAGAGCGGCCGGCCGTCGTAAGTGATGCGGTAAATGCGGCCGTGCGGGAAGTAACGGTTGGGATCGCGCAGGTGATGCTGCATGTGGCCGATGAGCGGCTTTTCCCAATCGAGGAAATAAATGGCGCCGTCGGGCCCGATATCGACGTTTGAAGGACGAAAGTTGTAATTCGTCGATGAAACGAGCGGTTCGATCGTTTCGCCTTTGATGCCCGATCCGTCGTCGGTGACTTTGACCAGGTAAATGCCCTGAAAGCCAATCACGTTGCAGTTCATGAACGTGCCCTGGAGTTCGTCCGGAAAATGCCGGCTGCTGAGCCAGCCCGTGCCGGGGCACGGACGGGAAGGCCGATCCCAAAACTGTTTCATACCCGGGTGCTTCATCGGGTAATCGATGTGACCGCTGAACGCCGCGTCAAAGTAACTGTTGTTACCCGTCGCATCCGTCATGATGCCGTTGCCCCAACGATCGAAGACCTTGCCGTGTGGATTCGCAAATCCATAGGAGATGTAGCGCTCGAACCGGCCGGTGACGGGCTCAAAGCGGTAGATGCCGGCATCGAGATTGCGCACCGGGCCATTCGCGGTTTCCACCTGCGTGCGGTGAAACACACCGTCGCTCAGGTAGATCGCTCCGCCCGGATCGTAGGAAAGCGCATTTGCCGTGTGATGAGAGTCCGCTGAATCCATTCCCATCAGGACGCGTTCCTTGGTGTCAGCATGGTCGTCGCCGTCGGTGTCGCGAACATACCAAAGATCCGGCGCCTGCATGACCAACAAGCCGTCCTTGTAAAACTGGAATCCCGTGGGAGCGTTCAAACCGTCGAGGAAGTGCGTGACCTTGTCGGCCTTGCCGTCGCCGTCGGTGTCTTCAAAGATCAGCACACTGTCGCCGATCGTGCTGGTCGGTTTGCGTTCCGGATAATTCCGCCAGACCGTCACCCAAAGCCGGCCCTTGGTATCCCACATCATTTGCAATGGACTGATCAACTCAGGGAACTGCTCGTCGCTGGCGAACAGGTTCACCTTCATGTTCGAGTGCACCTTCATTTCCGAGATCATTTCCTCCCCACCCGTCACGGGAAACGTGCCGTCTGGGTTGGAACCGCGCTCGTTCGTCGGCACGTCGATCGGCGGCGGCAGATTGGAATCGTCCACCTCGAGGTCGCCTCCTTGAGCGATGGCCCAGACTCGCTTGTCGCGGTTGGCCACCATCACGTCCCGCATCTGCATTTCGCGTTGCATGACTTCGTAGTTCGAAATGAACGGCGGTTTCGGGTCGCGGTCCGTAATGAAGGCGCCCTTGTCGGGCTGATAGGCGAGCTCGGACCGGCCACCATAAACGTTGTAACCGTCAATCGTCCGGTAGCGCATGTGCCACTGCCAGTTCTTCGCATTGATGGCTTCGCGCAGTTTGGAGAAATCACCCTGCGGCGGTTCCTTGCCAAACAACGCGCGGAACATGATCGGCGCCAGCACGCGATCGCCGTCCTGGCTCAAGTGCTGCCCATCGATCGTGAGCGATTGTTTCTGGTCGCGGTTGTAATCAAACAGCGATTTCGTTGGCGCGTAGAGGTCGACGAACGGCACTCCGTTCTGCCGGGCCACCTCACCCATCGCCTTGGTGTAAAGCTCGACGTTGGCGTTGATCTTGTCCGGCAGCGCGAAATTCGGGTCTTGGTGATGCTCGGCCGCGATGGGCGAGAACAAGACGATTCGCGGCGCGCCATTGCCGCTGTAATTCATCGCCTTGGTTTGTTTGAGAAACGTATCCAGATCCGTCTTGAACTTGTCGAGCCCGGCCTCGCCGTTGAAGGATTCATTGAACCCGAAATAAGCCAGAATGACGTCGGTCTTGGTTTTTTCGAGCCATTCGTCGGGCGTGCCAAAGTTGGCCGAACGCGCCCGCGTGACCACTTCGTCTCCCGTGCGTCCGAGATTCCGGAAGGTCAGGTCGTCATTTGGATACGCGGCGGTGATCAACGTTTCGAGATAACCGTCGAACTGCATGCGGTCCGGCAGGGCGTTACCGATCAAGGCGATATGATCGCCCTTCTTCAATTGCAGAGCGGGTTGATCCGCCGCCGAACCCGCCAGCAAACTGGCCGCAAGCAGCGAAAAGGATAGTGTCAGGTGTTTCATGGATGTGTTTATTAAACGCTGGGCACAACGAGAAATTCAAGCCAAGGACGTCGGGAGGCCAACTTTGCAGCGGACCTGTTTTCCAGTCGACCTTTCCTAATGGGCAAAAGGCCGAGATTTGCGGACCCGAATAATCAACTCATTTCCACGACCGCCTTGATGACGCCGGTTTCGGGTCGGGTGAATGACTCGAACTGGCTGATTAGTTGATCAATGCCGGTCCGGTGGGTGATCCACGGATCGGTGTTGATCGTGCCGTCTTCGATCAATTGGATGATGCGCGGAAAATCGCGGGGCAGGGCGTTGCGGCTGGCCTTGAGCGTCAATTCCGGCCGGTGCATCACCGGATGGGTGAACGTGATTTCCTGCGTCGTGATCCCCACATAAACGAGCGAACCGGTGTGCGCGCAATATTGCAGCGCGGACGACATCGATTTGTTGCTGCCCGTGGCGTCCGTGACCACCGAATACATGTCGCCGCCGGTGATCGTCTTCATCTGCTCGAACTCCGATCCGTCGCCTTTGAATTGGATCGTATGTTCGATGCCATAAGTCTTCCGGCAAAACTCCAGTCGTGATTCGACCATGTCCATTACGGTGACGGTCGCGCCGGTGAGTCGAGTGAATTCAAGAACCGACAGGCCGATCGGTCCGGCGCCGATGATCAACGCGTGCTCGCCCTTTTTGGGTTCGCCCCGGTCCGTCGCGTGACAGCCAATAGCGAGCGTTTCGACAAGAGCGAGTTGTTCCATCGAAAGTTTGGCAGATGGATGCAATTTGTCCGCGCGGATCAAAAATCGTTCGCGCATTCCGCCATCGATCATGACGCCGATGACGTTTAACGACGTGCAGCAATTGCTGTTGCCCTTGCGGCAGGGAAAGCACTTGCCGCAGTTCATGTAAGGCTCGACGGAACAACGATCACCCGGTTTGACGTTCGTCACGCCCTCACCAACCGCCAGCACTTCCACGCCGAGTTCGTGACCGGGGATGCGCGGGTATTTGAAGAACGGCATTTTGCCGAGATAACCCGAGATGTCGGTGCCACAAATACCAATGCGATGCGTCCGCACGAGCGCTTCGCCGAGACCGGGCTGATTCGGTTCGGGGACGTCGAGGGAGGTCCAGACTTTGGGTTCGGCCAGTTGAAGTGCTTTCATGCGCAGCAAGAAATATCAAGTGGCGCCGAAACGCTCAATCCATCTTCGGTGATTCTGTTGATGCAAACGCCCAAACAAGCGGGGCCGGAAGTTGGAATGCCGCGTATTCCACGTGCAAGACACGGCGATGGCTCGGGCGCGTTGCCCTGGACGATGCGTGCAACAAAAGCGGACGCATCAGCAACGCATCACCCGCCTGGCAGATGATCTCCTTTGCCGGAACGACTGACCGCCAGCGCGCGATCGCTTCGGAATCGAATCGGCCATCGCGATGCGAGCCGGGGATCACCCGCAGCGGTCCATTGTCCGATTTGCAATCATCCAAATGCAGCCGCAACGTGATCATGCGTTCAAGGAAAGCTGCCGGCGGTTGCGCGTGCCAGACTCCTTGCTTCAAAGCCCAGCCGGTAAAGCCTTGAACGTCGTGTCTTTCCCTAACCGCGATGCTCAAATCCTGATGCCAGCTGACGTTCCAGTTGGTTTGTGGGGTCTTGTCGAACAGCAGCGCGCGGACGGGGAAAGCCGCACGACCGGTGGCGGCCGTGATGATTTCAAAGCCCGCGATCTCCTCGGCTACTCGCAGGACCGCACTTTCAGTCAGCAGATTACGAGTTCCCGCCCGGCCGCCGGTGGCGTGACGCTTCATGGCTTCCAAGAGATCCACCGCGTGCGGGCCACGGACGCGTCCGAGAAGTTTGCAATCCGTTCAAAACCGTTTTGTTCAACTGCCGTCATGAGCAATTCTACAATTCCAGGACCAGTCCGGGATCGAAATCCTTGCAGAACGCGTCCGGATATCCACGCTGGTTGGCCAGCACACGAGTCTCACCAAGCCGATAATCGACGCAGTGATGAGTGTGGCCGTGAACCCACAACGGAATTCGGCTGGTGGCCACGAACGTATTGAGGCGTGAGCAAAACGCCCCGTTCAACGCTTCGCCGGCGTGGTCGGGTGGAATCGATCGGCTACACGGTCCGTGGTGTGTGACGACCACCATTTTGGCCGGATTGTGTTTCCCGAGTTCGCTGGACAACCACTGCCGTGACGCAATGTGCAGTCGCTGGGTGTCCAGCGCTCGTATTCGGCAAAACGCTGGGCTGCTGCGTATCAACTGATAGTCCGCCATGCAGTTTTCGGCGGCCGCGCGGCTTTCAACCGGATTGCCCGAGACCGCAAAGTCGGTCCAGAGTGTGCAGCCCAGGAATGTGAATCCATCAATCTCGACCGAACTATTTTCGAGAAGATGGATCAGGCTCCCTTCGGTCTCCCGGCGTAAATCCTCAGTCAGTTCTGGCAGGGAATGGCGGTAGAACTCGTGATTGCCGAGCACATAGATCACCGGCCGGTCCGCGAAGTGGCGGCGGATCCATTTCCGGCCTTCGCGCCCGATATGAACGTCACCGGCGAGAATGACCACGTCGGCGTCGGTGGCCGGCGGTTCGAAGTCGGCGAACTCGATGTGCAGATCACTGAGGATATGGAGTCGCATGGCCGGCCGTTCCGGTTGATAACTTCGATGAAGGGGCGGTGCTACATCTTAAACTCCGCCGAAACCATGCAGGCGTCACGTTCAGCTAGGACACGATCACGAACCTTGAGATCGCGAATCAACTGAAGGCTGAGTTGGTAGCCGTCTTCCCACGTGCCCTTTGGCTCCTCGGAAAACCAATCGGGAGCGACCGGCAGGTCCAGCCCATACGCCGGCAATTGTTCCCGGAATCGATCCGGTATCGAATTACTGTTCGAGGGCTTTGAGGAATTCTTCATGGCTTGTTGAGATTCAAACAACTCGCCGTCGCAAAGTCAGAGGACAAACTCACGATCCACCTTGCGAGCAAGGCGCCGTTCTTGGCGACCGGGTTGCCGGCGGATGCGGATGCGATATTCCGCGACTACTTCTTCGCGCAGAGCGGCCGCTTTGCGCGTCCTTCGCCGAGCTGCGGCCGACCAGTCGGGTAATTCAAAGATGTCGCGCTCGGTCAGCGCGTCAGCGGCGCCCGAGGACTTTCTGGAGTCTATCGAGGAGTATTTGGTCGCCATAATGAGAATGACTAAGCAGCAACAGATTCAAAGGACGTCGCCGTGCATCGCGGCGTAAGCGTAGTTGCGCAGCGAATCTCGAATGTGCCGGTGTTTCCAGATAAAGTTTTCAACTATCGCGGGTGTGCGATCTGGATAATAGCAGTGCGATTCACCAAGTCCGTGCAGGGCTGCCTCACGACAGGCGTCGGAATCCAAGTCTAGGACTCTGCCCATGACCTCGAGGATCAGTGAATCAAATTCAGCCCACTTTGGCTCTTTAGGTTTACCAAACACAGGGAAAAGATCCCACCACATGTAGCAAATCGAGTTTAATGGATTTGCACCGGCTTCGTCCAAGTGTGAGAGGTGATTGGAACACCGCAATGCGAAACAATCTCGGAACAGATTCACGATCGCTTTGACACAGTCGATGCGAGCATGATTCGAAACTCTTCCGTTTGTGATGCTACACGCAATGTCTGAGCATGGAACACTGATCAAATACCAAAAACCTTGGTTGAGCTGCGCATCTGAAAATGATTGAAGGGCAGTTCCAGAATCGAGAAACGTACGGGTAAGAAGATCAACCATCTCAGTCGCGCTCCCGGCCCAAAGGTCCGCATCGTCAGCCCAATGCCAGGCGGGCTTGGTGACCGGATGGTTGAAAGCAAAATCCAACCACTGCTCAAATGTTACATTCTGAAGCTTACGCCCCATTTAGTTATTCTCCGGCAACCCTTCCTTGTGCCCGAGATTTTTAACTGGCGCGAAGTTGGCTTGGACCTCCGCGAGCAGGGCGGTGTCGAGCGGCTTCGCCAGCCAATCGGCCCATTTGCGGATGTTGTTCGGGTTGGCGCTGCCGGCGACCGTGGTGGTGATGTCGGGATTGGCGCAGGAGAACTGGAGAGCGAGTTGGGCGATGTCCACGCCGCGTTCCGCACAGAGCGCAGCGGCTTTTCTCGCCGCGTCCTTGACGTCTTCGGGTTCCTTGAGCCACGCGGGCAGTGGAGCGTTGGTCAGGAGTCGCGCGCTGAACGGACCGGCATTCATCACACCAACCCTTTTTTCTTTGAGATACGGCACGACCTCGTCGGCGAAGCGCGTGTTCTGAAGCGTGTATTGATTGTAACTGAGCACGCAGTCGACGCTGGTCTGGTCGAGGATGAATTTGAAAATTTTCATCGGGTAACCGCTGAAACCGACGTAGCGCACCTTGCCAGCTTCCTGAATTTTGCGGAGCGCCGGAATCGTTTCATCGACGATCTGCTGCATCGGCACGAACTCGATGTCGTGGCAGAGAACGATGTCGAGATGATCGGTGCGCAGGCGGTGCAGGCTGACGTCCACGCTTTCGGCGACGCGTTTTGCGCTGAAGTCAAAATGCTCCAGATCGTAGCGCCCGAGCTTGGTGCAGAGCGTGTAGTTCTCGCGCGGAACGCCCTGCAATGCGATGCCGAGCAGGACCTCGCTCATTCCGCGCCCGTAGAACGGCGAGGTGTCGATGAAGTTCAATCCGCAGTCGAGCGCGACGCGCACAGAGTCGAGCGCTTCGTCGAGTTTCACAGCGCGGAACTCGGCGCCCAGCGAGGACGCGCCGAAGCTGAGAATCGGGAGTTGCAGATCGGTGTTGCCGAGTTGGCGGGTTTGCATGGTCAGTTGTTCGGTAAACAGTTTTCAGTGATCGGATTTGGCGGCGACTCGATGATCAATTCACTTCTCGGACGAGACGTTTGAAGCTTTCGCTTTGAGTGCGTGCGCAAGTCTCGGTGTCGGGGAGCGGGAACGCTTCGGCGCTGAGATAGCCGTTGAATTCGATGTCGCGCAGGGCCTGCACGATCGGTTCAAACGCGGTGTGGCCGAGTCCGACGGCGCGGCGGTTCGAATCGACGAAATGGATGTGGCCGATGTGTGCGCCACCGCTGCGGATTGCGGCCGCCACGTCAGCTTCCTCGATGTTCATGTGGAACAGGTCGGCGAGGATCTTGACGTTGGACGTCTTGAGCGTTTTCAAGAACGCGACCGTGTCCGCAACCGTGTTGAATAGGTTGGTTTCGTAGCGATTCAGCGGTTCGTAGAGCAGGATCTGGCCCGCTTGTTCTGCGTGCGCACCGAGTTCGTTCAACGCCTCGGCGAGCCAGGTCAACGACTGCTTGCTGGAAACGCCGTCGCCCCATTTGCCTTGCATGGAGCCGATGATCGCCGGAGCGCCGAGCTTCGCCGCGACATCGATGATGCGGCGGATGAAATCCTTCGCGCCCTGACGCGTGGCAGCGTCCGGCAGGCAGAGGTGCTGTTTGCGAATCACCCAACCGCCACCGGTGCCGACTGCCGCGACTGCGAGCCCGTGGCGTTTGGTGATCTCGAGGATTTCGGTTGGGTTCAACGCATCCGCGCTTGGCGGAAAAATTTCAATGGCGTCGAAGCCCAATGCAGCGGCGCGGCTCGCGGCGTCTTCGATTCCGTTGTGAAACACAAACGGACCGCCCTTGGCCTCTTCAACGAGAGAAACTGTGATGGCTGATTTCATTCTCAAATCAATTTTGGCTAACGTCTATTTTTGCAGCTCGCGGTACTTTTTGTTCCACCAGTTGACGAGTTTCGGGTGATCCGCACGGGATATCCACGTCATGTTTGATTCGTCAGTCGGGCTTCCTCCGAATACTAGTGGCGTAAGATACCATTTGATTTTTCCGGCGTATTGGCGGTCAGCCTCTAGCTCGGGTGTCGATGGTGGAAGATCGAATGACTGTCTGTTGCTGGCGTCCAGTGGGATGGTTGGTAAGGTCCAGATTTCGCCGTGTTCGTCGCTGATGATGAAGTCGTCCCAGCTTTTGATGCCGAGAAGCCTGTGCCTCGGTAGATATGCGTCGAGGCCATACTCGGTGGCTAGCGAACGCGATTCCTCCATGCGGTTGAACAGAATCAAGTAATCGTCGTTGAACCAGCCTTCGATCATGTATAGCTCAAATCACATCCTTTTTGTCGGAGGGGCTACCCGACAAACAACGGCTTGAGGTGACGGTCGTAGAGATTTTCGGTGACGTTGCGCGCGACGACTTCTTCGTTGGCCTTGAGCAGATCAAGGTAGCGCTGGCCCTTTTTTGCGGCGAGCTTGAATCCGATGTGGAGCAGCTGGCGCAGGCTGGGGTTGAATCCCGGATTGGATTGCACGTGGCGCAGGGCGTCGGTGAATTGCGTGCTGGTCCAGCCGTTCACCTCCTCGGCAGTCGGCAGCTTCGCGCGGTCGATGTCGATGACCGTCGCGTAAGGGCCGCAGAGTGCGTCCACCTGCGCGAGCGCTTCCGCGTAAATTTCCTTGGCGAACGCGAGCGCGTCACCGCCTGCCTCGGCAAGGCCGATGATTTCCTCGAGCCAGGTCGTGCCGGCGGTTTTGATGTGCAACCCGGCGTCGAACTTCGGCAGCGTGCGGCGGATAATCGGGTAGAGCGAAAACTTGTCGCTGCCCGAATGCACGCTGAGCTTCAGATTCGCGGGCAGACCGTAGGTCTTCACGGCGTGCGCAATCACGGCGAGGTCGTCGTGGAATTCCTTCTCGAACTGGGCGAGGTCACCGACGTAATCGACACCTTTATTGAACCGGCCGGTGAATTTTGGCGCGATCGTCTGCACCGGAATCCCTTCGTCGGCAATCGCGGCGAGAATGATCAAGAGCTCCGGCGGCGTCTGTGGCGAGTCCGTTTCGTCCATGGAGATTTCAGCGATGAAATTGTCAGCGCCCTTCGCATCGGCGATGTGACGATAGATTTTTCCGGCGTCCTGAACGGCGAGCAGGAACTTGCCCGCGACGCGTTCCACTTCTTCGCGCGTTGTTTCGAACGGTTGATCAATTCCAGCGATGGAAATGGTGCCGATCAATTCCGGGTGCTTGTCGACGAATGCCTGAATGGATTCGGCGGAAGCTGGTTTTCCGATTGAGTCGGCGACGTCGAGCGTGAAAAAGTCCGAATGGGGCAGGAACCGGTCGACGGTTCCGAGACCGATGTGGTCCGCGTCCACGTGCCAGCCTTGGGTCCAGTTCAGCGCGGCGACGGCTTCCTTCGCAGCGGCGAGCACGGACGACGGTTCGGAGCCGATGAACGAGTGTTCGCGGTTGGATTTGTTCCAAACCGGCGCGACATCCACGCCGTCCTGCGCGATCAACTGGCACGCGCGCAACTGTGCTTTGGCCTGGTGGGCAAACCGGTCGCCCACACCGAAGGAGAATTTTTCAAGAATCATGATAGTTAAACGAACGGGCATCGTGGAGCGAAGCGGGATTGGGAGCAATACTGCATTGCGCCGGACAATCGCGACATGCCGCTCAATTCCGGAATGAGCGCGGTATGGGATGTCTCATTGGATCATTTGCCCCGGATTTTCGAACCGGCGTAATGCTCGATTCTCATAAGCGGCACGCACCGACCTGGCTGGCTGGTTAATTTACGCATTCAAAACAACTTAGTTTTTTGTGGAAAGTGTCCGATAACCCATGAGTGGCCAGCTCGACAATGGATATCGCCAAAATGGAAATTACGCAGGAAGAGGCTCGCGATCAGCTCGGTGAGATGGGGGTGGAGTTCGGTCACGTTCAGTTCTTTGCCGCGATCAAGAAGGGCGACATTTCCCTTACTCGGCTATTCTTGGACGCAGGCATGGACGTCAATTCGACCATGGCCGATCACACTCCGGCGTTGCTCTATGCCGCTAGGATTCGCCGGGTGTCGATCGTCCGGCTGCTGCTCGAACGGGGAGCGAATCCCAATGCGAAGGATCCGGAGGAAGATCGAACGATTTTGATGTTTGCGGCGGAAAAGGGTCTGCCAGAGATCGCGCGTTTGGCACTGGGAAAAGGTGCTGCCATCGGAGCGAAGGAATCTGTGTTGGGCTACTCGGCGCTCGCCATGGCGGCTTCAAGTGGCCACCTCGATGTCGTCCAGTTGCTCGTAAAACACGGCGCCGAAGTGGACGCCGAAGCCACCGGTCAAACTCCGCTGATGATGGCGACCGTCGGTGGTCACACAGAGGTCGTGCAGTTTCTGCTCGAACACGGAGCCAACGCAAACGCCCAGGACAATCTCGACAACACGGCGCTCATGATGGCGTCCTTTCAGGGCGATGAGCAGTTGGTGCAGATTTTGAAAAAGGCCGGTGCCTGCGATCTCATGTTGGCCGCGCACAAGGGCGACGTGGATCAGGTCTCCGCGATTCTTCACGGCGGTGCGAGCGCGAATCTCAAGACCAGCCGCGGGAATACCGCGCTAACCATTGCCGTGTCGCGCGAGCACGTCGAAGTGGCCAAGGTACTCCTCCGGCACGGCGCCGATATCAATGCGATCAACACGCTCGGCAAAACTTCGTTGACGCTTGCGGTCGAACGCAATCATGGCGGCCTGGTAAAGCTGTTGTTGGAAAAAGGCGCGGAACCGAATCTTCGGGACAATCTCGAAAACAAGACCCTGTTGATGGAGGCGGCGGAAAAGGGCTTCACCCAGTTAGTGGTGATCTTGTTGGAGCATGGTGCCGACATCGACGCGCGCGAGGAAATCTATGGCCGCACGGCTTTGATGTACGCGGCGGCAAGCGGGCACGCCGACACAGTGGAGGCACTCCTGAAACACGGTGCGGATTGCTCGGTGGTTACGTCGTCGGGCAAGACGGCTCTCGACTTCGCGACTGAAGGAAAACATTCCGCAGCGAAGACGTTCCTTCAGGCGGCGATTGATTGCCGGTG
The DNA here is from genome assembly GCA_016124235.1 of bacterium. Taxonomy (GTDB): domain Bacteria; phylum Verrucomicrobiota; class Verrucomicrobiia; order Limisphaerales; family RI-55; genus RI-55. The sequence continues at coordinate 237,069 of WGOC01000017.1, read as the reverse complement.
AGTTTACCGTGCGAAGCACTGATCAAAGAAGGCACCGGACTGTTGGTGGCCATACATCGGGCCCGAATGAAAACGGAACGTCCCAATTCCTTCCATTAAATTGCCTGTCAAAAGTAGTGGGTCTCTTAATGAGCGCTATTCCGGGTTCAATTTCAAGAATCGTAGCAACTCGTTTCAGACTCAATGCCCGTAGCCGGCTACCTGACGTTTAGGGGTAAATCAAATTTGTAATAAGTCATGGGTTGCTCAAACTTCACCGTCGAGACGGGGATCCCTTTCTGTGTGAAGACCACGACTTTTCCAAGATTCTGATCCACAAAATGTGAAAAGCGATCAAGCTCGTTTGAGTCCAGTTCCACAGCGAGCTGAACATCACCTTTTCGGTCACCAACCGTGTAAATCTTTGCCGCTGTAATCGTGAGATTCGGCCGCAATTGCTCGATTTTTGACTGAACAGAGCTGCGAGATTTGGTGGTACCGGCTGGCATTTCGAAGATGGCAAGTGGTACGTCGGCTCCCTCTAGGATGGGCAAATCTGGCCGTGAACTTGACGGAAGATTTGCCGGAGCATTCGTCGTTTTACTTTCCGTCTTCGTTTCTGTTTCTATTCTACTCGCGACAATTAATTCCTTTCGAAACGAGGGGGGCGGTTCCATCGAATACAATCTATTTGAAATCGTATCGCTATCGACAACGATTAGTGTCCAGTTGGTCAATCGGTAGCTGACAAATCTCACTTTGAAGCCAATGACTCTTTCGTTGCCCTGAACGGGAATGCCCCCGACGTCACGAATGAAGTCCAATTCCCGGATGTTGTCATTCTCTCGGAATTCGGAACGGGGTCGCCCCAATTTGGATATAGTTTCCTCCATGGTCATTCCCGGTATTAGCGAACTTGACAAGTCCGCAACGGAAATCGGCTTTTCCTTGCGCTGCTGACTTTGCGATTTCTTCTCGACGCTGTCGTTTCGGGAGTTCTCACATCCCGAAAGAATAATCAGTAATGGCAACAACATTTGGAGGATAACCTGTGGACAAATTCGCGGTTGCGTATCTTTCATCGATTTTGCCAAACACTTACGAATTCGCATTGATGCTGTCCTTGTTGGCGAGACCCTAAAGCACCATGTAAAAACAAATCACGGAAAAACCATCCGATAAAACGATCGTTGCGTGGGGGGATTTGTATCGGTTAGTTGCCCAAGTCCCGCACTGTTTGGCGTCAATGATCCAATCCCATTCCATGGACCAGAAACGGATTGCGCCCGTTGGATCGACCATTTCATGCCCGGTTTGCCAACAAAACTCGCGCTGAATGTTCCGCTGTTCGAAAGGTGCGGTGCAAACAACGTATCGAGCGATATCCGAAAGATGGTGCCGAAACCCACCGCGCCGCCAAATTCAGTGGTGCCGTATAAGAGACCGTCGGGTCCGTTGATCATTTGCGCAACCGGGTAAACGCCGTCGCCTGTTCCGCTCGTGAAGACGTGTCGAATCGTAAAGCCGGAACCGTCTTTATTCATCCGGAAGATGGTGCCGCCGCGATTGTAGGTCATGCCGTAGAGTGCGCCATCCGGCCCTTCCGCCAAACCGGCTTCAGGCGTGGCGGCGTTTCCATCGGATGCGGAAAAACTGCGGAGTTGGGCGTAGCCACCACCGTCTTGTTGGAGCCGATAGATCATGCCCAACCCGTTCGCACCCCCGTAGCGCGTCATGCCATACAGCCATCCATCCGAACCAAGCAGGATTGTCCCTTTGGGGATGATGCCATCGGCTTCGTTGGTATTGAAGTCGTGCAGCGTTTGGTAATTTGAACCGTCGGTATTGATGCGAAATACGGTCCCGGCTCCGAACGCACCTCCGTTTGCCGTGGTGCCAAAAAACGCGCCCTGGCCATTCGTCGTCAAACCACTTTCCGGATATTTGCCGTCATTGTTTCCGGCCGGGAATTGATGAAGAATCGAATAGTTTCCACCGTTGGAATCCAATCTGAAAACTGTTCCAAAGTCGTCCGTGCCTCCGCCGGCGGTGGTGCCGCAAACCAAGCCGTCGAGGGTCACGATCAATTGAGCCTCAGGTTTTCCACCGTCCAATGCGGCCCCGAGAAAGTCATGGAGCACCGTGTAACCGCTCCCGTCGGTTTTGATTTTAAACAGGGTGCCCGCATCGTTGGCGCCACCCAGATAGGTCGTTCCAAACAGCATGCCGCCCGGCCCGTAAGTCAGGGTGGCGTGTGGTTCGGCGCCATCACCGGCGCTGCCGCCGAAACTGTGAATGATTGCATAGCCATTTCCATCTCGCGCGAGCTTGTAAATCGCACCCTGCCCGTTTCGGCCACCGAGTTGGGTGGTGCCGTAGAGTTGGCCATCCGACGGCACAGCGATCGATGCCAAAATAAACCGTCCGTCACCACCGGTGTTTGAGAAGGTGTGTGTGATTTCGTACTGCGTACCGTCACCCGCCACTCGAAAAATCGCGCCGTCACCACTTGGTCCGCCGCCGGATGCCGTGCTGTAAAACAGGCCATCACGAGCTTGGATGAGCGCGGCGTTAGGATTGATGGCATCGTCCGCGGCAAACGAAAAGCTGTGCAAAACGCTGAAGCCGCTTCCGTCGTGGTTGAGTCGGAACACGGTGCCGGCACCGTTGTCACCGCCGGAACTGGCGGTGCCGTAAAGCGTTCCGTCCTGGCCTTCAAACAACGGTGCACCGGGCACGACGCCGCTGCTGCCTGCACGGTCAAAACTATGGATGACCGAATAATTTGAACCATCCTTGCTCAATCTGAAGATCGCGCCGAAGCCGTTTTCACCCCCGTTCTCCGTCGTGCCGTAGATCAGACCATCACGCCCTTCGATCAAGGCGTCCCGGGGATTTGCGCCGTCGCTGTTGGTGCCGGTGAACGAATGCAATACGACGTAATTGGTCCCGCCGGTATTAAGTCGAAATACCGTGCCGACACCGGTCTGCCCGCCACCGAAAGTGGTGCCGTACAACAGTCCATCGCTGCCGTGGAGCAACGCCGCCTGCGGATACGCTCCATTTAGGTTCGTCGAGTAGAACGGCCGCAGAACGGCGTAACCGGTCCCGTCCGGGTTGATCTTGAACACGGTGCCGGCGTCGTTCGGGCCGCCGCGACTCGTGGTCCCGTAAAGCGTACCGCCGTCGCCGATTATCATTCCGCCGTAAGGGATTTTCCCGTCGCCGGCGAACGCGGGGAAGCTGTGCAGGACTTCATAGCTGCTGCCGTCTTTGGCGATCTTGAACACGGTTCCACTGGCGAACATTCCGCCGGCGATGGTCGTGCCGTACAGCAAACCGACGCTGTTTTCGACGAGGCCGGCCGCGGGGTTCTGTGCGTCGCCGCCGATTTCCGAAAACGCCCGGAGCACCTTGAATCCCGAGGCATCCTTGTTCACGCGAAACACGGCACCGACGTCGCCCGATCCCGCGGTGTATGCGGTGCCGTAAAGCACTCCGTCGCTGCCTTCCAACAACGGCGCGGTGGGATGTGCCGCCATTTGATCGACGTTCCCAAAACTGTGAATCTGCTCGTAGGGATTATACTGGGCGGAAGAGGTCGGGCTGATCGCCACCGTGGCAGCGACGATCATCAAATTTGAAAACAAACGACGCGAAACGAATTCCCACAACAAAGACCGTAAACGCCATGCTTGGACCGCCATAACGCGATGGAATTAAGCGCCGGTGAGAAAGGGTTGCCGGCTGGACTGGCGCGCGCGGACCGTTGGCAGCCCGGCGATTCGATTGGTGGGATCGATTACAGCGTTCACAAAGGAAGATCAACGTGCGGTCGCATCTACCAAGGGATCGTCCATCTTCTTCTCCAGTTTGGCGAGCGCGACCTTGAGCGCATTGACTTCGCCCGCATCGTCCAATTCGTTGATCAGGTCGTGCATCTCCATCGGATCGGATTTCAGATTGTACAATCGATAGACGTTGATCGCCGGGTAGTGGATCAGTTTGTAGTCACCCTTGATGATGGCTCGTTGACGGCCCTTCAAATAGGCGCCGTAGATTTCTTCGTATTGCTGTGACTTGTCGCCGTGGATCAACGGCAGCAAACTGTTGAACTCGACGTAATCGGGCTTGGCGGCGCCGGCCAGTTCAAGCGTCGTCGGCATGATGTCCTGCAGATAAACACGGGCATCCACGCGTTTGCCCTTGGGTATGCCGGGCCCGACCACGATCAACGGCGGGCGCAAACTGTCCTCATACATGTTTTGTTTGCCGAGCAAGCCGTGATGTCCAACGGCAAGCCCGTGATCCGCCGTGAAAAAGATGTAGGTGTTGTCCGCCTTGCCGGTGGCCTTGAGCGCATCCAGTAGTTTGCCGATCTGCACGTCAAAGTGCGTGATCATCGCGTAGTATTCGCCACGATGAACTTTGATGGCGTATTCCGTTCGTGGCCACGGCGCGAGTTGTTCATCGCGCAAACGTTTGCCTGCGCCCATGCCCTCCATGTATGGGTACTCGGGCAGGAAATTCTTTGGCACTTTGATGCGGCTCGGCGGATACATGTCGACAAACTTCTTCGGCGATTGACGCGGATCGTGCGGGGAGTTGAACGCGAGATACATGAAGAACGGTTTGTCCGATTTCGCCGCGTTCGCCAAATACGATTCGCCGTCATCGGCCAGTACTTCCGCCCAGTGTTTGCCCCCGGCCCAGTGTCCACCAAATTTTGGATCGTACGGTGACCATGGATCGGGCTGGCCCTCGATCGGCCGTTGATAACCGGCCTTCGTGTCCTTCGGCATGCCGGGGCGCACATGGGTTACATGGTCAAAAATCTGCGGCGCGGGAATTTGCACATGCCACTTGCCGGTCATGTAGGTTTCGTATCCCGCAGCTTTCATGAGTTGTCCCCACAGACGCCCGGCCGCGGCCTCTTCCTTGAGCTTTGGTTCAACCGCGTGCGCACGCCAAAGAAAGCGTCCGGTGTTCAGCATCGTCCGGCTCGCCACGCAAACGGCCCCCTGCCACGAACCCATGTTGTAGGCATGCGTGAACGTCGTGCCGGAATGGACCAGTCGGTCAAGGTTCGGAGTCTCGATGTCTGTCAAGCCCAGCGCGCCGATCGTTTCGTAACACTGGTCGTCGGCGAAGATGAACAGGATGTTTGGTCTGGCGGAAGCGGCGGACGAAACGAAGGGGCAGATTCCGGATACCAGCAAACAGGCGGCGAGGCGGCGAAATAAGGCGATCATCGGGTCAATCAAACAGGGTTCCGGGAACTACACCGCGTATGGCTGGGTCGCGCAACCATCAAAGTCCGGTGGCCGTGGACAGGATTACTGATGACACCTTGTCGTGTGAAAGCGTGATACTCCTTAAACGTCAACTCAGCGCGCGTCGCCGACTTGCAGTTGGATGGGCTTCTTCCTTCCAGCAAACGCCGATTCAATAAGGTAACCCGCCTCCGTCGGCCGAACGATGAACCGACGACCGGTGGCAGGGTCCTTGACGGATTCCAACGCCGCGTCGCCGTTCAAGGAGCGCTTCACCGCCAAATCAAACATCGCGGTGGCGATCTCGGTCATCTTGGCCTTCTCGTAAACAATGCGCAGACTGTTGGCCCCGTCGTTTGCCATGGCGAACCAACCGGCACGAGCCACCGGCGTGCCCGCATAATCGTTCATGTAGGTTCGAAGTTCTTCATTGAATCGATCGACGTCTTGTTGATCCAAAACGTCGGCGATGCGCAGGCATTGGGTTTGCAATTTCTGCAGTACCGGCTCCAAATCCGCCTTGGCGTTCGCGGCTTCCAGCAAGGGCGCCTTTGTGTTGAATCCGCCCGATTCAAGCATCCACTTTTTGATGTCTGAAACAGCACGCCCGTTGGTCAGTTGCTTTTGAATTTCGGCAAATGTCCGATGCGTCTCTTCGCGAAGAGAATCCCCCAGTTCCCATTGGTAATCAGATTGATGCTGCGACCAGAAGTCCGTCAGGCGGATTAGCGCGGCTTGGTTTTTTTGGGGCAGAACCTTCGCGTATTCCTGGATCACTTGCCATTGCGTTTCCCGTTTCAAGATAAGTCCGATGGTTGACCGGTATTCGCCCTCGAATTGGTCGCTCATCCGGATCACCGCCATGAAATCCGCGAGCCCACCGTCGATCTCTCCATCCTTGGAACGAAGAATCATACGGGCGATCAACACCTTTGCCAGACTCTTGCATTTGGCGACCGACATCACATAGCCCTGATAGAAATCCTCGTTCCAGCGACACGTCGGCATTTTCGATGCGGCTACCGCCTGATCCAATTCGGGAGCGATTGCATCCAGATAGCGGCGGGCCTCTTCGTCGAAATCCCGTTTTTGCATCACTTTCTTCCACACCTCAAACCGGCGCGCCTGGTCGGGAAACTCCTTTTGCAACCGCTGCTCATATCGGAACGCCTTCCGATAGAGTGGCGCGGCGTTTTGACCGAACGCCGATGTTCCGCAACCAAGAACGACGCTGGTCGCGACGAATGCGAAGAGCGAGCCTTTGGAGATCATGAATTGAACCTAGGACGATCGACCGTCAACGCAAGCCTCGATGGCGAATCTGGTCGAATCAGTCGCTAATGTGAATCTCGTGCGTCACCGGCACGACACTTTTGCCGGCGGCTTCGCGGAGGTTGGCGTCCATCCGCACGAGTTCCTTCACAAGTTTGTTGGAGCCGTTGACGCCATTTTGTTTCCAGTCGGGAACGGAGTGGAGCAGCTCTTTCACCATCGGCGTTTCGTAGCGTTGCTGCCGCAGAACGGCCTCCTGCACCTTCCGGAACGGTTCAGAAAAGGGATTGTCGAGAAACTCAGCCGCGAGGTTGATTCCGTTTTCAAGTTGGTCGACCGGGAACTCTTTTGTGTCCTTGCCCCAGGTCACTTTCAGACGCGTGGCTCCTGCGGGTGGGTTGCGCACCACCAACATGAACCGGTTGAAGTCCTGGTTGAATGGGAGAAACTCGATGACGCCGGTGGTGGCGTTTGGTTTCGACGGATCGCCATAAAAGCAGAAGGGATAGCGGGATGACTTGACGGTGACCGTTCCATCGGAGGCGGAAACAATTTTGTGGCCCTCAGTTGCGGTGGCCTTCCCTGCGCCTAAGTCCAAGGTGATCGTGCCGATGGTGCCGTCGCAACCGAGCGCCTTGAGAAAGGCGTACGTCATCACGAGATGGCCGGCTTCCTTCGGGTGGATGCCTTCGTCACCGAAGAGCAGATAATTCGTGCCGTATTTTTCCTTCATCGCCTGCATCACACGCAGGCCTTCAGCGTGGATGTTGGCGAACCGCACGTCCTCGTTGGCGGCGACCTTTTTCGCGGTGGCCGTCAGGCCTTCCAGCGTCTCGTTGTATTGGTCAGGAGTGATTGGCGGGTGAAACCAGACACCTTTGAACGAGGTGGAATCCACCGGACTGGGCGAGCCTACGACGATTTCCCGCACGCCCGCCTTTTTGAAGTTCTGCACAACTTCCGTCAACGCGGCGCGGTATTTTTCCACTCGCGCGGGATCCGGCACGCGGTAATCGCCGTCGTTCATGCCGTAACACAATGTGGCGACATTCGGCGCGAAGGGGAACACATCGTTTTTCATCCGCGCTAGAAAACCCCATGAAGTCTCTCCGCCCCAACCGAATTGCGACGCCTCGAGTTTCGTCGCCGGTTGGCAGGCGAGGAAGTACTCCTCAAGGAACGCCGAGTAAATTTTTTGTTCCGTGATGGAGTCGCCGCAGATGGCGATGTAATCACCGGATTGAAGCGCAGGATTGTCTGCGGCGCGCGACACGATGGGACTGGCGGCCAGCGCAGCGAGGACGAGGAGAATGCGGGTGGGTTTCACGGTTGTTGGAGTTGGGAGCGGAACGATCAGTTCAATACGGACGGTTTTTGATTTTGAGGAGTGATGCCGCGTCGAAATCACGGAAAATAATTCGGCGGCGCGTCGTCTTCACCGCTGCCCCAGTTCTCGCTGGGCTTGGGCCCCATTTCGAATTCGAGCAAGCCGCCGGCGGTGATGGCGTCATGAGTCAGCCAGGTTTTGGTGAACGGTTTGCCGTTAAGCCGCGCGGACTGAATGTATTGATTCTCGGGGCTGTTGTTGTCAGCGCCGACGGTGAAGGTCTTGCCATTTTCGAGGTGAATGACGGTTTCCTTGAACAACGGGCTGCCGATCAGGTAGCACGGTGTGCCGGGGCAGAATGGATAAAACCCGGCGGCGTTGAACACATACCACGCCGACATCTCGCCCGTGTCCTCGTCTCCAACCATTCCATCCTGATTGTAGAGTTCGTCCATGACCCGGCGGACCGCGTGCTGCGTTTTCCAAGGCTGGCCGACAAAATCGTAGAAATACAGCACGTGATGATCGGGCTCGTTGATGTGGGCATACTGGCCCATCTTCGCGTATTCGACTTCGCGCATTTCATGAATCACGTGACCGTAGCCGCCGACCACGGTGGTGCTTGGCATCGTCAGCAACTCGTCCAGTTTCTTGGCCATGCCGTCGCGGCCGCCGAGTAATTTCATCAATCCGTAGGGATCCTGCTGGACCGACCACAACCACTGCCAGGCATTGCCCTCGACGTAAGCGCCGCCCCACGCGAGCGGATCGAACGGCTCCTGCCAGCTGCCATCAGCCAATTTCCCGCGCATGAAACCGGTCTTCGGATCCCAGACGTTCTCGTAATTCTTCGCGCGTTTGAACATTTCCTTCGCGATGTCCTCTTTGCCGGCGGCCTTCGCCAACAAGCCAACGCAAAAGTCGTCGTAGGCATATTCAAGCGTGCACGACGTGGCGGCATCCTTGCGCTTGTCTGCCGGGACGTAGCCGAGCTTGACGTAATCCTCGACGTGGTCGCGGCCCGCCCAGGGTTCGCTTTTCATCGCATCCTTGAGGGTTGCGGCGTGCGCGTCCTGGAGGTCGAATGAGCGCAGGCCCTTCACCCACGCATCGGCAAAGATGGAGTCCGCATGCGAGCCGATCATGCACGGCCGGTTGCCCGGGCTCGGCCATTCCGGCAGACTTCCTCCCTCGCGGTAGGCGTTCAACCAGCCTTCGAGAATGTCGGCGCTACGGTCCGGTGTGTAGAGAACAAAGAATGGAAACGCCGAGCGAAAGGTGTCCCACAGGCCATTGTCGGTATAGAGCGGACCTCCGTGAATTTTGCCGTTGTCGAACGGGCTGTAATGCACCCGTTTCCCGTTCTCATCGAATTCGTAAAACATGCGGGGAAACTGCAGCGAACGATAGAGCGCTGTGTAAAACGTCGATTTCTGTTGGGGCGACGCGCCCTTGATGTCCACGCGGGCGAGCTCTTCGGCCCAAGCGGCCTTCGACTTCTCCTTCGTGGCCGTGAAATCCCAATTGGGAATCTCTCGGCGCAGATTCAGAACCGCTTGTTCGTAGCTGATGAACGAGGTGCCAATGCGCATCGCCACCGGTTTGCCTGCGTGGACATTGGCGAGATGAACTGCAGCGGTGGTCATCTTGCCGTCGAGATTCACGTCCACTGATTCGAATGGCTGCTCGAATTGCGCGACAAAGAACATTCCGAATCCGCCGGGTGCGCCGAACGTCACGTGGGTCGCCTTGCCGCGGATTTGAAGTTTCCCGGAGTCGTAGGTCGTTTCGACCGGCCCCTCGTTGTTGAATACGATTGAAGCTTTGTCGGTGTCCGGGAAAGTGAACTGCATCATCGCACAGCGTTCGGTGGGCGTCAGCTCGATCCGGGTGTGGTAGCGTTCGAGATCCACCGCGTAGTAGTAAGGCCGCGCGGTCTCTTTCTCGTGGCTGAATTTCGAGGCGCGGTCTTTCTGCGAACCTTCCCACGAGCCGACCACCGGCATGATGAGGAAATCACCGTAGTCACGGATCCAGATGCTCGGCTGATGGTTGGCGCGGATTCCTTCGAACTGGGTGTGTTTCACCTGGTAGAATGGCGAAGCATTGCCATCAGTTTGGGGTGCCCAGGTCGTCATTCCAAACGGGGCGACGATCGATACCACCGTGTTGCCGCGGGAGAACTCGGCGTCGCCGTTTGCGCCGGAGAGTGGGTTGACACAGTCCACCGGATCTCCGGTCAACAAGGCCGCAGACCAGCCAAGGGAACTGGTAAGTAAGACCGCGATGAGCAGGCCCGTAAATTTCATGTGATCGAGATTCATGCTGTAAGAAATCATTTGTGAGTAGCCAGGATGGTTGGCCGAGCAATTCCGTAATCGTTCGCGTTGGTCGGCGTGATTCCGAAGCGGCGAAGCTAACCTCCTTTTGGTCATGGGTGCAATGTGCCGATCGTCACGATCCGTCGATGGACGGCGCAGTTGAACGGAATGTCCCGCGTCGCGCCCAGAGCGAGACCTGCAATCGTAAGTATGGGAATTGGTAGGATGCTCTACTGGACAATTGGCTCGTTCGATCCGCCAAAGGGGGCCAGCGCTCGGACTTATTTTTTCGCGGCGGGTTTTCGCAGATCGAGTTGATTCGGCACCGGTTTGATGGTGGCAATGTGCCGTTCGGCGACAGCCTTGAGACGAGTGACGATGTCCGGATGAAATTCCGCAACGTTGTATTTCTCCGAGGGATCGTTTTCGACCTGATAAAGTTCCGGAACTTCGTGGACCACCCGTTTCGGACCGATCCCATAACAACCTTGCGTGATGAAATGGGCCTTCCACGGACCCTGACGCACGGCGAACAATTTCTCTTCGCGCCAATAGTAAACGGTGTCGCGCGGACTCTTGTCCGTCTTGCCGAGCAACACCGGTGACAAGTCGTATCCATCCAGAATGCGATCTTGCGGCGGTTGGGTTCCGGACAACGCACAGAACGTCGGCAGAATATCCATCGTCGTGCCGAGCTCCATCTGGACACCGGGCGCGATCCTGCCCGGCCACCAGAAAATCGTTGGCTCGCGCATGCCACCTTCGAAGGTCGTGCCCTTGCCCTGACGGAGCAACCCGGCGGACCCACCATGCGTTTTGAATGGCAGCCACGGCCCGTTGTCCGATGTGAAAATCACCAGGGTGTTTTTGTCCAGATTCAGCTCCTTCAACGTCGCGAGGATCTTGCCGACGCCGGCGTCGATTTCCTCGACCGCGTCACCGAACAATCCCCGCCGGCTGTGCCCTCGATAGTCCTCGCTCGCGAAGAGCGGGATGTGCGGCATGTTGTGCGCGAGATAGATGAAGAACGGCTGGTCCCGGTGTGCGCGAATGAATTCGACCGCCTTGTCCGAGTAGCGACCGGTCAACGTGTTTTGGTTCGCGGGACGTTCCGCCACGTCAGTGTCGTGCAGGATCGGCACGTTGAATTGCTCGAACTTGGCGGCATAATTCGCGTCCTGCGCGACCATCTTTGCGTAATTGGGAGAACCCGGCTCGGGGTCCATGTCGTTCGAGTAGGGGACGCCCCAGTAGGTGTCGAACCCATGCGCAGTCGGCAAATAGCGAGGTTGATAACCGAGATGCCACTTGCCCACGGCGGCGGTGGCGTAACCTTGTCCCTTCAACAGATCGGCAATGGTGATTTCCGACGACGGCAACCCGCCTTCGGAGTCGGGAAACAGCACACGGTTCCTGGCGGACATCATCCCAGTTCGAATCGGCAGCCGGCCGGTCATCAAGGCCGCGCGACTTGGCGTGCACACGCTGGCACCAACGTAAAAGCTGGTCCACCGCTGGCCCTCGGCCGCCATGCGATCCAGGTTGGGTGTCCGAATAGTGGGATTGCCAAAACAACCGAGATCGCCGTAACCCAAATCATCGGCAAAGATGATCACGAAATTTGGCTTATCCGCGGCATGAACTCGCGCAACGAACCCGAGTTGGAGCACACCGAAAATTAAAAGGACAAAAAGCGAATGGATTGATTTCTTCATGGCAGCGGATGGGTTGAAAACGCCGGAGTGTAATGCCTCGGCGACGAATCGAACGAATAAATAATCTTTGCTCTAATCCACCCGCCTAACATGAACAAAAAACGCCCCGCGCGTTTTGTTCTTCGGCTCATTGATCAGCCAGGTTTGCAACTTCGCCGGGCCTGGCTTCAGAGCGAGCGTCATGGTGGCGGACGTGGCATCGTCGGCAACGGTCGTTTTGGCTTCGACATCGTCGACCTGTACGCGTGCATTGCTGGCCTCCAACGGATGGTTCGCCTGTTTGGGCTGGCGATACAGCGTGAACTCGTAGCGGCCGGCCTTCGCCACTTCGATCATCCAATAGCCGTTGACCCACATGTCGCGTTTGATGTGGCTCTGGTCCCAGGGGATCGGCTCGGCGGAATGCCAGTCGTGGGCGGTGAGCCGGACGGGATTCGCCGCTTCCGCGCCGATCGTGATGTAACCGTATTTGCTGAATGACGGTTCCACGGACGTCCACCAGGTTTCATATTTCGCCCGCAACTGTTTGACCTCATTCGGAAAGTTCGCCGCGACATTGTTCCGCTGACCCGGGTCGACATCCATGTCGTAAAGCTCCTTGCCATCGATCAACCGCCACCGATCGGTCATGACTGCGCTGCCGACCCACTTGGGCGGAATCTCCTCCCGCTGGATGCTCGCGAACAACGTCCGCTCCGGCCAGTTGTTTGCATCGCCCCGCAACAGGGGAACGAGACTCGTGCCATCGAGTGGATTGGGCGGCGTCATCTTCAATCCGCACAGATCGATCAATGTCGGCAAAACATCGATGTGCGCGGCGATGGGTTTAACGTCGCGGCCGCCACCGATCTTTCCTGCCGGCCAGCGGATAAAGAATGGCACCCGATGTCCGCCGTCGTATTGCGAACTTTTCTTGCCCCGCATGCCGGCGTTGAAGCCCTTCCACTCCGCCTGGTCGAGATCGCCCCACGGGATGCCTTCGCCAGTGCCGTTGTCGGTCAGGAAGATGAAGATCGTGTTTTCCTCGAGACCTTTTCCTTGGAGGAAGTTCCGAAACTCACCGAGCCGTTCGTCGAAGTTTTCGATCATGCCGAAGAACTGCGCCGGCGTGCGCGGCACGCCCAGATCGAGCAAGCGCTGGGTGTATTTTTCGGCGACTTTGTAGGGGCTGTGGGCGACATTCGTCGGCAAGTAAACGAAGAATGGCTCGTTCTGATGTGCGGTGATGAACTTCTCCGCTTCATCGAAGAAAACATCCGTGCAATAGCCTTTGAACTTCTCTGGCGTCCCGTTCCGCCAATAGGTGTCATCGAAGTAATCGTTGCCCCACCAGTCGGGTGTCTGACCAACGCCGCCGCCGCCATTGACCACCGCCATGTCAAATCCGAGATCGTGCGGGCGCATGGGATAATCGTCGCCCAAGTGCCATTTGCCAAAGATACCGGTCGCGTAACCGGCTTCCTTGAAAAACTTCGGCATCAGCACTTCGTCGTGAAAGATCAGGGAACGCCCCATGATCGTGTGCCAGCAACCTGTCCTCGTGGAATAACGCCCGGTCATCAAGGCGGAACGCGTCGGGGCGCAGGTTGGATCGACGTGGAAATTCGTGAACCGGACGCTTTCGGAATAGAGCCGATCGATGTTGGGCGTTCGCAGCCAGGGATTGCCCAGCGCCGCGATGTCGCCGTAGCCCTGATCGTCGGTCATGATCAGCACGACATTGGGGCGGGCGGCGGCTTTGACGTCCCCTTGGGTCAGTCCGAGCAGGGCCGCCATTGTGATCAGCGAAGCGAGAAAGCGATTGAAACAGTTCATTGGCTGGGAATTCATTGGGAGTCCAGGTGTCCGTTCGGTCGAAGATTCTCCGGTGAGCCGCACGACGGCGGGCGCGGGGTGACGTTCTGTCCGGGGGAGCATTTGCAGGAGTTTATAGCTGGGGCACGATAGATCGACAAACATCTTCGGCCACGAATCTGGGGAGCCCAGCTGTTGTCTTTTGTCCGTTGTTGGCTTGAACGTTTGACGGAGTCGTCGGTAGCGTGGCGGCCGCTGTGACACCCACCGTGCTTTACAAACGCGCCACCTTTGTAACCCATCTGCCGAGGACGCATCTATACACGCACTCCCACAATTGGTTGATGCAAGTGGATGCGGATGCTCCGGAAGGTGGGCGATGGCGGGTCGGTTACACGAAGTTTGCCCTGCGGATGCTCGGCGAGCTGGTGGACGTACAATTTGAATATGCGGCCGGCGCTGCCGTCCAGACGGGCGACATCCTCGGCACGGTGGAAGGCTTTAAGGCTATCAGCGACATTTATTCTGTCGGGAACGGGAAGTTCGCCGGTGGCAACCCGGAACTGGCGACCTCGCTTGCCGGGATTACGGAGCGTCCATACGATGCCGGCTGGCTCTACGAATTCTCCGGCAAACCGGATGAACGCGTGATGGATATCGATGGCTATCGGGCACTGCTGGACGCGACGATTGACCGGATGTTGGAAAAACAGAAATCTGACGAATCGAACCCATGAACAAATTGCCGGGCTGGTTGGTGGGCGAGCTGGCGGGGACCTTTCTTTTGGTCTTCTTCGGTTGCGGCAGTGTGTGCGCCGCCGTACTAACCGGGGCGCAGGTTGGGGTTTTTCAGGTGGCGATCGTGTGGGGACTTGGAATCGCCACGGCGATTTACCTGACCGGCTCCTTGAGCGGCGCCCATTTGAATCCGGCGGTCACATTGAGCCTGGCGGTGTGGTCGGATTTTCCCCGCCGACGAGTTTTTCCGTATGTTGTCACTCAAATGGTAGGTGCGTTCGTGGCGGCGGCCGTTCTCTATGGAATATTTAGCGGCCCCTTGCTCTCCTATGAACAAACCCACGGAATTGTGCGCGGCCAGCCGGGCAGCGAAGCAACGGCGATGGTGTTCGGTGAATTTTTTCCCAACCCGGGTGGCCAGCCGCTGACGATTGCCAAACTCGCGACGATGTCCCCGCGCGCGGCGTTTGGCGCCGAGGTGGTGGGGACTGCAGTGTTATTACTGGTGATTTTGTGCGTGACGGACGAACACAATCGGTCGCGGCCGCAGGCGCTGACCGCGGCGACGATCGGCCTGACGGTGACGTTGTTGATCTCGCTTTTGGGGCCACTTACGATGGCGTGCTTCAATCCGGCGCGCGACCTGGGGCCACGATTATTTTCGACGCTGGCTGGTTGGGGCAGGGTGCCCTTTGTTACCAATGGCTCGGGCTGGTTGACGGTTTACGTGATTGCGCCTTTGTTGGGCGGGCTGCTGGGCGGCGCGATTTATCGATTAGGATTCCGGCAGGCGTATGCGCAACTTGCGGTTGCCGTCGAGGCGACAGAAACCTCGCTAAATATTGAAACGTCAAAAAGTGAAATTCTCATGAGCGAACAACTAAAAACATCCGCTTCGTCAGCGGCGCGCTATTTTATGATCGGCGGCTTCCTCGGCGCCGGCAAAACGACCGCGGTAGCGGCGCTCGCCCAGCGTCTCACTCGCGACGGCCTGAAGGTCGGCCTGATCACCAACGACCAGGGCAGTGAACTGGTCGACACCGCGATGCTGCGGGCGCGAGGATTTGCCACCGAGGAAATTCCCGGCGGCTGCTTCTGCTGTCGCTTCAATTCACTCGTCGACGCCGCCGGCAAGTTGACCTCTGCCACGCAGCCAGACGCGTTCGTCGCCGAGCCGGTCGGCAGTTGCACAGACCTCGTGGCAACGGTTACGTATCCTTTACGAAGGATGTATGGCGATCGTTTCCGCATTGCGCCGTTGAGTGTGCTGGTCGATCCGGTTCGCGCGGAGCAGGTATTTGGCTTGGCGCCGGGCCGGAAGTTTTCCGAGAAGGTTCTCTACATTTGGCGCAAGCAGGCCGAGGAAGCGGATCTGCTGGTGATCACCAAAACCGATCTGCTCGACGAGGCACGGTTGACGCGGCTCGAGCATCGGCTGGGCGAAGAATTCCCGAACAAGGAAATCTTCAAGGTCTCCGTGCGCACCGGTGCCGGGGTCGATGCGTGGTTCAATCGCGTGTTAAGCGGCGATCAGACAACGCGGCCGGTGATGGCGGTTGATTACGACATTTACGCCGAAGGCGAAGCATTGTTGGGCTGGCTGAACGCTACCGTGCAAATCACCGGCTCGGCGCTCGATGCGAATGCCCTTTTGCGAACGCTAGCGGAAGATTTGAAACAACGGTTGGGCGAGGCCGAAATCGCGCACCTCAAAATGACGTTTAATCCGGATCAAGGCATCGGCGACATCGCGGCGATTAGCCTGGTGCGCAGCGATTATATTCCGGAACTCAGCCTCACGCTGGAAGGTCCGGCCGAGTCGGGTCAGTTGATTTTGAACCTCCGCGCCGAGGCCGATCCGGCTGACTTGCGTGCCGCCGTTGAAGCCGCTGTGGCGGCATTGCCGGAGAAGATCGCCGGCCTGACCGCGCGCCTCGATCATTCCGAACATTTCCGACCCGGACGTCCGACTCCGACTCATCGAGTGACGAATTCCGATCTCGCGACCGCATGAGTGACGTACCCAACAAGCCGGCCATTCTTTACTGCCACTGCCAGTACGCGCAGGTGCTGCCCAAGGATGTGAAGCAGGCCGTCCTGCAAAAGCTGTGCGAGTCCGGGCAACCGTTCGAAGCGGTGCCTGACTTGTGCGAACTTTCCGCGCGACGTGACGCGTCATTGGTCCGTTTGGCGGCGGCGGGTCCGCTGAAGATCGCCGCCTGTTTTCCGCGCGCGGTGAAGTGGTTGTTCGCGGCGGCCAACGCGCAGTTGGAGATTGAACAAACGGAAATTGTGAACCTCCGCAACCTGACCGCCGACGACGCGTGTGCGGCGTTGTTTGAACCAACCGTGACTCCGAATTTACCCGCCGGCAAAGTCACTCAGGCGGACGCGCCGACTGCGGAAGAACCCTCAACCGTTTCCTGATTGTGGCCCTGACTGATCCAACCATTCGTGTCGTTCTCTACGAGGGAAACGGTGCCGAACCGCTCGCGCCCGACGAGCGCTTTCAAACCGTCAGCGCGTTGCTTGAACGCGGTTATGCCGTGACCCGCGCCGGTGCGGAAAGACCGGTCGCTCCGGCGGACGAAGCGCGCGTTACCGTACTGGGCAAATTCTCGGAAACGCCCGCCGTCGAATCGGATTCCCAAAGCGTACGTTGGCAATCGTTGGAAGGATTGGAGCCGGCCGCGTTGGCGGATCAATTGGATTCCCAACAAGCGGATTTGGGCGCCGCGCGACCCGGCGAATGGAAGCCCTGGTTTCCGGTCATCGATTACGATCGCTGCACCAACTGCATGCAGTGTTTGAGCTTTTGCCTGTTCGGTGTTTACGGCGTGGACGACGAACAACGCATCCAGGTTCAGAACAACGACAATTGCAAAACCAACTGCCCGGCTTGTTCGCGTGTCTGCCCCGAGGCGGCCATCATGTTCCCGAAATACAAGGCCGGACCGATCAACGGCGATGAAGTGAGCGATTCCGACCTGAATCGCGAGAAGATGAAGATCGACATCTCCGCGTTGCTCGGCGGTGACGTTTATTCGATGTTGCGCAATCGGAGTGAACGCGCGCGCAGCCGTTTCAGCAAGGAGCGCGATTCCGACAAGGCGCTCGCCGAACGCCAGAAATGTCTGGTCAAACTCGCGAGCATGGCCAACGACATTCCGCCCGAGGTTTTGATGAGCCTGCCCTCGCCGGAGGAAATCGCCCGCAAGGCCGAGGAAGCGGCGAACAAGGCGAAGTCTGCGTTGCAAAGGTAGAATTAGAAACCTACGATTCATTTATGAAGAAACACCAGGAATTCGAGATCGATTATTTTCAGGACGAAGACGGCATGTTCAACGCCGTCGTTCCGGCGATTCGGGGCTGTGTTGCCTGGGGCAGGACGCTGAAGGAATGTTATCGGAACACAGTGGACGCGATCGAAAGCTGTTTGGAGGCGCGCGAAAAGATCGCGGCGACCAGGTTGCGCAAGCCACGCTACGCCGGTCTGAACATCTATCGTCGACCGGCTCATGCCTAAACTGGTGCCCATCTCGCACCGCGAGCTGGCAAGAAAGCTTAAGAGGGCAGGTTTTGAGATGATACGAACCAAGCGGCATCCGGTTTACTATTCAGCCAAAAGAAATATGACAGTTCCGATTCCAAACCATCCGGGCGACGTGCCCAAGGGGACATTGCGAACGATCATTCGCGAACTCGGGATGTCGGTGGACGAGTTCAACGCCCTCTAGCCATTATCCGCGAAAGCACTGATGCTCCCCTCCCTCGTCACCCGCACGTTGCTCAGCGCTGATCCGCGCTGCATCTGGAAGTTTGCCTGGAACTTCGGTTTCAAAGGACTGCTTTCGGTGGAGAAGTTCAAGCGCCGGATCAAACGCGGCGAGTACTTTCCGCCGTTCCTGTATCTCTCGATTCTCAACTCGTGCAACCTGCGCTGTCAGGGTTGTTGGGTGGACGTCGCGGCCGAGCGCACCGAGATCGATCTCGACACGTTGAATCGCACGATCAACGACGCCAAAGCCCACGGCAATGCGTTCTTCGGCATCCTCGGCGGGGAACCGTTCATGCATCCGCAGTTGCTCGATCTGCTGGCGGCGCATCCGGATTGTTATTTCCAGGTTTTCACCAACGGCCAGTTCATCACGGAAAAAGTCGCGCGCAGGCTCAAGGAACTGGGCAACGCGACGCCGTTGATTTCCATCGAAGGTCGCGAGATCACGAGTGATGAGCGTCGCGGGAACAAGGACGTTTTCAATCGCACTTTGCGCGGATTGGATAACTGCCTTCGCGCCGGACTTTTGACCGGTGTCGCCACGAGCGTGTGTCAGTCGAACATTGACGAATTGCTGACCGAGACCTGGCTGCGGGAACTCATCGATCGCGGCGTCCATTACGTCTGGTATCACACCTACCGGCCGGTCGGCCCGAAGATGAATCAGGAGCTCGCCCTGCGTCCGGACCAACTTGTGCGAACGCGGAAGTTTGTGGTCGAGATGCGCGCAAAAGTCCCGATCGCGATCATCGACGCGTATTACGATCATCAGGGTCAGGCGTTGTGTCCGATGACCACCGGTATCAGCCATCATGTGGGGCCGTCGGGTGGAATTGAGCCGTGTCCGATCATTCAATTTGCCAAGGAAGACATTCGCGATCCGCGTGGCGTATTTGCCGCGATGCGCGATTCGGAATTTCTTCGCGATTTCCGTGATTTGAGCGCTCAACACACCCGCGGTTGCGTCGTGCTCGAACGACCGGATCTGGTCAAGGAACTCGTGGTCAAGCATGGCGCCCGCGATACGACCTTGCGCGGCACGGCGATGGCCGAACTCGACGCGATGACACCGCGTTTCAGCCAGTGGCTCCCGGGCGAGGAAGTGCCCGAGCGACACTGGATGTATCGACTTTCCAAGAAATACTGGTTTTCGGATTTCGGAGCCTATCGTAAGGTGGCCCACGACGCCGAAGCCAAAGCCTGCAAATTGCGGGACCAGTTGACACCTGGTGCCGCGGTAAACGCACAACCAGCAGCCCGTTGAATATGTCGCACAATTCCAACCAAGCCGTTGGCAGTGGTCCGTCCACCGGACTTCCGCGCCTCGTCCCGCAACAGACGTGGCGCGCGCCCAAGAAAAACGTCCCGCAAACCCTGCACGACCGGCAGCGCGTTCTGCATGCTGTCCGCAATTACGTCGCCGAATTCAATCCCGTGCCTCCGTTGCCAGCGGATGAGCTCAAGGTCCACGCCGACCGCGTGGTGGCCGAGCTCAAATGCGATCCGATTTACCGCGACTACGTCGGCGTATTGCTGAACAACGAAATGTGGCGGGAATCGCTCGCCGCGGTTCCCTACGAACGCCGCCTGTTGCTGCTCCCAAAATGTCTGCGCGTGGAAAGCAAATGCCCCGCGCCGTTCGATGAATTTGGTTTGCTCTGCAAACAGTGCGGTTTGTGTTCGATTCAGGATCTGACGGTCGAGGCGGAAAAGCTGGGGTACGCGGTGCTCGTCGCCGAAGGTTCCGCGATCGTGATGAGTCTGATTCAAACCGGCCAGATCGAGGCGATCGTCGGTGTGAGTTGTTTGAGCGTGTTGGAACGCGCGTTTCCGTACATGGAAGCGGCGGCGATTCCCGGTGTGGCGGTGCCGTTGCTTCAGGACGATTGCATCGATACCAACGTCGATCTCGACTGGGTCTGGGAATACATCCATCTCAGCAGCGACGACAAAACTCGCCGGCTCGATTTATCGGCGTTGCGCGACGAAGTCGATTCCTGGTTTTCGCCGGCATCTCTGGAAATCATTCTCGGCAATGGCAGCACCGAAGCCGAACGCATCGCCCGTCAATGGTTGATGCGCGCCGGCAAACGCTGGCGGCCGTTCTTGACCGTCGCCGCGTATCGCGCGCTGGCCAATCCCGTGAACGGTGAATTGCCGGCTGATCTACGAAAAGTGGCAGTGGCGGTCGAATGTTTCCACAAGGCATCGCTTATCCATGACGACATCGAGGACGGTGACGAAATTCGTTATGGCGAAAAGACGTTGCACGCGGAACACGGAACGGCCGTGGCGTTGAACGTCGGCGATTTGTTGATTGGCGAGGGTTATCGCTTGCTCGCCACGTGCGGTCTTTCGGCGGAGACGAAGAGCGCCATGTTGCGGGTTGCGGCCGAAGGTCAACGCGAATTGTGTCGCGGCCAGGGCGATGAACTCGGCTGGAACCGCAAACCCGACGTGCTCAAACCGCTGCAAGTGGTTGACATCTTCCGTCGCAAGACCGCGCCGGCGTTTGAAGTCGCGCTCCGCCTCGGCGCGCTCGCAGCCGGTCAGCACGAGGAATGCGCGGAAGTTCTCGGCGCCTATAGCACCGCACTTGGCATCGCGTATCAGGTTCGTGATGATCTTTCGGACTGGGATGGCACGGGTGACTCCAACGATCTCGACAATCTTCGCCCCAGCCTGCTGCTCGCGATCGCACGCGACCGGGCCAACGGCGAAAATCGTGATTACCTGGATCGCATCTGGCGACGCGAGGAAGCGCCGGATGCCGAACGCTTGGCTGAACTTTGCCGTGAATTGAAAGCCGACGAGCGCTGTGAACATTTGCTCGAGAGCTACCAGGAGCAGGCGGTACGTTCGTTGGCTGAACTGGAAAACGCCAGTCTCAAAGGTTTGCTGCGGCGCACGCTGGGCAAAATCTTCAACGACGTAGAGATCAAAGGCTGGTGCAAGGAACATGAGCAGGAAATTGCGCAAAAGCACGCCGACTTGCCCGTTGCTGCGTTGGCGTAGGCCTATGTAATTCGTCCTTGTGAGGGAGAAAATCCGAGCAAACTCTGAAATGGTCATCGCTCAGCTTCGCCCGTTGAGCTGGAAAGATTTCGGTTACAATCGTAAATCGGTTGAGTGGTTGGAGGACTACATTGAACGCCTTCGGGCAGGCGGAGAATTCGAAGATGAAAACAATCGCCATAAGTTGGAGAGCGTATTTGGATCTTACTTGGGAGAGTGCCTGGTTCAATGTTATGGCGGGAGTTGGATTCAACGAGAAGGGACGTGGTGTGTGGCGTTTGACGATCAAAACGTGGCGTTCCCTTTTTCTAAAATAGCCAAACAGATTGACAACGGACTTGATGATGGAATTGCCGGTTTTTTTCGAGTGGTTCCTGAGGTTTTTGGCGAACTTGTCTCTTTGTCAGTTCCGTCAAAAAGGCCATGGTGGAAGTTTTGGGCTAAGTAGTCGTGGACGATGTCGATCCGTCTTCAGCTCCTGCAAGTCGCCCGCCTCGCGCCGAGATTGCTCGGTGAATCGATGGATCTCGTGCGCGATTTCTACTCGCGACAATTCGACGCCGATGGAGCCGCCTCCGATCGCGCCGGCAAACCGGATCTCTATTACACCATCTTTGCGCTTGCCGGTGCGCAGGCCACCGACGCCCAGGCGCCGATCGACATCACCCGCCAATGGCTGACCACTTTTGGCGATGGCGAATCGCTCGACTTTGTGCACTTGGGAGCGCTCGCTCGATGTTGGGCGGCGACTGGTGGCGCCACGCGTGAAACGGCGCGAGCGTTGTTGAAACGGCTTGAAGATTATCGTCAGCCGGACGGCGGTTATCACTCGAATCCCAAAGCCGGTTTTGGGACGGCTTATGACGCCTTCGTCGCTCTTGGTGCTTACGAAGATCTCGACACCAAGCCACCGCGCGTGTTGGAACTCATTCGCAGTTTGAAACGACTTGAGACGGCGGATCACGCTTGGAGTAACGCACCCGAACAAACAGTTGGTTCGTTAAATGCGACAGCCGGCGCGGTCACCTTGATCACGCACCTCGGCTTTCCGGTGAACCAGGCGGTTGGCGATTGGTTGATGGCGCAGGCGCATCCGCAAGGCGGCTTCAAGGCGGTGCCCAACGCGCCGTTGCCCGACCTGCTTTCGACCGCTACCGCACTTCACGCTTTGGCCTGCATGGATCGCCGCATACCGAGTGGCGTGCATGAACGCTGCCTGGATTTTATCGATACATTGTGGAGTGCTGATGGTGGGTTTCATGGTCACTGGGCCGACGATTTTCTCGATGCGGAATACACATATTACGGTTTGCTGGCGCTTGGGCATCTGAGCGTATGAACGGCCAGGGTTCGACCTCTGCGAAATTTAGTTCAATCACCTCAGTGCTTGAACGTACAACTTCCGCTTTGCTGGCCGCAATGAACGAGCAAGGTCACTGGTCCGGCGAACTCAGCAGCAGTGCGTTGTCCACCGCCGTTGCCACGATCGCGTTGGGGGAACTCGATCGACAAAGCGGCGCCAATCATCACGAACAGTTCGTCGCCAACGGGCTGCGTTGGCTGGCGGACCACGTGAATGAAGACGGTGGCTGGGGCGATACCATCCGCAGCCAAAGCAACCTTTCGACGACTGCGCTCGTTTGGGCGGCATTTGGCGCGGCCGGTATGGACAGGGATTTTGAAAGCGTTGTTGCCAGTGCGGTGAACTACATCGAGCGGACGGCCGGGAGCCTTGAAAACGTGGTGCCAGCAATCGAGGCCGCGTACGGAAAAGACCGGACGTTCTCGGTGCCGATTGTCATGACACTGGCGTTGAGCGGACGACTCGGCAAAAACGGCTGGGGACAAGTTCGCGCACTTCCATTTGAGTTGGCGATGTTTCCACGCTCTTGGTTCGGCGCACTGCAACTTCCCGTCGTGAGCTACGCGTTGCCGGCCTTGATCGCGATCGGTCAGACGATTCATTTTCATTCGCCATCGAAAAATCCAGTTGCGCGAGTCGTTCGCGATGTGTCGCGAAATCGTACGCTGCAAACGCTGGAACAACTTCAACCCGCCAATGGCGGTTTTCTCGAAGCGACGCCGCTGACGGCCTTTGTCACAATGAGCCTTGCGAGCATGGGGCTCGGCGGAAATGCCGTGGCGCGCAAAGGCGGGGAATTCCTGCGTCAGTCCGTACTCGCTGACGGCAGTTGGCCGATCGACACCAATCTCGCCACCTGGGTGACAACGCTCTCGATCAAGGCATTGGCTCATCAACCGGACGCGTTGTCGCCGACGGAAAAGCAGACGCTTCGGGAATGGCTGCTCAAACAGCAATATCAAACCGTGCATCCCTACACCGGCGCCGCGCCGGGTGGTTGGGCGTGGACGGATCTTCCCGGCGGGGTGCCGGACGCCGACGACACGGCCGGTGCGTTGCTTGCGTTATACGAGTTGGGTGAGCCCGACGAAGCAACGATTCGCGCCGTCGAAGCGGGGGCGCGCTGGTTGCTCGATTTGCAGAATCGTGACGGTGGCATCCCCACATTTTGTCGCGGCTGGGGTACATTGCCGTTCGATCGCAGCACGCCAGAGATTACCGTACACGCATTACGGGCGTGGACCGTTTGGCGCGCACATCTTGACGCCGTGCTTGGAAGACGACTCGCCAGTGCAATTCCTCGTGCGCTTCATTTTTTGAGCAAGGCTCAACGAGGCGACGGTGCCTGGATACCGCTCTGGTTTGGCAATGAAAATGCCGCCGCCCACGAGAACGCAGTTTACGGAACCGCGCAGGTGTTGATTTCCTTGAATGAACTGATCCGGCGGAAGGTTGACATCGATGCCCCCATGATCGAGCGCGCGGCGGAGTTTTTATTGGCCGCTCAAGGTCGCGACGGTGGTTGGGGAGGGGATGCTGGTGTGCAGACTTCCGTTGAAGAAACGGCGCTTGCGCTGGAAGCTCTGGCCGATTCGCCCCAATACCATTCGGCGGTGGATCGCGGCGTGAAGTGGTTGCTTGCCAAACTTGATTCTGCCGATTCTCTGAAGGCCGCGCCGATCGGCCTCTACTTCGCCCGCCTTTGGTATTTCGAGCAACTGTATCCGCTCATCTTCGCCACGAGTGCTCTGGGAAAGCTGCGCTCAAAGCAGCGTTGAGTTGTCCTGTTTCTCGAGCTTCAACAGTTGCTTCTTCACGACCTCGACCTGCTTCGTTAATTCGAACAACGCGCGCACGATCTCTCCTTGCGTCGCGGGATTGCCGAGGTGTTTCAAAGTGGGATGCATCGCGGTGACGCACTTCGCAATCTCGTTGCTGCGGCTCCGCAATTCGCCAATCGCTTCCGTGGGACTCATCGCCGCCGAGGTTGCCGAAATGTTTCCGGGCGACAAGTGGAAATGATAAACCGAGCGTTACGCTCGATCCGATGTGCCATCGCTGAAGCGAGTACGGAAAAACCCGGCGTCGTTCATGGCGGCGCCGGGTTCCTGGTGCTGTGTTTTGTTATCCGACTTTTACTTCGATTGCCCGCGCTTTCGCCTTCTCGCTCTTGTTGATGATGACACGCAGAACGCCGTCTTTGAACTCGGCCTTGACCTTGTCCGGGTCTGCGTCATCGGGCATCGTGAAGCTCCGGACAAAGCTGCCGTAGGCGCGTTCCACCCGGTGATATTTGCGATTGCCCTCCTCCTTCTCCCAACGACGTTCGCCGCTGATGTTCAGGACGCCATTTTCCAGACGAACCTTGACGTCTTCCTTGTGGATCTCGGGCAACTCAGCCTTGATCAGATAGGTGTTGTCATCCTCGCTGATGTCGACCAGGGGCTCCCATTCGGCAACGGTAATCTGCTCTTTCGAGTCGCCATTGGTGCGGGTCGTCCGACCTCCCAGCACGCGGGTTAAACGGTTGTGCAGTTCATCCAATTCCTTGAACGGATCCCATCGAGTCAATGCGTTCATAATCAATTCTTTCTTTTGCGCGCGGACTCTAGGTTTCCTCACATGGGCTGTCCGCGAGATCCCATGCTCGGCGTTCGCTCGGCCGGGAAATTTCTAACGCCCGCCACCGAGCGAATTCATTGACGCCTTCTATTTAGCATAAGCGATGCACACCGGATCGCGGCGAAAAGTCCTTGTAAATCGGGGCTTTCGGCCAACGGGTGTGAACCTGATTGGTTAAACAATGACACGGCCCTGAGTCACGGTGACACACGATTTGCGGGCTCCGGCTGGACGCCCGTCAGGCCGTCTGGTTAGCTTGCGTCCGATCCGTTCATGGCCGCGCCAACCGCCCTTTCAAAACGCTGGATTGCCTTCATCCTGATCTTCGGGTTGTGGACGCTCATTGGTCTTTCGTTTGCCGGACAGTTGTTCATCAGCAGTTCGCAGACGGGTTCGGCAATTTCCTGGAAGCTGGCGCTCAGTCATTCGCTTGCCGACTGGTATGTCTTCGCGCTGCTGTCGTTCATTCCCCTTCGCCAGGCGCGGCGCTTTGGACTCGACGGACCCGACTGGGGAGCGCGTTTTGCGATCCACTTCATGACGAGTATCGTGTTCTCGATCTTGTTCGTCGCCTTGCGGAGTTTCGTCGCGTTGTGGCAACCGGGCGTGGCGGGATTGGGGACCACCTACGTTGAAGCGTTCAAAGTGCTGTTGGGCAAGACCTGGCATTTCAACTTGTTGATCTACTGGGTGATCCTCAGCGTCGCACACGCGCTGGAATTTTACCGTAAATTTCAGGAACGTGTGACGCGGACGGCCGAACTGGAAAAGCGTCTGGTGGAGGCCCGGTTACAGGCGCTTCAGATGCAACTCAATCCGCATTTTCTGTTCAACACGCTGCACGCCATCTCGGCGTTGATGCATCAGGATGTCGACGCGGCCGATCGCATGATCACGCGGTTGAGCGAGTTGCTTCGCCACGCGCTCGAATCGACCGAGCAACAGGAAGTGCCGCTGCAGGAGGAAATTGATTTTCTGAAGCGTTATCTGGAAATTGAGGAAACTCGCTTCGGCGATCGTTTAAAGATTGAATTGAACATCGCGCCCGACACGACGGACCTGCTCGTACCCAATCTCGTGCTGCAACCGCTCGTGGAAAATGCGATCCAGCACGGGATTGAGCCCCATGCGCGGGCCGGGCGAGTGACCATCAGTTCCCGACGCGAGCGCGACGATTTGCTTTTGGAAGTGCGCGATACCGGCAACGGCGCTCCCGCCGGCGAGTGGAAGGAAGGGGTTGGGCTGACCAATACCCGGAATCGCCTTCGCCAGCTTTATGGCGACGGGCAGACATTCAATTTGGGGTCGGCGGACGGCGGTGGGTTTCGCGCGGCCATCACGTTGCCGTGTCGCAGCATTGCAGTGAACCCGTCAACCGGCTAACACTTGCGCCATGCCTTTGCGTGTATTGATCGTCGATGATGAACCGCTGGCGCGCGGGAAGATGAAAAGCCTGCTCGCCAAGGAGGCCGACATTGAGGTCGTCGGGGAAGCCGGCGATGGACGCACTGCGCTTGACCGCATCGCGGAGACCAGTCCCGATCTCGTATTCCTCGATGTGCAGATGCCGGAACTGGATGGTTTCGGCGTACTGGCCGAATTACCGGCCGACGCGCGGCCCGCCGTTGTTTTTGTGACCGCGCACGATCAATTCGCGTTGAAGGCATTTGAAGTTCACGCGCTGGACTATCTGCTGAAACCCTTCGATCGCGAACGCCTTCAAAAGGCATTGGATCGCGCGCGCCAGTTGCTCGCCGCTCCCAATGAACAGACGCATTTACAGGATCAGATTTCCGCTCTGCTCGCCGGTATGAAACGTCCCGCACCGGCGACTGCTCCGGATCGCATCGCCGTGAAGTCGAGCGGGCGCATTTTGTTTGTGAACACCGCCGACATCGATTGGGTGGAGGCGGCCGACAACTACGTGAAGTTACACGTCGGCAAAGTGGAGCATTTGATGCGCGAAACGATGAGCTCCATCGAGCAACGACTCTCCGGTGCCGGCTTCGTTCGGATCAGCCGGTCGGTGATCGTGCATCCGCGCACGGTGCGTGAGCTGCAACCGCTCTTTCACGGTGACCAGGCGGTGATCCTCAAGGACGGCACGCGGCTCACGATGAGCCGAACGCACCGGGATGCCTTGGACAAGTTGGTCGGCAATTCGTAGACCGATTGTCTGTCGTTTTACGTCAACGGAACCGAAGCATCTTTAATCTCTCCGGAACTCCCGGTTCTCTCAGTAGCTTCACTTCGGATCGGCCGAAGCCAGGTCCTTGAATCACGGGTCACAAAACGTGGTTCGTTCTGGATCAGCCGCGCGGCACGATTTCAATCACTGGTTCGCTCAACCAGGTCGCGTGACATTTCGGGCACTTTGATGGCTTGTGCAGTTTGTCCGTTCCAAACTCAAAACCGCATTTCCGACAGGCAGCTGGTGTTACGCTCAAATGCCATTCACCGTGCACCAACGATTTGGCGAGGTGGACCAGATCGTCTTCCGCTTCGCTTGGTTTGGTACGCAACCGCTGGGCGATCTCTCGAATCGTCAGCGGATTTCCGCTCAGCAAGGGGATGAGGTCTTTGCGAAACATCGCTGACAGGCAAATGCCGTACTGTTGACCAGCCAGTGTTAACTATTTCTCCGCCACTTCATCCGGCGCGTACACGATTCTCGCCAGCTTGTCCTTGGGAGACGGCGTAAACCATCCACCGTACTCGACAAAGTAAAGACCGCCGTCCGGTCCCTCGTGCATCGACAAAACGCCGGTCGTCAATCCGAACGCGAAGCTCCGGGTGCGTGCGACCTGTTGTGTGGACGGATCGATTTGAGCGAAGCGGATCCATTTGCGCGAAAAGTCGGCGTAAAACATGCCGCCGCGATACGCTTCGGGAAACGGTGTGCCGGTTTTCATCACACGATAAACCGGGCCGCTGGTGGCATTGGCACCACCGCCCGAGTGATCATAGGTGATGAATGGATCGATCGTTTCACCAATCGGATAAGGATTCGCCGGTTCCGGGAAGATTGGTTTGTGCGGGCCGTTCAACCGGGGCCAGCCGTAATTGCCCCCTGACTGGAGTTTGTTCACCTCTTCGTAGGAATCCTTGAGATCGTAACCCACTTCACCCACATAAACGGTGCCCGTCTCGGGATCGAAGTTCATGCTGTACGGATTGCGATGGCCGTAGGTGTAAATTTCGCCGCGAGCACCGGACTTGTTCGCAAAGGGGTCATCGGCCGGAATCGAGCCGTCGAGGTTCAATCGCAGAATTTTGCCGAGCAAACTGTCGAGGCGCTGCGGCGGGTTATTGGGATCATTCCAAAAATCTTTTGTCTCACCCGAGATGTTGTTGTCGCCGGCACTGATGTACAATTTGCCGTCCCTGGGATTGTATTCGATGGCGCCGCCCTGGTGAAAACCGCGAGGCGATGGGATCTCCAGATACACCTTTTCGCTGCCAGGTTTCAAACCGGTCGCGCGCTGCGGGTGGTCCACCGTAAAGCGTGAAACGCGGTTCGTATAATGCCCGTCGACTGGAGGCGGCGCGTAATGCACGTAGATGTAACCATTCTTTAGATAGTCCGGGTCGAACTCGATGCCATGGAGCCCGCGTTCATTGGTTGCGTTGTCGGGTGGCGGTTGCCAGCCCACGGTCACTTGGGTCACCAGTTCGTGCTTCTCCGTTTGGAAATCATAAGCCCAAATTTGGCCCCGCCGACCCGTAAACCACAGTCGGCCATCGGGACAAAATTCCAGATCAAGCGGTTCCGGAATGTCGCCGACCACGAGCGGTTCGTATTTGAAACCGCGGGGCAACTTGACCGATTTTGCGGCGTTCAAAATCGAAGCTTTGGGCGTTAGTTCGCCGGCATCAAGCGCGGCAATCCTGCGCGTCGCGAGGTTGGTTGGTTGGAGTGGTTCAGCATCCTTGGCGAAGGCGTTTGACGAGGGAATGGCGACGGCGACCAGAACGATGGCGGATAGGTAAGACAATTTCATTTGACGACCGATATGCTCGGGTTCGGAAAGCACGGGAGTAGACCACCGCCAGATTAACGGGAAAACTCAAAAATATTCCCGACCGCATCTTTGTGATAGAGCCAGCTGAAAATTGGCCGCGTTTCCCGACTGCTTTTCGCTGCGCGCAGGAGATTCAATGATCAAAAAGCGGCGAACCTATTGAGAACGTTCCTTCGCCTTTCGCTGGCAAATCGTCCATTGGAGCAGAGTTGGGTTGACCATCGCCAAATAGCGGTGGGCAAGTTTTGGCTGAATCGGTATTCCTATCTCCGACGAGGGTAATTTTCATGACCCTGAATAATGGAGCGAATCGCAGGCGAAGGTTCGTTGCGTTAGCATACTCGTCGTGAATCGCCGGAACCGAAGAATATGGATGGGCCAGCCGACTGGCCAAACATTGCCGCTAAAATGAAGAAACCAATTCCCACTGGCGCCGCGTTGCTGGAAAACCCGAGATACAACAAGGATTCCGCTTTCACACTTGAGGAACGTACGGCTTTTGGCGTGGAAGGGTTGCTGCCGCCCGCCGTGTTCAGCATCGATCAACAAGTGGCCGTGGAAATGGAGCACCTCAACGCGAAGCCCGATCCGCTGGAACAATACGTCGGCCTGATTGCGTTGTTGAATCGCAACGAAACACTTTTCCACCGCGTGTTGCTCGATCATCTCGAGAAGCTGGCGCCGATTATTTACACGCCCACGGTCGGGCTCGCCTGCCAGCGCTTCAGTCACATTTTCCGCCGGCCACATGGGTTGTTTATTTCGCCGGCGGATCGCGGGCAAATCGCCCGCCGCCTGGAGAATCTGTCTGACCGCGATATTCGCCTCATCGTGGTTACCGACAATGAACGAATCCTCGGGCTCGGTGACCAGGGTGTGGGTGGCATGGCGATCCCGGTGGGCAAGCTGATTCTCTACACGGCCGGCGCGGGGATTCATCCGTCGCATTGCCTGCCGGTCAGCCTGGATGTCGGCACGGACAACGCCGCGCTGTTGGAGGATCCGTTCTATCTCGGCCATCGCGCCCGACGATTGCGGGGACCGGAATACGACTCGTTCGTGAAAGAATTTGTGCAGGCGGTCAAGACGGTGTTTCCGCGCGCGGTTTTACAGTGGGAAGATTTTAAAAAGGGAAACGCATTCCGCCTGCTCGAGCGTTACGTCGATGTGTTGCCCAGCTTCAACGACGATATTCAGGGCACCGCGGCCGTGACCCTTGCGGGAATCTTGACCGGCCTCCGGCACACGGGAAAATCTTTGCGCGACCAGCGCATGTTGTTTGTCGGTTCGGGCGGTGCTGGCGTCGGGATTGGCCGGCTCATCCGCGCGGCGCTTGAACACGACGGCGTCCCGGACGAGGCCATCCGCCGTCAGTTCGTCTTTCTCGATTCGAGTGGTGTTCTCCGCGCGGGCCGCGCCAACGAAGATCCGCACAAGGCAGCGTTCGCACTCAGTGAAGAAGACGCGCAAGCGATGGGCATGGCAAACAGTGCGTCGATGACCCTGCTTGACGCCGTGAAAGCCTGGCACCCGACGATTCTGATTGGCACCTCCGGCCAACCCGGCGTGTTCACCCCGGAAGTGATTCAGCATATGGCCGCCGGCTGTCCGCGACCCATGATCTTTCCGCTCAGCAATCCAACCAGCAACACGGAGTGCACACCTTCTGAAGCGATTATTCATTCCAATGGGCAGGCGTTGGTTGCCACCGGTTCGCCCTTCGAACCAGTGGAGTTTAACGGGCATCGTTATGTGATCGGTCAGTGCAACAACGTCTTTGTCTTTCCGGGCATCGGTCTCGGTTTGTTGATCAGCGAAGCTCGTCGCGTGGTGGATGCGCTTTTCCTCGCGGCGGCCGATGCGCTGGCCGAACTGACTTACGAAAAGCACGCCGCGGAAAAGGCGTTGTTTCCCAGTGTCGCGAACTTGCGGGAGGTCAGTCTGCACGTGGCCTTCCGCGTGGCACGGGCGGCCCGCGAACAAGGCGTCGGCAAGGATCTCAGCGATGATGAATTGCAGAGACGTGTCCGCGAATGGTGCTGGCAGCCCAACTACCAATCCTATGTCGAAAGTCGATCGTAGGCCGCTCCGTTGCTCGCTTTCATCTCTACAAACCAGGTACTAACTGATTACTCAGCCGCGACCGTTCTTCCGGAATTGGGCCGGCGTGATGCCCATTCGGGATTTGAAAACCGCGCCCATGTATTCCTGATGTTCAAATCCGGCCCGCTCGGCGACATCGAGCAGCGGCAGATCGGAATCGATCAATAACTGCTGCGCGCGCTTGATTCGTTGATTGACCAGTTCTTCGTGGAGCGTACGTCCTAGCACCGTTCGAAAACGTCTTTGGAGCACGCTTCGCGAAACGCCAACCTGAGTGGCAATGTCGTCGACGCGAATCCGGTCGCAGGCGTGTTCGCGCACAATTCGCAAAGCGGCGGCGACAGCACGATCATCGACAGCGAGTACTTCGGTTGATCGTCGGGTGATGATTTCCCGAGGCGGTACCAGAATGGACTTCTTCGGAGCTGATCGGCCGCGCATGAGTTCCTGGAGCAATGCCGCCGCTTGATAACCAACCTGCACGTGGCCGGGCCAGATGCTTGTCAAAGGCGGGTTGCTGACGTCACACAAGGGTTCGTCGTTGTCGACGCCGATGACGGCGACCTCGTCGGGTACCGTGACGCCGGCGCGCCGACAGGCGTCGAGAAATTGGAGGCCCCGTTGATCGCTGCAAACCATCACGCCGACCGGCTTGGCCAGGGTGCCAATCCAGCTGGCCAGGGTGTCCTGTTGGGTTTCCCACGATTCGCCGGCGGGCTCGTGGCGAGGCACTTGAAATGTCGCGGTATCAAACCCCTGATCGGCCAGAAATTCTCGGAAAGCGTCGCCTCGAGCGGTTGACCAGTTTTCTCGATCGATTCCGAAGAAAGCGAAGTGGCGAAAGCCGCGCTCAACAAGATGCTCGGCCGCGCGACGGGCAATCTCCCGGTCATCCACATGCACGAGCGGAAACTTGCAATCCGGCACCACACCCAGTACGTCGACGGTGGGAATTCCGGTTTTGGCAATCGACCGTGCCATGGCCGGCGTCTGCACGCGCGCAATGATGCCATCGCCGTCCCAGTCCTGAAACCAAGGGGGCAGGGCGTCCTCTAGGCTGCGCGGCTCGTGGTAAAGCGACCAGGGCGTGTGGTCCCGCACGTAGCGGGCGATGCCACGCAAAATGTCCCGGCCGGAAGCGAGAGAAGTCTCCACCAGGAGCGCCACGTGGGGTTGTCTTGGTTGTTTTCGATCGGCGCGTTTCATTGAAATTGGAACGACCAAAATGATGGACTGAATTTCTCCAAAGTTCGACCGGAATCCTCGTTGCCTCGCGGTCGGCATCCGGTAGCGTAGTTTCTCATAGCCACGCAGTCATCCATGCAAACCTCGTCTACTGGCTCGGTCGGAGCACCAGCTTTGCTTGCGGCCCGATCACTGGCGGTCAAGGTACGCGACGCGGCCGAAGCGTTCGCACGCCGTTTCCGTTGCGCGCCGAGCTGGCTGGCATGCGCGCCCGGCCGCATCAATGTGATCGGTGAGCACGTCGATTATTGCGACGGCCTGGTCATGCCGATGGCGATCGATCGGCATGTGATCATGGCCGCGAGCCCGATTACTGAACCGGTGATCAAAATCTTCAGCGAAGTGAATTGCGAAGATGCGGCCGTGCCGTTGGAGCGCACGATCGAGCGCGGTCAGCCGGCGTGGTCCAATTATCTACGGGGCGTCATTCACGGTTACCGCGAACGCGGCGAAACCCTGCGCGGTCTGCAACTTCTGATCGACACAGATTTGCCCATCGGAGGCGGTTTGAGCAGTAGTGCCGCTCTGGAAGTGGCGACCGCCACGATCCTGGACCTCGCCAATCAACGGCAAACACCCCAGGTCGAAAAGGCGTTGTTGTGTCAGCGAGCGGAACACGACTTCGCTGGCGTGCCGTGCGGTATCATGGATCAGTTTGCGTCGGTGTTCGGGCGGGAAAACAATCTGTTGCTGATCGACTGCCGATCGCATGAGGTGACACCGGTTCCACTCCACGATCACTCGGTGACCTTTCTCGTCATCAACACCAACATTCGCCACAATCTCGGCAGCAGTGAATATCCCTTGCGCCGCGCGCAATGCGAGGAAGCCGCGCAACTTTTGGGCATCGCTAGTTTGCGTAATGCCACGCCAACTCAACTCGACGAAAAATCCGGCGACTGGCCGGAAGCGATCAAGAAACGTGCGCGTCACGTGATCGGTGAAATTGCACGAACGCGAAGGGCGGCCGATCTCGTGCAGGGCGGTGACTGGCACGGAGTCGGCGAGTTGATGTACGCCAGCCATGATTCGTTGCGCGACGATTTTGAGGTCAGTTGCTCGGAGTTGGATCTGGTGGTCAGAATCGCGGGCGAAATTGGTTTGGACGGCGGCGTGTTCGGTTGTCGCATGACTGGCGGTGGGTTCGGCGGTTGTTGCATCGCGGTCGTGGATGCTCGTCGTGCGGAAGCAGTTGCCGCCACTTTGGGAGGTCGTTATCAAGGTGAAACGGGCATCGTTCCAACGATGTTCGTTTCGCGACCCGCCGCCGGCGCCACTCCACTTGAATTGCCGCTATTGCCGCCCAAGTCATGAGTGATCGGACTGACGAATTGTTGCTGGCGCGGGGCATCGGGAAAACATTTCCCGGCGTCAAGGCGCTGGACAAAGTGGACCTCACACTGCGAGCCGGCGAAATCCATGCGCTGATGGGCGAGAACGGCGCGGGAAAATCGACGTTGATCAAAATACTCACCGGAGTTTATGCACGCGATGTCGGCACGATTGAATTTGACGGTCGGCAAATCTCGCCAAACTCGCCGAGCGAGGCCGAGGCGGCGGGGATCAGCACGGTTTACCAGGAGGTGAATCTTATTCCGACATTGTCGGTTGCCGAGAACATCCTGCTCGGTCGCCAGCCAAAGAAGTTTGGGATCATTCAGTGGCGGGCCATGCGACGCCACGCGGCGCGCGCGCTCGAACGGCTCGGTCTCGAACTCGAGGTTTCACGGGAACTGCGATCCTGCTCGATCGCCATTCAGCAGATGATTGCGATTGCCCGCGCGTTGGACGTTCAGGCAAAACTGCTGATTCTCGACGAGCCTACATCGAGCCTCGATGAACAGGAATGCGAAGCGTTGTTTGCCGTGATGCGGCGGCTGCGTGATGATGGACTGGCGATCGCGTTCGTGACCCATTTTCTCGATCAGGTGTATGCCGTGACCGATCGCATCACGGTATTGCGCAACGGCGGTTTGGTCGGTGAATTCGAAACGGCGAAACTCCCGAAGCTCGAGTTGATCGCCAAAATGCTGGGCAAGGAAAGTGGTGAGCTGCCTTCGTCGGTAGGTGGGGCGGGCACTCCGCTGCCCGCCTCCGAGGGACACCCAAAAGGCGGTCTCGGAGAGACGCGCCCCACCTTCGAATCCGCGAGTGCGATAGGAGACTCCGAGGCTCCCACCACAATCTCGAAAAAGACTCCCTTCCTATCCGCCAAGTCAATCGGTCGCAAAATGGGTGTCGAACCGCTCGATCTTCAGATCAACGCCGGTGAAGTCCTCGGCCTTGCCGGGCTGCTTGGATCGGGTCGCACGGAAACAGCGCGGCTTTTGTTCGGCATCGATTCGCGGGATTCCGGCCACGTTTCCGTCGAAGGCAAACCGGTTCCGCTGCGCTCACCGCGCGAGGCCATTTCCCGTGGTCTGGCGTTTTGCTCCGAGGATCGCAAGACTGAGGGCATCGCGCCCAACCTGAGCGTTCGAGAAAACCTGATTTTGGCCATGCAGGCGAGTCGCGGTGCGCTTCGTCAGCTCCCTTTGCCCGAGCAATTGCGGATTGCCGACCACTACATTCGCGCGTTGAACATCAAGACCGCCGACACGGAAACGCCGATCCGCAATCTCTCCGGTGGCAACCAGCAAAAGGTTTTGCTTGCCCGCTGGCTGGCTATGCAACCGAAGTTGATCATCCTCGACGAACCAACGCGTGGCATCGACGTTGGCGCCAAGGCGGAAATCGAAAAACTCGTCGAATCCCTCCGGGAACGCGGCATGGCCGTGCTCTTCATTTCGTCGGAACTGGATGAAGTCGTTCGCGTGAGCCAGCGCGTGGTCGTGCTGCGTGATCGTCGCAAGGTCGGCGAACTGGAAGGCGATTTCGACGAACACCGGATCATGAACCTCATCGCCCAGCCGCATGAGTGATTCCGAGAAGAAGATCCGTGGGTGGTTTGGTGGCGGGCGATTGCTCTGGCCGGTCCTCAGCCTCGCGGCACTGCTGTTGTTCAACCTGATCTTCGCTCCGTCGTTCTTTCATTTCGAAATCAAGGACGGCCATCTTTACGGCACGCTTGTGGACATCCTGAATCAGGGATCGAAGGTCATGTTGCTTTCGCTGGGAATGACACTCGTGATTGCTTCCGGCGGCGTGGATTTGTCCGTCGGCTCGCTCATGGCGGTTGCGGCGGCAACTGGAGCGTTGCTGGTCACGAAGACGTCATTGCCGTTTGGGATCGTTGTGCCCGCGTGCCTGGCTTTGTGCGGACTTTTCGGCGCCTTCAACGGCTTGATGGTCACCGCGCTTCGGATTCAACCGATCATCGCGACGTTGATCCTCATGGTGACGGGGCGCGGAATTGCGATGCTCCTGACCGGAGGGCAGGTGATCACGTTTGAACGGGCCTCTTACGTTTATGTTGGCAACGGCCATTTGTTCGGACTGCCGTTTACTACCACGATCGTGCTGGTCACGCTGGTGGCCACGTTGTGGATCACGCGGCGAACGGCGGTCGGACTGTTTCTCGAAGCAACGGGTGACAACGAAACCGCCAGCCGGTTTTGCGGCGTGCCGACGGCCCGGATCAAGGTGCTCGTTTACGCGTTCTCCGGAGTCTGCGCCGGGATCGCCGGTTTGATCGCGTCGTCGAACATCAAGGCGGCGGACGCAAACCGTGTCGGCGAGATGATGGAACTTGACGCGATCTTTGCGGTGGTTGTCGGCGGCACGGCGTTGACGGGTGGACGTTTCACGTTGGTTGGTTCGATGATTGGCGCGTTGTTGATCCAGACCTTGACCACGACGATGTACAATCTCGGAATGCCTCCCGCGATTGCTCCGGTGCCAAAGGCGATCGTGATCGTCGCGGCGTGCCTGTTGCAATCGGCGAAATTCCGCGACGCGTTGCGCGGACTGCTTCCCCGGAGGGCGACGACATGAACCGTTTTGCCCGACGCATCAACATCCCGTTGCTGGCGACAGCCGTGGTGCTCGTCGTTTTGTTTGGGACGGCATCCGTACTTTACGACGGGTTCTTTTCGTTGCGTGTGATTGCCAACCTTTTTGCCGACAACGCCGTGCTGGGCATCGCATCCGTCGGGATGACGTTTGTCATCTTGTCCGGTGGAATTGATCTCAGTATTGGATCGGCGATCGCGTTTACCACGGTGCTGGTGGCGACGCTGATCACCGGTCACCACTGGCATCCGGTGCCGGCGATGCTTGTGGCGCTAGCCGCCGGAACGCTCTTCGGACTCGGGCAGGGTTTCTTGATTCAACGATTCGAATTGCCTGCGTTTCTGGTGACATTAGGCGGCATGTTCTTCGCCCGCGGAATGGCGTTCGTCGTGAATGCCGAATCGGTCGGGATCAACAACCCGTTTTACGACGCCGTGTTGAACGTGCGATTGCCGATCGGTGGCCGGGCGGCTCTGCCGGCGACCGCGTTGATCTTCTTGGCCGCGTTTGTCGTGGCCGTTTTCGTCGCGCACTTTACCACCTATGGACGAAACACATTTGCGCTAGGAGGCAATCCCGATTCCGCCCGGTTGATGGGACTGCCGGTCGGACGAACGCAAATTGCGGTGTACGCCGTCAATGGCTTTTGTTCCGCGCTCGCGGGAATCGTTGCGACATTTTACACCGGGTCCGGCAATCCGGCGATGGGTTCGGGTCTCGAGCTCGATGCCATTGCGGCGGTGGTGATCGGCGGGACGCTGCTCACCGGTGGCGTGGGCTCGGTCGAAGGCACATTGCTGGGGGTGCTGATCTTCGGGACAATTCAGTCCGCACTTGTGTTTGACGGTCGGCTGAATTCCTGGTGGTTACGCATCGCGATCGGTTTGTTGCTGCTATTGTTCATCCTCTTGCAGAAAGCGATCACCAGCCGCGCGACCGCACGGAGCACGACGTGAGCAACTGATTGAACCACGAATGAACACCTATCGACATGAATGGAAGGATGGCGATCGTGTCCTTGAATCGCGACGTGGCGGAGAGCCGAGTGAGGTGGGGTGGGCACTCCGTGCGCGCCTTGGGAATCGACTCTCTCAAACTCGTTTGAAGGCGGGCTCGGAGAGCTCGCCCCACCAGTCTGGCGGATTTGCGTCACGGTGGGATTATTCGTGTGCATTCGTGTTGATTCGTGGTTTCCTTCCGTTCATCAACTTTGACCCATTTATGAAATCATTCACTCCGTTCAACCGCCGTGGGCTGCTCGGCCTGGCTGCATGTCTCACCGCTCTCGTTTTGACGGGTTGCGGTCCGTCCAATGATTCGTCTTCGTCCTCCGCCGGTGGTGAAAGCAAACCGTCCGCGAAAGCCTTGACCGTTGGGTTCGCCCAGGTCGGAGCCGAAGGCGCGTGGCGGACGGCCGAGACCGAATCCATCAAGGCCGAAGCCGCGAAGCGCGGCGTGAATCTCAAATTCTCGGACGCGCAGAGCAAACAGGAGAACGAGATCAAGGCCATCCGCAGTTTCATCGCCCAGGGCGTGGACGCGATCATCCTCGCGCCGATCGTCGAGACCGGTTGGGAGCCGGTGCTCAAGGAAGCCAAACAGGCGAAGATTCCGGTCGTCCTCGTCGATCGCGGCATCAAGGTCGACGACGATTCGCTCTACGCCACGCTGATCGCGTCAGACTTCGTCGCCGAGGGTAAGATGGCAGCGGATTGGTTGATCAAGAAAACCGACGGCAAAGCAACGATCATTGAATTGCAGGGCACTCCCGGCGCGGCCCCGGCGATCGATCGCAAGAAAGGTTTCGAGGAAGGCATCAAGGATCATCCGGATATGAAAATTGTGGCGTCACAGAGCGGTGACTTCCGCCGCAGCGGTGGCAAACAAGTGATGGAGGCGCTGCTCAAGGTGCATCCCGAGGTCACGGCCGTTTACTCGCACAACGACGACATGGCGCTCGGCGCAATTCAGGCATTGGAAGAAGCCGGCAAGAAACCCGGCACAGACGTGATCGTGGTTTCGGTGGACGGCGTGCAGGACGCCTTTAAAGCCTTGGTCGCCGGCAACATGAACTGCACGGTCGAGTGCAACCCGTTGCTCGGGCCGATGGCCTTCGATGCCGTGGAAAAGGCGGTTAAGGGCGAGACGCTGCCGAAGAAGACGATCGTGCACGACCGCGTGTTTGACGTGAGCAATGCGGCGGCGGAGCTGCCGAATCGGAAGTATTGAACGAATTGCCCGAATTCCATGTTTGAAGTTGTCCATCGAATTGAATCAGCTGGGGACATTCTTGAAGACAGAGTGGCGATCGATCGTGATGAATCTGATGTCATGGTTGTGTTAGCTGACGGTGCTGGTGGAATGTCGGGCGGTGCCGATGCGGCGGATGTTGCCGCGAACGCTGCCCGCGCTCAGTTGCGAACGGTTGGATTCAACTCTGATTCGTTTGTCGAAATGCTTTCTCGACTGGATAAAGATCTGTCTGACAACCGTGGCACTGGTGAAACAACGATAATCGCAATTCGCATCAGCGCCTCAAAATTGGTTGGAGCAAGTGTTGGCGATTCTGGTGCATGGTTGATTTCAGATGAAGGAATTGACGATCTTTCATCTGGACAAGTTCGGAAACCGCTCCTTGGAAGTGGCGCGACGAATCCCGTCGGTTTCGAACGAACTGGACTTACTGGAAGACTGTTGGTTGCCAGCGATGGGTTGTTCAAGTACGCCAGTCGTGGGAAGATCGCAGATATTGTGAGGACTAATGAGGCAGGCGTGGCGCTTGATCTCCTAATGGCGTTGGTACGTTATCCTTCGGGCGCTCTTCCGGACGATGTATCTTTGGTTTTGGTAAAGATGTTATGAGGCGAATGTTTATTGTCGTTATCGGAATTGTGATGACGGTCATGCGAAGTCAACTAGCATCGGCCGCCGACGTCACCTACACCAATCCCGTGATGGCCGGGGATTATCCCGATCCATCGGTGATTCGCGTGGGTGACGACTATTACGCAACCGCCACATCGTCCGAATGGGGGCCGCAGTTTCCTTTGCTGCATTCCACCGACCTCGTGAACTGGGAGATCGTTGGCCCGGTGCTCAAGCAGCGACCCTCTTGGGCGGCAGGTAATTTTTGGGCGCCGGAAATCTCCTTCTGGAACGGCCATTACTTTGTCTATTACACCGCCCGCAAAAAGGACGGACCCCTCGCCGTCGCGGTCGCCACCGCCGATCGACCGGAAGGCCCCTACACCGATCATGGTCCGCTGGTCGCGCAGGACGATGGCTCCATAGATGCCGACCCAGTCACCGATGAAACGGGCGAGCGTTGGCTGGTCTGGAAGGAAGACGGCAACAGCCGCCGGCAACCCACGCCGATCTGGGCGCAGCAACTCGACGAAACCGGGACCAAGTTGATCGGCGAAAAACACGAATTGATCCGCAACGACGAACCGTGGGAAGGCGGGTTGGTCGAGGGCCCGTTCATTTTGAAGCGTGGCGACTACTTTTATCTCTTTTACTCGG
Source organism: bacterium (assembly GCA_016124235.1). GTDB lineage: Bacteria > Verrucomicrobiota > Verrucomicrobiia > Limisphaerales > RI-55 > RI-55. The sequence goes on along the minus strand of WGOC01000017.1, from coordinate 197,029 downwards.
GGAATGGTTGCTGTGGTCGCGGTTGCACTTACGCGATGGGCGTTGCCCGCAGCAAGGCGTTGCTAGGTCCGTGGGAAAAGAACCCCGCCAACCCGATCATGACCGGCACCGAACAAGTTAAGTGTCCGGGACACGGCAGCATCGTGACCGACCCGCAGGGCCGTTACTGGCTTTTGCACCACGCTTACGATGCCAAAACGTTCACCTTCACCGGCCGCGAAATGTGGCTCGAGGAAGTCAAATTTGGTGCCGACGACTGGCCAACGATCAACGACGGAAACGGTCCGGCGATCACCGCGCCATCGCCGTTCGGAGCGAAACAAAAGCACGCGGAACTGAGTTTTGATGACGACTTCGCCAGCGGCGATCTGCGGCCCGGCTGGCAATGGCCACAAAACAACATGCCGATCATCGCGTTGAAAGGTGGCGTGTTGGAGTTGACGCCGCAACCTGAACGCGCCACCGACACAGCGGGAGCGATCGTCGCACGTTCCACCACCAGCGGCGACTACACCGCGACGACTTTAGTCACGGTTCGCGACCTCCGGCCTGGCGTCACGGTCGGACTCGCGGCCATCGGTGATCCGGGCAATGCGATCGGCGTCGGCATCACTGAAAGCAAGGCCATCGTCTGGCAGCGCCAGCGCGACGAACAAAAGACGCTGGCCGAATTGCCCAAGGTGGATTGGGCCAAGGTGTATCTCCAGATCCGCGTCGCAAATGGAAATCGCTTCCTGTTCTCCGTCAGTCGCGACGGCAAGGATTGGCAACCGGTGGGCGACCAGGCGGATGGCGGCTATCTTCCGCCATGGGACCGCAGCATCCGCATCGGACTGACGGCCGGCGGAGCGGCGGATGCGACCGGTAAATTCGATTTCCTGCGCATCGAGCCGAGCAAGTCTCGATTTTAGCAAACAGTTTTTCCTTCGATGGCTTCCTCACTTTCCGAGCATCCGCATCGTCGCCTGAATGCGCTGACCGGCGACTGGGTTTTGGTTTCACCGCATCGCACCAAGCGACCGTGGCAAGGGAAACGTGAAAGCGTCGCCGCAGACGAACGGCCGCCTCACGATCCGAATTGCTACCTGTGTGCCGGCAACATCCGGGCGAACGGAGAACGCAATCCGGATTACACGGGCACCTACGTGTTCACGAATGACTTTGCGGCGCTGTTGCCCGAGGCGGCCGAGAATGGTGCCGGCTCAAGTCATCCGTTGCTTCGGGCCGATCCCGTTCGTGGAACGAGCCGGGTCATCTGTTTTTCACCGCGTCATGATCTCACCCTTTCACGCATGGAACCGGCGGCGATCCGGCTGGTGATCGATACCTGGTCGGATCAGTTGATCGAATTGGGAAGCGACTATCTGTGGGTGCAGATTTTCGAAAACAAGGGCGACGTGATGGGGTGCTCCAATCCGCATCCGCACGGCCAAATCTGGGCCAGTGACGCCTTGCCGAATGAGATTCAGAAAGAGGTTCGTCGCCAGCGCCGCTATTTGGAGGAGAACGGCGTTCCGCTGCTGGTGGATTACGCGTTCGTGGAATTGCAGCACGGCGAACGGATCGTTGATGAAAATGAACACTGGCTTGTGACCGTTCCGTACTGGGCGGTCTGGCCGTTTGAAACGTTGCTTTTGCCCAAACGTCACGTGCTTCGGCTCCCGGACTTGGAACCAAACGAACGAAATTCCCTGGCCGACATGATGCGTCGTCTTTCCACGCGGTACGACAATCTATTTGAGACGTCGTTTCCGTACTCGATGGGCTGGCATGGTGCGCCGCACGGCGTTGGTGATTTCAGTTACTGGCAGCTGCACGCGCATTTCTTCCCTCCGTTGCTCCGATCGGCAACGGTGAAGAAATTCATGGTTGGCTACGAGATGCTCGCCGAACCCCAACGGGACCTGACGCCCGAACAAGCGGCGCAACGATTACGCGAAACGTCCGTCGTTCATTACCTGGCGAGCGCGACCCAGCCGAGCTGAGAAAGCGGCGTGGCTCGGACAAACGGCTGGAAACGTGCGTCGATGGCGATTAGCGTTTCCCAATCCATGAAGACACGTTTCGCAGTTGGGCGCGGCCTGACACTCTTAATTTTCGGGCTTGCCGCAACCGTTTCCCTTTTTGCGGCCGATTCGGTTCCTCTGTTTGACGGCCGCACCTTCAACGGTTGGGAGGGCAACACCAATTCGGTCTGGCGGATCGAGGACGGCGCGATCGTTGGCGGTTCATTGGCGGGCAATCCGCAAAACGAATTCCTCAGCACAACCAAAAGTTACCGCAATTTTCGACTGACGCTGGAATACAAGCTCGTCGGCACGGAAGGCTTCGTGAACGGCGGTGTGCAGTTCCGAAGCAAACGGCTGGCAAATCCACCGAACGAGATGAGCGGGTTTCAGGCGGATCTGGGCGCCGGTTATTCGGGCTGCCTTTACGACGAATCCCGGCGGCGAATAACGTTGGTGCATGCAGACACGAATCTGATTGCGAAGATCGAAAAGCCGGGCGACTGGAACCGCTACGAAATCGTCGCGACCGGGCCGGAGATCGAGTTGACGCTGAACGGACAGAAGACGGCGACGTGGATCGAACGCGACCCGGCGATTGAGAAGGAAGGCGTCATCGCGCTGCAGATCCACGGGAACAACAAGGCTCAGGTTTCGTATCGCAACATTCGAATCGAAGTGTTGCCTGATTCGGAGGTGCCGCCGGAAGGCGAAGTACTGAGCCGCTTCGGGGATGGTCAGCCCGAGTTGCCGAAAGCGCCGTTTGCGGGTGGCCGATTCAATCTCACCACCAACGAAGTCGTGGTGTTCGTTGGTCAGGAAAATCTCGTGCGCGAACAAAGTTCCGCCGCGTTGGAATCGCTGCTCGCCGTCGGGTTCGCCGACGCGGAACCGCGCTTCCGTTCGATGGCTTGGGAAGCCGACACGGTTTACGAACAATGGCGCGATCTGAATTTTGGCGACTGGGAGGACCAATTGGAAACGGCGGACGCGGGAGTCGTGATCGCGCAGTTCGGACAGATGGAGGCGTTCGACGGCGTCGGCCGTTTGCCCGCGTTTGAAACCGCGTATCATCACCTGCTCGACCGGTTCGCCACGCAGACCCGGCGGTTCGTTTTGATCTCGCCGATGCCGTTTGAAAAACCCGAGGCCCCGAACGCGCCGGACCTGACCGCGCGCAATTCCGATGTCGCCAAATACGCGGAAGCAGTTGGTAAAATCGCCCGCGCGCGAAACGCCATTTACGTCGATTTATACACGCCTTTGGCGAAGCGAAATCCGGGTGCACCGCGTCTCACGCACGACGGGATTCACTTGACGGAACAAGGTTTGGAAGTCGTCGCGAAAATCATCGCGGATCAGCTCGGCGCGAGCACGTCGAACCACGTGGACATGGCAGCGTTGCGCGCGGCGATCGTGGAAAAGAACCGGCTCTGGTACGATTGCTGGCGACCGGCCAACTGGTCCTTCGCTTACGGCGATCGCGTGTCGCAGATGTTCGGCAAGAGTGCCGATGGGCATCCTTCGCTGAAGGAGTCGTTCGAACTGCGGCGGCCGTTGATCGAAAAATGGGATGCCCGCATTCACGCCCTCGCCAAGGGTGATTCCGTGTCAAAGAGCGAACCGGAAACCGCGACGGCCTCGGCGCCTTTGTCTGATTCAGCGCTGCCAGCCGCGCTCACCCCCGAGGAGGAGCAGGCCACCTTCACGCTGACGGACGGCTACGAAGTGAACTTGTTCGCGTCCGAGGCGGACGGCGTGGTCAATCCGACGCAATTTTCGTGGGACGAGAGGGGGCGGCTTTATGTCGCGTGTTCAACGTCGTATCCGCAGGCCCGCGCAAACCAAAAACCGTCAGACTACATTCTCGTGCTGGAAGACACGAACGGCGACGGGCGCGCGGATCGTTCCCACCGATTCGCCGAAGGTCTGACGATGGTCGAAGGACTCGAACCGGGACCCGACGGTCTCTACGTCTGCGACTTCAACAAGTTGCTTTATCTGCGCGACGCGGACGGCGACGGGCGGGCGGATTCGCGCGAAGTGATCTTTTCCGGCTTCGGCGTGGGCGACACGCACCAGTTGGTCAATTCCATCACGCACGGACCGGACGGAAGCCTGTGGTTTACGCAGGGACTGCACGCGATGTCGCTCGTGGAAACGCCCTGGGGCATTTCGCGGCTGGACCGCGCGGGCGTGTGGCGTTGGCGGCCGCGCACAATGCGGTTGGAAGGGTTCTTCGGCGGCGGCATGGCGGGCGCGAATTGCTGGGGTGTGGCGTTCGATGATTATGGACAGGTGTTTCATAAATCCGGCGACCGACCCCAGGGTTATTGGACGGTCCCGGGCATGGTCCGTGGCGCGAATCCCGCCGGCAGCAGTTCGCGAATTTCCGCTGACCAATCGTACGCGAATTCGCCCGAGCAATATCATTCGGTCGGACCGCTGTTTGACACTTCGCCCAAAACCACATCGCTGGACATCATCGGAACGCGCGCGCTGCCGGACGACATCCAGGGCTGCGCGTTGATCGGCGGATACTTCGGTTCCGTGGTCGAGCTGCATCGATTTTACGACGCCGGTTCCGGGTTTCGCACCACGCAGCTTCCGCGGCTGATGACGTCGTCGAGCCACTCGTTTCGACCGGTCGACGTTAGCGTCGGGCCGGACGGTTCGATCTATCTCGCGGACTGGTACAATCCGATCATCGGCCACTATCAGGCGAGCTACGCGGATCCGCGTCGCGACAAAATGCACGGCCGCATCTGGCGCATTTCCGCCAAGGGCAAAGCCCCCGTCAAACAGCCCGATCTCGCGTCGATGAGTATTCCCGAATTGCTTGATCAACTCCGCTCGCCGGAGCGTTGGACGCGTTATCAGGCGAAGCGTTTGTTGTTCTACAAGCCGACCGCGAAGGTCGTGTCCGCCGCCGATCAATGGTTGAAAAATTTCTCGCCGGAGATGCCGGGCTACGAACATTTGTTGCTCGAAGTTACCGGTGTTTTTCAAGCGCACGAAACCGTCCGCCCGGACCTGTTGAAAAAGCTGCTGACGGCAAAAGATTTTCGCGTGCGCGCGTACGGCGAGCTTGTCGCCGGCATGTGGAGCGACCGATTGGAGAATCCGTTGGCCGATCTCGAAATGGGTGTTCGGGATGAGAATCCGCGCGTGCGGCTTTGCGCGGTGGTCGCGGGGAGTTATTTGCATAAGCCCGAAACCGTCGGTGTCGTCACGGAAGTGTTGCAGCGGCCAATGGACCCGTTCCTCGTTTACGCGCTGCGGCAAAGTGTCCGCGCCTTGGAGCCACATTGGAAGAACGCGTTCGTGTCCGGCGATCTGCACGTCGGCGACCCGGCCCAGGAAGCGTACCTGCGCAACCTGGTGAACGAGTCGCCGAAAGCGCCGGAACCCGGCGCGGCCATCTTCGAAGCAACGTGTCTCGCCTGCCATCAACCAGAGGGCAACGGCTTGCCGGGCGTCTATCCGCCGCTCGCCGGATCGGACTGGGTCCAGGGCGACACCGATAGATTGATCAAGGTCGTGCTGCACGGATTGTCCGGGCCGCTCACGGTCAAGGGCGACGTGTTCGTCACGACGCCCGGGTTGCAGATGCCGTCCTTCGCGGCGCTCGACGATCAACAAATCGCCGACGTGCTCTCCCATGTGCGAAGCCATTTCGGAAACAGCGCGTCCAAAGTCAGCGAGGACGAAGTGAAGCGTGTCCGCGCCGCGACCGCTGATCGCCAAACGCCGTGGACCGCGCCGGAATTGTAAGTGAAGAAACCATGCGCAAATTGTTAGGCGAAGGGTCCATTGTTTCGAAAAAATTTATGAACCGTCCGACTTTGAACCCAATGCCACGCAGCGCCGGATGGCTGGCCGTGTGCCTCGTCGCCTCGTCGCTGCTTGCCGCTCCGAATGTTCGCGCTGCCGAAACCGGTTCCACCGATCGGCCGGGCGGCTATACGTTTGACGGGAGCATTTCCCGTCCGGTGTTGGAGAACTATCTCGCACGATCGATCGTCATGGAAGGGATGCTGCACGGTCGCGGCAATCTCGAGGACGACACCCGCATGCTCACACGCATCGGCGCGAAATACGTCGGACGCGCGGTTTGTTTGTGGAATGCGGAGCGCGACTTCACGAACAACGTCGAGCGTGCGCGCATCGCCATCCCGCAGGTTCACGCGGCCGATCCCGATATTGTTCTCGAAGCCTGCGTGTTCGAAACGGTCTCGCCCAAAGTGAACGAAATCGCGATCCCCGACTGGGTCTTCACCGAAATGGATCAACCGGTGGCAAAGCGCAACTTCCGGTTCGACGACATGATTTATCCCGAGGGCCAGCGCCGGGCGATGGGACGCAACGCGCAGGTGCCGGATGAAAGCAAGCTGGAGACGCGGCTTTGGTTTTACTTCCAGGCGCGCACCTACATCGACATCGGCTGCGAGGGGATTCACTTTGGCCAGGTCGAAATTATGAATCGGAACGACCGTGGCAACACGCTGTGGGCGGATCTGTTCCAGCGCGTCCGCGCCTACGCCGCCCTGCACGCGCGACGCCACAAGGTGTTGCTCAACGGTCACACACCGACCGGCGGTTTGTTGCACGACGGCAATCCGCTGCTCGACTTCAACGCGTTCCCGTTGCGCATCATGGAGACGCCCGACAAACCGCAGGAGGCGATTCTGAAACTGGGCTTTTCCGACGGTCTCTACAATCGGAGCAAGGGCGGGATGACGGTGAACGGTTGGTCGTGCGAACACCTCCCGTACTTTGTCGAGTTCGACAATTATGGCGTCAGCAATCATCCGGGTCAGCCGAACACGAAGGGGAGTTTCAACTGGGTCTGGGGCTACGACGAAATCACGTGGTTTGCGCATCAGCCGAAGGAATACCGCGCGCAATGGCTGCAATACGCGTGGGACTGGGTGCGCAAGACCGATCCCAACGGCTGGCTGGAAATGCCCGGCGGCCGCACTGCTGTTTCACCGGACACGCGCTGGTATCACGCAAACAACCCGAGCCCGGCCGTCCCCACCGGCTCGGGAGATGAAGATGCTATTCGAGCGGTTTGGGCGAAGGACGCCGCGAGTGCGAAACAATGAAGGGCGCAACTTCACTGGAAGCCGCAGATAATGCACGTGTGGCTGGCTGTCGTCGCTGGCGCTGATCTTCGATGCAATTAGAATTTCGCGATGCAAACTAAAGCCTTAACCCCAATCATCGTTTTGTTTGTTCATGCTCTCGCGGCTTACGCGGTGGATGTCGATGGATTCACTCCCGACAAAGCGCTCATTTACAAGACGGTGGGCAAAACGGAACTCAAACTTCATGTTTTCAATCCAGCGGGACAAAAGCACACCGACAGGCGGCCGGCCGTTGTCTTCTTCTTTGGCGGCGGTTGGAATGGAGGTTCACCGAGTCAGTTTTATCCGCACTGTCATTATCTGGCGTCGCGCGGGATGGTTGCCATGTCCGCCGAATATCGGGTGAAGTCCCGGGACAACACCGTTCCACGCGAATGCGTGAAAGATGGTAAATCCGCGGTCCGGTGGATCCGCGAACACGCCGACGAACTGGGTATCGATCCAAACAGGATTGCTGCGGGAGGCGGTTCGGCGGGCGGACAAATGGCGGCCGCCACCGGCACTACGAAAGCGTTCGAGGAGCCCAATGAGAACCGCAAGATTAGCTCCCGGCCGAACGCGCTCGTTTTGTTCAATCCGGTTTTTGACAATGGCCCGACTGGCTATGGTTACGATCGTGTGAAGGAGTATTGGCAGGACTTTTCGCCCATGCACAACATCGACGAAACCACGCCGCCGATGGTCGTCTTTTTCGGCACCAAGGACGAACTGGTGCCGGTCAAGACGGCAGAGGAATATCAACGCCGCATGAAAGCGAATGGTCGTCGGTGCGATCTGCATTTATACCCGGGGCAACCACACGGCTTTTTCAATTATCGCAACCGGGAGTTTTACAATAGGACTGTGATCGAAATGGATCGTTTCCTGGCATCGCTGGGTTACTTGAAAGGGCAGCCGACTTTGCACGAGGAGAATTCGGCGACCCACCCAAAGTGCGATAAAGGTATGGACTGATCTCTCCACCCACAATCAACGAAATTTGAATTTCGCGAATCAATCGTTCGATCAGTTCCCGAGTGATGGCCGGATGATAAGCGAAAACAGATTTCGTCAAATCGAAACCTCACTTCTTGACCACACCGAGCGGCAAGATGGTCTTCCCGTAGAGTTCATTTAGAACTTGTGCCATGCCGGTGTAAATTGCCAAAGCGCCGCAAACAATTCCCTCGTAACCGGTGAAATGTTTGAACCCGGCGCCCGCCCCGGAGTAGTCGCCATACGCCAGCAGGAAGAAAAGAATTGTCAACGTGCCAAAGACCAGTTGCAGCGCCCGGTTCAGCCGGAATGTGCCAAGGAACATGACGCCGGTGAACAATCCCCACATGGCGAGATAGGCGGCCATGGCGGTTTCACTGGCCGCCAGAAACAAATTCAGTTTTGGCAGCACAAGCAGCGTTACAAAGGAAAGCCAGAAGAAACCGTACGAAATGAAAGCAGTAGCGGCGAACGTGTTGGCCTTTTTCCATTCCATGATGCCGGCGATGATTTGCGCGGCGCCGCCGTAGCAAATACCCATTGCCAAAATCATGGCGTTGAGCTCGAAAAAGCCGGCGTTGTGCAGGTTCAGCAGCACGGTTGTCATGCCGAAACCAAGCAGGCCGAGCGGTGCCGGATTCGCGGTGGTATCTTTGATTTGAGTGAGTGTTGGGTCGCTCATGGAGGTTGTCGTGGGTTTTTCCAAGTCGCCAGGTAATGCGTGCGGGTATGGTGGCATCTGCATTTGGCGACTCGGTGTGATTCACACCATCCCGAAGTCAGGCGGCAACCTCAACGAAAATATCCTGGTAAACGGACTGACCAGCCGCGCCATTTCCTCCGCCATCCGCATGAAAATGCTGGTGCTCTATGCGCCGGAAAAACGGGATCTGAAGCAGCCCCGTCATCTTCATGCGGTAAGCGCTGTCCATTGCCTGAGCTTTTTCAACCGATCGACCTTTGACGCGACCAACTGAAATGTCTGTAGAATAGCTTTGGTCTTCATTTTCGTATGATTTAGCGCCAAGCGTCTGGTCAATTAGCTCCCTCAAGACCAGGTAGAAATGGTGGATTTTGTAAACGTTGTAATGTCTCTTCAGCCTCTGCAAAAAGTTGTTCCGCATTCGGGTATAGTAGTGTTCGATTAATTAGCTGTGGAAAATCCTCAATGGTCGCAACGAGAGCGCCATTTTTGTAAGCTTGATCCAATTCCGATTTTACTTCGTCACGGGTCTTTGTCGTCACAATTACCGGAAGGATTTTCAAGTGCTGGTTCCCGCAAGCAGCCAAGCTCTGTCGAATCTTTTCTGACCGTTCAAATAGATGCGCCAATTTACTATCTTCCTTCAAGATACCCGTCGTGCATTCGATAACCACAAGGTTTCCACTAGGTGTGGCGGCAATTAAATCCGGCGCTTCTTCTGTTCTCTTCGTTCCGCCGATGTGCGTTGAACGAAAGCCGAGCATCCAAAGCAACCATGCAACCGAAATTTCCAAATCACGAGCATTCGCCCCTCTGGCTTGGGCTTTGGTCACAAGCTCCTGCAGTACTTCCAAGTTTTTGTCGAACGCATGATGGACTGCGCGAAATGGGTTCAGTGCGCTAGTTGGGTCTGCCACCCAGTAATGATGTTGAGCGTGACCGTCGTGGCTGGCTATACAGTGCAAAACGGCTCCTGCAGTCACTTGTAGTTCGGCTTCGCCTCGCTGGAAATCGGGAAAATCCTCCCACGTGATGTCATTTCCGGAAAGTGTACTTCGTCTCACGACTGTATTGCGTTCAATAAGGCGGTAACCGATTGACGCCCTCGCCCGATCCAAACCATTTGCGAGGTTAATTACTAATTTAGCTTTTGTCCCAGTCACAGAACTATCAGCGCCTATCGCGGCAACGCTGAAAGCAGTAATTTCCACGGTTGAAGAATCTCCATCCATTTGGCCGACCCCGAATTCAGAGCATAGCTCTTGCACGCTTTCGAATGGTGTCTGAGTGGCTTTGAGCTCCCAAGCAAGCGACAGGGGATCAATTTGCTCACGCCGGGCGCCGCGAATGTGCAGTTGCATTTGACGATACTGAAAGGTGTGCCGATTTTGGTATGGCACCCCTTCCGCGTGAAACGGATTAAAGAAAAGTGAATAGTGGCGGTTTTCCTCAGGTAAAAAGAGCAATTCGCCGTGAGGCGTTTGCAATGTGCCGGCAAGCAAATCTTCAATCAGTTGCTTAATAGATCGATGCAATTCACTAAGTCGCAGAATGCCTACTTTGAGAATGCGAGACTCGAAATATCTCGATTCGCTTCGCGTGGGGACTCCTTGAAGGCCCAGCCGGCCCTGAGCCAAATACAATGCGTTGCCTTTCTTCAGAGCAAAGTAGCTGAAAGTTGAGTGTTTATACCCTCGTAGATTCGGTTCGATTGCTGCGAGGAATCCTTCAAGTTGCTTTAAATCGTAATCGCTCATGAATTTCGTCTTGTTAGATTTTTTTGGATGTGCGAGTTCGCACACTTGGACTTCCGTGACTGCACTCGTCCAGAAACCTCCACCACGCAGCGGCGCGATCCGTATTGCGAATCGTTGCTTTGACTGGCAGCTCTTTGGGCACGCGCGGCGAGGTGAAGCATCTTCAGGTGTGTTTCATGCAACATTCGTTGGTGTCGTTCATCGCTTAAACGACTTGTCTGGATACTTCGGTGCGGCCGGGACGGGGTTTGGCTCTTTTGCGATTATGTCCTTCAGATAACTGATGGCGGCGTCGAGTTGCGCGTCGCTGCCGTTGAAGGTCGCGTGCGGCAGGTTGTCGACCACGATGTCCGGATCGACGCCGTGGCCTTCGATCAACCATTCGCCTTCGGGACCGTAAACGCCGGTTTCCGCCGCGGTCGCCATCCCGCGATCCACGAGCCATCGACGGGCGGACAACCAGATTTCGCCGCCCCAGGTGCGTGTGCCGATTACCTTGCCCAAACCCAGCCGTTTGAATCCTTCGGTGAACGCTTCGCCGTCGCTCGCCGTATGCTCGTCGCAGAGGACCACCACATGACCGCGAAAGGCGTAGTGCATGTTCCAGATTGGTTCGCCGACGCGCGGCTGCCAGTAGAACCACGCCTTGCGCAGCAGCTTTTCAAGAATCCACGCATCGATGTTCCCGCCGCGATTGTGACGCACGTCGATGATCAACCCCTGCCGATTGAACACCGGAAAAAAGTCGCGCGCCCATTCGCTGATGTTGTCCGAGCCCATCGCGCGCAGGTGAACGTAACCGATCTGGCCGTCGCCCGACTGTTCGACACGTTCGCGCCGTGTGAGTTCCCATTCGTCGTAACGTAAATCGGCTTCGCGACCGGTCGTGATGGGCTCGACGATAGTCTTTCGCGTATCGCCGCCGTCCTTGGGTTTCACGTCAAGTAACACCTGTTTGCCGGCTTGATTCCGTAATAGAAGTTCCGGGCTGGCAGTGTCCAAAGTGCGGCGCCCGTTGATCGACGTGATGACATCGCCCTCGGCCGCGTTCACCGTCGGTTTGGCAAGCGGCGCGAACTGATCGGGATAATCGGGGTCGGCTCGGTAGATGTGTTCGATGCGCCAGCCGCCTTCAGCTTCATCGCGAACCAGCCGCGCACCCAACGACGCGAGCTTGATTTGATCCGAGCCTTCGCGTTCGTCGCCGTACCGGACAAAAATGTGCAACGCCGACAGTTCGCCCACCAGATCGTAGATCACGGCGCTTAACTCCGAACGATCGCTGACACGATTCACAAGCGGCAGATATTTTTCACGCATCGCCGGCCAGTCCACGCCGTTCATGCCTCGGTCGTAGAAGAAATCGCGCAACATGCGCCACGCCTCGGTGTAAATCTGCCGCCATTCTTCGCGCGGCACGATCGAGAAGGTCCAGTCGTCGAGTTTGAGGTCGTCTTCCAATTTGGCGGGCGCGCTCGCGTCGGCAGCGATCACGTAGAATTTGTCGCCTTTGCGCACCAGCAGCTTCTTGCCGTTGCCACTCACTTCGTAGTCCCGGATATCCTCAACGAGCGTCTTCGGCTTCGGATCTTTGTTCGTGATTTCGAGCTGCATGAGCTGCGATTTTGCACCGAAGCCCAGTTCGCGACTCACGTAGAGCAGATGCTTTGCGGTCACTTGCAAATCGGAATAATTGCCGGCGGATACGGGCACTTCAAACAAGCGCGACGCGAGGCCGTCCAGGTCAATTTTCACCGCTGGTGTTTTGGCTTTATCCTCATTTTCCTTTTTGTCGGTCTTTTCGTCCTTCGGTGATTTATCGGCCTCCGCCTTGTCAGACTTTTCCTTGGCGTCATCTTTCTTCTCCTCCGACTTTTCCTTCTTCTTGTCGTCCGATTTGTCGGGTTGGAGTTCGTCGTTGGGCTGGAACGGCCAGCGTTCGACCTTCGTTAGAGCCAGGGCATAAATCTTCGTGGTGTCGGTGAAGAACGGTTCCGGTTGCCGCGCTCCCCATGGACTGCCCACCAGCGAACGCAATTGGCGATCGCTCAAGAAATACAACCACTTGCCGTCAGGTGACCACGCTGGAGCGTAACTCTCCACGCGATCACTCGTGACGGCCGAATTCGTCGCGTTCGAAACCGAGTAAAGGTGAATTTGCTGCACGAGATTCGACGCTGAATCTACGTAGGCGAGCCACGCGCTGTCCGGCGACCACGCAAACTGACGAAGATCGCTGCGGGGTGATTCGGCGACCAAAGTCGTTTTGCGCGATTCCAATTCGTAGAGCCAAAGCTTTTGATCATTGTCCGCCCATGCAAGTTGTTTGCCGTCAGGCGACGGCACGCCGGAATAACGAAAAATGGTGCCGTTGGTGGTGAGGGCTTCACCACTGCCGACGCCATTGGCCGGCAGCTTCCAAAATTCCAGTTCGCCCGATTCGTCGGAAAGCGCGACCAGTGATTTGCCATCCGGCAGAAACGTGGCGTCGCGATAGCGCACATCCGGCTTGCGCGGCACTTCCACGAACCGTCCTTGCTCCATCGGTGCGACAAAAACCTGACCACGCGCCGTCAACGCGACACGATCGCCGTCGGGCGAGATATGAGCGGTGGTCAGAAAGTCCAACGGCTTCTTGACCCAACGCTCGCGCTCCTGGTCGAAGTCCGACGCTAGCCTGATGTCGAGTGGTGTGTCCGTGCCACTCGCGATGGTGAACAGCCACAAGTCCGCGCCGTGTTGATAGACGATTTTTCCATCGGACAGCGCGGGTGTTTTGACATCGAAATCCGCGTGATGGGTGAGCTGCTTCAAATCGCTTCCGTCCGGTTTCATCGACCAGAGATTCATCACTCCATCGCGGTCGCTGACGAAATAGATTCGGTCATGCCACCACATCGGCGTCCGGCTTGTGCCTTTGAAATCTGAAGTCAACGGAACCGCTTCTTCGTTGCCGCCGTCGAATCGCCAGAGATGTTCGATCCAGCCGCCTTGGTAACGTTTTGTGCTGCTGCTCTGTTGGGAAAAGCGAGTGAAGAAGAGCCGCTTGTCATCATTATCGAACACGCCCTGACTCGCTTGCGCCAGAGGCAACACGGTTTGGTCGTCGGTTTTCGGATCAATCGTGACGAGCTGCCATTCGGGCAGAGTCGAGTAAATCGTCGTTGCGAAAAGAATCTTTCCATCGGGCGTCCAGCTCACAAAACGCGGCGCCGCATTTTGGAACGTCCGACGGGTGGGCAGGCCGCCGGCGAGGGGCATCGTGTAAACCTCGGTCGGTCCCTCGTATTCGGCGCTGAACGCAATGGTCAGGCCGTCGGGCGATATCGCCGCGTGCGATTCCATGCCCGGGTGTGTGGTCAATCGCTGCGCCATGCCACCCTCGGTGCCCACGCGCCAAAGGTCACCTTCCGCCGTGAAGATGATGGTGTCGTCGTGGATTGTCGGGAAGCGATAGTAACCGCGAGGGGAATCGGCAGCGACGGTCGTTATCGCCGTGAAAGCCAGACCTAGAAGCCAAACCATTCTCATGGCGCAAAAGCATGAAATGGTGGTGCGGTCGTCGCGAGCCTTTTGTCGTGTTTCGAGTGGAGTCCGACCGGGAAACGCTCCACCGTTTCGCTGCCACTCGTTGTGTGCGCGACCGAATTGCGCGGCAATCTACCGCCAAGCGTCCAATTCATCGGGAATGGAGAAAACGCGAACGCGCCGCGATACTCGATTTCGCCCTGTTCGACGGCCGGCGACAGAATTCCAAGGTTGCCGCCAGCATGGCGTGGTTTGCGGCGAGTTACGGCCTCATTTTGAATAACTCGATGGCTGTTCAGGTCTTTTCATGGTAAACCCACCACGCGGAAAGTTTCCGCAGGTATTTCCTCGGGTAGAACAAAAAAATTATGAAATCATTGTACTTCAAAACACTTCGCTTTGGTGTGCTGTCCCTTCTGGTGGCCGGCTCAACGTCGCTGTTGATCGCCCAGAATGGCGTAAAAAAATGGACCGCCGAAGAAACGGAATTCTGGAAGCCCGAACCGCCGGTCGTCACGCCCGGTAACGCAGCGACCGACAGCGCGCCGTCGGATGCGGTCGTACTTTTTGATGGCAAAGACCTGGATCAATGGGTGGTCGCCGGCACTCAGAAACCCGCCGAATGGACGGTCCAGGACGGTGTCATGAAGGTGAACAAGAAGGGGGGCAATATTGAGACCAAACGGCGTTTCAAGGATTACCAGTTGCATCTGGAATTCCGCATCCCTGCTGACATTGAAGGATCGAGTCAGGGGCGGGGAAACAGCGGTGTATTTCTGGCGAGCACCGGAGGTGGCGACGCCGGGTATGAGCTTCAAGTGTTGGACAACTACAACAACAAAACCTACGTGAACGGCATGGTCGGCAGCATCTACAAGCAGGCGATTCCGTTGGCGAACGCGGCTCGGAAGCCCGGTGAGTGGCAGTCTTACGACGTGATCTGGACCGCGCCGCGGTTCAACGATGACGGTTCACTCAAGAGCCCCGCCTACGCGACCGTCTTCTTCAACGGAGTGCTTGTCGAAAACCATTTCCAACTCCGTGGCGAAACGGTCTACATCGGCAAGCCGCGTTATCGGAAATACGAAGATGCGCCCATTAAGCTCCAGGCGCACGGAGACAAGAGCGAGCCGATCAGCTTCCGCAACATTTGGGCTCGCGATCTGAAGCCCGCCGCCGTCGTGCCCGAGGCGCGATAGGAAGTTTCCGTTCCCTCTTACTTCAAGGCTGACTGCATTCGGACGGCAGCAGCCTTGAAGTCTTTCTTCTCTTCGCAGCTTTCGCAGTCACGCCTGCCGGACAATATCGACCGAGATTTCGACCGCGGGAATCGTTCCCCGGTTTTCGAGCCAGTGCAGGGTATTGCGATCTTCCGGCCAGCCCAATCCCGGACCATAGTCAATAGCGACGCCGTTACGATGGTCCGTGATGATGCCTTGCAGGATGTAAACGATTCCCGGCCGATCTTTATGATCGTGGACCGGACCAAACACGCCGCCCGGCTCGATGGTTACCATGCGCATGCGCATTTGGCGCCCGGCCATTCCCTCGATCTCGGGACCCAGATCGACTGTTCCCAGTAGCTTCACTGTGACACCCTTCGTTTCGGGCGCCGTCTGTTCGTTTTTCATCGTCGTTTCCTTTCGGGCAATTCAGGACCAAGCCTTTGAGGCACCTAACCGCGTGACGCCCCAATCTGGTTAGCGAATGGAGCGACTTGATTTCTCAGAAACATGCTTCTGGTAGAGCTCCGGAAATCTGGACCCGAGCCGCAAATGCACCTTGTGCCTCTGCCACGAGCTGAAAGCAAATCCAATGATCAGCCAGGTAAGCAGCGCACAACAAATCGCGACCGTTTTTATATGGCGCCCTTGGCCAAAGATCCCGTGACACGCAACGAATGCCAACGCAGCCCAGGTGGCGCCAAGTGCGGTCCAACTGAACTGGATGCCCTCATCCATTTCTTCGAACGAATCTGGCCGGGCGACGAATGCAAGAAATGCCAGAATGACCGCACCCGCTATCAACGCAAATCGGAGCCTGGCGAAATTCGTAGTTGGGCGGATCATTGGACATCGACTTTCAACCAAGTGTCCCGGGTCAGTCCCCACAACGGCTCACCCGCCCAGTTATCGCCCGCAAACTTTTTCATCTGTGGTGTGCCCAACGTCCAAAGGCTGGAAATCGGCTGCGCCTTGTCGTCGCGCAAAAACGGTTTCTCCTGCACAAAACGGATGGCATTTGCCGGGTTGTCGCAAGCACTCCAATTTCCGGATTCCGTCTCGCTGACGAACCCAAACTCATTGGGCCATAAAACACCGGCCGCCCCAAAGTAATAGCTACCGCCCCAACGCAGCCGGTTGTTGACGACATGGAAGACCAGCCAATCCCCTTGAAACACCTGAACGTTGATGCGTTCCACCGTTGCGCCGTGAATCTCTTCCAGCAACTCGCGCCGGTCATCGGGAACTCGGACTCCGTTGAGATAAACATCCACGATAAAATCGTCTGCCGCCGTGACCAGATAATTGGCGCGAAGCTCCGCATTTGAACGCACTTGTCGGTGACCATTTGTGGTGCAACCCATCACGGAACAGAGGAGCAACACAAAAAAACATTTCTGAATGGCTTTCATGGAACGTGAGGGTAATTCGCCGATCGAATGACTTAGGCGCGGCGTGCGGGACGAGAGATTTTGAAACGCGGGCCAATTCGCCGGAATGCACTTTTTCGAAGTTGCCAACACGAAGTGCTCCCGAAGGGACCTGGGTGATTCGCCAGCGGTTATAGGATCCATCTTAGACACAGAAGTATGATTAATCCCGCGAAAATACCAATCAAAGCACAAATCATGGGCGGGACAAGAAAGGCCATTAACAGATAAGGAAAACGCGTTTGTCCGCTACGGAGCTGACGCTTGAATCTCGGATTTATGATGACGGACAAAACCAGGATGAATCCGAGGTGGGACGATGGCGCAATCCAAGGCTTCCGAAATCGATCCAATTAGACGCGCTCGGATGCTTGGCGTGGAGTACAATCCGGGCGACGTAACCACGCCAGACTTGAGCGACTTCGCGGTGGCAGCCAGCCGCATTTGGTGGCGCGTTCGGTCAGGCTACGTCGAGTCTGTTATTCCTTGTACTCCAGGAGATCTCCGGGCTGACAGTCTAAGGCCCGGCAAAGGGCGTCCAGCGTCGATAAGCGGATCGCTTTTGACTTTTTGTTTTTCAGGATGGAAAGATTCGCCATGGTGATTCCGACTTTCGCCACGAGTTCGGTGACGCTCATTTTCCGCTTCGCCAACATGACGTCGATGTTAATGGTGATTGCCATGCTTCCGTCGAACGCATGACAACACGGCGAGCATTGATTGCAGGCGCGATTTGTATTGGTGCACTCGGAGCTCTTGCGGTTCTTCACGGAATCCGGCGCGATTCCATTCGTTTCGCGATGTATGTGGTGAGGCCCATACCGAAGTCCGTGAATCATATTCGCACCGAAAGCAACGACTTGTTTGGACTGATGACCGAACCGGAAGTGCGCATATCGTTCAGCGCGGGTTCTCGGGATATGGCACAGATCGTCGCGAATGGTGGTTTTGTTGGGGCTTCAACTGATTCCATAAACTGGTTTGAATCGAGAGGAGATCGAGGATGGTGGAGCGCGACGCCGCTAAACGACGGTTCAAGCTTGTTCTTCCGTAAGGGAAGGCGAGGCGAAGAGTACCTCAGAATCGACAAAACCGGTACTAACGCATTCTATCTGTTGTGGGGAATTTAGACATGAAACCAATCAAAGCCGCGATGCATGTCGCCAGCATGATGGCACTCACCGGATGTTTATCACGGGAGCCCAGCCCGAATAGTTCGACACTGAAATGGCACCCGGTGGAGCACACCGTAAGCACGCAAGAGCAACTGAATTCGGCCTTGATGGCCAGATGGCCGGTCCGCCTGATCGGTGAGTACTGCAGATCGGTTCGGTCGACACCCGCAACTTTTCAAAATTTGGTCGCCTCGGGTGACTATTGGGAGAACGATCTCTACAGAGGCGAGAAGACGGGATTCGACAGAATCTGGTGGTACGCCTCGTTGACAAATGGAATGCTCGATGAGTACTCCCTCAACGCAACGAAAGGTAGGAAGCATTGGATCGTGGAATTTGGCAACCTACAGACGCTGACACGGCCACCCAATATTCCCAAAAGCATGGGTCCGGGAGGTTGGGGGGACCAATAAGTCAGCAGTTCACCGTGCGGCCACAGTTCGACTTTTGGCGGTAGGTTGAAGCGCTCGCACAATCGTTTGCGGATTCCCCGCGATTTTGGCCGGGCATGATTAATTCGGCACCGTCGAATTCGATCTGGTTCGTGTGAAGAGAAAGCCCGCGGCGTGGACGCCACGAAGGAAACTACCGCGAGCAGGCGGGTCAATGCCGGGCCATGACGAACCCGACGACGACCGTCAAGATTCCACCAGCCAGCAGCAGAAAGTCGATCACGGTCCAGCCGCGAAACGCATGTTTGATGTAAGCACCCATTGCGAGATCACTCTGATTATCGGTCGATTCGTCGGCAAGGTTTAATCCTGATTTCAATAAACTCTTTCGGTTCGCTTCGCGTTCTCTTGCCGTGCGCACGAAGCCTCATTGATTTGTAAGGGTCCTCCGACCGCAATCGACTTGACCCTGTGCGCGTGACTTTCGTCAATTGCCCCAATGCGGCGATTCATTGAACTTGCGCTGATTTGGGTGCTGACACTTTTTTCGGGGCTGTGGCTGGCGTTTTACGCCCATGCTCTCTGGCCATTTGCGATGAGTGCGCTCCGCGAGCGAGATCCCGCCATGGTTTATGACCCGTTTTTTCAGATCGCACGACATATCGATCTCGAAACAGGAGCGATGACAGAATGGCGCGTTGAACCGTTCGTCTTTGCTGACGCTCCCACCGGCACGATTCAGGTGTCCTTTAGCATGCCATGTTGGCCGCTTACGCTCGCTGCGGTTATTGGTTTTTCGATCGGTTGCTACGGCGTTCTGTTTTGGAACCGGCGACCTGTGAGCCCGTCCGCTTAGGCATCCTTCTCGATCAGAACGCGCGTTGAATTCGCGGGCGCGTAGCGAACCGTTTGTTTTGGGCAAATGACTTTTGCGGCGATTGATATGTCGAGCGAAAGGCATCGCCAACTGGGTCGCATCGTAAATCGAGTCGGTTGGGCGATTCGTTTCAACAGCTTTCGGTTGCCGCGTTGATGCCCTTCAGGCCCGCCTTGTTCAGGTCGTTTGAACGCCGCCTAAACAGCATTCGTTCTTTCCTACGGCCGTTTAACGTTTTGCCGATCAGCGTGGAGCGGACGAAGAGATCGTAGAGAACGAGCGATATTCCAACGCTAAGCAGCGAGATGGCGGTGAGCTTGAGCGCCCAGTGGAACGGCAATTCAGCAAAGGCGATCTGCAGCCAGATCACGATGGGAAGGTGGACGAGGTAGAGCCAGTACGACGAATCAGCGATGTATCGAACGGCTTTACTGGGCCTGTCAAAAAGTCTTTTGAACAGACCGATCGTGAGGCAGACAAGCGACCACATCATCATCGCGTAGCTGACCGCAAATCCGGCGTGAATCGAAATGATGTTTGGATGTCCCAAATGGGCTTGGTAGCGGGACAACACGATGGTGGCGACGACACTGCCGCAGCAAAGCATGAATCGACCAGCGGTAAGGCGAGCAAAGCGTTCAATGAGTTTCGGTTGTCGATGCAGGAGCCAGCCGACGACGAAGAATCCGCCGTATACGCAGAGAACGGGTACGTGAGGAACCAACGATTTGTCAGGCGTGTCCATGCCCCAATTACTCATAAACCAGAGGCAACAGGCTGTGGGCACGGAGAGCGCGAACCAAGAGAAGCGTGAACTGGTGAGCCAAGCGATCATCTGGTCCGCCCAATTTGTTGCACGAGAGTAGAGCTTGGAACCCGGGATCGTCATGGCGCGCAATGCCAACGCCATGGCGGTGACCAGGAGGAGGTAGTAAAGAAACCAAAGGTGGCTGCCCGTAAAAAGTTCGTTCGGCGATTGAATCACATTTTGCACCGCGACCCTCAAACCGTTCAATATGTTCACGTCGCCTCTCATGCTTTCGGCGCCCATCACCCATCCGGAGATGACGAGTGGCTTCAGGAGAAACCATCCCACAACAAAAGGGATGGCGATGCGCATCAGCCGTGAATTGATGAACACGCCGGCGCCCTTGCGGTGAAAAGTCATGTGGCTGAAGTAGCCGGCGATTAGAAAGAACAGCTCCATTCGGAAGGAATGGCTGACCAGCATGAATTGCGACACGAACGAACTGGTCGAGATGTCCATCACCGCCCAGCCGATGAAGAACGGCATGAAGGACACACTGGCATGAAACACGATGCCAAGCAGCAGCGCGAAGGCGCGTACGGCGTCGAGGTAATCGAGTCGATCATTTGGTGCTGAAGCGTTCATTGGTTTCAAAGCTTGAAGATTTCGGGTTGATGGCGTTGAGGTCAGTAGAAGCTCACTTCATCGATCGCGAAGTCGAACGATCCCGGTTGAACATCGAATGCGACCAGGCTGAGGCTGGTGAGCGTCTTCGGGTTGAGCGTGGTTTGCGCCGACCACGCGCGCTTCATTCGAGCGAATGGGATTTTGACCTCATGAAATTCTCCGTCGGCCGGGGGCGTGACTTGCGCCGCGTGATAATCAAAGTTTGTTATCTCCGAACTGTTGGCCGAAACGGAAAGGTTGCCTTTGTTCACACGTACCAAAAGTTGGACGCCCTCATACGCGCTGGCATCTTGCGGGCGTCCTTGCGGATCGAGCAGCAATACAATGCTGGCCCAACCAGGTTGCCCGCGGGGCGGAACAATCTCGCCCGTCGCCGAAAGAATGCCTTTTTCGACATCATGTTGGGTTCGGGTTTGCCCGCCGGCCGCCGTGTCGTCGATGAACTGGCGCTCAATGCCGAGGCTGTTCTTGTTCGCATCGCTGAAGTCGTCGATGTTTGGTGAGATTGCGCCGGTGGTGGCGACTGCGGATTTGACCACTTGGGCGCTGGGATTGCCTTCGCTTTCGCCTTTGCTCTCAGCTTGCTTGGAGCAACCCGTTAGAAATGCGAGCGTGACGGCGACGATGACGTGTGATGTGAAATTCTTCATGTTCGTGTGGGCTGAATGTTCTCTTGGGTTCAAATCGGATGTGCCGGTAACAGCGCGGCAATCCGTAATTCGCTGTTTGAGTGCCCGCCGCGGGATTCGAGGTGACAAACTTTTTCGTTTCTCACCGGATTTTTGTGACCGAAATTTTGTTTTGAAAAAGTTGTCACCTTTTGCGCCTGCCCCGGCACTGAGTTGTTGAAGCTGATGAAAATCGATATCAACAATTCTGCCGTCGAGGACCTGAGCGATGCTTCCCTGGTGATTGCATCGCTCGGCGGCGACCGGCAGGCATTTGAAAAAATCGTGGCTCGCTATCAGCGGCTCCTTTGCTCGTTGGCATATTCGTCCCTCGGCCATCTGAGTGAAAGTGAGGACGTCGCGCAGGAGGCGTTTGTCGAAGCGTGGAGAAAGCTCGATACACTGCGTGAGCCCGAGAAACTCAAGTCGTGGCTTTGCGGCATTCTCAGGTTTAAAATCAGTCATCACCGGAGAAAAGAGGCGCAACAACCAATCCGCCACGCGGACGAACTGGAGGCGGATGTTTTGGAATCAAATGACGAGGCGATCGTCGATGTCGCCATGAGAGAAGAAGAACAGGCCCTATTGTGGCGGGCGCTGGAATCGGTGCCGGACACCTACCGGGAAACCTTGATCCTATACTACCGCGAGCATCAGTCGATCGAGCACGTCGCCTGCGAATTGGATTTGAGTGAGGACGCGGTCAAGCAGCGGCTGTCTCGCGGACGAAAGTTGCTCCAGGAAAAGATGATGAACTTTGTGGAAGGAGCGTTGGTGCGAAGCGCGCCTGGACACGTGTTCACCGCGGGAGTGATCGCCGCACTGTTCACCGTGGCGCCCACCGCCAAGGCGGCCGGCGCCGGGGTGACCGCGGCGAAGGTGGGCTCGGCGTTCAAGTGGGCGACCGTGGTTTCCTTCCTTGCGACGGTTTCCGGCGTGGTCAGCTCTTTTTTTGCCCTGCGGGCCGGCCTGGACCAATCACGCACGCGACGTGAGCGACGAGCGGTTGTCAAAACCGTGGTGATATTCTTTGCCGTCGCCCTGGTGTTTGTCGGCGGAATGTTTGGACTGCGTTATCTGGCGCTGGCGGGGTATGGAAATCCAGCTTACCTGGCCGCGCTCTCACAGGTCCTGGTCGTGGGTCTCGTGATCAGCTATGTGGTGATCACCGCCCGTTTGCTTAAAAAAGCACGGGCCTTGCGAACGGCTGAAAGAGTTCGCCGGCCTGATCTTTTTACATCGCCCGACGACCAACCTGATTCCAAGAAACGTGAATACAAGAGTCGCGTTACACTCCTCGGGGTGCCGCTGATACACGCCAAGTTCGCCATGGCGGAAGAAGGTGAGAAACCGGCAATCGGCTGGATTGCCGCGGGCGACCGGGCCTACGGGCTGTTGTTTGCGTGGGGTGGCTTCGCCGTCGCGCCGGTCAGCGTGGGCATCGTTTCCGTCGGACTGGTCACCGCGGGCGCAGTTGGGTTTGGCGTTGCCGCCATGGGCACCGTCGGAGTCGGTTTGCTGGCCATGGGGGCTTCGGCAATTGGGTACAAGGCGTACGCATCGATGTCCGCCTTGGGGTGGGAAAGCGCCTTTAGTCCGGGCTTTTCAATTGCCAGGGAAGCCGCCATTGGCCCGGTCGCGTATGCGAAGCACATCAACAACGAACTGGCGGCATCGATCACGAATCTTTCGGCGATGGGTCAATCGTATGCTGTGATTCTCGGCATTACGGCTCTGCTCGTGATCGTCCCCGTCGTTTGGTGGTCTCGCATCGTTCGGAAGAAGATGCACAAACCGTCGGTAGACTGAATTTGCCTATGAAACAAAACGACGTCGGAAACACGCACGATCGCAAGCCCGAGACGCTGGCCTATTTTGTGGTTTGCATCATCCTCGGATCGATTTGCATTTTGAGTGCGATCGCAAAGACCTGGTTCAGCCAAGCTCAGCCTTTTGATTGGTTCGCACTGGGCGCCGGTTCAATTCTTTGTCTTTCGTCACTGCTCGCGACAAAAGGTAAAAAAGGCGCCGACCGTGATGGCCAATAAAGGCTGATTGCTTTCCACATCGGAAGTGCACGTCGTCCATTTTAACACGTCATAGGAATGTGTTAGAAATAGGAGCTCTTTTTAACATTTTTCCAGAGCCGGTAAGCTGGGCCGACATATCCAATCTTCCTCTCCGGTTGGTCCCGTAGATGGCTTGGTCAACCAGATTTCGGGGTATCAGTGGCTCAAATTCATTTTGTGTCACACCCCTTGCACTCACCGTCCGGTCCGTTTCAAAAGTCGAAAAGAATGCCTGAAGACTGACGTCCGTCCGGTCATCCTTGGCTGGCACAAGCAATGATGAGAGGTAACAGGCTGAATTCCTGAAAGCGTTTACCTGAGTCGCTTTTTGACGTTCTCTGGAAGGTGGCCAGATTGGGGAAAATGGCGGGAGCGGCGGGGCTCGAACCCGTAACCTCTGCCGTGACAGGGCAGCGCTCTAACCAATTGAGCTACGCCCCCGCGTTTGGGGACGCGAAAAGTAGGAAATGCGCCCCCCCAAGTCAACGGGTATTATGCGGTGATTTTGCCTTGCTCCCGCTGGCGGCGGATTTTGCCAGAAAATCTTAATGGAGCTCTCGTTCTTTGGCCGCCCGACGCGACGCAAAGTGATCGTGGACTTGGTTCAGTTTCCTTCCGAGCGAAAGAACGTGTGCGGCCCCAATTGACTGGGATCGACCTCAATGGTCGTCTCGCCGGTCTGATTGAAAACTGATTGGAGAGGGGACCACGTGCTAAAGTCAGTCGTTTGACGTACGGTGACGTTCACACCCGGCTGACTTTGCACGCGTAAGTTCAATTTGGTCGTTCCAGCCTGTGGTTCGACAAGCAGTCGACTGCCGTTTGGCGTTGACGAAGTCACCACAAGATTGTCGATGCTCCAACCGGATTCTGAGGTGTCGGAATAGTCGCTGACAAATCCCAGAATGGCCTGGGTGGCGGAGTGCGGTGCGGTGATGGTGATCCGGTAGAGGGAATCTTCGTACATGCTGATCTGCGAGTAGACCAGTTCGTAGCCGAGGGTGTTTCGTTCCGCGGCGCCGGTCGCCGCCGGGTGGGCGCCCTGAAAATACTGGTCGGGATATGACTGCGACGTGTAGCTGCTGAACGTTGTTTGCAGGAGCGGTGAACCATCGAGCGCCACCCCCCAGAAGGCCGACGATGCGTTGCCCTCCCAATAGCCGCGGACGATCAAATCAAAAGAAACCGTCAATTCGGTATGCGGTGGGAGGTTGGTTAAATTGAGCGAAACGGTTTCGTTGCCGAAATCGCCGAGAAATCGTCGCCCGCCGGCGGGAGCGGTTGTGGTGACCGGTGTGCTCCATCCAGGTTGTGCTCCCGCTTCAAAATCTTCGGCCCGGATCAGTCGGCTGTTGGGTGACATCACGACCAAATTGGCGGGCGCCGACATGGCCGAGCCTTTCGCATTGAAGACTTCCACTTGATAACTTCCCGCGTCGTTGGAGGTGACCGCGTCGAGGTGCAGGTTGGGATCCGATCCACCGTTAAACACAAAATTACCATCGCGATACCAGAGATATGTGAACGGTCCGGATCCGGTGACACCGACGTTGAAGTCAGCCGGATCGCCTTGATAGACAACCTCATTATGCGGCGACTGGTTAAAAATCGGCGCGACCGTGACTTGGACGGGACTGCTCGCAGCAGAGCTGAAACCATCGTTGGCTTCGACATAGACCTGCCCGCCGTCCGGCAGTACGGCTTCCGTGGGCAAGACATTGCCGGTCACATTGGGGATGGCGGTGTTGTTCAAATACCACGTGTAGGTAATGGAGGACGAACTTGCCGCGCCGGCCCGCAGCGCGGCCGTTTGATAACCGGCTACCAACGTGTTTGTAGGAGCCTCGTACAGCACGAGCTGGGTCGGATATTCGAGAACGTAACTCCGAGCGCCACCGTGGATATCGTTCCAAAGTCCGGTATCAAAAACGCCGACCAGATTTTCGTGGCCGCGCGGATTCAGACCATTGCCGCCGTCGTTGGGTTCGTTGGCGTTCCACCGCGAATAGTTGAACGGCTCACCGCTCATCCAGCGCCATCCGCCACCCGGTTCGGACGAGTTGATTGGCTGGATCAGCCCGATCAAGCGCGTGAGCTGAGAAGGAGGGACGAGCGAATTTGCGAAATTCTCTTCCGCCAGGGAGTGATAGGAAACCATGTATCCTCCGGACGAGTAGGTATCCCGGAACATCTGAGCCCAGTCGTTTTCATGGTCACCGATTTGAACAATTTCATAACCGTGATCGTTGCCACCCATGGCGGCCGTCCACACGGCGTAGGTTCCCACTCGCACCAGCACGCCATCCGATCCGATGTCACCGTCAGAATTGCTCACTTTCACCCAATACACGCCGGCGTCAGTTGCCTGCGCTGACGTGATCGAAAGTGTGTGCTCGGGGCCCGAAGCGACTTCGGTGCGTTCGTGGTACCAAGTGTAATTCAAAGGTTCCGTGCCCGTCGCATCAACGGAAAGGCTTAACGTTTCACCCACCCGAATCTTGGTGCTTCGCGGTTGATTCAGAATGTGCGGTGATTCAGCGGAAGCTTCAAAAGCCAACAGCATCAGCGCGACAATGCCCGCCGTCTGCAATGCTACGCCAATCGTTCTCACGCGTGATCGTCTCGATATTGCATTCATCTGTGATTCCTTTTCAACGCGGCCTCTGCATTCCCTTCCGCCCGGAAATCTGAATAGGCCCAAGGTTGGACCGATCAGGTTGGCCAATGCGGGATTAATGGACGCACGGTTTCACGCCGAATTCAAAGGGACAAGCGCGTTTCTCGAGCAAATGTGCTTTTGGCGATCGTGTGCTCCGTGTTGCTGGGGCGCAATTGTTGGCGGCGCGAAAAGCCAGAAACGAGAATGCCGTGACGAACCAAAGTCATGGTGAGGTGATGTCGATCGCAGACGGTCCGTTGATTGATTTCCGCGATTCAACGATTCATCAGGAAGGCCTCGGCAAATTGCACAGGACCGCGTGTTACCAGCGAAGGTTCCCGCAAAACCTGGTGGCGACGAACGATCAAGTTGCGGACCCCCGGATGCGACCGGAGTTGCGCGATGAACGGACCATTCGCGTAAGCTTGCGCCGATGCGTTGTCGCGAAACAGGTAAATGCCGCCGGCTTCGTTGGGACCGCTCACGACGAAGACTTTCCAGACCAAACCTTCGACATCCGCAATCGCTGGCGCCACCTGATCGACCAGCGTGAGATAATCCATCGCTGGCAGATCGTGTTGGAATTCGACGTGTAACATCGTGGCGGCCGCCGTCGTGTTCCTTGTGTCGCGCTCGGCCAGCTTCGCGTTGATGGCTTCGATCGGAATTTTCATATTTGGTTTTTGGATTCCGGCCGTTTGTTTCTTTGCGTGCGAAATCAAACTCACCAAGCCATGCGAAAATTCCGGCGAAGTTCGGCCAACAAAAACGGGTGAAGATTCATTGGAGGATTGGTTGCTCAGAATCTCTGCGAATTCCGATTTGGGAGGTCGATCTTCCACATTTGCGGTGAGAATTCGGCAGCGGGTGCCACTCCTTCAGAGACTTACGAATTTCGGGGTTCTGTCGCGCGGTTTGAGATGCTAAAACATTCCGATGCATCCCCATTCCTTCTCCACGCGATGGGTCGTGTGCGGATTCCGTGTTTCGGCAGGTCTTCTTCTGGCTTTCGCTTCGTTTTCTTCGAAAGCCCAATTGATCTTCTACCCAGGCGATGAGATTCGAATATCGCCGGACACGGAACTCGTTGACCTGAGCTTCATCGGAGGCGGCACGGCAAAGTATACTTATGAAGCGGGATTTTATACGGACTTTACGTTTCAGAATACGATGACCGGGGCCTATCTGGGGATTAATGCCTGGTCGGCAAGGTTTCCGAATTTTGACTATGTGATCAGTGCGATGGATCCCGATGGCGACGGTGTGTTTCCCATGCGGCAGGCTAATGGCGACATCGTGTTTCAGGAAGTGGTTGGCAGTCCTTCGTACGTCCATCTGATAACCTATGATCCCGGCAACGGGGTGCAAAAGATACTCGGTGTTGAGTTTCCCCAGGACACAAAACGTGTGACGCTCTTGAACGGTATGGACGGTGGGTTCCTTATTGATGAAACCGTAGATGTTATCTCTCGTTTCGGTCTATTCGATCGATCCGGCAAATTGGTCACGGAATTTGCAACTCAGAACTATCGATTTATGAATGGTCCGAACATAGGAGCGTTCGCGGATGGCCGTACGATTATTTCAGGAGTAGCACAAATGGCAGACGGTAGCGGCCAACCTATGGGATTGGTCGCCAAAATTGATCGTCCTCAGACCGGCCCAGTGACTCTTGGAACCAGTCTCTTCAGTGAGATCGTTGTTGATACGATGACCATCAGCCCGGAGTTTGTTCGAGAACCAACCAAGAAGTACGGGCTGCTGCCATTTATCATTCTAATCGGGGGCCTGCCGCGGTCGTCTGTTCCTTCCGCTGCCCAAATTACTGAAAAGGATCCCAGGTACGCGGGACCAGCCATCAAGACCGCATCGGGTCTTGTCGTCGCCTGTATTGATGATCAACTCATAACCGCTCGCGAACTCGATTTTCCGGAACTCTCTGAAAACGACAGCTATCGGAAGCTCCGAGTCGCTGCCGGGCGAGGCAACGAAATTGTAATTCCGGCTCGCATGGATGATCCTTCGGGTGGGGCGAGTTTCCTCGTTCTTATTCGGCTTGATTTGGATACCGGTAATGTCGAGGAGACAGTCCGTTTCAAATTGGATGAGGAGTTGACAATGACAGCGATTGAGTTCCGCAGCGGCCGGTTGTTCGCATCGATTCGTGGGCTGGCACAGAATTACCTGCTCAAATGCGATCCGCTGAACCTCACCGATCTCGAGATCAAGCAGGTAGTCAACATCAGCAGTCGGGTGCATTTCAACCTGCCGGACGACACCACCCAACCGCTCAACGCGACGTGGCCGGACAGCGGCACCGCCGACCATTTTGTCGCCGCGTTCGACGACAATCTCAATGATACTCTGTGCCTCGATTTCGAGCCCGTCGTGCCGACGACATTGGAAGCATTTACCACCACGGTGACCGATCAGGGCGCAATCACGGGAACCCCGACGACCGTGTTCGTTGAGCAAACTGATCCCAAGTGGGCCGACTTGTTGCAGCCCAACACGCGTCCGTTGACGATTTCGCAGGGTAATCTGATCGTCACGCAAACGTGTGAAGCACTGCGACTGACGGGGGAGCCCGACGGCACTGGCAAGCTGCGCGTTCGGTTTCCAACCGAGGTGGGTTATACTTATGCCCTCGCGGTTTCAACGGACCCCGCCGGCTTTGCACAACCCACTTCTGTGGAGTCCATCCCGGGAACTGGAAGCGAAGTCATTCGGTTGTTCGATCAAACTGACGACAAGCAGTTCTTTCTCGTGACGGCGACACTCGATCAATGAAGCAATTGCCAGAATGTTGCGCGCAGTTCAAACGGGAATCCGCCGGATTCGTCAACAGGGCTGCACTTAATGTCGCACCAGTTTGCAGAAGTCTATTGCTTCAACTTCCGATAGCGCCGGATGAGATTATTGGTGGAGCTGTCGTGTTGGAGGCGGTGCGTTTTCGCGGTGGACAGTTCCGGCACGATACGCTTGGCGAGCACCTTGCCAAGTTCCACGCCCCATTGGTCGAAGGGTCCGATCTGCCAGATGACGCCCTGCGTGTAGACACTGTGTTCGTAGAGCGCGACCAAGGCTCCCAGAATCTCGGGCGTAAGCCGGTCCGCGAAAATCGTGTTTGATGGTCGATTGCCTTCGAACACGCGATGTGGAACCAGCCAGTCGGGCGTGCCTTCCGCGCGCACTTCGTCGGCCGTTTTGCCAAAAGCCAGGGCCTCGGCCTGCGCGAGCACATTGGCCAAAAGAATTTCGTGGTGATCCCCCAATGGCGTGAGCGGGTTTGCAAACGCGATGAAGTCACACGGAATGAGGCGCGTGCCCTGGTGAATCAGTTGATAAAAGGAGTGTTGTCCATTCGTGCCCGGCTCGCCCCAATAGATCGGTCCGGTTGAGTAATTGACGTGACGGCCGTCAAGTGTGACGTATTTGCCGTTCGATTCCATGGTCAATTGCTGGAGGTAGGCGGGAAAGCGTTTGAGATATTGTTCGTAGGGCAAAACTGCCACCGTTTCGGCGCCAAGAAAGTTGTTGTTCCAAATCGAAAGCAGGCCCATCAGCACCGGCAGGTTCTTTTCAAACGGCGCGGTTCGGAAGTGCTTGTCCATTTTGTGAAAGCCGGCGAGCAACGCGCGAAAATTGTCCGGACCAATCGCCAACATCGTGGAAAGACCGATCGCGGAGTCCATCGAATAACGACCGCCCACCCAATCCCAAAACTCGAACATGTTCGCCGTGTCGATCCCGAAGGCGGACACCTTTTCGGCGTTGGTGGAGACGGCGACAAAATGTTTCGCCACGGCTTTTTCCTTCCCGCCCAATCCCTTCAACAACCACGCCCGGGCGCTTTGCGCGTTCGTCATCGTTTCCTGCGTGGTGAACGTTTTTGATGAAACGATGAACAGCGTTTCGGCCGGGTTCAGGTCACACGTCGCTTCGACGAAATCGATTCCGTCGACGTTGGAAACGAAACGGAACGTGAGGTTGCGATCCGTGTAGTGGCGCAAAGCCTCGTAGGCCATGACCGGACCGAGATCCGAGCCGCCGATGCCGATGTTGACGATGTTGCGAATGCGTTTGCCGGTGAAACCTTTCCAGCGTCCGCCGCGAATGCGTTCGGAAAAGGCGGTCATTTTATCCAGCACGGCATGAACGTCCGGAACGACATTTTTCCCATCGACGACGATGGATGCGCCTTTGGGTGCGCGAAGGGCGACATGCAGCACCGATCGATTCTCTGTGCGATTGATCCGGTCGCCGCGGAACATGGCTTCGATCGCTGCCTTCAAACCCGATTCGTTTGCGAGTTTGATCAACAGCGAGAGCGTTTCATCGGTGATGCGATTTTTTGAGTAATCCAAAAACAAACCGGCGGCCTCGGCATTCAGGCGGTTGCCGCGTTTTGAATCTTTTGCAAACAAATCACGGAGATGCCATTGGCTGGCGGTTTTGCGATGCATCTCGAGCGCTTTCCACGCGCGAAGGGATTTCAATGGTTTGGATTTGGCGGGCATGAGCGGCGGTGTTGAATGCTTTGATAAGTTGATGGCCAATCGATTCAGCTTTCCGGCTGATCCGGGAGCGCCGAGGTTGGAAAAACAGCCAGGTTTTGGCGAGGGTAAATCAGGCGTGCCGAAGTTGTGGCATTGATGTGTGTAACTTCAATCACCGTATCGTGATATCAAGTTTTGAGATAATTGCACCCCGCAAAGTATAAGTGGACTGTAACCCTGGAAGTTTGCTAATCGTCTCCCACGTTTGATGAGAAACACGATGAACATATCAACCCCAAGCTGGCCGGCAACACGGTCGGTCCTGACGATTGTCGGGATTCGTCACGGTCGCTCCGGTGCAGGTGGTGTGTTCGGCCTTGAACCGTCCAAATCCTATTGTGGCCAGAAGCGCGTAGAGAATTTGGATCAGCCGGAGGTGGGCAGGTAGAGAATCAATTGAAGATTTTTCCAACCCTGCTTACCGCGTGTAGGCAGGGTTTTTTATTTGTCCGGAAAGCGATGAAGTAAACTAGCAACGAAAGGCGAATGATACATGGGTAACAAACTGACGGCATCTCGATGATGTCATCTGACACAAAACCAAAACTGGCGCCGGAGAACCGAGGTTCTCCACCGATGGATACGAACCATTGGTCACAACGAAGGGCGCCGGCGTGTTGGCACCTGATTTTACAATCCAAGGGCTTCGGAGGAGGTGTGCCCCCAAACACCGAAAGAGCCGCCGTGAATCCGCGGGCTGGGATCGCATAGATCACCAGGAGGTGTTTGTTCTTTGTTGAACCCCGACCAATGGTGTCGGGGAAAATGGCATGGGCCAGGAGCGCAATGACGTTCCTGGCTCTTTTAATTTTCTACGTAGCAGCCGAAGTAATGAGGCTCACTTAAAGTATCGAGAAAATCAGAGCCTCCTCACGCCGGCTGCTACCAATTTTTGCGGGGAGAATGAGATTCAGGCGAGGCTCATAACCTCAGCCTTCGTGGGTGCGACTCCCACCCCCGCTACCATCTTACCACGACGCCGGTTTCCAAGGTTACCGCCGTCGTATCCCACCCAACCCGATTTCAAAGGTGTCGGGTTGAACAGCGCGTAGCGTAGCAGCCAACGCATCCGGCCTGGGACCGGAAGATCGTGGGTGCGAGTCCCACCGCGCTGACCAATTTTTTCAAGCCCTCAACGAAAGGAAACCCATGAGAATAACCCGTTACTTCCAAAGTCAGTTGCTCTTCCGCAAGAGCTACAAACCCAGTCGTGTCATCCGGATCAAACCGGTGAAGGTGAACATCACCTTCCGTCCGGTGCGATTCGGTTTGAAACCAAAAATCACAGATTATGAATGCAAAACAAATTGAGTCCAAGTTTGCCGCGATGGGTGCGCGCCTGAATGTGCGTGAAATCCCGTCGCGGTGGACCCAGGGCGATCGCCGTTGGTTCAACCCGACGGACTACGCGGTGGACATCCAGCGCGATCGTCACGGTCAGTTCTTTGAACTGCGCGTGCCGTCGCATTTGTCCGACGCGTTGGACGTTGTGGTCGCGCAGAGCGAACCCAAACAGCGGCATCTGTTGCTGCACGTCCGCAAGTCTGGTGAAAGCGCGCAACTCGACCGCTTCCTGTGCGGCCACGATGAACGTGAATGGTTCGTCGCCGCCGTGCCGGGTCGCGCGTCAAGCGTGCGCCAGGCCATGGACGCGCTCCAACCGCCGGACGTTCGGGCCGCGCTTGCGCGCAACCTCGTATCGTCCCGCAAACGCTATGCCCGCAAGAACCGCGCGTTTCGCCGTCAGGGCGAATGGTTCTTCGTGCCGGAGCCAACCTTGCAGGTGAACGAAAAACTCGTTCTCCACAACGAACCGCTCCGTCGTGGCGCCGGCAAACCCCACTGGGTGGAACGACTGTTCCGCACCGGTGGGGAAACGGTTCACGTTTGTGCGAAGCATCCGAACGGGATTTCTGAAAAGGAATACCGTGAGTTGCTTCGCGTGAATCCAAATGCCGCTCGCTGGGGCTGGCGCATTATGCGCCGCAACGCGGGCGTTTATGCCCGCGGCAGCGTCCGACACAGCGATCACGCCACGATCACACTGCCGTTCTGGCATCGTGTTCTGATGAACACCGAAAACCAGAGTCGCACGATGCGCAACGTGGCGTTCCTGGACTAAACAACAAAACCGGTCGGGGCGTCGGTCAATCCGGCGCCCCGGCTTTTCATTTTAACACAGGAGGAAACTGATGAATTCGCCCGCATCCGGCGAAGACAATGACGACGAACATAGTCATCCCAAACTGGAAGTCACCATGACGGCAACGTGTCTGGACGTGTACAAACGCGAGCGACTCGCCTACACGGAGACACCGTCGGAGTATTCTTCTCTGCATAAAAATACCCGACGCCTGCCGGCAGTATTGAGAGCCGTCTTAAGACGACTTCGCTCGTTGTTCCGAAACCAACCGCAATCCCGCTCCGGCGGGCCCGAAAGGAAACATGAAAACACTGACTGAAACTCAAGTGCGCCTTTTCGCCTCGCCCACGAGCTGGATCGAAGGGGAGGCCGTACGACAACTCTACGCCACCGCGAAGCTCGACGGCATGCGTTACGCCGTCGGATTTCCCGATCTGCATCCGGGCAAGGGCTCGCCCGTTGGCGCGGCTTTTGTGTCGGAGGGGATGATCTATCCGCATCTTATCGGTGGGGACATCGGTTGCGGTATGGCTTTGTTCGCGACCGATCTCGTCCGGCGCGATGTGAAACTGGATCGCTGGGCGGCCATCCGCTTCGATCTGGAACATCCGTGGGAAGGCAATCACGCTGAATACCTCGCCGAACGCGAAATTGAATCAACGGAATTTGATCAGGCGCTGGGCACAATCGGCGGTGGCAATCACTTCGCCGAACTGCAAGCGGTCGAAGAAGTGGTCGCGCCGCGCGAATTCAAACGCTTGAACCTGGGCAAACAACAGCTCGTGGTGCTGG
Organism: bacterium; assembly: GCA_016124235.1. Taxonomy (GTDB): domain Bacteria; phylum Verrucomicrobiota; class Verrucomicrobiia; order Limisphaerales; family RI-55; genus RI-55. The sequence continues at coordinate 163,488 of WGOC01000017.1, read as the reverse complement.
TTCACAGCGGATCTCGTGGACTTGGCGAAACCATTTTGCGGGCGCATGTCGATGAACACTTCGGCAACGGGGTTGAAGCGGAATCGTTTGCGGCGATGGAATACCTGCGCGGCCATGACGTTGCCGTTCGTTGGGCGAGAGTGAATCGCGAACTTATCGCGGGACGGTTCTGCGCGGCACTCGGAGCCGAAGCCGAACGGCTTTGGGATGGTTGCCATAACAGCATCGTACCCTCACCCCCAACCCCTCTCCCACCGGATGGGAGAGGGTGGCCGTCAGGCCGGGTGAGGGAATGGATTCACCGCAAAGGCGCCGTGGACGCGAGTGGCGACTTCGTCATCATTCCAGGTTCGCGTGGTTCATTGAGTTATCTGGTCAAGGTGACGGGTGACGGCGAAAGCCACGCATGGTCGTTGGCTCACGGTGCCGGACGCAAATGGGCACGTTCACAAGCGCGCCAACGCATGCGCGAACGTTTCCGTGTGTCCGAGTTGGTGCAGACGCGGGTCGGCGGTCGCGTGATCTGCGAGGAGCGCGACCTCCTCTACGAGGAAGCACCCGCTGCCTACAAAAACATCGAGGCAGTGATCCAGGATCTGGTGGATTCCGGACTCGTTTCCGTCGTTGCCACGTTCCGGCCGCTCCTCACTTACAAAACGCGCAAACAATCCCGCTAGCGCGTGAATGCAGGTCCGACATGGACCATCGCCATGGAGGAACGCGGGCGCAAAGTTAATGTCTGTCAGTGAGCGGCGACTTTGTGCTCCCGTCCTCCGTGCTCATTCATGTTGGCCATGATGTAACAGCAGCATCCCGCCCTGTGACGGCGGCTGTGCCGGTGCAAATCCGGTTGGCCAACCCAATCTTCTACCCGTTTCCTTTGGCCGATTTGAAGTTGTCAAATGTGTTCCCATCTTTGGTTGTTCGGAAGCCGTAGATCGGGGGCAATCTTTGTGTTGAGAAGCCTCGGCCGTTCGAATTAAATGCCAACGGTTTTATGAGCGATCAAGGGTTCCGTCTTACGTCCTGCCAGCATTGTGGGGAACACATTGAATTTCCGCTGGAAGGACTTGGATTATTGGTGGCGTGTCCGCACTGCGCGCAAGAAACGACACTGGAGGAGAGCCCGGCCGGATCGAGTCCAGAGTCGGTTCAAGAAACAATTACCGCCGCCGAATTGACCATGACATTGGACGGAACGGTGGTGCCGCCACGAATCTCGATTTTTTACCAACTGGCGCTGTTGCTCGTCGCGATGTTCATGGTGTTGTTGCCCGTGACTTATCTCGCGTTCGTCGGGTGCATCGCTTACGGCACCTATTGGTACGGCACTCATGCAACGGTCCTGCTTTCAGGTCTCACAGGCGGGGTCTATTTGTACATTCTCCGAATCATTTTTTATATCGGTCCGCTGATGGGCGGCATGATCGCGGTGTTCTTCATGTTCAAACCCATACTGGCGCGACCCCGAAAACAGGCTCAGCCCCTCGAACTCAATCCGGCGCATCATCCGCGTTTGTATCAGTTCATCGCGCAATTGAGCGATCTGTTGCGGGTGCCCATGCCCCGTCGTATTCAGCTCGACTGCAAATTGAACGCCAGTGCCGGCTTTCGGCGGGGCCTGTTGAGCTTTCTCGGTAATGACCTTGTTCTCACGCTCGGGATGCCCTTGGTGGCCGGCTTGGACACGCGGCAACTGGCGGCGGTCGTTTCTCATGAACTGGGACACTGCACTCAAGCGCTGGCCATGCGGCTCGGCTACGTCATTGACGGTATTGACCGCTGGTTTATCCGTGTCGTGTATGAACGAGATACTTGGGACGAAGGTTTCGACGAGTGGGCCAATTCGGTTGAAGACTGGCGGCTGTCGATGATCGTTGCCTGTGCTGGCTTTGCCATCTGGTTGTCCCGCAGGGTGCTGGCGCTATTGCTACATCTCGGCCATGCAACGAGTTGTCTGCTTTCCCGTCAAATGGAGTTTCACGCCGACGCGTGCGCGATTGAGATCGCCGGATCGGAAGGTCTTGAAAGTCTTTTGGTACGCCTGCGCGAACAAGACATGCTCCAGAGTCTCGCCTACAATGGGTTAAACCATTTTTGGGAGAACCGACGTCAATTACCCGATAGTCTGCCGGATTTTCTGCAGCACCTTGAAAATCGGTTGCCACCGACATTTCACGACGAAGCTCGCCTGACTCTGCTCAACGAGACGGCCGGAGCGTTTGCCACCCATCCCACCGCCGCACAACGGATTCAAAAAGCCAGACAACGAGCCGCGGACGGAATCGTATCGTTGGCGAAACCTGCACGGCTCCTGTTCAATGATTTTGGTAAAACGGCCCGGGCGGTTACCAGCCGGCACTATCGGAAGAATCTTCAATTGGCGGTGACCGACCGGATGCTTAAGCCGGTGGGTGAGTTCTTCGCCGAGAGCAACGCCGGCGCGGCTTAGCTCAGATCTTCCGTCTCATTTTCTGATCGCGATTTCGTCGTGGCATTCGCCGCGATTTGCAAACCCAACCCCCAACCCAGGAGGCCGTATGGCAAACCCCATCCATGACCCGGAAGACTCGAACTTCGAAATCACCAGCAAACGCCGCAAAGGTTTCCCGTCGGAGACACAGGTCAAACGCGGCGTGCGCATCGTTCACGGATTCAAGGAACTGACCGAAAAACTCGGCCGCAACGATCTTTGCCCGTGCGGTTCCGGACGCAGCTTTCAAGAAGTGCTGCCTGCGGTCCGGTCGCTACGACGGCGCCCGGCGGAACCACTTTTTTCCGCGAATGAAAAACTCGTCAACCAATCATGAACATCACCGAACTCGTCAAAGACAAGAAGGCCCGGTTTGTCCGTTATCGGGAAGGCCACTTCATTTACCAGACGGACAATGGTTTTCAATTCCCGGTGCCGTTGACCGACGTCGGCAGCGCCACCTTGCTGGCCGAAGACAAGGCGCTGTTCTTCATGCGCTGGATTCGGCGCCACCTCAATGTGAAAACGCCGGTCAGTTAGCCGTTCGAGAAAATACCATTCAAACTAACAAACTTAAATGAAACCCAATTCAGAAGACAGTTATGAAGAAACACAAAAGGCAAGACCTCCACCGGTTCGTGGTGGAGGCTCGGACCTGGGGCAACTCCTACTACATCGAGCGCATCGCTGATCTCGAACGGGTGCTCACGGAGAAACCCCGGACCCTGCAAATTGAAATCGTCGGCACCGGAGAGATTCCAGCCGACGCGGCGCTGCGTTTTCGCGTGGCATTGATGGAACGTTCGCACAAGACGCGGATCGTCACCCAGGCGCTTTCCAGCCTCCAGAACGGCTCGGTGCTGCTCTGGTTGCTGGGCGATCGCCGGACGATTCGCGCCGATGCCCGGCTCTTCTTCCGTCGGACCACCTTGTCCGATGAGGACAAGGTACGCGTGGATGGTGACCGGCAAATGGACGAGCCGAACTACCGGGACTCGTACTCCGAGATCGACCCGGAGGAAGGCGACTACGAACGCGTGCTGGAAATCATCAACGAGTACCTGCCGGTCAAGGAAATGGCCGGCCGGCTCATCGATGTGCCGGTGCTGCGCCAGTTCGGACTGATCGAAAACGAGACGATGGACGAACTGCTGTCCGCCATGTTCTGGAAAGGATCGGAATGCGCGGACGATTCACAAAACGCAATCAAACCAAAGCGGGCCAAAATTGAAAAAGTCCGCAACAGTCAATTGCGGAAATAATCACCCTGGTTCCAGGGCGCCAAAGAGGCAAACAACGCGGGCGGAGGCAAAAGCTTCCGCCCGTTTCATCATCCAGATGAGGATTGTATTGCGCGCGATGCACTTTCTTTCTTAATTCACGGCGTGAGGTCATAACGATTGTGTGGACCATTCATCTTGCGTGTTGGGAGGAAATGCCCAAGTGACTGCAACCGCTAAAACCGGACTGAACGAGCTGCATGCGGAAACAGCATGCGGTCCGCTAAGGGCCGGGAGTATGTTGGAGACGAGTGTGATCGCATCGTTACGTCGCAAGGCCGCACTCGAGGGATATAAATGGGATATTCAGGTCGGCGACGTAAGCACGCTCGCTTCTTTTCCGCTCGTAATGAAGGGCAGTGAGTGGAAGCGATTGGCTGCGTGGGCTGAGCAACTAGCAAAAGAGGCAGCCGAGGCCGAAAAGGAGATTTTATTGCGGCCAGATTTGCTCCGCGAACTTGGGATGCCGCGGTCCTTGCAAAAAGTCCTTGCGGATTCGTCACCGCTTACTCCCTGTGCGGGGCGTGTCATTCGATTCGATTTTCATTTTACGATGGATGGCTGGCGCATATCCGAGGCGAATAGTGATGTGCCGGGTGGTTTCAGTGAGGCGTCGCATTTCACGGCATTGGTGGCCGAATATTTTCCCGATTTGCGGCCGGCGGGAAATCCTGGGGAAGTTTGGGGCAAAGCTCTTGCCGCCACGACCTTGCAGGGAGGTGTCGTTGCGTTGCTGTCGGCGGCAGGCTATATGGAAGACCATCAGGTGAATTCGTTTGTCGCGGCACAATTGCGAAAATTTGGCTGCGAGACGCACTTGATCAGGCCCCAGCAAATTCGCTGGACCGATGGCAAGGCGCGGCTGGAGACGGCCTGGTGTCGAAGACCGGTTGACTTGATCATTCGCTTCTACCAAGCCGAGTGGCTGGCACGATCGCCGAGGCGGGAAGATTGGGGCCGGCTTTTCCGGGGTGGTAAGACGCTTGTGGCGAATCCGCTGCTCGCTGTGATTTCCGAAAGCAAGCGTTTCCCACTCTTATGGGACCGGCTGGAGAGTCGATTGCCGACGTGGCGTATGCTTTTGCCGGAAAGCCGCGATCCGCGTCAGATCTCATTGCAAAGCGCTGACGGTTGGTTGTTGAAGGCTGCGTTCGGTAATACAGGTGATTCCGTCTGCATTCGAGAGTTGATGGAACCGCGCAAATGGTTGCGGACCCGGTTCAACGTGCTGATGTCCCCGACAAATTGGGTAGCGCAAAGAAGGTTCGAATCCGTGCCGCTTTCCACGCCGATCGGGCAGCGCCACGTTTGCGTTGGCGTATACACAGTGAATGGACGTGCTACTGGTGCGTATGCGCGTTTGGCCGAGAAACCCTTGATAGACTTCGCTGCGATGGATGTTGCCTTGTTGATTGAAGATGATGACTAAAGAAGAAGTTTTCGCGATCTGGTCACCTCTTGAGTCGCCGTGGTCAAGGTGGGTGAAGCCAGTCTTGTTCGCACACAACGACGTTGAGTTCACAACGCCACGGGCTGGGCACTCTTCGCGTGACGTGACTTGGAGTCCGTCAACGCACGAGGAGGTCGCGTTGGTGCTGGATCTGCCGGGCGACGAAGGCGTTTGGGTAGGTCTCGCACTGGCAGCCCGTGGATATCGTCCCGTTCCTGTTTACAACGCTTTGCCCTATCCAACAGCTCGTGCCGGCCCTGACTCGATTTCGCACGCGCCCTCTGTAGCGGTGAACCTGCTTCCGATCATGAATGCGTTACATAGCGGTGCAGATCAGTTGGCGAAGCTGAATATTCCTAAGGATACGCCGCCGGTATTCTTGCTCGATGCAAATCGCCACGGCGAGGTTGAGCAAATTGCACCGGACAAATTCGACAATCGCTCTGTTTGTTTCACGACAGATTTTCCGTCAGCTTCTTTCCTCATATCGCGCGGGATTCGAAAGATTCTGTTAGTGCAACTCGAACGCGTCGAGCCTCAAGCTGATGTTGAGCAGGTGATTTATGATTGGCAGATCGGTGGATTGTTGATCGAAAGTATACGGATCGACTCGCCGTCTGAACGCCTTCAATTTCGAATCCGGCGTCCCTCTTGGTTCGGAGCAATTCTTCAAAAAGCGCTTGCTGCGTTAGGATTGCGGCGAGTTTCCGGCGACGACCATGCGGCTTGGATGCACGATTCCTCGACGGGGGGCTGAGTCGGAGAGAACGTTTTGTTATCCGAAAATCAATTGGCGAAACGGCAGACGATACGATCGCAAAGACCCATTGATTTCTTGAACCAGAATTCTGTCGAACAAGCGAAATTCGACGCGAACCAAGTTGCTTATAAAATCCAATCCTCACCATGAAAATCACACAACACGAAAAGGCCATCAGATTTCAAGAGCTGCACCGCAAGCCCGGTGTCTTCTTGATTCCCAATCCCTGGGATGCCGGCTCGGCGCGTTTGTTGGCCGGGCTGGGTTACGAGGCGTTCACTACGTCCAGTGCTGCGGCGGCGGGCCTGCTCGGGCGGCGCGATGGCAAAATTTCGCGCGAAGAATCTCTGGCGAATGCGCGAGCGATCGTGGAGGCAACGGACCTGCCGGTGGCCGCCGATTTGGAGGATTGCTTCGACGCTGATCCGGCCACAGCAGCGGAAGCGATCCGGTTGGCGGCCGCGACGGGTCTGGTGGGTGGCTCCATCGAAGATGCCCGGCCGTATCGCGAAAAGCCGATCTACGATCTCACGCTCGCGACCGAACGTGTTGCGGCCGCTGTCGAAGCGGCGCGGGCGCTGCCGTTTCCGTTTACGCTGGTGGCACGCGCGGAGAATTATTTGCGCGGCAACCCCGATCTGGACGACACCATCGCCCGTCTGATCGCCTACGAGAATGCGGGTGCGGATGTGCTCTTTGCTCCCGGCTTGCCGGATCTGGTGGCGGTGCGGGCAGTGTGTTCCGCCGTATCAAAGCCGGTGAATTTCGTGGTCGGTGGACGCGGCAAATCATTCAGCGTTGCGGAACTGGCGGCTGCCGGCGTGAAGCGGATCAGTTTTGGTGCTTCGTTTTACCGGGCCGCCATGACCGGGCTGATGGAAGCCGCACAGGAGGCGAAAACAGAGGGCGCATTCAATTACGTGGACCGCGCCATACTCACCACTGAGTTGGAACGCTTCTTTCCCGAGTGATTCATTTCCAAAAGGTGGGGCCGGCACTCCGTGCCGGCCGCGGCGACGGCTGAACGTCACAATTTGGGCAGAGACGCAGCTCGGCCCTACCGGTCAAGCAGTTGCCAGCTCCATACTGCCTGCGATCAATCCAAATCGATTCGGCCCCAATCTTCAGGGCGGCCCTGAACGCCGGAGCGCGGTGCCCAGGCAATCCGGGACTTGTTGATGTTCTCACCGAGTGCAGCTTCGCGTTTATCGCCGTCGTAGATGATGAGGTTAAAACCGAGACGCTTCTGCCCGGGCTTCAATCCGATTTCATCGAAAGGTATCGCCACCTGTATGCGATAACCATCCGCCGTGCGACGCGAAGTGAGGCGCGTGTTCGGCGCGGTTTCTTCGATCAATCCTTGGTTGGCGTCCGCATCCCGGGCGGCACGCACGACGCCGGTGCTGTCGAACGGAAAAATGCCGAGCTTGAAGCAGCCCATCGTGTCTTCGGCGCCCGCCTGCGGGTCGAGGCAGATCTCGACGGAATCGCTGCGCCAATGGCCCTTGATGTCGTTTGGCGCGATGTTTGAAACCACGGCATCGTCACGCACTTGAACATCCACGAACAACGTCTTGCCGTCGTGCGCGAGTCGAAATGAAGCGCTGATGTCGGCGGCGTTGGCAACTTTGCCCTCGACAAGATTCGTCGGTGGAATTTCGAGCAGCGGAACGCTTGTCCAACCTGCGTCAGTATCGTCGAGGGACGGACGCGATTTAATTCGCGGAACGCGTGTATGCGGAACCGGATGTCCTTTGGCTGTGGCGTTTCGTGTTTCGTGCTCTGCAGTGAAAACCGCTTTCAATTCGGCATCCGCTAGCGAATCAAGGGGCGGCGTGACGCGTACGATGATCTCGTTGGTGGACCAGCCGTGAGCAGTGACATTTTGTTGGGCTGGATCAATCAGCCAACCGTCGGGCGCGCTCAACTTCAATTCGCCGTTCAACACTTCATCGGATGCGTTTGCGATATGCAGACGGACGGCGTTTTCCTCGCCAGCGACGAGCGGGACATCCGGCAGGAATTGCGCGGCGACGTGTTCGATGTGTTGCTCGGCCACCCAGCGTTCGTAATTCTCAAACGCGGGCCGGGAGTTGAAACGCAATGTCAGTGAATCCTTGGACGGCGGCGCGGCGAAAGAAATCGGCTGCGCGCTCAAATCGGTCGTCGGCAAACCGGCCAGCAAGTCCGTTTCAGTTCCGTTCACGGGCACGAACGTTTTCACCAGTGTGAATCGTTGCGGACGTCGCAGCCAGGGCGAGGCGCCCATATTGCCAAAGGCTTGGGAGCGATGATTCACCAACGCGAGTGCGGCGATCTGCGCCGGAGCCCTGCCGTCATGCATTGGCTCGTTTACGAGAATCGTGGTCCCGAAAAGATTGGTGTTGCCGCCGGCGAAGAATAATTTGCGCGGCTGCCAGACGGCAAGTCCTTCCTTGGTGAGTTGCAGCGGGAACCGGTTTGGATCGGCTGCGGCGGAAAACGCTTCAGTTGCCAGAACGCCGGCCGCCTGATGGTGGCCATGCTGGCCGGGTGTTGGTGCGGGGTTCATTGTGACGATGACCTCGGGTCGCAATTCGCGCACCAGCCGGACGAGCCGTTCGAGCGTCTCTTCGTGACCCCATTTGCGCAGAGTGGCGGCGACACTTTCCGTGTAAGCCCAATCAAGCCGATCGAGGAAATAGCAATAGCGAACACCGAGCGTGGCCAGGCAATCGCGCAGTTCCGCCTCGCGCAAGATACCCAACGCAGCGCCCGATTGCGTGCCAACCATGTTGCCGCCGCCTTCGCCGCGAGTGCAGTAGACGTTCGCGACGACAGATGTTTTGCCAAACGAGTAATAAGCGATCGTCGCAGCCATACCGGTCTCGTCATCGGGATGTGCAAACACACCCATGATGTCGGTCTTGAGCAATGTGGCTCCTTGCTTGGGTTCATCGGGCGATGTCGCAGCTGGCGAACTGACGATGGTGACGCAAATCCAGAGGATTAAAATGAAAACGCGTCCGAAGAGAGAGCGGTGCATGTCTTCTTGTGGCATCGCCGTCGACCGCTGTCGATCCAAGGTTGCAGAGCAGCGATTGCGCGATTTGAATCTCGCAGGCTGAATGGCGAAGTGAGGAATTGCCTTAACTGACGAAGGAGCGGACGCGGTTCACGATTTCGGGAACGACGACGCCGGCCGCGCCTGAGACAACGAAATGAGCCAGCGCGGTGAGCGGTGTTGGTTCGGGATTGATCTCCACGACCGTTTTGCCGGCACGCAGGGCATCGGCAGACAAGGCGGCCGCTGGATAAACGACAGCCGATGTGCCGATTGAAAAGAAAACGTCGCAATTTGCGCTGACTTCGGCCGCTTTTTCCAACGCAGATTCCGGCAGCACTTCACCGAACCAAACCACATCGGGACGGAGCACGCCGCCGCATTGCGGACACCGGGGTGGAACCTCGTCGCTGTCCTGGGAGGTTGTGATAATTGTTCCCTCGTTGAAGCATTTCGTCCGCGTGATGTTGCCGTGCAATTCAATGACGTTGGAGCTGCCAGCTCGTTGATGCAGGCCGTCCACGTTTTGCGTGATCAAATGAAATTCGGGAAACAGTTTCTCCATTTCCCGTAGCGCGAAGTGCGCGGAATTCGGTCGAGCGGCGGCGACCATTTTGCGCCGCCAGGCATACCATTCCCAGACAAGGCGTGGGTTGGCTTGAAATCCTTCGGGCGTCGCGAGTTCCTCCGGTTTGAATTTTGCCCACAACCCGGTTTGCGCGTCGCGAAACGTCGGCACGCCACTTTCCGCCGATACCCCGGCGCCCGTCACGACGACAACGCGTTGGGCGGATCGCAATTGGCGCACGAGTTCATCGGGAATCGTCACGCGTTGATGATGCCGTTGGCGGCGCGTGCCCCACAAGTTGGATTCCATGTGACGAAGATCGGTTTACGAATTTCGGAGGAGGAACGCGGAATGAATAATTCATGAGAAACGACGGATGCCGCGCGCAGCGTTCGGTGTTTCTGCATTCCGATTCCTCCTTCGTTGTCTTTTGCACATTTAAATCTCGAAGATCCAAAGACCATGTACCGGCGGCGGACCTGGGGCCTTCGAGGAAAACGTCCCGCAAGAGCGTTTGCTCAACAGAGGACAAGCGCCTCAAAGCACTTGCCCGGAGAAATTCCACCAAGCTGAGCTTTCAAAACCGCAGGGTGAAGTGATGGCGTTCCAAACCAGTCGTTGATCTGGAACGGTATTGCTCGGTCAACCCTGCTGGGCGATTTGCACCATTTCGCGAATGGGTTCCAGCATCGCTTCCTTGACCGAGGCGTAATCCAGCCGGAAACCCTCGCCCGGCGGAGGTGTGCCGATCTTTCTTGGTTCGAGCGTTTTTTCCGAAAGCTTGGTGTAGCGCAGGTAAGCGGCATCCAGTCGGCTCACGCTTACGTCGTCCAAATGCGGTCCCAATAGCGAGCACGCGTTGGCAATTTCCATGCGCGACGTGATCCACGCGGTACGATGATCGGCGCGTTCTCCCGCAATGCGATCTCGGATGGGTGTGATCAATTCGAGGAACTGTTCGGATGCTTCTTCACGCAAGCGTTTCGCCCGCCGCACTTCCAGGTATGCGTTGATCCGCGGCAGGGCTTGCCATCCAGCGAGGACGACGGCCAGTCCCAATAGAAATATGAATGTTGCGGTGCCCATTGCGGGCTCGCCTGCAATTTTTGGTCCAAATGACCGGATTCATGGCACTCCTCATCGGCGCGATTTTTGGGGATCTGTCGCGCTTCATTCCGAGGCATTCGATTAAAATCTTGTGACAGGTAAAAGTGGCCTGAGTCCGAAAGGACCAGTTTCCCGCACTGTTCCAGTTGGCGTTTGGAGGGAGCGAGTCGTGTGCAGGCGCATCGCTTTGATTATGAATTTCGAGCGTTGGCAAAACTGGTTGTTGCGTTTGAAATCGCCAACTGGAAGAACCGCTGTTCGATGTGATTGTCTCGTGCAGCGTGATCGAGTGAATCAGACTGAATGCCCAACGATATGAAAGATCGACCTTTGATTTACCTTGCCCTTGTCTTGAGCCTCACCGCCCTGGGTTACGCCATTTGGGTTCACCGTCAGGCCGATTCGATTGCTGAAGCCGCACTTCAACGGCGCGAGGCGCGGTTTGTCGACGCGTTGACCCCCAAGGTGCAACGCGCCTATACGGCGATGGGAATCACCAATCGGTTGGATCATCCAACACGATTGGAACAGCTGTTCGGGCCGTACCTCGACCGGATGAACGAGATGGTCGGCGGAGACACCAATCGTTGACAACCAGTTCGACGCAGGTGGTTGCACATGGTTAAAACGATACCAGCCGCACTTCTCGAGATTGGCGCTCATCGGACGGGAGACGGGAGCAGAATGACACCGCTGCGTCGTCGTCATCCGCACCCGACCCGTTGAGAAAAAAGCACGCCGATTCTGCGTCCGTGCGGTGTTCCGTTTCGCGCGCGCGCAGCTCAAGAAATTAACGCCCCACGCTTCGAACGGTGCGCTTGATCAGGACCGGAAAGTTTTAGGCGACGCTGCCGTTCGCGACCGCGAATCGTTCCACCGGGGAAACCGAATCGCTGGGCTTGGGAAGCTTGCTCCTTCGCGTGGCACCGTTTTCGTCCATGCAGTCCTATGAAGAGACCGCTCACTTCAACAGCGCCCAGTGTCGGGGCAAGCCCGACCGTGCGCATCAAAACCAACCTCTTGCGTCGGCCTGGCGTCACGAGCGTGCTTGAGCTGGGACCGCTCCCGGGAACCATTCAATATGATGGTCGCCGGACTCTTCGAAACAGGGAGCACGCGAGCATTGCCAGCGCGGCAACCAATTTCGTTCCATCCATCAGCCACTTTTCGCATGGCTCCGGTGGGATCATTCCAGTCAGAAGCTGCTTTACATCCACTCCACTTGCATGTGGGCCGGCGACGTATCCACAAGCCGCCGCAGGCATCAAAGTTCCCGTTGATAACGTCCCATCGTACGCGGTGACGTTTAAATTACGTGACGTGCGATTCGTGATTGGTAGGTGCTACAGACTGATCTCGACGTAATTTGCCTGACAGGGCCAGGTATAAGCAACCCGCACGCTCCGCCGCCTGGGGAACCATTGAAGACTCGCCGAGGTATTGAAATATGCAGTGTGCACGCAGGGCGAGGTCCCATCCGGCAGACCTTCCGGACCGTGGTCGGCCATGATGGCGGCCAGTTCGTCCGGGCCGACGGTGGGCTGTTGCTGAACAAGTTCTTCGATCCGCCGGGCGCGAATCGCGTGCGGGCGGAGGACGGCCTGTCCTCGCAGGGGTACCGGTGTGTTCGCCGAAAAAGCAGCTGATTCTGAAACCTGCACCTCGCACGTCTCCTGGCAATGACAGACGTTCGTATTGAGCAACCAATCGGTATCGGCGGGTGGTCGACGGATACCTGCCCGCGTGTTGGATAGCTCGACGGCGGCAATATCGCCAGCCGCGTCCGCCAGCATCAGGAGACCGCCGCCCCAACGAGGCTTGGCCGTAATCTGCCGAATTGCCTCGGTGACCGACGCGCAGGACGCGAGCGCATCGGCGATCAACATCGAGATCAGCGGATTGGGTGTGCCCGGGTCGGTTACGAACGCGTAGTCGAGCGTGATGGCCAAGCCCTTTTCGTTCACCCCGTCCACGGTCCCCGCCTGTGGCGCAACGGCGAAGTCGAGTGAACGGAACCCATCGCGCGGACGACTCTCGCGCAACATGTAAAACGGTTGAAATACGAGGGGGTAATCGAAGTTCCGAGCAATCACGGGTTCGCCTGTTCGAGAACCCGCACCGCGCACGGCCAAGGAAGAGCAGGCTCCCATCGGGAGTGGCACCGTTCTTCCCTCCACCGAACCCAGAAATGCTTCCATCGCGTTCATCAGGGACAGGCTTCCCACGGACAGGCCACAGCCTTCGGCAATCCCTTTCAATCGGGCCAGCATTTCTGGATTTGATTGTCTCAGAGCAGCCGCGAAATTCCGCTCCGCTTTTCGTTCTGCGAACTTCAGGAATATGGGAAATGGCAGCCACCTGGGTTGCTCCAGTCGGAACGCCTCCAAGTCCGGCAGAATCCGATGGGCGCCCACGATCTTTTCCTGCAACTGCGAACCTTGGGCGAGTCCCATCTCGTGCGGCCCGCCACTACACCGACATTCGATGGAAGGAACTCGCATTTGCGGGATGGTAGCCGCATCCGGCATCACGGAGAAGTTCAACTATTGTAATGGTCGCCGCGAACCAGAATGACAACGGAGCCTGACCCACAATGTCCACTGAGATCCGGTGCCGGCTGTCGCTTATTTGATTCGTCACTTTAGCGAATGGTTCATCGCGAATAAACATGGATTGCGCACCATTCCCGAACCATCGCTTATGTCCATCAACCGCAAAAGTATCTTGTTCGACCACCCATTTGAGAAATCTTTTGATGCCGATGGGACCTTTACAGCCTTGCTTTACAACGACTTGTGATCCCGATCGACCAGGTCGGGACTTTTTTGTCCCGTTCAGAACTTTATTGTTCGGTTCACAACTATATTGTCCGACTAAAATCGACTACACCTGCGCCCGGCGCTCTATCTATTCCACGGTGACTGATTTGGCTAGATTTCGGGGTTTGTCGACGTCGCAGCCGCGGGCCACCGCGATATGATAGGCAAGTAACTGCAACGGCAAAGCGGCGAGCAATGGGTTCAGTGGCTCAATGGTTGGGGGCAGATAAATGACGTCATCGGCCTTTTCGCGAATCTTTTCGTTACCCTGCGTGGCGATGGCGACGATGGGGCCTTTGCGTGCCTTGATTTCTTCCAGATTGCTGTAGGTCTTCTCGTATAGGGGATCAGTCGGAATGACGAAAACCGTGGGAGTCTTTTCGTCGATCATCGCAATCGGGCCGTGCTTCATCTCCGCCGCCGGATAACCTTCGGCGTGGATGTAAGAAATCTCCTTCAACTTGAGAGCTCCTTCCAGGGCGGCGGGAAAATTGTACTGGCGACCAAGGAAGAAGAAGTCTTCACAACTCGCGTATTTGAGGGCGATCTGTTTGATGTGATCATTTTGCGCGAGGATGGCCTCCATCTGTGAAGGAATGGCTTCCAGGGCACGGATCACTTGCATGCCGTGGCTGCCGGAGAGCATGCGGATGCGCCCGAGCAGGATGGACAGCAATGTCAAAACGGTGACTTGCGAGGCGAAAGCCTTGGTGGACGCGACACCAATCTCCGGTCCCGCGTGAAGATAAATGCCTCCGTCGGCTTCGCGGGCAATCGTGCTGCCGACGACGTTGCAGATCGCGAGCACTTTGTGGCCGCGCCGTTTTGATTCGCGAAGGCCGGCGAGGGTATCCGCGGTTTCGCCGGATTGGGTGATGACGAGAACGAGGGTGTTCTTTTCGATGGGGGCATTGCGGTAACGAAACTCGCTGGCGTATTCGATCTCGGTCGGGAGGTGGGCAAATTCTTCGATCAGATATTCGCCGATCAAAGCCGCGTGCCAGCTGGTCCCGCAGGCCGGGATGACGACGCGATCGATGGCGCGCAATTCAGCAGTCGTCATGTTCAAACCACCGAATTTGGTGGTCGATTCCTCGAGGTCGATGCGGCCGCGCATCGCGTTGCGGACGGTCTGCGGTTGCTCAAAAATTTCCTTGAGCATGAAGTGATCGTAGCGGCCTTTCTCGGCAGCTTCGGCGCTGTATTCGATTTGGCTGATCTGGACGTGGGCGGTGTCGGAGCCGAGGTTTTTCACGTCGAAGCGATCCGACTCGACGGTAACTACGTCGTAGTCGTTCAAATAAGCGACCTGGCGGGTGTGGGCCACGATCGCACTGGCGTCGCTGGCAAGGAAATGTTCGTCCCTGCCGACGCCCACAATGAGCGGTGAACCGCGCCGTGCGCCGACAAGCACGCCCGGATAATCTGAACAAACGACGGCGATTCCGTAGGTGCCGATGACTTCCCGCAGGGCGTTCATTACCGCGTTGGTCAGTGGATGAATGCCGTCCGGCGCGCCATCGTTCGTCGCGTAATAATCACCGATCAAATGGGCCAAAACTTCGGTGTCGGTTTCGGAATTGAAGGTGTGGCCTTTGGCTTTCAGCTTGTCGCGCAGGGACTCGAAATTCTCGATGACGCCGTTGTGAACGATTGAGATCTTGCCCGACTGATCCTGGTGCGGATGGGAGTTCCTGTCGGAAGGTTCGCCGTGAGTGGCCCACCGCGTGTGGCCGACGCCGAGAATCCCGTGGAATCGTTTGTCTTCCATGAGCTTGGCAAGACCCTCGACGATTTTGCCCTTTTTCTTGCGCGTATCGAGAATGCCGTCATGCAGGACGGTGATGCCGGCGCTGTCATAGCCGCGGTATTCGAGGTGGCGCAAACCGTCCAGAATGATGGGGGCTGCCTGCTTTTTTCCGACGTAACCTACGATGCCGCACATGTGATAATTTGTTGAAGTTGAGTCTGAATTCTTGCGCAGGGAAGCGCTGCAGAGGTATAAGAGCGAGGGTTTAACGTAAGCAACCCGAATCTTCCTATGCCAAATTCCCAGCGCACAACCGTCAATCCCAACAGCGTGCTTTCGGTGATCATGGGGGGCGGGCAGGGCACGCGGCTGTTCCCGTTGACGCGCGAGCGGTCCAAGCCAGCCGTCCCGCTGGCCGGCAAGTACCGGCTGGTGGACATCCCGATTTCCAACTGCATTAACTCCGGAATGAAGCAGATTTATCTGCTCACTCAGTTCAACTCGGCGTCGCTCCACCGGCATATTTCCCAATCCTATAAGTTTGATCACTTTTCCGGAGGGTTCGTGGAAATTCTGGCTGCGGAGCAGACCTTCACGGACAACACGTGGTATCAGGGGACGGCCGACGCCGTACGCAAGAATCTGGTTCACCTGCTGAATCGTGATTTCGACTATCTGGTCATTCTGAGTGGTGACCAGCTCTACCGGATGGATTTGCAGCGGATTGTTGGCGAGCACGTTGAAAACAAGGCCGAGTTGACCATTGCGACGCTTCCGGTGGACCGGCAAGCCGCCACCTCTTTGGGCATATTGCGGATCAACGAGCAAGGCCGCGTGATTCAGTTTGAAGAAAAGCCGAAGGACCCGGCGCTGCTCGATACGCTGATGCTGGATCCGCAAACGCGGTCAAATCTCCAAGTCGCCGGCGACCAGGAATTGTACCTCGCGTCGATGGGGATTTATGTTTTCAACCGCGACGTGTTGATCCGCCTGCTGGACAACACGCATGCGGATTTTGGCAAACATATCATCCCCGGAGCCATCCATTCGCACGACGTCTACGCCCACATTTTTGAAGGTTACTGGGAGGACATCGGGACAATTCGTTCGTTCTTCGATGCGAATCTCGACGTCACGTCAGAACTGCCTCGTTTCAATTTCTTCGATATGAGCGCGCCGATCTTCACGCGGCCGCGCTTTTTGCCGGCTTCCAAGATCAATGGTGCCGCGATCGATCACGCGATTATTTCAGATGGCTGCATTATCAACCGATGCCAGATCAGCCACAGTCTCGTGGGGATTCGGTCGTTGATCGGCGAGGGCAGCCGGCTGCATCGCGTGATTTGCATGGGTAACGATTATTACGAATCGAGGGAATCGATTGATGAATTTGCGTCGGCGGGAATTCCGAAGATCGGTGTTGGTCGCAACACGCGCATAGAGAATGCGATCATCGATAAAAATGCCCGTATCGGCGATAACGTGGTGATCTCACCCGAAGGCAAGGAAGAGAATGCTGATCACCCGTTGTATTTTATTCGGGACGGCATTGTCATCATTCCAAAGGCGGGGGTTGTGCCGCACAATACCGTGATTTAACCGGAATCCTATTCGACACAGCGGATCGACGTTGCTAGATACGCCGTGTGAAATCCGCCCGCGCCAATCTTTGGAGATCGCTTTCGTCAGGCCGGCAATTGTTTTTGTTGGCCGGTCCGTGCGTCATCGAAAATGAGGACCTGTGTTTTGAGGTCGCCCGGTTCTTGAAGCGTACTTGTCTGAAACTGGGGATTCCGTACGTATTCAAAGCCAGCTTCGACAAGGCCAATCGTACTTCGGGAAAATCATTCCGCGGCCCGGGACTGGAGGCGGGTTTGGAAGTGTTGCACGAAATTCGGTTGAAGCTGGGAATTCCGGTGGTCACCGACATTCACACGGAGGCACAAGCGGCGATTGCGGGTGAAGTTGTCGATGTTTTGCAGATTCCGGCTTTTTTGTGCCGGCAGACAGATTTGATCGAGGCTGCGGTCGCGACGGGTAAAATCGTGAACATCAAAAAGGGCCAGTTCCTGTCACCTCAGGAGATGAAGCCAGTGGTGGCCAAGGCCCGCGAGGCAGGTGGTCGGCAAGTTTTGCTGACCGAGCGCGGGAGCAGTTTTGGCTACAACAATCTGGTCGCTGACATGCGCTCGATACCGATTATGAAACAGACGGGATGCCCGGTGGTTTTTGACGCGACGCACTCGGTGCAACTACCGGGAGGCGGTGGTGATCGGTCGGCCGGGCAGCGTGAATTCGCACCCGTCCTGGCGGCGAGCGCGGTTGCGGCCGGTGCCGATGGTCTCTTTATCGAAACGCATCCGGAACCAGACAAAGCGTTGAGTGATGGGCCAAACATGATTCCTCTGAAGGACATGCCGGCACTACTCCGGCGGTTGGCGCGTTTACGGGAAGCAGCACGATAAATCGCTGCAATCGGCGAAGTTCCAATTCTATTGCTTCCGCTTTGGCGCTTGCTTAGTTTCCCACGGTCGAACGGCATGAAGATTTTTATTAACGGAAAGTATTTTAACGAAAAGACAGCAACCGTGTCGGTTTTTGATCATGGTTTGCTCTACGGCGATGGGATCTTTGAAGGAATCCGCGCCTACAATGGAAGAGTGTTCAAGCTCAAGGAGCACATTGATCGCCTCTACAACTCGGCGAAGGCGCTCTTGTTGACGATCCCCATGACTCCGGTGGAGATGACGCGGGCCGTCGTCGAGACCTGTCGCAGAAACAAGCTTCGGGATTGTTATATCCGACTGATCGTGACGCGCGGCCCCGGATCGTTGGGCTTGAATCCGAACCGTTGTAAGAATCCTCAGGTGATCATCATCGCCGACAAGATTCAGCTTTATCCGCCGTCCATGTATCAAAAGGGGCTGGATATCGTGACGGTGCCCACGACGCGAAATTTGATCAATGCCGTCAACCCGGCGATCAAATCGTTGAACTATTTGAACAACATCCTCGCCAAGATTGAGGCGAACATCGCGGGCGTGGAAGAAGCCATCATGCTCAATGCCCAGGGTTTCGTCGCCGAATGCACGGGTGACAACGTCTTCATTGTGAAGGGCGACGAGTTGCTGACTCCGCCCCTGACGGCGGGTGCGCTTTACGGTATTACGCGCGGAACGGTGATGCAGATCGGCGAGCAAGTTGGGCTGCGAGTTCGTGAGACCGACCTGACACGATATGATTTGTTCGTGGCGGACGAATGTTTCCTCACGGGCACCGGCGCGGAGTTGATTCCCGTGGTAAAGATAGACGGTCGTGTCATTGGCAATGGCAAGCCGGGCAAGTTGACCAAGGAATTGGTTCGACGTTACCACGACTTGACGCAATCCACTGGCGAGCCGATATACAAGTGAGTTATGCTTTGCGGTTTGTGCAAACAAAAGAACGCGACGGTGCATCTGACCCAGATCGCGGGTGAGAAGATGCAGAAAGTCGATCTCTGCGAAGACTGCGCGAAGGAAAAAGGTGTCGATGATCCGGCGGGCTTTTCCCTCGCGGACATGTTGCTCGGCCTTGGGGCGTCTCAGGAGATGGAAGAAGCATCCGGCAATTCAGACGTTGCGTGTCCGAACTGCGGATTCACGCAGGCGGATTTCAAAAAGACGGGCCGGTTGGGCTGTTCGGAGTGCTACGAGACCTTCGCCGAGGGCTTGGAGGCACTGTTGAAATCCATGCACAAGGGCACGCGGCACGTTGGCAAAGTCCCGGCCGGTTTGCGCCGGACTCAGGATCTGCAATTGCGGCTCAACCAACTGCAAAGCCAGCTCGACAAGGCCGTCGCGGAAGAGAACTTTGAACAAGCTGCCGTCTTGCGCGACGAGATGAAAAAGGCCCGCACCGACCTCGAAGAATGCGGCAAGGAGTGACGCCATGAATCTCAGTGAATTCCTCATCACTCCGCGGGATATCTCAAGAAGGACGGGCCCCAAGGACAAAATCGTCATTTCGAGTCGGATTCGACTGGCCCGCAACATTCGCAGCATACCTTTTCCCGGATGGGCGAAAAAGCCCGATCGTCTCAAGGCGGCGCAATTGATCCGGCCGGCGGTCGAATCGTTGGCCGAACTGAAAGATTGCTTCTCTGAGTCAATGGACAACTTGCCGTCGCTCGACAAGCAATTGCTTGTGGAGCGGCATTTGATCAGTCGGGAACACGCGGCGAAAGGCGTTGGGAGTGCGATGGCGCTGAACAAAGACGAGACCTTATGTGTGATGGTCAACGAAGAGGACCATATCCGCATGCAGGCGCTGCGGCCCGGTCTCCAGTTGAATGATGTTTGGCAGACCATCAACCAAGCGGATACCCATCTGGAGAGCAAGTTGGATTACGCTTTTACCCACGAATGGGGCTTTCTGACGGCTTGCCCGACCAATTTGGGCACCGGTATCCGTGTCAGTGCGATGCTTCATTTGCCGGGATTGGTGCTGGCGGAGCAGATCAACCAAATCATCCAGTCGGTAAACAAGCTGGGGCTGGCGGTTCGTGGACTTTACGGTGAAGGCACGGAGGCGCTTGGGAATGTCTTCCAGGTGTCAAACCAGATGACCTTGGGCGAGACGGAAGAAGCCATCATTGAACGGCTCAACAAGGTGCTGGCCCAGATCATCGAGCATGAGGAAAACGCCCGCATTCGGCTCTTGGAAAAGAAGCCCAAGGTTTTGCTCAACCACATCGGTCGCGCTTTTGGCACGCTGGCTAATTCGCACATCATTTCGTCAAAAGAGACCATGAACCTTCTGTCCCTGTTGAAGCTGGGGATGGACTTGGGTCTGTTCCCAGGAGTCGACCGGTCGATCGTTGACGAATTGTTTTTGGTGACCCAGCCGGCGCACTTGCAGAAGGCTTCGGCTGGCAAATTGGGTGCGGATGAGCGCGATTTGCGTCGTGCCGATATGCTTCGCGAGCGGCTTGCGGGTGTGTCGCGTCCGCTTGATTCGATCTCGGACGAGTCATCGAGCAACACGAAAGAGTAGTGCCGGGGTCAAAAATCTTTGGAACCGCATTCTCAAAGGCACTTTTCGGTAGCTAAATTGCTGACTGCGGTTAAACTTTTCGAAGAAGGGCTCGATAGATAGAGGCAGTCGGGGAACCGTTGCCGGAGCCTTTCGACGGCAGCCGGAGTCTGGCATTGGGCCTGATTTTCGGCGGGGTTCAGTAACCAATCTCTCAGCAAGACGTGATATGCCTGAAGAATCCATGAATAATTTCACGCCGCGGGCGCAGCAAGTTCTCGCGCTGGCGCGCAAGGAAGCCGACCGGTTTAACCACAATTTTGTGGGCACCGAACACCTTCTGCTGGGCCTGCTCAAGCTGGGCCAGGGGGTCGCCGTCAATGTCCTTCAAAAGATGGGCCTGGACCTGGAGACCGTCCGTCTCGAGGTGGAAAAACAGGTGGAAAGCGGTCCGGACGCCAAACAGTTGGGCAACATTCCCTACACGCCCCGCGTCAAAAAGGTGTTGGCCCTCGCCGCGAAGGAGGCCAAGAACCTCAATCATACCTATGTCGGCACCGAGCACATTTTGCTGGGCTTGCTGCGCGAAGGGGATGGAGTTGCCGCGCGGGTGCTTCGTAATCTTGATGTCGATATCGAGCAAACACGCCAGGAGATCTTGAAGGAGCTGGATCCGAATTTCGCCAACCAGGACGAGATGACACCGGCCGGAAATGACCCGGTCGAAGGCAAGTCAGACAAGAAAGGCGACGTCAAAACGCCCGCCCTTAAGGCCTTTGGTCGCGACCTGACCGAGATTGCGCGCAAGGGCGAAATGGATCCGGTCATTGGTCGCAAAAAGGAAATTGAGCGGGTGATTCAAATCCTTTGCCGCCGGACCAAAAACAACCCGGTGCTTTTGGGTGAAGCCGGAGTTGGCAAGACGGCGATCGTCGAGGGGCTGGCGCAGGAAATTGCCCGCGGTAACGTGCCGGAACTGCTTCGCGAGAAACGGGTGATTACTTTGGATTTGGCTTTGATGGTCGCCGGAACCAAATACCGCGGCCAGTTCGAGGAACGCATCAAGGCCGTGATGGATGAAATCCGCCGCGCCAAGAACGTGCTGCTTTTCATTGATGAGTTGCACACCATCGTGGGTGCTGGCTCGGCCGAAGGCACGATGGACGCCTCGAACATCATCAAACCGGCGCTGAGCCGCGGAGAAATGCAGTGCATCGGCGCGACGACGCTTAACGAGTATCGCAAGTATATTGAAAAGGATGCCGCACTCGAGCGGCGCTTCCAAAGTGTCAAAGTTGAGCCGCCTTCCACGGAAGACGCGGTCGCCATTTTGAAGGGACTTCGTAGCAAGTACGAAGACCATCATAAGGCAAACATTACGGATGCTGCCGTCGAGGCATCTGTGCAACTTTCTGATCGTTACATCACCGATCGCTTTTTGCCGGACAAAGCGATCGACGTCATGGACGAAGCGGGTTCTCGTGCCCGCATCGGCGCCATGACGCGGCCGCCGGAAGTCAAAGATCTCGAAGCTGAAATCGAGGACCTTCGGGCCAAGAAGGAAAAGGCCATCAAGGAACAGGACTTCGAAGGTGCCGCTTCGATGCGAGACCTTGAAAAGCAATCCAAGGAAAAACTCGAAGGCGTCCTTGAGGCGTGGAAAAATAATCGCGAAGAAAAACGTGTTACGGTCGATGAAGAGGACATTTTGCATGTCGTTTCGAAATGGACCGGCATTCCGCTTCAGCGAATGGAGCAGGGCGAAGCCCAACGCCTCCTGAAGATGGAGGAAGAATTGACCCGCATTGTGATCGGTCAGCGCGAAGCGGTCGTTGCGATCAGCAAGGCGCTTCGACGTTCGCGGGCTGATTTGAAGGATCCGCGGCGCCCCATCGGGACGTTTGCACTTCTCGGACCCACGGGTGTGGGCAAGACATTGCTCGCCAAGACCCTGGCGGAAACGATGTTTGGTGATTCCAAATCGCTCATCCAAATCGACATGAGTGAATACATGGAGAAATTCACCGTGTCCCGTTTGATCGGATCGCCCCCTGGCTACGTTGGTTACGAAGAAGGCGGGCAGCTGACCGAACAGGTTCGGCGCAAGCCTTACAGCGTGGTGCTTTTCGACGAGATCGAAAAAGCCCACCCCGACGTGATGAACATGCTGTTGCAGATCCTTGAAGAAGGAAAGTTGACCGACAACGTGGGCCGCGTGGTCAATTTCCGCAATACGATCATTCTCATGACGTCGAACGTGGGTGCGGAAACGATGAAAAAGGCCGCCATGGGATTTGGCCCCGCCAACGACGAAGTCAACTACGAGCGGATGCGTGATCGCATCATGGACGAGGCGAAGCGAGCGTTTCGCCCGGAATTCATGAACCGCTTGGATGACATCATCGTCTTCCGTTCGCTCAGCAAGCCCGACCTCGTCGAGATACTCGGGCTCGAAATTGCGAAAGTCGAAGAACGTCTCAAGGCCCGCAACATTCACTTGGTTCTCGATGAAACGGCGAAGGACTTCCTCGTGGAGAAGGGGTACAATCCGGATTATGGCGCCCGGCCGATGCGCCGTGCGGTGGAACAAAACCTCGAAGACCCGCTCGCTGAGGAGATTCTCCGGGGCAATTTGCACCCGGTCGATCCGATTAGCGTAACCGTCGACGGCGACAAACTAAAATTCTCGCAAAGTGCGCCGGCGGCCGGACCCGAGGCCGTTTCAAACTGACCGGTTATCAGTTCTCGCACACACCGTCCCGTTCACGGGGCGGTGTTTTACGTTTCAGGATGGATTGCAATCAGATAGCGACAACGTTATCACTCTGCTTACGACCATCGGGCGTCGGCAATTTCCTGTCTAAACCATGTCAATCTGGGCCATACGAATCTTCTTTCTGTTCCTGTCCGCCTTGGGCGGCTATGCGGTCAGTCAGGTTCGACCAGAGATGATCAACAACGGACTGTTGGGAGTGGTAATTGGTTTTGGATTTGGCGGATTGCTGGTCGCGCTGGACGAGATGCTCAAGGGCTTTTCGCTGCGGACTTTTTCCTCGGTTACCTTTGGTTTGTTGCTGGGGAGCATCGTATCGATGTTGCTGGACCGTTCCGGCCTTTTTGTGTGGGCGGATGAACGCGAACTTTGGCTCATCCGGCTCTCAATGTTTCTTGGTTTTGGCTACATCGGGATCTTGCTCGCGCTGCGGAGCAACAAGGAGGATTTCTCGCTCGTCATTCCGTACGTACGGTTCACGCGTCAAAATCAGCCGGAAGATCTGCTGCTGCTCGACACCAGTGTGATCATCGATGGTCGGATCGTTCACTTGCTTGAACTTAAGTTGTTTGACGGAGTGGTTGTTGTGCCTCGTTTTGTCCTCAAGGAACTGCAACAGCTTGCCGATTCGGCCGATCCGCTCAAACGCGAGCGCGGCCGCCGCGGACTTGAGTTGCTAAACAAGCTGCAGCGTTCGGAGAAAACTCCGGTAAAAATTCATGAAGCGGACGTTGCCGAGGAAGCGGAAACCGATGCCAAACTCGTTCAGTTGGCGCGGACTTTGAACGCGCGTTTGATCACCAACGACTATAACCTGTCCCGCGTCGCCGAACTGCAATCGGTGCGCCTGGTCAGCATCAGCGAGATTGCGCGGGCGCTTAAACAGACCGTCCTTCCGGGCGATCGATTCGACCTCAAAATCGTACGTGAAGGGCGGGAGAAAGGGCAGGGGGCCGGTTATCTCCCCGACGGAACGTTGATCGTTGTCAATGAAGGTGAAAAGCTCGTTGGGCAGAGTGTCGGCGTGGAAATTGTCAATCAGTTGCACACCGGCGCCGGCACGATGTTCTTTGCCCGAGTCCGGAACTCGGAGAACCGCTGAAACCGTCAATAACGGGAGTGACTTATGAAACTGGTAACCATATTTACGACCTTCAACCCGGCCGAAGCACAGGTACAACGATCCCGCCTCGAAGCTGCCGGAATGAACGCGATCGTGAAGAATGAACTGTCTGCGATGGTTATTGATGGCTACACAATGGCGGCGGGTGGCATCCAGGTACAGGTGCCGGAAGACCAGGTTGAGTCTGCGCGCGAATTGTTAAGCCCCTCCGATTCGTCTTCTGATGAAAATTGACTGGTCACGCCACGCGCGAAATCTAAAACGCCTTCTCGGCTCTCGTCAGATTGTTGACCAACCAGCCCAGTGTTCGGCGTATGCCGGCGACAAATGGTTTGCGTCGCGGCAACCGGACTTGGTGGCGGTTCCTCGACGCACGGAGGACGTCTGTCAGTTGATGCGCTATGCCCACCGGCATTGGCTCCCGGTTACTCCGCGAGGGGCCGGCCATGGTTATGTCGGTGGCTGCGTTCCTGTTCGCGGCGGTATTGTTCTTTCCCTCGAGCGGATGAACCGAATCAAGGAAGTGCATGCCGGCGATTTCGTAGCTGTCGTGCAGCCCAATGTTTTGACCAAGACTCTGCAGGACAAGGTCGAGAAGATGGGGCTGTATTATCCGCCCGATCCGGCCAGTCGGGCGGATTGCAGTTTGGGCGGCAATATCGCCACCAATGCCGGCGGGCCACGCTGTCTCAAATACGGCGTGACGCGCGATTATGTGCTCGGACTTGAAGTGGTACTCGCCGACGGATCGGTCGTTCGACTGGGCAGCCGCTGTCACAAGAATAAGACCGGTTTCGAGCTGCATCGTCTGTTCGTCGGCAGCGAAGGCATGCTGGGCATCGTGACGGAAGCCACACTCAAATTGATTCCGCTGCCGCCGTTCCGAGTGTGTCTCGGGATCGGCCTCTCGAACGCCGCCGCCGCCGCGCAGACGTTGACCGCCATCTTTGCCGCGGGTTTCCTGCCGTGTGCCTTGGAAATTGCCGATCAATTCACGCTCACGGCCGCCCGTAAGCGCACCGGCAGCAAGCAACTCGATGGTTGCAGTGCGATCCTTTTTGTCGAACTCGACGGGCAGGAATCTTCCGTGCGTGGTGAATTGGCGCACGTGGAGAAAATCGTTCGCCGATTCAAACCGCGTTTTATCAATCGCGCATTTGGGGCCGACGAAGTGGAAAAACTTTGGGGCCTGCGCCGCGAATTTTCCTATTCGTTGCGCGACACTGGCCTGACCAAGTTGAACGAAGACATTGTCGTGCCGCGCGGCCGGCTGGAGGATTTGTTTAAGTTTGCTGAACGCCTCCAGAAGAAACACGGTTTGCAAGTCGCTTGTTTCGGCCATGCCGGCGATGGCAACATTCACGTGAATGTAATGGTCGACCTGGCCGCGCCAGGCGTGAAGCGACGTAGCGAACGTTGTCTCGACGATCTATTTAAGCAGATTTTGAAATGGGGCGGCGTGGTGACTGGTGAACACGGCATCGGGCTGGCCAAGAAAACCTGGTGGCCGCTCGCCGCTTCGCGGGAAGTGCACGCACTCCATCGAACGGTGAAGCAAGCACTCGATCCAGCAGGCCTGCTGAATCCCGGTAAGTTTCTCGGTTGACCGATCTTCAATCGCCATTCTGCCGGCGATGGGCGCTATCAGCGATCACGCGTTGTTCCAGCTCGCGGGGCATCTCCTCGTAGTGGCTGAACGACTCGGTATGCGCGCCACGTCCCGCCGTCAATGAACGGAGTTGCGAGGAATAATGGTACAATTCCTTTTGCGGCACCTGCGCCTTGATCACCTGAAAGCCATCGCTGCCTTCCATCGTTTGCACGCGACCGCGGCGGCTGGAAAGATCGCCCAGCACCGCGCCCATCCGGTCTTCCGGTACTTGGATTTCCACATCATAGATCGGTTCGAGCAAACGCGGCTGTGCTCCTTGAAAGGCCTCGCGAAAAGCACTTCGGCCGGCGATTTGAAACGCCACGTCCTTCGAATCAACCGGATGCATTTTGCCGTCGTAGAAATCGATCTTCACGTCGACCACGCGATAACCGGCAAGCACGCCTTCTTCGCAGGCGGCGCGAACGCCTTTTTCTACAGACGGAACAAAACTGCGATCTACATTCTGCCCAGTGAGCGATTCGGAGAAATCGATACCGGAATCGCGCTCGCCCGGTTCGATCTTCATCCACACTTCGGCGAACTGGCCTGCGCCACCGGTTTGTTTCTTGTGACGATATTTGGACTCGCCGCGACCCTTGATTGTTTCGCGATAGGGCACCAGAGGTTCGATCAATTCGACGTCGACGTTGAACCTTCGTTTCAAACGATCACAAATCACTTGCAGATGGAGTTCGCCCTGACCCGAGATGATCGTCTGGTGCAATTCAGGATCGACACGATAATGGAATGTAACGTCTTCCTCGTGCAATTGCGCGAGGCCTTTCGCGATCTTGTCCTCGTCCGTTTTGGAATTGTATTTGAGCGCCGCGTGAATATTCGGAGCCGGATGCTCGACCTTCGGCAAGGTGACTGGATTGTCCACGCTGCAGAGCGTGTTGTCGGTGTGTGTATCGCGGAGTTTCACCATCGCGCCGATGTCTCCGGCATTGATCGTTCCGGCGCTGACCCGGTCCTTCCCGTTGGTGAAAAACATCTGGCCGATGCGTTCGTTGATCTTGCGATCGCTATTGAAAAGATCCATGCCAGTGTGGACTGATCCCGCGTACAGGCGGAAGAACGACAGTTCGCCGACGTGGGCCTCGGCAAGGGTTTTGAAAACGTATAGCACCGGACTGGCGTCTGAGAGTGATACTTCAACCGGCTTCCCGTTCGCGTCGATCGCCGGTACTTTTTTGCGATCGACTGGTGAAGAACCATACTTGGCGATGAAGTCCATCAGTCGCGCGACGCCAACGTTGGTTTCACCCGACACGGCAAACAACGGAATCAGGCCTTCTTTCTGCACGGCGGCGTGAATTCCGGCGCGCATTTCCTCCTCGCTCAGTCCGCCTTTGTCGAAGAATTTTTCGAGCAACGAATCATCTGATTCGGCGATCAACTCGATCAATTCCTTGTGCAACGCGTTGACCTTATCTTTCCACTCACCAGCGGCGGGTTCCTCGGAAAGTTTGCCGCTGCCGTCGGTTTGGTAAGTGATGATTTCACTGCGCAAGACATCAAGCACCTGATTGAAGCCCGGCCCAGCGTTGATCGGCAACGACATCGGAAAGACGTGCGACCCGAACCGCGCTCGCGCCTGCTCCAACACGTCGTCAAAGCGCGCATCCTCACGATCACACGCGGTGACCGTGAGCACTTTGGGAATCTGGTATTTGGTGGCGTAATCCCAGACCTTGATCGTGCCCAGTTCAATTCCGTGGTTTCCGTGAACGACAATCAGCGCAAAGTCACCGACTCGCAGTGCGCCCAGTCCTTCGCTCATGAAATCCGCGTAACCCGGCGCGTCGATAATGTTGAACTTTCGCTCCATCCATTCCGCGTTCAGCAGCGTCGCGTGGATCGAAATCTGGCGTTTCTTTTCTCCGGGAGAATAGTCGGATGCCGTCGTGCCAGCGGCGATGCTACCCATGCGGGTAATTACGCCGGCGCACGCGAGCATGGCTTCGCCCAACATGGTCTTGCCGGCGGAGGCGTGACCCGCAATGACGAAGTTTCGGATGTCAGGGGCTTGGTAGTTTTTCATGATGCAGATTCTTCCGGGTTATGATTGGGCATCATGAATCAGTCGGGGCCAATTTCCCAAACATCTTTTGCTACCCTCCCAACCAGATTGGTGCTGATTGGCGGTTGTGACGATGAACGTCGAACTTATCCAGCAGCGTCCGTGGCGGGGGCGATCAGCACTACGAATTCGCCTTTGACCGAGCGTTTTTCCAATAGTTCCGCGAGTTCCGCCGGTGTGCCTCGCAGGAATTCCTCAAATTTTTTGGTCAATTCTCGCGCCAGAACCACTTGTCGATCGGGCATGACCTCGGCAAGTTCGCCCAGCAGCTTTTCAACACGAAATGGGGACTCATAAAGAGCCAACGTGCCGGATGCGGTTTTGAGCCGTTCCAATTCCCGGCGGCGCTGACCGGACTTGTGCGGCAGGAAGCCGATGAAGTGAAATTCAGTGGTCGGCAGGCCGCTGGCTGTCAAGGCCGCCACCAAAGCGCAAGCCCCGGGAACGGCTTCCGCCCTGAAGCCGGCCGTCAGCGCGGCCTTGACCACGCGTTCGCCCGGATCGCTGATCCCGGGAGTGCCTGCGTCCGTGACCAGAGCCACTTTTTCGCCGCGCTCAAGCCGCTCAACAATTTCCTGTGTGCGCCGGGCCTCGTTATGGGCATGGTAGCTGATCATCGTTTTCTGAATCCCGAGATGCTTGAGCAAAACGCCCGTGTGCCGCGTGTCTTCGGCGGCAATCACGTCGCATTCGCGAAGGACACGAATCGCTCGCAGCGTGATGTCTTCCAAATTCCCGATCGGCGTGGCCACGAGGTAAAGCGTGGAGGGCGTGAGCGGCGGGAGGGTGGATGGTTCGTTCACGAGTTTTTAGAATCAGCGGTCAGTATTGTACGGGGCTTCTTTGATGCATTTCGATTTCCGCGTTTCGTATCAGATTACATCGATCCCCGTTGGCGGGCGATTTCATAGAGGAAGACCGCGACGGAGCTGCCCACGTTGAGTGAGTCGACCTTGCCGGCCATTGGTATCAAAACCAGATCATCGCAAATCGCCTGGACCTCCGGCGAGAGCCCGTGTCCTTCGCTGCCAAAAACAATGCAGACATCCTCGCGAAAATCGGTGCCGGCGATGTTCTTTTTTTCGTCGTGTGCGTGTGCTCCCACGATCTTGACGCCCTGCCATTTCAAATCCTTGAGCGCGTTGACAAGGCTTTCCTCATGAACAAAAGGCAAGTCGAAAATCGTGCCCATGCTGGCGCGGATTGTTCGTGTGAGCAAAGGGCTGGTGGATGTTTCGCCGACGATTAACCCGTGGCCGCCGAACGCCGCCGTGTTGCGAATGACTGTGCCCATGTTTTCCGCGTTGGCCAGACCATCACAAGCGACGAACAACCACGGACGCGGCGCCGCTTCCTGAATTCCTTCCAGCGTGTGCGTTTCGAGGAAACGTGCGGCCACTTTCAAATCCTGATACACGGTGAACCCGGTGATTTCCTCGATGGCTTGATGTTCGGCGAGGTAGGCGTGCATTTCCTCCGGCCGGGTGTCGAGTTCCGGGCGGAGTTTCAAAAGCCATTCAGGCGTCAACAAAAGCGAATCGATCTGGAATGGAATCCGGCAGTCGAGCAAACGTCGGACGACTTTTTCGCCCTCGGCCACGAACTGGTCGAGTCGCTCCATGTCCTTGCGGCGGCGCAGCGTCTTGAATGGATCCAGCTCAGGCAGATCGAATTCTTCCAGATAGTGAATGTGCAACATGGGCCGCGGCGAAAATGCGGCATTTGGCGATCCGACGCAATCCAGTCTGCTGGGTGAAGCTGGAAACTTTGCTCAAAACGAACCGCGAATGTGTCCGTGGTTCGAAGAAGGGCACTTCACTTTGTGACGGTTTTGAACTCTCGGGAATGCCCTTTGGCTGGGATCGCGATTGTGTACGATTCTCC
This sequence comes from bacterium, assembly GCA_016124235.1. Classification (GTDB taxonomy): domain Bacteria; phylum Verrucomicrobiota; class Verrucomicrobiia; order Limisphaerales; family RI-55; genus RI-55. Next base: position 133,708 of record WGOC01000017.1, on the reverse strand, counting down.
GTCCGGGGCAACGGTCATTTTGATGTAGTTGGCCGCGCAATCCTTCTCGAGATTTGCGATGTACTCGTCCGCGGTGTTGTTCTCGGAATCCTGCCGGAGATTTTTGTGAATCTGAAACATCGCCTTGATCGACGGAGTGGCTTTCAGGGTGGCAAACGTCTGTGCGCCACATCCTTTTTGTGTGCCGTTGCTCATCACTGACACCGTCGGCGCCAACGTCTGGACCACCAGCGGGTTGTTGCTCGCGTCGAGTCCGTGATGGGTGACCTGATAGACATCCACCGGCCCGACCAGATCGTGTGGGCAAACAAGTTTTGCCTCGTCATTCCAGGTCAAATCTCCGCCCATGAAAAAGCGGAAATCACCAAAGCTGAGCAGCAGGACGACGCTGTTGCGATTGTCCGACGTGTCAGCTTCTTTTGCCGGAACGCTGGCGCAGTCGACCGGCGACTTTGAGCGAATGACCTTCGTTGAGAAATGCTGTTTTGCCGCCAGACAACGAACTGTCAACGGTGTGTTGAAGACATGTTTGAACGTTTCGTTATTCCCGGATTCTTTGGCCTTCGTGACCTGATTGAAAATGCTGAGTTGTTTTAACGGCAGTTCGTCATCCGGCTTCATGATGTGACGTTCCTTGGCTGGGATTTCCTTGTACGGCTTGATCATGATCGGGAATCGCGCGTCGTTCTTGTTCCCGTCTGGGTTGGTGTCCGGAGCGCCGTTGTCCCAGATATTGATGATCGGGAGCTGTCGCGCGACCTGCGCCGCGCCGCCAAAATGATCCGTGTGGAAATGCGTGGTGACGAGATGGTCAATTTGTTTTCGACCGGCAACGTCTCGGGCCAGTTTGACGATCCGCGCGGCGTCGCGCTCGCCGGGGTTTCCGGAGTCCACGAGGATCGTTTCGCCGACCGGAGTGACGATCAGCGTGGCGGCTCCCCCTTCGACATCCGGCCAATAGACGTCGAGCGTGCCAGTCTTTTCGTCCGCTGGAGCAACGGTCGCGGAAAGAAGAACTGTCACGATGAATAACGGGCGAAGTGGAAGGCGGAAACTCATTTTCTCTTTGGAAATCACGGTTTTTGCGCGACCAAACAGCAATTCACAGTTCATCCCGGATGATTGCCGGAATGGTATGTCGGGACCAAATACGACGATTCGCGGAAGGTCCAAAATTCACTTTGAATTCCGGCCCGGGACCGCCAACATCCGCGTCCCTTTGGAACGGGATGCCGCATACCGCGCTCCGCGTTCCCTGATTTGAGATGAAACGTACTCATCATTGCAACGAACTGCGGTCCGAACACATCGGACAGACGGTCACCCTCACCGGTTGGGTTCACTCCAAGCGCGACCTTGGCGGCGTCAACTTCATCGACATTCGCGACCGCGAAGGCCGCACGCAAACCGTTTTTGATCCGCAGGACGTGCCACAGGCGATCTGCGACGTCGCCGCTGGTTTGCACAGCGAATCGGTCATCGAAGTCACCGGCAAAGTCCGCCAGCGCCCGGCCGGCACGAACAACGACAAAATTCCCACCGGCCAGGTGGAAGTGCTGGCCACCGAATTGACGGTGCTCAACCAGGCCGCTGTGCTGCCGTTCGTCATTGATGATCCCGAAGTCGCCGCCAAGGTGAACGAGGAAATGCGGCTCAAGTATCGTTACCTCGACCTGCGTCGTCCCGAGATGCTGCGCAACATGCGTCTTCGTTCCAAGGTGGCGATCGCCACGCGAAGCTACATGGATGAGCAGGGCTTTCTTGAGATCGAAACGCCGACGTTGTTCAAGTCGACACCAGAGGGCGCGCGTGAATTCCTGGTGCCGAACCGCCGCGAGCCCGGCACGTTTTACGCCCTGCCGCAATCCCCGCAGCAGTTCAAACAGATCCTCATGGTCGCCGGTGTTGAAAAGTACTTTCAGCTCGCCCGGTGTTATCGCGACGAGGACTTGCGGGCCGATCGCCAGCCGGAGTTTACGCAGGTCGACATCGAAATGTCGTTCATCGAGCGCGAAGATATTTACGCGTTGATCGAGGGTTTGTTGAAGCGCGTTTGGAAAGCGGCGCTCGACATGGACATCCCCACGCCGTTCAAGCGGTTGACGTTTGAAGAAGCGTTGAACCGCTTCGGCATCGACAAGCCGGACACGCGGTTTGGCTTTGAGTTGGTGGACATGACGGAAGATTTCAAAGGCAGCTCGTTCAAGGTCTTCAGCGGCGCGGTTGCGAGCGGCGGCGTCGTGAAGGCGATGAACGCGAAAGGCCTCGCCTGCGTGACACAAGGTCAGATGGAAACCATGACCGATTACGCGAAGAGCTTTGGCGCGAAAGGTCTCGCCTATATTAAGGTCGAATCAGGCGAGTGGAAATCACCGATCGTGAAGTTCTTTTCCGATGCTGAAAAGGAAGCTCTCAAAACCAAGCTGCAGATCGAGGAAGGCGATTTGATTCTTTTCGCGGCCGACCAATGGCTGACCGCCTGTGAGATTCTTGGCAAGATCCGGCTCTATATTGCCGAGGTTTTGCAAAAGACCGGCAAGCTCACGATCGATCCGAAGCGTTTCGACTTCCTGTGGGTCGTCGATTTTCCGCTGCTCAGTTTCGACAAGGAACAAAACCGTTGGTACTCGAGCCATCATCCGTTCACGTCCCCGGTCGCTGAGGACATTCCGAAACTGGTCAGCGAGCCGAAGGCCGTGCGCGGTCAACATTATGACATCGTGGTGAACGGCGTAGAACTTGGCGGCGGATCGATTCGTATTCACCAGCCCGACGTGCAGAAAACGGTGTTCGAGCAGGTGCTCCAGATTCCGCCCGAGGAAACGCAATCACGATTCGGTTACATGCTCGAAGCGTTCAAATATGGCGCGCCGCCGCACGGTGGCATCGCGCTCGGCTTCGATCGCATGATCGCGACCTTGTGCGGAACGCCGAGCATCCGCGACGTCATCGCGTTCCCGAAGACAGCCAAGGGCACCGACTTGATGACCGACGCGCCAAGTGTGGCCACCGCCCGTCAGCTCAAAGATTTGCGGCTGGAAGTGAAGGCCGCTCCGCCTAAAGATCAGTCCTAGACGGCAACCCAAGCCGGGCTTTTTGCTTGCTCCGGATGTGCAGTTGCGGAAAGTCGGCGCATCATGAACACACATCGGCAGTTGCTTGAAGTGTGGTTCGACCGCGTGTGGGCGAAGCAGGACACCGCCGCGATCCACGAAATGCTCGTCCCCGACGTCAAAGCCGAAGGTCTTGGCGCGGCCGCCTTGCTGGGGCCCGACGAGTTTCTGGCCTTTCACCAGACGCTCTGCAAACTTCTCACCGATTTTCATGTCTCTCTCGACAAAATGATTGAGCGGGAGAATTGGATTTCGGCGCAGTGCGTCGTCACGGCCAAGGCCAAAGCGACGGGGAAACCGGTTTCATTTTCCGGCGCTCTGTTTGCCCGAATTGGAGACGGTAAAATTGTCGAGGGTGCCAACCACTTCGATTTTCTCGGCTTGTTCTGTCAGTTGGGTTTGTTGCCGACGGATACGTTCAACCGTTGTCTGGCGGGTAACAAAGTTGCTTGACCGGTTTCTTTTCGGACCGAGCATTTGGTTAAAAGGGGAAGGATTCCGGGCCGTTCGCCGAAGAATGCTGGGTGTTGAATGAGAGACTCGTTGCGCGTTGTCGGTCGTTTTCTATGATTCGGACATGAAACGCATCATCTCGATTCGTTCGAATTTGCTGCCGGTTTTGGCGGCGTTTGTCGCAGTTCTTCTTTTAACTGGTTGTTCTTCGTTCAACCGCGACTACAAAAAGGCCCTGCTGGTCGGGGTCCCGACAGACAGTATCGAAGGGCCGTGGATCGGAACGTGGCAGAGCGATGCGGACAGCCATCACGGCGAACTCAGGGGAATCATCACCAAGGTCGGCGAAAATATTTACGCGACACGCTTCAAGGCGACCTACCATTTTCTGTTCAACTTCACCTATACCTCTGAAGTTCCGTTTGAGATGCAACCGCACAACGGTGGCTACGAATTCTTCGGCACCAAAAAACTCGGCTGGCTCGCGGGTGGTGAATATACATACGAGGGTCGCGTGAATTCAGAGCGGTTTTTCAGCACTTACAAAAACAAGTGGGACCACGGCACGTTCGAAATGAAACGGCCGAACGCAAAATGAAGAACGAGGTCGGTGATTGGCGCCGGCACAACCAGGCGGCGTGGGATGAGCGGGTGCATCGCCGTGATTGGTACATCGACACCGCAAGTGATGCTGATTTTCTCAAGCCGCTACGAGTGGCTGATCCTTTGGGCTGGTTGGGCGGAAATGTGGCTGGCCAACGGATCTTGTGTCTTGCGGCGGGCGGCGGGCGGCACGGTCCGTTGCTGGCGGCCGCTGGGGCAACGGTGACCGTCGTGGATTTAAGTCCGCAAATGCTGGCGCTGGATCGCAAAGTGGCCTCCGAGCGCGCTTTGTCGCTGACGTTGGTGCAGACCTCGATGGATGACTTGAGTTTACTCGGCGCGGCGACTTTTGACGCGGTGATACATCCAGTGAGCACGTGCTACATCCCGGATGTGCGGCCCGTCTTTCGCGAAGTTGCTCGCGTTTTGCGAACCGGCGGTCTGTATGTGAGCCAGCACAAACAGCCCATTTCGTTGCAGGCTTCGGCTGGTCCAGTGGGAACCGGCGGCCGATTTGTGATTGCTGAACCGTCCGATCAGCTTGAACCACTGCCGGCAGCTCCGCCGGGTTGCTGGCATCGCGAGGCGGGCACGATCGAATACCTGCACCGCCTGGAAGATTTGTTGGGTGGGATTTGTCGCTCGGGATTTGTCGTGGAGGATGTGGTGGAACCGTGGCGCCCCGCGGCCAACGCGGTGGTTGGTACGTTTGATTATCGGTGTCGATTCGTGCCGCCTTACCTCGCGATCAAGGCTCGCCGGACGGGTGCGGTCGAAAATGTGGAGCGACCGCCTACGCTCATTTTGGCGTGAAATCCACCGGATTTCGCCCAGACGTAAACACGGCAAATGCCTCGACAGCCGGCCGGTTGTCGTGAAATTTTCGCTAAACAGCACACTCATATTCGCCGATTACGACCGTAGTGACGTATTACCATGCGCTGGTGGCACCTCCAACAGTTGAAGTCCAAGAATCCACGTGTCCGGAAAGACGCGGTGGACAAGCTGGCATCGTCCAGTGACGACGCCACGGCGGAACATCTTAAATCCGCCTTGCAGGACGCGGATGCCGAAGTGCGAGCGGCAGCTGTCCGTGGAGTCGGGCAGCTGCGCAATCCGGATTTCGAGCCGCAGTTGATCGCGATGCTGCGTGATCCGGTTTCCGACGTTCGTGAAGTAGCGGCTGAAGAATTGAAACAGGCTGGTACCGAAGCCGCGCAAACGGGTTTGCTGACCGCTCTCCGCGATTCCGCGAGCGGCGTACGCTGGCGGGCCGCCCAAGCTTTGGATGCGCTCAAATGGCAACCAAATGGTCCGGTCGAGGAAGCCTGGCGCTGGACCGCGCTGGGTGAATTTGAAAAAGCCGCCCTGCTGGGCGCTGTTGCCGTTGAACCACTCTCGCTCGCGATCAAAGACGGTGTTTACTACAAGCGCCAGGCCGCCCTCGCGGCGTTGAGCATGATCGGTGACGCGCGCGTCGTGAAGCCCGTGCTCGCCGCGTTGAAGGACGAAGATCGCAATGTCCGCTGCACGGCGATCGATGCCCTTTCAATGATTGGCGATGCTTCGGCGGTTGATCCGCTGATCACCGTTCTTCGAGATCGCGATTCGCAGGTACGCACGGGCGCCGTCGCGGCATTGAGCAAACTGGGAGACGTCCGGGCCGTGGCGCCACTAACGCGCTTGCTGAAGGATGCTCATTGGGAGGTTCGTGAATCAGCCATTCGCGCGCTGGGACAATTCAAGGACGTACAGGTCGTCGATTCCCTGGCGGGCGCGTTGAAGGATTCTGACCGGGAAGTGCGGGAGGCCGCCGTGCGCGCGTTGATGGAAATTGGCGATCCGGTGGCTGTCGAATTTCTTGTCCCCGTGCTCAAGGACGATCAGGACAGCGTTCGCTCGCTGGCAACCACGGCGTTGCGACGGTTGGATCGTAACTGGGAAAAATCGCCGGCCGCAAAACGGGCCATCCCGGAACTGCGCGCGGCGCTCAAACACAAGGAATATTGGGTGCGGCAGGCGGCGGCGGACGCGCTGGCAAAGATCGGCGAGATGCGCCCCGTCGAGCCGTCGCTGGCGCACTTGTTGGATCCGGGGTTGATGCGTCGGCAAAACGCGACGGAGATTTTTCTACGGCTGTTGAACGACTTTGATTGTGATCTGCGGCAGGCAGCGGCCGAAGCGCTCGGCCGGTTGGGTGATCAGCAGGCCGTGCCGCCGCTGATCGCCGCCATGAAGGATGACAGCCCATGGGTCAGCCGGTCGGCCGCGGGTTCGCTCAACGTGTTGCAGTGGTCGCCCGCCAATGACGAAGATCGTGCGCTGTACGAGCTTTTGCTCCAGAACTGAAAACAAAATGAAACGCAAAATTCTGTTGGTTGAAGAACAACCCAAAGTCCGCCAGGAACTCGAATCCTCGCTTCACGCCATCGCGGACTCGTTTGAATTTACCCTGGTGGGTTCCGGAACGGAGGCGCTGGAACGAATGGAACACGATTCATTCGACGCCGTGGTGACGGATCTCCGTCTTTCGGTGATCAATGGCGCTCAGCTGTTGAACGAAGTGATGGAGCGCCATCCGAAGGTCCTGCGATTTGTGTTGTCCGATTTGTCGGATCGGCAAGCGACCATGAAATGCGTTGGCACCGCGCACCAGTTTCTCTCGAAACCGTGCGATCCCCACACCCTGGCTTCCGCGCTGGAGCGGGCGCTCGCGTTTCAAAACTGGCTGCCCGGCGAAAAGGTGCGCTCGTTGCTCGCGCAAATGCACAAACTGCCGAGCCCGCCGCAGCTGTATTTTCAAGTCGTCAAGATGCTGCAATCGCCCGACAGCTCGTTGGAAGGTGTCGGAGAAATCATCGCGCGAGACCCGGCGATCACCGCCAAAATATTACAACTGGTAAACTCCGCGGTGTTTGGGTTGAAACGTTCGGTGGCCAGTCCGGTGGAAGCGGTGATGTTCCTCGGCATCGACACGACCAAATCGGTGATCCTGCTGGCGCATTCATTTTCCTATTTTGACCGCATCAAAGATTCGGACTTTTCCGTGGAGAATCTTTGGAAGCATTCGATTCGTACTGGCAACTTCGCGCGGTTGATCGCGCGTACGGAGAAAGCAGCCAAGGAGGTGGTGGATGAGGCGTACACCGCCGGCATGCTGCACGATATCGGCAAACTCGCACTCGCGGCCAACCTGCCGCAGCAATACACCGAGGCGGCCATGGTTGCCGCGTCGCGCAGAATTCCATTGTGGGAAGCGGAGGAGCAGGTTTTCGGTAGCAACCACGCCGAGCTCGGTGCTAGCATGCTCGCGATCTGGGGCCTGCCAATCGGAATCATTGAAGCGGTTGCCTTGCACCACCATCCCGCTCAGTTTCTGAGCCAGAGCTTTTGTCCGCTCACCGCCGTCCATGCAGCCAATGCCCTGGAGCACGCCGAGGCTTCGGGGGCGACGGACTTGCCGGTCGATGCGGACTATCTTGCGCAGCTCGGTCTTGACCAGCGTTTGCCCGTGTGGTGGGAGCAATGCCGGACGGCAGAAAAGGAAGCGGCCGAAGCGAACTGAGGTTTGTACGCACGGCAAAATGAGTTCCTAAACGAAAGTTTAGGCAAGTTGTTGATAGTGCCTAAGTTGCCTAAAACATGCGAATCTGGGTGGCCCCACCATCTGGAATGACTTCGTTAGGTCCGAAAAGCCTTCGACATGTTCTGGCTTTCACCGTAAGAAATGAACGCGCCATGGCAGCCAACGCCAACAAGCGAAAGCGGGTTTTGTTCGTCGATGATGAACCGGTGTTTCTCGAGACGATTGCCGCGGTAATCGACGGTACGCAAAAGGACTTGTGGGAGCCTTATTTCGCGACGTCGGCGGGTGAGGCCCTTTCCATCCTGCAGGATCACCCGGCGAGTCTGGTGGTCATCGACATCGAAATGCCGGTGGTCGATGGCTTGCAGTTTCTCAATTTGGTTCACCGCAAGCACCCCAATATTTCCAAGGTCGTGTTGACGGGGTTCGCCACGGACGAACATCGCGCGGCCTGTTTGAGTGGGGGCGCCGAGTTGTTTCTCGAAAAGCCGCGCACCCCGGACGATTTGCAGAGCATTCTGGCGACGCTCCATGAATTGGCGCGCCTGCAACCGGAGGATGGTTTTCGGGGTGTGCTGCGGCGCGTCGGTCTGACGGATATTATCCAAATGGAATGTTTGAGCCGGCATTCCGTCATCTTGTTTGTCAGCACGGAGGCGGGCCACGGCGAAGTGTTCATCAAGGACGGCAACATCATTCATGCGCAGTCAGGTGAACTGACCGGCGAAGCGGCCTTCAACCATGTGCTCGGGATGAAAGGTGGCGAGTTTGATCTCCGTCCATTTGTCGAGCCGCCGGCACAGACCATCGAAGGGCAATGGGAATTTCTCCTGATGGAAGCCGCGCGGCAGGCGGATGAACAGGCCGAAACTGCGGCGGCAGTGCAGTTCTCAACCGAAACAAAAAACTCAGTCGAATCGCGGGAGGTAAGCCTTGATTCGTTGCCCGATCTATTCAAGGCACCCAATGTGGTTGGCCCAGTCGACGCGATCCGCGCGACCACGCCAGCGGCAATTTCGCAGGAACCAACGCCGGTCAAAATCGAAGACGAACGGCCAACCGTCGTTGATGAGGTCCTCCTTTGTTCGCCGCAGGGGGACGTCATTTACGAATGGCAGTGCAAGGATCCGACGGGCCGAATCAACTTTTTGGAATTCCTCTCGCAGAAACGACGGCAGTTTAGTCCGGCGCTGGGATTCGGCGCGTTTGACCGGCTGGAAATTTTGACCTCACAGACGAAAGTCGTCGCACAACTTCAGGCGGATTGCGGCGTGTACGTGCGCACGAGCAAGGCAATGCCGAATGAAACTTTCCCGCCACCCAGCGCTTTGCACCTCGCCCGAAAATGAGCGTGGTTCTGCGCAAGCTTTTGGATGAGGCGGCGCAACTGCGAGGCGTTTGGGCTGCGGGTTTGGTGCATGGCGATCGAACCGTCGATACGTCGATGGGACACGCGCCGCACGATCTTACAAATATTTCCTCCGTTTGGCGTTATCTTGCCGACACGGCCGAAGTCAGCACGCATCATCGGATGCCGCCACAGGAAATGCGCTGGATTTTTGAGAATGTTTTGGTGTATTGCCTGCGGCGGTCGGACGGCAAGATGCTTGCCCTGATCATTGGTCGGAGTACTGGCGATGGTTTCGATTCCGCCGCAGCCGAACGTTTGTTCGAGGAATTTAAAAATACGAGGGACGCGTAGCCGGCAGGCCGACCGGCGCGACGGACCAACCAGACCGAATGGATCACCGCAAAAAGCGCATTCTGTTTGTCGCGGGCGTCACGCCTGAGATCGCCAGCATCAAGCTGGAGTTCATGGGGCGTAATGGCGGCTACTGGGATGTGTATCTCGCGGACTCGGGTTTGGATGCACTCGATTATCTGGCGGAGTACGAATGTCACGCGGTCATCACGGATCTGCGATTGGAGGACATGACCGGCGTCCAGGTCTTGAATCAGGTGGCCCGTCATCAAATCCGGGCTCAGCGCGTTTTGCTCGCGGATCCAGGCGACATCCAATCGCTATTGCGGTGTGTGGGCGGTGTGCATCAGTTTTTAACCAAACCATGTGTCGCCCGTCGACTGGAGTTGGTAATTGATCGCATGCAACGGCTGGACACGTGGCTTCCCAGTTTGAACGTCCAGGAGATCGCTGGCCGTTTGCCAAAGCTTCCCAGTCCGCCGAGCAGTTACAACGAACTTTCCGCGGAGCTCGATTTGCCCGATCCCCGGCGCGAAGTCGTGGCTGAGTTGCTGTCGCGAGACCCGGCAATGACCGCGAAGTTGTTGCAGTTGGTCAATTCGGCAGCCTACGGAGAACCGATTGACGAATGCGATCCGATGGCTGCGTTTGCTGGTCAGGGCCTCGATACGATCAAGGGCCTGGTTAAGCTCGCTCACCAATATTCGCACTTCAATGCGGTCCAGAATTCAGGCTTTTCGCCCTTGTCGTTATGGGAACACTCGCGACGAGTGAGCCGATTGGCGGGTTGGATTGCTGGGGAGGAGGGCGACGAAGAACTGGTGCGCGTTTCCAGCACGTCGGGCCTGCTTCACGACATCGGCAAAGTGGCCATCGCCGCGAATTTGCCGCGAAAATTTAACGAGGCGCAATTCCACTCCCGCATCAACAAAATCAGCGTGTGGGAAGCGGAACAGCAGCAGTTTGGCGCGACTCATTCGGAGGTCGGAGGGTGGTTGATGTGCGTATGGGGCCTGCCGATTGCTGTAGTTGAGGCAGTCATGCTGCATCATCATCCCGCCCGCCAAAATGTCAGACGGTTCACGCCGTTGACCGCCGTCCACCTCGCCAATGCCTTTGCGCAGTCGTCGGACTTGAGCGATGCCGCCGGCCGGGTGGACATGAATTATCTGGATTCGTTGCGAATGCGCCACCGGTTGCCGCATTGGTGGGATGTTTGTCGGGGTCGTGAAGAGGTTGAATCTGCCGGCACTTCCGCCTCATGAACACCATCGAGAAACCTGCTCTCGCCGATCCGCCCGCTACGCACGCTCCCGGTTTGTCGACCATGGAGATGATGGGTGTCCTGATGGTGCGTCTGATTCATGACCTTTCGAATCAATTGACCATCCTAGCCGGCAACGCCCAGGTGTTGGACATGGTGCGTAACAATCCGGAACGGCTCCCCAAGGTCATTGATCGCATCAAAACTTCGTCGACCAATGCCGGCACGCTGATTGATCGTTTTGCGCGGTTGCGACAGGACATTCGGTTTCGCACGTCGCCGCAGCCGCTGGCGAAATGTCTGGAAGAAGTCTGTGCCGTCAATCCCGTTCCCAATCGGTGGACCATTCATTCGTCTGACGAATTGGTTGGCAGCGTTGCGCTCGAACCACGTTGGATCGCGTTTTGCGTCTGGCAGATCGCGCTGCTGAGCCGCGCCGCGCGCGGGCAAATCGTCGCTTCCGAAGGTGGCTTCCCGGAAGACTGGGAATCCCCGGCCTACGCACCGACCCGATTGCGCGAGGGCCAATTGCTGCGCTTGGAGTTCCAATGGCAGGGTCCCGGTCCGTGGCTTGACGAGAAGGAAATGGCCAAACCCACTGATCTGAGCCTCGCGATGGCGTACGAGATTTTTAAGATCGTTGATGGCTGGGCGCACTACCAGTTCCAGGCCGACGACGAGCATCGCTTCAATCTGTTCTTCCCGCTCTCCCGCTGAGGTCACCCGGTTCTTTTTCGCTTAAAGTGGACTTCGATCGTTGATTGACCGATTGCGGGGTTTCCATTGTCATTCAGAGATTCGACTTTTTGACCGATCGTTATCGTCTCTGACATTATGAAGCGTACCGCCACCTTTTCCCGTCGATCCGCGCTCAAGACGCTCGCGGGCACCGCCGCCATTGCCGCCATCGCGGAAGACCTAAACCATCGTCTGGCTGCTGAGGACCACGCCGCCGGCGGCAAGGGCAATATCAACCACTCCGTCTGCAAATGGTGCTATCCGGACATTTCGTTGGATGATCTGTGCACGGCGGGCAAGGAGTTTGGGCTGAAGTCTGTGGAACTGCTGACCTTGGACCAGATTCCTACGGTGTTAAAACACGGGATGACCTGTGCGATGGTCAGCGGTGTTCCCGGTGGCATTACCAAGGGGCTCAACCGTCTGGAGCATCATGCCGAAATTGAAGCTTGGTTTGAGAGCGCGGCGCCGCAGGCTGCAAAATTCGGCTGCCGGACGATCATCTGTTTTTCGGGCAATCGCGCGGGACAGGATGACGAACTGGGTATGAAAAACTGCGCGATTGGGATCAAACGGCTTCTACCCATCGCCGAGAAAAACGATGTGATGCTTACGATGGAATTGCTTAACAGCAAGGTTAACCACCCGGACTACCAGTGCGATCATTCCAAGTGGGGCGTCGCGCTATGTGAGACGGTTGGATCGGAGCGATTCAAATTGCTCTATGACATCTATCACATGCAGATCATGGAGGGTGATATGATCGCCACCATCCAGAAGCACCATCATTGGTTTGCGCACTATCACACCGGCGGCGTGCCGGGGCGGCATGAGATTGATGACACGCAGGAAATCTATTACCCGGCCGTGATGAAGGCGATCCTGGCCACCGGCTTCAAAGGGTTCGTCGCCCAGGAATTCATTCCGGCACGCCCCGACAAGATCGCCTCGCTCCGCCAGGGTGTGGAGATTTGTGATGTGTGATCGCTGAATGTGAAGATTGCATAATTGAACTTTGAACGATCGAAGCCTCGATCGGGCAGCAACTTTTCCTTTCCGATTTGGTTCAATGATGGATGGCGAGGAAAACTCCATTCCGCCGGCCGTTGATCATCATTGTCGTTTGCCTGCTGATTGGCGCCGTGTTTCTGGTTTTCGCGCCGCATTTCGTCCGCCCGCGAACAGACAACCTCGCTACCAACAGTTGCATCAACAATCTTCGCCAACTGGACGGTGCAGCTGAGCAATGGCGTTTGGAGAACGGCTTTGCTACCAACCGCTGTCCAGCCTTTGAGCAATTACGTGTGTATCTCCGACGTCTTCCCGAATGCCCGCAGGGAGGCAGCTATTCTTTCGACACCAACTCCGGTTTGCCAAGGTGTTCCTTTCCCGGCCACGTGTTGCGTTGACCGACGGATGCAGTTCGTCTGGCCTGAAGGTTGATTGTCATTCATCAGTTGCCGGTCGGCGTTTCGCCCGCATAGTGGGGGCGCATGAATGATGTCTTTGTGTGGGTCGGGATCGTCGTTTGCGTGTCCCAATCGGCGATGTTCTCCGGTTTAAACCTGGCGGTGTTCAGCGTTGGGCGTTTGCGGTTGCAGGTTGAGGCAGCGCGCGAAAATGCTGACGCCATCCGGGTGCTCCAGCTCCGACAGGAATCGAATTTCTGCCTGGCCACGATTCTTTGGGGCAACGTCGGCATCAACGTGCTCCTGACCTTGTTCGCCGATTCGATTCTCACCGGACTTTCTGCGTTTCTGTTTTCCACGATCGTCATCACGATCCTCGGTGAAATCACTCCACAGGCGTACTTCAGCCGAAACGCCCTGCGCATGGCGGCCTGGTTGTCGCCGGTTTTGAGGTTTTACCAAGTAGTGCTTTATCCTGTTGCGCGCCCTACTGCATCCATTTTGGACCGTTGGTTGGGACCTGAAAACACGGCCTACATGCCGGAGGATCGCCTGAAGGAACTCATCCGCCAGCACATGCAACACGACAAGGGCGAGGTTGACGAAGTCGAAGGCATCGGTGCCGTGAACTTTCTTTCACTCGACGATCTGCCGGTGAGCGAGGAAGGCGAGGTCCTCGACCAACACAGCGTCATCGCGATTCCCTTCGACGCCGGCCGGCCCGTCTTTCCCGAAATCCAACCGCACACGGAACACCCGTTCATTCGTGATGTTCAACGTTCGGGCAAAAGCTGGGTCGTGATCACGGATCCGCAGGGCATTCCGCGTTTGGTGATCGATGCGAACAAATTTTTGCGCGCGGTGCTGTTCAAACACATTGCGTTGAGCCCATATGCGTTTTGCCATCAACCCGTGATCGTCGAGGATCCGCGCGTGCCGATTGGGGATGTTCTCGGTCAGCTCAAGGTGAATCCAGAACATGCGAGCGACGACGTGATTGATCAGGATGTCATCCTGGTTTGGGGCGAAAAGCAGAAACGAATCATCACCGGCTCCGACATCCTGGGCCGATTGCTTCGGGGTATCGTGCAACTCAACTGGCCGACGCCCAGGAAGCGTCAAAGAACCTTAGCCATCACGTAGTCATCCATCACAAACCCGCCACCGATGTCCGTGACAACTTCTTCACGGATCGCAAATCCGTTCTTTCGATAAGCCGCAATCGCGCGGGCGTTCTGTTTGTTGACGGCGAGCATCAATGTTTCGCATCCAAGACCGCGCGCGCTTTCGATCACGTGTTCGAGCAGGCGGCTGCCGTAGCCAAGGCGTTGGTAATCCGGATGCACATACAACTTGTCCAATTTGCGTTCGCGCGGATCGGTGGTCGGACTGTGGGCGGCGAAGCCCTTCAAGTGGCCGTCGATGAGCAACCGTTCGTAGATTGTGCCGTGTTCGAGTTGTCGTTGCATTTCATCGACGGCGTACATCCACCCGAGCATGTAGTCGATTTGCTCAGGGGAAATGATGCCCGGATAGCACACGCGCCAAATCACGCCGGCCAGTTGCGAAATCTCAGCCAGATGGTTCGCGGTGGCGCGCTCGATTCTGACCGGCGTTGGAACATCGTTCATTGCAAGGGAATGGTGTGGAAAAACTTTGTTCCATTGCGAGTCAATCGTGATCAACGGAGGGCTGCAAAGCGGCAAGGGCGGCCGAGTGTTTTGATTCGTTTGATGAACTGTTTCCGTCTAGTTTAGGGCCATGATGTTTCCTCGATTACTTTCGCCGTTTGCAGTGTTTGTCGTTTGTGTGATGGCGCCGTGCCATCAAGCAAAGGGTGCTGAAGTTGACACCAATCATTGGCGCCTTGTCTGGTCGGATGAATTCAATGAACCGGGCGCACCAGATCCCGCAAAATGGAATTACGAATACGGCATGCTGCGAAATCGGGAGAAACAATTTTATACCCGCGATCGGCGCGAGAATGCCCGCGTGGAGGATGGCAAACTGATTCTCGAAGCCCGGAAGGAATCATTCACGAATCGCGCGGATTACACCTCCGCCAGTCTCACGACCCGGGAACGCGCGGCCTGGGTGCATGCGCGTGTCGAGGTTCGCGCCAAGCTTCCCCAAGGACGCGGCGTGTGGCCGGCGATCTGGATGATGGGTGTCGACAAGGATCATCGCGGCTGGCCGGCTCGCGGCGAGATCGATATCATGGAATATGTCGGATTCAAACCAGACACCATTCACGCCAACGTGCACACACGGAAATTCAATCACACTAAAGGAAACGGCAAAGGCTCAACCATTGAAGTGCCCAAACCGTTCGATGACTTTCACGTTTACGCCGTGGAATGGGACGCCCAACGCATGGACTTTTTCGTCGATGGGAAAAAGTATTTCACCTACGAAAACGACGGCAGTGGTCCGGACGAATGGCCTTTCGATGAGCCGCAATACTTGATCATGAACATCGCAATCGGCGGAACCTGGGGTGGCCAGCAGGGTATCGACGATTCCATCTTTCCGCAGCGAATGGAGATTGATTACGTGAGGATTTATCAACAGGACGGTCCAACCACCCAGCCGTAGCAGCGGACCTGAGTCCGTTCAATTTGAATCAAACCCGGCTCGAAAGTGATCCGACTCACGTTGGATGCTACAATTTGTAAAGGTGTTGTTCGACTTGACTTGGTTCCGCACGACTCACGTGAGTCGTTTGCAGATTGAAATGAAAAATTTATCAGCCCGGTTTCGGCCAGTTCGTGTATTGGCTGCGGTCTTTGTGTTTGCGCTGGTCATCGTGGTCGGCTGGATTGCGTGGGAGCCCGGCGTCGTGATTGTCGATGGTCGACACGATCGTGGCCACAATGGTATCTGGCTGCAGCACGGCTGGCTCGGAGACGACGAGTGGTTTATCCGAAATAGTAAAGACGATCAAATTCCCCACTTTCGGAACACCAACCAAATTGCGCACCTGGCCGCGCTCCTGCGAATGAATGGAATTTCAGATGTGTATCCGCATCTGTGTCCGTGCTCAATCGATGGAAATGTTGCGCCTGCTGATCCTGCCCAGGTGGAACGATTCTTGGACGGCTTTCAGGGCTTTCGCTTGATGCCCTGGGTTGGGGGTGTCTTGGGCGCGCAGGCTAGAATTCACAATGCGAAATGGCGCGAATCATTCGTCGGATCGATCACCAATTTACTCAAGGCTCACTCTCGTCTTGCGGGGGTACATCTCAACATCGAACCGCTCCCATCCGGCAATACGGATTATTTGCGACTCCTTGACGAGGTAAAGGCGGCACTCCCTTCGGGTAAGTTGCTCTCCGTCGCCGCCTATCCACCGCCGACCCGCTGGCAACCAGTTCCGGATGT
Source organism: bacterium (assembly GCA_016124235.1). GTDB lineage: Bacteria > Verrucomicrobiota > Verrucomicrobiia > Limisphaerales > RI-55 > RI-55. The sequence goes on along the minus strand of WGOC01000017.1, from coordinate 117,459 downwards.
TCATTGGGATGAGCAATATTTTCGCGAAATAGCCCGGCGTTGTGATCAGCTCGTAGTGATGATGTACGACACGGCACTTTTTGACGGGAAACTCTACCGCGGATTGATGAGTTCATGGACGCGCGAAGTGCTGGCGTGGAGTGAAGGCACGCAGTGCCTGTTGGGTGCGCCGGCCTACGATGACGTCTACGCGAGCTACCATGATCCAAAAGTAGAGAACTTGAAAAATGCCCTACGTGGAATTCATGGTGGACTTGGAGCAAGTTCGATGCTTCCAAAGAACTACCAAGGCGTGGCGATTTACTCCGACTGGGAAATGGACGCCGACGAATGGGAGACCTGGCGAAAAGAGTGTCGAATGCCAGACGTTGCGCACCCGATCGATTGACCACTGGACTCGTGGCAAACCCGCAAGGCTGCCAATTCCGCAGCAGGGGGCGATCGAATACGAGAGGGCTGACGAAGAAGGCGATCATACGGCACAACTTGCTGACGTTCGTTCGCGTCGCGAAAACAAGATGACTCGACAACGAGAAGCATTCCGGCACGTTTTTGTTATGCACTCGAAAGTTTTCATGGCCCTGGTCTTTGCCATTGGTTTGGCGAACTTGGAGGCCGCCGATCGACCGGCTCCGACACTGCGCGATGTTCCTTATGTGACCCACGGACACGAACGCCAGAAGCTCGATCTCTATTTGCCGACTGGCGACGGGCCGTTCCCGGTGATCGTCTGGGTGCACGGTGGGGCCTGGTTGGCTGGTAACAAAAGCAATCCGCCGGCTGCGCGGTACGTGAACGACGGTTACGCCGTCGCCGCCATCAACTATCGGCTCAGCCAGCACGCGATTTTTCCGGCACAAATCGAGGACTGCAAAGCGGCGGTCCGTTGGTTACGCGCGCACGCGGGAGAATACCGGCTCGATCCCAAACGATTCGCCGCGTGGGGTGAATCGGCGGGCGGACATCTCGTCGCGTTGTTGGGAACGACGGGCGACATTCGCGATTTTGACGTGGGCGAAAACCTCGAACAATCGAGTGCGGTGCAAGCCGTGGTGGATGGGTTCGGCCCCACGGATTTTCTGCAAATGAATCCGCAGGCGGGAAAATCCGGCATGATCGATCACGACGCGCCAGACTCGCCGGAATCAAAATTGATCGGCGGCCCCATTCGCGACAATCCGGACAAGGTTCTGCGCGCGAGTCCGATTCATTACGTGACCTACAACGATCCGCCGTTTTTGATCCTGCACGGTGACCGAGATCCATTGGTGCCGCACGGACAAAGCGAGATCCTGGAAGCCGCGCTCAAGGATGCGAATGTTCCCGTCCAGCTTTACACGGTGAAAGGCGCCGGGCACGGCGGTTTCAAAGATCCGAAGGTGAACGAGTTGCTGGACGCGTTCTTCGCGAAGTATCTCAAATCGGAAAAGTGAGTTGGCGGATCACAAACCAGATTCGGCGACGATCGTGGTTCCTTACTCGACGGGTCCGATCAATGTGACGCCTGCCTGACCGTTAATTGCGAAGGCTACGCCCGAGTTCTGAAAATCCTTGCGCACATAACCCAGCGCCAGATTGGGTCCGTTGGGAACCATTTTTGCACAGGTGATGTAGCCCACGTCATTGCCGTCATTTTGCAATTTGGTTCCACGAGCGGGCAGGGTGGTGATGTCATTTGAGAGCTGGAGCCGAAAAAGCTTTTTGTTCACTTCGGCGAACGTTCGAAGACGGTTGATGATCTCCTGGCCGACGTAGCAACCTTTGTTGTAACTGATCGCGCGCCCTGCAATCCCGGCTTCGGGCGCGAGATTGGAATCGTCCATGTCGACGCCGAAACGTGGAATGCCTGCTTCCACGCGAGCGATGTCGAAGGCATCCCACCCGGCCAATCCGCCACCCACGCTTTTTGCGGCGGTGATCAACTTGTCCAGAACCGCGCCCAGCGAATCGATCGGCACAAACAGATCGAAGCCCGTCGATCGGAGTCGCGGATGATTGGCGAGATAGAGTTCGCCCAGGACGGGATGTTCGATTTTCACGCTGGCAAACGACGCGGTGGGGAGCGCGACATCGAGTTCGAGCTTTTCAATGACTTCGGTTGATTTGGGACCTTGCACCGTGAGCAATCCATAATGCGAAGCGGCGTCGACCACTTCGACATCTTCCGAGACGATGAATTTTTTGAAACGCTCGGTCATCGGGCCGGCTTGACCCGGTTCGGCGTCGAGCAAGATTTCATCCGTGAGGACAAAGACATTTGCGTCGCCAACCATTCGCCCTTTGTTGGTGGTAAACGCCGCGTAACAGCCTTCGCCGGGTTTGAGTCGTTTGATGTCGTTCGTGCACTGGCTGTGCAAAAACGGGCTCCGATCGGCGCCGACTAAAACGAGCCGCGTCCGAAAACTAAAGTCGAGGACCGCCGCGCTCGATTTGAGTCGTCCATATTCCGCGGCGACTTCGCCGTAATAGCGAACGGCTTCCATGTCGTTTAGTTCCATGAATGTCGCACCGAGATCCTGGTGAGCTTCGTGAGTGGGCAACAACTGCATTCCGTTCCAACTACCAGAAGTGACGACGGCTTGCGAGACTTGACCTGCGAATCCTCCGGCGCTCCGAGACGATTAATTCGACACAATATGTCCGGATTATCATTCGTTCTGGGTTGTGACGAAAAAGTGTGGAACATTCCTTGGCGCAACTTTCCATTTTCTGCCTGACACGGAACGAAAATACCATATACGGTTGCGGCTAATGGGTACGCCAGAAGGGCTAGAGGAACTGTATGCCTAAATTCGGGCCGGCTCGGATGATCAGGATACTTCATTTTTTCATTGTATCACTTCTCGTCGGCTTGGCCGGTTCCGGGCGAGCCGCCGGTTGGACGCCATTGGTCCTATCGGACCACGCGGGCAAGTCAATGTTCGACACCTTGAGAGCAACCTGGACGCTGCCACGCGGGGCACAAGTCATTGACGGAGTACCGTGGAACATCGATGGGATTATCGAGTTGCGCGGATACGACCACACCGCGCGGACCAATGTGGATGGTATTCGAATCGGCGTCGCGTTTGAACGAATTCATTTGTTGAACGCATGCAGCGGCCGGGCGACCAATGAAGAAACCATCGCCGAGTTGTCGTTGAATTATGCCGATGGCACAAACGCCAGGCTGCCGATTCGGTACGGCCATCAGGTTCTTCCCTTCACCGCATCGCGATATGGTGGCGAGTCACCTCCGCTTGAGGTGTCCACGCACCTGGTTTGGCGTGGAGAAACTTCGTTGTCCGCCGCCGCCAACGATGGAATGCGTCTCTACCACTGCACGCTCACCAATCCGTTCCCGGAAAAGGTAGTTGTTGCTATGGACATCAGCTCTGCTGGGTCGAATGGCGGGTGGATGCTGGCCGCCGCCACCGTGGGAATGGCGGATAGTCCGAAACGGAAGGACACCTACACGGTCCCGGCCCGCCTGGAACCCAGGCCGGGATCGCGGTCGGGAAAACCGGCCACCTTGACCGGCGAGGTGTGCGACCTGTCTGGAAATCCCATTGCCGGAACACGGATTCTTCTCGGCGGGCTTCGGCCGTTCGATGGCTGGCGGCGCGAGACCAGCATCGGAAAGCCGGCGTCGATGGAAAAACCTATTACCGATTCGCTCGGGCGATTTTCGTTTCAGCTTACGACCGACCAGTATGCCTACGAGCTGATCGCGATTGCCGACGGTTACGAACCGGGCGTGTACCATGGGGCTGATCCCCTTCGCAGTCCGGTGGAGATTCGTTTGCGCAAGACTAGCGTTCCGCCAGACACGGACACCGTGGTTCGGGGACGTTTGTTGGATGAGCATGGTGATGCCATCATCGGTGCGGGGATCAGCGCGCTGTAGGTGGCCGTTGGATCGGAGGAAACCTATGCTCACTTCGGGGGGCAGCAATTCGCCGACAACTCAGTGATCAGCGATGCCCGGGGCGAGTTTGTGATCCACCGAGAGAAACCTTTCGACCGGGTGCAACTTCAGTTCGGACGGGAGGGAATCGCGCCATACAAGGCGTGGCTGCCGGCGTCCAATGGGGTGCAGGTCGTTCATCTGGGATCGGGAGGATTCATCACGGGGCGCATCATGAAGGACGGCCGGCCGATCCCGAACGTTGAACTCGGCGTGCGCGACGAGGAACCGTATCGCTCAATGGTGTATTCCAGCCACGTGGAAACAATCACCGACGCGGACGGATACTTCACCTTTCGCTCACTGCCGCCCCAATCAAACTGGTATCTCTACAGCATGCCGGATTCTCTGAAGGACCGGGGTGCCATTCCTCCGCGATTGATCCGCCTCGGCGATCACGGCGAGACCAATGAGTTGGGCGAGGTCAGCGTTCGGCCGGGTTTCACGTTGTCTGGCAGACTGGTCCCGGCCGCCGGCCAGAAGCTTCCCCAAGATCCGTTGAAACTGTTTGTGGTGTTCTTGGGCAAGTCGTGGCAGCAGATCGAACTTGAGACCCAACCGGACGGCTCGTTCTCACTGGCGGGGTGTTATGATGACATTATTGAAGTGACCTTGAGGACACCGGGTTGGCGGTTCACGCCCAGAAACCGCAGCGTGGATCCGGATTACGGACGCCGTTTGGTGGGAACGCTGCCCGAATCGAAAACGAATTTCTGGATCGAGGTGGAGCCCGGTCAGCCCGCCAGCGGTGGAGGCTTCATCAATCTTCCGAAAGGCGATGCACCCGCTTCCCGTCCCCTGGCCGGGATCGAGCCCGGCGCGGTGATGATCGAGGTGAAGGGCATGGTTGTCGATGACCGGACGGGGGATTTGATCCGGCATTTTCGCCTGATTCCCGGGCGCCAGCCTCCGATTCCCGCCAAGCCGGTCAAACCGTTCTTACAGCGGATCCTCGATTCCCTGAAGGATCAAAAGCTGCCGATCGATGAATGGCCCAGTTGGTTCCGCTCGCTTGAACAAACCTTCACCAACGGCGGTTTCGATCTGGAGTTCGAAGTGCTGACCTCCCAGCCGCTCCTGCAGATTTCTGCGGACGGTTACGCACCGGTCGCGGTCGGACCGATCACCAGTTCGACCAATGGTCTCGTTGTCCGGCTCGCGCGGGGAATCAGTCCGAAAGGCGTGGTGCTGACGCCGGACAATCAACCGGCCGCCGGAGCGACCGTGAACGACGCGAGCTTCCCCGAATACGTCGTGCTCCGGGCACAGGGTAAATTGATCGATGAACAAGCCACCGTGGAATCCATTGAAACAGACGCTGCCGGAGCGTTTGCCTTTCCGGACAAACTTGATGGGAAGCATCTTTACGTGAGCCATCCATCGGGCTGGGCACTGGTGGACGAGTCCGAGTTTGACGAGAAGATGAAGATTCGGCTCGAGCCGTGGGCGACGGTGACTGGGACGCTGGTAGACACGAACGGCAGCCCGGTAAGCGGTTCCGAGCTTAGCCTGAAGATGAACGGGTTTGACGGCATGGATTCCGGTCCACAGCTGGTCATGGAATTCAAGACCAAGACCGACGACCGGGGTGCTTTCGCGTTCTCCTTTGTTCCGCCGGGCGATCTGATGCTGTTCCGAAACATTCCTCCGCCGGCAAATTCCAACCGCGCTTGGACGCTGAGTCTGCAAACCCGGTTTTACGCGGCCCCCGGGGAAACCAACAATCTGGGGCACGTCATTCTCGATTCGCCACCTCCGAAACCGCTTCTCGAGCGGCTAAAGAAAAAAGTGGGGCTTTAAACGATTCCTGGTGGTTCACCAAGCGAGTTGAAAATCACGCAACTCGTCGCGTCCCGGCTTCCAAGATCGCGGCGAAGTCGGTCGATCAGGCCAGCGACGATTCGCTCTGCCCATCGAAAAACCGCAGTCCTTCTGATTCGAACGCCAGGGAAATGCCGCCGGTGAGGTTCGTTGCATCGGCGGGATCACATCGCATCGTCAGGGCGTGATGCTTGGATTTCAGATGCACCCAGCTCTCTGCGCCGAGATGTTCGGTGAATTCGACATTGGCGGTCCCGATTGAATCTGCTTCGCCACTCGCCGGCTTAACGTGCTCCGGACGAATGCCCAACCAGGTGGGTTGGTTGATGTTTTGCTGGAGCGTTTCGGCGATCGCTCCTTCCAATTTCAACGCGAGCCCGCCTAATGCGGGTTGGTCCTGACCGTCATTTTCGAGGAAGCGCATTTGACCGTCCTTCTGCACGACGGTTCCGCGGACGAAGTTCATTTGCGGTTCGCCGATGAAGCCGGCGACAAACTTGTTCGCAGGTCGGTCGTAAATTTTCATGGGTTCATCGACCTGTTGCACGACGCCATCCTTCATGACCGCAATCCGATCACCGAGCGTCATGGCCTCGGCCTGATCGTGGGTCACGTAGATCATCGTGGCCTGCAGGCGTTGATGCAGGCGGGCGATTTCGGCACGAACTTGCAGACGAACCTGCGCGTCGAGATTGGAAAGCGGTTCGTCGAAGAGAAAGACCTTCGGATCCCGAACGATCGCCCGGCCCACCGCGACGCGTTGCCGCTGGCCACCGGAAAGTTCCTTGGGATACCGATCCAGCAATTCCGAGATGCCCAACAGAACAGCAGCGTCACGAACCCGTTCTTGAATCTCTGACTTCGGCACCTTCCGCAGCTTGAGCCCAAACGCCATGTTGTCGTAAGCCGTCATGTGCGGGTAAAGCGCGTAGTTCTGAAACACCATCGCGATATCACGATCTTTCGGCTCGACTTTGTTCACGACGCGTCCGCCGATGGAAATCGTGCCGCGGTCGATGTCTTCCAAGCCGGCGATCATGCGGAGCAACGTCGTCTTCCCGCAGCCGGAAGGTCCGACCAGCACGAGAAATTCGCGGTCGGCGATCTCGAGCGAAACATCGTTCACCGCCTGGACAATTTGTTTCTTGGGTCCTTTGAAGGATTTGACGACGTTTTGAATGGAGACCTGCGCCATGTGTACGGCGTCGAGTGTCAAAAGCTTTCTTCCCGAAGTCGAGCCACAAAGCGCGCGAAAGGATTGTTCATGAATGCGACGAGCGACGTGAAGCTATTTGCCGATAGGTTCGGGCAACGTATCGGGCGGCAATGATGGCGTCGGCTCGGGTTCGCGTCGCCGGAAGAAGCGACCGTGACTCCAGTCGTCGAGAATTGCGTAGCTGACCGGCGTCACAAGCAACGACAGCAACAGACAAAGCATCTGGCCGCCGATGATGACCTTGGCCATCGAGGCGCGACCGGCCGCACCGGGACCTTGTCCGAGCGCGATCGGAATCATGGACGCCACGAGCATCATCGTCGTCATCAGGATGGGGCGCAGCCGGGCGCGATTGGCTTCGATGATCGCCTGCTCACGGGGCAGACCGCGGGCGCGCAACGTGTTTGTATAATCGACCTGGAGAATGCCGTTCTTCTTCACGATGCCAAACAGCATAAACAACCCGAATACGGCGTAAATGTTCAACGGTTCGTTGAGCGTGATCATGGTGATCAAAGCGAAGGGCAGGGAAAGGGGCACGGCGAGCAGGATCGCGACGGGATGCAGGAAGTTTTCAAACTGCGCCGCGAGAATCATGTACATGAAGATCATTGCGAGTCCGAAGGCGATGAGGAAGTTCTGTCCGGTCTCTTGCAGGGTCTTGGCGCGGCCGGTGAAAACCACCTGATAGCCGGGGGGAAGGTTGGCGCGCGCGACAATACCGCGAACGTCCTGCATCGCGTCGCCGAGCGCGCGGCCCGCGAGGTTCGCGACGATGGTGACCTTGCGCTGCCGCTGAAAACGATCGATTTGATTCGGTCCGCGTTCTTCGTGGAAATGCACGAAGTTGGATAATGGCACGAGGCCGCCATCGCTCTTCAGTCGGAGAGTGACGTCTTCCAAGGCTTCCTGTGTGCTGCGATCCCGCGAGTTGGCGCGCAGCCACACGTCGTACAAATCGTCGTTCTCGCGATAGCTGCCGACAATCTCCCCGCCCACGAGCGTGCGCAGTGTATTGGCGATGTCTTGAATTTGCAGACCGAACTGGCTGGCCTTCTCGCGATCGATCTCGACCCGCAGTTCCGGTTTGCGGTTTGCCAGTGTGGAATCGACGTCTGCGATGCCGTCGATGTGCTCCATTTTCGAGATGATCTGGTCGGCGTAGGTGGTGAGCTTGTTGAGGTCGGGTCCGAGCAGGTTGAATTGCAGATCCGAGTTGCGACCGCCACCGCTGCTGATGTTGGAGATCAATTGAACGCTGGATCGAATGTCCGGGAACTGCGCCATGATCTTTCGTGCCATGCCCATCGCTTGAAACTGCGACCACGGACGGGTTTGTCCCGTGAGCCGGTCAATCAATCCGCCGAGTTCGGGCAGGCGCACATAAATGCTGGCAACGGTGACGTCGCCTTCGCCCTTGCCCAGTCGTCCGCTGGTGTTGCCAATGGTGATCAGCGTGTCCGTGACCACGGGTTGGCCACCAATGCGGAGGGCCTTCAGGCGCATTTCAATTTGGCCGCAAATCTCCGCCGTTCGCGCGAGGTCCGATCCCTCGGGCGTTTGCAACGAAACTTCGAACTCACTCGAGTCGTCCTGCGGGATGAAGGTGAATTTGGTCAGCTTGAAAAGCAGTGGCAACGACGCCAGGCAGAGCCCCGACGCAAGCATGATCACCCACCGATGATGCAGGCTCCACCGCAACACGCCCAGATAGCGGTCGGCCAGCCATTTCATCAGCGTGCCGCCGTGCGCCTTTTTCTCGCGGAGTTTTTCGTTGGTCGTGTGCCGCAAAAAACGCGACGCCAGCATCGGCGTCAGCGTGAAGGAGACGAATAACGAAATCATGATCGCAAACGCGACCGTCACTCCATAGCTGGAAAAAAACATGCCCACGCGGCCCTTCATGAAAGCCAGCGGCAAAAAGATCACCACGAGCGAAAGCGTGGTGGCCAGTACCGCCAGCGCAATCTCGCGCGTCGCAAAACTGGCGGAACGCCGCCCGTCCCAGCCTTTTTCCTCCATCGTGCGATGGATGTTTTCGAGCACCACGATCGCGTCGTCGATGACGATGCCGACGGCGAACACGAGGCCAAGCATCGTGAAGTTGTTCAGCGTGTAACCCATCGCCCGGATCAAAACGAACGTGGCGATGATGGACGCCGGGATGGCGATCGACGCGATGACCGTTCCGCGCCAATCGTGCAAAAAGAGAAACGTGGTGAGCATCACAAGGAATGCTCCCAACAGGAGGTGGTAATTGATCTCCTCGAGCGACCGCTTGATGAAGCGCGACTGGTCGCGGATCACGGCCAGTTTGAAGTCCGATGGCACGACGGCCTTGAGTTCTTGCAGACGATTTTTGACCGCGTCGATGACCTTGACCGTGTTGCTGCCGGATTGTTTGCGAATGATCAGAGTGACGCAATTTTCACCGTTTGCCTTGGAGAGCGAGCGTGGTTCTTCGATCGAATCCGACACCTGCGCGATGTCTTTCATGTAAACCGGTTGCCCGCCAAAATTGGCGACGATCAGGTCGTTGAAATCCCTGACCGCCTGCATGCGACCCAGCGTGCGAACCACAAGTTCGCGCGGATGCTGGTCCAGTCGCCCACCAGGGACTTCGACGTTTTGCCGGCTCAATGCGGTGCGCACGTCGTCGATTGTGAGGTTGTATGCGCGAAGTTTTTCGATATCGACGGCGATTTGAACGGCCCGCGTTCGAGCGCCAGTGATGGTCACCGAACCCACGTCCTGAACGGTTTCGAGGTTTTGCTTGATGTATTTATCGGCGATGTAGGTGATCTCCTTCAAATCCCGCGGCGCGCTGACGCTCAAGGAAATCACCGGCACGGCGTCGAGATCAAACTTGTCGATGATGGGCGGGTCCGTGCCCGGAGGCAATTTGGCGAGAATCGTGTTGACCTTGTCGCGGACGTCCTGGGCCGCGATGTCACGGTTGCGTTCCAGCAAAAACGTGACGGTGATTTGCGAAACGCCCTCGGTCGTCACGCTGCTCAATTCGTCGATTCCTTGAATCGTGTTGATGATTTCCTCGAGCGGTTTGGTGACGCTTGTTTCCATCTCTTCGGGCGAGGCGCCGCGCAGGGTGGTGGTGACGGAGATGATGGGCAGCTCGACGTTGGGAAATTGATCAATCCCGATGTCTTTGAACGAAAACCAACCGAGCACGACGAGGAACAGATTGATCATCGTCGCGAACACCGGCCGCTTGATGCACAGGTCCGCCAAGCCCAGTCCGCGTTGGGGCGCGTCCGAATTCCCGGACGTCGAATCAGAGCTTTTCATGGTGTTCCGCGATGCGGTTGGTTGATTCGCTGTGACTTGGCAAACTCGCTCGTTTGCCGTCTGGCGGACCGCTGGTGGGAAGCGTGACGGGAGTGCCCTCGGTCAATTTGCTGTGGCCGGTGACCACAATCTCGTCCCCCGCTTTTAACCCGCTCACGACCTCCTGCAATCCTTCGCGAATTCGGCCGACAACGATGTCGCGTGAATGGGCCACTTGGTTCGAAACCACAAACACTTTTGTGACGCCGGCGAATGTCACGACGGCTTCCAGCGGAACGACGATCGTCGGTTGGGCGGGTTCCACAACGAGTGTGCCGCGCGCAAAGGTGCTAGCTTTCAGTTCGAAATCCGTGTTGGTGACGAGTGCACCCACTTTGAACGAACGCGACGCGGTGGAAACGGACGGGCTGATTAAATAGACCGAGCCGCGAAACTGGCGGCCGGGGTAGTTATCTACTTCGAACGTGACGGGCAGTTGTTTTTGCACTTTCGAGGCGAACTTCTCGGGTACCTGGAAAATGAATTTTAATACCGCGTCGTTCACTACCTCGAAGAGAGGCGAGCCCACGTTGACGAAATCGCCTCTGCCGACGAAGCGTTGCGAAACGCCGCCGTCAAACGGGGAGACGACTCGTGAGCGTTCCAGGTTCAAACGCGCAACCGCCAATGAGCCGTGAGTGGCTTTGACGTCGGCATCGGCCTGCGCGAGCGCGGCATTCACACGATCGAAGTCCGCCTGCGATGCGATCCCGTTCTTGTTCAAATTCTGGACGCGTTCGAAGTCCTGTTTGGCGTTGGTCAGGTTCGCTTCCGTCTTGGCTACATTCCCTTCCTCCTGTTGCAAGTGCGCTTCGTAAGAAGCCGTGTCAATGTCGGCGAGTTCCTGACCCGCGCTGACGCGATCACCAAAATCAACCAGCGTTTTTTCCACGGTGCCGGCCACCTGCGCGGCGATGGTGGCGGTGTCTTTCGGATACAACGTGCCGATGATGGACACGGTGCGGTCCCAACTCGCGTTGGTCGCCGTGGCAACGGTGACCGGCACGCCGGCTGGTTTGGCGTCGGAAGACTGCGGTTTGGCGGCGGGTTTGCAACCGGCGACAACAAATCCGAAAGCGAGAAGAAGAGCGAAACCGGCCAACGGTCGGGTTTTCATGGCGAGTGTTATTGGTTGAGTGCGCCGTCGAGGAAGATGGCGACCGTGCGTTCCGCCGCCTTTCGGCCCAGCGGTTTGTCCTGCAGCAGAAAGCGCATCCGGATGCGATGGCTGATGGCGCCGTAAATTCCGTGGGTCAATTCAATCGCCCGATGAGTGCGGGACAATTGACCGGATCGCTGGCCGCTTTTCACAATGTTCAGCACGAATTCAAAATTCCGCCGACGCTTCTGCAGATTTATCACCGTGGGCGGCAATTCCCGCGGCGCGGCAAACGTCGAGGAGAAGACCAGACGCGTCAGATCGTGGTGAGATTCGACGAACTCGAAAAGGGCGGCCGCGACCTCGACGAGCTGGTCCCGACAGGTCGTGCCGACGGCGGCGGCCGCCTTCATCCGGGCATGCGCTTCGTCGTGCGCGTAGTCGAGAATCGACTGAAACAGCCCCAGCTTGTTGCCGAAATAATAGTACAACGTCGGCTTGGATAGCTGGGTGGCCGCCAGAATTTCCTGGATGGAAGTGCCGGCATAGCCGCCTTGGGCAAACGCCCGAATGGCGGCGAGCAAAACCGTTTGACGGGCATCAACCGCGGGTGCGCGCATAGAAACCTACCGAACGGTAGGTAGTCGCCCGTTTCTGTCAAGCTGGCACTTAATGCCTTCCAAATCGACGGAGTGGGATCGGGTTCAGGCACAATGAATCGGTCGCTGGGCTCATTTTCCAGAAACCGCATGCCGCCGTCATTTGGGCTGAATTATTCTTTGACAAGTGATGCTTACTGTCCTAACTGTCTAGGACAGTAATCAAACCGAGTTATGAAACAAATAGCCTTTATCGTCAGTGGAATCCTGGCCGTTTTGATCGGCTTGGGGTTTGTCATGCCGGCGGTGGCCCAGTGGCGGGATCTTGGCACGTTGCCGGGAACGTCGGTCGCCTTGTTGGTGTTGGGTCTGTCGCTCACGACGGCCGGCTTGGTGGCCGGGGTCGCGGGCGTTCGACGTCGTTAAACTCTCCTCCAAATTCGCGTTGTGCTGATTCAACTCAATTTCAAATCCGGCAAGCCCGTTTATTTGCAGATTGTCGATCAGATCAAATCGGCGGCGGCGTCTGGCGCGATCAAACCCGGTGAACCGCTTCCTACCATCCGGCCGTTGGCGGAGGAATTGCGCGTCAATCGAAACACCGTGGCACGGGCTTATTCGGAGCTGGAAAGTCAGGGCATCATTGAATCGCGGCATGGCAAGGGCAGTGTTTTGGCGGAAAATCATTCACCACTGAAAAAGGAGATTCGCCGGAAGATGTTGATCGACGAAATCGATCAAGCGGTCGTGCAAGCCCATCATCTGCAGTTTGACCGAGCCGAGTTCCTTAAACTGGTTGATGAACGATTCGATGCGTTGGAGAAGAAGAAAGGGGAATCGTAAATCATGAAACGCATGAAACGCTTCAGTGCGTTGGTGACGAGAACAGATTCCGAGAATTCGCGACGATCTGGTCGTTGCGTGGTCAAAGAAACAGTGAACGATTGAGGAAGTAAATTATGAAAACGATCTCAAGTTTGGTATTGGGGATGGCAGGGTTGGTGTACGCCCTGTTTGCCATCAATCTCGTCTATCAGGATTCGCCCGAGTCGTTGCGTTGGTTCATCGTCTTTGGTGTCACCGCTGTTGGGTCGACGATTGGTTGGTTGATTGGGCTGGCGATCGGTATCGGCCGGGAGTTTCGCCATAAACTTGGCCGTCGTGAGCGATCAAAATGCGGGGAAGGACACTAAAATATGAATGCCGAACAACCTGCGATTGAGATTCGTGATCTCGTTTACCGCTACGGTCGTGCTGAAGCCGTGCACGGATTGAACCTTACGGTGCCGCGTGGAAAGTGTTGCGCACTCTTCGGCCGCAATGGGGCGGGCAAAACCACCACGATGAAATGCCTGCTCAATCTGCTCCGACCGAAGAGCGGTATGGTGCGCGTGTTCGGGCTCGATCCGCGAAAGGACGAAGTTGAAGTAAAACGCCGGATCGCTTACGTGCCGGACGCAATTGCTTTTTATCCATGGATGTCCGTTCGCGACACGCTCAACTATTTTGCGTCGTTCCGAAAACATTGGAATGGGCAGCTTGAGACCGAATTACTGGAGCGTTTTCGACTCGATCCGGCGAAGAACGTGAACGCGCTTTCCAAGGGGCAACGAACGCAGCTCGCCCTGATGACGGCGGTCTGTCCCGAACCGGATTTGCTGATTCTCGATGAGCCGACTTCGGGCCTGGACCCGATCGTGCGTCGTGAGTTTATCGAGACGGTGATCGGTGCGTATCAGGAGGGGGATCCGGGAAATCGCACCGTTTTTGTCTCCACGCATTTGATTACGGAGTTCGAAGGATTGATCGACGAATTCACGATCATGGATGCCGGTCGCGAGGTGGTCCGCATGAACGCCGACGAAGCGAGGGAGAAGTTCCAAAAGATCCGCGTGCGATTTGCCGGCGACATCCCGAAGCTCGATTTGCGGGAAGCCCTGAGCAGTCGTACGCGGGGTCGTGAACTCGAAGTCATTGTGAATGGCGGTGGACCCGCTATTCTGGAACGGTTGCGAGCCAGTTCGCCCGAGGAACTGACCACCGAATCCCTTCAGCTCGAGGAAATCTTCACGGTTACACTTCGATGAGCACGTCGACATTTATTCAATGGTGGAAGGAGTTTCGCGCCGTGCTACCGATCTGGGTTGGTGCGATGGTCACGCTCTGGCTTTATTCCTTGTCGAACTTGTTCGGTGGTGATCACGAATTCTGGCAGAATGTCATCCTCATGGTTGGATCGGTAATTATGTGTTCGTTTGTGTTCACGCGCGAATTTCAGGAACGCACATTAGTCTGGCAGTTATTACAGCCGGTAAATCGGTTGGCCGTCCTCGGTAGGAAGTTCGTCGTCGTCTTGGTTTTGCAGCTTTTGTTTTATCGCTGGTACGCACTTTTATCCAGGATTGATTGGCTGGGCAAAACGGACGCACTCGTGTTTGGCAGCTTGATTTGTTTCGTTGCGGTGACCTCCTGCTGTTTGTGGGCGATCCTCATCCGTAATCCGATTAATACGATGGTGGTGGCATTTTTGGTGCCGGTGGTGATTCTGGTAATTCTCGTTCCGCAATTGCAGTCGTTGGCAGAACGAATCGTTGCGAGCCCAGATTCCGTACGAACCAATTTCATATTTATGCAGCTATGGTTGAGTGCAATGGCCGTTTACGGGATCGTTTGCGCGGGTCTATCCGTTTTTCTCTGGCGACGAATGCAGTTGGCCGGCGAGGCCAGTTCCGTTTCCCGACTGGATGTTGGTGTGACGACGCGTTTGATGGGAGACACGAAGTTTCGTGTGCGTCCGATCTGGTTCACGCTCATCCGGAAGGAACTTGGTTTGATCCGCTTCATTTTCTGGATCTTTGCGGCGTTCATCGTCGCAGCGATCGCTTTTGCGGTGGTTGATCTGACCATGACTCACATGGTGGCCGTAGCTCAAAGCCGACTTTCGGAGGGCGAATTTCTCCCGAAATATACGGGAATCGTCTCGTGGCAGAGCAACATTCGAGCTGCTGCAGCGGCGCTCTTTGTTCTCTTGATGTCATTGGTTCCGCTGCTGTGCGGCGCCCTGGCGTTCGCCGAGGAAACCTATTTAGGCACTCGCGCTTGGGAACTTTGTCAGCCGATCCGTTCGCGTGCGCAGTGGTTGATGAAATTGGCGACGAGCTTGACGGTTAGTATCGCTGCGGGGCTCGTGGTGCCGGGTGTCATGGTATTTTTGTTCCAACGGCTGCACATCGCTGGGATTGACGAGCAGCCGTTCGAAACGGGAAATTTGCTTCAAGCCGTGACCCTGCACTTGATGCTTTTCAGCCTGGCTGCCTGGTGCGCCACGTGGAGTCGCACGACGGTTATCGCGATCATGAAGGCATTTCTCGTGGTTGCGTTGTTTGTGTTCTTGTTTGGTGAGTATGCTTCGATCGCATTGGTTCACAATGTTCAATATCAATCAGGGCTCGAACCGCCCGATTGGCGGCAGGTCGCGAGCATGGTGTCCTTGATTGCGATCGTCGCCGCCGTGATGAATTTCCGCTTCGTTGTCGTGCCGACACATCGATGGGTGTGGCAGGGGACCGGAATCTTGTTAATCTCGCTTTTGACCTCCATACCCTATCTGGTCGAAGTCCTCGCCGAGCGATATGCCTTCTGAATCGACACAGATTTCGGGAGTGGCAGCGTCCTGCCCAGTTTGCGGAAACTCAAACGAATGCGCCGTGGCCGGCAACTCGAGCATTCAGAATTGTTGGTGCAAAACCGTCGCAGTGTCCTCAGAAGCTCTGGCGCGAATCCGAGCGAAATATCCTGTGTGTTCCTGTCTTTGCCCGGCATGTCTGGAAGGAGAGATTGGTTCGAATTGACCGAACCGAGGCAGGTGGGGCGGCGTTTCCCTGGCGATTCGAAGCCGCACCATTTGTCCGCTTGTGAATCGATGATTTCGCCGTTAGCTTCCCACCGATGAAACCCATCATCAACCTCGACGACCCGGTGGTGAAGACTTACGGCAGGCGCCAGCCACCGGATCCCATGTCGTTGGAGGAGCAACTCAAGGCGAACGCAATTGCCATGCAGAAGGCGTTTCCACTCAATATCCCTCGCAAGGGAGTCTATCGATTCAAAACTTTCGAGGAAGCCGACCAATGGATGGAGAAAGCCCTGACGGGACGGAACCGCTAAAGTCCCGCGAACCCTCGCTGGAGGATCTGCTCGAACTCTGCCGGCACCTCAACGCTGCAGGTGCTCGATACGTGGTGGTCGGCGGATGGGCAATCCGAAACGCGGGTTACGCTCGGCACACGGTAGACATTGACCTGATCATCGACGCCTCCATCGAAAACGAAAACCGTGTTCGCCGGGCTTTGGAGAACCTCCCCGACCGTGCGGTGGACGACATGAAACCGGGTGAAGTCGAGAAGTTCAAAGTCATCCGCATTATCGACGAAATTGTTGTCGACTTGATGGAATCCGCGTGCGGCATTGATTACGCTGAACTCTCCAAGGACGTGGTGATTCGCGAGGTGAAGGGTATTCCCATCCCTTTCGCGTCCCTTCGAATGCTCTGGCGGATGAAAAAGCCGACTCGGCGCGAGAAGGATATTCCGGACCTCCATTTTCTCCGGCAGTGGTTTGAAGCACGGGGAGAAACGCCGCCGGATTGTTAGTTCTCCCGTCTTGCCCTCGTCGGCAGTTTCTTTACATTCGCCCGCTCACTCATGAGCACGCTCAAGACGTTTCAGGCCGACGAACTCCAGGTTCGCGTTTATCCATCGCAAACGGAACTTTCCGCCGATGTCGCACAAATTGTGCGCGATCACTTTGCCGTAACGATCGAACGCCAGGGTTCGGCGGCGGCGATCATGGCGACCGGTAATTCGCAGATTCAATTCCTCGACAAGCTCGTTGCGCTCGGTGGCGTGGATTGGTCGAAAGTCACGCTTTTTCACATGGACGAATACCTCGGGATCGGCGCTGACCACAAGGCGAGTTTCCGTCGGTACATGCGTGAGCGCGTCGAGAGTCGAGTGAAGCCTGGCAAATTCCATTACCTGGGCGGCGACGCCGATCTGCCGCTCGACGAATGCGCTCGTTACACCGATTTGCTCAAAGCTCAACCGATCGACCTTTGCTGCATGGGAGTCGGTGAGAACGGGCACATTGCGTTCAATGACCCGCCGGTTGCGCGGTTTGACGATGCATACTTCGTCAAACTCGTGAAGCTCGATCATGCGTGCAAAATGCAGCAGGTCAACGAGGGACATTTTCCGTCGTTGGAAGCCGTGCCGCCGTACGCATTCACGCTGACGATTCCGGCTCTGCTCTCGGCAAAAAAGGTGATTTGCATTGCCCCGGAAACGCGCAAGGCCAAACCCGTCAAGGCGATGTTGGAAGGGCCGATCACGACCGATTGCCCGGCGTCGATCCTGCGGAAGCAGCCGCAAGCGACTTTGTTCCTCGACGCTGATTCGGCATCCCTGCT
Organism: bacterium; assembly: GCA_016124235.1. Classification (GTDB taxonomy): domain Bacteria; phylum Verrucomicrobiota; class Verrucomicrobiia; order Limisphaerales; family RI-55; genus RI-55. Next base: position 99,966 of record WGOC01000017.1, on the reverse strand, counting down.
GACGGCGTAAGCCGGATCGTAACGTTCGCGCTGCCGACGTGGAGGGAATGTCAATTGAAGGGTCTGATTGGGCAGTTGGCGGTTGTTCAATTGTCATCCGCGGGTGAATCGTTTCCCGTGTTCACGCATCCATCCTTATTATGAACCGTCGCGAATTCTTCAAGACGACTGCTGGTGCCTCGTTGGTGATCGGCGCCGGATTGTCCACAAGTCTTGCCGCCTTGCCGGCACCATCGGCGGAAAAACTTCCGCGCTGGCGGGGATTCAATTTGCTCGAGAAGTTCACGCATTGGCAGAACAAACCATTCGTCGAAGCCGACTTCGAGATGTTGGCCGGCTGGGGATTTGATTTTGTCCGGCTGCCGCTTTCGTACTGGTGCTGGTCGAAACCGGAAGACTGGCTGAAACTCGACGAGAAGGTGCTCAAGGAGATCGATCAGGCCGTGGAGTTTGGCCGGCAACACGATGTTCACGTGAATTTGAATCTTCATCGCGCACCGGGTTATTGCGTCAATCCGCCCGCCGAACCCAAGGATCTCTGGACTGACGAAAGTGCGCTCGAAGCGTCGGCGTTTCACTGGGCGCATTTTGCAGAGCGTTATCGCGGCATTCCGAACTCGCACGTGAGTTTTGATCTGTTGAACGAACCGGCCAAGACGACGAGCGAGCGCTATGTGAAAGTCGTGCGCGGTCTTGTGAAGGCGATTCGCGAAAAGGATCCCGACCGGCTGATCATCGCTGACGGCCTGAATTATGGACGGGATCCGGTGCCCGAATTGGCGGATTTAAAAATCGGCCAGAGCACGCGCGGTTACGATCCGTTCAAGCTGACTCATTTCAAGGCGAGCTGGGTGGATGGTTCCGACAAATGGCCGATGCCAACTTGGCCGCTGAACGCAGGCACCCGCGACGAGTGGGACCGCCAGCGCTTGTTCCGTGAACGAATCGAGCCGTGGAAGAAACTGGAAGCCCGCGGCGTCGGCGTTCACGTCGGCGAATGGGGCTTTTACAACAAGACGCCGCACGTCGGCGGGCTCGCTTGGATGAAGGACGTGCTGTCGCTTTGGAAAGAGGCGGGTTGGGGCTGGTCGTTGTGGAATTTGCGAGGTGATTTCGGTGTACTCGACAGCGGTCGAAGCGATGTCAAATACGAGCGCTTCAAAGGACATAAGCTCGACCGCGCGATGCTCGAACTATTGCGAGTGGGATGACCACGAATTGTGCTTTCGGGAACTTGGCGATATTTGATTCAAGTCAAAGAATTGCGCGTCCGTGACAATTAGAATTTTGCGCGTAAACCGTTCGTGGCGAAATGAGTTTACGCTGACTGAAAGAGTCGATGATCCGGTATGGCAAAAAGATGACGTGGCTCGCGCTGCTTGGCTCGCTGCTGCTTGGCGGTTCTGCCCGCGCGTACGAAGGGATGTACGAACAGGCACCGATCAACTATTCGAAGAGCCAGCCGGACGGACCGGTCGCAAAATTGCAGCGCAAGCTGGATTCCGGGGAAGTTCATCTGGATCGGGAAAACGAAAAGGAATTTCTGCGGGAACTGATGGCGCAATTCCAGATCCCGGTCGAATCGCAGGTGCTGGTGTTTTCCAAGACGAGTCACCAAAACGCGTTGATCAGTCCCCACACGCCGCGGGCCGTTTATTATGGCGACAACGTCTATATGGGCTGGGTGCAGGGCGGAGTGGTTGAAGTGGCGGACATGAGTCCGAAGCTGGGCATGACCTATTATGTCCTGGATCACCGCGACAAGACCCAGCCGCTTCAATTTGTGCGGACGAGCAGTTGTCTCGATTGCCACGCCGGATCACGCGTGAACAACATGCCGGGAATGATGGTGCGTTCGGTCTATCCGGCATCGGATGGTCAACCGATTCTCTCGCAGGGCAGCTACGTGACCGACCAGGGCAGCACATTGTCGGAGCGTTGGGGAGGATGGTATGTCACCGGTTTGCACGGCGAGGCTCATCATATGGGCAACAGCATCGCGAAGGAGACTCCGTCCGGCATCGAGTTTGACATGTCGGCCGGCGCCAATTGTCGCGACCTTTCCCAATACTTCGACACCAATCCCTATTTGCGAACGACGAGTGACATCGTTGCGCTCATGGTTTTGGAGCATCAAACGGAAATGCAAAACGTCCTGTCGCAGGGCGGAATGTTCGTGCGCCTAGCAGCCTATCGGCAAGAAATGCTACGCAAAGAATTGGGCGAACCGGCCACGGACGAATACGTCGGCAGCACGCTGACCGTGGCGCGCAGCCAGACTGAAAAGATCGTTCAACACCTTTTGTTCTGCGATGAGATCATGCTGCCGGACGCGGGCATTCAAGGTAGTCCGGACTTCCAGACCGCTTTTCAACGAAACGCGCGACGCGACGATGAGGGACGTTCACTGAAGGATTTCCAACTCAAGCATCGGCTCTTTCGCTACCCGTGCAGCTACATGATTTACTCGGCGGCGTTTGACGACCTGCCCCCAAGGCTGAAGGAAATGGTTTACGACCGCCTGTTGCAGGTGCTCGACGGTCGCGTCAAGTCGCGGGAGTTCGCCCACCTCGGTTCGTTCGAACGGGACGCGATCAAATCCATTTTGCTCGCGACGAAATCGGATCTTCCCGCGAACTGGAGGGAAAACTAACGCCAAGTCGGCACGCCTTTGGTCACGGTAACGAACCGGTTTTCTCCTTTGACCCACCGCGTCCGTTTGCCTAGCGTTCGTCCACACTATTATGAGATTCGGCATCAATTCATTTCTCTTCACCTCCCCGTTTACCACCAAGAGCACCGGCCTCTTGAAGAAATTCAAAACCTGGGGCTTTGATACTGTGGAAATCCCGATCGAGGATCCCTCCCATATCGATCCGGCCAAAGTAAAAGCCGCCGCCGAGAAGGCCGGCATTGCCATCGGCTCCGTCTGCGCGTGCATGGGGCCGGGCCGGGACTTGCGAGGCAGCGCCGCCGACCAGAAAACCGGCGTGACCTACGTGAAGGCGATTATTGATCAAGCCGCCGCGATGGGCTGCCCCCGTGTCATCGGTCCCGTGTATTCCGTTGTCGGTAAGGCGGACGCCGTCGATCCGAAGCAGCAGCAGAAGGAATTTGCGCTCGTAGTGAAAAATTTGAAAGCGCTCGCCAAGCACGCCGAAAAGAAGGGCGTCGAGATTTGTGTCGAACCGTTGAACCGCTTTGAAACGGATTTTCTCAACACGTGCGACCAGGGACTGAAGCTCATCAAGGCCGTCAAATCGCCGGCCGTGAAATTGCATCTCGACACGTTCCACATGAACATCGAGGAAAAGAACCAGGCCGCCGCGATTAAAAAGGCCGGCAATCTCCTGGGGCATTTCCACGCCTGCGGCAGCGATCGCGGAACGCCGGGCAACGATCACATCGACTGGGTGCCGATCGTGAAGGCGTTGAAAGCTGTGAAGTATAAAGGCGACGTGGTGATCGAATCGTTCACGACGGACGTAAAAGTCATCGCGCGAGCCGCCGCGATCTGGCGCAAGATGGAACCGACCCGCAACGAGATCGCGACCAAGGGATTGAAATTCCTGAAGGGTGCGTTTGGGAAAAAGTGAATGGACGTTCGGCGTTTTCGGTCCAGTAAAGACGCATCCTGACTATCGAACATCGTTCATTGATTAACGGCAAATCTTCCTCCAAAAGATGAAAATACTAATTCCCGTCGCGTGTCTCGCGTTTGTTCTCACTGCTTCCGCCGCCGATGAAGTCGGCTTTAAGAGCATCTTCAACGGCAAGGATCTTTCCGGTTGGTGGGGCAATCCCAAACTCTGGTCGGTCGAGGATGGTGCCATCACCGGCAAGACCGGTGACCAGCCCGACAATAAGATCAAACACAACACGTTCCTCGTATACACCAACGATTCAGTCGACGACTTTGAATTGCGTTTCCAATACAAGATCGTGGCGAACAACACGGTCGGCTTTGGCAACTCGGGCGTGCAGTACCGCAGCCGCGTGTTGAGCGTCGGCGATTTCGGCCCGATCGTCGGTGGTTATCAAGCTGACTTCGAGGCCGGCGACACCTACTCGGGCATTCTGTATGAGGAGCGCGGTCGTGGAATCCTTGCGCAACGTGGTCAGGTCACAAAGATCGTTAGCGAGAGCGAACATCCGGATCAACCGAACACGGACAGCCCGTCGAATCCCGGCAAGTTCAAGGTCGAGGTTATTGGTTCAGTCGGTGACACCAAGGACATCCAGGCGAACATCAAGAAGAACGACTGGAACGATTACATCGTGATCGCCAAGGGCAACCAGTTGACCCACATTATTAATGGCCGCGTCACGGTTAGCGTGATTGATGAAGATGCGGTCAACCGGCGCAAGTCGGGTGTGCTGGCACTGCAGATTCACGTCGGCCAGCCAATGACCGTTCAGTTCAAGGACGTTCGGATTCGCCCGATCAAGTAAACCGTCGCTGGCTTAAGGTTTCGTGGCCGGAAAGCGTTTTGCTTTCCGGCCTTTTGCTTTTTGGCGAGTCAATGAGGTTCCGGACGCGTCGGTTGTAGAGTGCAATTCCGAGTCCGCAGGCAACTCCCGAAAGGTGTGCCGCGGTCGCGATCTGTTCGCCATTTGAATTCAAGGGAACAATTGCCGAAGTTTGAGTCAAAATCTCTATCGACAGCTTTGTGGCAAGAATGACCAGACACGCCCAGCCAAATGTTTTCTCTTTTTCGTTCCCGCTGGTCAGATCGATTGCAACAATCACAACCGGCACCAACAACCATGCAGACAAGCCGGCGTAGCGAATCATTTCTGGAGCTAAAAGAATCGAGCTAAAGCTGATCGCCAACGGCGCGAATACAAATACGAACGCACGCGAGCTTTTGTTTTGCCGTTCCAGAATCCATCCGGCGATCAAGAATCCGCAGCAATCGGACAGGAGGTGATTGATGGAGATATGTACCAGGTGACCAGTGTACAAGCGCCACCATTCGCCTTGAATGATCGCCCGCCGGTCGTAGATCAGCCAGTCGTTCGCTGACGGAAATGTTGCGAGCACGATGGCGGCTATGACGATGGCCGTCGTAAATGGCGCAAACCGGATCATGCTTTCGATGATTGCCGTCGGAAGAGAGCGCCCAGACCGAGCACACCGGCTAACGCAAATGTTGTCGTGCCCATGCCACCGACGCCGGTATAGCCGGGGCGGTGCTCGACCTTGTAATCGTCCGGTGAGTCTTTCACCCGGGTCTGGAATTGCGCCAGCTCGGTTTGTAAATTGGCGACCATGTTGGTGGCGGCCTGTTGAAATCCTTCCTCGGAATCATGCCGAAGTTGTTCGCTCAGATTCACAGGGGTGGCCGACGCTTTGATGCGGCTGATTCCTGGTGCGCGAAACAACAATCTTCGGCTCGCAACGTCATAGACGGCAGTGTCCACCATGGTTTGCGTTTCGTTCCGTTCGCCTTTCACGGCATACGCGCCAACGATGGTCCAATAGGCAAAAGTCAGCATCCCCTCGTCGGTGAACTGCATCTGGTCGTACGATACGAGCGCGATGACGTCGACGCCGTACATCGCGCGGATCTGATCCAGATTGACGAATCCTCCATGGGGAGACAGATAGGCGGAGGGGATGACGTCGATCGACTTGATGAAGTTATAGGATCTGAATTGCGGGACTACCTGATCGAGGAGTCGTTGCCTGTTTTCCGATGAAAGAGGATGGGCGTTCTCGAAGCGGTCTGCCTTTGATTGATCTGGAACCCAGGCGACGCCGACGCGCAGCGGCAGCCTGAGCGTGGGGATGCCGGGCTCCACGGGCTGATCCAAACCTTTGGGATAAAGGTAATCGATCATGCTGCTGGAATGATGCCGCGATCGGGTGGTGAAAGTGCCGCACCCGGCAGTCAAAATGAGTGTTGCGGTCAGGCCAACGAGCAGGTTGATGGGAATTCGCTTCATGATGATGATTGTGTTTAGTCTCGCAAACAGAGGATGCCCAAGGAATGTCTGAATGGTCGGGCAATCTGGATTGGGAGTGTAGGTCGCTCGTTGTTCGATTCGTTAATCGTAAAACTTTTTGGTGCTCATTGATTTCGTTGATAAGGAATTGCCAAGAATCGGCATTGAAGGTTTTCGGAGTTCATCTAGTCTGACTCCCAATCCTATGAAGACGTCCCTGATTCTCGCGTTGCTGCTGACGACCTCCCTGAGCGTGTCAGCCGCAGAAAAGAAAGTTGTATTTGTCGCCGGCAAACCCAGCCACGGGCCGGGTGAACATGAACATCGCGCCGGGTGCCTGCTGCTGCAGCAATGCCTCGCAAACGTTCCGAATCTCCAGACGATTGTCGTCTCGAATGGCTTTCCCAGCGATCCATCGGTGTTCGATGGCGCGTCGACGATTGTCATTTATTCGGATGGCGGTGGCGGACATCCGGCGATCCAGGGTGATAATCTGAAAATCCTCGGCAAATACATGGACCAAGGCGTCGGTCTGGTCTGCCTGCACTACGCGGTGGAAGTGCCCAAGGATGACGGCGGGGCGGAATTTTTGAAATGGATTGGTGGCTATTTTGAAACGGATTGGTCGGTGAATCCCGTGTGGACGGCTCATTTCAACAAGCTGCCCAATCATCCGATCACTCGCGGAGTGAAGCCGTTTGCGATCAAGGACGAGTGGTATTTCCACATGCGTTTTCGCGACGGGATGGAAGGCGTGACGCCCATTCTGTCGGCGGTTCCTCCAGCCAGCACCATGGATCGCGGCGATGGTCCGCATGAGGGCAATCCGGCCGTTCGCAAAGCGGTCAAGAATCACGAGCCGCAGCATGTGGCTTGGGCCTATCAACGGCCCGACGGCGGGCGTGGGTTTGGGTGGACGGGGGCGCATTACCTGCGCAACTTTGGCAACGACAACTTCCGCAAGCTCGTCCTCAACTCAATCCTTTGGACGGCCCATATTGAAGTGCCGCCCAATGGCGTTCAGTCGCACGTGACCGAGGCGGACTTGTTGGCCAATCTGGACAACAAAGGTGGCAAAAAGCCGTCGATGAAACTGCCCGCAATCGAGCTGGAGCCCGAACCCTACACCAGCCCGGTAACCGGTCGGTAAGTCAATCCGTCAAACAGGCAGAATTCACGCTTTCTATGAAACGTTTCCCAGTCCTTTTTGTATCCGCGTCACTCCTTGTTGCGGTCGGCTTCGTTCCATCGACGAAGGCGGCGGACTGGCCACAATGGCGGGGGCCGGACCGCGCTGATCATTCACCGGACACCGGTCTGTTGAAAAGCTGGCCCGAGGGCGGACCCAAGCGAGTGTGGCTCAACGAGAATGCGGGGCTGGGTTATTCGGGTTACTCCATTGTGGGTGGCAAACTGTTCACGATGGGCTTGCGCGGTGACACCGAGTTCCTCCTTGCTCTTGATGCCAACACCGGCAAGGAGCTTTGGGCTACGAAGGTGGGCGAAAAATATTCCAACAACTGGGGTGACGGACCCCGCGGTACGCCGACGGTCGATGGCGATCGCGTCTATGCGTTGAGCGGGCAGGGAACGCTGATTGCGGCCCAAACGGTGGACGGCAAGGAACTTTGGAGCGTCTCGATGACCAAGGACCTTGGCGGCAAATTGCAGGGCTGGGGTTACACCGAATCGGTGCTTGTCGACGGTGACCGAGTGATCTGCACGCCTGGCGGCTCACAAGGGACGATGGCCGCGCTGGACAAAATGACCGGCAAAGTCCTCTGGCGCACCACCGATCTTCAGGATGAAGCTCAATATTCCTCCAGCATCATCGCCCATCCGGGAGGCGCCAAACAGTATGTCCAACTCGTGGCGAAGCGTTTCTTCGGTGTGGATCCCGATTCGGGCAAGGTTGTCTGGCAATCAGATTTTCCCGGCCGGACGGCGGTCATTCCCACGCCGATTGCGTCCGGCGATCAAGTCTATGTGACGGCCGGATACGGTGCCGGCTGCAAGGCGGTTAAAGCGACTTCCAGTGACCCCGCAGTCGTTTACCAAAACAAAGTCATGAAGAATCACCATGGCGGGGTGGTTTTGGTGGGCGATTACCTATACGGCCACTCGGATGGCTATGCGTGGGTTTGCCAGAATTGGAAAACGGGCGAGGAAGTCTGGGCCAATCGTAACTACGGCAAAGGAGCGATTCACTATGCCGATGGGATGTTGTATTGCCTCGAGGAAAGCAGTGGCACGGTGGCGCTGGTTGAAGCATCACCGGCAGGCTGGAAAGAACACGGACGGTTCAAGCTGGAGCCTCAGTCCACAAAACGAAGTCCCCAGGGCCGGATCTGGACACACCCCGTGGTCGTGAATGGCAAGCTCTATCTCCGCGATCAGGAATTGTTGTTCTGCTACGACGTCAAAGGCAGCTGAATCGATTGATGGTGCGGCCCAAAAAATGGGAGCCGTTGCCACGATTCTTTGGGGCGAGATTTCTGCGGCCTGCCGAGCCGGATGAGGTTTCCAAAATAAGTGCGTCCGTGATGCGGCCTTTGAGATGCGGAATAGAACACGAGAAGATCGCCGTTGGTTACTCGAGCATGTTTGAATCTTGATGTCGCTTAGACGTGTCATCATACCCATTGCTTTAGTGACGGTGGCCATCGCTTGGGGCGTTTGCCTGCTGCCGATCGCGGGAACAGCTGCGGAGCGATTTGGCAGTGCTGGAGTCGGTCCGTTGCGGTGCGTGTTGTCGATCGTCACATTTTCCTGCGTCGCTTTTCTTACGTTGGTGATTGTCGGCACTTGGGTCCTGACTCGATCTCTGAAACCGAAGGGCAAAGCGGTGATATTCTGTGCGTCAGTCGCAACTGCAATTGGTTTGATTTGGACAGCTGTCACGCTATTGCAGTCTGTGTCTTCAGGCGGACTTCTCCGACAATACTGTCGCGGATTTGCCGAAACCGTTCGTTCCAAGCTGCCGGAAAAGCAACTTAACGAAGTTTTTGCCGATATCCTCAGATCACAAAACGAACAGTCTGGCGAAGAAATCAAGTTGGATTCGAATTCGCCCTTCAAACAGATTTTCCCCCAATTCAGGCCCAAGCTTTTTACCCTGATGCCCTCGGGACAAAAAACCAAAACAGTCGTTGCGTTGTGGGAATGTGCCGGCGGCGCCTTCGGCCTGGTGTACGGCGATGTGCCGCTTCCTCATCGCTCCTGGCTTGATCAGTCCCTAAAGCTCGGTGAACACGTCTGGGTTGTCGCAAGAAGCGAATAGGTATTCTTCCCGCAGTTTCACCATCACCGGTGGGAATCACCTATTATTTCCTGATGACGCCAACGAAGATCCCGACTGCCGCGCCCAACGAGGCTCCGATACCGGCGCCCAAGGACACGCCCAGCGCCACATTGCCGGTGACTGAACCAACGATCGCGCCGAACGCAACCCCCAAGGCCACGCCAACACCCGCCCCGTAAGTCATCGCCAGCCCCATTGATGTGTTTGGGCGGCGTTCTGACTCTTGCTCTGGTTTCATGTTCCCGAGTCTACGCTTCGCGGAGCGAGGTTTGAATTATAAATCGACCATGATCTTGGAGGATGAATGCAACAGAATCGCGCAGACTCAAGCACCGCCCCATACGATCGATTCAAATACGGAAGAAATAAAGTCGCGACGGCGAGCGCGTGAGTTGAGATGGCCGTTATTCCCGTACATTCACAAGCGCAACTTTAGCGATCACCAAAAACGGCGCCGATCGTGTGCGATTCGGAATTCAGGTATTTATCGAGTGGCAAATCAATCTGCAGTGCTGCCACCGACGTGCTGGCGTAGCCACTCAGCCACGCGTTGAGCGACTTCGGTCGGGCTGAGCTTGCTCGTCTCAATGATGTGGCTGCTCCACGGTGGCTCAACCGCATCGCTCCCCACCCAGCGATCCCAACGCATTTGCGGCCACGCATTTTGCATGATCACGTCCGGTCGATGCCGGTGGTCAACCACGTGTTGGCGCATCCAATCGGCGAAAGCCACGTGGTGACCGATGAATTTCAAATCGTCACCGCGTTCTCGAAGCCGTGCCGTTTGTGCTGCTGCTTCCGCGTCGAGGAGGCAAACGGCGAGGTGATCCAGACGCTCCGCCGAAGGCGCCGCCCAAACCTCGCCGGGCGGAACTGGATCACCGCACAACAAAAAGTGCTTCCCTGCGCGTTGAGCCTCAAGGGCACGGAGCACCGTTCGTTCAACCATTTGATGTCGCCATTCCAGGCTCCATTTCGGCGTGCTTCCCAGCATGCCCAGCTCGGTGACTTCGACAACGTCCGCAAACTCTGGTGTGATCATTTTGCGAACGGTGGACTTGCCCACTCCGCTGGCACCGGTGACGAGGAAAAACATAGGTCCGGTGAACAATTCTGTGTCGAGCTGCCCCGCTGGATTCTATTCTGTCTTGTGGAACGTATTCGCGGGAACTTCCTGGCTCCCATTGATGAGATACTCAGGTCGCGAACCAATTCTCGTGGGAAGCGGCCAAGACGATTGATCGGCATGTTTGATACTTCCGTGCGGGCCAAGCAGACCAATTCGGTTGGTAATCAGCAGATGTTGCGGCCGTGAGTCGAGTTCAGCTACCGAACGCAGATCAAGAGATGTGGGCCAATAAGTCAGCGGTTTATATTCCGTCAGCTGCGCGGTTTGAAATCCCGTCGATTGACCATCGGCGGCAGGCGACGTCTGCGCGCTCGAATTTTTGGGCTTACAACCGCAAACCGCCAGCGCAGCAGCAATCCATAAAAGCGTAAATCGATTCATGGCCGATCGAATGGTTATTCCCAACACTAGACTCGCGCAGCCATGCTGACAAGGTGTTCCGATGGTGAAATCGGCAACCGAACAGCTTGGTGAGATTGCGCACTGTGATGAAACAGCAAATGCTGAGCTGACAGATTCGGAACTGCGGTGCGAAGTGATTCGCGAGTGCGCTCGACTTCCCTCATAAACTGGACTGAGGAAAAAAGTTCACATGCCATAAACACAAAGATTCCCCCAAAGATCACGCAGAGCACCATTGCCTGGAATCCACTCAAGGGACCGCCTCGCGAATATGAGAGCGCCACTGCGACGATGAAGGCAACACAAATGGTGGAAGCAAGAGCGGCAGGTAACCACTGGGACCGAACATCTGACCAACTCCCCGGAGTTGGAACTTCGCAGGCAAACGGGAATGCTCCCAAAAACAATCCAAGGAAGAGGAAAGACCGGTGCCAACCCTGACGTCGGATTTCGGGCGAACTTGAAGTCGGAGAAGCCATAAGTTCAATTCGCGTGTGCGCTCAACAGGCGCGACCCGAGCCTGAGTGATCGATCACAGCGATTGGCTAAATTTCGCTCGTCGAGTTCATACTTCAAGGGCTAATCACCAACCTTCTATTTTTCAAACTGAGTGTTGTCCGATTGGTTCGAGCGCGAATCTGACAGCCGGTAAGTCCGGCAAGTTCGTCACAAGATTCGCACCGGCGATCGCAAAACGGGCACTCGTGCGCCACTTGGTGGGACGTTTTCACTGGCAGCCAACGAGGTCGTCGGCTGCCAGTGAATTCGGAATCTGACGGAACACTATCTCGATCTTTCCCGCGAAGCACATCGCCGCCCATGAGGGCAGCCGGTATTTGGCTTCCGGACGGTGGCTTTCACGGCGCGGACGGTTTTGAGCGATCCGGCTCAAGCAAAAGTCATGGCGTGATGACGCGGTAAAAGCGTTGGCCGGTCGACGGGCTTGACGCGGTATCAAAGTAGGGCATCGGCGTCGTGGAATTGATCGTGTCGAGATCGGTCCAGCTGTTTGCTGCCAGCGTGGTGCTGTATTGCAGGCGGTAGTCCGTGCCGGGCGTGAGATTGCCGAGTGTTACAGCAAAGAACCCACCTTGGAAGGAACTGCTGGAGATCTGCGGTTGGGGCACGACAACGCCACCGGTCGTCGTGATCGTCAGGACCGTCTGCCGTTGCAACGCGCCAAAGGATGCGAAATCCGTTGGGTTGGTGGTGCTGACATAGAATGTTTTTCCGTAGCTCAATCGCAGCGTGTAGGTTTTGCCCGCGCTGAGCGTGTTGGCGGGAATCACGAATGAATTCGCCGTGTTGGCCAGCGGCAAGGGGATACACAGGTCCGGCGCTGAGAGGATCGTCGTTCCCTGGCTGTCGGCGATGTCCAGCAGAATGACGTCGTTTGCCGCAGGACTTTGAAGTCCATTGAACGAGAGGGTAAAATCCTTGGTGGGATCAATGGACTGCGCCAATTGATAATTGGTCACCTGCGGAATATTCGGATAGGAAGTCGACGACGGCATCTGCATCGACAATTGGGTGGGGCCACCCGTGCTGCGATTCAGTGAAAAGGAATAAGTCCCGGCCGGATAACTGGTGTCCAAAGCGGTTTGCGAAACGGCCTGCTCTGAGGCGAAGTAGGTAACTGAAAAGCCGGTCAACGGGATGTCGGTGCTACCGGGACCGGTCAAAGTCGCACTGGTAACATTATTCGCCTGAGGCGAGCGCACACCCGCGTAAAAAGCTGGAGGTTCGTCATTCTTCAACGTGGGTGTCGCGGTGCTGGTTTGCTGATAAGTAACGCTCTTGAACAAACTGATTGATCCGTAGGTGTCGGGAATGCCATCGGGATCGCACGAGTTGCCGGCAGCCGTCGTGAAAGTTCCGCTGGATTTTGGGACTATGTCCGCGGTCTCTGACGCAAGCGGTATCCCGGAAATGTTGTTGTCGGGATTGATCGTCCAGGTGATTTGTGCTCCGCCCGGCAAATTGCTGCTGAACGTGATCGTAAGCACCGTGCTATCAATATTCCAACTCGCCTGAGGAGTCCCCGGAACGTTGCTGCTAAATGCCAACGATCCGTTGAATCCGGTATTCGCCGGAAGGATGACCAAGGTGGTCGTGTCCATTGGTTGGTTGAAAGTAAAGACCAAGGTGGAGTTCCCCGGAACGTTGTTTGCGCCGTTTTGCGGCTGCACAGTAAAACTCACTTGGGCATTCGCGTGTTGAATGGGAACCAGCACGCTCAAGACGACCGCCGCGGCAAACGCCGCGCGTAGAATGGGATTACGTATCGGTTTTTTATTCATGGCAATTGAATGATGGTAAACAGATCGACGCTGCCCGTGGTTCCGTCATTCGGATTCCACAGAGCACGCCGCAGGTTTACTTTGAGGGTAGCCTATCGGTTCTCCAATACTCCGAAAGGTGAATCTTCCAACCCTTTCTGCCTGAGGCAGTCAAATGAGGGTTGATGCTTCGGTCATGGGGGGCGGGAAGGAGCGCTATGGGCTGATGAGCCGGTAGAATCTTTGACCACCGGTGGGCCCGGATTGGGTATCAATCAACGGCATGGCCGTTGTCGAATCGAGGGTTTGCAGATCAAACCATTCCGTTGGCACCAGTGAAGTGGTGTACTGTAATCGATAGGCAACTGCCGCCGGCAGATCCACCACGTTGAATGAAAAATGGCCGTCCTGAAACTTCGCAGTCGTGATCTGAGGCGATTGATTGCTTGGGGCTCCGATTGTTGCGAGCGGAAAATGCGTGCGGCTGTACAACGCACCAATCATGACGTAGCTCTGCGAGGTGGTGGTGTTAAAATAAAACGTTTTCTGAAAGGACAACGCGCCGTGATAGGACTTTCCCGCGGACAAAGTTCCAGCCGGGATTTCAAACGAGGTGGCGGTGTTGGTCAGCGCGAGCGCGGCGCATGAATTGGGCGCCGAAAGCACCAGTGTCCCGAATTCATCGCGAACTTCGAACTCGACGAAATCAGACGGCGCAATACCAGTGAACGCGTTGAAATCCAGCGTGAACGCTTTGGTTGAATCGATTACCTGGGCAGCGTCATAATTATTGATTTGCGGAATCGGTGGGTAGGTGGTGCCTCCCGGCAGTTCGATGGGCACTTCCTCGTCGGGCGAAGATGCGCGACTTAAAATCAGTGCGTAATTGCCTGCCGGATACTTGGCGTCCATCGCCGAGGCCGAACTGAAATTCTCCCAAAAAATGAAGTGGCCATCGGCCTGTTGCATGTCCACGAAACCGCCAGCGGTTGTACGAAGTTTGATGTTGGTCAAGTCGTTGACAGACGGTGGCAACACCTGGGCGCCAAAGGCGGGAGGATCAGTTGGGTCCTGAGCCGGATTTGCTGGACCGGATTGTCGATACGAAATTTGCTTGAAGAGCTGAATCGCACCCTGGCCCAGCGGAAGTCCGCTCGAATAACAATCCTTCGCTGTCGTAAACGTCCCACTCGTCGTCGCGACCGGCGAAAGGTCGCTTTGCGCAATCAACTTCTTCTCGCAGATTGGCGAGTTGATGGTCCACGTGATGGTGGTCGAGGGCGGCAGGTTTCCTACATAGCGGCAAGTCAGCACCATGCCACTGGAATCCCAGGACGGTGGAGTCTCAAACTTGGATGCCTCGACGTTGGTACTCCAGCTAATTGAGGCCTGAACGTCTCCATCATTGCCGTTGCGGGCAGTTGAGGTGACCATCGGTTTGTCGAACACGAACACAAAGGATGAATCGAGCGCAACGTCGACTGAGCCATTCGCCGGTTGCACATACACCAACGAGGGTTGTGCCTGAACGGAAATTGGGATGGTGCAACCCAAGAGCAGAGTCAGAATCACGGATAAAGTAGAGCCAACTTGAGCGCCCAAAACTGCGACGAATTTCATGGAGAATTGATGTGCCACTTTGTTTTGCCAATCCGGGAACACCACGGTTGCGAATCGCTCTCGGTTGCAGGTTCTCTCTGCCAGAAACACTGAATCAGCCGACCATCGAGGCAAAGGCAAATCTACCGAAATGGAGGGCGATGTGTTGCCCTCCCGTGCGGCCACTTATCGGAAGGCATGACTACACCGCCACCGGCGCCTTGATCGCGGGCAGGGGATCGTAACCGAGCAATTCGAAGTCTTCGAATTTGAATTCGTGAATGTCTCTGACCGCCGGATTGATCTTCATCGTCGGAAGTGAACGTGGCTCCCGCGTCAATTGCAGATTCGCCTGTTCGACGTGGTTCGAATAGAGATGCAAATCACCAAAGGTGTGGACGAAATCGCCGGCTTTCAGATCGCACACCTGGGCGACCATCATTGTGAGCAACGCGTAGCTCGCGATGTTGAAGGGAACGCCCAGGAAAATATCGGCACTGCGTTGATAGAGCTGACAACTCAGTTTGCCGTCTGCCACGTAAAACTGGAACAAGGCGTGGCAGGGCATCAACGCCATCTTGTCGAGATCACCCACGTTCCAGGCGCTGACGATTAAGCGGCGGCTGTCGGGTGTATTTTTGATCTGCGAAATGACGTCGTCGATCTGGTTGATGACCCGGCCGTCACGAGTTTCCCACGCACACCATTGTTTCCCGTAGACCGGGCCGAGGTCGCCGTTCTCGTCGGCCCATTCGTTCCAAATCGAAACGCCGTTGTCCGTCAAATACTGGATGTTGGTATCCCCTTTGAGAAACCAGAGCAACTCGTGGATGATCGATCGAAGATGCAATTTCTTGGTCGTCAGAATCGGAAAGCCCTGGGCCAGATCAAAGCGGGTCTGTGCGCCGAATAGCGACCGGGTGCCGGTGCCGGTACGGTCGGTTTTCACGGTGCCGTTTTCGAGGACCTGACGAAGTAGATCGAGATACTGACGCATGTGCCGGCAGACGGTAAGAACGTCGATGCGCGGTGCAAGTTTATTGTGCCGGTGGGGTCGGGGCGGTTTCGTCGGAGGGCTTGATCCATCCGGCAACCGGTTGGTTTGATTCGTCGAGTTTGACCAGCTGCTCGCGGCGGGCGATGTCGTCGAGAAACAACGCCACGAGCCGGCGGAGGTTCTTTTGTTGCTTGTCGAGAAACAGGGCGAAAACCGGCAAAAGCAACAGGCTGAGCCAAACCCACGGAAAGATGCCCGCGAGAATGACGATGAGCATCGCGTCGATGGTGAGCATGGTCCAGAGGGTCAATTTGGCCAGCAGCGAGCTGACGGTGGTCAATCGACATTTGATGCGATACAGACCGCTCCCGGCGGCTTCACTGGCGGTGATTATCTGCAGGCTGCACCAGCGATTCCCAAAAATCTCGACGTCGAACCCGCTCCAGCCGGCGTCGGCCTTGTGCTGCCATTGTTGGGCGTCGAGCCGCTCCAGGAGGGCGTTCAAAAAGGCCAACCGAGTGACGCCCTGGCCGGTTTGGTAGCGCACTTCGCGCTGGGCCTCGGAAGCCTGGTATTCCAACGATTGTAGCCATTGGGTGACCGCCTCGGGCATGGTCCGCTGGGTGAGGCGTCCGCGATAACGGGCCCAGCCGCGAACAATGGGTTGCAGGAAGAATAAAATACCTACCAACGATCGCGACCAGAAGCGTTCCTTGGTCGGGGGCAACGTCGCCTGTGCTCCGGCAATTACGCACGCGCCGACGGAGACCGCGAGGCTGGTCACGGCGAGCGGGGAAATGACCGGCCAGGCCGCCGAAAGAAAAATCAGCGGCAACGTGACCAGCACGTGGTATTCGAGCGTGGTCGCGTGCATGAGCATCGTCACCGGCGGCGCCTGATAAAGTGTTTGAAACCAGGCTACGCCGAACATGCCGTGATAGATCATTGGCCGGCGCAAGGTCGGCGCCGGATTCGACGCCCCATAAATGCGACCCTGCCACATGCTCGCGCCGAACGCGTTGAAGTATTCGGGGTGCCGGCGCACGAGCATCGCTTCCGCTTCACCGTAACCTTCCTGCTGGCTGAGATAAGCGCGGACATTGTTGCGACGGTAATGCCACACGAATCCACCTGGGCTGAAGCCGATGTGATAGCCGCGCTGCTGGAGTCGCCAACAGATGTCCACGTCATCGCCGGCGCGATGATAGATGGGGTCGAAGCCGCCGATTTCCTCCAACGCCCATTTATAGAAGACCATGTTGCAGCCGGGAATGTGTTCGGCCAATCGATCGGTCAACATGACGTGCGCCGGTCCCCCCGGCGACGCCATGACTGCGGCCGCGACCGGTCCGTCGTCGGGCGGCAGAAAGTTGTGACCGCCCATGGCCACACAATCGCTGCGCAACAAGCTGCCCACCGTGTAGGTCAACCAATCTTCATCGGCGCGGCAGTCCGCATCTGTAAATGCAATGATTTCCCCTTTGGCGGCGGCGATGCCGGTATTGCGCGCCACCGAAAGTCCCTGGTGCGGCTGATGCACATAACGGACGTCCGGAAAGCTGGAAGTGATCCGGTGCGTGTCGTCCGCCGACCCATCGTCCACCAGGATGATTTCGAAGCGCGGATAATTGAGCACGGTCAACGATTTCAAACACGCGGCGAGCGTACGCGAACCGTTGTAGCTGGCCACGACGACGGAAACCTTGGGCGCGGCGGCCGCAACCGGTTTGGGCAGCGCGCGAAACTGTGATTGGACGGCGAAATAGGACGGTTTTGGATCGCGCTGTTTCGACACCAGGCCCATTTCCCAGTCGTCGACGTGGCGGCCTTTGCTGAACCATTCGTCGGTGAACGAATAAACAAAACAACCGGCCAACCCCTGGCGAAATGCCGCGTCGATCTGTGAGCCCAGGAACTTGCATTTGGCCGGCTCACCCTCCCGCCGTGAATCCATACCAAATTCACCGAGGACGAGCGGTTGGGTGTCGGCGATCATTTGCAGCCGGGCGAGATAGTTTTCAAACACCCGATCGCTGTGGAGATAAACATTGAAGCAGCTGAAGTCTATCAGCCGTGGATGCAGAAACTCCGTTGGCGGGAAATTGCCGAACGTGCAAAGAGTGGTTGCTTCAATTGCCTTCAGCGCGTCGATAAGTGAATCGATGAAATCCTCCACCGGCCGGGCGCCGCTCCAACGTACGACGTCGGCCGGCAATTCATTGACGACGCTCACCGCGAACACCGCCTTGTGGCCGAGCGCTGGTCGTAGTTGCTGCCGGATCTGGTCGCGAATCTCCCGTTGTGTGTCGATGGAATCGAGAAAGCAGGCGTCCTTGTTCCACGGGAAATCGATGAAGACGCGAAGGTCGTGCTCCAACGCGAGATCCAGAAACCATACGGGCGGTGGCACGTAGATACGCACGACGTTGGCTCCGAGTTCGCGGACGAGCGCCAGGTCGCGGCCGGTTTGTTCCGGGCCGGCAAATGGTTCGCCGTCCGCGTTTGGAGCGAACGGTCCGTACGACACACCCTTCGCCAGAAACTTCTTTCGTCCGATCCGGAAGAACTTCCCATCGAGCGTCACATTCAGGCGCGCCGTGGATTCATGAGTCTCGGCATAGTCCGTGCCCGGAAGCGAGATTTGGGCTGGCGGGCCGGAAGTCATGGGCGTTGGACTGCGTCCGCTGACGGCATCATCACCTAAAATTGGAAAAGTCCGATCTTCCTCAACCGGGCGGCCATTCCAATTGGCGGCCGCCGAGAATGTGGCAATGCAAATGGGGTACGGATTCGCCGGCGTCGGGACCGTTGTTGATCACCAGGCGATAGCCGGAATTCCCGAGGCCGGCCTGATGCGCGACTTCCGCGGCTTTGGTCAGCAGATGGCCCAGCATTTGGTTGTCCCAGGGTCCCGCCTCGGCAATTCGCGGAATCGGTTTCTTGGGCACGATCAAGATGTGCACGGGCGCCTGGGGGTTGATATCCTTGAACGCCAGGACCTGGTTGTCCTCGTAAACAATGTCCGCGTTGATTTCGCGCGCCGCGATCTTCTCGAATAAAGTTCGGCTCATAAGCAAATCCCGTGGGGGAGTGTAGGCTGCGATGGCGGGGGCTCCAATCGGAAATTCCCCGATAGGAGCCTAGCGGATGATGACGGCGCAGTCGTTGGGCGAGGTCTCGTGAGTCAGGCAGTCGCGGACGTAGCCGACGATGCGATCGCTGAGCCCTTCGCATCGCGGTGACCAGCGGCTCGCGCCCAGCAAATGTTTGACGCATGGGCGCAAACCGGACAGCTGCAGCCGACCGCCGTTCGATTCAGGAAGTTTCCGCCGTAGTTCGTCCCGAAGACGCGCGAAGAAGAACAGCTCACCACCATCGTCGAGTTCCTGGGCGAGACTGCTCAAATCTGCCTGGACGGTCGTCACGGCGGCAGAGGATTCCTCATCCGCAGTGGCGATCTTGAACCCGAACCCGCGCAAGACCTCGCCGAGTGCCTCCGAAAATTCGCCGACCGAGACGCTCTCGCGTTTGAGATCCTGTTGGAAATAATGCAGCACCGCGGCGGCGGCGTTCTTGATGACTTCCGGATCAAGATTCTCCGCGGCGTCGCCAATCAATTCGAGAGTCACGGTTTCCGCAGAGCACGGCACGGAGTCGCCATTGGGCAGTTCAAACAGGAGGTAATCAGGGTGCAGTTGGATCATGTGCCTTTTTCCAGTTTATTTACTTCGTGGACGAATTGAGTGGCTTCTTCGAACCGGCGATAAACGCTGGCGTAACGCACGTAAGCCACATCGTCGATTTCGCGAAGGCCGTTCATCACCCTTTCGCCGATTTCGGCACCAGGCACTTCGCGTTCGTATTTGCTGCTGACTTCGGCCACAATATCGGCAACCAGGTTGTCGATTTCCTCGGGACTGACCGGTCGTTTCTGGCAGGCCTTCGTGACGCCGGTCAGCAGCTTTTCCCGGGAAAACACTTCGCGCCGACCGTCTCGTTTTACCACCATCAATTCTCCGTGTTCGATCTCTTCGTAGGTGGTGAACCGATGCGCACACTTCAAGCATTCGCGGCGGCGGCGGATGGTGGCCCCTTCCTTCGAGGAACGAGAATCAATTACCTTATCTTCCAAACAGCCGCACTTTGGGCAGCGCATAATTCAACAGAATGCCATCTACTAATTGGGCCTGTCATCGAGCTAACACACCATATGTTGATGCGTCAAGCCCTGCGATGGAATTGTTGAGCTGCGCTAATCGAGACAATCGCTCCTCGACTTCGCCGGCCGCCCCTCGTAAACGGTTCCCGTGCCCGACGCTCACTCATGGATTTTTGCCGCGGTGGGAGTGGTCTTCATCGGCCTGTCCAAAGCGGGGTTTGGCGGTGGTCTTGGCATGTTGACCACACCGCTTTGTGCGCTGGTGTTCGGACCCAAGGCCGCGATCGGGATTCTGTTGCCGTTGCTCTGTGCGGGCGACGCCTTTTCGATGTACCACTACTGGGGCAAGTGGGACAAAAAAAACCTGAAGTACCTTCTGCCCGGCGTCGTGCTTGGCGTATTGGTCGGTGTGCAGTTGATTGGTGTGTTTTCCAAACGGCAGTTCAATGTTGTCATTGGTGTGTTGGCGGTGACGTTTGTCATTTTTCAGTTGGTGAAGGATTACATCTTTCGAGCGGAAGGAACTTTTTCGCCGAACCATCGACTTGGTGTGCCGTTCGGTATGGGGGCGGGAGTGACTTCCACGTTCGCCCACGGTGCCGGGCCGGTGGTGAGTATGTTTTTGATTCCCCAACGATTGCCCAAGGAACTGTTTGTCGGCACCAACGTCCTGATCTTTTTCTGGATCAACTGGATCAAAATGCCGTTCTTCCTGATCGACCGGACGATGATCAATCTTCCCTTGTTCACGCCCAGTGCGATCATCAATTGGTCGACGCTGCAGGTGACGCTGATTTATCTGCCGCTGGTTCCGCTGGGAGTCTGGTTGGGCGTGTGGTTGAACCGTCGTATTCCGGAAAAGGTCTTTTTGAAATTTGTCTACGCGTTGACGTTTATCACCGGCATACAACTGATCTTCGAATTTGATCTGGTCGGCTGGCTGCGATAGCAGACTGGCTCATCGTGGCGCGAGAAGGGTAGGACAGGCTTCCAGCCTGTCTTCATCGAATCCGGAATCCGTCTCCTGGTTGTCAATGCGCCAACCGCATACAGAAAAGCGTTAGGCTCATCCGATTGATTGTTGACGCTCCGAATTGAGGTCGCGCCACGAGACAGGCTGGAAGCCTGTCCTACCCTTGGGGCTGGGCAGTTGCGCACGCCAGTGGCATAACTTCCCCATGATTTCCCGAGCATTCGCAAGAGCGATCATTTTCACCTTGTGCGCGGTCACGCTTTACCCAATCGAGTCGCACGCCGCGCCGGCCGTCCAACGCGCCCGTTACCTGGTCCTATCTGCGCAGCACGACAAGCCACCCGATTTCAATTCCGTCGACATTATCATCGGCCCCAAGGAAAGCACCGACAAAAATCCTGGGAGCCAATGGTGGCAGATCGAAGCCCGCAGGGGCGTTGAACAAACCGAAGCGCCGTTGTTTGAGTTGCGTGCGCTGACCGATCGCTCGCCACTCGAACGCCAGTCGGGGGATGTCAAATTCCAACGCTATCAACTGCATCTGCCTGAAACCGGTGAAGCGCTTGAGTATCGCGACGAGCACACCCAACGCGCGTTGCTCCCGGGTTGGGCGGATTTTCAACGCGATTTCGTACCCCATCCGAGCGCCGCCACGCATTATCAAGATGGTGTTCCGCAGACGGTCGAGTTCCTCGGTCAGGTCCTGACGTTAGTTTCGACCGGCCCCGCTGAATGGCCGGCTTGGAAAGATGTGAAATTGTTGTCGCTGGATCGCGAATGTCTGGTGGGGACGAGTCGCAATTTCAAAGACGCCGAAGGCCATCGCCTTCCACAGGAACCGGGAAAACAGGATTACACGTACGTGGAATTCAAGGAGGACGACTATCGAACGATGATTGATGCCGGCATGAACCTGTTCACGCTGAAACCGCACCAGGAAGCATGGGTGCGCGATGAACCGGTTTTCTACATCCGCCATCCGATGGCCAAGCCGGTCATCCATTTTCCGGCCGATCTCTTCCGCGCCAACTATCTGGGACCGGTCATGTTCATGGACGAACCGTCGATTCTCATGGTTGGCGACACGAATATCCACAACACGCTGCGCTACTTTTCGGACGCAGCAGCGCTGATCGCCAAACGTACGCGGACCACGTATGACAGCGATGGCAATTACGGATCATGGGCGTTTGACAAACAGCTGCGCCAGCTCGGCTTCAATCTGGGCGACATGAAGATCCAGCAATGGGACTATCCTTCGTGGGAAACATACGACGACATCGCGCATTACCAATTTGCTGGTGGCGCGATCGGATTTGTCCACGAAGGACGTTACCAGTTGCCGGATTTCGACGAGAAGGTTGCTGCTTACACCGGCATTGATCGAAAGCACACGCCGGATGAATTGTTGCGCTTTCATTACGCCATCATGCGTGGAGCGGCTCGACGGTTTGGTGGTAATTGGGGGACGGCGATTTATGGCCAGGCCGACCCCGCATTTTCGGATCGAGCACTGACTCTGGCGTACGACATGGGCGCACGTTACCTCTGGTTCTGGACGTCCGATCACGATCATCATGTGCCGTGGCCAGAGCAATTGGAACTGGCGCGCAAGGTTCGCGACCACAAGCGGGAGCACCCGCGTCCGTCAATCTACGGCAAACCACCCAAACTCGACACCCTGATCCTTATTCCGAACGGGTATTTCATTTCCCTGCGCAATCTTTGGTGGGTTCGAGAAATGGATAAGGAACGTCAAAACGAGTCGTCTCAGAAATATCGCCGCCTGGTGCAGAACGTTTTCAGGGAAGTTTATCGGTGCTTTGATCGCCATGAGGATTTCGACATCGATGTCAACGACGGGCGGCCGATCTCCGGCTATCGACACGTCATCCACCTCAAACTCGAATAATCTGTTGCAGTCGTCGGCCTTCGGCTGATCATTGCCTTATGAGATTTCTAAACGACATTTTGCGACGAGCGATGGCGGCGTTTTGCTTGAGTGTCCTCGCGGCCGTTGGGGGGCAAATTATTGCGGGTCAGAAGTCACTTGAGCCGGTTCCCGATAAAGTCGTGGTGCTGACGTTTGACGATTCCGTCCGGTCGCAGTTCACGAATGTGCGGCCGCTGTTAAAGCGGCTTGGGTTTCACGCCACGTTTTTCATCACCGAGGGCTTTGATTTCAAAACCAACAAACAGGACTACATGACGTGGGACCAGATCAAGACGCTGAACGATGACGGCTTCGAGATCGGCAATCACACCCGCGACCACATGGGCATCACTGAAAAGACCTTGCCGCAAGTGAAGGAACAACTCGAGGCGATCAACGAGGATTGCCGAAAGCACGACATTCCCAAACCGGTCAGCTTTGCGTATCCGGGCAATGCGTTTCATGTGGACGCGTTGCCGATCCTCGCGTCGATGGGAATTCAGTTTGCCCGGCGCGGTGGTTCCCCGGAATACAGTTATGACGAAGGCGGCGGGGTCGCTTATGAACCCGGCAAAGATCATCCGCTGCTCATTCCTACTGCCGGCGATGCCCGGCCGACCTGGACGATCGCAGATTTCAAAAAGGCTCTGGCGCGCGCGGGCAAGGGCACCGTGCCGGTGATCCAATTTCACGGCGTCCCCGATCACGCCCATCCGTGGGTCAACACACCCCTCGAGCGGTTCACCGGTTACATGCAGTTTCTGAAAAATGAAGGTTATCAAGTGCTTGCCATGCGGGACCTCTCACGATTTGTTGATCCGTCAAAGAAACTGGCTGATCCTGAGGCGATCATTCGGGAACGAATTAAAATGATCCACGGCGAGTAAGATTGAGCGACGGTGCGCAGTCTTCATCCAGACAGAACAGAGCGGATTCTGCAGGGGCTCTGGCAGTTCCTGCAGCGCCATGGCCGTCTGCTGGTCATTTTTCAATTGGCGTTGGCCGTCGTTTGCGTGCTGCTGGCCATGCGACTGGAGGTGCGCACGGAATTGACGGACCTGGTGGGTGAAGACCTCGAGTATTACCGCAACCAACAGCGCTTTCTTCGTGAGTTTCCGCGTCAGGACGAGATTCTGGCGCTCGTCGAAAGCAGCGAACCGCAGCGGAACCGTCAGTTCATCGAGCGCCTGGCAGCGCGGGTTCTGGCGGAACCGGAATTGTTTACCAACACGTTTTACAAGGCGGACCTCGATACGCTTGGGCCAAAGGCGCTGCTGTTTCTGCCGGCGACGAACCTTTTGTCCGTTCGCGACAATCTTCGGAAATACACACCACTGATCCAGTCAGTCACCGCCTCCACGAATCTGAATTCGCTGCTGACGCTGGTGAACAATCGATTTCGTTCAGCCATAACAAATCCATCACCGAGTGATTCGGTGGAACTGGCGCAAGCCGCACCGGCCCTGGATCGGGTCATCGATCTCGCGTTGTATTCCGTCGGACACGTCGGCGTGCCTTCGTCGCCGGGCGTGACCGTTCTGTTTCGCAATGACCTGAAGATGGCGAGCCAGTATGTGTCGTTTGCTGATGGCCGCTTTTTCACGCTGACGACGCAGGCGCGCGAACCCGATTTAACGGTGAAGGCCGTTCGTCGCTTGCGAGTGCTGGTCGCCCAAACGCAGGCCGAAGTGCCGGGCAATAACGTCGGTGTCACCGGGCCGCCGGTATTGCGGCTCGACGAACGCCGGCAAGTCGGGCGCGACATCACGATGGCGTCACTCCTCGCATTGGTATTGTGCGCCATGATCTTTATTTCCGCGTATCAGGAAACGGGACGACCGTTGAAGGCCATGGCCAGTCTGGTGTTGGGTACCATCTACGCCTTCGGATTTGCGGCCATTCTGGTCGGTCATTTAAACATCATTTCGATCACGTTCGCACCCATTCTGATTGGGTTGGCCATTGATTTTGGGGTGCATTTGATCACCCGTTACGAGGAGGATTTGCGCGAGGGCCGGCCGGCTCCCGTGGCGATGCGCAAAGCACTCGTCTTCACGGGAGCGGGTGTCCTCACCGGAGCGGCGGCGACGGCGGCATCGTTCTTTGCGATGGCCTTCACTCAATTCAAGGGCATTCGCGAAATGGGTGTCATCTCTGGCGTGGGGTTGCTCGTCTGCCTGGTGCCGATGATGATACTGCTGCCAATCTGGCTGCTGCGCGGACGCCAGAACGTATTGGATCGCGAGAATCGCCATCGGGGTTCGCGTCGACAACGCTTTGAGCAAAGCTGGCTTGCCCGCCCCGGTCGCACGGTCGTCGTTTGTCTCGTGTTGACGGTCCTGGCGCTGACGCAAGTGCACAAGCTCAGGTTCGAATACAATCCGCTCGAGTTGCAATCACGGGGTCTCGCGTCCGTGGAAATCGCCCGGAAACTAATGAAATCTGGCGACCGCTCGGTGATCTATGCGGCGGTTAGCGCGGCGTCCAGAACGGATGCTGGTGCCTTGGAAGAACGGCTTCGCCAATTGCCATCGGTTGCGAGCGTCGAATCCGTGACGGACTACCTGGCGGGCGATCAGCAACGCAAACTGACGCTCGTCCACGACATCAAGGCCCTGGTCTCGCAAATACGCCACCCGGTGATTGATCGGACCAAGGTGGATCTTCCGGCATTGGGTGAAACACTTTTCAAATTGAAAGGCTATCTTGGACTGGCCGCCGGCCACATTCGGCGTCAGGGCGAGACAAACATGGCAAATGAATTGCAGAGCCTCGAACAAAAGACGGACGACCTTTATCAACGCACGCAATACGGCGATACCAATACCGCTGCGGCACGACTGGAAGCGTATCAGCAAACGCTGCTGGCCGATTTGCACGATACCATTTCCATTTTGCAACGACAGGATGACCGCGGTCCGTTGGGGGTTGCCGATCTGCCGTTGAGTTTGCGAAATCGGTTTGTGGGTCAGACCGGCCATTTGCTGTTGCGGGTTTATCCACGCAAGAATGTGTGGCAACGCGCGAACCAGGAAGAGTTTGTTCGTGAATTGCGGACGGTCGCACCGGACGTGACCGGTAGTCCGGTCTTGCTCTACGAGTATTTGGGTCTGCTGAGTCGCAGCTATCGACAGGCGGTGGTGTACGCGCTGGTCATCATGATCGCACTGGTGTGGTTGCACTTTCGTTCACTGACCACGGTGTTGCTCGCGCTGCTGCCGGTCGCGATCGGCACCGCCTGGTTGCTGGGTGTAATGGGTGTGTTCGACATCGCTTTCAACCCCGTCAACATCATGACCATTCCGCTCTTGGTGGGCATCGGCGTGACCTATGGCATCCATATCCTCAACCGTTACGCCGAGGAACGTTGTCCGAGCATGTTGGCGCGCAGTACGGGCAAGGCGGTGTTGGTCTCCGCGCTTACCACGATGTGCGGGTTTGGCAGCCTGGTGTTGGCTCAACATCAGGGCATCGCCACGTTGGGCTACGTGATGGCAATCGGAGTATTTGCGTGCCTGGTCGTTTCTTTGGCCCTGCTGCCGTGCGTGATCAACCTGCTTTGTCGTTGTGGTTGGAACGTCCACAAAGGACCGCTGCCGGAATCGCACAACCATCAGAGCGAGGAAACAGCTGCGTAGAATGGATTCTCCGCCTACCCGGACCAAAGACGGATGAATGTCATGCCGATCGACGAAATTGCTGGCGATCGGCCGCAATTGAAATAAGCCGGGGACGCTTGTTCGGCTTAATGATACTCTTGAATCGTTTGGACATCATAGCCGCGTTCTTTGAGGGCGGCGATTCCCTGAACGGCGGCTTTCGCGCTGCTGATCGTGGTCATGATCGGCGTGCTCGTGTAAACGGCGGTCGTACGAATCTTCACTTCGTCGGCACGCGGGGTAGCGCCACTCGGCGTGTTGATCACGAGTTGGATTTCTCGATTCTTCAACAAATCGAGAGCGTTGGGTCGGCCTTCGTCGAGTTTGAAAAGCCGTTGGACTTTGAGTCCCGCCTGCTCAAGGACATTCGCGGTACCGCTCGTCGAAACCAGGTTGAACCCGAGATCCGCAAACTGCTTGGCGACTTCGACCACTTTCGATTTGTCGCGGTCGTTCACGCTGAGGAAAACGGTGCCGCTCAAAGGCAGCGGAGAATTTGCCGCCATTTGCGATTTGGCATACGCGACACCGAGGTTTTCATCGATGCCCATGACTTCGCCGGTTGAGCGCATTTCCGGCGACAGTAAAATGTCCTGGCCGTGGAATTTGTTGAACGGAAAGACCGATTCCTTGACCGCCCAATACTTCGGCCAGACTTCCTCGGTGAAGCCGAGTTCCTTCAGTTTCATTCCCGCCATGACCTTGGCCGCGAGCTTCGCCAACGGCACGCCGATCGCCTTGCTGACGAATGGCACTGTTCGCGACGCGCGAGGGTTGACCTCCAATACGTAAACGACTTCGTCTTTCACCGCGTACTGCACGTTCATCAGGCCGGTCACCCGAAGTTCGCGCGCCATGGCATGCGTGTGTTTGCGGATCGTGTCGATGACATTTTTGGAGAGCGTATGCGGCGGCAAAACCATCGCGGCGTCGCCCGAATGCACCCCGGCAAATTCGATGTGCTCAAGCATGCCACCGATGACGATCGTTGCGTCGTCGGCGTTTTCATGGTGGCCCACGTCCGCGATGCAGTCGACGTCGACCTCGGTGGCGTCTTCGAGAAATTTGTCCACGAGCACCGGACGTTCGGGGGATGCTTCGACCGCGAACCGCATGTAGTGCTGAAGTTCAGCGTCCGAGTAAACGATCTGCATCGCGCGGCCGCCGAGTACAAACGACGGACGAACGAGCACCGGGTAACCGATCCGCTTGGAGACGGCGAGCGCTTCGACTTCGTTGGTCGCCAGGCCGTTCTGCGGTTGCAGAATTCCCAGCTTGTCGAGCATCGCGGCAAAGAGTTTGCGGTCCTCGGCGATCTCGATGCTTTGCGGTGTGGTGCCGATGATGTTGACGCCGTTCTTCTGCAAGCCGAGCGCCAGATTGAGCGGCGTCTGTCCGCCGAATTGCGCTATCGCGCCCCAGCACTTTTCGCGTTGGTAGATGTGAAGCACATCCTCCAGCGTGAGTGGTTCGAAAAAGAGTTTGTCGCTGGTGTCGTAATCGGTCGAAACCGTTTCCGGGTTCGAGTTGACCATCAAAGTTTCAAAACCATCTTCCTTCAGCGCGAACGCGGCGTGGACGCAGCAGTAGTCGAACTCAATACCCTGACCGATCCGGTTGGGGCCGCCCCCGAGAATCATGACCTTCTTTTTGTCGCTCGGCGTAACTTCGTCATCTCCGCGATCGTAAGTGGAATAATAGTACGGGGTGTAGGCTTCAAATTCGGCGGCGCAGGTATCCACCAAGCGGTAGCTTGGGACGAGCCCGAGCTTTTCACGTTGCGCGCGAATTTCATCATCACTGAGGCCCGTGAGATGCGCGATCTGGCGATCCGAAAACCCCAGTGATTTGGCTTTGGTCAACTGTTCTGGCGTCATGGCACGTTGGAAAAAAGGGCGGCTTGTGGCCGCCCCGAAAGTTCTGTCTGGAAACTCATCTTACTCCCGCGGCGGCAGTTGTTTCTCGACCAGATTTTTGTCGAGCACGACGAACTTCGGCAACCCATCTTCGTGCGGGACCGGATTCTCGCCGGCAATCAACGGGCGGGCGTATTGAACAAATTTATCGTTCGGCATGAATCCGTCCTCGCTGATCCAGTCGCGCGGGACGACGTGCTCAACGTTCGCGATGTCACCGAGCGGCTGCAAGCCGGTGTCAAACCGATACGGATCGCGCGATGTGCGAACCAGCTTCACCATGAAACCACTCTTGCCGTCAATCGCGGCGCGAACGGCGGCTTCGCCACACGCGAACGCTTCGTCCGCGTCCAATTTGCTGCCATAGTGTGCGGCGGCCCGTTGGGCGTAGCCGAGTTTCACCGTGCGGGTTTTGAGATCGAGCTTGCCCTGGATTAATTCCTTGAGTGCTTCGGCCGCACCCGAGAGAACCGCGTGGCCGAACGCGTCCAAGCGGGATTTGTCGGCGCCCAGTTCATCGCCTTGTTCGTTTTTCACGCCTTCGCCCACGACCACGACGCAGTAACCGAGTTGATCGACGGTGGCCTTGACCTTGTTAAGGAAGGCTTCTTCATTCACTGGAATCTCCGGCAATAGAATAATATGAGGGGCATCGTTTTCGGAGCGTTTGGCCAGCACCGTCCCCGCGGCGATCCAGCCGGCCGCACGGCCCATCACTTCAACGAGACAACACGAACCGTCGTCGGTGGCCATGCTGCTCACGTCAAACGCGACCTCCATAACGGTGGCGGCATTATATTTCACCACCGAACCGTAGCCGGGACAGTGATCGGTGTGGGGCAGGTCGTTGTCGATGGTCTTCGGTACGCCGATGACTCGCATTTCCCACCCGCGCGCCTGGGCCTGCTCGTGAATTTTGTGGGCCGTGTCCTGCGAATCATTGCCGCCCGCGTAGAAGAAATAGCGGATGTTGTGCGCCTTGAAGATCTCAAACAGGCGATCCATGTCCTTGCCGGCCTGTTCCGGGTTCTTTTTGAAGTCGATTTTGTAGCGGCATGTGCCGAGAGCGGCGGCCGGGGTGTAGCGAAGACCTTCGATGGCCTTGGCCTTTTCGTCCTGCAAGTCGATCAGCTCCTCGTTGAGAATGCCCAGAATGCCGTTCATTCCGCCGTACATTTCCTCAATGAATTCGTGCTTGCCGGCCTCGGTGATGACCCCGGCAATGCTGGCGTTAATAACGACGGTGGGACCGCCGGATTGGGCGACCAGAAGGTTTCCAACAAGATGTGCCATAATGCTCTTTGGTGGCAGCTCCGGTGTCCCCGGCCCACGAATGGTTGACTGCCGAAAAATTTGAGGGCGAACGATGCCAACGTGCAATGGGGCTGTCAAAGATGAATTCCCTCGGGCCGTTCATCATGTCCGGGCGGGTCTTGGAGCGAATTCGCGGTCTGACGGGCTGGCGACCGGCTCATTCCCGGAGATAGTGAGCGGCGTTAAAAAATCTTTGAAAATGGGACTTGCACCCGCGGCGGCAAGTGGTTCAATGCGCCCCGCTTTTCGTTGCGCACGTGGCGGAATTGGCAGACGCGCTACTTTGAGGTGGTAGTGCCGTAAGGCGTACAGGTTCAAGTCCTGTCGTGCGCACCAAAGCACCTCCGGGCATTTCGTTCGCCTCGCTCTCGCGATACCGGCTTTCAATTCGTTCCCGAAATCCATCGCCAGCAAACGACTTGGGTCAATTGATTTGCACTCAAGCGGGCGGCGCTATTTGCCGATGAAACCCTCGATGTAGGTTCCGCACCTCGGGTGCGGACGCGCTCTTGCGGGCAGGACTTTGGGCCTGTCAGACAAAGGCACAATCGAAGCAACGCGGCCCCATGCCGCGTTGCTTCGGCTGTGCCTTTTTCGTTGTCTGACACGCTCTGCGGGAAATGTGTGATCATCTTAGGATAGCAAACATAATGAGCATTAAAACTCTGACAATCGGACGACGGGTCGCTCTTGGGCTTGGTGTGATCAGCTTGTTGCTGGCTGCCGTGGGCGCAATTTCATGGAACAGCCTCAGCGAGGTCGACCGCGACGCGTTTAAGCTGAAGGGAAAGGTCATGCCTGGAACGATCAAGTCGGCGACCGTCCGCGCCGTGGTGACGGAGAATTTTGTCCGCGCGCTTCTTTACGCGCAGGCCCGGGATGGCGACGAGCGGAAACAGTGGAACAGCGAGCTGGAGGCGACCGGCAGCGAACTGAACGAAGCACTGCAAAAGTACGAAACAACGATCACGGAAGACAGCGAACGGACGTTGGTGGCCGAGTTGACCAGTTTGCGCGAGCGCTACCAGAGTGCCCGCGGCGAGTATTTGAAGCTGGTGGACGCCAACAAGCCCAACGACGCGGATCATTATCTCGATACGGAACTGCTGCCGGCTTACCAGGCATATTTCGTGAAGGCTGGTGCCCTGTTTCGCACCAATGCCGCGACGGGCGATTCCGTGGCCCTGCAGATCGATCACACCGTCAAGCGATCCCTCTCGACAATTGGGGTCGTGGCGGTATCTGCGTTGATTCTGGCGATGGCGATTGGATGGTTGACCATCAACCGCACCAATCGGGTGCTGATCCGCGTGGCGTCACAGCTCGAAGCTGGCGCGGAGCAGACAGCCGCGGCGTCGGCGCAGGTGGCATCCGCCAGTCAACAGCTGGCGGAAGGAGCGAGTGAACAAGCGGCCGGCCTGGAGGAGACCAGCGCTTCTCTCGAAGAAGTCACCAGCATGATTTCGCAGAATGCAGATTCGGCCGGCAAAGCGCGTCAACTTGCGACCGAAGCCCGGGAGGCCGCCGACGCCGGCACCAACGAAATGAGCGCCATGGCAACCGCGATGAAAGACATCAAGGATGCCAGCGGCGATGTGGCGAAGATTGTGAAGGACATTGATGAGATCGCCTTCCAGACAAATATCCTCGCACTCAACGCGGCCGTCGAAGCCGCTCGTGCCGGCGAGGCGGGGTTGGGATTTGCCGTCGTGGCCGACGAAGTGCGCAACCTCGCCCAACGGTGTGCGCATTCCGCCCGGGAAACGACTTCCAAAATCGGCGCCGCTTTGGCGAAGAGCAATCGCGGCATGGAAATCAGTGACCGCGTTGCCGGAGGGTTTGGGGTGATTGCGGAAAAGGCGCGGGCTGTTGATCAACTGATCGCGGAAATCGCCCAGGCATCGAGCGAACAGGCGAAGGGCGTTCGTCAAGTGAACGTCGCCGTGAGTGAGATGGACAAGGTCACACAGAACAATGCCGCCAGCGCGGAGGAAAGCGCCAGTGCCGCGGAGGAACTCAGCGCGCAGGCAGCCTCAGTGGCCGAATCGGTTGCCCAGCTGCAGTTGCTCGTGAATGGGGCCAACGCCGCCGGGAAATCTTGGCTGAAGTCCTCGTCGCACCACATCGGCAAGCAAACGCACAACGAGAAACCGCTTTCGGCTGCGGACATCAAATCGTCGTCCAGCCAGGCCGTATTGTCGGCGGCTGAACTCCGCCGGTTTGCCGAACCGCTCAAGAATGAATCGACGAAATCGGTTGCCACCCGTGGCGAAATTGACGCCGCATTCACAAGTTTTTGAAGCCGCTTCAAATGACGCCGAACAACGATGTTCCGTTTGGAACCTCGGCGATGAATTTCTTTAAGGACCGCACATTGAT
The DNA here is from genome assembly GCA_016124235.1 of bacterium. Classification (GTDB taxonomy): domain Bacteria; phylum Verrucomicrobiota; class Verrucomicrobiia; order Limisphaerales; family RI-55; genus RI-55. Next base: position 67,977 of record WGOC01000017.1, on the reverse strand, counting down.
GACAGAATTCAACAGCCGTACGGAGGATCACTCCGTCACGAAATCCGATCGTGATTCGGGTGCGCCGAAACCAGCGCAGCCAACCCGATTGATCGTGGTCGACGATGACGAACCGTTCGCGTTTGGAATTTCGAAACTTCTTGAACGGAAAGGTTACAACGTTCGCGTCGCCACCAACGGAAGGCAGGCACTCGAGATTCTGACGAAGGCAACGGCCGACGTGGTCATTACGGACATCTTCATGGAAGAAATGGAAGGGCTGGAGACCATCGTTCAATTGCGCCGGGAACATCCCCACATTCGTGTGATCGCCATGTCTGGTGGATCCTGCACGGTCGGCATCGATTGCTTGAGCCTCGCTCGATCTTTGGGCGCCAAGCGGGTATTGCAAAAACCGGTGACAATTGACGCGTTGGAGGACGCCATTCGAGGTCTTTCCTGCGGCTGATCCAGTCACCTTCAACCGCTATTTCCGGTTCGGCCGTCCTGCCCGTCTTGCTCCGTCTTGCCCGCTGGTGGAGCGATTCCATTGGTGTATTAGATTGTAATTCATTCCGGCTTTTTGCACCGTGCATTGAGCTTGAAGAAGTTTCCTGCAGATATGACAGAAGCTTTGATCAAGAAACCTTTTGGTGCGCCAGACCGGCTTTTCAGTAGTTTTCGTTTTTTCGCTTGGCGTGGAGGTTTGTTGGCGGTTGCGGTGTTCGGCATTGGGGTGGCGATTCGCTCCGGCGCCGCGACGTTTGCCGGCGACGCGATTAGCGCACTGACCAGCGACTATCACGTGAAGACCTGGCAGACGGGTGACGGCCTGCCGGAAAGCTCGGCGACGGCCATTGTGCAGACTGACGATGGCTACATCTGGTTCGGCACGTTTAACGGGCTCGTCCGTTTCGACGGTGCGACATTCACAGTACGAGATCCCTCGAACACGCCCGAATTGCCGAGTGAGGGCATCGTCAATTTGCACCTGGATGCTGCCGGCCAGCTGTGGGTCAGCACCCTTCGCGGGTTGGCGGTCATGCATAATGGCCAGTGGAAGACGCTCTCCCGTGCGGCCGTTTCTCAGAGCAACTTCGCACGAACCATTTCCGATGGAGGTGGCGTGGTCTGCGTGACCACGTACGACGGCCAGGTGCTGCAAAGCGAAACCCTGAATCCATCCACCAGTCTGAAAACGCTGCCGGAGCCACCCGGCACTAAAGGTCATGGCTACTACGGTTTTGTGGGAGACGACGGAAAAATCTGGGTGAGCCAGCAAATGTTTTTTGGGTATTGGGGTGGCCAGGCGTGGCTCCACTCGCCAATCGAATCGGTCGTCACCAACCAATTTCACGGAATGGGACCAGGACGAGACGGGCGGATGATTGTGGTTGCCGGCAGCAAATTGCTACGCACCGATGGCACCGACATTTTTAAGTCGATGGATCTTCCCCGAGATCCCGGTGATATGTGGCAGGTCTACGAAGATACGCATGGAACTATTTGGCTCTGCACCCAGGCACAGGGGATTTACCAAGTGGAATCCGGTGGATCGATTCATCATTACGACCGCGATCTTGGGTTGCCCACGTCCAGCATCCGCTGCGCCTGGCGCGATCGTGAAGACAACGTCTGGTTGGGGACCAGTGGTGACGGACTGATCAAGTTGACCCAGCGGCGCTTTCGGTTGGTCGATTTGGCGGCGCTTTATCCCAGTAAACGGATCACCGCCCTCTTCGATGAAGGTGGCGGTCAGGTTTTGCTGGGTTCCTATGGTAAAGGTCTGGCGCGGGCATCTGCTGAGTCGACCAACGTTACTCCGATAAACCTGTTTCCCGACGGAGGCGATCCCCATTACGTGCAGTCCGTAATGCGTGATCACAGCGGGAACGTGTGGGTGGGCGCTTATCACCACAAACTGTGTGTCGTTCCGCCAAATGGTCAGACACGACTCATCGCCGAGGAAGAATCGGGTGGCGTTGATATCGCCGCCATTTTTGAAGACTCGCGCAACCGCGTTTGGATTGGTGGCAACAACGCGATTGCGGTTTACGAAAACGATCGTTTCCGCACATTCCCGGCGAGTGCTGCGTTGCCGCTGGGCAACATCAAATCTTTTGCCGAAGACCTGACTGCGGGCGTTATCTGGGCCGCAAGCGCGGACGGCGTCTTTCAGTTCGACGAGAACAATTGGACCGAACTCAAGAGTCCGGCGGGGCAGTCACTCAAGGAAAGCAACACCATCCGCGCCGAACCAAACGGCGCGATTTGGATTGGCGGATCAACGGTGCCGCTGCGCCGGTATTTCAAGGGTGATTTGAAGTCCGTGACACAGACCAACGGACTTCCGACGGGTACCATCGCGTCAATTCTTGACGACGGCCGGGGATATTGGTGGATGGGATCGAACCGGGGCGTGGTCCGCGTCGCCAAGGCTGAACTGGACGAGGTCGCCGACGGACACCAGGCGGTTTTGGCAGCGCAGCTGTTCACGGTGAGTGACGGCCTGCCGAGCGTGGAATGCGTGAGCGGATTCCAAGCAACCGCGATCAAGGATGATTCGGGGCGGTTGTGGTTTGCGACCTTGAAAGGAGTCGTAACGATCGATCCGGCGACCGTCGCGTTCAATACGGTTCCTCCGCCGGTTTACATTGATGGGTTTCGCATCGAGAGTCGCAAGGGCCGGCAGTCATTTCTTGCGACTATCGGCTCGGATCCAGTGCGCGTTCCGCCCGGCCAAATGGAACTGGCGGTCTTCTACAGTGCGCTCAGTTTTGCGGCTCCGGAAAAGATTCAGTTTGCGTATCGAATCGAAGGGCTCCGTGACGAATGGACGCGGATCGACGACCGCCGGTCGATTTACATGTTTCCGCCGCCCCCAGGGACATACCGGGTGTGGGTCAAAGCTTCCAACAACGATGGTGTGTGGAACGAAACCGGTGCTTCGGTCGCATTCCAAGTGATGCCGTTTATTTGGCAGACGTGGTGGTTTCGTACGGGTGCTCTGGCATTGATGCTCGGAGGTACGGGCTTTGGCGCCTGGTGGCTGGCGCGCAGTCGGGTGAGACAGCGACTCGCGTTTCTGGAGGAACAATCTCGGATTGAGAAGGAGCGGCTGCGTCTGGTAGGGGTGCTGGAAGCCACGAGCGATCTGGTTGCCTTCGCCGATCGGAATCGGAAAGTGTTGTTCATCAATCCAGCGGGTCGCCAGATGCTTGGATTGGACCAGGACGAAAATGTCGAGGGTCGAGCAATTGCTGAATTCCATTCACAAACCGCGGCCGATCAGATTGTCAACGAGGCCATTCCTCATGCGATGAAAGTTGGAAATTGGAGCGGCGAATCGGTTTTGCTCCGCCGCGATGGGCGTGAAGTTCATGTGTCGCAAGTGGTGTTGATCCACAAATCCCCGGAAGGCGAAGTGGAATGGTACTCGACGATTGCGCGCGACATCACTGAGCGCAAGCGGGTGGAGGAAGCATTGCGCAAGTCGGAAGAGAAGTTTGCGCGCTCGTTCCGGTCCAGCCCGGTGCCGATGGCCATCAGCAATCTCGAGAGCGGCGCTTTAATCGAAGTTAACGAGGCGATGGAACGGTTTACCGGATACCAGCGCAAGGAAGTCATCGGACGAACCGCCATCGACACAGGTTTTTGGTCCAACGAAAACGAACGGCAGCGACTCGTCGAAACGCTGCAAGAGACCGGGTTTGTTCGTGGTCGGGAATTGGACATGACCAACCGGAACGGCCAACGTATTGTCATGCAGTACTCCGCCGAGTTGATCGAAATGAGCGGTGAGAAATGCATCCTGACGGTGCTTGCGGATATTACCCAACGCAAACTGATGGAAGACGCATTGCAGGCCAGTGAACGTTTGCTGCGCCAATTCATCAAACACGCCCCGGCCGCGGTCGCCATGTTTGACCGAAACATGTGCTATCTGCAGGTGAGCGAACGCTGGATTTCTGACTATCATCTCGAAGGAAAGGAAATCATCGGGCGTTCTCATTACGACGTGTTTCCCGATATTCCCGAGCGCTGGAAGGTGCAACACCGCAAGGCGCTCGCCGGGGAAACGTTGCGTGCCGAGGAAGATCCCTTTGAACGCGCGAATGGTTCCGTCGAATGGCTCCAGTGGGACATCCAACCATGGCGGACGGCTTCGGGTGAGATCGGGGGAATCATCATGTTCACCCAGGTCATCACGGAACGGAAACTGGCCAGTCAAAAAATGCGTGATCAAATGGCCGAACTCCAGCGCTGGCATAACTTGACACTTGATCGTGAGGACCGCGTATTGCAGCTGAAAACGGAAGTCAATGAACTCACTCGCCGCTTCGGTGGCGGTATTCGCTATCCAAGTGCATCGCGTACCGAGGTCGATGCCAGCGACGCCTCGTCGGTGGAAACGGCAGAATCCAAACCCAGGTGATTCGATCTGTGACCGAACGATTTCAACGCCAGAGCAAATGGGACGCGCTGCCCGACCGGTGGCGTTTGCCGTTGAAGCTGGCTGTCGTCGCCGTGGTTTATGTGATCGCGTTCGAGTTGGCCTATTTCATCACCGGTCCCGGCGCCACCGTCGCCGCGATTTGGCCTGCAAGCGGTGTGGCCCTGGCAGCGATGTTATTGAGCTCACGCAAGGAGTGGATCGCGATTTTGATCACCGTCTCGGTCGCCAATTTTTTGGTATGGCTGGCGTCCGGTCATGGTTTCGTAAAAGAGCTGGGATACCTGGCGGCCAACACTGCGGAAACTGGATTGAGCGCCTGGGTGATCACGCGTTTGAATCCGCGACCGATCACGTTTGCGCGGATCGGCGAAGTCGCATCGCTGGTGCTGGCGACGTTGGTGGTCAACGGCATCTCGGCCCTACTCGGCGCGGCCGCGGCGGGCCTGACATTTGATCATTCGTTCAGTTCCCTTTATTTGACGTGGTGGACGGCGGACGGGCTGGGAATCTTGTTGATCACGCCACTGATCATCGGTTGGCTCCGGCCCGATCCGGCAATGGAGACCAACTTCGTTTGGCCACGGATTTTGGAGGCACTGGGTGCCATCGCGGCGGCTCTCCTGTTGGCCTGGTTCTTCTTGGGGCCGGCGCACGAGGAAAGCTTCTTTCGTCCCCATTCCTACATGCTGTTCGCGCCCGCCATCTGGGCCGCGTTGCGACTGGGGGTTCGCGGCACCGCGACCGTATTGTTTCTTGCGGCGGTGATGGAAATCGGAATCACGGCCTTTGGCGGTGGTCGGTTTCCCCTTGGTGGAGAAACCGCAATCGAGCACGTGCGTTGGGTCCAACTCTTCATTGCCACCAAATGTTCGATCGCGTTGCTGCTGGCCGCCAGCTTTGCCGAACGAAAGGCCATCGAACGATCGCTTCGAGCGTCGGACGAAAAATTCTCCAAACTCTATCGATCAAGTCCGGTCGCCATTGTCCTGACGCGCCAGGCGGACGGGCGGTTGGTGGATGTGAATGCCGCGTTGGAACGATTCGTTGGTTACCGTCGGGATGAAATGATTGGGCGGACGACCGTCGAACTGGGGCTCTGGCAGAACGTTGCCGACCGGAAAGCCATCGTCGATGAGCTGGCGAAATCCAACGTGGTGGAATGCCGGGAAATCGCATTCGTGACAAAACAAGGTACTCCTGCTTATGCACAGTACTCGGCGGAAGTCATCGACGTTGGCGGTGAACATTGCGTGCTTTCGGTAATGGCTGATGTCACGGCCCGGAAAGATGTGGAAACAGAATTGCGCCGCGTCAACCGGGCACTGCGGACGATCAGCAATTGCAATCAAGTCCTGGTGCGAGCCACGGACGAGCGGCAGTTGTTCAACGAGATTTGCCAGGTGATCGTCGAACATGGCGGACACAATATGGCTTGGGTCGGCTATGTCCATCGTGGGGCGGATCGCACGATTGAGTTGGCCGGCCAAGCTGGCATTCCCCCCGAGGTGGTGAAGGATTTGCGGCTCACGTGGAGTGGCGTGAAAACCGATTGCGTTCCGTCAAAATGGGCGATTGAACATGGCAAAGTTGCGGTGTGCCATGACTTCCTGAACGATCCCCAAGTGCAGAACTGGCGGGAGCTGGCGATTGCGCTTGGCTTTCGATCCTCCGTTGCTCTGCCGCTCCGGCTTGATGGCAAGGTGGCCTGTCTGCTCGCCATCTATTCTGGGGATCCCCATGCGTTCGACGAGCAGGAGCTGAAGCTGCTGACCGAGTTGGCCGATGATCTCGCTTTTGGCATCGGCGCTCTGCGCGCGCGCATGCGTCACGAGCTTTCGGAAGCAGAGGTGCGAAACTTGTTGGACGAGGCGGAGCGATCGCGTTCGGCGTTGCTGAGCATCCTCGAAGACCAGAAGTTGAGCGAGGAAGCGCTGCGCCAAAGTGAGGAACGCATGCGGTCGGCCATGCATGATTCGGCGATCGGGTTGGGTTTGATTTCGCCGGAAGGAAAATGGCTCGAAGTGAATCCGATGTTGTGTCGGATACTTGGCTACACGCGCGAAGAATTGCTCAAACTTAATTTCCGGGACATTTCCCATCCCGACGACCGCACGGCCAATGAGGAACTCGTCGACAAGTTGATGCGCCGCGAAGCGTTGGCGGGCGAATTTGAAAAACGCTATGTCCACAAAGACGGGCATATCATCTGGGTGCAGATCAATGGTTCGCTCGTGTGGAATCCCGACGGAACCCCGCGACATTTCGTTTGCCAGATCCAGGATGTCACGGAGCGGAAGCGATCGCAAAAAGCGCTGCTTGAAGTAAACGAGCGTTACGCCCGCCACGAAGCCGCACTCAGCACGCTGAGCCGGAACTACGCCGTTCGACCCGAAGAATTTTCGACATTGCTGCGCCAGATCGCGGAGGTACTTGCCTCGACGCTTGCGACTGAGCGCGTCAGTATTTGGACCTACAACAATTCCCGGTCGTCAATCGTTTGTCTGGAGTTGTTCGAACGTAGCAAAAAGCTGCACTCACAAGGAATCGAACTGTCACGCGCCGGCCATGAAGCTTATTTCGACGCGATGGACAACTCGGATGTCATCGTGGCCGACAACGCACTGACTGACGCCCGTACTCAATCGTTCGCTGTGGACTACCTGAAACCGCTGGGGATTTGTTCGATGCTCGACGTCCCGTTGCATGCGCGGAGCGGCATTACCGGCGTTCTGTGTTGCGAACACGTGGGGCCCGCTCGTCAATGGACACCCGATGAACAAACCTTCGCCGTCGCGGTTGCGAATCTGGTCTCGATGTTTTTTGCGCAACTCGAGCAGCAACGTCTGGAGGCGCAATTGCGCCAAACGCAAAAGCTCGAATCGCTGGGCACGCTGGCCGGGGGGATCGCTCACGATTTCAACAATATCCTGGGCGCGATCATTTCCTTTACCGAGCTTTCGCGAATGGACCATCCGGAGGATGCCGAACTGCAGGAAAATCTGGGCGAGGTGCTGAAAGCGTCGCATCGCGCCGCCGGGCTGGTGCGACAGATTCTCGCGTTCAGTCGGCAGCAGCGGCACGAACGGCAACACATCCAGCTGGCTCCCATCGTCCGCGAAGTGCTCAAGCTGATTCGCTCCACGTTGCCCTCCACGATTGAACTGGAAGTGGACTTGGCGCCCGATTTACCGGCGGTCTTTGCTGATCCCACGCAGATTCACCAGGTCATCATGAATTTGTGCACTAACGCTGGTCATGCCATGCGCGGCAAGGCCGGCATATTGCGCGTGTCGCTCGGACCGACCGGCAGGCTCGCAACTTCAACTTCAGGCGGTGTGCCCTCCGCGATCGGCCGCGGCCCAAATGTAATGATGACCGTGAGTGACAATGGTCATGGCATGGATGCCGCCACGGTCGATCGGATATTCGACCCCTTCTTTACAACGAAGGATCCGGGGGAAGGCACCGGCCTCGGGCTGGCTGTGGTCCACGGAATCATCGAAGAGCACGAAGGCAAGATCGAAGTCGAAAGTGAACCCGGCGTCGGAACCACGTTCCGCGTGATCCTGCCAGCCAGCGAGAAGTTTCAGGAATCAATTGCCGAAGACACCCTTTTGCACGAAGTCCGAGCAACTCAGCGGGTGATGTTTGTTGATGACGAACGTCCGCTCGGCGAGAGCGCGCGTCTTCTGCTCAAGCGGTATGGTTTCGAAGTCGAAGTATTCGTGCGACCGGATGAGGCGTTGCGACGATTCATGCAGGACCCCGGCCGGTTTGAAGCGGTGATTACCGATCTGACCATGCCTCGCATGACCGGCACCGAACTCGCCAGCCGAATCCTGGAAAGACAACCGGATTTGCCGGTGTTTCTGATGACCGGGTTCGCTGGTGCCTTCAGTTCCGACGCCGCAAAAAACCTGGGCATCGCTGAGTTGGTGGTTAAACCCCTCGACTACGCGTTGCTAGCGCATAAAATCGCCGACGCGATTGGAAGCCGGCATGTCCAGAGGAATGTGTCGTTGTCTTAAGCTCACGCCGACATGAACTTGAATTCGCTCGAAGACATACCACCAAAGAAAACGAACGGTCGGATTCTCTTTGCCGATGATGATGGCCAGTTTCGAATGGGCCTGGGCCGCCGCCTTCAACGAGCCGGTTTCGAGTGCGATCTCGCGGCCACTGGCAGCGAAGCTCTGAAGATGCTGGCCGAAGGTAGTTACGACGTGTTGCTCGCCGACATCAACATGCCCGGCAATCAGAGCCTGGAATTGATCGAGGAGATTTCGACGGTTGTTGGATCCCTGCCGGTCGTACTGCTGACGGGCAAACCCACGGTCGAAACGGCGGCAAAATCAGTGGCCTTAAAGGTTGCGGCGTATCTGGTAAAACCGCCTGATTTTGAAGAGCTGCTCGGCGTCCTTTCGGCGGCGGTCACCGATTCACGAAGTGCCCGGATTCTGACCGACAGCCGGGCGCGGCTGCAGGATTGGGAAAAGGAAGTGGCGCGTTTGCAGCAGTTGCTTGAGCAAACCTCAACGGCCACGCGTCAGGCCACGATGCGCAGCTACCTGCGCCTCATGATGCGCAACCTGGTCGTGAGTCTCGTGGAACTCGAGAATCTGATGGATGACGAACCCGTGCAATCCGGCGTGGGACAGGCGATCGAGCGCCAGACTTTGATGGCCGCGCTGCGCAAGACGGTATCGGTATTGGAGAGCACGCGCGGACACTTCAAAAGCAAGGAACTGGGAGAGTTGCGAAAGGAATTGGAAAAGCTCCTTGGCTGATCAAATTAACGACGGCCGGCGGCGAAAATCGCTCCGGCCGGCGGTCGATTGAGCGTGAAAGCCCGTCGGATTGACCGGCGGCTTGGTTCGTATCTTTTCCAATTGCCGGCGTTCAGGGGCTTGATCAATGTCTCATCCGTGCTGCGCCGAGAATTTCTCAAACGCGCCGGTTTGGCCGCCCTGGCCATGCCGGCGTTTGGCGAATTGGGTTGCTCCACTTCGCGCCAACCAGGGCCGATCACGGTTCGTCCCTTTGAGCTGGATGAACTGACCGTTTCCGAACTCCAGGCCGGTCTTGAAGCGGGCCGTTTTTCCGCCACGTCCCTGACGCGACTCTATCTTGCGCGGATTGCGGCCATTGACCAACGCGGTCCGGAGATCCGGTCCGTAATCGAAGTGAACCGCGACGCCGAGTCGATCGCGCGTGAGTTGGATCAGGAACGCAAGAGTGGGCACACGCGAGGTCCGCTGCACGGGATTCCGGTTCTGCTCAAAGACAATATCGATACCGGCGATCGCATGATGACGACCGCCGGGTCGCTCGCTTTGGAAGGCCATTTTGCGAGAGAGGATTCCGTGGTTGCTCAAAAGCTTCGCGAAGCCGGTGCGGTGTTACTCGGCAAGACCAACCTAAGCGAGTGGGCCAACTTCCGATCGGAGCATTCGACCAGTGGTTGGAGCGGCCGCGGTGGGCAGACGAATAATCCCTACGCTCTCAATCGCAATCCCTCGGGTTCAAGCTCCGGCTCCGGAGCTGCCGTCGCCGCGAATCTTTGTGCGTTTGCCATCGGCACCGAAACGGACGGTTCCATTGTTTCGCCCTCCACCGCCTGCGGCATTGTGGGGCTCAAACCAACGGTGGGCCTGATCAGCCGGTCGGGCATCATCCCGATCGGGCACAGCCAGGACACGGCCGGTCCGATGACGCGAACGGTCGCCGACGCAGCATTGGTTTTGGGACTTCTCACCGGAGTCGATTCGCGCGATCCCGCGACTCGCGATAGCGCGGGCATGATTTCCAACGACTATACTCAGTTTCTCGATGAGGACGGGTTGAAAGGCGCTCGGATTGGCATTGCCCGGGAATTCTTTGGCTTTCTCCCGGACGTTGAGGTCGTGATGGGGGAAGCCATTCAAGCCATGGAAAATGCCGGTGCGGTGATGATTGATCCGGCGGAGGTGCCGGCTCACGACGACCTGGGAGAAGCCGAGTACACTGTCCTGACGTACGAATTCAAAAACGATCTCAATCTCTACCTGGGACAGGTCGCGAAGCATTTGCCCGTGCACAACATCGCTGAACTGATTGAATTCAACGAACGATATCATGATCGTGAAATGCCCTTCTTCGCCCAGGAGACGTTGATCCATGCCCAGGAACGCGGACCATTGACAGATGACGCATATCGTACGGCGCTGGAAAAGGCTCGCCGGCTGAGTCGTGATGAAGGCATCGACGCCGTCATGAACGAACATCAGCTTGATGCCTTGATCGCGCCGACCGGCGGTCCGGCTTTCCTCACGGACCACATCAACGGCGACAACTATCTTGGCGGTAGTTCTTCACCCGCGGCCATCGCCGGCTATCCGAGCATCACGGTGCCGGCTGGTTTTGTGCATGGCTTGCCCGTCGGAATTTCTTTTTTTGGCCGGGCGTGGAGCGAGCCGACACTGCTCAGAATCGCCTACGCGTTTGAGCAAGCCACCAAGTTTCGACGAAAGCCGGAATTCCTCACCACGATCAAGGTATAACCGCTTGGCGATGAAAATGATCGCCCTACGGCGCGCGTTCCGAATTGAGGAAATTCGGGATCGCTCGTTTGGCTATGCGCTCTGCCCTTAAGACCAATGTGCATATGATTAAAGTGAACCAAAGAATTCTTAATTGGAGCGGGATCGTCGAATAAGCATTGGACTTAAGCTTTGAACGCGGCACTTCTTGCATTTGGCGTTGTGAATGGCACCACTACGTTTCAATCTCCACGTTATGATAAATCTCAAGCCCTTCCTGTTGTTTGACGGCAACTGTGCGGAAGCCATGACGTTTTACCAATCGTGTCTCGGCGGAGACATGTCCATTACGAAAGTTGGCGATACACCTATGAAACACCAGGCGCCACCGGACCACCAAAACAAGGTCGCCATTGCCGAGTTGAAAAGTGGCGTGATCCAGTTTACGGCCACCGACTGGCGACACCCGACGAGGAAGCGGAACCCGGGAAACACTGTTTGTATGTACCTCAGCGAAGGAAGCTACAAAGAACTCAGAGCCATCTTCGATAAACTTGCTGTAGGGGCTGACGAGGCGTTAGTGGACGACCTGCGCGAAATGCCGTTTGGCAGCTATGGTCATCTGGCTGACAAATTTGGTGTTCATTGGTTTTTCCACGGGCAGAAAAATGCGGAGGTCTGAGGACGAGACGTAAAGTGGCAGAGCGCAAGAAAATCACCGGCTTTGCGCTCCGATGAAAGCGCAGTGGTTGTGGCGTGGTTTGTCCACCGATTATCGGCGTCGACAAATCCAGTTCTCAAAACGCCGGTCGCCCTATCGCTGTCGGTTGGGCGCGAGGATATCCAAGGCCGCCCGGTCCGGTAACGGTTTTGCTTCCACCGTCGCGCCCAGAATCATCACGTTCTTGGTGGCCGACTCGTACGCCGGCCAGTCGGTTAGTTCGTCGCCATTCGGGTTGCCGGTCTTAATGAAGTTGGCCCAGTAGCTGGACATCTTTTTTGCGAGTTCATGATCGACTGGTTGCCAGGGGCGATCGACGAATTTCAAGTTGTCGTAGGCGTAAGGAACTTCACCGGTGTGGAAGGCGCCGTACTTCGCATATTCGCCGGTGCCGGGAACCTTGCGGGTGAATCGATAAACGTAAACCTGGCCCGCACCCTGTTGTGCCGTGGCGTTGGCCCAGGTGTAATTCGCGGCGCCGAAAATCATGTCGCGCGAGAGATCCCTTTGCGATTGGGCCGCGAGTTCGTCGTCGGTGGCCGGATAGAACGCCAGCATCTTTTCCGCGTTGTCACCGTACCGCTGCTTCATCTGTTCCTTGAATTCTTCCGCCTTCCGGATCGGACCGAACATCAAGCCCTCGTCCTGATTCCATCCCGTCAACAGATCGACTTTGTTTTGTTTGCCCGCGGCAAAAATATCCGCGACCTGCTCGGGCAAAACGTATCCATCAATGATCGGTCCGCCGCGGCTTCGCATCTTCATGATTTCATCCGACGACTTGGCACGCAGTTCGGCGAGTGACGACGCCCCAACCGATTTTGCGGCTTCGACCCCGGCTTTCTCGGCCGCTTCCAGGGACATTTGATTTCGGGAAAAGCTGGCGCCACTTTCACCAATCGCGCGTTCAAACAAACTTTTTGCCAACGGCGAGGCGACTAGGCAATTGACGCTCATTGAACCGGCGGACTGCCCGGCGATCGTCACATTTTTCGGATCACCGCCAAAGCCGGAGATATTTTCCTGGACCCACTTCAGCCCCCCAATCTGGTCCAGCAAACCGTAATTGCCGGAAGCGTTGTAGCCGGATTCTTTCGTCAGTTCGGGATGCGCAAAAAAGCCAAAAGGGCCGACGCGGTAATTGATACTCACGAAGACGATTCCTTTTCGCGCCATCGCTTCGCCGTCGTAAATCGGGCAACCGCTGCCGCCGCTGGAAAATCCGCCGCCGTAAATCCAGACGAGGACGGGGCGCTTCTCGCCTGCTGACTTGGCCCCGGTCCACACGTTCAAATAGAGGCAGTCCTCGCTGATCGGTTCGTCGGGAATCAGGAATTCCTTGCTCCACATGCTGAAGGGCGCCGGCTTGCCCTGCATCGGGCTCGCTCCCAATTTGGTGCATTCGCGTACCCCGTCCCACGGTTTGACCGGCTGCGGAGCTTTCCAGCGCAAATCGCCGACTGGCGGAGCGGCGAACGGTACGCCTTTGAAACTTGTGATCTCACCGTCGGCGGTTTTCGTGCCCGATACCCTGCCAGATTGCGTGGTAACAACATCGAGAGCAGATGCGGTTGCGAGTGAGGCCAGAACGAAGACAAATGATTGAAGCGCGATTTTCATAACTTACTTTTTCATGAAGCCTTGGAGGTCCAGCCAGTCGGCGAACAGACGAATCCAGTGGTCAGTGGGAATATTTTGTTAGCGCATGCCGAAACCGTGACCGCCTTTGGCGAACAGGTGCAACTCGGCGGATTTGCCGGCGGCGACCCAGTCCTGATAAATCTGGACGCTCTGCGGTGCCAGACCGAGTTGATCATCGGTGGCAGCCAGGACGAACAGCGGCGGCGCATCTGCGGGAACACCTTTGTCATGAATCGCCCAACTGTAGGCGGGATAAATCGGCGCGACGAAATTCGGACGCGTTTCGGGCGTGTAATTGAACGCGACGGATGCGGTAACCGTGCCGCCGGCTGAAAAGCCGATGATGCCAATCTTGTCGGGATTCACCCCAAATTCCTGCGCATGTTTTCGCACATGACCAATTGCGGTGAGACCATCAGCCATCGCCAAAGGAACAATGGGTTTTACGATCTGATCCAGCGGACCGCGCGTGCCGACTTCGCGAGTCGGATCGTCCGTCTTGCATTCGACGAGACGATACTTGAGCACAAAACACGTGACGCCCTTTTCCGCGAGCCAGCGGGCAACGTCATTGCCTTCGCTGTCGATCGACAAGGCGAAGAATGCGCCGCCGGGACAGATCACGACGGCCGTGCCGTTGGCTTTGTCGGGAGCTGGTTTGAAAACGGTCATCGTCGGATCCGCCACGTTGAAGACGACGCGTGTATTCCAAAGATTGTGCGTGTTGGTCTGCTCGGTTTGCGTCCAGTTTTCCGAGGCGGGCGCCTTGCCATCATAAAGGCGGATGACTTGATTCTGCGCGGTGCTGGCGGCGGCGCTGAGCAAAAGAACGATGAAGATGTTCAACCAAGTTTTGTTCATGGGACGTGTTATGTGATGACGTGGAATTTCATTTTGCAGCCGCTTTGTCGGACGCGCGCTCGAACACGAAGTAATGAAGGCCGCTGCCCGAAGGTGCTTCGAACTTGGTTGGTGCGGCGCCTCCTCTCGGTGGATAGCACAGCTTCAAATTATTTCCATCGAGCGCAATGATGCCAGCCGCCTTCGAGTCCCCACCGCCGCCGCCCGCGGTCATTTCCATCGTGATGGCCACCGGAAGTTTCTTGGTATCCAGCTTGTAGGTGAAATCGTATTCCCCGTTCGGGCCGCTCACTTTGATTTCCTTGTCGGTGAACGTCGCTTTCTGTCCGGCGAAATGGTCCTTGTCGAGGTTGGCGCCGTCTTTCTCGCCGCTTACATAGGTCCATGTCCCGACCAGTTTTGCGGCGTCGAATCCGGCGGCAGCCGATTCGTCTTTCACCCGCTTCGCCACCAGTTCTTCCGTCGCGAAGTCGCCGACCTTGCGGGTGAACTTGATTTCATCACCGGCGATTTTACCTGTGTAATCGATGCGGATCGAGTTGCCCTGATAATCGAACGTCTCGTAAAAAGTGATCTGATCGCCTGCGATCTTGCCGTCCTTCAATTCGACCTCGCGCTTCTCGCCGCCGATGTCGGAGTTGGCTTTGCCGGTGATTTTCTCCCCGTCCTGCTTGAGGTGATAGGTGTATTTTTGAGCGCCAATCTGAGTGTCAAATTCGGCCTTCCAATCGCCGGTGACGTCGGCGGCAAAAAGATGAAGTGAAGTAAAAATGCTGAGCGCGACTGCGCCGAGTTTTGGTTTGAATGTTTTCATGATCCGGTTGCTGGTTTGCCTGCCGCAATGATGTTGGCCAGGCTTGGTTGATCGATTCGCTGAGTGGAAAGAATGTGATCAACGTGCGGAAAAAAGTCGATGCCTTAAAGGGAAATTGGAGCGCCTTGTCGTTGTTGGGACGCCCTTGCGAAATGCAGAGATTCGGTGCGGAGAGCGTTGCAGCATTGCGCATGGCTGGGCTGACTTGTTAAACTTCATCAACCATGAAACCCGCATTTTTTCGAACCGTCGCGCTCCTTGCCGCCATGCCTGTTTTTTACGGAGCCGCGATTTCCGCCCACGCCGAAGACTTCACCGTGACCCTTGATCAGCCGGTCAACGGTAGTTTCACGCTGGTCCCGCCGTTGCCGGCGGACGGCAAGTATCCCTCCGGAACGGTGGTCACCGTGACAACCGCGCCAGCGGACGGTTTCGCGCTCGACTCGGGTTACTACTCGATTCCCGGTCGCTGGGGCGCGATGTATCACGAATCGATGACGCCGGTTTTCAAGGTCACCATTGACCAGGACAAACACATCGGCGCGTCGTTCATCGAGAAATCGGCGGTCGATCACATCAACGTCATTCAGAATGTCGTGTATGGCCACCCGGGCGTGAAGGAGCTCAAGTATGACGTGTATTCGCCAAAAGGGGCGAACAACTTGCCGATCATCGTGATCATCCACGGTGGCGGGTGGGTGACGAACGACGAGGATATCATGCGCGGGCTCGCGCGCGAATTGACCAAGGGCGGCAAGTTCGTCGTTTGCTCGATCGACTATCGTTGGGGTGGCAAGGCGGATGGCGATGCGACGCCGAATACGATGGCGAACCTGATCGAGGACGTTTACGGCGCGGTGGCGCACATCATGGAGCACGCCAAGGAATACGGCGGTGATCCCACTCGGATCGGCCTCACCGGCGACAGCGCGGGCGGCCATCTTTCGGCGGCCTGTTCGTTGATGGTGAATATGATTGGCGATCGCGGCTTTGGTAAAACGCCGGGTGTGTTCGAATACAAGCCAACTTATATGCCGAAGGACAAAACGATCGAACAGGTGAAGGCCGAAATGCTCTCTTCGATTAAAGCGGCGGCTCCCAGCTACGGGGTGTTTGGCGGGCGGTTCTTGAACACGTATTCCGAAGACCCGGCTGCGGATGAAAGCTGGCGCGACGCGATTTCGCCGATCAAACAAATCCCCAAAGCATCGGAACGATCGGTTCCGCAATTCCTCACCCGCGGCACGAAAGATCCGCTGATTAACGATCAGATGGTGAAGGAATTCACGGACGCGCTGGTCGACGCCGGACAGCGAGCCGAATACGTGCAGGTCGGCGGCGCGAGCCACGCCTTCTTCGATTGGAAACCCGACGCGCGCACGAAAGCCACTTTTGAAAAGTACGGTGTCTATTATGCGGCCGAGATGAAGGCGTTTTTTGAGTCGGTGTTGTATTGAGGCTTTGAAAGCGTTCAACCCCGCTCGATTGAAAGAAACGGTCGAGCGGGTGTGCGAACTCAGCAGGTGATGGAACTGGCAGAGGACCGGGCGTGACTGGCGCGGGTGAACAATGCTCTAAACCAATTCTGGCAACGGAAGGACGGTTCCGAGCGCCAACTCACGCGCAACGGGTCCGCTCCGAGCGCCGAAAAGAATGGGGAAGAATCTTGCGAAAAATTGGCGCATGGGCTTCCGTAATTCCTCAGGAAAAGAACACGTTAGGAAATTGGACCGAGCGCGGTGTTGTGCATACTCTATTGGTTTATTAATACTTTGGACACGAATGACCATCTGTATCGGCCGATGTGTCTCGGATTCGCGGCAGCATCTTTCGGTTCCATTCTAACAATGCTCTCAATTAATCCGCTTCCAGATGAGTTAAGATGGGCGGCTTCTTGTTTCATGACGGTTCTTGTTCCGTTTACTTTTCAGTCTGCGATGCGGTGGCCGGATATGAATGAACAACCAGTCCTCTTCGCCGTTTATTCGTGGTGTTTCTACACTTGCCTGCTTTTATTTGCCTCTGGAATTTTCTGTATAGCTTTGCACTTTGGATCGGGTGCAGCACTAGGGCTATCCATCTCCCTGGTATTTCTGGTCCTTGGAGTGGCGATACAGTGGCGTTTCCGAAAGCGTTAAATCCAAGAAGAAAATGTCTAACAAGACGAATCACCAGGACTCCCATACGGCGTTTCGATTGACGGTTATTGATCATTTGTACCCTTTCGTTCCGTTCCTGCCCCGTCTACATGGGAGTCAGTGATTTTGGTGTTAGCCTGAAAAGTTCCTATGCCTTCGATGACACAGTCCAAGTATCGGTTGGTTTTCTGGATCTACGTTCTGAGTATTGCCGTTGCGAGTTTTGGTTTCTTTACCGGGACGCCTTTGGTCGGATGGTTTGGGATTGGATTTGCAGCTTTTGTCGTTGCGATCATGTCCAGCGCCAAACGTTGTCCAAGTTGTCGTCAGTTACATATCGGGATCGGTCGCGACGCGGCTCGCTTTTGCTCGAAATGTGGAAGCAGTTTAGTCGGCTAACCAGGTAGTCCGAGACATATGGCTTCCGCCGCTGCGATTCGATACCTTGCCGTGAAATCTGAACCATCATTTGAGCATCGACAGCGCGGCTTGCGAGCCAGCCTCTGACCAATATTTGCGTTAGGCGTTTCCTCATGCCCAGCATGAACGGACATTCTGTGAACTTGTTTCGAAGTAACATCGCCGTTGCGTGCGTCGCCATTCCTTTCATCGTTAACGCAGCCGAGTGGCTCACCGCCAACTCCAAACAAGGGCGCTTCGGTGCAACACGGCGCAAGCCCTTCGGCTCAATTCTCACCCCATAGCCCCGGCGGACCTGACCGCCGGCATTCCAGGTTGATGGCAACGTTGCCCGAACACTGGCACGCCGGTCTTGCGCCGCGTGAAGCTGATCGTGCCGCGCGTCTGGTCCATGTCCTCGGCTTTTAAATTCGCAATGTCGCCCTGAGTGGCTCCGAGATGGCAGCGCGGTTGGTAGAGGGCTTTGCTTTTGGGGTTCTTCTCGGCAGCAAAGTCAAGCAAGCACACGATTTCCAGCTGAGGGGCTGTCTGCGCCAAATACGGTCATGATTTCGAGTCGGTGTTCTATTGATTTGATATCGATCGCAAGACGGCACGCAATCGGGCGGCCCGGCAACGCCGCCCTGCCTTGAATGACGAAGGCCGCGGTGGGATACCGCGGCCTTCGAGTTTTTGATTGATTCAACGGTTGTTATTGAAACAACTGCGGCGCGAATTCGTGGAGGTAATCGTGCCAGTTGATCCACGTGTGGCCACCTTCCGATTCGTGGAACTGAACGTCGAACCCGTGCTTCTTGAACATCGCGACGGTCGCCTTGGACGTCTCAAGGAGAAAGTCATCCTTGCCGGTGCCGAACCAGAAAAGCTTCAATCCCTTCTTCAGCTTTGCGTTGTCGAGCACGTCCTTGTGTTGCTCTTCAAACGTCGGCCCTTGCTGCGCGGGACCGTTCGCACGCGGGATGATTCCGAAAACGCCCGAGCTGTAAACGCCGATGTAGGCAAACTCATCAAGGTGCGGGATGCCGATGTTCAACGTCTGCGCACCACCCATTGAAAGTCCGGCAATCGCGCGATCTTTGCGGTCGGCCTTCACGCGATAATGACTTTCGATATAGGGCATCACATCCTGGGTGAAGTCCTCGGCAAACTCATCACGCGTCGAGCGCGGCCCGCCAAACATCATTTGACCGGTGTGTCCGGCCGGCATGACGATGACCATCGGCTTCGCTTTACCCTCGGCGATCAGGTTATCCAGGATGAAACCGGCGCGACCGACGGAGGTCCAGGAATCGTCGCAATCACCCGCCCCGTGGAGGAGATAAAACACCGGGTATTTCCCTTTGCCTTCCTGGTAACCAGGCGGGGTGTAAACATGCATCCGGCGGAATTTCTTGAGCGCGGACGAATAATAAGTGATCGCTGCCACGGCACCGTGTGGCACTTCCTGCGTGTCCATCCATTTGGCGCCGGGCACGCCGACCAGGCTCCACGTGTTGTTGTTGGACTCGCTGGTCGACGGATTGCGCGGATCGATCACCGGCACATCGTCGACATTGAAATTGTAGCGGTAATATCCGGGCGCCACATCCATCGTGACCTCCCACACGCCCTCGGAATTCTTGGTCATTTCCTTGCCCTGACCGACGCCCGGGATGTCTCCGGCGGACAATTTCACGGCTTCAGCTTTGGGCGCCAGAATGCGAAAAGTCACCTTGCCGTCGGCGACTTCCGGCGATTTGACCTGTGGGCCCCCCCGGCGCTGGGCCTGGGTTGCAAATGGGATCGACAACGCGGCAATGATGGCCGCCATGGATGTGATTCGATGGATTCTCATAAGTTGTTTCGGGTTCTTTGTGTTTGACGCAAACGGCGAAGGAATTGTTACTCGCAATCTGGAAACATGATTTGCGCTGTCTGCCACAGGTAGCGCCGCCAGTTGGCCCACTCGTGTCCGCCCGAGCTCAAAACCCAGAAGTTACGGATGCCATAGCGGTTGATGATCGCCAGATCGCCTTGTCCGTTGTGCAGGGCGATGTCCGTTTCTCCGGCGGCAAAATAAATCGGTACGCGAAAGCGCTGGTTCGTTTCCGGATCAGAGAACAAACCCTTGAAACGCTCTTCGAATTTTGAATGGGCATCCGGAAAATGACCGGAGCTGTAGACGTAGAGTTCGCTGAATGTGTCTAGGTGCGAAAGCCCAGTGTGCATCACGACGAACCCGCCCATCGACAAACCCGCAATCGCGCGTCCGGCCCGGTTGGCCTTCGTTTGGTAATGCGTGTCGACATACGGAATAATGTTTTGGAGAAACTCCTTCGTGCAGTTGTCATCCTCGTCCATCGGCGGTGGATTGGCGGAGACGATTTCCCGCGTGTTGGGCATCACGATGATCATCGGATGCGCTTTGCCGTCCGCGATCAGGTTGTCGAGAATGTCCTGGGCATGACCCCCGTTGGCTTCCGTGCTTGTCCATTTGGAATCATCGTCGCCACCGCCGTGATTCAGGTAGAGCACCGGATAACGTGTTTCCGAATTGGCGTCGTAACCCGGCGGCAGATAGATGTGCATCCGTTTGTCCGCTCCGGCGAAGTTCTTGTAATTGACCGTTTCAACCTTGCCGTGCGGGACATCGCGATTCTCGTAAAAGGAGTGATCATCCATCTTCGGTAATGCCGGAAGAATGGGGAGCGGGCAGGGGCCCGGCTTGGGCATGGGAGGCATCCGACGGGGTCCCCCCGCGGGCGGAGCATCCGCGGCCATGGTGTTCAGCGCGGACCACATAAGTGCGACGGAAAAGGTGAGAGAGATCACACGCCGGGAGGTCATGAGATAACCATTACCCGGAAAACTCCCGAGATGATTGGACGCGTTTGATGCGGATGGGAAAGGATTGCGGTTCCTGTTCGGACCGTTCCGATTCGACGGGGGATCGGAAAACCGCATCAACCGCGTTGTCCGGCGACGGCGAGGTCTCTCAAAAATGCGGCGGGCGTGGTGCCGACAATATCGCGGAAACTGCGGGTCAGGTGTCCTTGATCGCAAAAGCCCGACCGGAGCGCGATTTCCGCCAGCGTGCCTTTGCCCTGGGTCATTAGCTTCTTGGCGCGGGCGATCCGGCAGTTCAACAAGTAACGGTGGGGCGAGATACCCGTTGAAACCTTGAACATGCGCGCGAAATGACACGTGCTCAGGTTGGCTTTGGCGGCCAGCGTGCCGAGCGTCAGATTTTCACCAAGATGATCGTGAATGTAATGCACCACCCGCCGCAGAGCGACAATCGACAGGCCTCCACTCGGCGAAGGAATGCTCAATCGATCCGTGGAGTAACGACGGACGATGTGAGCGGCCAGAGTTGACGCCAGGGAATGCGCATATCGCTCGCCACTGACCGAGGTGCTCCGCATCTCTTCGCGCAAAGACATGACGAGTTCCCGCACGAGCGCATCTTCGACACCGTGGACCCACACGGGTTGAATCGCAGTGAAGACGCCCTGATCGGCCGCCGCCAGTGCGATTAGTTTTTCAGCGAGGGAAACCACCACGCTTTCCCCGGCCGCGCGCAGCTTCACCGAATACGGATGGTTTGCCGGTAGAATGCTAATCTGTCCGGGAGCAATTTCCTTGGTTACCGCCTCCCGGCCACTTTTCCACTCGAGGTGGATCCGGCCGTCGATGGGAATGAACACGGCGCTTTCAAAGAGCGCGACGTTCGTGGACATCGCGGTGACCGGTGGGTGTTCCTCGACAAGAAACCCGTCCCAACCTTTCCCAACACTGGAGCAGACGGGCGCCGTCGACCGCATCGGTCGGCGGCGCCCGGTGGAGAGCTCAAGAAGCATCGCCTGCTCTTGCATTGGGACAATCAATGGGGACGCGAGTGTCGCGGCCGCCGTTATTCAGCGACCTTGATGCTGCTGACCGTCATCAAGGTGTCATCCTCAGCGGCGTCCTTGTTGTGGAACACAAGGTAAAGATCCTGGTGGCCCGACGTGGGCTCGATCGAAATCGGGGTCGGAGGCGGGCCAAATCCACGACCGCGTCCACCGGCCCGGCGATTGCCGCGGGCCGCCGGGCGGTTGGCATTGTTGCGAGCCGGACGCGCGGCGTTGTTACGACCGCCCGGCCGCACGGCGTCGGCATCCTGCGCCGCGGGACGGCGATTGGCTGCGCCACCGCCGCCACCACCGAAGTTTGGCTGCGTCACCGCGATCTTGGCCGAGCCAATCAATTTCCCGTCGGGTGAGCCCAGGCGGACTTCAATGTCTCCGCCCTTGTGCTTCGCGAAGCTGATGGCGTTGGCCGCGACATCGAGTTGTTTGATGCCGGTGAGGTCAATGTCGCTGTAAGCCAGGTATGATCCCGATTTCACCGAGGCACCAAAACCGCCGCGAGACACTTCGTGATTTTTGTTCGCCGATGCGACGGACAGACTGGGGCTGCGCAGCAGGCGGATGCTTTGGGCAGAAAGCGGCGGCGCGATTTCCTCGCCCTTGTCGGTGTACATCGCGCGGATGACGAACGAACCATTTCCATCATCACCCTCAGGTGGCACAGGCTTGAATTCGCCGGCCAGCGGCAGTTTCTGAGTGTTGTTATGGCCGAGACTCAACACGTATTTCAAGATCGCTGCCGCGTCACTTTCCGTGACCGCAGCGTTGGGCGGCATTGCGACCTGACCCCACACGCCGGCGCCGCCGGTGACGATCTTTTTCGCCAGACGCGCCGGAGCGTCCGGGTCGTTGCGATACTTCTCGGCGACCTGGGCAAACGCCGGCCCCACGAGTTTTGCGTTCGGCAAATGACACGACTTGCAATTGCCCTTGGCGATCAACGCCTGCGCGACCGGGAATTTGGCGGCTGCGTCGTCGCCCGGGGTCAGCTCGGACAATGATTTCAAATCAAAATCAGCCGAAGCGTAATCGATGCTCAACGAAACTTTGTCCGCGGCGATGCGCCCATCCTTGGTGCTGCCATCTTCGCGGTCGGTCACGTTGACTTCGTAACCAAATGGCTTGTCGGGAAAGTAAAACGTTTCATTGCCGGAAACATTGACTGAAACGACCGGGGGTTCGTTGCCGGAGACAACGCTCACGCTCTTCGAATCGCTGGCGCCACTCGGATCGGTCACGGTGAGGCTGGCGACGTAGGTGCCAAGTCCATCCAGGGTGACTGTGGGGTTCGGTTCTTTGAACGTGCGGGTGTTGCCGCCGACGTCCCGCACATCCCATTCGTAGGTCAACTTGTCGTGATCAAAATCTTCCGTACCTTGTGACGAAAGTTTGACGGGGAACGGCGGAATGCCACCGATCTTGTCGGCTGAGGCGACGGCGATCGGTTTGCGGTTGCCGCCTTCGAACTCGATGCGCACCAGCTTGGCGTCGGGGCTCGGTTGAAACCAGCGTCCGCCGTATTCGAGCACGTAAAGATCGCCCTCGGGACCAAATTTCAAATCAATTGGTTCGACCGGTTTATAGTCGGGCAGAAACCGCTCCATCGATTTGTAGTTGCTGTTTTCGTCCATCGAAATCGCGACGATCAGTCGGCGGGAAAGATCCGCGGCCAACCATTTGCCTTCGTAGTAGGCTGGCCAGGGACGTTTGGGATTTTCGAAATCGGACCGGTGATAAATCGGGCCGCCGGTCGCGGAACGTCCGCCCGAGCCCAGGACCGGGAATTTGTCCGAAACGCCATACGGGTAGTAAATGAAGGATGGCTGCAACGGCGGCAGTTCATGGATGCCCGTGTTGTTTGGCGAATTGTTGATCGTGTGTTGTGGATCCTTGTAGGCGCCGGGTTTGTTGGCCGCGTAGTCAAACATCGGAAACGCCGATTCGCCGACGAAGTAAGGCCATCCGAAGAAACCCGGATGCCGTGCCTGGTTCAGTTCGTCGTAGCCCATGGGGCCGATGTCCGAATCCTCACGCGCATCGGGTCCCACTTCACCCCAATAAATGTAGCCGGTCTTGCTGTCGATCGAAACGCGCCAGGCGTTGCGATGGCCCATCGTGTAAATCTCCGGCCGGGTTTTCGGCGTGCCGGGCGGGAAGAGGTTTCCTTTTGGAATCGTGTAAGTGCCGTCGGGTTCCGGGTGGATGCGCAGGATTTTGCCCTCGAGCGAATTGGAATTCGCGGTGCCACCTTGATCGTCCCACGGCGAGCGACCTGGTCGTTCGTCCGTGTGTGCGGAGAGATGATTGCCGCGGTTGTTGCCGATCGTGATGAAGAGATTGCCATCGGCATCCCACGCCATGCCGCCGCCGGTGTGGCAGCAGGTTTCGCGTTGAGCGGGCCATTCGAACATCACTTTTTCCGAGTTGGCGACCAGCACGTTGTCGCGAATTTCCCAACGGGAGAAAACGCCTTTCTCCTCCGTCGGATGGAAATAATAAAGATACATCCAGCCGTTCGTGACAAAGTTGGGGTCGAGCGTCATGCCGACGAGGCCCTGCTCGCCGTTGCCTACCTTCGCAGAATTATTCACGGTGAGCATGCCGACGGGTTTCACGCTTTGTGTGGCCGGATCAAACATGACGATCCCGCCCCGGCGTTCGATTATGAACGCCCGACCGTCCTTCAACACCTGAAACTCCATCGGTTCATTGAGGGTGTTGGGCTGGGTGAGTCGGTCGATCGTAAACCGGTTGTCGTCCGGTTTGGTGTTGGGATCGTACGCTTCGGCGCGGGAATGAACCGCGGACATAACGAGGCCCGCCAGAGCGAGCTGACAGATGTATCGATACTTCATTGAATGAATGCTTCGAGCTGAATGATTTGGGATACGGGGAAAATTTCAGTTGAAACTGAAGAGCGCAAGGGAATCCTCATCCTTGATAAAGACTTGATCTCCGGAAACGACGGGATACGCGTAGGTCGGTGAGTCGGCTACGTGCCAGCGGCCGAGTTCCTCGTAGCCGGATTCCTTGGCATTGAACGCGATCAAATCGGATGTCGGCGTCAGGGCAAAGTAGATCGGGCCCGCTTCAACAATGGATCCAAAACCACCGCCGCCGCGGCCGCGGCGACCGCCGCCCTGGTTGCCGGCATCGCCAGAAAGCGACTTCGTCCATGCCGTCTTCCCGGACTTTTCGTCGAGGCAAAAAAGTTCGCCGCCCGGGTTGAGTCCCAAAATCAGACTGTTCGCGAGGATGGGATTGTTAAACTGAACCGAACCGTCCTTGTTCGACCAAAGTTCGCTCGCCTTGAATCCTGCGCCATCCTTTTCCAGTTTGACTGCCGTCGTCCCGCGGCCGGAGCCGGAATAAATGATAACGTCGCCGTCGACATTGGGTGTGGCGGTGTTGTAGCCGCGACCCTGAGCGACAAATGGAATCTCCCAAACGCTTTTGCCGCTGGCGGGTTCCAGCGCGACCACCTTGCCGGCGGTTTGAGTGATAATCAGTGTTGTCCCGTCGACCGTTGCGGTGGTCGCGGATGCGTAGGCGGTGCCGTCCTCGGACCATTTCCATTTTTCATCGCCGGTTGCGAGATCGAACGCCGTGACGGAACCGGCGGACTCGCTCCCGAGTTGGGCAATGCACAGACCATTGACGACCATCGGCGAACTCGAAGTGAAAAATCGTGGCCAAGCGTCCGGATGGCTGTCCTTGCGCCAAATGACTTTTCCGGAAGTGGCGTCCAGACAGGAAAGCGTACCCCGAACGCCGTAGGTAATGACTTTGCCGTCGGCGACGGTCGGCGAGCTGCGCGGTCCCGGATGCCGGCCGGCCGGACCGGTGGCGGGCAGCGATTCATATTTGTCCTGCCACACTTCCTTGCCGGTTGATGCGTCCAAGCATCGAGTGACCTCGTAGGTGCCTTCGCGGGAAAAAGTGTAGACGCGGTTGCCCACCACAGCCGGCGACGCCGCTCCTTCACCGATCTTGATCTTCCATTTCGATTGGATATCCGCGGGCCAGGTCGCCGGGACTTTGAATTCGGCAGCGTGGCCGTCCCGGTGCTGACCGCGCCACTGTGGCCAGTCCTGGGCTGAGGCGAGTGAAACAGACGCGAAAACGACGCTTCCGAGAATCACAACGCGTGAAAAGGTGCCATCAAGTTTCATGTTCGATTCAGGTGGCTTCGCCAAAAAACAGCGGTTTTGGCAGGTTGACACGGTGAACCCATGAAAAGACTGGCGAAACGGTCGCGAGGTTACGACGGAGTCCAGTCTGCGCCGTTTTCGGCGGAATCGATCGGTCGTCGCCGTTTCGCGACTAGACGATCGACCAAGGCCTATTTCAGCACCTTTTCGAGGCGCTTGCACAAGTCCTTGAGAATGAAGATGCGAGCATAGCGTTTGTCGTTTCCTGGCACCAACGTCCAGGGCGCATTGCCCGTGCTCGTGTGGGCGACCATGTCGTTTACGGCGGCCTTGTAGGCATTCCATTTGGCCCGGTTGCGCCAGTCTTCGTCCGTGATTTTGTAGCGCTTGTATTTGACCTTTTCCCGCTTTTGGAAACGCGCCAATTGTTCTTCCTTGCTGAGGTGAATCCAGTACTTGTGAACGACGATCCCGTGCCGGCAAAGCTGTTCCTCGAAGTCATTGATCTCGGCGTAAGCGCGCGACCATTCGGCCGCGGTGGCGAACTTCTCCACACGCTCAACTAAAACGCGCCCGAACCACGAACGGTCAAAGATCGTTACGCGGCCATCCCGCGGCAGCCATTTCCAAAAACGCCAAAGATAATGGTGCGCGCGTTCCTCCTCGGTGGGAGCCGCCACGGGAATGATTTGAAACAAGCGTGGATCAATCGCTTCGGTGACGCGCCGGATGCAGCTGCCCTTGCCGGCCGCGTCCCAGCCTTCGAAGACGATCACGTTGGAAACACCTTTGTCCGCCGCTTTCCAGACGAGTCGATTCCATTCCGCTTGGCGCCGCACCAACTGTTTTCGATAAGCATCCTTGCTGAGCGATTTCTTCAGGTTCACACGGTCGAGAATCGTCCGATTTCGGCCGACGGGCGTGATCTTGAGTCGCGGGTTTGCCGCGTCGCGCCGACCAATTGCGGATGTTTTTTTGGTGACCTCAAGTGCTTGTTCCATGGCGGCAAGCAACAACCTGCCACTGGTAAGATCACGATAACGGTCATCGGTAGCCTCGATCAAATTCCAGGGCGCATGCGGTCGGTCGGTCAGACGGATCATCCGACCGGCGACACGGATGAATTTTTCGTAAAGCCGGTGATGTTTCCAATCTGTCGGCAGCACACGCCAGTGGCGGTGCGGATCGGATTCCAGGCCCTTCAGGTGTTTGTATTGCGCTTCCTTGGACAAGTGCAGCCAGAGCTTGAGCACGATGGCGCCATCTTCCGCCAGCATTTGTTCCTGCGAGGCAATCCGGCGCATCGCCGCGTCGAGATCGGCCTGCTTTTGCTTTTTGTAAACGGTTTGAATGAGCGGTTCCGTGTACCACGAACCGTAAAAAATTCCGATGCGACCGCGCACCGGCATCGTCCGCCAGAAGCGCCAGAAAAAGGGTCGTTCGCGTTCCTCGTCGGACGGTGTGTCAAACGCGTGAGTGTTGACACCGCGCGGGTCCAGCCACTCGTTCAGACGGTTCACCGTCATTGCCTTGCCCGCGCCGTCCACACCGGAAATGATCACCAACACGCGTGACGGGGTTTTCTTCAGGTCGATTTGCGCCTGGACGAGGCGCGCACGCAAATCGGGCAGGGCGGATTCGTATTCGTCTTTTTGGAGAGAACGACCCAGCTCGGCGGTTTCAAACATGCGCCGACCTTGCCGGGTGAAACACGCAGCAACAAGAAAACATCAAAGACCAGCCGCGCGTCAGATCGGCCGCCGAAAGTTTGGGCAGAGCGGCAGCTCTGCCCTACCGAAAAATGGTAGGGCGGACCTGCCGGTCCGCCCAATACTCACGCAGAATAGATTTTTGGTTTCGATGAAGATCGATTTATGTCGGGTCAGCTTCCCGTCAAAAACTTTAGCAGCTCGATCTGTTCGCGGTCGCCCAACGCTTCCAGCAGGCCTTCGGGCATCAATGATTTTTCGCTCTTCGTGCGTTCCTTGATGTCCGCTTTGGGCACCACACTTTCGCCGACGGTAGTCCGCAGCGTGACCGCGCTCGGTGTTTCGTTCACGACGAGACCCGAGATCACTTCGTCGGACTTCGTCTCGACGGTCGTCATTTGAAAATCGGCACCGACGACCGCGTCGGGATCGATCACATTCTCGAGGAAGTAGCGCACGCCGTGCTGACCCGCTCCGGTCAGTTCGGGACCGATGCGATTGCCAAGATCGCCGATGCGATGACAGGTCGCGCACAGTTGTTCGAAATGCTTTTTGCCGGCGTTCGCGCTGTACGCCCAGAGCGGCGCTTCGTTGAAGACTTTTTCCAAGTGATTGATCCGCGCCAGCTTGTCGGCGGGCGTTTGCTTGATTTTGCCCCAGATCGAAGTGACGTCCTTGTCCACTTGGGCATTGCCAAGGCTTGTCAGTTGGCGGACGTCATACGCCGTCAGGGCATCGCGCGGAATCGTTTTGTCGTTCACCGCGTCGAGCAACGCGACCGCGTAACTGGCGCGGCCGGTCAACGTCGCCAACGCGGCGGATTTCTCGGTGGGCGAATATGAATTGAACTGCTTGATCAACGCGGAGGGGATCGACGGTGAATCGAAGCGGCTCAGCAATTGAATCGCGGGCAGCCGGAAGTTCGAGTCGTCGAGCAGGGCCACAAATGTGTCGAGCGAATCGCGATCCTTGGCGCGACTCAATACCGCGAAGGCATGTTTGCGGGCCGCGCTGTCCGCACTTGAATCGGCCAGGGTGGCGCGCAGCCGAGGGAACGCGGAATTGTCCCCGAACACGGCGGCAAGTTGCTCCGCCAGATTTTGGACTTTCGGATTTGCGTCGGAGTAAAGTTTTGCGGCGACGTCTTTCCACGCAGATGGCATGGGCAGATTGGCGCGCGGTTCCATCGCCAGCCAGAGACCGGCGAGGCGTTTGTGCAATGCGACTCCGTCGAGATTTTTAAGCGAGGCGACGACGCGGTTCAACGGATCGCCTTCGAGCGTTGCGGCGTACCAGTAAATCCAGTCGGCGATCTGGGGGATTTTCGTGTTCTGCGCCAGCGCAAACGCGCGATCGATATTGGGGAGCGCACGCGTCTCGCGTGCATCAGCCGGCGTCGCGCCGGCGTTCAAGGTGGTCGCCGATTGGTTGCGCGCGGGTGGTCCTCGGCGGGACGCCTCGGAGGACACGCGGGACGCGTGCGCTCCCCGGAACATGAGCGGCGCCAGACCATCCCAAATCAGGTAAGGCAGGTTGCGGTCATTCGCGTCTTCGGCGTGCTGACAAAGTGCCTCGGCGATTTGCCAGGAATACTCGTCGGGGATCCGCTGAATCGCGGAGGCGAGCGCAAGGCGGACGGGAGCGGAAGTTTCGATTTTTGCCGCATCGACAAGTTTTTGAGCATCACCGTCGGAGATGTTTTGCTCATTTGCGATCTGGTCGATCGCCCATTTGCGATGCTCGTTTACGGAGCTGGTTGGGGAGCCCATATAATTGGTGGGGCTTTCGCTGCCCAAAAGCGTGCGAGCGTATTGAAACTCCACGGTCGGAACTCTTATTTCCGGACTGCCGTATCTTGCTATGAAACGCAGGTCGAGATTGATTGGTTTGGTTATCATTCCGGCAGCCTGCCGTTCACGGAGAAGTCTCAGCGCTGTCCGCGCGTACCACCGATTCTTCTTTTGCAACTGCTCGACCAATTCCTCATTGCTCATTTTGCTCAGATCTACTTTTACCGGCTTGTAGGTCGCCTGCCATTCCATGCGATAGATCCGGCCGTTCGTGCGGTCCCAGAGTTCGGTCATCGGATTGTGACAGTGCTGACGGTCCACCCAATCCGTCATGTAAACCGCCCCGTCGGGGCCGTATTGGAGATCGACCGCGACGTATCGCGGATCGGTGCAGAACAACATGTCGCTGCCGGCGCTCACCGTGTTGTAGCCCGAACCGTCTGGCTGGTTGATTTCTTGATTAATCTGGTGCCCGCCGAGGTTGTGCGTGAACAGATGACCGCGATATTCGTCCGGCCAGTTGTCGCCGAGATAAATCATGGTGCCGACGTGCGAATGGCCGCCGTAGATCGCGTCGCTTCCGCGTGGGCCCGCACCGCCGGCGCCGTGTCCATAACGCGCCGACGCCAGCAGGTAATTGCGAAACTCCGGAAAGTCAGCCGGCGGATTCGCGATGATGAACGGCGCGTAATTGCCGTTCACTTGATTCCAGAAATGCCCGCCCTGGATCACGTGAGTGGCGAAACCCTTGCCCCAGTAACTGCGGCAGTGTGTCATGAAAAAGTCGCCGTGTTCGTCGTAATCAAGCCCCCAAGGATTGCTGCCGCCATTGGCGAATACTTCGAACTCGTGGCGGATCGGATGAAAACGCCATACGGCGGCGCGAACTTCGGGACGCTGGTCCACCGGTACGCCGGGTTTGCCAATGCGCGCGGTGTTAAAAACGCCCTGGATTCCGTAGAGCCAGCCATCCGGTCCCCACAGAAAACTGTTCAGCACCTCGTGCGTGTCCTGATAACCGAAGCCGTCGAGCATCACTTCCGGCGGGCCGTCCGGTTTGTCGTCGTGATTGCGATCGGGAATGAAAAGGAGTTGCGGCGCGGCGCCGATCCACACACCGCCGTAGCCGACCTCGATGGCGCTCGCCAGGTTGAGTCCTTCCGCGAAGACCTTGCGCGTCTCGAACTTCCCGTCGCCGTCCTCGTCCGAAAGTATGATCACTTTGTCGAGCCCCTGACCTTCGGGACGTTTGGTCGGATAGCTGTAGGCTTCGACGACCCAAATCCGGCCGCGTTCGTCCCACGCGAATGCAACCGGTTGTTGGATGTCCGGTTCGGCGGCGATGAGTTCGACCTTGAAGCCGGGACGCACATACATCTGGGCGAGCGTTTTCTCGGCATCGGTTTTCGGCGTGCCTTCGATCGGGTTGGGAACGAGTCCGCGCAAGACCGGGCTGGATTGGAGCCGTTGCACCTGGGGCAAAGGATCTTCCGCGCATAAACGAATCGCAGAGAGAGTAGTCACAAACATGACCAGTAGAAGAAACGCAAAAAATCGGCGAGCGGTAGAAACAAAGGACATACGCAGGAGGTAACGAATGTTGCGGCTCTTGTCAAAGCCGCCGCAAAAGGACGGAATCAAATGAGTCGTTGACGAAGTAGGATTCCAGATAATTGGGAAAATCAATGTCAGATTTAAGTTTCTGAATTTGTCAGAACGGCAGACAAAAGGCACAAGATGTCTTGATGAATGCGAACACTTTCCCAGCAAGCCACCTATGTGTCCGGTCGGCAGGTCAATCCTTTGCAAATTTCCTTCGCTCGCTGCTGGTTCTGGCCGTTCTATCCAACTTGCACCGCGTGACGGAATGCGTGTCGGCTGCGGCCGAGCCAGACCCCGGACGCTTGATCGAGGATGCGGAACGAATTCTAATTGGCTCATCGCCGTCTGGCGGTGAATACGCAGCGGCTGCTTCGCTGCTGGCCCTGGTTAGATTCCGGACCGAGGGTTTGGCAGGCGCGAATCGATCGTTGGTTCGCACTCATTTGCTCGTCCCCGCCGAGGGCGGTCGTCTGGGGCCGGCAGGCAAACTCATCCTGAGGCCTAATCCGCACGTACGATTGGGAATTGATGAGTCTTCAGAGTTTCGTCAATTCGCAGCACTCGGGCGGGAAGACCTGATCATTGAACATATCCAGCTCCTGAGTGCCGTGACGCCCGAGACCGGATTCAGCCAAAACGAAATGACGGATGCCGTTGCCGCTGGAATCGAAGCCAGCGCCTTCGCGAAATCATCTTCGAGCCGCATTGGGGCCGACGTATCCGAGGAGCTGACGGAACTGATGACGCAACTGGTCGAAGGTCGCTCGCGACCCGGGGTTCCATGGCGGACCAGTCTGGCACTGGCATCAGCCTACGCTGACAACGAGCTCCTGTTGGCGGCATGGCAAACTGTAATAGCCTCGGAACGAGCGTGGGCGGCGGAAGGTGGTGATCCGTATACGCTGTTGGATGCCTATTTGAAGCTGGGTGCCCTGGCCCAGGCGTTTCAATTCGTAACAAACTATCTCGCGTCCGATCCACAGGCGTTGACTTCGATGGCCTCAAGTCTGGCGGCAGCCGGACGAAGGGACGAAGCGCGCCAGTTGATCATGCAAGTACCGAAGGAGACATTCTACGGCACTGGTGGCGCCCGTTTGCTCGGTGCCGCCGGATTGCCCATTCGGGTCATCGACGAATTGTCCAACGTAGACCCCCGGGAATCCCTGATTCAGAATGCACGACGTGCTCCGGTTGGAAGCTTTCCCTATCAATATGTTGAGATCGTATTGCGTGCCGGCCAGGAATGGCTGGATGGGAATTCGGGCGCTGCCGAAACCCTTTGGGCTGCGCTGCCAACGGGTCCCATGCGTGCAAGAGCCCGCGTTCAGGTGGGTGGGGACCTTTTGCGCTGGGGCAAGGTAGAGGACGCGCTCGCCTATCTGGAGACACAGGTGGACGGGGGTGCTCCAGCGAACGAATTCCGGATGAGAATCGCTCGTTACTTTAAACGGAATGATCGGAGCGCTGATGTTGACCGAACCTTGGCAATACTGCGAGAGGATCCATCGTTGCCGACAATGGATCGAGCGGAAGTTCAACTGATGCTAGGTGACGCCGAGGCAGCATGGGAAACGATTGCGGCGGTAGAAATCACATCGCCCAACATAATGGTGCGATGGTCGCGCTTGGTAGCGGAAGCGGCGGCGATGGAGAGGGCCCGGTATCGCATCGACTATTCCCAAGCCATTGCGACGAATGCTGTCAGTCGCCTGGTTGACATTTCTTTTCCCCGGTCAATTGATGCGCAGAAACGACTGGCCGAAACCGCGCAACTTGATTTGGCGGTCGCCACGCTGGCGGGTGCACTTCTCGATGTTGGACTACGGGTTGAGGGAGATCGGCTGATAAATGGAATCCCCAGTCCACGCCGCCAACGAAACGTTAAGCGATGGATTCTCGCTCAGCCATCGTCCGAGCGGGATCGTGGTGAACTCGCGGCCCAATGGGTTGAGGCCGAGTCTGGGGCCGTTCACAAGGCGAGTCTCATGGTAGCTCAAGCCGTTGGACTAATTGAGCGATACCACCTCCGTGCTTTGCAATAGAGGGGGCTACAATCCCTTTTTTCTCCACGTGCGTTAAGAGCACAAAGAAAGTGCAATGATTTGAGGGACCAAATGGTACTCCAGAATGCTCGTGCCGAAGTTGAGGCGGTAACGGGTTGCCGGTTGTTGCCAGGGTAAGACAATGCGGGAGACACTACCGCCCCGAAGGGTCAAGTTTTCAAGGCTGGGTAAAAATCCGCAAGTGGCGAAGGTCATTCAAATGCTTTGAATAAAGTGAAGGCGAGTCAAGACCATTGATCCGAGCGGTCACACTGCCCGCCGTGCAGGAGTCAGGTTCAGCGAATAGTACTTGGAGGCGTTCGGCCCGCCTCTTACAGTCGCGCGCCATGGTTCACGTTGGCATTGGCTACGATGTGCATGCACTGGTCGAAGGACGAAAGTGCGTGCTCGGTGGCGTCGAGATTCCCCACGAAAAAGGGCTGGACGGGCATTCCGATGCCGATGTCCTGATGCACGCGGTTTGCGACGCGGTGCTTGGCGCACTGGGCCAGCCGGATATCGGGCGATTCTTTCCGAATACCGATCCGCGTTGGAAGGGCGTACCCAGCCGTGTCTTTCTCGAGGAAGCCGCCCGCCAGGTAAAGGCGCAATCCGGTCGGTTGGTCAATGTGGACGCGTCCCTGATCGCCCAGGCACCGAAAGTCACGCCGCACGTCGAGCAAATGAAGCAAAACATCGGGACCGCACTGGGCGTCGATCCGCGGCGGATTGGCATCAAGGCGACGACGAACGAGTTGCTCGGCTTTATCGGTCGCGGCGAAGGCATTGCCGCGATGGCGGTGGCTTCGGTTGATTTGCCGGAACCGGCGTGAAATATGGGACAAAAGTCCGAAATCACTTGGAAGCGGCGTACCGACGAAGGCGAAAAGCTGGAAGTCAATGCGCGCTTCATTGGCGCTGAATGGCGTTTCTACCAACGAAACCGCAGATTTGATCAATGGCAGGTATTTCCCGAGCCGCCCTTGGAGGATTGGTTGACGCTGTTGGACGGTGTGGAACGACGCATCCAACGGCGTCTGCTCAAGCCCGAAGAAGCACCTCGTTTACGCAAACGTATTAAAGAAATGTTCCCCAACTCCGATGGTTACTAGGGTAGGGCGGCACTGGGAAATCACTTGATTTATGCGACGTTGACGCATGGGAACGTTCCCGCCACTATTCGTCGAGTCAGTCGATTTGCAATCGTTCAGTCAAGCAGCCTGTCGAACTTGGATGGTCCGGCTGCGATGCCAGCAACTATGAAATCCAAATTGCTAACGGTGGATGACGCACCTGAGATTCGGGAGATCGTCAGTGAGATTCTCCAGATTCAGGGCTTTGACGTCACCGAAGCGGGTTCCGCCGCTGAATTGAAGGAAAAGCTCGAAGGCGAGCAGCAGGACGTCGTGCTTCTGGACCTCAGACTGCCGGATGGCGATGGCTTGGAACTGCTCCCCCTGATCAAACAGAAGTGGCCGGACACCGAAGTCATTGTCCTGACCGGTAACGCGAGCATCGACGTGGCGGTTACCGCGACCAAGCACGGCGCCTATCAATTCATTCAGAAACCGTTTGATCCCAAGTCGCTCGTGGTGCAGGTGGAGAAGGCACTCGAGCACAAGTCACTTTCCACGGAAGCCGCTTCGTTGCGCAATGCGTTGTCCAGCATGAGTGGCGGCGGCGGAGCGCCGATTTTTCAGAGTGCCGCCATGAAAGCCGTGGTCCGCACCATTGAACGTATCGCCCCGGCGGATGTGTCGGTGTTGATCACCGGCGAAAGCGGGACCGGCAAGGAAGTCATCACCGACCTCATTCACGGTTTGAGCCCGCGCGCGAAGGGGCCGTGCATCAAGATCAATTGCGCCGCGCTGCCCCGAGAATTGATCGAAAGCGAATTGTTCGGTCACGTGAAGGGATCGTTCACTGGCGCCCACGCCGACAAGGAAGGGTTGTTCCAACAGTCCGAAGGCGGCACGCTGATGCTGGACGAATTGTCCGAAATGCCGATCGATACGCAGAGCAAGTTGCTCCGAGTGCTACAGGAACGCGAAGCGCGTCGTATCGGTGGCAAGACGAATTACAAGATCGATTGCCGGGTCATCGCCGCGACCAATCGCAAGCCCGAAGACGCGATCAAGGAAGGCAAGCTGCGCGAAGATTTGTTTTACCGGATCAGCGCCATCACGGTTCACCTGCCGCCGTTGCGCGAGCGTCGGGATGACATTTTGCCGCTGGCGCGGGCGTTTTTGCATCGGTTTGCCAGTCAGGCCGGCCGGACGATCAATGGTTTTGATCCGAAAGCCGAGGACCTTCTGCAGAAGTTCGACTGGCCGGGCAATGTGCGCCAGCTCCAGAACGAAATTCAGCGCGCCACGTTGATGTGCGAGGGCTCGAAGGTGGAGGCCGCGGATTTGTCCATCACGGCCGCAGTGAGTTGTCCGGACGACGAAAGCCTCACGCTCATGGAGGCGATGGAGCGAAACACCATCGTGCAAATGCTCAAGGAAACCGGCGGCAACAAGCTCGAGACCGCCAAACGCCTCGGCATCGGACGCCAGACCCTCTACAACAAAATCAAAGCCTACGGCATCGAGACATGATGGTGTGCCGCGCGGTCGGTGGTTCTTAATTCGTTTCTTCAGAAGCCGGTTTGCGCCGGCTTTATTTTTTGAGGGCCAGAGTCTTTCTCTTTTCAACGGTCGAACTTCGTATTCTGCTTGCTGCATGTCCGACATCAAAAACCGTGCACGATTCGAAGAAGCCATCCGGAGGTTCGATGCGGCGAATGCGGCCGATCCCAAGGTGGAACGTGTCGGCGACGTGGAACAGCCGCGCGAATTGCTCTATGCGCGTCGGCTCACCGATTGGGTGCGTCGCCTCAAGCCGGACGCGTCGGAGGAGCTTCAACTCGCCGCGCGCTGCCAGCACTTGTGCCGTTGGGAAATTCCGCGGGATCGCTACCCGATGGACCGGCCCGGCTACTTGCGCTGGCGTTCGGACTTGAAGAAATTTCACGCCGAAAAGTCAGGCGCGATTCTTCGCGCAGTCGGTTACGATGAGGAAACCATCAAACGCGTGCAGTCGCTCAATTTGAAACAAGGTCTCGGCAAGGATCACGACTGCCAGGTTTTGGAAGACGCGCTCTGTCTGATGTTTCTCCAATACCAACTGACCGATCTAGCCGCCAAAACTGCTGATGAAAAAATGGTGAACGCGCTCAAAAAATCGTGGACCAAGATGTCCGAACAAGGCCGCGCTGAAGCGTTGGAATTGAAGTACGGCGAACGGGAAATGGATTTGATTCAACGGGCACTCGCGTGAGTGGTAATCCAGTCAAAAACAATCTGCGATGAAACAATCCTTCGAATGAACGCAAATCGCTACGTAGCCTTTCTTCGCGGAATCAACCTGGGTCGGCGACGTCCGCCCATGAGCCAGCTCAAATCGCTGTTTGAAAACCTGGGCTTCGCAGACGTGGAGACGTTCATCGCCAGCGGCAATGTCATTTTCTCAACTGGCGAGAAAGACGCTCGTAGCTTGGAATCTCGGATCGCCGGGCATTTGGAAAAATCACTGGGTTACGAGGTCGACACGTTCGTCCGCACGGACAAGGAAGTGATCAAGATGGGGCGCTCAAAAATATTCCCGGAAGACGGGCGCGAAGGCATCACGATTCACGTGGGCTTTCTTCATCAAAAGCTCCCGGGCAAAATTGCTCGTGAGCTTGCTGGCATTCGCACGGATGTCGATGAATTCAAAATCACCGAGCGTGAAATCTACTGGCTTTGTCGCGTGCGCACTTCGGAGTCCAAGGTCTGGACTCTGCCGGAGGTAAAAGCGCTTCACCTGCCGACGATGACGATGCGGAATCTGACCAGCGTCCGGAAGTTGATCGCAAAGCATCTGTCCTAAGCACTTGCCGGCTGCCGGAATTTGGCCGCGAGAGGAAACCGGCCGAATGGTTGCGTAACCACAATGGTGACTTGCTATTCAGCGTTGCTGAAACTCTTTTCCACATTCGACTTCTCCTTCCGCCCGCTTCGGCTCAGGAAGAAAATCAACAGCGCCAGTTCGACTGTCCCGAAAGCGATCTTCACGCTGTAGGGCAGAACCGGCGCGTGATATTGGGAGAAAAACGCCTCAATTAAACCGGCCCAAATCAACATCAATGCGACACCAAACATCAGCGTCATCAAATCGTTGCTCACTTTACGCATGCGCACGCCCATGGGATCGCGGTCACCACGACCGATCAGTGCCCGCGCCAATACCAAACCCGATTGTGCGCCTACCAAAATCGCCGGGATTTCGACGGCGCCATGCGGCAGGAGCCAGCCTAGAAGAAAAACCGTTTCGCCGGCCGCGACATAATCCACGACGACGGCTCCCAGAATGATCCCGTTGTAAAACAGCACGATCAACGTTCCCGTGCCAAAGGTCATTCCCAAGGCCATCGCAAGAATGGAAACTCGGATGTTGTTTTGCATCAGGCTGGCTGCGAATGAAGATTTTGCGCCGGACAAACGATCGGTTGTGCCGCCCGCCTCTTCCTTGGCGACGCGTTCCTTTGGATCGCCGAGCAGATGAGAAAACGGCAGCATGATTTCCTTCGCGTCCGGATCGATCGAGACCAGCACTCCGCCAAAAATCGCACCCGCCACAAGCACCGCGACCGCTAGCCAGAACGCGCGGATCTGTCGGCGAAACGTCTGCGGCAATGTTTTGAAAAACCAATCGATTGGCGAAAGGCGATGCGGCTTTTCGCGCGTTGAATGTATTTCCGTGTAGGCGCGCGAGACGAGGTGTTCGAGGTATTCGCGCAGCTCGCGTTCAGAGGAAAAGGTGGCGATTCGCGCGAGACCGGCCGCCGTGCGTTCGTAGAGATAATGAAATTCCTTGAGATCGTCCAACGACGGATTGCGTACGCGGCCCTGCTCGAACTTGGAAAGCATTTGTTCGAGCCGCGTCCAATGCGGTCGTTCCTGCACAACAAACCGTTCGAGATCGATGATCATGAATCAAAATGTCCAAGAACGAAGGACCAATGACCAGGGAAGAACCAATCTGCAACCTTCAACTCTGAACTGGCGCGATCGCAAGCAGGTCTGCGCATGGACTCGGGTCGGACAAACCGTGAAATCTTGGATTTGGGACATTCATTGGTCGATTGTCCTTTTTCCTTTGTCCTTCGCTCGTCGATTCCCGCGTTCATATCAACTGCCTCCGCTTCACGCCGAGGTATTGAGTTACCAACTGCGGGCAAAGCTTCTCGTTATTCAATTGTGCAAACTGAACACCGCGCCGATGCAGCACGGATTCCAGTTCGCGCAATTTTTGCCAGCGAAAATGCGCCCCGAGTCGTTCGTAAATTTCATCGGTCGAGCCGACTTCGCCCTGGCTGAAGATCGGTTCCACGCCGGGCGGCGGCAGCATGTTCACGAGAATCAAATGCTGTCGGCACAAAACATCCATGCTCTTCACAAACGCTTCGGAAAGAACCGGATCGTCCAGCGCGGTGAGAAAAACGAGCAACGCCCGGCGGCGAAGTCGAAGGCGGATGAACGACGCCAGTTCCTCGAAATCGGGCGTCACCTGTTGTGGCTGCAACGTGTACAACTCGTCCCGACACGCGTCGAAATGCGTCCGACCATTTCGGGCACGGAGGAATGTTTTCACTTGGTCTGTAAATGTGATGAGGCCAAACAAATCACCCTGTTGTTCGGCGGCCAGTCCCAGCATGAGCGCTGCGGTGACATAACGCTCAAGCGTGGTGATGGTGGCTGCGTGCCTGAGCATCTCGTTGTCAACG
The DNA here is from genome assembly GCA_016124235.1 of bacterium. Taxonomy (GTDB): domain Bacteria; phylum Verrucomicrobiota; class Verrucomicrobiia; order Limisphaerales; family RI-55; genus RI-55. Next base: position 29,436 of record WGOC01000017.1, on the reverse strand, counting down.
TGCTGCCGGCGTCCCGCCGGCAGTCGGCCCAGTTCTCCATCGTGAGTGGATACTTCCAGCGGGACGCTGGCAGCACTTTTGATCTCATCATTGGGTCGCGGTTGTTCGCGTGCGCTCAATCTTGACGCGTCCACGATCACGTAGATTTCCTGCGTCCGCTCGATCTGAAAAACCTTCGTCACCGGTTGACCTCTGCGGGCGGTTGCTTTCCAACTTATTTCGTCCAGACCATCACCGGGAATGTAATCCCGTAGTTGTTCGAAATCACGGCCCTTGCCGACTTGACGTTGAGCGTGAATGCCCAACGAACCACGATGCAGAAACATGGCCGCCATGCCGCGTCGTTCGGTCAGGAGATTCGGATAAACACGAAACTCCGATTGCACAGGGCATGAGCCGCGGATCGACCAAAGACCCAACGGGGACGTTCCTTCGAGGTGCGCACGATTGAATTCGAACCGTCCACGCTGGCGAGGCAGGCAAGCCCACGAAACTCGTGAACTCTTGTGATCGGCGGGAATGACGATCGTTTGTTCCGGTGCTTCCGTGTGAATGGATTCGGGAAAGTTCAGGCCTACGCGCAAGCGACGGGCTTTTTCTTTCGGATTATGAATCTCGAGTTGAAAACTTCCTTCCCGATCCTTCGACAAACGGACGACCGGCGGCAATTCGATCGTGATGCCAGGTAAGACATTGAAACCGAGTGCCGCGTCGAGGATGGCGACAAGGAACGCCGTGACGAGAACGAAAGCGACGATCGGCAAAGTCTCCGGCAATGCAGTGCCGACCAGCGCGGCTGGCACAACCAGTGCCGCAAACCAAAAGAGCAATCTGTAACCGGGCGCAATCATTCAAAGGTAGGACCGGCTTCCAGCCGGTCTTGATAGTGAAAAGAGGTTTACGCGGACTCGCGATCGATAGACAGCCCCGTGCGGAGTTTGAGAAACAAGTGTGCTGTCGGCTGCCAGCCGACAGTGGGGCAACACACAAGCCGTAACGATTTTCCGAAGCCTTGTAGAATCTTTTGGCAGTCGTTGGTGACGATCGTTCCGCTGGATTTCGATTTTTCTCCGCGGCGAAGGGGCCGGGGGTTCCGATTTGCTCGTGGTGTATTTCTGCCGGCAAGCTGCCGGCAGCACACTGTTCTCTCGTGCTTCCGAAGTCTTGTCGGAAATTCTGAACTGCCGGCGGGACGCCGGCAGCACGTTGCGGTTGCTCCCGTTTTGCGACGTTTTTGATCTCTGGCGCATGTTGGCTTTGAGCAGCTTTGGTTCTAATGGAACGAAGACAAACTGGAAGCCTGTCCTACCTGGGTACGGCGACGGTTTGCAAAATCTTCTCGATCACTTCGCGGATGCTGAGTCCTTCGATTTCGAACTCCGGCCGCAAGATCAAACGATGCTCCAACACGGGAAACGCCATCGCCTTGATGTCATCTGGCGTGACGAAATCTCGTTCCGCCAGCGCGCCTTGCGCCCTGCTGGCTAAGAGCAACGCCTGCGTCGCGCGCGGTCCGGCGCCCACGAGCACGCTTTCGTGCTGACGCGTCGCTCGAATGAGATCGACCAGGTAAGCCACCAACTCGTCGCGTACTGTCAGTTTTTCCAATTGCGCGCGGAGTATTCCCAGTTCGTCGGCCTTGACGACGGATTGCACATGGCCGGCGGCGAGTGTCGCTTCTGGCGCTTCCTGCCCGAGCGAACGTTTGGCGAGCAGAAGCTCATCTTCGCGCTCGGGATAGTCCATGTTGATTTTGAGCATGAAGCGATCTTTCTGCGCTTCTGGCAGCGGGTAGGTGCCTTCGTACTCCACCGGGTTCTGCGTCGCGAAGACGGTGAAGTTTGGTGAAAGCACGTGCGATTCGCGATCGATCGTAACCTGTCGTTCCTGCATCGCCTGCAATAGTGCCGACTGCGTTTTGGCCGGCGCGCGATTGATTTCGTCCGCGAGCAAAAACGTGGTGAAGATCGGTCCGCGCACGAGTGTGAATTCGTTCTTTTGCAGGTTGAACACGTTGATGCCAGTGATGTCTGCCGGCATGAGATCGGGCGTGAACTGGATACGATTGAAATCGCAGCCGAGCACGCGACCGAGCGTGCGCACTAGCAAAGTCTTCGCGATGCCGGGCACGCCTTCGATCAAGGCGTGGTGATTTGTAAAAATCGCGATCAATGCGTGGTCGACGACCGTTTGCTGGCCGATGATGACCTTGGCGACTTCCTGCCGCGCGCGGCCGAGGACTTCCTTCAATTGGTCGAGTGTGTCGTTCATGAGTTAATGCTTAAATTGTTTGCCGGCTGCGATGCGCGTTGCTCGTCCTCGTCGTCGCGCTCGTTGTCGTTGTCGAAAACTTTTTGAGTGCCTGCTTTCAATTCGATACTCGCTTTGATCAAAGACGAGCCCGAGAACGACGACGAGGAAGAAAGAGAATGGACGGGTAACGGGTTCATCACTTCTCTTTCCACGCCCGGTGCAGTTCTCGATAAGTTTCGATCGGATTACGTTGATCGGGCGGCGTATCTTCAAACGACAACAGCAGTTTTTCCATGCGATCGAGCCGTTCCTTGGAACAACCTTTGCCAGCCGCGAGACTTTGTTTCCATTCGGCAAAACACGTTTGCAGCAAGTCCGCTCGCGGGACGCCGCGTTGCAACAGATTAACGAAGCCCGACGCGGCGTCGCGTCCGATAATGTCCGGCACCATTTCCTCCTGCCGAACGATTTTTGGACGCGGCGGAAAACTCGTTGAGCTGCGCCAGACAAATAACATCGCCAGTACGAAGAACGCGCCGACGATCCCCTGCATGCGATAACGTCGCATCAAACTTGCGATGCCGGGGCTTGCCGTGACGCCCAGGTGTTGCTCATCAAAAATCACCGTTGAGTGGTCCCCGATTAACCACGTGAGAAAACCGGGCTGACGTTCTTTGCGCAGCGCCTCGTTGCTGACGGGCCAGGCATCGGTAGCCACGACGACCGAGCCGGCGCCGATCTTGCGCTCAACCACGACGGGTTGGTTGGCCCGTTCGTAGATGACTTTCCAGTCGTCGTTCAGGTTCGTGAAACAAACGGTAGAATGCCACGCGATTTCGTCAGGTAACGGGAGATCCGTCACGAGTTTTGCGGGCGCGGATTTGAATTCCGCGGCCATTCCGGGCAATGCGACGAAATCGATACCCAACTGCCAGGAGTCGCGAAATTCAACATCCTCCGGCTTCATGGAAAGAGGTTCGCGCGGCAGCAACGGCCCCTTGCGATAGCGCGCCTGCTGCCAGGGAAGCGGGCCGGATGTCGTGTTGGTCGAACGGGCGCTGCGATCGACAAATTGCGATGGCGTCCAAGCAACCACGAGCCGGCCGCCAGCTCGGATGAAATTGCGCCACTCCGGTTCGGGCGTGATGGAATGAGCGTCGCCGAGCCAAAAGACCGTCGTTTGTTGGGCATCCTGCAGGTGTTCCAACGGCCGGTAGTTGCGACCCACGCGAATACTGTCCAGAGAATCCAGACTATCGTACAGCGCCTTGGCTCCAAGCGGATCGGCGCGCAACGAAGAATAAGGCAGATAAACATCACCCGTTTCGAAACGCAACGTGAACAACTGCCAAAGCCCCCAGCCAAACATCACCAGCACGACGATGCCGAGTGCAACGATGGCGTTGGATGAACGTTTCATGGGTTAGGCGGCGGTAATGCGTTGCAGGTTCGATTCAAAAAGCGAGACGACTTCGCGTGTGGCTTCGTGCCGGCCGTACCAGACCCGATCGAAGACGTTCACATTGTTGGCGAACGCATTCATCACTTCCGGCAGTGCGTGGGCGCGACGACCCAACTCGAGTGAGTAATCTCGATTCGATTTGTATCGCGCGATGGTGATCAAGCCGCGGCCCGCGAGGTGAGCGAGCCCACCCAGATACAACGCGCGCAAGGCCAGCCGAAAATCGCCTTTGGCCATCATTTCGCGGGCGAGCCGCAGCCATTCATTTTCCGGCAGTTGCGCGGCGGTGAGGTTGTCGTCCTCAAGGTCGGGTGCGGCGGCGACCGGTTCGGCTATGACATCGGTCGTGAGATTCCGGTAGTGCAACCAAAAACGGTAGATGAGGTAGCCGATCGCTGCCGCCAACGCGATCAGCAGCAGAATGAAGATGCCGCGAACGGCGTTGGACCAGCCCTTGCCGGAGGAATGCGGTGCCCGGTCCTGACCAAAAATCTTATCGATGATCCAACGAAGAATCTGAAAAACGCCGCGCGCGACTGACTTCAAACCATTCGCAATCCAATCAAACATGCGGCGCAGGGTTCGCTTCAACCAGTTGTCGCTGGTGGTTGATTTTTCCAATTCCTCGCGCGGCATGCGCCAGGTGTATTCACGACGTTTCAGGACTTCATCAATCGCGTGATCGAGTTTTTCGGGCGACGCCGTCTCCATGAGTTTTCCAGTCGCGATTGCGTTTTTTGCCGTGCGAACCGGCGTAGTTTCAAACGCGACTGGATCGGCCGCGAAACCGCCAAAGCTCATGAACAAGATCAAAAATGCAACAACGGCGCCGGCCGCACGGTTACGACGGATGTGACGTAGTTCCGCGCGAATGTCGTCCCCGGTGGTGAGAGATTCCGCCTGAAAAGTCCTCAGCAGATAAATCGTCTTGGCGAGCGGATCGAGACAAAGCCAGGCGATGGCGACGACCGTCATTTGGAATGTCGAATTCGTGAAGACCCAGAAGCTCTGAGTGAACTGGCTTTCCACTCCGAACAGCATTTTCAGCAAGTGCGGCAACAACATGAGTGTAATGCCAATATTCAGGATCACGACAAAGCCGGCGGCGAACAGCAGGAAAAAAAGAGTCAGATTCTGCCCGGGCCAGAGCCAGGTCAGTCGCAAGGCTTTTTTCCAGGCGGCGGCGTCGAGCTGACCACTTTCGCCGGCGACGGCGGCCAGGGAATGGTAAAACGAATAAACCCACCAAACGAAAATCGCCGAAACCGGAAGCGAGACAAACGCGGTCGCCGACCAAAACGTCAGGGCCGATATCAAGCCCGGCCACGAACGTGCCGCGATGGGTGGAAGTGCCAGACCGGTTAGCTGCTCGCGCATCCTTCGCACGAAGACAAACTGGCTGACCTTCATCAAGACGAATAGAATCGTCAGCAGTGCGGCGAGCGGTTCGAGCCGCTCGCGGGCAAACGCGCTCCGGCTCATGTCCGACCAGAAAAACAAGAACGCGAGCACGAACGGCAGCGCGCCGACATAGTAAACGGCCAGAACGCCGGCCGGCACGGTGCGCAGGAGGTGAACGGCGTCTTCGATCAAATCAAGCGCGGGTCGTCCCTGGCTGGCAGTTCGGCGGCTCATTCCATGTCAAACCAGTTTTGTCGCCACATTGTGCCTTCGTGAAACTGCGCCGGCGCTTCCAAAAGGGTTTGTCCGAGCAGCAGAAATGCGAACCAAATGATCGCCAGTCCGGCCAAGGCTTGGAAACAACGGATGACTTTCTGCCAACCGGAGCCCGACGCTGCGTTCGACGTCGTCTCGGCGGTGATGCACGCGGCGCACATCAATCGATCGCCGTGTTCGGTCACACATTCCCGACAGTAAAATCGGCGGCAGCCGGGACACCTAGCCACCGCTTCACGCATCGCGTGATTGAAGCAGCGGGCCTGGTGGAGAGCGCTCATGCGGTCGCTTGATCGGACGCAGTGGAAATCGGTTCAACCGGCACTTCCGGCGACGCGGCGGGGGTGGGGCGTTGGACGCGGCTGATTTCGTTCTGCAGAGCCTCCAGCAGGCGATTGGCTTTTCGCCAGCGATTGATGTGCGGCAAATCGCGGTTTTGCACTGCCGTCACGATGCGACAACTGCACGTCGGTCCAGCGATCAAATTAAATGCCAGGCCCGATCCGAAACCGGCCACCATGATGCCTCCGGAGATGAGGCCTTCGATCTCACCGGTGCTCATCGGTAGAATTCCGGCAACGATCGTCAGCGCGGACAACGCAACGGTGAGCCAGATCCAGGTGCTGGTGCGGCGAATGATAATTGCCTGGATGTCGCGAAAATATATCCGCCGATACCGCTCGGTGTAACCGTCGATCGTGACGATCAGGAGATGGTCCGGTGCCAGCCAGTACGACGCCGAACCAATGAGTCCCGCTCCTCTGATCTTCAGCTTCCGAAATTGTGGGTCCTTGGACAGCATTGGACTTCCAATGAGTTACTTGTTGGATGCCCAGATGGCGATCCAAAATGCGCAGCCGCCAATAAATTCGATCACCGCCAGTGTCATGCCCACATATAATCTCACTCGGCTGCGATGGATTAGGCTCGGTGGCGCATTGCGTTTAACGATGCCAAAAATGAGCGCGCCAAGCGGCAACAGAGGAACAGTCCAGAAAAGCAGCCCGAGCACCGCAAGCATAAGGACGACGGTGTCATATCGCGCCCGGGAACGCTCGACCTCCGCGATCTTTCCCTTTCGCGCGCCTTGCTCGAAACATTGTGTGCAGAAATGGCCGGTTGGCAGCTCCACATCGCACAACTGACAAAGGAACTTGCCGCAGGCATCGCACGTCGCGACGGCACGTTTTTGATCGTGATGAAAACAGGTGGCTTCGCCGTCCTCGATCGCGGTCTGACCCGGCTGGGCTTCGGGCGGCGGTTTGAAAAAAGCCGGAAACGTGGCGACGCGGAGCCGGGTATTGCAAGCGCCACAACGTTCAATCGTCGGTGCCACGTCCAGTCCGTCAGGCAACGGAGCGTGGCAACTTGGGCATTCGAGGATGGCGCCGGCCATTGTTCGATTAATCGGTTTCCGGAGCGAGGTCGCCGAACACGCGTTGGTAGTGCCAGGCAAGCGCGGCCAGGCCCACGGGCGCCGTAACCAAGACGCCAACGCCGCACGCCATCACACCGATCATGGACAGGATTCCCACGACCAGCATCAGGCCAAACGTCGCCCACCAATGTTTTGTGACAACTTTGCGGGAAATGGTCATCGCGTTCCAAAATCCCAATCCCTTGTCGGCGACGAGGGCGATGGAAAACATCCACGCCACGCTCAGGTAAACCGCAACAATCGCCCCGGGGATGCCCGCGGCAACCACGGCGATGATCGCGGTGGTGCTGAGATGCAGATTGCTTCCGGTTTGACCGGACATCGCGACCGGCACGCCGACCATGACCAGGAAAACAATAACGGCCGGCAGCATGCAGATACCGCTCAACAATGACGTTACGAGAGAGGTCGCAAAGAGACTGGTGAAACGCGGACCGAAACCGCAGAACGCGTCGCCAATCGTGGTGTTCTGGTCGCGAATGCATTTGATGAACACCATCCACAGGCCGCCCAACATCGCACCATTGATCACCCATTGAATCAACCCGCCGACAAACGGAATAATCCCGAGCCCGAACAAGATGGCATACACGACGACCGTCGCACCGATCATGATTCCGGCATTTTGTTTGAAAGACTCCCAACCCTGCGAAAGAGCTTCGCCGATCTCGACGTCATAATCGCGGCCAAGCAGTTCATCCTCCGAGATCTCCGCACCAAAACCAGTGTTGCCCACGCCTTCGCGCATCCGTTGCACGTAGAGGGGCTTGCAGGTGCCACACACAAAGGAATCGCCGAATTTGACCACGTCCTCGAGCGGAAAGATCTTGCCGCATTCCCGGCACACGACCGTGCCGGCGCCGGTGCCTGAACCGGTTGATCCGGCGTTTGTGGCGGTTGGTGTGGGGGTCGGAATTCCGGGACTGCTGGCAGCAGTGACTTCACGATAAGGCTTCCAGTTGTCCATGCCGGCGCACCAGACGAGGGTATCGGGCCGGATGGTCCCTTCGGCGGCCAACCGTTTGAAATCCTCATCGTTGACCGGCCCCATCTGTTTGTCGCCGACGGCGTAATACCATTCCATGTTGCGTGCGGGGTGGATTAAATAATTGTTTGCTCGGGCTTTCGGACGTGTTTGTAGGGGAAGCCGAAGAAAACCTCACGTGAAAAGTTGGCCATGGTTCCACCCGTCCGGTGCCCGGCGAACTTTTCCCACCGAAGGGGTTCATTTCTGCCGGTAGGCATTGTGACGACCTAGGGAAATTGCAAAAACCCCTGTAAACAGGCGCGTTTGGAGCGATGGCAGCGTCGTTGCTTCTTCGGCCTCGATGAATATCAGTGTTTACCAGGCCGCCGCCGCCATGAATGCGCAGGCGCAATGGCAGGAGGTGATTGCCAATAACCTCGCCGCCAGCTCCGTGCCCGGTTTCAAGAAGGACGATCTTTCCTTTTCCGGCGTGGACGCCGGCTGGATGAAATCGCAGGGGATGGAGGGCAATCAGCAGTTTCAAATGCCCACGACCAAGATGGGGATCAATTTCACGCCCGGCGAGGTGCGTTACACGGGCAATCCTCTGGATGTGGCGATCGAGGGCAAGGGTTTCTTTGAAGTGCAGATGCCGGACGGGCAGCTGGCCTACACCCGCGATGGTCAATTTGGCCTGAATTCCGAAGGCCAGGTGGTCACCAAGGACGGGTACCTCGTGATGGGGGAAAGTGGTCCGATCCAGGCCGACCTCAATCAGGGGGTCGATCTCGCATTTTCCAGCAGCGGGGCGGCGAGCCAGGGGCCCGAGAATCGTGGTCGCTTGAAAGTGGTTGATTTCAATGACCCGCAGCTGCTTGAGCGCGCGGGTGGTTATTTCTATGCCGGTGCACCGGGGCTGGAAGTGCAACCGGTGGATGAAGTGACCGTTCGCCCGTCGAGCGTCGAGGCGGCGAACACGTCGCCCATGTCGGAAATGACCTCGTTGATTACCTCGATGCGGTTGTTCGAAACCAACAGTCGTTTGTTGCAAATGGAAGATCAACACTTGGCACAAACGCTTCACGATTTGTCACCGAACCCCTAGCAGGACGCGCCAACTCTAAGGTAAAAAAATTATGCTTCGCGCTCTTTACTCATCTGCAGCCGGAATGAATTCACAGCAGATGAATCTCGACGTCATTGCGAACAACCTCGCGAACGTGAACACGACCGGTTTCAAGAAGAGCAAAATCGAATTTCAGGATCTGCTCTACCAAACGTCGCGACCGGCGGGGGCCGATCAAGGTGCCGGCAACAAATTGCCCACCGGCCTGCAGATCGGTCACGGATCGAAAGCCGTGGCGACGGCAAAGATTTTTACCCAGGGCGATTTGACCAACACCGGCGAACAGATGGATGTCGCCATCCAGGGGCCCGGTTTTTTTCAAGTGCTGTTGCCGAACGGCACGCTCGGTTACACGCGTGATGGTGCTTTCAAAACGCGCGAAGACGGAACGGTCGTCACCAGCGACGGCTTTCCCGTCCAAGGCGGCTTTCAACCGATTCCCGCCGGATCCGAAACCGTAAGCATCTCGCAAAACGGCGCGGTGGCCACAAAATCCGGCACAACCACCACGAGCAACTTTCAGATTCAGCTGGCCCGCTTTGCGAATCCGGCCGGACTCACCAGCATGGGCGGCAATATTTATGTGGAATCGGAAAGTTCCGGAACGGCGGAGCTGGGTAATCCCGGCGAAAACGGATTTGGCACGGTGCAACAAAACTTCCTGGAAATGTCGAACGTCAAGGTGGTCGAGGAAATGGTGAATTTGATCGTGGCGCAACGTGCTTACGAAGTGAATTCAAAGGCCGTACAAGCCGCGGATGAAATGATGCAACAAAGCAACAATCTTCGCCGCTAATGAATGATGAATGAAATCGTGACAGCTGGTTTGATGAAAGTTCTGCAAAGTCTGGCGCTCGCCGGTCTCGGTGTTGGTTTGGTCAATGGTGCGTTGGCCGAGGATTCATCGGCGTGGATCATGAAAACCAACGCGCTCGTGACCAGTTCGGGAGTTTTTCTCGAGGACGTGGCGATCGCTCCGGAGGGTGTGAAACTGCCCCACGTACGCCTGGCGGCGGCTCCCAATTTTGGCGAATCGGCCACGTACGAGCCGGCGCAACTGACACCATTGATCCAGGCCGCGACCCAGCTTCGTCCCGGCACCAATTGGCTCGGCGCGCCGCGCATCGTGATCAGCCGGCGTTCCCGCGCCCTCGACGAATTCGAAGTCCAGCAGCTGTTAACGGATAAGCTTTCAAAGGATTACCTTTCGCAAGGTGGCGAGTTAGAATTGCGCCTCCTGCGCCAATGGACGGACGCCCTGATTCCTGATGAGCCGTTTGAAATGAAGATTCTGCAGATGCCCGCGCAAGGCATCATGCAAAGCTTTTCCGTGCGCTTCGAAATTGGCAACGGAACGGAGACCTTTGGTTCGTGGCAGGTCGCCGTTCACGCCAGTTTGTGGAAGGAAGTGTGGGTGGCATCGCGGCGCATGAAACGTGGTGAGGTCTTGAGTGTTCAGGATCTTGGCCGCGAGAAGCGCGACGTGTTGCTCGCACGAAATCATCTGGAGGTCGATTCGTTTGAGGTCGAACCCAACACGTGGGAACTGGCGGAAAATCTCGCGGGAGGTTCGCCGCTTAACCGCTGGTCGGTCCGCCGCAAACCGGTGGTTTACCGCGGGCAGATGGCGGATGCGCTCGTGCAGAACGGTGCGCTGACGATTTCATTGCGGGTGCAAGTGTTGGAGGACGCCATTCCCGGTCAGTCCGTCCGCATTCGTAATCCCAACACAAAACGCGAACTCCAAGGAAAGGTGAACAGTGATCAGACCATTGAAATTCAACTTTAATTGCGCGGCGTTGGTTGTCGGCCTCGTGGCGATATCACCCGCCTTCGTCCACGCCGATTCACTCGTCAACCCACAGGCCAAATCCCTGTTTGCCGACAAGAAAGGCGTGGCCGTCGGGGACATCATCACGATCATCGTCCAGGAAAATACGGCTTCCTCCAAAGGGAATTCCACTTCGACCTCTCGCAAGGCGAGCCTGGATGCCCAGCTTCAGTCGCTGTTTTACACGGGCGTGCTCGCCAAGGCGGGCGAGATGCCGGCGGTGAAATTGAATTCGGCCAGCGGCTTTGATGGTGGTGGCAAGGTGAACAACACGGAAACGATCACGGCGCGCGTCGCGGTGCAGGTGATTGACGTGCTGCCCAACCAGACGCTCGTAATCGAGGGCCGCAAGCAAACCAAAATCAACGGCGAAACATCGGACGTGATCCTGCGCGGCGTCGTGCGGGCCGAGGACGTTTCAGCCGCGAACACGGTTTTCAGTTACAACGTGGCCAACGCCGAAATTCACATCGTGGACAAGGGTTTGTTGCGCGATCAACAACGCCCGGGCTGGTTCCATCGTCTCTGGGACAAAATCTCTCCATTCTGAAATCAAATGACCCATCGCATACGTATTGTTGCCTGTTTGCTGCTAGGCCTGACGACCGCGGGATTGCATGCCCGCGGCTCGTCAGTGCAGGTGCGTGACATCGCGACGATCTCCGGTGCGCGCGACAACCAGTTGCGCGGCTATGGATTGGTGACTGGTCTAGCCGGCGACGGCGACAAGGATCCGGTTTACGCGAAGGCAACGCTGGCGAACTTGTTACAGGAATTTGGCCTCACGTTGCCCGCGTCATCGATTTCGGCGAAGAATGTCGCGGTCGTGATGGTGACGGCGGACATTCCGGCCTTTGCCAAGAATGGTTCGCGCATCGACGTCACGATTTCGGCGATCGGTGATGCGAAGAGTTTGCAGGGTGGGGTGCTGTTGCAAACATTCCTCTTTGGTGCCGATCATCAACTATACGCGTCGGCGCAGGGACCGATCGCGGTTGGCGGTTTCATCGGTGGCGTGGGCGGACCGGGTGGTGCGACGGTGCAAAAGAATCACCCCACCGTCGGTCAGATCATCGGTGGTGCCATCGTGGAACGCGAAATCGACGCGACGATCATCCAGGACAATGCCCTGGAGTTGCTATTGCGGGAACCTGATTTCACCACGGCGGCAAAGATGGCGGCGGCGATCAACGTCAAATTCCCGGGAAGTTCACGAGCCCTCGATTCGACGACTGTGCGCGTGACGCTGCCCGAATCCATGCGCAGTTCACCGATCGATTTTGTCGCGTTGGTCGACAGCGTCCCGGTCATACCCGAATCACCGGCGCGCATCATCATCAACGAACGCACCGGCACGATCGTGGCCAATTCCCAGATTCGAATTTCCGCGTGTGCGGTTTCGCACGGCAACCTGACGATCAACGTCGCCAGCACCCAGACCGCGTCGCAGCCCAATCCGCTCGCGCAGCAAGGGCAGACCGTTGTCGTGCCCAACACGACGACCGTGGCTGCTGAAAATGAATCCCACATGGTCGCCTTGCCGGAAATGCCGACGGTGGAAACGGTGGCCTCCAGCCTGAACACGTTGGGCGTCACGCCGCGCGACATCATGGCCATCTTCCAGGCCATGAAACAGGCGGGTGCGCTTCATGCCGAACTGATCATCAAATGAGCATGCCCATTGACGCAATTCAGGGTCGGGTACGCGCCGACGTGATACCGATCGAGCAACTTGCCGGAAACAAGAACGTTTCAGACGTGGACAAGGCGAAGGAAGTGGCGCGTCAGTTTGAATCGGTTTTGCTACGCCAAATTCTCAAATCGGTTCACCAACCGGGAATCAAAGGCATGTTCGACGAAGGCGGTAACAAGAACGACATCTACTTTGACATGATGAATTACCACCTCGCGGATTCAATCAGCCGATCGGGTGGACTGGGATTGGCTTCGTCGCTGGAAGCACAATTGATTCGGCAAACACCGTCGACCGGGAAGGGCAAAAAGTCGGGCGATGATCAGCCGCATATTTAATCTGCCATGAATGAAGAATTAACCTTGTTGATTGCCGCGCTGCGCGAGGAATTGGCGCAATACGGCGAAATGCTGGCACTGCTCGATCGCGAGCAGGAGTTGGTGGTGGCCCGCGGTTCCGCGGAATTGCTCCAGACCGTCGACTCCATTAATTTCCAAAGTGAAGTCGTCACCCAGGCGCGGAAGCGTCGTGAAGAATGCCAACGCCAGGTGGCCGTCCTCGCCGGGCTGCCGGCGAACGCCACGATCGACGAACTGAAAGGGCGATTGCCCGCCAACCACGCCATCCTGGTCGTGGCGCTGGTCGAGGAGAATAATGAATTGCTGGTTCGCGTTCGGCAGCGCGCGCGGCAGAATCACATTCTCCTGAATCGTTCATTGGAACTGATGCAGCGCTTGATCGGTTCACTATTTCCCACGACCCGCTCGGCGACATATTCCGGAGATGGCCAGATGCGGGGCGGCAATCTGCCCCAACACACGATTTACGAAGCCGTTGGCTGATCCAACTCAACCCACGATCACATGCTTGGACTGTTTGGCACATTGAACCTGGGCGCTCGCTCGCTGCAGACGCAGCAGCAGGGCGTTGAAGTGTCCGGTCACAACCTGGCGAACGTCAACAACCCGGCATACGCGCGCCAACGCATCATCATCCAGGCGGCCGGAACGATTCCGGATCCAATCGGTCCACAGGGAACCGGTGCCGAAACGGTGGCAATCCGCCAGATCCGCAACGCGCTGGTGGACCGTCAGCTCGCTTCGGAAATCAGTGTTACCGGCTCACTCGAATCGCAGCAGCAGGCTTTTCAGTATGCCCAGGCGGATCTGGGACAACAGATTGATCGCACGGCGACCGGCGCGGAGGGCGCGGCCGCAGCGCAGGGTGTCGGCGGCCAAAATGGCATCGCCGATTATTTGAATGGGATGTTCTCGGCCTGGCAGAGTCTTTCCACTGATCCGTCATCGTTGGCTGAGCGGCAGGTGTTGATTCTCAAGGCGCAGAGCATGACCACACAGTTCAACCAGGTGGACCGGCGGCTGGCGGACTTGCATTCGTCATTGAATGACTCTGTGCAAAGTGATGTGGACCGCGCCAACACGTTGTTGAAGGAGATTGCCCAACTCAATGACCAGATCGCCCAGACGGAGCAGTCGAATCCCGGTTCGGCGAACGATTTGCGGGACACACGCCTGGCGCGAATTGAAGACCTTTCAAAGCTCGTAAATGTGCAACAAAGCGAGCAAGCCAGCGGTGCGATTAATCTCTCGATCGACGGGAATCTTCTCGTGTCCGAGAGCAACGTGATGGACACGCTGCAAAACTATGACGACGGTACCGGCAGCACGTTTGTGCAGCTGCAAACGGCCGGCACGCCATTGAACATCACGGGCGGCAGTATCGCCGGCACGATCAGCGCCCGGGACGGCGGCGTCCAGTCGCTGCGCGACAACATCAACAACATGGCGGCGCAGTTGATCACCGAGGTTAACTCGATTTACCAGGCGGGCTATTCGTTGAACGGCGCCACGGGACAGAACTTCTTCACCGGCACGAACGCGGGTGACATCGGCGTGAACAGCGATCTGTTGAATGATCCGTCCAAGATGCAAGTGAGCGCAGATCCGGGGGCTGTCGGTGACAACTCAATCGCCGTCTCGGTGGCGCAATTGGCGAACAAGAAACTCGCCGCCTTGTCCGGCCAGACGCTCAGCGAGAATTACAGTCAATCCGTCGCGACGCTCGGGCAAAACCTGAGCCTAGTGAATGACCAACTCGGCAACCAGAACATCGTCGAGAGCATGATTCGCAGCCAGCGGGACTCCATCAGCGGCGTGTCACTCGACGAGGAAATGACCAACCTGATGCAATTTCAACGGGCATATCAGGCATCGGCGCGGTTGATTTCAACCGTCGATACGATGCTCGACACGGTGTTGAACATGAAACGTTAGTTCGATCGAACCTGAACCAACTCATGCGCGTTACCTCAAACACTTTTCCGGACCTGCTGGTCAACCAGCTTGGCCAATTGGCCCAACGCCAGAACCGCCTGCAAAACCAGGCCGCCACCGGACAGCGGATTCAGTTGCCGGAGGACGATCCCACCGCCATGCGTCGCGTGTTGGGGTTGCAAAGCGAAGCGGGCGCGATCAGCCAGTACCAAAGCAATATTCAACGACTGCACGATTATTCCCAAATCAGTTACGGCGCCGTTCACGACATCAAAGGGTTGCTGGATCGGGCGGGAGAGATCGCGACCCTCGCGGACGGGACCAAATCTCAGGAGGAACTAAACACCTACGCAACGCAGGTGGAGCAACTGCTGCAGCAGGGCATTCAAGACGTCAACACCCAGCACAACGGTGATTATCTTTTTTCGGGCACGAAGAGCGACACGCCGCCGTACGTCGCCGTTAAGGATGCCGATGGCAATGTGACTTCCGTCACCTACCAGGGAAATGACCAGGTCGCATCCGCTGAAATCGCTGAAGGCGTGACGATCTCAAGCATGACGATCGGCGAGAACACTTCGGGATCGGGGCCACGTGGCTTGATCACGGACAGCCGGTCGGGCGCGGATTTCTTCAATCACCTCATTGCGTTGCGGGACAATCTGCGCGCGGGAAATACGGACACTATAGCCAACACCGATTCAAAGAACCTCGGTAAGGATGAGGAAAACTTTTTGATTCAATACGGCAACATCGGTGCGGTGCAGGCGCGACTCGAGGCAGCTTCGAGTATTTCCAACACCCGAGCGCAGTCTGTGGAAAAGCTCGTTTCCAAGGAAGCGGACGCGGATCTGTCGCAAACGCTGGTGCGATTGAATCAGACGCAAAACGCTTACCAGGCCGCGATCCAAAGCGCCGGCACGATCCTCAATCAGTCGCTGCTCGATTACATTCGTTAGAAGCCGTTTGCCGGGGTTCGGCTAAAGAATTCCGACCGAATGACTTTTGGGCAATTACTTGCGGAATCGCTCACCCATTTTGCCAAAGTTCCCAAAGCGACGCGGATCCGGTTTCTCCAACGGTCCGGAGGAGCCTACCCTGCTTTGTAGAGCTCGCCGATCGCTTTGATGCTTCATTGGAGTGCCGCCGCGCGGGCGTTTTGAGGTTTTGAAATTCTACCGAGCGCGCGCTCGAAGACTTGATTAGAAACTATAAAAAGGGCACAAATTCTTCACCGTGCTTATGAAAGAATTTGACCGCTCACGCATTTGCTTTTTGTCTTCAATCATCGCTTCGCTGGGATTGATAGGGCTGCTGGCGCAGACCAATCTATTCGCCCAACCCGATCCCCACTGGCTCGATCACGATCGCGATCGTCCGGCGCCGCCGGTCGTGGATCCGGGAACATTTAGTACGCAGGAGCAGCCGGGGCGACCGCCCTCTGACGCGGTTGTACTTTTTGACGGCCACGACATTTCCAAATGGGTGGCCATGGATGGCAGCCCGACTCAATGGGTGATCAAGGATGGTGCGATGGAATGCGTGCCGGGCAGCGGCTACGTCCGCACGCTCGAATCGTTTGGCGACTGCCAGTTTCACGTGGAATGGGCCACTCCGAATCCACCACATGGTGAAGGGCAGGGACGCGGCAACAGCGGCGTCTTTTTCGGAATGGGAAGCTACGAGATCCAGGTGCTGGATTCGTATGGGAGCCGCACTTATTCGGATGGCTCGGCTGCTTCGGTTTATGGCCAGTATCCGCCGTTGGTGAACGCCTCGCGTGCGCCGGGCCAATGGCAATACTATGACATCATTTGGACGGCGCCGAAGTTTGACCAGGACGGAGTGCTTCAATCGAAGGCGCACGTCACGGTTTTTCACAACGGCGTGTTGGTGCAGAACAACGTGGAATTGACCGGCCCGACTTCCTGGCTGCAACGCGCGCCGTATCCGGTGCAACCGGAAAAACTCCCGATCGCCTTCCAGGATCACGGGAACCCGGTTCGTTATCGCAACGTATGGGTGCGGCCACTCGACAAGTCCGGCAAGCATGAATACTACCTCGCGGAAAGCGTGCTCGATCGTTACGTCGGTGAATTTGATCGGGGCGGCGATATCGTCACGGTTCGTCGGGCGGCCAACGGCCAACTGGCGGTGTCCTTCAGTGGCGCGAAGTTTCTGATGTTCGCTGAATCGCCCACGCATTTCTTCGCCAAAACGACCGATGTGCAGATCGAGTTCGATGAGTCCGGCCAAAGCGGAACACTCTCCGTCGGGGAAGGCGGCATGCCCATCAAACGTGTAAAGTAGGCGACGATTCCATATGAGAATGTCGGAAAAGGCCCGGTAGGAAGCTCTTCCGAGTTGGGCTTTTTGGTCGGCGGCCGCTTGGATCGTTTGACTGCCAATTACTGGTTGGTCCGGTCACGGTGATTTGCAAATCAAAGCTGGGCAGGCGCTCGGGCGGTCAGTATCTTCCGCGCTCATTTGCCGTATGAAAGTCACGCTGAACTGGCTCAAACAATACGTCGATTTCGACTGGTCACCGGACGAACTTAGCGAACGCCTTACCATGCTCGGCCTTGAGGTCGAGGGCGTTGAAAAGCGCGGTGGTGAGTTCGACGGCATCGTCGTTGCCCAGGTCATCACCAAGGACAAGCACCCGAACGCGGACAAGCTCTCGCTCTGCCGGGTGAACGACGGACAAGGTGAACGCCAGATCGTTTGCGGTGCGCAAAACTTCAAGGCTGGTGACAAGGTTCCGTTGATTTTGCCCGGCGCCTCGCTCCCGCCCAAGCCCGGCGAAAAGGAGCCTTTCACAATCAAGGTCGGCAAGATCCGCGGTGTGGAATCGCACGGGATGATGTGTGCGCCCCAGGAGCTAGGATTGTCGGACGAAGTGGATGGGTTGTTGATCCTTTCGCCGGAGGCAAAGGTGGGCCAGCCCTTCGCCGAGTACCTTGGCAGGACCGGTTCCGACGTCGTTTATGATCTGGAAGTCACGCCCAATCGGCCGGACTTGAACAGCGTGATCGGCATCGCCCGAGAGATCGCGGCCGTGACTGGAAACCCGTTGAAGATTCCCGGTGTTGAAGTGACCGAAGCTGGCGAAAGTGCGGCGGACGCGGTGGCCGTTCGAATTGACGACGCGGAGCTTTGCCCGCGTTACACCGCGCGGGTGATCAAGGGCGTGAAGATCGGACCGAGTCCGGCCTGGCTTCGTGAAGCGCTCGAAAAGGTCGGCATCCGTAGCATCAGCAACGTCGTCGATGTCACCAATTACGTGATGCTGGAAAGCGGTCAACCGTTGCACGCGTTCGATTACCACTTGATCGGAAAGGGAGCCGACGGCAAACCGACTGTCGTGATTCGCCGGGCAACGGACGGCGAAAAGTTTACAACCCTCGATGGCAATGAACACGAACTCGACCGTGAAGCCTTGTTGATTGCTGATGAACAAAAGGGCATTGCGCTGGCTGGTGTGATGGGCGGTTTGAACACCGAGATCAATGACCAGACCGTCGACGTTCTGCTCGAGAGTGCTTACTTCGCGCCGACGAACGTCCGCCGGACCTCAAAGAAACTTGGTCAACGAACCGACGCTTCTTACCGGTTTGAACGCGGTGCCGACATCGGCGTATGTGATTGGGCCAGCCAGCGGGCGGCACAATTGATTTTACAGACGGCCGGCGGGCAGTTGCTTTCCGGTTTGGTTGATGCCTGGCCCACTCCGCCAAAAGAGAAGACCATTTCCCTGCGTTTCGAGCGGACGAACAGTCTGTTGGGCATCGAGGTGCCGGGCGAAGATCAAGTGGGATTTCTCGCGAAACTCGAACTCAAACGGGTGGGCGACGATTCGGGCGACAACGCAACATTCAGCGTTCCGACCTGGCGGGTGGATTTGAAACGCGAAGCGGATTTGATCGAGGAAATTGCGCGGCTTTACGGCGTCGACCGCATTCCCGCCACGCCGCCGCGAGGCGCTCTCGGCACGAATGCATTCGATGGGGTTTTTGATCAACACAGCGACGTGCGGCGAATCCTGACCAGCCTGGGTCTCGACGAAGCGCAGGGGCAAACCTTGATCGCCGATTCGGCGGCCGGGCAGTCGACAGCGTCCGATGTGGTGGTTCGCCTCGCCAATCCATTGAGCAGCGATATGAATGTCCTGCGCCCGAGTCTGCTTCCCGGATTGCTCGAAATGCTGCGGCACAACGCGCATCGAAAAGAACATGACGTGGCTCTGTTTGAGATTGGTCGCGTGTTTCTCAAGCGGCAGGGGAAGCTGGTCGAAGAACGGCGGTTGGCTATCGCGATGACCGGCGCTCGCCAACCGGGTTTCTGGTCCGGCAATCGTGAGTTGGTGGATGTGAGCGACCTCAAGGGGATCGTTGAAGAACTGACCGAGCGGCTGGGTTTACGCGGTCTTGCCTTTCAACGACGGGGTGAACCGACCCACCTTTTTGTCGAAAGTGCCGAGATCAAATTGGGCGGTAAACTGTGGATCGGTGAGATGGGGCAACTTTCGCCGTTGATCGGCAAGCAGCTTGACCTGAAAGGTGCGGTGTTTCTGGCGGAGTTCGATCTTGATCAGGTTCTGGCGCGTCGCGGCACGACGGGCAACTTCAAATCATTGCCGGCATTTCCTTCCATTTCCCGTGATGTGGCCATGATCGTTCCCGAGACGGTGACGCACGAACAAGTCCTCCAAACCGTGAAGCGGTCGAAGGCCGAATTCCTCGAAGGGGTTGAATTGTTTGATGTATTTCGTGGCAAGAATATCGCCGAAGGATCAAAGAGTCTGGCCTACGCGTTTACATATCGGCACGGCGAACGCACGTTAAAAGACGACGAAGCCAACGCCAGCCATGCCAGGGTGGTAAACGCGTTGCGTGAACAATTGAGTGCGACCATTCGCGATCAATAGCGCCAATCCCGTTGCCAAGGACGGGGTCCTTCGATAACAATCTCGTTGTTCCCGGCCCGCCGCCTGGAAATGTGTGAAATCTCATTGGTGGCGGATTTCAGCTGGAGGAACAGGTCAGACCGCCGGGCATGAAAAAAATCCTCGTCATCGAAGACACGCCTGCAATGCGTGATCTTATCGTCGACACACTGGCGACGCAGAGCTACGAGTGCGTCTCCGCGGACGACGGCCTGGCGGGTGTGGAGGCGGCGCGACGGCACCATCCTGACCTGGTGATTTGCGATATCCACATGCCACGCATGGATGGTTACGGCGTGCTGGAGGCGATTCGTTCGGAAGGCTCGATGTCCACGATGCCCTTCATTTTTCTGACCGGCGCGGCCGAACGTGTAAACATCCGGCGCGGCATGGAGCTTGGCGCGGACGATTATCTGACCAAGCCCTTCAGCATTCAGGAACTGATTGCTTCAGTCACCGCCCAGTTTGAAAAACAGGCGACCATTAAACGCCAGGCCGATCAACGACTCGAGGAATTGCGGGGCAACATTACCATGGCCCTGCCGCATGAACTTCGCACCCCATTGAATGGCATCCTAGGGCTTTCCTCGATGCTCCTGGAGGATGGTGAATCGATGACCCAGGACGAGGTGCGGGAGAATCTTCAGTTCATTCATCAGTCTGCCAATCGCCTGCACCGGCTGATTGAAAACTTCCTCGTCTACTCGCAGATCGAACTGATGGTTCGTGATCCCGATCAGGAAGCGAAACTCCGCCTGGGGGACTCGGTCAAAGTCGAGGGTGTGCTCAACGGCTGGGCCGCGGAAGTGGCCACATCGCGCAATCGCGAAGGTGACCTGCAAATGAACATGTTGCCCGTCACGTGTGCTGTGCCTTCCGAGCATTTCAAAAAGATTTTCACCGAACTGCTCGATAATGCGTTCAAGTTCTCAACCGCGGGACAGGCAGTGTCGGTGGAGGCGTTCAACCAGGACAGCAAACTGCATTTGCGCATCAGCGATCAGGGGCGTGGCTTCTCACCGGATCAAATCACGCGAGTAGGCGCCCACATGCAGTTTGACCGTAAATACTACGAGCAACAGGGAGCCGGTCTGGGGTTGATCATCGCCAAGCGGTTGGCGGAATTACACGGTGGCAAGTTTAGCGTGCAGAGTGAGCCCATGATGATGACGACCGTCACCATGGAGCTGCCAGCGTGATGTATTGCGATTAACGATTCTCGCGGATTTAGGTCACGGAGTATCGAACGCCTGCTCAATTCTGAAGAAATCGTGGTCCGAACTCGCGGGAAGGACCGCTTCATAACTACTACGAGCCGTGCTGTTGGTTATGATCGGATTCCATCCGGCCAAGGTCGGGGCCGACAGAATTCGGAATCTTCGACCTGGCTCCACTTTTAAATTCAATCGTAGATTTTGGCCGGCTTCCAATTGGTAACTGCTGATCGAGATGGGGTTCGTTCGAAGTGCGCCATTCGCATCGAGCTCGGCCAGGCGAAAACGATCGTAACCGTCGAAACTGTCAAAAGCACCGCCGGCCAAAGTGCCGCCATCGGCCAGAGGCAGCGCGTCGTACACAAAATCGTCGGCTCCGGCGCCCGGATCGAAACTGGTGTCCAATGAACCATTCTCGTTCAGGCGCGCAATGCTTGAGCGAGGTTGGCCATCGAAAGTGGTGAATACGCCGGCGACCAGAATTTTGCCATCCGTTTGCCGTTGCATGTGGAGAACCGTGTCGTCGGCTCCAGTCCCGACATCGAAGCTTGAATCAAAAGATCCATTCGAATTCAAGCGAGCGATTCCACTGCTGTTCATGCCATTGACGCCAAGAAAATTTCCGCAGATCAGGATCTTCTGATCAGGCAGGACGAGAATGTCGTAAACCTGATTGTAAAAGATATCGCCGACAGAAACCTGAAAGCCGGTGTCGCGATTACCGGCTGAGTCAAAACGCATCAAGCTGTTCGTGACGTTCGCACCGGTGCCATACACAAAACCTCCAACGAGGAAGTGATCACCTTGGCGCCGGGCCGTGCTGCCAAAAAAGGAATCGGGCGTCACGGCATTGAATGACAGGTCAAGTGTGCCGCTGCTGTTCAGCAGAGCGACATCGGAGCGTGGGGTGCCATTGTAGTTGGCGAATTGTCCCGCGATCAAAATCTGGCCGTTGCTCTGCAATTCGATGGAGCTGACTTGATTATCGGCGCCGGTGCCTGGATTGAAGCTCGCATCGACGGTTCCGGTGTCCGTCAACCGCGCGATTCGATTGCGCGGTATCACGTCAATGTTTTGAAAATCGCCACTGATTAGAATGTGATCATCCGGTTGCACGGCAAGCGCCCAGACCTGACGGTCCGGACCAGAACCCGGCGTGAAGCTCGGATCCAATTCACCGCTTGGCAGCACGCGGGCGAGGTTTTTTCGAAGAGTTCCGTTGAACGTGCGAAAGACTCCTCCGGCGATGATGGAACCGGTCGAGTTGGTGCCCAACGCGTAAATGCCTTGAAAGATGTTGGTTCCGGCCGCTCCGAATCCGGGAACAGTGAGTTCGTCGTTGTCCGCAATCGTGATGGTGACTTCGGATGGCGTGTCGATGGTGAGGTCGACCGGATTGCTCAGAGTCAATTTGAACTGTCGGTCGCCTTGCTTCTGGGTATTGTCGTAGATCTGGACGGCGATGGAAACCGATGTCTCGGTTCCCGCAAAGGAGTAGGTTTCCGACACCGGAAAATAGTCGACGCCTTCGACTGCGGAAATTGCTTCGGTCTGAAAGGAGATCTGGGTGCCGGCATCCGCGCCGGTGCGTTCCAGATCAATGAGGGCCACGCCAATGCCTTCCGACACGGTGACGGCCGATTGCTTGAAGCGGACCACGCCTGTTTGGCCGAATGCTGACGTCAGGCAGGTCGTCAGCAGAACGGCGAGGATTGCAACTGTATGAATGTTCTTTAATTTTCGTGGTTTCACTTTGAGGGGCGGTAACTGCAATAATCTCGATTTCATGGGGCAGTTGGGGACTTTCGCGAGCCTGCCGGCAGCAATTCTTTGACCGTTTTACGACACTTCGCGCCAGCACCATACCAGACACGTTTTGGTTTGCGAAGTCACTTTGAATCGTTCACCGATGCGCAATCCTTCGACCCAGAATATTTCGCCCATAGCGGTTGTGGCCAGCAATCGCTTGTGCCGTTTGTTACGCGGGACCTTTGCGTTGGTGAAGAGGTTCTGCACTTTGACGCCCTGACTCATGCCGATTGGTTGGAATCGATCGCCCGGTCGCCAGTGTCGAATTGTGACGGTTGTGCCAATCGCTGCAGCATCAAAGAATTCCCGGCCAGCACCAAATTCCAGTTGGCTTTTCGAACGGGTCTTTGACCAGTCCAACATGATGTTCTCGATGCGATGATTGCCATGCCTGGCCGACAACGAAATTGTGCGGACCTGGCCGGACGGGCGGTCAGCATCCATTTGATGAATCTGGATCCGCCCTCGGTGATCGCGGGAGATGAAGCAATTGCCCGGCGAATTGATTTGGACGTCGGCACACTGGCGAAGCCGCTCAACCAGCGCGGCGTCGAAATGGAGTTCCAACTTTTCGAGTTGGAGCACCAGCATTTGCCGCTGCAATGCGGGATGCAGCGTTTCGAAATTGGCGAACGACCGCGATCGTGACGCCAAATGCTTTCGAGCTTCGGCGCGCAACCAGTCTGATTCGTCACTCAAGATCTGCATTGTCCGCAGAATATTTTCCTTGGTGGTGATCGAGAAACGCTGCTGGAGGAAAGGTAGTAGTTCATGCCGAACGCGGTTTCGAAGATAACGGGAATCTGCATTGGTTGCGTCTTCTCGAAATCGCACGTCATTCTTTGTGGCCCAATCTTGCAATTCACATCGCGTGAACCGGAGCAACGGACGAACGACTGTGACGCCTTTCAGCGGGGAAACTTGCGATCGCGAACTCATGCCGCCAAGTCCTTTGCTGCCGGCGCCGCGCAACAATCGCACAAAGAACAACTCCACCTGGTCGTCGGCGTGGTGGGCCATGATCACCCGGCGAATGCTTAGCCGGGTGGCGGTCGAATTCAAAAAGTGCAAACGAGCCTCGCGTGCTGCGTGTTCAACGCCATGCTTTTTGATAGCGGCTGCTTTGGCTTCGGAATCCCAGTGGCCAACCGAGCAGGGAATCTTCAATTTTTTGCACTGCCGCTCAACGAACCGCTGATCGGCATCCGCTGCGCGACGTCGCAAATGATGATTGAAATGAGCGACATGGAGCTGCCAGCTGAATCGCGGTTGAAGTTGTGCCAGTGCGCTGAGCAACGTCATGGAATCGAGGCCCCCGGACACGGCGAGCAGAATGGAGCTGCGCCGCGGAATCAGTCGTTCATCCACGATCACTTGCGATAACTTGGCGAGAAAATCGGCCACGAGCGCAGTCTAAGCCGATACGCATTGCCGTAGCAATTCGTCCCGCGCAATTACGATTTTCGTATGACCTTGGCCTCGGAAACAAGGGTTGCCGCTTGCGCTTGCCTTGGACCATCGAATAGCGTTGACCTTAGTTAAAGCCAGCGAGCTTTGCTCAACCATCATGCGCGCGATCAACATCTGGGCCTGGCAAGCAAGTCTGCCAAGCATTCCCGGTTATGAAAGGACGCCGGTGTGCTCGGACGGCAGTGCATCGGCAACCCGCATGGGCGATGCAAGCGCGCCGTGGCTCCGGGATCAGCAGTGGCATCTCGCCCTGCCGTTTGCGAGTCTGGAAGATCTCGCGGATCGCCTTTCAAATCTCGAGCTGCCAGATTTCATCCAGCGCGAACCACGCCGCTTGCAGCGTGGTGAGATTCAAACTTTGGCGATCGATTGTCATGGGAGCGCCGGTCGGTTTTATCCCGCCGGAGTAAGGAGCGACCTTGCGATCACGGCTCGGAATTTGGATCGCCACGGCGAGGCCCTTCGGCAAATTGGTCTGATGACGGCTTCAGAAGCGCATCAAGCCGTCAACCCACTGGAACGGCCCCCTTTCGCCGCTGCGCCGACTGAATTCCCGGCGTCGACGATTTTAATTGTGGCGTGCAACACCGCGGCCGGGCCTCAAGGCAGCCGGCTGTTGATCCAGTTATCGTATCGATGGCCAGGTCGTTCGGTGGTGGGCTTTAGCACCACCGTCATGTTCCCGGGAATGCGTGGTCGGGCCAGTGATCCGCTCAGCGGACAGGCGTGCGTTCCTCCGTTTGCCTTGGACGGTGGCGACCATCATATCGACCGCGAGCAGGCTGCGGATGAGCTGATGCATTCCGACGTCGCTCCGGAGTATTTGCCTTATGCCAATGCCACTGCGGCCAACGCAAAGATCGCTCGCGATGGCCACATCATCGAAACTCCACTGAACGAGAGCGCTGGTTCGTCGGCCAGACATGCTCGGTTGATGGGGGCGCCACGCAGGACGCTCGCACGGCCAACCTTCAATCCGCACGCGACCCGCATTCGCGCTTGAAGGGGACCGTCGCCGAGTTGATAAAACCCAAACAACCGCGTTTGCGAAATGAAAAGGGCGGCCTTGGTGGCCGCCCTTGGCGTATTCCAAAATCAGTGGTTCGACTATGCCGACGCCTCCGGTTCCTTCTTTTCTGGTTGAGCTGGTGATTCTGAGGTGGCGGGCTGG
Source organism: bacterium (assembly GCA_016124235.1). Classification (GTDB taxonomy): domain Bacteria; phylum Verrucomicrobiota; class Verrucomicrobiia; order Limisphaerales; family RI-55; genus RI-55. Next base: position 4,086 of record WGOC01000017.1, on the reverse strand, counting down.
GCAGAACTCGCGGTTTCAGTCGAGTTGCTTGCGGTGATTGACGGCGCTGTTGATGCGGCAGGTTTTGCTATTTCAGGAGTGATTGCTTCCGCAGCAGGCACTTCATTGTTTGAAGGAGTTGGCGGTTCGGCCGGCTGGTCGATAGATGCCGTTGGTGTTGATTCCGCAGTAGATGCTTCGTTTGCCGGTGTATTCGTTTCCGGACCCGGAGTCACTTCACCGGCTGTCGGTGAAGGCGATGCCGGCTGCTCTGCGGCCTTTTCGACTTTCTCTTTTTTCTTCGGCGCGGGCTGCGGTTTTGGCAGTGGCTTTTTTGCCGTCTCCAATTCACCGCTGGCGAATTCAATTACATGCCCGGAATGGACCAACCAGTGAAGGTCCGCGAGCACTGCGTTCTGTTGCGGGGTGGGTTGGTGATGTTCCGGTGCCTTGGAGTCGGCGCCAAGTTCCGTTGGGGCCGCGTCCGTGGTGGCTGTCGTTGCGGTCGAATCAGGAACAGCCGGAGCCGCCGATGTCTGCGCTTCGATCGCAGAAGCGGGAGCCAAGGCGTCCACCAAGTCCTTGACCGTGCAGCGCGGGTGTTCGTTTACAAACTGAACGATCTTTTTTACGCCTTCGGAAACGGGTTCCGTCTCGATGTCGAGGAAGTGTGGACGTGCCACCGACACATGCACGATCGTCTTGTTGACCTTGAAAAACTGCAGACCGCGGGAGGCAAATTGCTGGCTCAAACCCGTGGCCATCTTGAGCGGAAACCGGCGTTGCTGATCGATCTCGTGAGCGACGTGACGTTGCAGCAACCGCGAGCCGGAGCGGCGGGCATTGGCGGCGGGCAACAGGTGTTGTTCCACCGCTTTGATGATATTTGGGAAATGCACCGATCGGAAGTGGTCGCGCACCTCGTTCCAGCTTTGGAGCTTGAGCGGCTCGGGGACATTGAGCGCGACGTATTCAGTTTTGAAGCTCTGTTCTTCAATCCATTTTTTCACGACTTCTTCATCGCGCACAATCTTGACGCGCGAACGGAATCGCTCAAACGGCATGTTGGCGAAGCGCTCCTGATGCAGCTTGTGCAATTTCGTTTGATAATCGTGATAATTGGGTGGACCAAGGATCACGCCGCTCATGCCACATTGGGCCACGAAAGTGTACGTGCCCTTTGGTGGGTCGGTGGGCGTCTTTTCCGTTTGGTAAAAGGTATCGAAATGCTTCTCCAGGACGTGATTGATCGTTTCGTCTTCCGTCAACCAGACGGTATCGTCGAGTGCGCAAACGAACAGCGCTTGCGCCGGTTTGCCGTCAGCTGGTTTTTTGGCGCGCAGTTCGATCCCAAACCGATCGTCCTTTTGCAAAATGAGTCGAGCGATGTCGAAAAGCGGATACGCCCGGCCGGTGATTCGGATTTGGCGCGTGAGCGAATCGACGCCTTTCGCTTCGGGTGACACGTTAATATCGACGTCCAGCGGTGGCAGTTCCTGCCGCTGCTCGAAAGGGGGCCGCCCACCTTTGCTGAATTTTCCGCGCTTTCCGCGAGGTCCGTCATTATCCCGGCGTTGATCGCGCGGCAGGCGGGGCCCGCGCGGCCGATCGCCCGGGGGACGATCTCTTCTGGGGCCTCGACCCCCACCGCCACGGCGGCCTTCGCGTTCGCCTTCGTAATTGGCGTAACGATTGATTTCCGGTGATTCCTGGGCCCAGGCGGGTAAAAAGGCCAGGTCCAGATTCAAGTCTGCGTCTTTGACTTCGTTGCTCATGCAGCGTGTGCTGTGTTGTTGGGCGGAAGCAATTCGTGCGTTCCGCGTGGCTTTCGGCAAATAACGTCGCCGTGCCCGTTTCAGAACTTGACGACATCCGTCGTCATGTAGCGAACAGAAACCATCGTGAGGATGAAGCGATACGCGGGGGAATGCAAGAGTTGCTTGGTAATATCACGCGCGATAACAAATGCGGTTTTGAACTGCGCAATTCCGGTTGGATCGGTGTTCGGGAGAAGGTGTGGGCTGATCCGCTGAATTACGCTTTCGGCTTTTCAAGGACGGCCATGACCTGCGTCACATGGTGTTCGACCGAGGGATCGTACGATAGATGGGCCGCCGGATCTTCGAGCCGATGTTGATTTGTCTTGGCGAGTTCGATGGCCTCCGAGATGGCCCGGCGAATCGTGTTGGGTTGCCACACGTTGAACGTGAACGCAGCGCCATCCTTGATCACTTCCAGACAACCCATCGCTTCCTCGAAGAGCAAGCGCGTGCCGCAGAGGATCGATTCGACACCCACTTGTCCAAAGGGTTCATAGTACGAAGCCATCGCAGTGAAGTCGGCGGCGATATAAACATCGGCAATGTCGTCGACGTAACCGAGATGCCGGACGAAATCGGGCACGCGGCCGGGCGGTTTGCCCGTAACCGCCAGAACGACGTCGGCACCAAATTCCCGACACGCATCGATCAATGGATAAAGTCCCTTGCGCTTGTGTCCGCTTGAAGGAAACGCCAAAACGATTTTGTCCTGTGGCAAACCGAGCTGCTGTCGGGCAAGCGCGCGTCGTTCGTCGGTGGGAACTTTGAACCGTTGCACATCAGCTGGCGGATGGATCGTAACGATTTTTTCGGAAGGGAGTTGGTAAAGTTGTCGAAGTTCATTCGCGCAGAGATGCGAATGCGAAATCATCCGGCGGGTAAAGTGGTAGCTCTGCATCTCCATCCAGATCTGCAGTCGATCAAACAAGCCGACGAATTTCCGGGCACGGCTCAAATAGCCGCGATGTGTACCTCCGCAGATCTCTCCGTGCCGCGCAGGTACTCGAGTCATCGCGAACTGAGTTCCGGGCAGGTCGGCGCCCAAACGCCGGATTGCGCGATGGTAGTAGAAGTCGCGCATCTTGCGGGGAAACGTGCCACTGCGAACCGGTTCGACCTTGAGCCCGGGCGGAATCGAAATTCGATCGTCAATGCGGCGCGCGTGAAATCTTACCTGGCGCCCCCGCCGCACCAGTTCATTGGCGAACTCGCGACTGTAGCGTTCCACTCCGCCGCCCTGGCTAAACGAGTGATGAAAGATGTGGATCGGGTGCTCGAAGGGATCAGTCGCGGACATGCGTTCTTTACGAAATTTGAGATCGCGACCCGACGTTATGCCAGTCAAAAGTTCCCTGGTGAAGGTTGACTGGCATGCTCGCCGGTTATGTGGTCGCGGAGGCTCTTTTGTTTGTGCCGCTACTGTTCATCGCTGACAACTTTGCTCCGGGCGCGATTTCCAGCGCGGCCCTGGTGACGTTTCTCGGTTTTGCCGGGCTCACCGCCGTTGTGTTCTTCACGCGCAGAGACTTTTCGTTTCTGCGTGGGATCCTTTGCTGGGGAGGCATACTGGCGATTATCGCGATTGTAGCCGCGGCACTTTTTGGAATGCAGCTGGGCACTTGGTTCAGCGTGGGAATGATCGGTCTGGCTGGTGCGGCTGTGTTGTATGATACGTCCAACGTTCTTCACCACTATTCGGAAGATCGGTACGTCGCCGCCGCGTTGGAATTGTTTGCGTCGGTCGCGTTTATGTTCTGGTACGTGCTCCGCCTCTTCATCGGATCACGCAATTAACCAGGCATCGCGATCTGAAATTCTTTACGCCCGACGGTTTTCGCACCGTCGGGCGTTTGTTTTCAGATAGACTTAGTTCCTAATCGCAAGTTCGTATGACAAGCGCAGCAGTTCGAGCGCTTGTTCCACATCGGCGTTCGATCGCAATGCGACACTGACCCAGCCACTGGTTTTCAGCGTGTGATGGGGCTGGGCTCGGCCGCTGGCGACAAGATCATCGCGGACGCGTTTTGGAAATGGAATGTCCACTGTTTCCTTTCCGTGGACATGCCCGATCTCCCGATAACCGATGCGAAAGTCAATCCCGTTGTAGGGTAGGGGATCAGCGAGCACTCCGGGCCAGCTGCTCGCTGCTAGTGTAGTCCGTCAAGCAGACGGCAAATTATTCAGTTTTGCTCTGCCCCGTTTGACTTTTTCAAGGATGTCGAATGCCGAGGCGGTCCAGATGAAGGGGGCGGGATCTTCGTTGTGCGCTTGGATATACTCGTAGATC